>NZ_JBHSNM010000030.1:0-530 GCF_042655745.1 Lysobacter yangpyeongensis | reverse complement strand
ACCAGTCTGCCAGCTCACCCCTGCATTCTTGGGGGCTGGAGTTGTCGCACTTACTTTGGCAATTTCCGGCGCCTAACAATTCATTCAAGCCGAAGCCGCTTCGCGGCTCGGCTTAATTCAGGCGTTATGCGCGGTGGGATAGAGGTTGTTCAACCCTATCGTGCACCCGGTCTTGTTCCGCAGCTTGAGTGGCTTGGCATCTGCGCCAAAAGCATCGCGTCTTCCGGCAACTCGCCGGCGCTACGCAGCTGCAGTGTCGTCGGCAACGGCAGCAGCGCCCTCGCCTTCGGCCGGTCAAAGCTCGCCCGATTCCTTTCCCGGCCCCATGGGGTGATTCTCGGTCACCGATTGTCCTGGGCTAAGATCTCTTCAGCAGCCAAGTTCTCCGGGTCTCCTGGCTGCATAACAATTCATTCAAGCCGAAGCCGCTTCGCGGCTCGGCTTAATTCAGGCGTTATGCGCGGTGGAACAACAGCTGCTTTTACGCCCTCGTTCCCCCGGTCTTGTTCCGCAGCTTGAGTGGCTTGGCA
>NZ_JBHSNM010000029.1:0-599 GCF_042655745.1 Lysobacter yangpyeongensis | reverse complement strand
ACCGCGGCGACAATCCAGTCGCTTGCCATTGCCGTCAGCACGCGACTGGTGGCCCCGTTGCCGCGATACCAGATCTTGTTATCCCCCGCGAGGGAGCGCCACAGCAGATCGTCATTCCCGTCGCCGTCGAAGTCGCCGACGCCAACGAGTTTCCAGCTCGTCCCCATGATGTAAAGGGAACCGCGCGTGGCGTAATTGCCGGACCACCAGACGACATTGTTGCCCAGGCTGGTGTTGCGCCACACGATGTCGTCCTTGCCATCGCCGTTGAGATCGCCGATTCCGCCGACGATCCACTGCTGGCCCGCAATGCCCTGACGCGGGCTTTCGCTCGCCTGGCTACCGCCCGGCCACACCTTGTTCTGGCCGGTCACCGGATTGCGCCAGAAGATGTCTCCCCTCCCATCGCCGTCGAAGTCGCCGATTCCGCCGACCTTCCAGTTGAGGTCGGTGATCGCGCCGAGCCCCTTCCGGTGCGCATACAGGCCGGCATACCAGGCGACGTTCGACCCGGTCGCGGCATTGCGCCAGAGAATGTCCGTGTTTCCGTCGCCGTCGAGGTCGCCATCGGCAACCACCTGCCAGGTAGTGGACAGCGG
>NZ_JBHSNM010000028.1:0-1093 GCF_042655745.1 Lysobacter yangpyeongensis | reverse complement strand
CGTGAATTCAACCACCAAGTGCGACAAGCTCCTCTAACCGAATAGTTTTTGCATTGGGCTGCGATAGCCATAGCGCTTCCTCGGTCTGGTGTTGAGTCGATGGGCAATGGCATCACAGTGTCTCTGCGCCAAGCTGGACATGCTCTCGCCCTTGCGTAGGTACTGTCGGATCAAACCATTGGTGTTCTCATTGGTGCCACGCTCCCACGGGTGGTGGGGGCGTGCAAAGTAAACCGTAGTAGCGGTGGCAGCTTCCAGCTCTGCGTAACCATGGAACTCCGTTCCGTTGTCGTAGGTGATGCTGAGGAACGGCAGACCTGATCGTCTGATGAGCTCAAGCACCTTCTTGTTCAACTCCTTGGTCGTCCGGTTTGCGAGCTTCCCGATAAGCGTGTAGCCCGTCGAACGCTCCACCAGCGTCACGATGCAATGCTTGTCCCAGGATGCTCCCGTCATGGTGTCGCCTTCCCAGTGACCGACCTCCTGGCGGCTATCGACGATCGCGGGGCGTTCGTCGATCATGCGTTTTCCCTGCAGTCTTCCCCGCCTTTCCACGCCGTAATGGCGCTTTCTCCGCTTGTAGCGCCGGCGCAGCTCCAGATACAAATCACCTCCTGCTCGCCAATCGCGACGGATGTGGCGATAGATAGTCTGGTAGCTGATCTTGAATTCACCCTGCGCTGCCAGCGTCCCGGAAATCTGTTCCGGGCTCCACTGCTCCTTGAGCAGAACAGCGACGCGGGCGTACTGCTCCTCGCTATGGTGCGAACCTCGCCGGCTCCGACGAAGCCGGCCATTACGGCGCTCCTGCGCCTTGCTGGGGCAGTAGGTCAGACAGCTCCGTACCTGGGTACTGTTGCGCTGGTACTCGCGGTAGATGGTGCTGCGGTGCCGATCCATGAGCTGCGCGATCTCGCTCACAGACTGCCCGCTCTTGCGCAGCTTGGAGATCATGTATCGTTCGAGCTCGGTGAGCTGGTGGTACGTCACGGTTGGGGCTCCTTTCTTGCCGGATCAGAGTCCCAACCAGTCTGCCAGCTCACCCCTGCATTCTTGGGGGCTGGAGTTGTCGCACTTACTTTGGCAATTTCCG
>NZ_JBHSNM010000027.1:0-1128 GCF_042655745.1 Lysobacter yangpyeongensis | reverse complement strand
ATTCTCGGGCACCGATTGTCCTGAGCTAAGATCTCTTCAGCAGCCAAGTTCTCCGGTTCTCCTGGCTGCATAACAATTCATTCAAGCCGAAGCCGCTTCGCGGCTCGGCTTAATTCAGGCGTTAGGCCGCACAACGATGATTCGCGCAATGCTCAACTTTCTTTACGGCTCGACCCCGGCGACATTCGAGAGTAGATACAGTCTTGGCGAGTCCGTCGAAAGGCTCCGTAGCGCCACAACCAGTTGGTCACCCACAAACCAAATTGGCGTCGGAAAGGTGAGCGAGAGTAAGGTTGTGCTCCAACGGTCAATTCCATTTGTACGCAATTCGTTCAAGCCGTTCTTTGTTGGTAACTTTGAGAGGAGCGGACATGGCGTCGTACTTGTCGGCCGCTTTACCATGCATTGGGTTGTAAAGACTTTCCTGACCTTCTGGTTCGGCTTTTGCCTTCTCTGGACCGTTCTTGCCACCGCTGCGGTCGCATCTTCCCAAGACACGCTATGGTGGTTCCCGTTTGCCGGCATTGGCATGCTGGCCGCTGGAGCCGCCATAGTCCAGCTGGGCAAGTACTTCGCTCGTAATGATATTGCTTGGCTTTCTAAAGTCATTGAGGCCGCACTGTCTCGCGGTGCGGCCTAACAATTCATTCAAGCCGAAGCCGCTTCGCGGCTCGGCTTAATTCAGGCGTTAGGCCGCAGCAAGTCAAAAGCGTTAGGAGTGGTTTCCGGCGAGTCCCGGCATGGCTGGCTACGCTCATTGATTCCTTCGGCCGCATTCTCGCGGCGCGCCCGGGCAACCCTGGGGTGCGCCCGTAGCTCCAACACACCGGAGTCTGTCGGTTCCATCCTGTGATTCTCGGGATGCGCTCGCAGTTCCGCTAAGCGCGCCCCAGCCGTCCTGGCTTCGGCCCAAGAGCAGCATTGCCGGGCACTCACTTTCCTCGCTAGAGTGCGGCCTAACAATTCATTCAAGCCGAAAACCAATCGCTACGCGATTGTTTTCGGCTTAATTCAGGCGTTAGGCTGCTTGTGATGAATCTCTTTCAACCACCTCAATCAGCTACCCCGAGCTCAGAACGGCGCTGGGCGCATGTGGTCGTCGCTTTCCTGTCAGCACTCTTCATTCCA
>NZ_JBHSNM010000026.1:0-1251 GCF_042655745.1 Lysobacter yangpyeongensis | reverse complement strand
TGGACTGCCCCGCATTCCACAGACAGGTAGTCAGGATACAGCCCTGACCGATTGATACTCCCGCTCGGCCTGCATCGGTGATCGATAACCCAACCCCGAATGCAGGCGAACGCGGTTGTAGAACACCTCGACATACTCGAAGACCGCGCTGCGTGCGGCTTCGCGGTTTTCGAAAGGTTTGTCGTCGCCAATCTCATGCTTGAGGGTGGCAAAGAAACTCTCTGCCATCGCGTTGTCGTACGGAAGTCCGGGTCGGCTCATGCTCAGGCGGATATTCGCTGCCTCCGCTTTGGCTCGATAACGCGCGCCGGTGTACTGGCTGCCCCGGTCGTGATGAAGGATCAGACCAGGCTTCGGGCGACGCTGCTGCAACGCCATATCGAGCGCGCGCTCAGTCAGATCGAGCCGCTGGTGGTCATCCATCGCCCAGCCGACGACGCGTCGGCTGCAGGCATCGATCAGTGCCGCGAAGTGGAGCGGCCCTTCGCGCGTCGGCAGCTGCGTCATGTCGCCGACCCACAGTCGATCCGGCGAAGGTGCGGCGAACGGCCAAGTGCACAATCGCGGTGCCGGTGGCGTGCGCTGGTAGGCCGTACGGGCGCGTAGGAATCGGCGCCGCCGGCGAGTGCACAGTCCGTGTGCTCGACGCAGGCGATCCATTCGATGGCGTCCGCAATCGATGCCGCGCCGACGCAGTTCGCGCCACAGGCGACGACTGCCATAACTCTCCCGAAGTTCCCGATGCGTGGCCGCGATCACGGCCGCAAGCCTCACGTCTTGCGTTGCCCTGATGCTCGGCGGACGACGCTTCCACGCGTGGTAGCCGCTGAGCGAAACCTTCAGTGCCCGGCACAGGTCGGTCAAGGGGAACATCATCCGTTGTCCGTCGATCCAGGCGTACCGCGCTTGGATGCGCTCGCGAAGTACGCCGTCGCTTTTTTTAGGATCGTATTTTCCTGCTCCAGCTTGGCGACTTGTCGACGCAACTGCGCCAGCTCATGCTGCTGCGGCGAGCGCCGTCCCGAACCCCGAAACGCCAAGTCACCATCGGTAGCAATCGCATCGCGCCACTTGTAGAGCCGGTTGCGCGGCACGCCCAACTCCAGCGCCAACTGAGTGACTGGCTTGTCGCCACGCTCCAATAGCCGAACCGCCTCTCGCTTGAATTCCGCAGTGAACCGCTGCCTTGCCATCCAAACACCTCCGGGGTTGTCCCCATTTTCAGGTGTCTGTGGAAGCCGGGCCACTCCA
>NZ_JBHSNM010000025.1:0-1581 GCF_042655745.1 Lysobacter yangpyeongensis | reverse complement strand
GATTCTCGGGCACCGATTGTCCTGAGCTAAGATCTCTTCAGCAGCCAAGTTCTCCGGTTCTCCTGGCTGCATAACAATTCATTCAAGCCGAAGCCGCTTCGCGGCTCGGCTTAATTCAGGCGTTAGGTGTCAACTGCGTAAGGCTTAGGGGCAACGCAAAGGCCACTCCTCGGCAACCCAAGCTTCGGTTAGCGCGCTTCTCAAGCACCCCACTCTGTCGGCCCCAAGGTCCAGGACAATGATGGCGGCTGGCGGTTGGCTCTTGTGCGTCGCAGCGGGCACTGCGTTCTGGCCAGATGGCACACTGGCTGTCCAAAGGCGGCAACTGATGCTCTTGCGGGCAGCTTGCCACCTAACAATTCATTCAAGCCGAACCCGCTTCGCGGGTCGGCTTAATTCTGGTGTTAGGCCGCAACCAACACCGCTCCGCCGGACAAGAGCAAATTCAACATTTTCGGGTCATAAGACTTATCGCCCCGGAAAGTGAAATATGCACGGCGCTCCTGGCGCCCTCGCCACCTGTCCGGCCCGGCGCAACCGATTGATCTTCCTCGCGCTTTCTCGCCTTGACTCCCCGCCGGCGCCACCTGAATATCCCGCCCATATCCCCGTTTTTGGGGTCTACTAGGCGTTAGGCACCTAGGGGAGTGTCATGACAGTCAAAGATTCGCCATTCAAGTACTTGCCGTATGTGACCTTCCGAGAGGGCTGGGCGCAGGCCAAGGTGATGTTCTTCGTCTGGATTGTGCTTTCCGCCATCGCCATCGCCTTTATTGCCCTGACAGACTTCGGCGTCGAGAGCACAGAGAGTTACTGGTCGCTTCTCCCCAAACCCGTTTGGGCGGTCATTGGATTCGCCGTGTTTACCTGGGTAGTGCGCGGTGAGGAGTTGAGACTGGCCGCACCTCAATCCGCTAAGGGCTGGCTCATTCTCAATGTACTCGTTGCGCTTATGGTTCTTGCCGGCTCTGTACTTCCATCTTGGGCACTTTTTCCAATGTACTTTGGCCTTGCGTGCTTCGCCGCTGTGCTTGATGAGCTCGCTGCGGTCGGCAAGAGCAACTACGAGCGCCTGTCTGGTAACGGCAACGGTGCCTAACAATTCATTCAAGCCGAAGCCGCTTCGCGGCTCGGCTTAATTCAGGCGTTAGGCCGCACGGGTTCTTTCGTAGAAGCACTCTCGCGCACTAGCCACTCTCGCCTTTTGGCTTCCGATTTCTGCAAGTCCTCGGCGGCGCGTCCTGCGCTTTTCACGGCTTGCGCCCAAAGCTCCTGCAACCAAAGCAATTCGCTCAACCTTCTGTTTCCCGAGATGCGCACGCGGCTTCCTGCCGCGCGCTACGATTGCTCAAGGCTTCGGCCACCCGGCAGGCTTGCGGTGCTCCAGTTTTCAGGGCGACACTGGCGGCCTAACAATTCGTCCAAGCCGAAGCCGCTTCGCGGCTCGGCTTAACTCAGGCGTTAGGCCGCACAAGTCAAAAGCGTAGGAGTGGGTTCTCGCCAGTGCCGGCGCTCTGGCTACGCCCATTGATTCCTTCGGTCACTGCCTCGCGGCGCGCCCAGGCAATCCGGGATGCGCTC
>NZ_JBHSNM010000024.1:0-1832 GCF_042655745.1 Lysobacter yangpyeongensis | reverse complement strand
CGGACCATCAGGTCGTCGATCGGCTTCCAGCGGAAACCGAACTTGCTGTTGAGCGTGTCGCCGAAGTTGCTGTAGTCCGAGTAGCGGGTCGCGACGCTGAAGTCGAGCAGGCGGGCGCCCGGCAGGTCCTTCAGCACCGGGATCGCCAGTTCGAGGTAAGCCTCGTCGACCTTGTAACCACCCTTGGTCGCGGTGCGGGCGTTACCGGTGGTGTTGCCCGAGTTGATCAGCGCGTCGGGCGAGTCGAAGCCCGACTCGGTGCGGTGTTCCAGACCGAAGGAGAACGCGAACGCACCGGCGTCGCCGATGTCGAACAGTTCGCCGCCGATGTTGGCGTAGTAGGTCTTCTGCTTGTACTCGAACTGGTCGTGCGCGACGAAGGTCGCGTAGTCCAGCATGTCCTGGGTCAGCGAACCCACGCCGCCGAGCAGGTTGATCGGCACGCAGCCGGAGATGACGGTGGACAGGTCGCCCGGGGTGCGCACGCACACCGGATTGCCGCTGCCGTCGAGCATCGACGGGCCCAGGCCGTCCTTCAGCGCGAGCACGTTGAACAGGCCGTTGGTGACGTTGTTGGACTGGTTGCGGCCCCAGAAGAAGCCGGCTTCCCAATCCAGGACGCGGTCGTTGAAGATGTCGAAACTGCCTTCGAACGCACCGTCGAACGCGAAGGTGGTCACGTCCTGGTTGAACGAACGGCCGCCCGTCTCCACCGCACGACGCTGGATGCGGCTGACCGAGGTGACGCCGTCGCCGCCCAGGTCGGGATTGCCGAACGGGTTGTAGAGGCTGAAGGGGCTGATCGACACCGCACGCGACTGCGTGTTGGCGCCGGGGCCGGTGCCCAGCACGATCGGCATGGCGGCCAGCAGCTGCTCGGACACGCGCTCGTTGTAGGTCGTGGTGACCTTGAAGCGCAGGTTGTCGGTGATGTCCAGCGAGCCGTTGGCGAAGATCGAGCGGCGCTCCTGCGGGGTCAGCAGGTAGTTGTCCGGCGCGAAGTTGTAGACGTCGTTGGGACCGGCGCCCCACGGGCGCCAATCGGCCGGGGTCTGGCCCGGGTTGTAGGAGAACTGGCCGGCGGTGCCGTCCGGACGGGTCTGACCGACCGAGCAGGCGCCCGGCGTGAACACGCCCGAGCACAGCGCGAAGCGGCCGTCCGGCGAGGTGGTGCTGCCGAAGGCAGCGCCGGTGCCGGCGACGGGTTCCTTGGAGATGTCGCGGTCGCCCGCCCACACCGGCTCTTCCTTCACATAGCCGACGCCGAGCATGGCGGCCCAGCGGTCGCCGGCGCTGCCGACGGTGAAGTCGTAGGACTCACGGGTGCCGTCGCCCTTGTCGAACTGGCCGAAGTAGGCGTTGGCTTCGGCGCCGTCGAAGTTCTGGCGCAGGATCACGTTGACCACGCCGGCGATGGCGTCGGAGCCGTAGATCGAGGAGGCGCCGTCCTTCAGCACTTCGATGCGTTCGACCGCGGCGGTCGGGATGGTGTTGAGGTCGACCGCGCCGCCCAGACCGGTACCACCGATCCAGCGACGGCCATTGACCAGCACCAGGGTGCGGTTGGAGCCGAGGTTGCGCAGGCTGACGCGGGTCTCGCCGTTGCCGCCGTTGTTCATCGTGGTGTTGAGGGTCGAGCCGTTCGACGTGATGTTCTGGATCACGTCGCCGACCGAGGTCAGGCCTTGCGCCTGGATGTCGTCGCGGCTGAGCGAGAACACCGGCTGCGAGGTCTCGATGTCGGTGCGCTTGATGCGCGAACCGGTGACCTCGATGCGCTCGAGGGTCGTGGCTTCCTTTTCCTGCGGCGCGGGTGCGGCGTCCTGCGCGAA
>NZ_JBHSNM010000023.1:0-1902 GCF_042655745.1 Lysobacter yangpyeongensis | reverse complement strand
CAGTCTGCCAGCTCACCCCTGCATTCTTGGGGGCTGGAGTTGTCGCACTTACTTTGGCAATTTCCGGCGCCTAACAATTCATTCAAGCCGAAGCCGCTTCGCGGCTCGGCTTAATTCAGGCGTTAGGCCTCATGGAAGCATCAAGACAATCGTCCAACAGCCTTCTCAAAGCCGCCAGGGAGTTCTGGCCCTACTATGTTTCTGCCTGGGTCTTCCCGCTTGCCTTTCTCCTTTTTGGCGCCTCAGGCCATTTGACCCAAACAACATTCACGTTTTTTGTATTGCCAATCTTCTTTTTGGCATTTGGTAGAGCTAGCCTTCCTTGGCTCCGAAAAAGGGTTGGCTACTGGCCTTCGGTGTTCTGGGCAGTACTCGTACCATTTCTGATTTGGGGCATCGCAGTCTTTGGCGTTGGGCTCACGGCAAAGCTGCTGGCTGAGGCCTAACAATTCATTCAAGCCGAAGCCGCTTCGCGGCTCGGCTTAATTCAGGCGTTAGGCCGTACACACCACCGCTCCGCCGGACAAGAGCAAATTCAACATTTGCGGGTCATAAAACTTATCGCCCCGCAAAGTGAAATATGCACGGCGCTTCTAGCGCCTTCGCCGCCCGTCCGCCCGGCGCAACCGATTGATCTTCCTCGCGGTTTCCCGCCTTGACTCCCTGTCGGCGCCACCTGAATATCCCGTCCATATCCCCGCTTTTGGGGTCTACTAAGCGTTATGCGCGGTGGGATAGAGGTTGTTCAAGCCTATCGTGCACCCGGTCTTCTTCCGCAGCTTGAGTGGCTTGGCATCTGCGCCAAAAGCATCGCGTCTTCCGGCAACTCGCCGGCGCTACGCAGCTGCAGCGTCCTCGGCAGCCGCAGCAGCGCCCTCGCCTTCGGCCGGTCAAAGCTCGCCCGATTCCTTTCCCAGCCCCATGGGGTGATTCTCGAGCACCGATTGTCCTGGGCTAAGATCTCTTCAGCGGCCTCACTTCACCGGCTCTCCTGGCTGCATAACAATTCATTCAAGCCGAAGCCGCTTCGCGGCTCGGCTTAATTCAGGCGTTAGGGGGCAGGATCAACTTCCTCGGCATATGACAGACATCATCAATCCTTTGGCGACTCTTATCGCTTCGTTCGCTGGTGCTTGGGCAGCATTCAAGCTCCAGTCGGTTGAAAAATCGCGCGAGATCGACCGATCGAATATAGCTGCTGCCAATAGAGCCCTCCTGGTCATGATGCAACAGGCCAATGAGCTGAAGCTCTATCAAAAGGATCACATTGATCCTCAACGCCATCATCCTGGGCGCCACATCGGTATACAAGCCACTCTCCCATTCGACCTCGACACGCTACGGTTTGACTTTAAGTCACTTGATTTCCTCTCATCAGCAACTGAGCAGCAGCTGCTCTTTGAGCTATCGGTAGAGGAGCGGCGTTACATAGAAGCACTAAAGGCCATTAACGCCAGATCGGAAATGATCCTTACTGAGGTGCAGCCAAGGCTGATGGCTGCCGGTTTCAACGATTCTGCTGAGTACACCGGCGCTCAGTTCACATCTGCATTGGGACAACCTACTTACAACAAACTCCAGCGATTGACCGACGACGTCATTTATCATGTAGACCGGACAAATGAGTCCATCTGCACAATGAGAGACAAGTTTAGGGCGGCGGCGCTAAAGCGATACCCAAAGGAAAAGTTCGTCAACTTTGAGTTCGTTGGAGAATCGCAGCCTGCCCCCTAACAATTCATTCAAGCCGAAGCCGCTTCGCGGCTCGGCTTAATTCAGGCGTTAGGCCGCTGAAAATCGTTGCAGTGGCTTCGCCAAGCAGCCAGCCAGCGCATCTCGCCTCCCGGTTCTTCCGTGGGCCTCTCGACGATTGGCCATTCCAGCTCGGCGAGTTGTGCCTTC
>NZ_JBHSNM010000022.1:0-2732 GCF_042655745.1 Lysobacter yangpyeongensis | reverse complement strand
AGAGACACTGTGATGCCATTGCCCATCGACTCAACACCAGACCGAGGAAGCGCTATGGCTATCGCAGCCCAATGCAAAAACTATTCGGTTAGAGGAGCTTGTCGCACTTGGTGGTTGAATTCACGCCCCAGCCCGCGATAGGCCGCTACCTGACTCAACTGTAAGACCATCGGCGACAAAACCCCAGCGAATCAGCGGTTCTTGTTTGTCACTAAAGCTCACGGTGATGCCTACCGGGATCGGCTTGATGTGAGCCTCGCAGATCAAGCCATGCATGGGTGTGGAAAGCTCGGGAACGTCTTGCCATTCACGAAGGACGGAATCCCAGCGGGATGCCCACGCATCTCGCGGCCGGCTGAACCGTAAGTTTGCGGGACCAAGGACCCCAGCAACCTCAGCGGCATCGACCGCCAGCACAATCTCCTCTTCAGTGCGGTGCGCCACTACGAATTGGGTCTGTAGCGATCTGACGGTGTGGAACAGGTCGTCCATTACGTAACCTGGGGCCTAACGCCTGAATTAAGCCGAGCCGCGAAGCGGCTTCGGCTTGAATGAATTGTTAGGCAGCACCCGTGTTGCCCGTGCTGCCATACCCTGAGATGGATGCTACTACCGGAAGCGGCGCCGGATTGTCCGAGTAGCTGTACACCTCTAGCGCCGAAAGTTGGTCATCGAGCGCCCAAATGATAAGACCCAGATCCTCGCCATTGGGAGCTTTGGCAACCGCATCAGCAACTATGCGAGCGACCTGGCCTTGCGTGGGCACGCAAAAATCTACAGAAGCGCATCCGCAATCGCAGCGCCCAACAACTTGCAGCGACTGAACTAACGGACTAAAGGCGGGTGCGAACTCATCGGTTGCCGCAACGGCGAGCGCACGCATAACGACAGCAGCCTCTGCTTCTGAGATTGGTCTGACGGTCATTAGAGATCTGGACATGCTGCCTAACGCCTGAATTAAGCCGAGCCGCGAAGCGGCTTCGGCTTGAATGAATTGTTAGGCATTTGACCCGGAAAGGCGGCGCCTAAGCAACCGAATAGCCTTGGCCCGTCCCTCATTGGCAGGCATGGCCTCAAGCCGCGCGATCTCCTGCTCCAGGTCGTGTTTGGCCCGGACTGCAGCGGCGCCCGCGGTCAGCTCCCGCTGCATCCGCTCGCGGGAGAGTTTGTCGCGAAGAGCCGACCACTCCCGCGTTTTGTCCTTTGGCGGGACCGGGATCTTGTAGCCAAGGTATGCGCAAAGTTTGCCGCACGTCGGGCAAGGGACCTCACCGGCAAATGCCGTGGAGCGCCTAACAGCGGCGCGGCAATCAAAACAAACCCAAGCTGCAGTACCCATGATTCAAATGCCTAACGCCTGAATTAAGCCGAGCCGCGAAGCGGCTTCGGCTTGAATGAATTGTTAGGCGGCTAGCTAGTGATTGCCAGCGGCCCTTCTCGAAGTTCCCAGCCTTGCGATCGCATGCACTGGGCGACGGAGTCTACAAAAGCTTTTGGTTCTCCGGGGCGGTTAACGGAACTCAACAAGCGGGCAACGCAAGCGCTCTCAGCCTCTTGAGCCGGAATTTCCTCGGCGTGAGACGTGGGAATCTGCTCACCTGGACGCACCCAATATCTGGCAGTGAACGTCGCCGGGCCGGCCGGCTCTACGTGCCAATTGGACAGTGCACGTTGATAGGTCCGATCTGCTGTGGCACAGCCGGTCAGGAAAATCATCACGATTACGACGAAACGTTCCATGCCGCCTAACGCCTGAATTAAGCCGAGCCGCGAAGCGGCTTCGGCTTGAATGAATTGTTAGGCCGCCGATGGTGCCGTAGTGGTTGGGGGCCGAGCAACTGTCCGCTTTTCGGTCCGAAGTCAGGCCAGGTCGGGGCGCGCGTTGGAGACCCTGAGCGCATCGCGGGAATCACGTAAGGAGGCCGAGAAACTTTGGTGTGGTGGAGCTGCAGGCGCATCCCGCGATTGCCTGGGCGCGCCCGAGAATCTCGCCGAAGGAACAATGAGCGCAGCCATAAATGCTGGCACTCGCTTGAAACCACTCTTTCTGCTTTTGACCTGCTTGCGGCCTAACGCCTGAATTAAGCCGAGCCGCGAAGCGGCTTCGGCTTGAATGAATTGTTATGCAGCCAGGAGAACCGGAGACCTTGGCTGCTGAAGAGATCTTAGCCCAGGACAATCGGTGCCCGAGAATCACCCCATGGGGCCGGGAAAGGAATCGGGCGAGCTTTGGCCAGCCGAAGGCAAGGGCGCTGTTGCGGCTACTGAGGACACTGCAGTTGCGCAGCGCCGGCGAGATGCCGGAAGAGACGACGCTTTTGGCGCAGATGCCAAGCCACTCAAGCCGCAGAACAAGACCGGGTGCACGAGAGGCTTGAACAACCTCTATCCCACCGCGCATAACGCCTGAATTAAGCCGAGCCGCGAAGCGGCTTCGGCTTGAATGAATTGTTATGCAGCCAGGAGAGCCGGTGAAGTGAGGCCGCTGAAGAGATCTTAGCCCAGGACAATCGGTGCACGGGCATCACTCCACGGAAGCCAGGACAGAGATCGGGCGAGCTTTGACCAGCCGAAGGCGAGGGCGCTGCTGCGGCTGCCGAGGACGCTGCAGCTGCGTAGCGCCGGCGAGTTGCCGGAAGACGCGATGCTTTTGGCGCAGATGCCAAGCCACTCAAGCCGCGGAACAAGACCGGGTGCACGATAGGTTTGAACAACCTCTATCCCACCGCGCA
>NZ_JBHSNM010000021.1:0-2838 GCF_042655745.1 Lysobacter yangpyeongensis | reverse complement strand
TGCCAAGCCACTCAAGCCGCGGAACAAGACCGGGTGCACGATAGGTTTGAACAACCTCTATCCCACCGCGCATAACGCCTGAATTAAGCCGAGCCGCGAAGCGGCTTCGGCTTGAATGAATTGTTAGCCCTCGGCGGGCTGTGAAATAAACGGGTGGAGGCTGGACGCTGCAACGACAAGCTCTACAACGACAGATTCTGAGACGTCAGGATCGCCAAACTCAAGCCTGACTCCGTCCGTGTAGCCCTGTTGATTGGTTAAGAGCCATGCCCAGCGCAGCCGTTTGCCTATGCACCGGCTCCAAGCGAAGGGCGCGGAAGCGTGAGCGGGTGTGGGTTGAAGTAGCGGCGCAGAAGTAACCGAAATTTCGTCGTCATCGGCCACCGACAGAGTGACAGTGAGCTCTTTGAATCTCAGCTCAAAAGCGCCGATGAGTGTGGACCCTGGCACAAGCGGAGCCACACGCACGCCAACTAGCGGGCCGCCGCGATCGCATGCTGTTTTGAGTGCGGTGAACATTGATCCGAGGGCTAACGCCTGAATTAAGCCGAGCCGCGAAGCGGCTTCGGCTTGAATGAATTGTTAGACCTGTGCTTCCGTAAAGGTGATGCCACGAGCTTTTCCGGCTGACTCCAAAGCGGACGTGACGGCCTGAGCAAATGCAAATATTGTCCATGCGATCTCTGAGAACTCTCGCTCATCAAAAGTAATCCGATCGCCCAACTGGAACTCTTTTGTTCTCCGAACTAGGCGCGTTATCACCGTGCCGCCCTTTTCAAGGTACATGGGTGGCTCAAATGGTATCTCCACGCCCTCAACCTCGACGGCAGTATCGAGGCCTAGCCATTTAACAATGAGCATATTCTCGTGAGTTTTGTCCCGCTCTCCGACAATTCCGGATCTATGGCCAAGACAATTGCGAGCCGCGTTGATTGACTTTATCTCTTCAATCTTTTCATCAGGGATGGAGAAGTCGGGCTGTGCAAGAAGCCATTCAAGTTTGTCCGAGAGGGAGAGGCGATGAAATCGGGAAATGTCCCTATCTCGTGCGGCAAGTGCTGCTGCATTGAGAGTCTCGCCGGCAGTTTGCCTATCGATCAGTGCATAAAAAGTCAGAACTTGATGTGCCTCTTCAAGGACAACGGAAATTAGCTCCGCAATGTCGCGGAATCCGTTCTTGAGGATCCAATGCCTCCAAGCCAAATTCTCCTCTTCTCGGCTCCAGCTCAACCCAGAATTGAACTGAATAGAGAATGGCGCTATTTCCGCCGTCTGCGTATCTGAGCCCTTGCTCAGGGCAAGCGATACGAAACGCGACGCCTCTTCCAGGGATCTATTGATCCGCCCAAGGAGCGCCGCCAAATTGAGATTCACTGATAGTTGGTGCACAGGTCTAACGCCTGAATTAAGCCGAGCCGCGAAGCGGCTTCGGCTTGAATGAATTGTTAGAGGACGCTACTTGGCTGGCGGCGTGCACTCATTTGGATTGTGAGCTTCGAGATCCTCGGGTGGTCTGCCCGTAGAGGTGTCGACTACTTCAATTCGACAGAACTCTCCGGGGAGGTCGACGTGGCGATAGCTGTAGGTTCGGCCAGTCTGTGGGACGAAGCTCATGAAGTAGACACAAGAGCTTGAGAGGTAGTTGGTACCGCCCGGCGCCGCAGTGATGCCAGTCTGCCGCCAATGGCTTGACAAGATGAATGCTTGTTTGTTTGAAGCGAGCCTAACCGGCTCGGTTTTTCTGCCGCCATTGAACCAAGCCATCGTTGCGCCCTGGGTTGTGCATGACGAATTGTCATACAGCTTGAATATCTCGAAACCCATAGCTCTCGACTGGAATTTCACAAGGGCCACAGGCTGCTCAGGCGGCGGCGCTTGATAAGTCTTCAGACTGCAGCCGGAAAGTGCGACAGATACAACTAACACCAACTTCCACATGCGAAATGCCCCCCCTAGTCCTCTAACGCCTGAATTAAGCCGAGCCGCGAAGCGGCTTCGGCTTGAATGAATTGTTATGCAGCCAGGAGAACCGGAGAACTTGGCTGCTGAAGAGATCTTAGCTCAGGACAATCGGTGCCCGAGAATCACCCCATGGAGCCGGGAAAGGAATCGGGCGAGCTTTGACCGGCCGAAGGCGAGGGCGCTGCTGCGGCTACCGAGGACACTGCAGGTGCGTAGCGCCGGCGAGTTGCCGGAAGACGCGATGCCTTGGCGCAGATGCCAAGCCACTCAAGCCGCGGAACAAGACCGGGTGCACGATAGGTTTGAACAACCTCTATCCCACCGCGCATAACGCCTGAATTAACCGGAGCCGCGAAGCGGCTTCCGGTTGAATGAATTGTTAGGCCTCGTCACGCGGAAGGCCGACTGCAACAAGCTTAAGCCGAATGACAGCTTCATCGGGACCAAAGCGACCGGCCTTACCGTAGCTACCTTTATCAGGGTCGTGGTCCGAGCAGACATTGGCCAGAACGGTCTCTGCCAAGTCTCGGTGTGGCGCAATGCGGTCCGCAAGCTTGTCCAACACGGCTTGGCCGTCGGGATCAGACTCATGACCGTCCAGTGCGTACGCCCAATAAAAGTTGTCATACGCCGCGCAGAAATCCCAAAATGACAAGCGTCCGGCAGCGCACAGCCGCACCAGCTCATCGTGATGATCCAAGGCGGCGATCAGCTCTGACTCTAACGGGGGCATGTCCATCCAGTTTAGAGGCCTAACGCCTGAATTAAGCCGAGCCGCGAAGCGGCTTCGGCTTGAATGAATTGTTAGGCCAGCAGCCCATGAAGTGGCACCTCTAGTGAAGCATTACCGTGGGCTCTTGGCCTGCTGCTGTTGAG
>NZ_JBHSNM010000020.1:0-3096 GCF_042655745.1 Lysobacter yangpyeongensis | reverse complement strand
CATAGCAAGAAAGGCAATAGCCAAGATGGCGCCGATCTTTCCTCCAACGTGTAGGTCTCTCATTGTGCTGGCCTAACGCCTGAATTAAGCCGAGCCGCGAAGCGGCTTCGGCTTGAATGAATTGTTAGGCCGCTCTCCGGAAATTGCAGAGAGGATGACGCCCTCTAGGGAACGAACTAGAGGCGAAGCAGGGAGCATCGCTATCCGTAGTGCGAGCAGGAATGCCCCCAAGATGCCTAGCACGAGAAGGAACTCGCCAGGTGATCCGTCTATATGGACGTGCCGGGGAAGAAACACTGCGGAAAAGATGATTGCGGAGAGCATGAGAATGCCGGCAGACAACCAGACCTTGAAGAGTCGCATTGCCACAATCCTGCCCCTGAGCAAAGCTACTCCATCCTCCTCTACGAATGCGCCCATAAAACGAGGACGGAATGGATTGATGAATAATGTATTGCCTTGATGCAGAAAGACCTCGTGCCTAGTGACGTATCCATGAAGCAGCGCATCCCTGCCGGGGGCCGGCAAGATGGACTCGTCGGCAATAGCCGTCAGACGTCCAACGGCCTCTGAGACCGAAAGGCTGCTGCGGTACTCAACTGAGAAATCGCCAAAGAGGTAGTGGGTCAAGGACATGGTTGGTGCGGCCTAACGCCTGAATTAAGCCGAGCCGCGAAGCGGCTTCGGCTTGAATGAATTGTTAGACCTTTGCCCGCTTGGCGCGAGACGCAAGCTGTCTTTTACGCAGCAGACGCTCTGAGCGCATGACGTGAAGGATGAAAACCTTGTGTCCGTCATAGCGGTAGAAGACGCGGCAGGGCGGCTCCACAATCTGGCGGTAGCGGGAGCGCCCGAGCTCTTGAGGACGGCTACCGCTCTCTGGATGGTCAGCCAGCTGTTCAACGTGAGCGAAGATGCGCTTGACAAGCTCCGAGGCTGCGACGGGACTTTCCAGTGCGATGTAATCGGCAATGGCATCCAAATCGCTCAGGGCTGGCTCCGACCAAATTATTTCAGCCATCGGGCAAGGCGCTTTTTGGCCTGAGCGTGCGTGGCCACCCGACCCTCAGCTAGCGCCTGCTCCCCTCGGGCAATGCCCTCAAGAACGGCCATGCGTTGCTGCATTAGCTGATAGGTTTCAACGTCCACCAGGTAGGCGCTGGGCAGGCCATGCTGAGTAATAAGAATGGGCTCCTTATCCCGCTCGATGTCCGAGAGGAGCTCGGTGGCCTGGCGCTTGAGGGTAGTGACGAGTTCGGTGCGCATGAAGTGACACTACAATATCACTTTGGGTGGCGCAAGTGGCTGACGCAAAGGTCTAACGCCTGAGTTAAGCCGACCCGCTGCCACAGCAGTCGGAGAACGGCGGACGACCAATTTGCGAGTCGTTCAAGACGAAGCCGCGAAGCGGGTTCGGCTTGAACGAATTGTTAGGCGCCGCCACGCTGCCCGCGACGACGCCATACCTGAAGCGCCCCAATGCCAAGGCAGATCACGGCCGGCCAGAACGTAAAGAAGAACAGCAGGCCGGGGCCAATTGGATTTGGGTTTGGATCCGGCCAGAGCCCGATCGCGGCAAGCAGAATAATGGCAAGCAGGGGTGTCCAGCCGAGCACTGCGATGATCGCGCCAATCTTGAAGAGCCGATTGCTCCAAAGGGCCTTCATCCGAGACCTCCACTAAGGCGCCTAACGCTCAAGGTAACCCGAGCCGCGAAGCGGCTTCGGGTTGAGTGCGTAGTTATACGGGGCTGGCTGAGATGCCCGAGACATTGGATTGCAGCCCCCCGATAGCTACTGGTGGCCGATACGGTATCAAGTTGTCGGACGGGGCTCTACCCGGAAACCGTGATGCGGGCAGCAACCGAAGGAGTAGGGCAATGGGAGCACCGTGAGCTGTCCGCTAAAGGCCGAAGTCGCATGACTTTCCGATGGCGAGAGTCGCAAAGGCCGCTTACCGGAGCCGACTGCGAACGATGCGAGAGGGTGGCCTAGATGCGAGCGCTGGCAAGGCAGTCCCAGCACCGTATAACGCCTGAATTAAGCCGAGCCGCGAAGCGGCTTCGGCTTGAATGAATTGTTAGGCAGCACCGACTCGATATGCATTTACGACGCCTTTTTTGCCCTTTGTGATATTGCCGCAAATGAAAGAGCAAGAGCACACGGACCAGCGGCTTGTATACCAAGAATAAGCCCGCAGATGATGCACCCAACCATGCTTCTAGCTGCAAGGCGATAGTCTTTCTTAAGCGTAATCGCCAGGATGGCGGGGAGGAGCCCGCATATAGAGCCAATACCCAAAGCGCCTAAGACTCTTGCTGCAGTCATCGAGGTCTTTCCGTGCTGCCTAACGCCTGAATTAAGCCGAGCCGCGAAGCGGCTTCGGCTTGAATGAATTGTTAGCCCGCACCGCCGGCCTTGCATGCGACGCCAAGCCATTGCTGGACTATTGGTAGCTTGATGGCAGCCGTGGCACCTAATGCGAATGCCGCTGCTAGCAAGCCCAGGACGCTTAGCCAAAGGCTATGAGGGACATGGTCGTACAACCAGCTCAGCGTAACTGTCTCGGGCACGGCTAGTGGGCCATTGGACTGGGTGACCGGAGCGGCAGGGTCTGTCTGCTGCGTAACTTCCGGGGGCGCGGTTTTCAGTACCCCGGGGTTCTCCTTTACTCGCGTGACTACGGCGCTCACGATGTTGGTGATGCGCTCCACTGAGTTTAAGGACGGCGAGGCCAAGTGATTGCTAATGCCCTCGTTGTAAGTGCTTACGACCAACTCGGAGTAGGAGTTGCGACCGAAAAGATCCTGGAACAGATCTCGCAGCTCAATCACGACTTGGTGCAGCCGCGAGGAGTCACCTGCGCCAATGCGGATTGCGCTGTGTGTCCGAGTAAAGCGCGAGCGGATTGCCTGCAGCTCTTGCTCGTAGCTGTTGAGTCTCTCAATCGCTCGGATCTGATCCATGCGGGCTAACGCCTGAATTAAGCCGAGCCGCGAAGCGGCTTCGGCTTGAATGAATTGTTATGCAGCCAGGAGAACCGGAGAACTTGGCTGCTGAAGAGATCTTAGCTCAGGACAATCGGTGCCCGAGAATC
>NZ_JBHSNM010000019.1:0-3261 GCF_042655745.1 Lysobacter yangpyeongensis | reverse complement strand
GGTGCGCATACAGGCCGGCATACCAGGCGACGTTCGACCCGGTCGCGGCATTGCGCCAGAGAATGTCCGTGTTTCCGTCGCCGTCGAGGTCGCCATCGGCAACCACCTGCCAGGTAGTGGACAGCGGCGTCTGGTTGATCGTGCTGCTGGAAAGCGCGGAGAACCAGATGCGGTTCTGACCGTTGTTGCCGTTGCACCAGAACGCATCGGACTTGCCGTCCCGGTTGTAATCGTGGGCAACCGGGCTTTCGGTCGAAGTTTCAGCCCGGAACTGCGCGATGACGGGCATGGTCTGGCGCAGCGTGCGGGCACTGTCCGTGACATCGGCAATGCCACAGGCAAAGCCACCGCAGGTGGTGATATCCGGATTCGAGAAGATCCGGTACGCCGCCTGCCCGGCGATGCTATACGCCATGATGTCGTGGAAGTTGCCATGAGCCACGTCCGCGGCGTAACCGAAGGAGTACGGATACCGACCATATTCCTCCGGATCGAGCAGGTTGCCGTCGCCATTCGAATCGTTGCCCTGCTGGGCGGTCATACGATCATGCTGCAGGCCCAGATTGTGGCCCAGCGCATGCGCGAGCGTTTCCTCCGGGCAGGTCGTGCCGTCATCCGGAAACTGATCGCCGCTCGAGTCGCTGACCACGGCGAACCCGAAAGCCGCATCGGCCTGATCGATGAGCGTCTGGCCACCGCCTATGTGCCAGGAGGCGCTGCAACTGCCGTTGTCCGGGATTTCGAGCTTGCGGACCAGCGCGACCAGGTCGGCATGCGCATACTCCCGCGCGACGATGAGCGGCTGGAGTGCGGCGGGCTGGATCGCCGGCGTGCATTTGGTGTTGTTCGGCTTATCCGTGCATTGCAGGCCGGTTAGCTCGACCAGGGCGCCGTGATTGTCGGTGGCATCGGGATAGTCGACCTGCTGCGTGCCCACGAGCCGGAGCTGACCCTGCGCGTTGCTATCCGTGAGTGCCTGGTTCGCCACATCAACCATGAAGGTCAGGCGGGTCACTGCCTGCGAGGTACCACCCAGCCGTTGAGAAAAGCCGCTCGTGTAACCCATGAAAAGGTCGACGGTTGTATCGGTCGACGCCGCCTCCAGCGGCAGCGCCAGCGGTGCCGACGCGGATGCCCGCCGCCTCGATGAGGGCGGCGTATCCATGCTGTCGACGGGCTCATCGAGTGCAACGGGTTCATACGCGTCATTGCGCATTGCCGAGGACGTGGCCTGCTGGGAACCTGGCTCGACCAGCCATGCCTTTCCATCGAAGGTTGTGATCTGCAGCAGACGTCCCTTGTAGGGAATGGAGCCGAACACCGCCTTCTCTCCGAAGGTGATGATCGCGGAATTGCCGCCCCTAGGGTCGCGGTCGCTACCTATCCACGTCCAGTTTCCATCGGGGTGTTCGATGTGGCGGCTGTAGCCCAGATGTATCTGGCGTCCGTCAGGCGCCTCGAGATCCAGTCCGCCATCAACGATTGCGCGCAGCGCATGTGCCTCGCTCAATTGCACGGCGTGCCAGCGCGTGCTTCCTTTCGCTTCCGGCGTGAGCGCAGCGTGATCGTAGGCCAGCAGCGTTCCGTGATCGGGAAGGGCGGTCAACGCCGAGCGCATCGGTTCCGCGGGCCGTCGCGCGACGGTCATTGCATGAGCGGCCCCGCCTCCCTGGGCAGTTGTCTGCACCGCCGCACCGGTCGGATCCATGTCCGCGGCACAGCCTGTCAGCACGCACAGGATGCCCGCACACCAAGTTAGTCCACGCATGTTGCCCCCCATGAGTCGCCGGCTCCCCGGAGCAGCGGCAACCTGATAAGCCACGTCAGGATTTTGTTCAGGCGATGTGACGAAGATCGGTGCATCGCGTCGCCTGAACGATGAAGACAACGGCCCTATGCTTCCGGACCGGCCACGCTGAAGCGCACGTATCCCCTCGCCGCCGAACACCTGGTCGCAGGTCCCCTCGCGAAGGCTTCCACGCGAAGCCGCGCGCTTCCGCCGCGATGGCTGAACTGAAGAAGGTCCGCAACATCAGGCCGGGCTTCAAGCGCGGCCTGTGTCACCGCGGGTCTCTCACCGTGGACACTGAAGAACAAGGCCGACTGGTGCTCGCTCCACAAACTCGACGAGCATGAGCCGCCCACACGCGATTACGCCGACCGCACCCTCGCCCCACGCGATCACCTGGCCGGCGTCTACTTCGCCGCCACCGAGCACGACGAGGACCAGCCGGTGCACCTGCACGTCGCCGACACCAGTATCTACGTAACCCGATGCGCGGAGGAATACTGGCAATCCGTGCACGCGCTTCTGTCCGGCCGGCGTCTACGAGATCGTCGACGATGCCGCGGGCAAGCGCCTGCAGATCAACGCCGCCAACTGCGTGCACTGCAAGACCTGCGACATCAAGGATCCGTACGAAATCATCACCTGGGTCACGCCGGAAGGCGGCTCGGGGCCGAATTACCAGAACCTGTAAGCATGGTCATTTCCCACCGGCACAGGTTCCTGCACTTCGTGATTCCCAAGACGGCATCGGCGACGCTGAGGCAAATCGCTGGCGCCCTTCGCCGACATCGGCTGGCCGGTATCGAAGTACCAGCAGCACGTGACCATTGCGGCCTTCCTGCGCTCGGAGCACGCCCCGCTGTTTCCTGACTACTTCAAGTTCGCATTCGTCAGGAATCCGTATGACCGGATCTATTCCGGGGTATCTCCAGGGCCGGTACGCAGCCGAGACCTACCCGCGCTGGATACGCGCGAAAAGCCCCGAACCCTGGTGAGAACGTACGCCGGGGACTGCGCAGCGTGGAGCCGAAATACCTGCCCCATTTCGACCGCAGGACGATCTCCGCGGTGAATGCGATCTATCGGCGCGATTTCGAGTTATTCGGCTACCCGATGCTCGATCCGGATTCGTTTCCCAAGTGCGCGCAAACTCTTCCGATCGGAACTGCGCCGCGCGGCTAGCAGCCGCGCGGCGCGGGGCAATCACGGCCGGATGAACCAGCCCGCTCCGGATTCGGTCGTCAGGTTGTAGCGCGTCGCGGAATTGGAATTGTTCCAGACCACGTTGCCGCCATTGGCACGACGCCACAGGATGTCGTCGGTGCCGTCCGCCGAATAGTCGCCGACCGCGGCGACAATCCAGTCGCTTGCCATTGCCGTCAGCACGCGACTGGTGGCCCCGTTGCCGCGATACCAGATCTTGTTATCCCCCGCGAGGGAGCGCCACAGCAGATCGTCATTCCCGTCGCCGT
>NZ_JBHSNM010000018.1:0-3273 GCF_042655745.1 Lysobacter yangpyeongensis | reverse complement strand
CATAGCAAGAAAGGCAATAGCCAAGATGGCGCCGATCTTTCCTCCAACGTGTAGGTCTCTCATTGTGCTGGCCTAACGCCTGAATTAAGCCGAGCCGCGAAGCGGCTTCGGCTTGAATGAATTGTTATGCAGCCACGGTAGTAGGTAAGCCGTGGACGCTGAAGAGATCTTAGCCCGGGACAATCGGGGTGCGGCAATCACTGGACGGATGCGCGGAGAGTGAGTGGCGGGTGCTTGCCCCATCCGGCGCCGGAGGCGCCGCCAGGGTGAATCCAGCCATGTGACCGCAAGCCCAGCGGCGCGAGCGAGAGAGATCGAGTGCGGGCTGTGCGAGGTTTACCTGCAGCGCCTCAGTACTGGCGCGCATCGCCCGTCTTTTGACCACGCATAACGCCTGAATTAAGCCGAGCCGCGAAGCGGCTTCGGCTTGAATGAATTGTTAGCGGCGCTCAGTTGGGAGCACCGCGTTGACCCGCTGGAATACCTGATCAAGCTGGCCAGCCTCAAGCCATATCGTCGCCGATGCGGTGAAGTCGCCAGATTGCTGCGATAAATGAACGGTAAGGGCAATGTGCCCTCCCGAATCGCAGGTTGCGGTTAAGCGGAGCTCTCCCTCCAGGGCTGCCCATTCTTTCTTTCCGTTCCAGCCTTGCCAGTCACGGGCTAACTCCTGAAAGAGGAGCGTGGGCGGGCCATTGTGCCAAGTAGAGGATCGGACCAACCCGTTGAACGGGGCGCCAGAAAGCTCCGCGGAAAAGGCAAGCTCACCGAAGTCGTCGCCGAGTGCAGTGAGAGTGAGTGCGGTTGAGTCGTAGCAGGATTTTATTTCGACGGAGCCCATTTGGCCGCTAACGCCTGAATTAAGCCGAGCCGCGAAGCGGCTTCGGCTTGAATGAATTGTTAGCCCTCACCCGGGTGGCGCGCTTTCTCGTTGCTCTCCCGGGTAAGCGGCTCGATTTTGAATGAATAGTCGCAGTTCTTGCCAGTAACGATCGTGGCAGTGAACGATTTGCCAAGGGATACGTCAATCACCGTGAGGTAGAGCGTCTCTGGCCGATCTTTCCACACGGGATAGGCGGTGGAGCGATTAGCGGCTATCTCTGTGATCTTTTTGGTACAGGAAATCTCCGAGGAAAAATCTATCTCCTGAAGGAAATGCTCATAACCGCAGCCGTCATCGGTGCAGTCAAAGGTGCTGATATACCGATGCTCGGTAGTTTTTAGCAGCGATACCACGTCGGTTGAGATTTCGCTGAAAGGCTCCGCTGCCAGCGTGGCAGATGAAATGAGCATTGCGGAAAAGAAGATCGCGAGTTTGTTCATGTGAGGGCTAACGCCTGAATTAAGCCGAGCCGCGAAGCGGCTTCGGCTTGAATGAATTGTTAGGCCTCAGCCGGCCCGGTGAAAGAATCTGTGCTTTGCCCACTGCCAGAGCCATGCAGCTAAAAGACAGAAGGCAAAGTACAGCAGGAACAGTGTAATGACACCAGGCCAGTCCCAGAAGAATAGAGTCCGGTAGTAGCAGGTAACGGGCTCACCTGGGTCCGCGACAGGAAGCTGGCAGGGATTGGCGAGGGTGGTGTGGTGCCACAGCACTAGGCCGAAAGCAGTGGCCGCGAGGCAGAGGGAAGCCAGAAAGAGAAGGGCGGCAGGTTTCAAGACTTGCTTGAACACGATGCGCTCTCCCATGAGGCCTAACGCCTGAATTAAGCCGAGCCGCGAAGCGGCTTCGGCTTGAATGAATTGTTAGCCCTCAACCTCGTCAGGCCACAGGGGCTCACGCTGTATTGGGGTGTCGATGAGCAAGGGCTCGACATTAATCTCTGACCTTTCACTGACCGGTACCAGTGTGAACACCGACCGGTGAGTAGCGCTATGGGCTGACACTGACACTTGCTTGAGCAGGCCCTGGCATTTATCACCGGTCAGGAGCGAATGGCCAGAGTAAGTGTCGACCCTGATGGGGATGGAGTAGCGCCCATCAGATCCGGTAGTGGCCATAGCGGGGCCTGTGGGAGTCGAGTGCTCCGTCCATGAGACGCCAACCAAGGCGCGAGAGACAGGCGAACCGGCTGTATCAAGCACCAGCCCTGAGACGACATAAAAGCGGAAGCCGCACTTCGCGGACGCGGCCGGCGCAATAGCCGCAAATAGAATCAAAGCGATGAGAAGTCTCATTGAGGGCTAACGCCTGAATTAAGCCGAGCCGCGAAGCGGCTTCGGCTTGAATGAATTGTTAGGCAGCGACTAGAAGATTGTCTTTGCCACTTTTGCGACGCCCTGAATCAAATCATCGACCTGCTCTGGGGTTGGCTCTTTCTGCTTATTGTGGTCGCAAAGATTTCTCAGATCCGCGAGATGCTGATTAAATCTCCACTCGGGGGTTCCGATCACGTCTGAATTCTTAAGCGCATCATTTAGGTCGGCGATGGTTGGATGCTTTTTTGTGACTTTAATGTCGTGGTTGTTGCAAACCTCAAGCAGATGTTTTTCTAAGACAACGCCAGCAACGGCGCCGGCTGCCCGCATGAACTTGTGCTTCAACAGTTCTCTGGCCGCATCAAGCTCAGAGTCCAGGAGGTCAGCTTGGACAAGCTGCCGAATGTCATAGAGCGAGCTTTCAAATCTGTTCTTTAGTGAGTCAAGTATTGCGACCTGTTGTTTCAAGTGAGGCATCGCGGACTTGGAATCAGCAATGACTTCACTACCGCTGTAGCGCGTGATCCGCAGACCTTGAAGCGCGTCCTCAATGCGATAATTCTCAAAACTAATGTCCTTCCGGCCTTTTGGCTTCTCGTACAGACGAATGAAATCATTGAGTCTGTCCGGGAGCAACTGCTTTATCAGCGCTATGCATTCGGAGTACCACGACTGGTAGGACTCCTTGAAATCAGGAAGTGCATCAAGGTGGGCTTTAGCTGCCTTCTTGTCGTTCTTGCAAGATTTCAATACGGCAGCTTCATACTCGTCGCCGTAGGTGTAGTGGGCGAAGGATTGCTCAAGCAATTGCGCTTGACGGCGCAACCTGTCGAAGTCCTTTTTGTACCGCTCTATATTTGACGACATGAGAAGTCTCGTTTCGCTGCCTAACGCCTGAATTAAGCCGAGCCGCGAAGCGGCTTCGGCTTGAATGAATTGTTAGGGCGCGGAAATTGCCAAAGTAAGTGCGACAACTCCAGCCCCCAAGAATGCAGGGGTGAGCTGGCAGACTGGTTGGGACTCTGATCCGGCAAGAAAGGAGCCCCAACCGTGACGTACCACCAGCTCACCGAG
>NZ_JBHSNM010000017.1:0-3539 GCF_042655745.1 Lysobacter yangpyeongensis | reverse complement strand
AGAGACACTGTGATGCCATTGCCCATCGACTCAACACCAGACCGAGGAAGCGCTATGGCTATCGCAGCCCAATGCAAAAACTATTCGGTTAGAGGAGCTTGTCGCACTTGGTGGTTGAATTCACGCCTCATACCTGAGCGGTAACGATGCCTAGATTGAACAGCCAGTGTGCTGAAAACAGCACGCCAAGTGGAACTAGGACCGCTGCGAGCAAAGCATACGCACTGGAACGAACTAAGCCGGCTTGCTTGGAATGAATGAGGCTTGCGACAAAGAGCGCCGCCCACAAAATAAGGAAGCAAAAAAAAGCCGCAGTGTCCAAATTGATCCAATAATCGATGTCTCCGGTGCAGGGACCGATATTGAAGCAGTCGTACTTGTGAGAGGTGTACATCCAGCTCACCGCGGAAGCCGCAGATAGGAGTTGGAGCACGAGTATTAAAGATACGAGAGATCTGACCATGAGGCCTAACGCCTGAATTAAGCCGAGCCGCGAAGCGGCTTCGGCTTGAATGAATTGTTAGGCCGCAAGCCGACTAGAACGACTCGCATAAGCCATGACCCGGTGAATACAGACGGTTGCAGTGGGCCAACGCGGACTCTCGTTGTTGAGCAGAGAGGATCTGAGGATCCCTTTCTGTCATTTCCGTTAGGAGGTCCATGTATCCCATGGATATTAGACCTTGATCCCGAGCCTCAATGCGACCCAGAAGGAGCGATGCCATTGCCGAGGATCGGTCGGTTACGAAGCGATCGGGAAATCCATGCGTAGAGGGGTGAGAAGTGGCCATGTTACAAGCGGCCACGTCCAGGAGCTGCTCATCGCTCATGCGTCCAAGCAGCGCTTCCAAGTCTCTCTCGTTTAGGTTCCAGGTGTTCGGTTGGCGCCGACACAAAGATTCAGTCCAGCGCGGTGGTGCGCAGCCGGCGATGAAGCTCGCGAGTGTAATGGTTACCAGAAATCTGACCATGCGGCCTAACGCCTGAGTTAAGCCGAGCCGCGAAGCGGCTTCGGCTTGAACGAATAGTTATACGGGACCGGCCGAGACAACAGGCTGCCAAGCCTTATGCCGGAGCGACCGCGGACCCTCCGATCGCCAAACACTACCACTTGTCCGGCTGTTTGGGCCTTACCGAGAACCCGTGAGGCGTGGTGCAACCGAAGCAACCGCCAACCGGAGCACGATGAGCCTCAAGGCCGAGGGCGAAGCGACGGACTGGCCACTCACGCGAACAATCGGGAACGCTATCCGGAGCCGACGCTCCACGCTGCCGAAATGTTGCCGAAGGAACGGCAACGAGAATGCTCAACCCCGGTACCGTATAACGCCTGAATTAAGCCGAGCCGCGAAGCGGCTTCGGCTTGAATGAATTGTTAGGCCTGTGCGCGAGAGCGCCTGACCTGTGAAATGCGGCCAATGATGTAGAGAACAGCACCTGAGACTAGGCAGAAGCCAGCGACACTGCCGCTTAGATACTTTGTGACCGATGGAACGACAAACGCGGCGACGAGCATGGCCACCGAGATGGAAATCAGGGCAAAGCCAACCTTGAGGTAGATGTTCGAGAATCCAAAGTTTCTACTCATTACGAATCCTCCTTAACGACAATCTGCCAAACAGGCCTAACGCCTGAATTAAGCCGAGCCGCGAAGCGGCTTCGGCTTGAATGAATTGTTAGCCCGCCTGGTAGGTGTCGACGTCGATGGACGCGCCAATACCTGCCAGAAAGGCCACGGTGAATGACTCAAAGCCAACCGCAGGCATTGAGATGGAAGGATTGTTTGAGAACCGGAGTACAACCTGAAGAACGGCCGAAAGGTCATGCTCTTGGATTAGGGAACGTAGCGTGCTGGTGTGCTCGACAAGCTGTGCGACAAGAGCATTGGATAGGGCATACACGTCTATGAGCTCACCCTCAATCTTGCCCGAGGAAAGCACCCAGGCCGAATGGCGAGGGGTGGGAAGCCCACGGCGAGCAATGCGTGTCGGCACGAGCCCGGTGCGCTCCGTGACCAAATCTGGGTCGAAGTCATCACCCCAGATGCGAAAGTAGACCTCTCCTTGGTGCACTAGTGATCTCCGGAGGGCTAACGCCTGAATTAAGCCGAGCCGCGAAGCGGCTTCGGCTTGAATGAATTGTTAGACCTGCGCACCGGAATGCATCAGTCTGCCTTGGCTGGAACAAAGATTAGCTTGCCGTCAGACGCATGCGCCTCGAACGAGATCTCGCCGGTTTGAGCGCCAGCCTTAACAGCAGCAGTTAACTGGACATTCCCACTCGGGTCTTTTGCGGCCTCTAGAGTGCCAAAGTCGATTGAGGCCGGCATACCAGCAAGAGAGACGATGCTCCCACCCTGCTTCGTCTCAGCGGCTGCCCAAGCGTTTCGGAGCAATCCCTTCAGCTCCTCCGGGTTTTGCAGGGATGGGGGATTGTGCTTAGAAACCCGAGCGACCAGCTCTGGAGATGTGATCGCGCCTGCAGGAGTGTCAAAGGAGTAGACGCGGATGTTGTCGCCTCTCTTGTCCAGATTTGGGCTGATCGCGACAGCCGCCCACGCCCAGAGAAAGCCCGTTGCCATAACAACTGAGCCAACGGAATGGGCAGTTGCTTTAACTGGGCCGATCTCTACTGCGTAGTGATCCTTTCCAGAGCCCGCACCATCCCGATAGAGGCGGAAGCCGTAATTCACGGCCAACCCACCGACCAAGATGATGCCCAACATGGCGACACCCTTGAAGATTACGGTAAGCGCTACGGGATCCATTGAACGCTCCTAGCAGGTCTAACGCCTGAATTAAGCCGAGCCGCGAAGCGGCTTCGGCTTGAATGAATTGTTAGGCGCGCCGCTGGACACCGTCAGATCTTTGTTGTACAGTATCTTGTACATATTGGAGGTGCCCAATGGACGCCATTACTTACAGTGCAGCCCGTGCCAATCTGGCCGATACGATGGACCGGGTCTGCGACGACCACGAGCCTATCATCATCACCCGGAGCGGCCAGCAGGCGGTGGTCATGATCTCTTTGGACGATTTCAACGCCATGGAGGAAACCGCATATCTGCTCCGCGCTCCTAAGAACGCAAAGCGCCTGCTTGAGTCTATTGCGGCACTTGAGGGTGGCAAGGGCAAGGAACGGAAGCTGGCCCCATGAGGCTGATCTTTTCGGATCAGGCCTGGGACGACTATCTCTACTGGCAAAAGACTGACAAGAAGCTGCTGCAACGGATCAACGGGCTGATCAAGGAAATCACCCGCGATCCGTTTGAAGGAACCGGAAAGCCAGAACCGCTAAAGCATGCGCTCGCTGGGTATTGGTCCCGGCGGATCAATGACGAACACCGGATCGTCTACAAGGTCGCTAACGGCGACCTGCTTATCGCTCAACTGCGATATCACTACTAGCGCGCCTAACGCCTGAATTAAGCCGAGCCGCGAAGCGGCTTCGGCTTGAATGAATTGTTATGCAGCCAGGAGAACCGGAGAACTTGGCTGCTGAAGAGATCTTAGCTCAGGACAATCGGTGCCCGAGAATCA
>NZ_JBHSNM010000016.1:0-3625 GCF_042655745.1 Lysobacter yangpyeongensis | reverse complement strand
GTTCCTGGTCGTAATCTTGCTGGCCGTTGCACCTTCAATCTGGGCTGCCCTGCTTGGTCGCGGCGCAGCCTAACAATTCATTCAAGCCGAAGCCGCTTCGCGGCTCGGCTTAATTCAGGCGTTAGGCCGCGCACGAGCACTCATGTCTTTCAAGCCAAGAACAAGAGCGTTTTTATTCGCGATCGCGCTAGTTGCCGTCGGCATCTTCGCGTTACTTGGAGTTCCTGCGCCCTGGTCCGCCCCTCGGATTCTTACCGGCACGGTCGTTCAATCCGACGTGGCACTTGGCAGCAAGCGCCAAGGCGGGAGCAAAGGCTTCATTTGGGTGCGCCTATCTGATGGCTCACTTGTGTCGCTTAGCACATCCCGGTCTTCCCTCCCGCCAGTCTCCGCTTCGGTTCGCGTTGAGGAACGGCATGGCGTGTTTGGTCAGCGCCTTGTTACCCTTATCGGCAGATAGTGCCCAATGTCTTGGCCGCGGCCTAACAATTCGTTCAAGCCGAACCCGCTTCGCGGCTTCGTCTTGAACTCCTCGCAAACTGTTGCCGCCTCGCTTTCCGGTTCTTCCCGCAGCGGGTCGGCTTAACTCAAGCGTTAGATGCGTTCAAGCATTCCGGCGTTCGCAAGTTCGCAGAGTTGATCAGCCTGCTCGCGCGTGGCGCAAAACACAGCACCACCTGGGCCTGACAGGGCGACAACCCCGCGCGCATCACACACTTGTGGCGGAGATTCGCGCATGTGCGTGTACTGCGCCCCATACTTGATCGTCTCAACGTGGAATGGCGGGCCGGCGTTGATCCTGTTCAAACGCCAACCTTCCAAGCCTTCTGCAGTTAGTAGCATTTCATCGCCTCGCATCTAACAATTCATTCAAGCCGAAGCCGCTTCGCGGCTCGGCTTAATTCAGGCGTTAGATGCCTATGACAGTTGCTCGCTATCACATAGATAAAAGACGGCTACTGGTGGGCGCCTCTGGCTTGCTCCTATTTCTCGCCGTCGGCACCCTTTTAATTCTCCATGATGGTCCCCGCAGCTCGACATTCAAAGACATTCTCATCTTTGTCACGGTAGTTGCTCCAACGCTAGCCCTGCTTCTCGTCGCGCTGTCGGCGCTGCTCAGGTTTGGGCCGGCCGTAGAGATCACGGAACATTCCATCAAATGGAGCGTTTCATTCCTATCCGGCGGGGAGATGGAATGGCCCCAAATACGATCGGTATCCTGCATCAATTTCGGCGGTACCTGGTTCGTAAACCTTGAACCGCACGACATGACCACATTTGTCAGGCAGCAGCCCTTATTCCGCCGCACTCTTTACCGCGCCATGCTTCGCCATAATTGGCCAGTCCCGCCAACGTCTGTTCCGGGCTCAGGGCTTCGCGACGGCTCGGCGGGAGCCATAGCCAAGCATGTTCGCAGGCGTATGCGTGCGGCATCTAACAATTCATTCAAGCCGAACCCGCTTCGCGGGTCGGCTTAATTCAGGCGTTAGGCATACGAGATGCGCATCCTCGCTACCACAACTTTGGCAACGGCACTCCTCGGATGCTCGGGCGAGTCAACCATGCCACCTGGCTTCAACGAGGCATGCTACGGCGGCAACTACAGCCAGTATCTTTCCGGCGCCAATCCCATCTACTCGGCCACGCTCGCCGTTGATCATCCTTCGCAACCTGTTCTACGCAGTTTACTTTTCCAGCTTGCCGAGAAGCATCAACTCAAGGCATTTGATGACGGTGCCAACTACAACAACCAGTTCTTTTCGGTGTATCTCTGCTCAAGCAAAGGTGCATTTGCGTTCGTGGATAGCCGCGCCGCCGGAGAGAACATGGTGCGTGTAACCGTGTTCTCTTACAGAGAATCTTGGCACCCGGAGCAGTTTGTCGGAGACTTGAGTGCGGCTCTTTCATCTCAATGGCCTAACGGCCTCCGGATGGAGGATCCATCAAACACCACTCTCAAAAACTCGATCCTGTAGGCATGCCGGTCGTATGCCTAACAATTCATTCAAGCCGACGCCGCTTCGCGGCGCGGCTTAATTCAGGCGTTAGGCCGCATGGGTAGCAAGTCACACGTCAAGCTCTACAAGGCAAACCTCATCGCGGCGGCTACCTATAGCCTCGCCAGCCTTTTCGTGTGCTCTACCTATGAGTTGTTTCATCCGCACGCCGTCGGCCATCTCTTCCCGGCAATCTCGGCTTTTGCGGCCGGCGCCTGGGGGCTCCTGTGCTGGCAGCTTGGTATTGCTAACGACCTGCAACATGTTGTTGCTCTCCGCAAGTCTTCGTTCCCGCTCGCGGTATCTTTAGTCGCTATGGCCGTATGCTGGTATCGGTACTCAGCGCAGCTTGCGGCCTAACAATTCATTCAAGCCGAAGCCGCTTCGCGGCTCGGCTTAATTCAGGCGTTAGGCACCAATGGCCAGATACATCTCAGTCGGACTGATTCTGCTCGGCCTGGCTCTCGGCTTCCGGGGCCTCTACGTGTGGACGGACTGCGGCTATGACTGCCCTGCTCTTTCATATCCAAGCCTTACTGCGACCGGAGCCATCGTTCTTGCGTTGCTTATCGGGGCAGTGGGTCTCGGCGTACTCTTGGCGTCCCTTCTTGGCAGGCCGTTCAAGCGCCGCTAGGCTCTCCCTGCAATTTCAGTTCGGCGCTCGCAGCCTACGGGTTGGCGCCTAACAATTCATTCAAGCCGAAGCCGCTTCGCGGCTCGGCTTAACTCAGGCGTTAGGCCGCTCATGCAGATTCCCGCCGATCAAATGGACGAGGCTTCGTTGACTGCTTTAGGAGCCGAGGCAGTCCAGCTTCTGTGCACCGGAGACACATCGGGTCTGATCAACCGCTTTGGCTACGCTCTTGCTCTTGGCAGAGAGCCTGCCGCTGCCGTGCAACATGACTTGGCGCTATGCCTAGCCGAGCTACAAGCGTCCAAGCTGGTGCGCGTAACCGGCAAAGCTCCGGCCAAAGTGAGGTATTTTGAGCCCAGTGATTCCGGCCTACTCGCTGTCGTTGAGGCTCTCGCTCCAACTGATAACGGGGCTGCGGTGTTGGTAGAGCTGATTGTTTCGGCCAGCGGACAGAGCAAGCACGTCACGCTGGAGCAGCTCAGTGCCGCGGCCTAACAATTCATTCAAGCCGAAGCCGCTTCGCGGCTCGGCTTAATTCAGGCGTTAGGCCGCGTACTATCAAACTCGCAATCTCATCAAGGACGTCCACTCATGTCTGATGCAGTCCGGTCATCTTCTGCCCGTTCCGGCACTCTTTCGGCCCTAGGGTTCGCACTCCTCGCCATTGGCATCCTCTTCAATCCACTGCTCACTGCTGTCGCAGTTGGAGTCCTTGGCATGGCCGTCGCCTCTCGTCCTGGCAGCAGAGTTGCCGGCTACAGCGTCATGGCGCTTGCTGCAGTCCTACTGCTGTTCCAGGTGGGCTATGGCATCGGCAAGGACATGGCTCACCGGGACAACGCAACTCAGGCTTCGGCCAACACGGGCGCGGCCTAACAATTCATTCAAGCCGAAGCCGCTTCGCGGCTCGGCTTAATTCAGGCGTTATGCGCGGTGGGATAGAGGTTGTTCAAACCTATCGTGCACCCGGTCTTGTTCCGCGGCTTGAGTGGCT
>NZ_JBHSNM010000015.1:0-4221 GCF_042655745.1 Lysobacter yangpyeongensis | reverse complement strand
CAAGCTCGGCAGCCGAGCGCTCCCGCGCCCGACTGCCATCGCGATCTGATACTTTGCGGCCTAACAATTCATTCAACCCGAACACCAATCGCTACGCGCTTGGTGTCGGGTTAATTCAGGCGTTAGGGCGCTAGGCCAGCAAAAGGCCGGTCGCACCTCCGTCACTGCCGTAACAAGGCTCCGAGCCTCTCCGGAAAGACTTTTTGCTCTTCCACCAAGGCTCCGAGCCTCTCCAGAAAGACTCTTTGCTCTTCCGCCAAGGCTCCGAGCCTCTTCGGAAAGAACTTTTTGCTCTTCCGCCAAGACTCAGAGCCTTTCCGGAAAGACCTTTTGCCCTTCCGCCAAGCCCCCCAGCCCTTCCGGAAAGACTTTTTGTCCTTCCGCCAGAGCCCCGAGCCCTTCCGGAAAGCCTTTTTGCCCTTCCGCCAAGGCTCTGAGTCCTTAGGTGTCGGTATGCTTGGGCGCAGGTGGGCGTGGGCCTCTGGTGCGCGCCCTAACAATTCATTCAAGCCGAAGCCGCTTCGCGGCTCGGCTTAATTCAGGCGTTAGGCGGCACGGGAAGCTTCATGGACATTGAGAGATTGTTTCTCGCTGCGATAACCGCATTGGCCACTTGGGGCGCGCTCGCTTCTCCCTTGTTGCTCGCGTTTGGCTTCCTTGCATTCCGCTATCGTCATTCCAACGTCCGCACATGGATCCGGCCTGTAGCAGGAGCGTTGCTTGGTCTGCTGGTCGCACCAATGCCGCCACCCGGCATGCTGCCGATCATTCCACCCAATCTCTTGTCGGTGCTTCTTGATGGCTCAAGCTACCCAAGCAATCCAGTGTGGGCTGCCGCCTCTACGGCGGTGTCAGTTGTACTGTTCGCATGGCTAGGTTGGCGCCTGCGGGTGCCGCCTAACAATTCATTCAAGCCGAAGCCGCTTCGCGGCTCGGCTTAATTCAGGCGTTATGCGCGGTGGAACAACAGCTGCTTTTACGCCCTCGTTCCCCCGGTCTTGTTCCGCAGCTTGAGTGGCTTGGCATCTGCGCCAAAAGCATCGCGTCTTCCAGCACTTCGCCGGCGCCACGTGGCCTCCTTTGCAGCCAAGAGGCGCCTCTCGCCTTCGGCCGGCCAAAGCTCGCCCGATTCCTTTCCCTGCCCCATGGGGTGATTCTCGGGCACCGATTGTCCTGGGCTAAGATCTCTTCAGCAGCCTCGTCCTCCGGGTCTCCTGGCTGCATAACCATTCATTCAAGCCGAAGCCGCTTCGCGGCTCGGCTTAATTCAGGCGTTATGCGCGGTGGAGAAGCAGCTGATCGGCTCTCTCGCAAGCCGGCTCACACAGCAAAAGCGAAACAGCCCGTTTCGGCAGCTACGCACTGCGCCGCCGACCCATGAAGTCTCTCGTGCTCTCATTGCGGCGCCCCGCCTTCGGTTGGTCGAGCTCGCCCGATCCCTTTCCTGGCTCCATGGGGTGATTCTCTGGCACCGATTGTCCTGGGCTAAGATCTCTTCAGCAGCCAAGTTCTCCGGCTCTCCTGGCTGCATAACAATTCATTCAAGCCGAAGCCGCTTCGCGGCTCGGCTTAATTCAAGCGTTAGGGCCCATGATCCAGCGTCTCGCGAGAGTTAGCCTTTGCATCGTCGTTGCCACTGTCGTTGCTATGGCCATGTGCCTGGTCACGTACTTTGCCTATTGGCCGCCCCGCTGGAACCTCAACGCTCCAGGGTTGGTTAGGGCAACAGCACTTCTTGGAGCGCTGTACTACGCGACGATCCCACTCCTTGTCCTTGGCCTGGTCTCGCTGCGCCGCACTCCCGGCGCTGTTCTCTGCGTCTCCCTGACCAGTGCATGGCTCATGCTGGTATTCCTAATCCGCGTCAGACACCCATGGATGTACTACGGCGCCTTCCCGTGGCGGATGCTCCTGAGGGATTTTGTGCAGCCACTTCCCATATCCTTGGCGGTAGGGCTGGCATTCTCCGTCTGTGCGCGCACCGTGCTGGGCCCTAACAATTCATTCAAGCCGAAGCCGCTTCGCGGCTCGGCTTAATTCAGGCGTTAGGCCGCACAAGTCAAAAGCGTAGGAGTGGGTTCTCGCCAGTGCCGGCGCTCTGGCTACGCCCATTGATTCCTTCGGTCACTGCCTCGCGGCGCGCCCAGGCAATCCGGGATGCGCTCGCAGCTCCAACACGCCGGACTCTCTGGGCTCCATTACGTGATTCTCGGGATGCGCTCGGAGCCAGCTAAGCGCGCCCAGACTGGCCCGGCTTCGTCCCAAAAGCGGACAGTTGCTCGGCCCCCAACCGCTACGGCAACATCGGCGGCCTAACAATTCGTTCAAGCCGAACCCGCTTCGCGGCTTCGTCTTGAACGACTCGCAAATTGATCCACCGCCGTTCTCCGATTGCTGCGGCAGCGGGTCGGCTTAACTCAGGCGTTAGGCCGCAAGCAAGTCAAAAGCAGAAGGAGTGGGTTCAAGCGAGTGCCAGCATTTTGGGCTGCGCTCATTGATTCCTCGGCCAGGTCCTCGCGGCGCGCCCAGGCAATCCGGGATGCGCCCGCAGCTCCAACACACCAAAGTCTCTCGGCCTCGCTACGTGATTCTCGGGATGCGCTCAGGGTCTCCAAAGCGCGCCCCCGCGGTCCTGGCTTCGGCCCGAAAAGCGGACAGTTGCCATCGCCCCAACCTTCCCGGCAACATCGGCGGCCTAACAATTCATTCAAGCCGAAGCCGCTTCGCGGCTCGGCTTAATTCAGGCGTTATGCGCGGTGGGATAGAGGTTGTTCAAACCTATCGTGCACCCGGTCTTGTTCCGCGGCTTGAGTGGCTTGGCATCTGCGCCAAAAGCATCGCGTCTTCCGGCAACTCGCCGGCGCTACGCAGCTGCAGTGTCCTCGGTAACCGCAGCAGCGCCCTCGCCTTCGGCTGGTCAAAGCTCGCCCGATTCCTTTCCCGGCTCCATGGGGTGATTCTCGGGCACCGATTGTCGTGGGCTAAGATCTCTTCAGCAGCCAAGTTCTCCGGTTCTCCTGGCTGCATAACAATTCATTCAAGCCGAAGCCGCTTCGCGGCTCGGCTTAATTCAGGCGTTAGGCCGCTGGAAACATCGCTGCATTAGTTTCGGCACGCAGCCAGCCGGCGCACCTCTCCTCCCGATTCTTCCGTGGGTTTACCGACGGTCGGCCATTCAAGCTCGGCGAGTTGCGCCTTCCCTTTTCTCGGTATGCGCCCGCAGGTTCCCGCAACATCTGTCCATCGGGCGTTATCGCTCCAGCGAGCGTTTCATCGCGCCACTTCCGTGTGGCGCCCAGGCCTTCCGGCTCTCGGCCGGCACGGGCAGCTTCGCCGAGCCTGGCAGCCGTGCGCTCCCGCGCCCGACTGCCTTCGCGATCTGATACCTTGCGGCCTAACAATTCATTCAAGCCGAAAACCAATCGCTACGCGATTGTTTTCGGCTTAATTCAGGCGTTAGGCCGCTGAAAATCGTTGCAATGGCTTCGCCTGGATTCCAGCCAGCGCATCTCGCCTCCCGGCTCTTCCGTGGGGCTCTTCGACGATCGACCACTCAAGCGCGGCGAGTTGCGCTTTCCCTCCCCTCGGTCTGCGCCCGCAGGTTCTCGCGGCATCTGTCCATCAGGCCTTGTCGCTCCAGCGAGCGTTTCATCGCGCCACTTCCGTGTGGCGCGCAAGTCTCCCGGCTTTCGGCCGGCACAGGCAGCTTCGTCAAACTCGGCAGCCGTGCGCTCCCGCGCCCGACTGCCGTCGCGATCTGATACCTTGCGGCCTAACAATTCATTCAAGCCGAAGCCGCTTCGCGGCTCGGCTTAATTCAGACGTTAGGCCGCAAGCAAGTCAAAAGCAGAAGGAGTGGGTTCAAGCGAGTGCCAGCATTTTTGGCTGCGCCCATTGATTCCTTCGGCAAATTCCAGTGGCGCGCCCAGGCAATCCAGGGATGCGCCCGCAGCTCCAACACACCAAAGTCTATCGGCCTCGTTACGTGATTCTCGGGATGCGCCCGGAGTCCGCTAAGCGCGCCCCGGCTGTCCTGGGCCCGGACCGAAAAGCGGGTAGTTGCCATCGCCCCAATTGTCCCGGCAACATCGGCGGCGTGAATTCAACCACCAAGTGCGACAAGCTCCTCTAACCGAATAGTTTTTGCATTGGGCTGCGATAGCCATAGCGCTTCCTCGGTCTGGTGTTGAGTCGATGGGCAATGGCATCACAGTGTCTCTG
>NZ_JBHSNM010000014.1:0-4472 GCF_042655745.1 Lysobacter yangpyeongensis | reverse complement strand
GTTCCTGGTCGTAATCTTGCTGGCCGTTGCACCTTCAATCTGGGCTGCCCTGCTTGGTCGCGGCGCAGCCTAACAATTCATTCAAGCCGAAGCCGCTTCGCGGCTCGGCTTAATTCAGGCGTTAGGCGGCAATGAAAACTCTCCCCGCACTCATAGTTTTGGTCTCACTTACGGTCGGGTGTTATAGCGCGCCGGTCCGTCAGACCTCCGAACTGCCAAACTCCTCTGGCGCCGCACCAAGCACTGTTACAGGAGCTTGGGAGTTCTCGGTCACTGGTGACAGGGGCTCCTACTTGTCCACCTTCGTGCTCACCGATGTACCTACTGAGACATGTCTTTCTGGCACCTGGTACCAAGCGCAACTGGTCTCAGCCAACGGCCCACAGGTCTCGCGCCCTGCCTATAGCTACGAGGCAGGGAGACTTGAGATTCTTCTATCCAGCGAGCTCTGTGATGCCTACGACTCCTTTACTGGCAAAGTCGCAGGCGCCCATTTCACCGGGGTCCACGTTTCGTATGGCCTTTTCGGCAGCACAGAGCACGGCAAAGTCACGGGCGCGCGTCGGCCATAGCCCCTTGCCGCCTAACAATTCATTCAAGCCGAAGCCGCTTCGCGGCTCGGCTTAATTCAGGCGTTAGCCGTCAGGGGGAAATCATGGCCAACGGGAGCGACCAACTGCAAGAAAAGGTGCTGGCCAGCGGGTTGATGACAATGGCCGCGGGAAAATCATCCGCCGTCATTGACAGCTTTGTCAGCTGGCTCATCGCAGGCGCCGGAGGCGCGATTGCGTTGGTGATTGGCAATCTGCCAGGGATCGGCCAGCACCTTGACGTCGCCGTAGTCTCTTGCGCTTCCATCATCTATTTGATCGCGGCAGGCCTGACCGTGGTGGAAAAGTTCTTGGCCGCTGTTGTTATGGGCGCAGCGGAGAGCGCGTCCCAAGCCAAAGACTTCATACGGGATCTACCGCCGGATGGAAACCTCGACATGGAGGTGGTTTTTCGCGAGTTCGAGAGCGCCACTTTCAGGCCAATGCGGTGGTTCATGTCCAAGTCTTTTGCAAAGGTTAGGAGCGGGGACTTCACTGCTTCCGCTAAGAACTTTGCTAGGTGCGCTCAGATTCAAGCATTCCTTGCACTGGCTGCAACTGGATTAGTCTTCTGGGCACTCGGCTTGATAATTTCCGGGCTGGACGGCTAACAATGCGTTCAAGCCGAACTCGTTTCGCTACGCAAACAACATGGCAGGAAAAGCTTGCCATGTTCTTTGCTCCGCTACACGAGTCGGCTTAACTTAAGCGTTAGGCCACTTTTCCCACCAACAAGGAGGTCCCATGAAAAAGCTATTCGCTGTCGCCCTGCTCGCCCTATCTTTCTCCGCCCTCGCCGATTCGGCCGCTCCGGTTGCGCCGGATGCCTGGATGGGCGCCCGTCCCAATGTCCAGATCACCGTGTCGCACGGGACCACACCTGACACCTACACAATCAACGCTGTTGTGTCTGATCTTCGCACTGGCAACGTGCTCGCCAAACCCGTCATGGTCGCTCGCGCCGGCACACCTGCTCGCGCAGAGATTGGCGGCGTCGGCGTCAAGGGCATGGTCTCGGTCGCGTTCACCGTCACGGTTGATTCGTCCGGTCAAACCGCTGCTTACTCCAGCGAGGTCCGAGACAACGCTGAGGTCGTTGCCTCCCAAAGCGCGACACTCGCCGTTGCCAAGTAAGTGGCCTAACAGTTCATTCAAGCCGAAGCCGCTTCGCGGCTCGGCTTAATTCAGGCGTTAGGCACCGGGTCAAACATGCTCGCGGCTCTCAAGGTACTTATCACCATCGCACTGCTGGGACTACTCTGCAGCGCGGCCATGCATGTCGCCGTCTTATTTGGTGCCAGCCCACCCAGCGAGTTCGCGCGCACTCTTCAGCTCGGTCTTATCCTTATTTTTCTCCCTGTTGCCATAATTACCTGGAAAATTAGATATACCGATGGCGATTGGCTGCAGTGGGAGTGGACTGCCGTCTATCGCGGTAGCCCTTGGTGGCTCAACGGTCTGTGCATCCTGCTGATCGTGTACATCTTCTTTAGCACTTCATCATTGCAACCTTTGCGCTACGCATCCGCGCTCTTGATGAGTCTCTACTGCATGGGGCTGTCGGTTTTTGTATCTGCCTATCGCCAGCACTGGCTCCTTATGGGGTTACGTTGCCCCAACGGGCACTGCGTTTCCCATGTAAACCGATTTTGCCCAGAGTGCGGCGCCTGCCTTCCCAAGAGCCCGGCCGGTGCCTAACAATTCATTCAAGCCGAAGCCGCTTCGCGGCTCGGCTTAATTCAGGCGTTAGCTGCCATGACAGATTCATCCGTGATCAAGCAACTAGAAGTAGCAGAGCGGCTGCAGTCGCAGTTTCGCTACTATTTCGTGGCGCTCGTTTTTACTCTGCTTGCCGCGTCCATCCAAACTGCAAAGTTTGGCTCGAGTAGCGTCCAGACCATTTCGGAGTTGGCTGGCTGGGTGTTATTCGCCATCTCTGGCTTGGTCGCACTCTCATACTTGGAGTGGGAGCCCCTGATCCGGGAGCAACTTGCACATCGCGATGGCTTCTCGCGGCAAGTGAATGAGGCTAAGACCGCAAAACTTCGTGGAGTTAGTGAAGTTCACGTACTCTCCTCGGGTGACACGCAGAGCCTTGATGATCGTATCTCTAACCTCGAGGACTCAGCGCGCAAGCTCTCCGCCGCAGCGGATCAGCGCCTAGGCATCGCTGGCGTTAAGTATGAAATATGGCGGTGGTCTTTTGTTCTCGCCCTAGCGGCAATATTGGTTGCCCGGGGCGGGGCCGCACTAGTCGGCGTTTTTGGTTACCGGCTGCTCTAGCTGGCAGCTAACAATTCATTCAAGCCGAAGCCGCTTCGCGGCTCGGCTTAATTCAGGCGTTAGCTGTCACTGGACACATCCATGGAAGCGATCTTGGAATCCGGCAATCGAGCGGTCATTTCGCCTGACGGCTCCATACTTTCGGTGTATGACCCATCGGGGACTCACTCTTTTAGCGTTCCAGCCCCGAAGCACGCTGCCTTCTATCAATTTTCGCGCCATGCAGTCCACGGGCAATGCCCTGTCGTCTCGTTTATGCCCGGCCATAGCGTCAATGGATGGTCAGACTGGTATTGCCGTGTAGTTGTTAGCCGCCAAACCATAGAGCTGCTCAATCCGTGGCGGTGACAGCTAACAATTCATTCAAGCCGAAGCCGCTTCGCGGCTCGGCTTAATTCAGGCGTTAGGCCGCAAGCAAGTCAAAAGCAGAAGGAGTGGTTTCAAGCGAGTGCCAGCATTTTTTGCTGCGCTCATTGGTCCTTCGGCGAGATTCTCGCGCGCGCCCAGGCAATCGGGTTTGCGCCCGTAGCTCCAACACACCCAGATCTCTCGGCCTCATTACGTGATTCCCGTGATGCGCTCAGGGCCCTCATAGCGCGCCCCGGCCGTTCTGGCTTCGGGCCGAAAAGCGGACAGTTGCCACAGCCCCAACCTTCCCGGCAACATCGGCGGCCTAACAATTCATTCAAGCCGAAGCCGCTTCGCAGCTCGGCTTAATTCAGGCGTTAGCCCCTATGAGAGCTCTCCTTCTCGCATTCGCAGCAATCATCTCCGGCTGCAGCTTGGACGTCGCGGAGAGGCACTACGCTAGCCTGGCCGCGGCCAATGGAGAGACCTGGCTACCTGTATCCGTCCTCCCGCGATCCACTCACGATATTGACGAGCGAAACAACCTTGACCTCAACGTCAGTTCTGGCGAGTTCCGTTTCTCCCCATCGGATGCAAAAGTGTTCTTCGATCGCCTTTCCCTTACCAAACCCAACAGGGTCCCATTTGCAGATTGGGAGGAAACTGTCGATGACCACATCGAGGATGGCGGCTCCGTTCGATACTATCGAGACGACGAGGGCTTTGATTGGGCGTTCTTTTGTGCCCCAAGCCAAGATCACTGCCAGTTCGACGGCTGGCTCCGCCGCTAGGGGCTAACAATTCATTCAAGCCGAAGCCGCTTCGCGGCTCGGCTTAATTCAGGCGTTATGCGCGGTGGAATAGAGGTTGCTTAAGCCTCCCGTGCACCCGGTCTTGTTCCGCGACTTGATTGGCTTGGCATCTGCGCCAAAAGCATCGCGTCTTCCAGCAACTCGCCGGCGCCGCGTGACCTCCTTTGCAGCCAAGAGGCGCCCCTCGCCTTCGGCCGGCCAAAGCTCGCCCGATTCCTTTCCAGGCCCCAAGGGGTGATTCTCGGGCCCCGATTGTCCTGGGCTAAGATCTCTCCAGCAGCCTCGTCCTCCGGCTCTCCTGGCTGCATAACCATTCATTCAAGCCGAAGCCGCTTCGCGGCTCGGCTTAATTCAGGCGTTATGCGCGGTGGGATAGAGGTTGTTCAAACCTATCGTGCACCCGGTCTTGTTCCGCGGCTTGAGTGGCTTGGCATCTGCG
>NZ_JBHSNM010000013.1:0-4714 GCF_042655745.1 Lysobacter yangpyeongensis | reverse complement strand
CCAGCAATGCTGGAATGAAGAGTGCTGACAGGAAAGCGACGACCACATGCGCCCAGCGCCGTTCTGAGCTCGGGGTAGCTGATTGAGGTGGTTGAAAGAGATTCATCACAAGCAGCCTAACGCCTGAGTTAAGCCGGCCCGCCCGAGGCGAACCGGGTGGCGCCGAGGCCGCGAAGCGGGCTCGGCTTGAACGAATTGTTAGGCCGCACTGCCAATAGCTCCGTTAGCAGCTAAGGCCAGTACGACGAGCGCTGTAGATGGCCAAGCCTAGTGCTGCGGTAAAGAAAAGGGCCATTACGGTAGTTGTGATATCTAAGTCACCGCGAGCGAAGTATGTAAAAGCTACGACCGACCACATGGCCAAGGCCATGAGACCCCACAAAAGAACGCCCGTGGAAGGAATGCGCGATTTGTGTTGGCCAATGCCATAGATCTTGGCGCTTCTATCCCACATCTCATTCAACTCTTTGACCTTTTCCTGGCATGTCTCACGACATGCCAAGCCGTTCCCAACGTCGACGGAACAGTCAGGGCACAGGGCCTTGAAGCATGTCTTACAAAGGCCGATAGCAGGGGTTGAGCGATGAGAGTAGCAATGCATGCGATGAACTCAATTTGTGCGGCCTAACGCCTGAATTAAGCCGGCCCGCCCAAGGAGAGCCGGTTTTTGGTGGGAGCCACGAAGCGGGCTCGGCTTGAATGAATTGTTAGGCATCAACTCAGCTGGCCGATAGCAAGCCATGTGATCCACATGCCAATACCAAGCCAAAGAACTGCCCCGAGTGTAGCGCCGACTCGACCCGCTCGTGGGCCACCAGGGCCAAACCAGCGAGGGCGCAGTAGCCAATGGTCTAGAAGTTTTGGGCGAAAGGAGGCGGCCAAAAGCGTGACGCTAGCATTAGCAACGAGTACGACGCCAAGCAGCAGTTCAATTGCGGGCGGTGCTTTCATTGATGCCTAACGCCTGAATTAAGCCGAGCCGCGAAGCGGCTTCGGCTTGAATGAATTGTTAGCGCGCATCCGGGATGGCGCCAAACCGGTAACGGTGAATAAGCCTTTTGATGCCGCTGCTACCAAGCACGAGAACCAAGGCGAATGCTAGCTGCACAACAGTAGCGACCATATTGGCTATTTGCTCTTGGGACCACTCGAAGCCAATCGCATCTGTCTGAGCGACGCGGATGAGGAGGGCAATCCAGTAGGACGCATCGGCGATGGCGCTGGCCAGGAACCAAAGGCCGATGAGCGTTATGCCTACGGAGAGGGCGGTAGAGGAGTCTAGTGCCGTCTCCGAGCGTGGCTCCCGCATGACCGGAAGTAGCTTGCGGGCGATAGTGAGAGGGAAGAACCAGAGAAACCCTATGAAAAGAAGGAGGCCAGTGAGCAAGGCCGTATACAAGGCGGACCATCCCATCCCATCGGGTTGCGACAGCATCTGCAGTGCCGCAGGGGTGCTGCGGATGGTGATGTATAGCAAGTAGATTGCGAACAACCTTGAAGCAACCGCAATGAAATCTTCTCGGCTCACGATGATCTCCGAAATGCGCGCTAACGCCTGAATTAAGCCGAGCCGCGAAGCGGCTTCGGCTTGAATGAATTGTTATGCAGCCAGGAGAACCGGAGAACTTGGCTGCTGAAGAGATCTTAGCTCAGGACAATCGGTGCCCGAGAATCACCCCATGGAGCCGGGAAAGGAATCGGGCGAGCTTTGACCGGCCGAAGGCGAGGGCGCTGCTGCGGCTACCGAGGACACTGCAGGTGCGTAGCGCCGGCGAGTTGCCGGAAGACGCGATGCCTTGGCGCAGATGCCAAGCCACTCAAGCCGCGGAACAAGACCGGGTGCACGATAGGTTTGAACAACCTCTATCCCACCGCGCATAACGCCTGAGTTAAGCCGAGCCGCGAAGCGGCTTCGGCTTGAATGAATTGTTAGGGCTCACGCCCACTAGATGTCAAACCCCGGATGCAGGAACTCACGAGACTCACCAATGGACCAACTATCACCTAGGAAACGGTCCTGAAGTTTGTGGCCGTTTGCCGTGTAGTGGAGTTCCGATGCCAGCGGAATGCCAAGAGTTGGAAGGAGCTCTCGAAGAATCTCAAGGACAGCAGCTCGGTCAGTTGTGTCGATATCGATGCCACAGAACTCGATTGGCCGTGTGCCATCGGGGAGAGTGTCGCCAAGCAGCGACCCGCCGCCAGAGACATGGCCAAGGTCATGAGGCTCTAATGCGGCGTCGATTGGATCCTCGAAGAGAGTGCCCCTATCCAATGGTTGGATCGGGGCAGGAATCTTGATGTAGACAAACTGTTCGACGTCGAACTCATCTTCTTGTTCGGTCACGGTGATCTCCCCTGTGAGCCCTAACGCCTGAATTAAGCCGAGCCGCGAAGCGGCTTCGGCTTGAATGAATTGTTAGGCCTCGGATTCGTGGCAAACCATTTCGATGTTGTGCCCGTCCGGACCGATAACGAAAGCGGCATAGTATTTCCCGGTGTAGTTCGGGCGCAGACCCGGCGCGCCGTTGTCTTTGGCCCCCGTCTCCAGTGCCGCACGATAGAACGCATCGACCTGCCCGCGATTCTCAGCAGTGAACGCCAGGTGTAGAGGCGACGGTTTCTCCACTGGCTTTAGGCGGATGCCTAGTGAAGCTTTGCTACTAGGGTGGAAAAGCTCGATACCGATCGGTCCTTCCGAGACAACAGTTACACCGAGCGGCGATAGCACTTTGAGGAAGAACTCTTTGCTCGCAGCATAGTCGCTGACTCCGAATACGACGTGGTCAAACATGAGTGCTCCTGAAGATGCTCGTGCGAGGCCTAACGCCTGAATTAAGCCGAGCCGCGAAGCGGCTTCGGCTTGAATGAATTGTTAGGCTGCTACCCGCCAGCCTGCTGCTGCATGTGCTGCCGCATTTGCTCATTGAGCGCCTTGAACTGCTCGATTAGCTCGTCACACGGTTCTTTCTTGGCTTGGCACAGTGCTTTCATGTCGACGTAAATGTGGCCGTCCCGCTCAAAGATGGTGCGCTTTACGGCGGCAGGATATGCGGGGTGCCCTTCTGGGCTGAAGGACCAGATGGCCGAGTTCTTTCGATCATCAATGATCGTCCAGCCCTCTTGGACCCGAACAGAGTTTTCTGGGTTTTCCTTGAGATCCGACAGTGCCTCCGCTACCGAGGCATAGCCGATGCTGGAGGTCTGGCGCGTTGCCGTATCCGGCTCGGCCGCGTTTGCGACCCCAAGAGCGGCGAGCAAGATTAACGAGAATTGAGTCACTGTGATCTCTCCTGCAGCCTAACGCCTGAATTAAGCCGAGCCGCGAAGCGGCTTCGGCTTGAATGAATTGTTAGGCCCCAGCCGACCACCAGGAATCACCGTACTCACCGACCGAAACCATTAGCTGGACTGGCGAGTCAATGAGGCCGAAGTACTGATGCCCTCTGCCGGATGAAGCCACAGCGAGAAGCTTACCTTGGACAGACGACAGCAGCTCAGGTGAACAGTGCCAGCCAAAACCGGCGGGCGGTGGCTGTGAGTTGCGACAGGCGAATAGCTGAGCGGGATGGCTAGCCGCAACTTGAGCAACGGCATGGAGTGGCAGCGTGGGATCGGGTGAAGCGGTGAACTCGCCAAGGCGGCGGGATAGATCCGTGATCTCTTGGGAGGTCCCAGCCAAGAGCAATGTGTCAGTGCCCTTGAATTGGTGGAACAGACCGAGTCTCAACATGGGGCCTAACGCCCGAATTAAGCCGAGCCGCGAAGCGGCTTCGGCTTGAATGAATTGTTAGACGATGGCCAAGGGCTCATCGGCCGGAATGTAATCGTAGCCAGGTTGCCAAGGAAAGCGATGCTGCCGGTCCGGTAGAAACATGACCACCGCACCAAATGGCTTGCCTTGGTAGTAGCGCAGGGCCGTACCTAGGTACTCATTAAAGCAATCGGGACGAACAGGCTTAAAGACCACCTTGTAGCCACCCCCAAGAACATCAGGGTCCTCGACATTCGGGCGGACTGTATGGCCGCCCTTGAACAGGTTGGCGCACTCGTTGAGGATTGCATGCGCCTTTTCTCGCTCTAGTCCGAAGACCAGCACCTCCGGTGCTCCATATGACTCACCGAATCCAATGGAGTAGCTGAATTTGTCTTGGCCTTCTTGCGTTGGGAAGACATGGAGGCAGTGCCAGCCGTATTCCCGGACATTGTCCGCGATCGTCCGACCCGCGAGATCTTCACCCATCGTCTAACGCCTGAATTAAGCCGAGCCGCGAAGCGGCTTCGGCTTGAATGAATTGTTAGGCGCGCTGCCGATAGAGGAACAGTCTGCGATTACAGGCTGTGCACCAACCGCCAAACGGCCAGATCACCCGCAGCGGGCCAAGAGAAATATAGCCGACGCGACCGCCACAGACTGGGCATGGCCAATAGGCCCCCATGAACGAGATGGCGCCCCACACGAGAAAGCAGAACAACGTAGCCGTGCCGCTCTCAAGAAAGAATGAGCCAATAAAGGCCGCGAAGGCAACCCAGCAGGCGACACGCATCTGCCGGTACTGTCTCCACGCTGCAGTGTCTCTAACCATGCGAGCCTAACGCCTGAGTTAAGCCGACCCGCTGCCGCAGCAATCGGAGAACGGCGGTGGATCAATTTGCGAGTCGTTCAAGACGAAGCCGCGAAGCGGGTTCGGCTTGAACGAATTGTTAGGCCGCCGAT
>NZ_JBHSNM010000012.1:2500-5503 GCF_042655745.1 Lysobacter yangpyeongensis | reverse complement strand
TCCGGGGAGTTCTTCGTGTGGCACATCACAGGAGCCGAGCGTTGGCCGGCGCCTTGCGATGAGGGCTTGCCGAACGAGTAGGCAAATGCCTTGACGACGTGATTGCGCTCGGCCGCCGGGAGGTATGCCGCTGCAAGTGCTGCTGTCGTGGTCGATTGCCGATGCGAGGATGGGCCTCGGAGAACAGCGCGGCACGCTGGGCGCGTGCACGGCATTTTTCGCGCACAAAGAAGAACCCCCGACCTTTAGGGCCGGGGGTTCGGGGTAAATGCTCAGCGATGACCTACTCTTGCATGCGGATGCACACTACCATCGGCGCGGTTGCGTTTCACTTCCGAGTTCGGGATGGGATCGGGTGGTGCCACAACGCTATTGTCACTGAGCAAGCGGGTGAAGCGGCGCGGAGCGCCTGCTTGCGTCTGTTGCCTGAAGGGGATTCCCCCATCGGGCGAAGAGTTTGGGATTGTAGCGAGTCGGTCCTGGAAGGTCACGACGTCTCGTCGAGTCCAAGGCCACTTGAGGTTATATGGTCAAGCCACACGGATCATTAGTACAGGTTAGCTCAACGCATTGCTGCGCTTACACACCCTGCCTATCAACCACCTGGTCTTGATGGTTCCTTTAGGGGACTAGAGTCCCGGGAGATCTCATCTTGAGGCGCGCTTCCCGCTTAGATGCTTTCAGCGGTTATCGCTTCCGAACATAGCTACCCGGCCGTGCCATTGGCATGACAACCGGAACACCAGAGGTTCGTCCACTCCGGTCCTCTCGTACTAGGAGCAGCCCCTCTCAAATCTCCAACGCCCACGACAGATAGGGACCGAACTGTCTCACGACGTTCTGAACCCAGCTCGCGTACCACTTTAAATGGCGAACAGCCATACCCTTGGGACCGACTACAGCCCCAGGATGTGATGAGCCGACATCGAGGTGCCAAACACCGCCGTCGATATGAACTCTTGGGCGGTATCAGCCTGTTATCCCCGGAGTACCTTTTATCCGTTGAGCGATGGCCCTTCCATACAGAACCACCGGATCACTAAGTCCTACTTTCGTACCTGCTTGATCCGTCGATCTTGCAGTCAAGCACGCTTATGCCTTTGCACACAGTGCGCGATGTCCGACCGCGCTGAGCGTACCTTCGAGCTCCTCCGTTACACTTTGGGAGGAGACCGCCCCAGTCAAACTACCCACCATACACGGTCCCCGATCCGGATTACGGACCTAGGTTAGAACGTCAAGCACATCAGGGTGGTATTTCAAGGTTGGCTCCACCCAAGCTAGCGCCTGGGTTTCATAGCCTCCCACCTATCCTACACAGACGAACTCAACGTTCAGTGTAAAGCTATAGTAAAGGTTCACGGGGTCTTTCCGTCTTGCCGCGGGAACGCTGCATCTTCACAGCGATTTCAATTTCACTGAGTCTTAGGTGGAGACAGCGCCGCTGTCGTTACGCCATTCGTGCAGGTCGGAACTTACCCGACAAGGAATTTCGCTACCTTAGGACCGTTATAGTTACGGCCGCCGTTTACCGGGGCTTCGATCAAGAGCTTCGCCTTGCGGCTGACCCCATCAATTAACCTTCCGGCACCGGGCAGGCGTCACACCCTATACGTCCACTTTCGTGTTTGCAGAGTGCTGTGTTTTTGATAAACAGTCGCAGCGGCCTGGTTTCTGCGGCCCTCCCCAGCTATTAACCATGGAGGGCGTACCTTCTCCCGAAGTTACGGTACTATTTTGCCTAGTTCCTTCACCTAAGTTCTCTCAAGCGCCTGAGAATTCTCATCCTGCCCACCTGTGTCGGTTTACGGTACGGTCTGCGTAAGCTGAAGCTTAGGAGCTTTTCCTGGAAGCGTGATATCAGCAGCCTAGCCCTAATGGGCCGGTCCTTAGTCTCAACGTTGCCCCCCCGGATTTGCCTAAGGGGACCGCCTCAACTCTCTCACCGGGACAACCAACGCCCGGCCTGCCTAACCTTCTCCGTCCCTCCATCGCACTTACGCGAGGTGCTGGAATATTAACCAGCTTCCCATCGACTACGCATTTCTGCCTCGCCTTAGGGGCCGACTCACCCTGCGTCGATTAACGTTGCGCAAGGAAACCTTGGGCTTTCGGCGTGCGGGCTTTTCACCCGCATTATCGTTACTCATGTCAGCATTCGCACTTCCGATACCTCCAGCAGCCTTCTCAAGCCACCTTCAACGGCGTACGGAACGCTCCTCTACCGCGCATACAAAGTATGCACCCCAAGCTTCGGTTTCGTGCTTAGCCCCGTTAAATCTTCCGCGCAGACCGACTCGACCAGTGAGCTATTACGCTTTCTTTAAAGGGTGGCTGCTTCTAAGCCAACCTCCTGGCTGTCTGTGCCTTTCCACATCGTTTTCCACTTAGCACGAAATTTGGGACCTTAGCTGTGGGTCTGGGTTGTTTCCCTTTTCACGACGGACGTTAGCACCCGCCGTGTGTCTCCCATGCAGTCTGTCTTGGTATTCGGAGTTTGCCATGGTTTGGTAAGTCGCAATGACCCCCTAGCCATAACAGTGCTCTACCCCCAAGAAGATTCACATGAGGCGCTACCTAAATAGCTTTCGAGGAGAACCAGCTATCTCCGGGTTCGATTAGCTTTTCACTCCTAATCACACCTCATCCCCTACCTTTGCAACGGGAGTGGGTTCGGGCCTCCAGTACCTGTTACGGTACCTTCACCCTGGGCATGACTAGATCACCCGGTTTCGGGTCTACTGCCCGCGACTATGCGCCCTTATCAGACTCGGTTTCCCTTCGCCTCCCCTATACGGTTAAGCTCGCCACGAACAGTAAGTCGCTGACCCATTATACAAAAGGTACGCAGTCACCCCGAAGGGCTCCTACTGCTTGTACGCACACGGTTTCAGGGTCTATTTCACTCCCTTCACCAGGGTTCTTTTCGCCTTTCCCTCACGGTACTGGTTCACTATCGGTCGGTCAGGAGTATTTAGCCTTGGAGGATGGTCCCCCCATATT
>NZ_JBHSNM010000011.1:0-7003 GCF_042655745.1 Lysobacter yangpyeongensis | reverse complement strand
CAAGCCACTCAAGCCGCGGAACAAGACCGGGTGCACGATAGGTTTGAACAACCTCTATCCCACCGCGCATAACGCCTGAATTAAGCCGAGCCGCGAAGCGGCTTCGGCTTGAATGAATTGTTAGGCGGCAAGCCGATCACTTGGCAGTGCCACCCGCTTGAACGGCCTGAGCCTGCGCTACCAGCCCAGCGACGTCAGTTTGCGTGAGTGTCTTAATCTCGTCGAATGCAGCCTGAGTGGCAGATTTCTTGCCAGTGCCTTCACCGTGTAATTGCATGTCCCCATCGGGATTGACGTACAGAATGAAGTAGAAAGGCAGGGCAGGATTGCCCTTGTCCGAGACAATAACGACAGAGCGCGAGTCATTGCAGGCATACACGAGCCATGCGGTTTTCCCGTAGGTCTTGTGCAGCGGGCCAACGTCGCAGTTGAGGTCGGGTGGCCGTTCTGCCTCAGTGGGTGCGGCGGCCCAGGAAGTGCTAGCTGCGAGGGCTAGAAATGTGGTCATCAAAAAGCGCATTGAACTTTCCATGCCGCCTAACGCCTGAGTTAAGCCGACCCGCTGCCGCAGCAACCGGAGAACGGCGGACGATCAGTTTGCGAGTCGTTCAAGACGAAGCCGCGAAGCGGGTTCGGCTTGAACGAATTGTTAGGCCGCCGATGGTGCCGTAGCGGTTGGGGGACGAGCAACTGTCCGCTTTGGGGACGAAGCCGGTCCAGTCGGGGCGCGCTTAGCGGACTCCGGGCGCATCCCGAGAATAAACTAACGAGGCCGGGAGACTTGGGTGTGTTGGAGCCATGGGCGCATACCGCGATTGCCTGGGCGCGCCGCGAGGAACTGGACGAAGGAATCAATGAGCGTAGCCAGTACGCCGGCACTCGCGAGAACCCACTCCGACGCTTTTGATTTGTGCGGCCTAACGCCTGAATTAAGCCGAACCGCGAAGCGGTTTCGGCTTGAATGAATTGTTAGGCCCCAGCTGTGTTGGAGCGAGGGGCCACTTTGCCATGGTACGCAGAATATGCAGCAAGGACATCATCAGGATTGAGCGCGGCGCCGTCAGCCAACTGCACAAGAAGTGGCTCCAGCCATGCTCGGACCAAGTCGAAGTGCCCGGGCCATGAGTGTAAGAGCTCAGCGGCAGAAACACGCGCAGCATGCGTGTGGTATCCGACACCCGACCAGACCCAGAACGGCCGGCTTGAGTCGGCGGGAGCGAAGTCAACACCGACGGTTTCGGCTCTTGCGACGGCTTGCTCTTTCGCGATTTCGTAGCTGATTTCGGACATGGGGCCTAACGCCTGAATTAAGCCGAGCCGCGAAGCGGCTTCGGCTTGAATGAATTGTTAGGCAACATGCCGGGGTGCCTGCAAGTACGCCAGCCCTTGAGCTGTTGCAATGAACTGTGCAGCACCCAGGCCTTGGGCCGGCCACGATACATGGCGGCGAAAGTGCCAGCGGCCGTGTTGCCGGATACGCCAGCGTATTAGACCAAGTGAAGAAAGCCTGCCGGTTATGCACAGGAGCTCTCCATAAGTCACGCCTCGAGGGTGGAACCTGCTGAGCACAAATGACGCTGTTTTGAAGGACACATACTCATCCTCGGCCATAGCCAAGGTTTGGTCTTCAATTTCAGCGAGGACGGACTTGCCCATGTTGCCTAACGCCTGAATTAAGCCGAGCCGCGAAGCGGCTTCGGCTTGAATGAATTGTTAGGCCGCCGATGTTGCCGGGAGAATTGGGGCGATGGCAACTACCTGCTTTTCGGTCCGTAGCCAGGACAGCCGGGGCGCGCTTTGAAGACCCTGAGCGCATCCCGGGAATCACAGGATGGAGCCGAGAGAATTTGGTGTGTTGGATCTGCGGGCGCATACCGCGATTGTCTGGGTGCGCCGCGAGGACCTGGCCGAAGGAATCAATGGGCGCAGCCAAAAATGCTGACACTCGCCTGAAGCCACTCCTTCTGCTTTTGAATTGCTTGCGGCCTAACGCCTGAATTAAGCCGAGCCGCGAAGCGGCTTCGGCTTGAATGAATTGTTAGCCCTTTGGCGGCTTGGCACGAGCAACGAGCTTTCCTTTACGGAGCAGCCGCTCAGAGCGCATGACATGCAAGATAAAGACGCGTTGTCCGTCATAGCGGTAGAAGACGCGGCACGGCGGCTCAACTATCTGGCGGTAGCGGGACCGCTTGAGTTCCTGGGGCCGACTGCCACTTTCCGGGTGATCTGCCAATTGCTCCACGTGGCCAATGATGCGCTTGACCAACTCCGCTGCCACGACTGGATTTTCGATGGCGATATAGTCGGCGATAGCGTCCAAGTCGCTCAACGCCGGCTCCGACCAGACTATTTCAGCCATCGCGCGAGGCGCGTCTTGGCTTGGGCGTGAGTAGCAACCCGGCCCTCAGCAATCGCAAGCTCGCCGCGAGCGATACCCTCCAGTACGGTCATGCGCTGCTGCATAAGCTGGTAGGTCTCAACATCCACGAGATATGCGCTCGGGAGGCCGTGCTGTGTGATGAGAATAGGCTCCTTATCTCGCTCAATGTCCGAGAGGAGTTCAGTCGCCTGACGCTTAAGGGTAGTGACGAGTTCTGTGCGCATGGAGTGACACTACAGTATCACTTTCAGTCGCGCAATAGTCGGTGAAAGGGCTAACGCCTGAGTTAAGCCGACCCGCTGCCACAGCAGTCGGAGAACGGCGGGCGACCAATTTGCGAGTCGTTCAAGACGAAGCCGCGAAGCGGGTTCGGCTTGAACGAATTGTTAGGCGCCGCCACGCTGCCCGCGACGACGCCATACCTGAAGCGCCCCAATGCCAAGGCAGATCACGGCCGGCCAGAACGTAAAGAAGAACAGCAGGCCGGGGCCAATTGGATTTGGGTTTGGATCCGGCCAGAGCCCGATCGCGGCAAGCAGAATAATGGCAAGCAGGGGTGTCCAGCCGAGCACTGCGATGATCGCGCCAATCTTGAAGAGCCGATTGCTCCAAAGGGCCTTCATCCGAGACCTCCACTAAGGCGCCTAACGCCTGAGTTAAGTGGAGCCGCGAAGCGGCTTCCACTTGAACGAATTGTTAGGCGGCCAGACTCCAAAGCACCGAAAACAACACCAACTATCCGGTTTCTCTGAAATGTACCGCCTGCCTGAAATCTACCGGCCGAAGCCGGGCAGGGCGAGTTTGCCAGATGGTAAGCCGCTCGCGTAGCGGGCGGCGTTGGGTGCGGGAATGAAAAGCTGGCACTACCGGATGCAGCCGTGCGCGATAGCGGACGGCGTGATGGAGCGAAGATGCCCGAACACTGGCTTGCGCCGCAAACCCGCCGTTGCGGAAATGCAGGGAGCCTTTTGCCGATAAAAGCCGGGCGCCGCCTAACGCCTGAATTAAGCCGAGCCGCGAAGCGGCTTCGGCTTGAATGAATTGTTAGGCGCTCAGCGAGGAGGCCCAAACGAGAAATTCTGCGCGGCAAGGGTGGCCACGATACGGCCATTAAACTTGCCCGGTACAAAGCGCCACTCTTTCATGGCAGCTAGGGCCGTATCCGTGAGAATAGGGGAGGTGCTCTCCAGGACAATCGGATCGTGAGCCAGGCCGTCTACTCCAATGATATAGCCGATTAATACCTTGCCATTGATGGGCTCTCCATCTGGCCCCAGAGGCGCATCCGGCAAGCCGCCGGCTATGGGCTGGGCCCGCTCCAGTGCAGGGGAGTCAGGGGCATCTGCAATGATGTACTTACAGCCGTACTGGCGCTTGATCTCTTGATCTCTTTGGAATGATTCAGGCGTAAGTCGATTCATCACCAATCGGGCCATTACATCGGCCTCACCCGCGGACTTGGAGTCATCACACGCCAAGCTAACGTGAGAAATGAGGAGCAGCGAGACAAGTACAAGAAGTCGCATAGATGCTTCCATGAGCGCCTAACGCCTGAATTAAGCCGAGCCGCGAAGCGGCTTCGGCTTGAATGAATTGTTAGGCCGCTAGCACGAAACGTTGAGCAACCGCTTTGCGGCTGTGCAGTTCATGGCGACCTCGCGAGCTTTGCCCTCCTTGGCATTGAATATGGTGAACACAAGGTAGTCCGTGGCATCGCAGCGCGCATGAATGCCTCCGTCCGTTGCCCGAACGGCTTTGGTAACACGCTTGCACTCCGGAAAGTTCTCTTTAATGACGCGGGATGCGACGCTTACGGCATCGCCCTTGGGAGCAGCACCGATTGCCAGGCCGGCAGCATGCGCCTGGCCAAGAGCGAGAACAGATAGAGACATGCAAAGAGCGGTCCGAGTGTTCACTGTCACCTCCCTAGGTTGGTTTCCAAGCGGCCTAACGCCTGAATTAAGCCGAGCCGCGAAGCGGCTTCGGCTTGAATGAATTGTTAGGCCTCACTGAGGACGACCTGCCGAAAGTGCTGTAACCACCTGCTGCCAGTCCTTCGCTCTACCATGCCGAGGCCATCCAAAGCAGCGCGAACGTCGAATGGTTTGCCCTCAAGCGCGGCCAGCGCCTGATTGTGAAGTAGGTAGGCGAGCCACGCAGCGGCACTCACCGGGCTATCGTCATCAGGATCGATGTGACCGGCGAGCAGAATGCGGAGCTCATATATTGCCGCAGCCAGTAGCCTTTTCTCGAGATCGATGTGGTCTGTCATGAGGCCTAACGCCTGAATTAAGCCGAGCCGCGAAGCGGCTTCGGCTTGAATGAATTGTTAGGCGCACTCCAGGGATGCGTCCTCGCGAGCGCCGTTGGCGAGGGCCCCAAACTCTGCAATGAAGTTGTCCAGCAAGACCGGCTCACTAACCAGATACATCTTTGCCTCACTAGCAACCTCTCCAACAGAGAATCCACTGAACTCAGACTGTTGGTGCGTGGAGATGTAGAGCTTACCGGGGGAGCGGAAATGCAGCCTCGCATGGAACGCCCCGTTAGCGTACTCCGGCCCGAACTCCCCAAAACGAATGTCTTTGATCCCGCCGTGAATATGATCCCTAAAGACTCTTAGCTGATTTGTCAGATCCCCTAGCTGGCCATGACCAACATAGGTGGTGGTGCAGAAGGACGATGCTTTGTCAGTCACGACAATGCGCAGCTCTACCAGATCGTCATCTGACCAGATTTTGGAAATGGAAATACCTTTCTGCATAGGTGCGCCTAACGTCTGAATTAAGCCGAGCCGCGAAGCGGCTTCGGCTTGAATGAATTGTTAGGCCGCAGCGCCACGACCTGCAATTGCCAACGCTTTTTCTGCCGAAAGCGGCCCGTTGATCTCTGGGTCTGTGCAAGCATCAAGATCATCAGCAACCTCTGGACTAGAGAACTCGACCCGCTCGGCCATTTGCAAAGCATCAGCAGTGTAGGCGAGCTCACCAGCAGTGAGTTGACCTGAGGCAAACAGGCGACAAAGAACTCCAAGCCCAGCCCTATCTAGAACCAGATCGACGTCCTCCGAGACAGCGACCGGTGCGGATCCTCCGCCGCCAAGGTGGCGAGTGTGCTCAGCCAACTCTGCGGCAATCTCGGCCGAATAGTCAGCTGCAGAGAGTGCACCAGAAATCAGGTTAGCTAACGAGCTAAGTTTCATGCGGCCTAACGCCTGAATTAAGCCGAGCCGCGAAGCGGCTTCGGCTTGAATGAATTGTTAGGCCGCGCCCGAGCTACCATCTGGCACTCGGTGACGTGGCCAGGATCTCATACAGCCCAAAAACATCATTGCCATCAACGCCGGGATCGCCGATGGCATAGAGGGTGCCAAAAACTGCCTCATACGCGGTGCAGCGGTTGATCAAGCAAAGATCCTTGGCAGACACGCCGGCAGCCAACGCACGTTCAATGGCAGGGCCGACGTCCGCAAAGGAGGCATCAGGCTGGCGCTTGCAGTTGGCGATGATGTTGTCGAGCGTAGATGGGTCATCTAGCGGATTGATGATCTCCTGCCACAGGTGCTCGGTCAGCTCTTCTCTCGTCGGCATGAAGGTCTCCTAGCGGCCTAACGCCTGAATTAAGCCGAGCCGCGAAGCGGCTTCGGCTTGAATGAATTGTTAGGCGCGGTGCTAGTAGCAGCCGTAGGCCGTACAAGTCTTGCTGTACGTGTTGCCTTTGCTGTCGGACCCTGAGTAGGTGGTGGTGCTACCGTTCTGGCGAGTCTGGCCAGAGAAAGAGTTGCCATTGGAATCATAGCCAGACTGATACGTGGTGTTGCCAATGCGCTGGCTGTTAGAACTCCAAGAGTTGCCCTGAGCATCGTTGCCGGTTGTGTAAGAGTTATTGCCGATGCGCTGGGTGGACTGATTCCAAGATGAGCCGGTTTGCGTGTTGTATCCGCTGGTGTACGTGGAGTTGCCAATTTTCTGGGTTGTGTACGTGCTGCCGTTGGCATCGGTGCAAGTGCGGTAGGAGCCAGTGCCGTAGCAGCCAGCGGCTGCGCTGCCAGAGAATGCCAGAACAGCAAGGCCAGCCAAAATGGAAACCTTCATAAATCCCCCCGGATTGATTGGAAATGCGATCTTACGCTCACGGCCGCCGTGATGCTGGGGCCGCGCCTAACGCCTGAATTAAGCCGAGCCGCGAAGCGGCTTCGGCTTGAATGACTTGTTAGGCAATGGTGCCTGAGATGCTGGACGACTTGGGAAAGCCGACCACGAACACCACTGCCGCCAGCCAAAACAGTACCAGAAGCGACGGATGGGCTTTAGCGGCCAAGCTGGATGCGCGGAGCGGCCGAAGCGACCGGAAGTTGGAGTACGAGGACGGTCAGCTCGAACGGCGAAGCGGTGAGCCCGCCGGTGCGGGAAAAGCCGGTGCCGCTGTCCGGAGCCGACACTGCACGCTGCGATGGACTAGCCGAAGGAACAACAACGACGTTGTTTCTGCACCAGGGCCTAACGCCTGAATTAAGCCGAGCCGCGAAGCGGCTTCGGCTTGAATGAATTGTTAGGCCGCCGATGGTGCCGTGAAGGTGGGGGCGCCGGCAACTCACCGCTCTCCGGCCCGAAGCCCGGATAG
>NZ_JBHSNM010000010.1:0-9027 GCF_042655745.1 Lysobacter yangpyeongensis | reverse complement strand
CTCGGTGAGCTGGTGGTACGTCACGGTTGGGGCTCCTTTCTTGCCGGATCAGAGTCCCAACCAGTCTGCCAGCTCACCCCTGCATTCTTGGGGGCTGGAGTTGTCGCACTTACTTTGGCAATTTCCGGCGCCTAACAATTCATTCAAGCCGAAGCCGCTTCGCGGCTCGGCTTAATTCAGGCGTTAGGGCGCACAGATGCCTTCATGCGTTTTGCGGGTTTCGGGATCAACTGCAAAGGTCCGCCAGTTCCTGGCGCAGTCAGGCTTACAGCCGCTTCGGGTGTTCTGGAAGGGCGAGGCCCGCCCAGGTGGCCGCGTCACGCAGCAATCGGGCTTCAACATCGAGCTGTCGGCTGCAGAAGGTCTTTCCGCACAGGCGCGGCAGGCTGTTCGCTTTGCCCGCCAGCACCAGACCGCGCTCAGTCTCATCCCCAAGCTTGGGTTCCGTGCCGTCTCGATCGATTTCGGGCTTTATGATTTGGCCACTGAAGATCAGCCGTGGCCTAGCTACTCGGTCCCAACTGCGGTCGCTCAACTCGCAGCCGAGCTTGGTGCAACTATCGAGCTATCGTTTTATGGGGTGGCAGAAGGTGCGCCCTAACAATTCGTTCAAGCCGACGCCGCTTCGCGGCGCGGCTTAACTCAGGTGTTAGGCGCCACAGGGAGGGTTCTCGCATGACGCTACAAAGACTTCCGATATCTGCCGCTGCAGCTGTATTGCTCGGCATTGCCCAATGTTATTTCCTGCTCTTCTGCTGGGCCAACATTGCCGCCCACTCGCCCGTGCCTAGGTGGTTGGTTGATCTTGGGCTGAGAGAGTCGCTTCGGGCAGTTCTCCTTCCGATCGATTTCCTGACGAGCGTTGTTCTGTCACTCCCGGCTGCCTTCGTGCTTACCAAACTTCGCCCGGCCAAGCTCTGGCTGTACCTGCTTCTTGCCGTGATTCCAGGCTTTATCTGGCTCAACTTGGGTCTTGTGGGCAATTCATTCTTCACCGAGCATCCCGGCTCGTTCGTGCTCGGATGGCTTCCGGAGTTGTTTGCGCTGCCGTTCGCAGCTTGGATCGTGCGGGTGGCGCCTAACAATTCATTCAAGCCGAAGCCGCTTCGCGGCTCGGCTTAATTCAGGCGTTAGGCGCCAGAGGACAGTTATGCGCTACGTGACACTCATGCTGATGCTTCTGTGGCTTGCTCCGGCAGAGGCCGCGAAATGCCCCATCTATTCGCACTTGCCTCAACCTGGGCAGCATCCCTCAGGGCTCATAAAGCTGGACAAAACCGCAGAGAAATCGCTTTTAGCGCAGGTTCCTGAGCCACCTAGCGGAAAGATTTGCTGGTATGCCAGCACCGATGGCACTCTCTCAGCAATGGCGCCGGACCCAAGCAAGCGTTACGTGTTCCGCCTTGAGCAAGGCCGGTGGATATACATCGAGACGCTAGATGTGGTCACCGTGGTCGGCTAACGGCCTGGCGCCTAACAATTCATTCAAGCCGAAGCCGCTTCGCGGCTCGGCTTAATTCAGGCGTTAGGCGCCACCGATCCTTCTCGCTAATCTTCTAAAAAGCCACTCGCCCGAGGTTAGACGCAACACCAATGCTCAAGGCAATCATTGATTGGTGGCAATTCAATTTCTGGCTTGGCACCGCTTGCCTGGCCGCTGGCGTTGCGGTCATCTCGCCGTTTCTTTTCAGCAAAACCTTTCGCAAACGGTTCTCCTGGTCAGACACTGACTTGGAGACCATCGGACTGATCGTGCTCGTCATTGCCGCGGTTATCATCGGCTTGTACAACCACTTCGGGCGCAGCAGTGGCGCCTAACAATTCATTCAAGCCGAAGCCGCTTCGCGGCTCGGCTTAATTCAGGCGTTAGGCCGCAGATCATTCCCATGAGCGAAAGCGCACTAAATGCAGGGGCCATAGCAATCGAGCTCGGAGTTCCGGCCCTGCTCATCATTGGCTACTGGCTCAATCCGTCACGGCGACCTCTCTTTCGGGCAGGCCTTGTCGCCATCTCGCCATTCCTGCTGCTCTTCCTGCTGGTTACTCTCAGCCATCTGCCCAAGCTCGGCGAGTACGATTTTGCGTTTGGCGCCATGTGGATAATGTGCTTCATACCGTACATGGTGTTTTTGGCTGTTGGTCTCGCTGTTGGCCTGGCACGGGTTCGCAACAATGCTGGTTAACAGCGCCGGCTTGCGGCCTAACAATTCATTCAAGCCGAAGCCGCTTCGCGGCTCGGCTTAATTCAGGCGTTAGGCCGCATGGCACACCTCACCGCAGATTGGCCGAATGACGCGGACGGCGGAGTCTTCCGCAATCTCGCAGCCGACGGTTTCGATTTTTCCGTGCCGCACTCAGTCGACTACAACGTCGACTTCGAGAGCTGGCCACCTCCGGCCGCAGCACTTGAGTGGCTCCGGGCCCAGTACGGTGAGCTCGGCCTCTACCCGCCGAGTGAAAGCATGGCGGGCTATGTCGAGTTTCAGGTCCTAGGCCCGCTCACCTATGAAGGTGTCACGTCCACCCAGCGGAGGGTCACTGCTGCAATGGAGCCGTTTGGCGGCGTTTGCGAGTCGTGGGGTGTCATGCACAATGCGGCCTAACAATTCATTCAAGCCGAAGCCGCTTCGCGGCTCGGCTTAATTCAGGCGTTAGGCCGCTGGGTGAGCAAAGCTGTTCCAAGCGGCTTGTTTGCGGCGTCACTGTCCCGGCTTCGCTTGTTTCCCGAAAGGCAAGAGCGGCTCCGGCCAACGTGTCGAGCGCGCCCCAAACGTTGTCGGGGGTGCGCTCGCAGGTTCCAACGCCCGATTCTTTTCGCGTTCTGCCAGCTGATTCTCGGGGTGCGCCCGTAGCTCCCAGCGGCGCGCTCGGTCCTCCCGACTTCGGCCAACAAGAGCATGCTTGCCGGGCCCTTGAGTCTCCTGCACCATCGGCCTAACAATTCATTCAAGCCGAAGCCGCTTCGCGGCTCGGCTTAATTCAGGCGTTAGGCGCCACAGGGAGGGTTCTCGCATGACGCTACAAAGACTTCCGATATCTGCCGCTGCAGCTGTATTGCTCGGCATTGCCCAATGTTATTTCCTGCTCTTCTGCTGGGCCAACATTGCCGCCCACTCGCCCGTGCCTAGGTGGTTGGTTGATCTTGGGCTGAGAGAGTCGCTTCGGGCAGTTCTCCTTCCGATCGATTTCCTGACGAGCGTTGTTCTGTCACTCCCGGCTGCCTTCGTGCTTACCAAACTTCGCCCGGCCAAGCTCTGGCTGTACCTGCTTCTTGCCGTGATTCCAGGCTTTATCTGGCTCAACTTGGGTCTTGTGGGCAATTCATTCTTCACCGAGCATCCCGGCTCGTTCGTGCTCGGATGGCTTCCGGAGTTGTTTGCGCTGCCGTTCGCAGCTTGGATCGTGCGGGTGGCGCCTAACAATTCATTCAAGCCGAAGCCGCTTCGCGGCTCGGCTTAATTCAGGCGTTAGGCCGCAACCAACACCGCTCCGCCGGACAAGAGCAAATTCAACTTTTTGGGCTCATAAAACTTGTCGCCCCGGAAAGTGAAATATGCACGGCGCTCCTGGCGCCCTCGCCGCCCGTCCGGCCCGGCGCAACCGATTGATATTCCTCGCGCTTTCTCGCCTTGACTCCCCGTCGGCGCCACCTGAATATCCCGCCCATATCCCCGCTTTTGGGGTCTACTAGGCGTTAGGCGGCTAGGCAGCCTTCACAATGATCGGAAAGACAGCTCTATCTCGCGTCGCCGGCTTGATCTTGGTATCGGCCATTGCCGTTCTTGGAGCCGTAGGCTGGTGGCGACAATGGATGTATCACGGCTGGATCGGCCCGCCCGGCTTCCTGCGCACGTTTTGGCCAGTCATAGCGGATGGCGAAGCATCCTATGACGTGGTGTTTGTGGAGATGTCCATCGTCTTGTTTGTCTTGGCTGGTTTCGTTCTTATTGTTCTACGCAAGCTTCTGACACATTCCACGCGATAGGCGGCCCGTGTTTCTTGGTGCGCCGCCTAACAATTCATTCAAGCCGAAGCCGCTTCGCGGCTCGGCTTAACTCAGGCGTTAGGCCGCATGAAAACTCTCTCGCGATCGATCTCTTTGCTCTTGGCTCTCCTACCTCTACCGGTATTTGCCGAAGTATCGGACAAGGTCGCGTCAATTCCGCAACTGTGGCTTACCGGTGCTCTGTTCGGTGTTGTCGCCTTTTTCGCGGGTCGCTATCGCGTTGCTCTGGGAGTTGTCCTGCTTCCCGTTTCCATGATTCTCATCCTTTCTGGGTTAGAGCCAGTTCGCGATCCATTCGTTGGCCCGGACATTGTCTCTGAGCAAGGCAGGACTTACGCTGTGGCAGCCTATGGCTCGGGCATCGTCTTGCTCGCACTACATGTGGCTGGTTTGTGGTTAGGTTGGCGGCGCCGGCGCAGGGCTGCGGCCTAACAATTCATTCAAGCCGAAGCCGCTTCGCGGCTCGGCTTAATTCAGGCGTTAGGCGGCATACGTGAACTTCAGCGATCTTGAAAAAGCGGCACTACAGCTAAACGAGCTCTACGAAGAACTCGAGGTTAAACGGTGGGGTCGCGTCTGGACCACCCAGGAACTTGCGCTTGGCTTCGTCGGGGACGTAGGCGATCTGGCAAAGCTGATTCAGGCGCACGCCGGCGTGCGAGACATTGATGACTGCCAGACCAAGCTTGGCCACGAGCTGTCTGACTGTTTGTGGTCGATCATTGTCCTAGCCAACAAGTGCGGTATTGATCTGCAAGCGGAGTTCTCCAAGAACACTGGAGAGCTAATTGAGTATGTATCCGGCGAGTTGGCCAAGTAACCGGCTGCCGCCTAACAATTCATTCAAGCCGAAGCCGCTTCGCGGCTCGGCTTAATTCAGGCGTTAGGGCGCTGATCACATGAACTCGCAACTCGAAAAAGCAACCGCACATATCACGGGCTCCTTCTACTCGATTGCCATTGCAGTGATCGCCCTGAGTATCCTTTCACTTGTGGTTGCAAAGACAGTTGGCGGCAAGAACCGGCGACAACAGAGAGCCACCGCAGAACTGACATTTGCTATTGGCATGGTTCTCTTTGCACTGTTATTCCTTCCACGGATATTGAGTTAAGGGCAGCTTAGTTCGCTCTCATGCGCACGCGCCCTAACAATTCATTCAAGCCGAAGCCGCTTCGCGGCTCGGCTTAATTCAGGCGTTAGGCCGCGCACCCAGCGTTCACGGGGGACAGTCAATGAATGACCGAGACACGGAAAGGCTGAACAAATTCATCCGCGGCGTTCAAAGCACACTCGCCAACCACGAAAAGCGCATTGGTGAGTGCCAGCAGCAGGTTCAATACGCCTCAAGACAAGCAGCATCTCAGACGGGCCAATCGACCGTGGACAAGACCGTAGAAGAACTTAAGCGGGACACAGCGCACTACACTCAAGTCGTCATGCTGGCCGGCTACGCCGGATTCTTTACGCTCTGGACACAAACTCGCGACGAAATGTCTCTTTGGCTGTTTGCATCCACGGGCGCACTGATCTCAACCTCCCTATTCGTCTTCGTGGTCTTTGAGCTGTACAAGGCTTGGGCGCTTGGCCGCCTCTTCTCGCGCAAGCCACCGTTTCATGCAAATGACGTCAATAACGCCATTGCTTCTGCAAACAAGTACTGGCAGCCAGCCTTTCTCGTATCAAGCATCACTGGTCTTGTTTCAGGCATTTCTCTACTTGCCTGGTTCGTCTACAAATCCGTGGTCGCGGCTGGGCATATCGTCGGCGCGGCCTAACAATTCATTCAAGCCGAAGCCGCTTCGCGGCTCGGCTTAATTCAGGCGTTAGGCCGCAAGCAAGTCAAAAGCAGAAGGAGTGGGTTCAAGCGAGTGCCAGCATTTTGGGCTGCGCTCATTGATTCCTCGGCCAGGTCCTCGCGGCGCGCCCAGGCAATCCGGGATGCGCCCGCAGCTCCAACACACCAAAGTCTCTCGACCTCGCTACGTGATTCTCGGGATGCGCTCAGGGTCTCCAAAGCGCGCCCCCGCGGTCCTGGCTTCGGCCCGAAAAGCGGACAGTTGCCATCGCCCCAACCTTCCCGGCAACATCGGCGGCCTAACAATTCATTCAAGCCGAAGCCGCTTTGCGGCTCGGCTTAATTCAGGCGTTAGGCCGCAAGCAAGTCAAAAGCAGAAGGAGTGGTTTTAAGCGAGTGCCAGCATTTTGGGCTGCGCTCATTGATTCCTCGGCCAGGTCCTCGCGGCGCGCCCAGGCAATCCGGGATGCGCCCGCAGCTCCAACACACCAAAGTCTCTCGACCTCGCTACGTGATTCTCGGGATGCGCTCAGGGTCTTCAAAGCGCGCCCCGGCGGTCCTGGCTTCGGACCGAAAGGCGGACAGTTGCCATCGCCCCAATTGTCCCGGCAACATCGGCGGCCTAACAATTCATTCAAGCCGAAGCCGCTTCGCGGCTCGGCTTAATTCAGGCGTTAGAGGGCATGGGAGACACTAATGGCCGCTGAAGATCTTGAAAGCTTTATCCGGTGGCAAGGCATTACACGTGACTATTTCTCGTCCGTATCAAATCTTGTGCTTGGCCTTGCCACTGGCCTGCTCGCCTTTCTAGTCTCCGGCCTTACCTCGATTCAACCAACACCAAAGTGCTTACTGTTCGTAGGAGCGGCCTCAGTAGTCTTGCTTTCTGCCTCAGTTGCCTTGGCTGTTTGGTGCGCCATCAACCGCCTTCGTGATTTTCGAGCCACCGCAAAGATCGCTCGCTCGCGCTGGAAAGATGAACCTATCAACCCCTTAGATCGCTTTGACTCAAGAGTTATGGGGCAGCTTTCTTGGCGTCTATTCTGGTGGCAACTTGTCCTCTTCGGTTTTGGGTCGGCTGGTACTGCTCTTACCGTTATTTCTCAACTATGGGCATGACGGGCCTGCCCTCTAACAATTCATTCAAGCCGAAGCCGCTTCGCGGCTCGGCTTAATTCAGGCGTTATGCGCGGTGGAATAGAGGTTGCTTAAGCCTCTCGTGCACCCGGTCTTGTTCCGCAGCTTTATTGGCCTGGCATCTGCGCCAAAAGCATCGCGTCTTCCAGCACTTCGCCGGCGCCGCGCGGTGTCCTTGGCAGCCAATCCGGCGCCCCTCGCCTTCGGCCGGCCAAAGCCCGCCCGATTCCTTTCCCGGCCCCATGGGGTGATTCTCGGGCACCGATTGTCCTGGGCTAAGATCTCTTCAGCAGCCTCGTCCTCCGGGTCTCCTGGCTGCATAACCATTCATTCAAGCCGAAGCCGCTTCGCGGCTCGGCTTAATTCAGGCGTTAGGCCGCACGGGTTCTTTCGTAGAAGCAGTCTCGCGCACTAGCCACTCTCGCCTTTTGGCTTCCGATTTCTGCAAGTTCTCGGCGGCGCGTCCTGCGCTTTTCACGGCTTGCGCCCAAAGCTCCTGCAACCAAAGCAATTCGCCCAACCTTCTGTTTCCCGAGATGCGCACGCGGCTTCCTGCCGCGCGCTACGATTGCTCAAGGCTTCGGCCACCCGGCAGGCTTGCGGTGCTCCAGTTTTCAGGGCGACACTGGCGGCCTAACAATTCGTCCAAGCCGAAGCCGCTTCGCGGCTCGGCTTAACTCAGGCGTTAGGCGGCATACGTGAACTTCAGCGATCTTGAAAAAGCGGCACTACAGCTAAACGAGCTCTACGAAAAACTCGAGGTTAAGCGGTGGGGTCGCGTCTGGACCACCCAGGAACTTGCGCTTGGCTTCATCGGGGACGTAGGTGATCTGGCAAAGCTGATTCAGGCGCACGCCGGCGTGCGAGACATTGATGACTGCCAGACCAAGCTTGGCCACGAGCTGTCTGACTGTTTGTGGTCGATCATTGTCCTAGCCAACAAGTGCGGTATTGATCTGCAAGCGGAGTTCTCCAAGAACACTGGAGAGCTAATTGAGTATGTATCCGGCGAGTTGGCCAAGTAACCGGCTGCCGCCTAACAATTCATTCAAGCCGAAGCCGCTTCGCGGCTCGGCTTAATTCAGGCGTTAGGCCTCATGGAGGGGCCAATGATGATTCGAGCTTTCTTTCTGGCAGTAGCTTTGCTCCTCACCCTTCCGGCTTCGGCTCAGTCTGCGAAGAACTTCAAACAAGCAGACGCCCGCGCTGAGGCGGAGCGGTCGAAGCACTCCGATGCAACTTCCAGCTATGCGGAGACTTGGGCAGAGTTCAACAATCAGCACCACCTCGATGAGCGGGATGGGTGTTACTACATGGCAGAGGGCTCGCTTACCCAGATCCTCGAAATTGACGAGTCGGGAAAAGTAGTTGGCTACTTCTCAGATAAGGATAACGGTCGCTCCAAGTGCTGGGCTCAGACATATTTAGGTGTTGTGTTCCCAAAGCCGCCTTTTGCACCGTACTGGCATAAGCTGGTCATGCACTGAGGCCTAACAATTCATTCAAGCCGAAGCCGCTTCGCGGCTCGGCTTAATTCAGGCGTTAGGGCGCATAGATGCCGTCATGCATGCTTCGGGTTTCGGGATCAACGGCAAAGGTCCGTAGATTCCTCGCAACTTCTTCAATCCAGCCCGACCGCGTCTTCTGGAAGGGCGACGCTGGCGTTCTAAAGAGCCGGGGCCCGATCAAGACTTCGGGATTCAACATTGAGCTATCGGGCGCTGATGGCATTGCCGCCCAGACGGCGCAAGCGGCCAAGTTCATCCGCAAGCACAAGCAGGACCTTCTGCTTATTCGGAGCCTTGGGTTCTCGGCCGCTACGATCGACTTTGGCCTCTATGACCTTGCCACTGAGGATCGTCCCTGGCCTTGCTACCAGATTCCACGTCCAATGATCCTGCTGGCCAGTGATCTTGGCTGCAGCATTGAGCTATCGTTCTACGGGGCGCCGCCGGATGCGCCGTGAATTCAACCACCAAGTGCGACAAGCTCCTCTAACCGAATAGTTTTTGCATTGGGCTGCGATAGCCATAGCGCTTCCTCGGTCTGGTGTTGAGTCGATGGGCAATGGCATCACAGTGTCTCTGC
>NZ_JBHSNM010000009.1:0-84159 GCF_042655745.1 Lysobacter yangpyeongensis | reverse complement strand
TGCCCCCGCGCTGCCGCTCGACTTGCATGTGTTAGGCCTGCCGCCAGCGTTCACTCTGAGCCAGGATCAAACTCTTCACTTAAAACTGCATGGGTCCGAAAACCCAAATATTTCGAGTGCAGAGCCCGTTCCAGGCACCAAATTACTCGCTTGCATTTCTGCATTTGAATTGACTTGTTGCTCTGTTACGAACGTCTGCTCTATGGACATGCATCCACCAGCCAGACGCCCGCACAAGTCACCTGCGCACACTGTCAAAGATCCCAGGAACCGGCCTCAGCGCCGCATCCCTCTTTACCGCTGCCCCGTCGCACCAAAGTGCCCGAGGGAGCCGACTATCTTACAGCCAATTTCGATTCCGTCAACACCGTGTCGCAATCTTTTTTGGCCGCCCCGCCCTCCCGTTCCACCCCCTCAAGGGCCGCCCGGTCAGCGGGGCGCGCATTGTGCACAGCCGCAACCAGATTGGGAAGGGGGAGTGCGCGAATTTTTTGCTTGACACTCCGCGCGGCGGCACCGGATGTTCCCGCAGCCTCACTTTCAACCTCACTCCGGAGCCCGAATGCAACCGATCAAGGCCGTCGCACTGGTTTCCCTGCTGGCAGCCGGCGGCTGCGCCACGGGCGGCCAGCCCTGGGTCGAACTGGCCGGCCACCGCTACCAGGTGGAAATCGCCGACGACGATGCCGAGCGCGCCCGCGGCCTGATGTTCCGGGACGAACTCGCCCGCGACCACGGGATGCTGTTCATCCACGACGTCGAGGAGCCGCAGGCGTACTGGATGAAGAACACGCGGATTCCGCTGGACATCCTGTATTTCGACGATGCCCGCAGGCTGGTTTCCCAGCAGCGGGACGTGCCGCCGTGCGCCCTGGGCGACGGCTGCCCGCCATACCCCAGCGAGGCGCCCGCCCGCTATGTGCTGGAGCTCAATGCGGGCGAAGCGGCACGCCTCAAACTCGAGAACGGCGCGCAACTGACCTTCAGCGCGGACATTCCGCAACCCTGATCCCCGAACGCAAAAAGGGCCGCTTTCGCGGCCCTTTTCCTTCCGATGCGCAGACACGTCAGACTTCCATCATTTCGAAGTCGTCCTTCGTCACGCCACAATCCGGGCACGTCCACGTATCCGGAATGTCTTCCCAGCGCGTACCCGGGGCGATGCCCTCTTCCGGCAGTCCCTTGGATTCGTCGTAGATGAATCCGCAGACGACGCACATCCAGGTGCGGTAGACGGTGGCGGCGGCGACTTCGGTCATGGAGGGCTATCGGTTGAAATTTCGTGGGACGGGAGCGCATTTTGTCACGCCCCGCCCAAGGATGCTGCAGGCATGAACCCGCCCTGGCCGCGCCGCGGCCTGTACGCCATCACGCCCGATGAACCCGACACGCGACGGCTGCTGGCCCGCGTCGAGCCGGTCCTGCGGGCCGGTGCATCCTGGCTGCAGTACCGCAACAAGCACGCCAGCGACGATCTGCGCGCGGAACAGGCAATGGCGCTGCTGCCGATGTGCCGCAGCCTGGGCATTCCGCTGATCATCAACGACGACTGGGCGCTCGCCGCCGCCATCGGCGCCGACGGCGCGCATCTGGGCGAAGACGACGGCGAAATCGCGCTCGCGCGGCACGAACTGGGGCCGGACGCGATCCTCGGGGCGTCCTGCTACGACGACGCCGGCCGCGCCCGGCAGGCCGCGTTCGCCGGCGCCAGTTACATCGCCTTCGGCGCGTTTTTCCCCTCGCCCACCAAGCCCCACGCCCGTTGCGCCGCGCCGGCGCTCCTGCAGGAAGCGGCTGCGCTGGGTCTGCCACGGGTGGCGATCGGCGGCATCACCCCGGACAATGCGCGGCCGCTGGTCGCGGCCGGGGCCGACCTGCTGGCGGTGATCAGCGGCGTGTTCGATGCGCCCGACCCCGCGGCCGCCACCCGCGCCTACCTTTCCTGCTTCGAAGAATCCCCATGACCAACGATCGCTCCCATGCCCTGTTCGACCGCGCGAAGGAACTGATTCCCGGCGGCGTCAATTCGCCGGTACGCGCCTTCAAGTCGGTGGGCGGCGAGCCGTTCTTCGCGCAGCGCGCGGAAGGCGCGTACCTGTACGACGTCGATGGCAACCGTTACGTGGATTACGTCGGTTCCTGGGGACCGATGATCGCCGGCCATGCGCATCCGCAGGTGCTGGCGGCGGTCGAACGCACGATGCGCGACGGTCTGAGTTTCGGCGTGCCCAACGCGCTGGAAGTCACGATGGCCGAAGCGATCACGCGGATCGTGCCGAGCTGCGAGATGGTGCGCATGGTCAATTCCGGCACCGAGGCCACGCTGTCGGCGATCCGCGTGGCACGCGGCGCGACGGGACGCAGCCGCATCGTCAAGTTCGAGGGTTGCTACCACGGCCACGGCGACAGCTTCCTGGTGAAGGCCGGCAGCGGCGTGATGACGCTGGGATTGCCGAATTCGCCCGGCGTGCCCGCCGCGCTCGCCGACCTCACGCTGACGCTGCCGTACAACGATTTCGACGCGGCCACCAAACTGTTCGACGAAGTCGGCGGGGAAATCGCGGGCCTGATCATCGAACCCATCGTCGGCAACGCCAATTGCATCCTGCCGCGTGCGGGGTACCTGCAGCATCTGCGCGAGCTTTGCACGAAGCACGGTGCGCTGCTGATCTTCGACGAAGTGATGACCGGCTTCCGCGTCGCGCTCGGCGGCGCGCAGGCGCTGTACGGCATCACCCCGGACCTGAGCACCTTCGGCAAGATCATCGGTGGCGGCATGCCGGTGGGCGCGTACGGCGGACGCCGCGACCTGATGGCGCAGGTCGCGCCGAGCGGGCCGATCTATCAGGCCGGCACGCTCAGCGGCAATCCGGTGGCGATGGCGGCCGGTCTTGCAACGCTCGAGCTGATCCGCGTGCCGGGTTTCCACGAAGCGCTCGAACGCAGCACACACGCGCTTTGCGACGGCCTCGAAGCGGCAGCGCGCGAAGCCGGCATCGCGTTCACCACGACACGCGCACCGGGCATGTTCGGCCTGTATTTCCGCGAAGGGCCGGTGGAATCGTTCGAGGACGCGAAGGCGTCGGATACCGCGCGTTTCAACCGGTTCTTCCACGCGATGCTCGAACGCGGCGTTTACCTGGCGCCGTCGGCGTTCGAAGCGGGCTTCGTTTCCAGCGCGCATGGCGAAGCGGAGATCGCGCATACGGTGGCGGCGGCGAAGGAAGCGTTCGCGCTCGTGAGGTAACGAGTTCCGGTCCGGCTTCGGAGGGACGGCGCGGGAGCCGGGGAAGGGCTCCGCCGCTCCGTCCTTCGCTGTCCCTGCCCGGAGTCGCAGACGCGCGCCATGCATCCATGGCGCGCTCGGAGCCCTTCCCCGGCTCCCGCGCCTCTCGCGAGATCCACGCTTCCCGCTTCGATTGAAACACCGGGCATGCACGACAACGCACGGCATCGATAAAAAAAGCCCGGATTTTCCGGGCTTTTTATCTCAGCTTCCGACAAACGCGGCGATGGCCGCCCTCAATCGCGCCAGGCCTTCGCTGACATCTTCATCGCCGATGTTCAACGCGGGTACGAAACGCAATACGTCGGGGCCCGCCTGCAGGGTGAGCAGGCCGTGCTCGACGCAGCGATCCAGGATTTCGCCGGCCTTCCCCGCATACGGTTCGCGCAACTGCGCGCCGAGCATCAGGCCGCGGCCGCGGATCTCGGAGAAGATGCCGAACTCGGCATCGATCGCCGCCAGGCCGTCGCGCAACGCCTGCGATTGCCGGGCGACGTTGGCCAGCAGCGCCGACGACGACAGCTCGCGCAGCGCCGCGCGCGCGACCGCTGCGGCCAGCGGATTGCCGCCGAACGTGGTTCCGTGCGCGCCGAACTGCATGGCATCCGCGGCCTTGTCGCCGACCAGCATCGCACCGATCGGAAAGCCGCTGCCCAGCGCCTTGGCCAGCGTGACCACGTCGGGCACCACGTCGTAGGCGTGCGCGGCGAACAGGTGCCCGGTGCGGCCCATGCCGCACTGGATCTCGTCGAGCACCAGCAAGGCGCCGTGGCGATCGCACAGCGCGCGCAGTCCGTGCAGGAATTCCGGCGTCGCCGGCATGACACCGCCTTCGCCCTGCACCGGTTCGACCAGCACCGCGCAGACGTCGCCCGCTGCCATCGCCGCTTCGGCGCCGGGCAGATCGTTGAAGTCGCCGTAGCGGAAGCCCGGCGGCAGCGGCTCGTAACCTTCGTGGTATTTCGGCTGCGCGGTCGCCGTCACCGCTGCGAGGGTGCGGCCGTGGAAACTGCCGCGGAACGTGAGGATCGTGCGGCGTTCCGGCGTGCGGCCCTGTGCGGTCGCCCACTTGCGCACCAGCTTGATCGCGCCTTCGTTGGCTTCGGCACCGGAGTTGCAGAAGAACACGCGCCGGGCGAAACGCGAGGCTTCGACCAGTTCTTCGGCCAGACGCAACGGCGGTTCGCTGACGAAGACGTTGCTGGTGTGCCACAGCTTGCCAGCCTGCTCGGTCAGCGCCGCGAGCAGCGCCGGGTGCGCATGTCCGAGCGCGTTGACGGCGATGCCGGCGCCGAAGTCCACGTATTCGCGTCCGTCGCGGTCCCAGATCCGCGCGCCCTTGCCGTGGTCGAGCACGATCCGGCGCGGGCGGTAGACGGGCAGGTAGTAGCGCTCGGACAGCGCGAACAGCTCGGCGGACGTGCTCATGGCTTGGCAGGCGGGGGAAAGCGGCCATTTTGCCGCTTTTCCCGCCGCGCCGCCGCCATTACCAGCTGCCGGTGTTGGGCATCGACGCCCACGGCTCCTGCGGCGGCAGGTGGCCGTCCTGCAACAGTTCGATCGAGATGAGGTCCGGCGAGCGCACGAAGGCCATGTGCCCATCGCGCGGCGGGCGGTGGATCGTGTACCCCATCGCCTGCAGGCGCGCGCACGTCGCGTAGATGTCGTCGACGCGGAAGGCGAGATGGCCGAAATTGCGCGCCGAGCCGTAATCCTCGCCGGGCGAACCGTCTTCGGGCGGCCAGTTGTAGGTGAGCTCGATCTCGGCGTCCGGCGTTTCCGGTGCGGCGAGGAAGATCAGCGTGTACCGGCCCTGCGGATAGTCGATTCGCCGCTTCTGCACGAGGTCGAGGCCCTCGCAGTAGAAACGCAGCGAGGCGTCGATGTCGCGGATGCGGACCATGGTGTGGAGGTACTTCATGGCGAGCCCGTCGGCGGTCAGTCGAGGAAGAGATCGGGAAACAGCGGCTGCGAAGGATCCACCGCGTACCCGGAAAGATCGGTGACGCCGGCTTCGGCGAGCACTTCGTCGTCGATCAGGAAGCGGCCGCTGAAACCGGCGGCGGGGCGCGTCAGGATCGCGTGCGCGGCATCGGCCATGATCGCCGGCGAGCGGCCGTTGCCGGCGCTGACGCCCGGAATCATGTTCAGGGCATCGGTGGCGATCAGCGTGCGCGGCCACAACGCGTTCACCGCGACACCGCGTGGCCCGAATTCGCCGGCCAGGCCGAGCGTCACGAAGCTCATGCCCATCTTCGCCAGCGTGTAGCCGGTGTGCGGCGCCCACCACTTGGGATCCAGCGACGGCGGCGGGCACAGGGTAAGGATGTGCGGACTGGGCGCCTGCAGCAGGTGCGGCAGGCAGGCCTGCGCGCACAGGAAGCTGCCGCGCGCGTTGACCTGCTGCATCAGGTCGAAGCGCTTCATCGGCGTGTCGAGCGTGCCGCGCAGCCAGATCGCGCTGGCGTTGTTGACCAGGATGTCGATGCCGCCGAACGCGTCGACCGTCGCCGCGACGGCGGCCTTCACTTCGTCCTCTTCGCGGATGTCGCACTTCAGCGCGAGGCCGCGACCGCCGGCGTCGTTCACCGCTGCCGCCGCGGTGTGGATGGTGCCGGGCAGCTTGGGGTTGGCCACCGTCGACTTCGCCGCGATCGCGACGTTGGCGCCGTCGCGCGCCGCGCGCAGGGCGATGGCCAGGCCGATGCCGCGCGAGGCGCCGGTGATGAAGAGGGTCTTGCCTGCGAGCGTGGTCATGGCGTGCGTCTCACGGTTTGGGGCCCTGCCCTTCGTTGTCTTCCCACTTGAGCAGCCGGCGGGTGATGAAGCGATACACCGGCTTGCCCGTGACGAACCACGCCTCGCGCAACCACGAGTGGCGCTTGAGGATGCGTCGTTCAATCGGCGTCAGCGCATGCGGGCAGTACGTACGCTTGTGCTTGAGCAGGTGGCGCAGATCCTCGCGCGCGAGCAGGCGCATCCAGCGCGAACGCGGATGCCCGCGCGTGGCGAGCTGGAAGTCGATGATCCCCGGCGAGCCGTCGGCCAGTACCAGCCAGTTGGCTTCCTTCGCCAGGTCGTTGTGCGCCAGGCCGCGTCGGTGCACCTGCTGCAGCAGCCGGTGCGCCTTGCGGAAGTAGGCGGCATCATCGCGCGGCGGTCGCTGGTACATCGCGGCGCCGTCGAGGTAGCTGCGATCGAGGCGGCGGCCATCCCAGCACAGCAGTTGCGGCATCGCCTGCAGGCCGTGCACGCGTTGCAGCGCGCGGGCTTCGCGACGCGCGAGCCACCAGGCCGGCAGGCGCAGCCACGCCGGCACGTGCGCCAGGTCGCGACGCACGAACAGGCCGTGCCCGTCGCGCATCAGCGCGATGCGTCCGAAGCTGTCGGCCTTGAGCGCGGCGACTTCGTGCGGGCCGGTTTCGCGCGGGACGGAGGACATGGCGCCAGTGTAAGGAATCGTGCGCACGGCGGGCATCGCGCGGTGACGAAGTCGCGGCGGCGGCTGCCATAATCCGTCGATGGAACCGACCTGGATCGAAAGCGCCAGCGCGTGGATCAGCGCACATCCCTTCGCCGCGGGCGCGGTGACTTTCCTGATCGCGTTCTGCGATGCGCTGGTGATCCTGGGCTTCTTCGTTCCCGCGTTGCCGCTGCTGTTCGCCGTGGGTGCGCTGGTCGGACTGGGCCACGTCAACGGACCGTATGCGCTGGTGTGCGCAGCGCTGGGCGCGTTCGCCGGCGACGGCCTGAGTTTCTGGATCGGGCGCCGCTGGGGCACGCAGCTGCGCCAGCGCTGGCCGTTCGCGCGCTATCCGCAGTGGCTCGATCGCGGCGAGGCGCTGTTCCGCCGCAAGGGCATGCAGAGCATCTTCATCGCGCGCTTCATCGGCGCGGTGCGTCCGTTCGTGCCCGCCATCGCCGGGATGATGCACATGCCGGTGCGGCGCTACGCGGTTCCCAGCTTCGGCGCCTGCGTGCTGTGGTCGGCCGTGTTCCTCGCGCCCGGCTGGGTGCTGGGCGCTTCCTACGATGCGGTGGCGGCGGTGGCCGATCGCCTCGCGCTGGTGCTGGGCGGGCTGATCGCGGCGATCGCGCTGGTGTGGGCCTGCGTGCTGTACACGTGGCGCTGGTTCGCCGGCCACGCCGACAACCTGCTCGCGCGCGCGCTGAAGTGGACGCGCCAGCACCCGCACCTGGGCAAGTACGCCGCCGCGCTGATGGATCCGAACCGGCCCGAATCGCCCTCGCTGCTGGTGCTCGCCGTCAGCCTGCTGGCGATCAGCTGGGCCTGGTTCACCCTGCTCGCCTCGCTGCTGGCGAGCGGCGGGCCGCTGGCGCTCGACCACACCGTCCACGAGTTCATGTGGAATCTGCGCAATCCGCTGGCCGACCGGCTGATGGCGGGTCTGGCCAGCCTCGGCGACGCGCAGGTGCTCGGGCCGGCTGCGCTGGTCGCGCTGGCGTACCTGTTGTGGCGCAAGCGCTGGATGGCGGCCGCGCACTGGATCGCGGCGATCGTGTTCGGCCTGGTGTTCACCAGCCTGCTGGAAGCCGCGATCGTCATGCCGCGACCGCCCACGGCGCCGGAAGGCTTCGGTTTCCCCTCGATCGCAGTGACGATGACGACGATCGTGTTCGGCTTCTTCGCCGTGCTGATCGCACGCGAGCTGCCCGGGCGCAATCGCGTGTGGCCGTACCTGCTCGCCGGCGTGGTCACCACGGTCATCGGCTTCGCGCGCCTGTACCTCGGCGCGCACTGGCCCAGCGACCTCGTCGGCGGCACCTTGTTCGGCATCCTGTGGCTGCTGGTACTCGGCCTCGCCTATCGGCGCCATGTGGCGCGCTCGTTCTGGATGCGGCCGCTGGCGTGGGCGTTCTACACCGCCTTCGCCGCGGCGGCGTTGTGGCATGCACCGCGCTACGCGGACCGGCTGCTGGCGAAGTTCGCCGCCGCCGCGCCCACGACCACGCTGGCGGCCGAAGCGTGGTGGCAGCGCGACTGGGCGACGCTGCCGGCGCAACGCAACGAACGCGATGCGCGCCGGCGCTGGTCGCTCGACGTGCAGATCGCCGGACCGCTGCAACCGGTGCAGCGCGCGCTGGTGGCGCGCGGCTGGCGCGTGCAGCCGCAGGCCGACTGGGTGGCGACGCTGGGTCTGCTCGACGACGACAAGCCTGCACGCGAACAGGTGGTGCTGCCCGCGACGCTCGACGCACGGCCGGAAGAACTGTTGCTGCTGCATCCGGGTCGCACGCCGGACGAACAGATCGCGCTGCGCCTGTGGGCCGCGCCGGCGACGTTGCACGACGGCACCCCGCTGTGGATGGGCACGGCGCAGACGCTGCGCTACCGCAAACCGTTGCGCGCGGCATCGCTGTGGCTACCCGTCGCCGACGAGGGTTACGCGCATGCGCAGGTGCGTGAGGCGCTGAAGGAATTCCGTTCCGAAGAGAGCCAGCATCCGCAGGGCGTCGGCCTGGTGCTGCGCCTGCGCACCCGCTGAAACACGACGCCGCGAACCGGCTCAGACCAGCTGCAACAGGCGCTCCAGCCGCGCGTGCGGATCGTCCATCTGCAGCAGCTCCTGCCGCTGCGAATCGTGCAGCGGCAGCAGTTCCGCCAGACGCCAGCCGACCCACGCCGCATCGTCGAGCAGCGCGCGTTCGGCCTGCGCGTGCTCGCCCCCGAGCTTGCCGATGATCGAGTCGAGCAGCACCGGCAGCAGTCCGTGCTCGGGGTGCACGGACTGGTGGCCATCGAGGTCGCACCAGCGGACATCGGCCATCTGCAGGCCGTTGTCGCGCACTCGCGCCCGTTCGACGTGGAAGCGGCGGGCGCCGCGCACGCGCAGCGTGAGCAGGCCGTCGTCGCCCTGGCCGAAATCCTCGATCAGCGCCTCGGTGCCGAACGCGGCCGCGGTCGCCGGTTCGCCGACTTCCTCGCCCTTGAGGATCAGGCAGATGCCGAAGCCGCGACCGTTGCGTCCGCAGTCGCGCACCAGGTCCAGGTAGCGCGCCTCGAACACGCGCAGGCCCAGCGCCGCGCCCGGAAGCAGCACCGTGTGCAGCGGAAACAGGGCCAGCGATTCGGTGGGCATGGCCGCAGTCTATGCGAGGCGATGCCGCGGCCGCGTCGCGGCGTCGGCGACGTCAGGCGTTCTGCAACGCGGCCAGGAACCGCCGCGGCGCGCCGTCGAATCCGCCGTTGGACATGAACACGACATGGTCGCCGGCACGCACGCGTTCGCGCAGCGCGGCGATCAGATGGTCGGCGTCCGGCACGGTCACGCCCTCGCCGCGCAGTCCGGCCACGACCTTGCCGGCATCCCAGGCCAGTTCCGGCCGATGCAGGAACACCACGGCGTCGGCGAGGTCGAGCGACGGCGCCAGCGCATCGGCGTGCGCGCCCAGGCGCATGGAATTGCTGCGCGGCTCCATCGCGACGACGATGCGCGCGCTGCCGACCTTCGCACGCAGCCCCGCGAGCGTGGTGGCGATCGCGGTGGGATGGTGGGCGAAGTCGTCGTAGACGGTGATGCCGCCGGATTCGCCGATCACTTCGAGGCGGCGCTTCACGCTGCGGAAGGCGGACAGCGCCGGCAGCACGGTCGCCACGTCGACGCCCACCGCGTGCGCCGCGGCAAGCGCGGCCAGTGCGTTCATCACGTTGTGGCGGCCGAGCAGCGGCCAGTGCACCGCGCCGACCTCGACCCCGTCGTGGATCACGACGAAGGCGCTGCCGTCCTCGTTGATCATCCGCGCGGTCCAGTGGAATCCCGCGCGTGCCGCGGCGCCTTCGTCCGCGCGATCGCCGTGGGTCTGCGGCTGCGATGCACGCGGGATCAGGCTGGCGTCCAGACCGAAGGTTTCCACCGGCGTCCAGCAGCCCATCGCGAGCACTTCGGCGAGATAGCGATCCTCGCCATTGACGATCAGCCGGCCCCGGCGCGGCACGGTGCGCACCAGGTGGTGGAACTGGCGCTGGATCGCGGCGACGTCGGGAAAGATGTCGGCGTGGTCGTACTCGAGGTTGTTGAGGATCGCGACCAGCGGCCGGTAGTGCACGAACTTGCTGCGCTTGTCGAAGAACGCGGTGTCGTATTCGTCGGCTTCGACCACGAAGTCGCGGCCGCTGCCCAGTCGGGCGGAGACGCCGAAGTCTTCCGCCACGCCACCGATCAGGAAACCCGGCGCGCGGCCGGCGGCTTCAAGCAGATACGTCAGGATCGTCGTCGTGGTGGTCTTGCCGTGCGTACCGGCGACGGCCAGCGTGTCGCGGCCGGGCAGCACGTTTTCGGCAAGCCATTGCGCGCCAGAGTTGTACTTGCGGGCGTCGTCCAGCACCTGCTCGACCGCGGGGTTGCCGCGCGAGAGCGCGTTGCCGACCACGATCTCGTCGCAGTCGGCGGAAATGTTGTCGGCGAGATAGCCCTGGCGCAGCGCGATGCCGAGCTGCTCCAGCTGCGTCGACATCGGCGGGTAGATGTTCTGGTCGCTGCCTTCGACGTCGTGGCCGAGTTCGCGCGCCAAAGCGGCGACACCGCCCATGAAGGTGCCGGCGATGCCAAGAATATGAAGTTTCACAGACGCTCCCGATGAATCCGCTGCCATCCATGGCGCAACGAACAGGCTTACGGATCGTCCGGCCCGGCCATCCGTAGCCGGGCGTTCGCCGACGCGCGAACTGCCGGCAGGGCAGTCCGCAAACGCGTCAGCTCACCCGACCTCATGCGCCGGCACGATCGCCTCGACGATCCGCGCGAACACGTCGTCCAGCGAACCCACGCCGTTGACCACGTTGAGCTGGCCCTGCTGGCGGTAGTAGTCGATCACCGGCGCGGTCTGCTCGTTGTAGACCTGCAGGCGCTTGCGCACCGATTCGGGGCTGTCGTCCTCGCGGCCTTCGGCCTTGGCGCGGCCGGCGATGCGTTCGACCAGCATTTCCGTGGGCACTTCGAGTTGCACCGCGTAGTCCATGGGCTGGCCGATGCGGGACAGCAGCTTGCCCAGCGCGTCGGCCTGGGCCAGGTTGCGCGGGTAGCCGTCGAGGATGAAGCCGTTCTTCGTGTCGGGACGCGAGAAGCGGTCTTCGAGCATGCCCAGCAGGATCGCGTCGCTGACCAGTTCGCCGCGCGCCATCACTTCCTTCGCTTCCAGGCCGAGCTTGCTGCCGGCGGCCACTTCGGCGCGCAGCAGGTCGCCGGTGGAAATGTGCGGCACCTGCAGGTGTTCCTTCAGCCTCGCGGCCTGGGTGCCCTTGCCGGAACCGGGGGCACCGAGCAATACCAATCGCATCAACATCACTCCTGAGGACGGAAAAACGGGGAGGCCCCCAGGGCGGCGCTACACTCCAGCGGCCGGGCCTTCGGGCGGCGAAATTCGGGCGGCCAGCTTACCCCATCCCGCCGTGCAGGCTGGCGGAATGCCTGCCGTCGCGGGCTCGCAAGGCCCGCACGGGGACGGCGGCCCGAGCGGCGCAGGCCGGTCCGCGGCCCGCCCGCACGCCTTCCCGGAACGACGTTTTCGACCCCAACGGAGCATCGATCGCCATGGCTTCTGGAAACCTGCTGTACGCCCAGTCCGGCGGCGTCACCGCCGTCATCAATGCCACCGCCGCGGCGGTGATCGGGGCCGCCCGGGCCCGCAAGGTGAAGGTGCTGGCGGCGCGCAACGGCATCCTCGGCGTACTGCGTGAAGAACTGATCGATACCTCGAAGGAATCCGCGGCCGCCATCCGCGCCCTCGCGCACACGCCGGGCGGTGCCTTCGGTTCGTGCCGGGTCAAGCTCAAGTCGCTCGAACAGGACCGCGCGCGCTACGAGCGCCTGCTCGAGGTGTTCAAGGCGCACGACGTGCGCTGGTTCCTCTACAACGGCGGCAACGATTCGGCCGACACCGCGCTGAAGGTCTCGCAGCTCGCCGCGGAATTCGGCTACCCGCTCACCTGCGTGGGCGTGCCCAAGACGGTCGACAACGACCTGGCCGTGACCGACTGCTGCCCGGGCTTCGGCTCGGCGGCCAAGTACACCGCGGTGTCGGTGCGCGAATGCGCGCTCGACGTGGCCGCGATGGCGGACACCTCGACCAAGGTCTTCGTCTACGAAGCCATGGGCCGCCACGCCGGCTGGCTCGCCGCCGCGGCCGGGCTGGCGGGCCGCGGTACCGACGAAGCGCCGCACCTGATCCTGTTCCCCGAACGGCCCTACGAAGAAGCCGCGTTCTTCGCGCAGGTGAAGGCGACGGTCGAACGCGTGGGCTACTGCGTGGTCGTGGCCAGCGAAGGCATCCAGACCGCGGACGGCAGGTTTGTCGCCGATGCGGGCGGCGGCAAGGATTCCTTCGGCCACACCCAGCTCGGCGGCGTCGCCTCGTACCTGGCCGGCCGGGTGAAGGACACGCTCGGCTACAAGGTGCACTGGACACTGCCCGACTACCTGCAGCGTTCGGCCCGGCACCTGGCATCGAAGACCGACCTGGCGCAGGCGCAGGCAGTCGGCAAGGCCGCAGTGGAACTCGCGCTCAAGGGCCGCAACGCGGTGATGCCGGTGATCGTGCGCACCGCCGACGCGCCCTACCGCTGGAAGATCGAAGCCGCGCCGCTCGACCGCATCGCCAACCACGAAAAGAAGATGCCGGCGAACTTCATCCGCAAGGACGGTTACGGCATCACCGACGCCGCGCGCCGCTACCTCGAACCGCTGATTCGCGGCGAAGCGCCGCCGCCGTACGGGCGCGACGGTATTCCGCGCTACGTGGTGCTGAAGAACGTGCTCGTGAAGGCGAAGCTGCCCGCCTTCGACGGCTGAGCATCACGCCGGAAGCATTGCGGTCACGTCGCTTCAGCTTCTTCGACAGGTCGCCCGAACGGCTCGAAACACTTCGCGGAGCGGATTCGCCGCCTCGCTAGCTCGACGCGAGCGCGCTGACCATGACGTAGTACCCGTCGGGGTCGCGGAGTGCGAACTCCATGGTGCCCGTATTCGGATTGATATTCGGCTCTTCTTCGAACCCGGGAACCAGGGCGCGGGCGCGGGCCAGCGTTTCGTCGAAGTCGTCCACGCGGAAGAACAGCAGGAGTCCGTTGCCGGGTTGCGAGCTCCCCGGACTGGTCAGGGTGGGATGATCGTGCGCGCCCCACTGATGAAGACACAGCAGGACCGTCCCGTCCGCATCCACGATCTGTCCGAAGTAGCTATGGGCCGGGCCCGTATCGGGCTGACCGAACAGCGACTGATACCAGCTGAAGCTGCGGGCGACGTCGGCAACGCCGATGATGGTCCAGGTGCATCTCATGGTTCCTCCTATGGGCTGGTGCCCGGTTCGCACGCGTGCCCTTCCACGCGCATCTGCGCGGCGTATAGCGACACCTTCGGCCGATCCCCGGTCTTGGCCTGCGTGGCGGCGTCCTTCAGATAGATGCGCGCGCGTCCCTGTGCATCGAGTGCGGGCGGAGCAGCGTCTCCCGGCTTGCGCCAGACGCGCACTACCGCCAGTTGCGAAGGGCAAGCCGCGTTGGGCACCCGGATCTCGTCGTTGAACTTCCAGCCCGTCGCTACCGACGGCTGCGCCTTCGCGAAATCGACGAAGCGCGCGCGCGGCTGGCACGTCGGCGAACTGCGTACCGCGACGAAGCGGTAAGGCTGTGCCGCATCGCCGGTGAACACGCCTTCCAGGCGCGCACAGGCTTCGGGAATGGAACGCACGGTGTGGACCGCGCCGACCGCCTGTGGCGTGCCCATGGGGCGGGCAATCTCCGGCGTACCGGCGGCAGCGGGCAGAGCGAAGGCGACCAGCAGGGGAAGGAGCTTGCGCATCGCGGCACTCCGGCAAGGACCGGGACGCAGGCTGGCACGCATCGCCTGAACGCGTTTTGACACCTCGGCCCCGTTGCAGCCCATGGCCAGGCGTGATGGCGATCACCCGCGCGCGCCGTGTTTTCGCGGGAAATGTGCCATAGTCGGGCCGTTGCCCCGTGCGCCGTGATGCCTGACCGTCGCGCTGGGCCACGCTTACAACCTGCGGTATTTCCCAGAAATTCCTAATTGTCCACTCGGGGGAGGGTTCATGCTGGAGCAGTACGGTTTGCCCTTGGCGCTGGTTTGCGCCGTCATCGCGATCCTGTACGGGATCGTTTCCGCGCGCTGGATCGGCGCACAACCCGCCGGCAACGAACGCATGCAGCAGATCGCCGGCGCGATCCAGGAAGGCGCGCGCGCCTATCTCAACCGCCAGTACACGACGATCGCGATCGCGGGCGTCGTGCTGTTCGTCGTCATCGGTTTCTTCCTCAGCTGGTACACCGCGATCGGCTTCCTGATCGGCGCGGTGCTCTCGGGCGCGGCGGGCTACATCGGCATGAACGTGTCGGTGCGCGCCAACGTGCGCACGGCGGAAGCCGCGCGTTCCGGCATCGGCAAGGCGATGGACGTTGCGTTCCGCGGCGGCGCGATCACCGGCATGCTCGTCGTGGGCCTGGGCCTGCTCGGCGTCGCCGGCTATTACGCGTTGCTGACGCACCATCTGGGCGTCGAAGGCGAAGACGCGTTGCACGCGCTGGTCGGCCTGGCGTTCGGCTCGTCGCTGATCTCGATCTTCGCGCGACTGGGCGGCGGCATCTTCACCAAGGGCGCGGACGTGGGCGCTGATCTCGTCGGCAAGGTCGAAGCGGGCATTCCCGAAGACGATCCGCGCAATCCGGCGGTGATCGCGGACAACGTCGGCGACAACGTCGGCGACTGCGCGGGCATGGCGGCGGACCTGTTCGAGACCTACGCGGTCACCGTGATCGCGACGATGCTGCTGGGCGGCCTGATGAGCGCCGACGCGGGCCACAACTCGGTGCTGTACCCGCTGGTGCTGGGCGGCGTCTCGATCATCGCGTCGATCATCGGCACCTTCTTCGTCAAGGTGAAGCAGGGCGGCTCGATCATGGGCGCGCTGTACAAGGGCGTGATCGTGTCGGCGGTGCTGGCGGCGATCGCGTTCTACCCGATCACCACGCAGCTGATGGCCGACTCCAGCTACGGCGCGATGAACCTGTACTGGTGCGCGCTGATCGGCCTGGTGCTGACCGGCGCGATCGTGTGGATCACCGAGTACTACACCGGCACGCAGTTCAAGCCGGTGCGCCACATCGCGCAGGCCTCGACCACCGGCCACGGCACCAACATCATCGCCGGCCTGGGCGTGTCGATGAAGTCGACGGCGATGCCGGTGGTGGTGATCTGCGCCGCGATCTGGGGCGCGTACGCGCTCGGCGGCCTGTACGGCATCGCCATCGCCGCCACCGCGATGCTGTCGATGGCCGGCATGATCGTCGCGCTCGACGCCTACGGCCCGATCACCGACAACGCCGGCGGCATCGCCGAAATGTCGGAACTGCCGCCGGAAGTGCGCAACATCACCGATCCGCTCGACGCGGTGGGCAACACCACCAAGGCGGTGACCAAGGGGTATGCGATCGGATCGGCGGCGCTGGCAGCACTCGTGCTGTTCGCCGACTACACGCACAACCTGCAGGCCAACAACCCGGGCGTGGCGTTCACCTTCGACCTGTCCGACCACATGGTGATCATCGGCCTGCTGATCGGCGGCCTGATCCCGTATCTGTTCGGCGCGATGGCGATGGAAGCGGTGGGCCGCGCCGCCGGCGCGGTGGTGGAGGAAGTGCGCCGCCAGTTCCGCGACATACCCGGGATCATGCAGGGCACCGGCAAGCCGCAGTACGACAAGGCCGTGGACATGCTGACGAAGTCGGCGATCAAGGAAATGATCGTGCCCTCGCTGCTGCCGGTCGCGGTGCCGGTCGTGGTCGGCCTGCTGCTCGGTCCGAAGGCGCTGGGCGGCGTGCTGATCGGCACGATCGTCACCGGGCTGTTCGTGGCCATCTCGATGACCACCGGCGGAGGCGCGTGGGACAACGCCAAGAAGTACATCGAGGACGGCAACTTCGGCGGCAAGGGCTCCGAGGCGCACAAGGCCGCGGTCACCGGCGACACGGTCGGCGATCCCTACAAGGACACGGCCGGCCCCGCGGTGAACCCGTTGATCAAGATCATCAACATCGTGGCGCTGTTGCTGGTCCCGCTTCTCTGAGTAACGTTGTCGCGCGCAACGCGACGATCACTTCCCCTATCCCCGCACCGCGGGGAGAGGGCAAAGGGTGAGGGGACGGCGGCCGCAAGGCCGCCGTTGCTTTTTGGGGAAGTCAAAAGCGCCCCTCATCCGCCCAGCCCTCAGCGGGCTATCGCCCCCTTCGACCTTCTCCCCGCGACGCGGCGAGAAGGACTTTGTCGGCGTCGCCCCGCGCTGACATATCCCGGACGCTTTTGGATTAGGGCAAGGCACTGGATCCCCGCCTTCGCGGGGATGACGAGCCAGTGCTGCGTGCATGCGCGTCGCATCGATTGATCTGCATTGCCCGGCTCACACTCGAACCGAAGCCACTATCCCCACGCTCGCGACAAGCACTGCCCGCCGGCAGGGGGTTGCGGAGAGCGGGCCATGGATGGCCCGCGGCCCGACTAAAGGCAGGACTGCCGTCCGGAGGGTCGGAGCAACCCCCTGCCGGCGGGCAGCGCGTCCTGCCGAAGCGAGGCGCCCCCTCGCACCAATCGCACGCGCGCCCGTCGCACCCATCGCATCCGCGCGCCGCCGGGTCGCCACGCCGAACGGCGAAAATCACCGGATCTCCGCCTTCGCAGGGACGACCGCTGCGACATCGCCGCGCTGCTGCAGCGCAGCAGCCGCAAGGTTAGAATGCGCGCCCTCCCCCTTCCCCCGCGCCGGCCCTTGGGCCGCCGCCAGCACGTCGGAGCACGCAATGGGCCTGGACCTCGTCCCCACCGGCAAGAACCCGCCGGACGAAATCAACGTCATCATCGAAATCCCCAAGGACGCCGAACCGGTCAAGTACGAAGTCGACAAGGCGTCGGGCGCGATCTTCGTCGATCGCATCCTGTCCACGCCGATGCGCTATCCGTGCAACTACGGCTACGTCCCGCACACGCTGTGCGGCGATGGCGATCCGGCCGACGTGCTGGTGATCCTGCCGCTGCCGCTGGTCCCGGGCTCGGTGATCCGCTGCATACCGGTCGGCGTGCTGAAGATGACCGACGAGGCCGGCAGCGACGAGAAGCTGATTGCCGTGCCCGTGCCGAAGATCTTCGGCGGCTACGCGCACATCACCGACATCGAGCAGGTGTCGAAGCATTGGCTGGAACGCATCGGCCACTTCTTCGAGCACTACAAGGATCTCGAAAAGGGCAAGTGGGTGAAGCTGGACGGCTTCGGCGGTGCAGCCGAAGCCAAGACCATCCTGCTCGATGCGATCAAGCGTTACGAAGACAGCGCGGACAAGCCGAATTTCTGATTCGCGCTCGGCGGATGAAAAAACGGCGGCCAGCGGCCGCCGTTTTCGTTTCGGCATGCGTGCGGCGTTGCGGCCGTCAGGCGTTGTCGCCGAGTTCCCGCTGCGCGCCAGCCGACGGCGACGCAGCCGCCGGACGGGCGACGGCGACCTTGACGATCATCGTCTGCAACGCGCTGTACCAGCTCAGTTCGTTGTTGAGGTGCAGCTTCTCGGCCAGTGGTCGGATTTCGGCGACGTACGCCGCGAGCAGCCGCCGGTAATCCTCATGCCCCTCGGGCCGGTCGCCATGGCGGAACCACAGTCCCTGCCAGGCCCGGGTGAAACGCTGCGTGGCCGCACGCAGCGGCTGCACGTTGGGATGCGCGACGATGTCGGCGAAGAGCAGGCCGAAGTGCGCGTTGAGTTCCCACGGATTCATCACCACCGGCACGTTCACGCTTTCGCACGGGAACGACGCGACCTGTCCCGCGGCGGGCACCACCTGCCGCGTCGGCCAGCCGTTGGCCGGCATGTTGTGCGGGCGCCCACGCCCGACCAGATCCCAGAATCCGCCGCCGCCCACGGTATCGATCACCAGGTGCACGCGCGAGTGCGTCGCGTCGTTGAGCACGCTGTGCTGGCGCCAGGTGTCGAAGATCCAGCACTCGCCGGCGGCCATGTTGATGGTCTCGCCGCCGCACTCGAAGCGCACGGTGGGCTGGGTCACGATCGGCACGTGCACGCGCACGCGCTCGATCCAGTAGTAGCCCTGGTCGGCATGGCGCGTGACCTCCGCCTGTCCCGCCAGCCGCATCAGCCGGCTGCGGCCGACCGTGGCGCCGATGCTGGCGAAGACCTGGCTCAGGTACGGGCAGCGGCGCAGGTACTCGGTGGGACGCATGGTGCCGGCGAACGCTTCGTTGTCCGCATCGCCGTCGACGGCCACCAGCGGCAGCATCGAATTGCCGGGAAAACCCTGCGGATGCGGGCGCCAGCTGGATTCTTCGATGGCTTCGACTTCGGCGGCCAGCGTCGCGGCATCGAACAGCAGCGGCAGCTGGATGAAGGGAACCGGCAACTTCATGCGTGCACCTCGGGAACGGCGGCGCCAATGCTACGCGGCCTCAGTGCCGTCCTGCACGCAGCAGCCACAGGCCGATCAGGCGCGAGACCACGACCGCGACGTAACCCACGCCGCAGAACTGCTCGAGGATGGTCAGCACGCGCGCCGGCGCGCCCAACGGCAGGATGTCGCCGAGGCCGGCCGCGGAGAGATTGGTGACGCTGAAGAACAGCAGTTCCAGCCACGAGCGCGGCCGGCCGGGTTCGACGGCGCCGGTGAAGCTGCCCGGGTACCAGAACTGGCACACGAGATAGAGGTAGGCGAAGCCCCACGCGAGCAGGGTGAAGGTCGCGCCGGCGGCGAACAGTTCGTCGCTGGTCACGCGGTGGTCGCTCAGCATGTAGGCGATCAGGCTGCCAGCGGCATAGAAGTACAGCAGCGCTTCCAGCAGCGAGGACCAGACCAGCAGCCCGTTGATGCCGGTCGCCACCGACAGCAGCGACAGGACGAAGGCCGGCACCGCCATCGCCCAGGCGATCCATCCGATCGCCGGCGAGCGGTTGACCACCCACACGGCCAGCACCACCACCAGCGCGCTGAAGCCCGCGAAAACCACGCGGCCGCCGGTACCGTCCAGCAGCGGATACAGCAGCAGGCTGAGCAGTTGCGCGGCCAGCAGGAAGGCGGAGGGATGGCGTCGCGCATGCACGCGCCAGCGCGACGGTCGTGGGGCGGAGTCGTTCATGCGGCGAGTGTGCCGCAGCGGCGCGGGCCCCGCACGGTGCCCAAAAGACTACGGCCCCTCGCGGGGCCGTAGCGGTGTTGCTCAGCGGATCCTGACGGATCAGAAGCGCTGCTGGTACTTCACGTAGACCACGCGACCGATGTCGAAACCACCGTAGTACGGGAAGTTCGAGCTCGGCTGGGTGAACATCGTCGGGCCGAGGTGGTTGAACGCGTTGTTCGCGCCCACGGCGACGGTGGCTTCCCACGGCAGCTTGGCGGCGACCTGCACGTCGTGGAACGTGTTGGAGCCCAGGCGGTTGATCGCGTCCGGCACGCCGTTGGCGATGCGGTCCGGATCCGAGCACGGACGGTTCGGCACGCAGCTCTCGTAGATGCCCGAGTAGTAACGCGCGGTCCAGTTGGCGCTCCAGATGCCCTTGGTCCAGTTCACGCCGAAGTTCGAGCGCAGGCGGAACACGCCGCCGGTGCCGACCTGGCCGACCATGATGTTGTTGCCTTCATCGTCCTGCGACAGGGTGTCGTACTTGCTGGTGTACGAGTTGTCCCAGTTGATCGTGAACTTGCCGAACGAGGTCTCGGGCAGCTTGTAGCCGACGTTGAAGTCCCAGCCTTCCGTTTCCAGCGCGCCGAGGTTGGCCAGGCCGAAGAACATGTTGGTGATGTGGCCATCGGCGGCGCGGGTGATGCCGGCGCAGCGACTGGCATCGCCCAGCACGTAGCAGTCGCTCAGGATGCGGTCGACCGAGTCCGAGATGATCGCGTTGTCGAGCTGGTAGTTGTACCAGTCGAGTTCGATGTCGAGGCCTTCAACCCACTTCGGGCTCCATACGATGCCGGCGGTCTTGGTCTTGGCGGTTTCCGGAGTGAGGTTCGGGTTGGAACCGCTCAGGAACTGGTCCGGCGTCTGGCACGGATAGCCGGTGCAGGGCACCAGGCCCTGGCCGAGCTGCACGTAGCCGAGCGGGACGCCCGCCGCGTTGCAGGCCGCATTGCCGTTGACGCTGTTGGTCGCGCCGACGCCGCACGGGTCGGTGTACGACTCGAAGCTGCCACCGATGCCGCCGTACAGGTCGTTGATCGACGGCGCGCGGAAACCCTCGGCGTAGGTGCCGCGGACCAGCAGGCCGTCCATCGGACGCCAGCGGAACGAGAACTTGCTGTTGGTGGTGTTGCCGAAGTTCGAGTAGTCCGAGTAGCGGCTGGCGATGTTGAAGGCCAGTTCCTTGGCGAACGGCATGTCGGCCAGAACCGGGATCTCGAGTTCCGCGTAGTACTCGTCGAGCGAGTACGCACCCGCGGTGGTCGTCGCCGGCAGGCCGGTGCTCAGGCCCGTCTGCGCGAACGCATCCGGCACGAAGCGGCCGTCTTCCGAACGGTGCTCGTAACCGACCGCCAGGCCGAGGTCACCGGCCGGCAGCGCGAACAGCGTGCCCGACAGGTTGGCGCTGTAGGTCTTCGAGTTGGTGCGACCGGTGTCGGTGTACTGCGGGAACAGGTACGCGATCAGGTCCGGGTTGTTGGTGAGCGAACCCTGCTGGGCATCGCCGAACGGAGCCAGCGGATTCCACGGCACGCACTCGCCGTTGCCGAAGTTGGTGCCGTAGGAGATCGGGTCGGCGGCGCTGCCGCACTCGACGCGGCCGGTGGCCGGGTTGAACCACGAGGCGCCCAGGGCCTGTTCGGCGGCCAGCAGGCTGGCGTCACCGCGCGAGTTCTTGATGTTCTCGTTGCGGTTGATGTTGGCGCCGATGTCCCAGTCCCAGTAGTTCTCGCCGATCTGGAAGCTGCCTTCGAAGCCGGCGGCGACGCGGAAGGTCTCCAGCTTGCTTTCGGTGCGACGCGGCATTTCCCACAGGCGGCGGCGGAAGCTCAGGTCCTCGCCCGGGGTCGGGCTGAAGAAGCTGTCGCCCGACAGCGGCGTGCCGAAGGCGGCCGACTGGAACGGATAACCGGCGATCTGCTGCTGCGTGGTGCGCTTGTTGTACTGCAGGTCGGCCTTGAAACGGACGTTGTCGGTGATGTCGAACGTGCCGTTCACGAACACCGACTGGCGCTCGATGCCGGTCTGCACGTACATCTGCTCGTTCGAGTTGGCGTACTGGTCCGGGGTGAGCGGGGTGTAGTTGGCCGGATTGGTCGGATCCGCGCCCGGGGTCAGCGTGCACCAGGTCAGGGCGCCGCCCGGACCGCACGGCAGCAGGGCCGAGCCGTTCTGGCTCACCGGGCTCCAGCCCGAGAACGGATAGTCGTCGGCGTAGCCCGAGCCGACGTTGCCGTAGGCGGAGAACGGACGGTCCTTGGCGAACACCGGCTCTTCCTTCGCGTACTCGAAGGACACGGTCAGGCTCGAACGGTCGCCGACGTTACCCATGGTCAGGTCGTACGACTGCTTCTCGCCGTCGCCCTGGCTGTACTGGCCCAGGTACGCGTTGGCTTCGATGCCGTCGAAGTTGGTGCGGGTGATCACGTTGACCACGCCGGCGATGGCGTCGGAGCCGTACAGCGCCGAGCCGCCGTCCTTCAGGACGTCGATGCGTTCGATCGCCGACACCGGGATCTGGCTCAGGTCCTGCAAGCCGCTGGTCGAAATGCCCAGACGCTTGCCGTTGACCAGGACCAGGGTGCGCTGGGCGCCGAGGTTGCGGATGTCGATGTAGTAACCACCGACGTCTTCGCCCGAAGCCAGGGCCTGCGCGCGCGAGATCGCCGGCGAGCCCGCCGAGGTCAGGTTCTGCAGGATGTCGGCGACCGAGGTGAAGCCCTGCTGCTGGATCTGCTGGCGGGTCACCTGGATGACCGGCTGCGCGGTCTCGATGTCGGACTGGCGGATGCGCGAACCGGTCACCTCGATGCGATCGAGCGTGGTCGCATTCTCGGCGGGGGCCGCTTCCTGCGCGCCGGCGAAGGCCGGGGCCAGGGCGAGCGCGATGCTGACGGGCAAAAGGCCGCGCTGCATCGCGGTGTGGCGATGGGTCATCTGTTCTCTCTCCGGATGATCGTTGGTATTGCGATCGTTATTGGCGCGTTAAAACGCTTTGGCACGTTACGTTCACGTCCGCAGCGACGCTTTGCGGCGCACGACGGGTGCATTTGCCGCTTTAGGCGGCGCGCAGGACTGCACGGAGTGCTTGCAATCGCAGGCATTGCGTGCGCGATCAGCAACACGCGTAAACAACAAGCGCAACGCTTTGCGGCGCTCGACGGAAGCGTTTGCTGCTTCGGGCAATACGCAGGAAATGCGAAGCACGTTGCAATCGCATGCGCGCGCAACAACGCGTGCAAACATCTGGCGCGGCGCCGTGCGGCGTTCGGGGACGTGCTGGCCGCTTCAGGCGAAGCGCAAGGAAGGCGAAGCGCAAGGAAGGCACAGCGCATTTGCACTGCGCGCAGCACGCGCAAACAAAAAGCGCGCGGAAAAAATCCCGCGCGCTTTAGCACCAGGCCAGAATCCGGGCGGCTTACGTACCGGTGCGCAAGGCGCTGCGCCGCAGCGGCGTGTTGGCGGCTTCAGGCGCGGGCGCGCGCGCACCCTGGCGGTACCGCGATGCCGGCACCCCGAAGCGGGCGCGGAACGCACGCGCGAAGCTGCAGCAGTTGTCGAAGCCGCACGCCGCCGCGACCTCGCCGATCATCATCGAGGTGTTCTCCAGCAGTTCCGCGGCGCGCTCGATGCGCAGGCGCGCCGCCGCGGCCTGCGGACTCTCGTCGTAAAGCGACAGGAAGGTCTTGGAGAAGTACCAGCTGGAGAAGCTGGTGAGCTCGGCAAGTTCGCTGATGCGGACGATGCGGTCGCTGTTGCCTTCCAGGTACAGGCGCGCGCGCTGCAGGCGACCGAACACCTGGCGCTTGCGCGTGCGCGAGCGGCCGGGGCACCGCGGCACGCGCGCAGCGAGCTCGCGCTGCACGCCCGCCAGCTGCAGCAGCAGCGGCCGCAGCTGGCCGATGTCGGCCGCCGGCATGCGGGTGGCGGTGTCGCGCCACTGGCGCAGGATGATGCGCAGGTCGTGCCGGGCCAGGCGGCCGCGGCCCGCATACAGGGTCACGTCGGACAGACGGCCCAGCGCACGCAGGACGTCGCTGCCCAGGCTCAGCCCGATGCACAGGCCGTGGCGGTCGCTCTGCACCAGCGGGCGCGAGTCCCGCTCCAGCGCGATCCATTCGCCGCGCTGCAGCTGGAACCGTCCCTCCCGGGCTTCCACCCAGGAACTGCCGCGGACCTGCACCCAGACCGAGAAGCCGCCGTTCTCCAGGTGCACGCTACCGAGCCGGGCCACGCCGATGCAGCCGGCCTGAGCCGGGTCGGCCAGCTCGGGCTGCAGGATCTGGCCACGCTCGGCCCACTGTGTCGCTTCCACCGGTCCACCTCATCTGTGCCATTACTGGCTGGTGGATTTGCCCGATGACGCCGCGGGCATCAGGAAAGTTGGCGGAGAGTTGTGCGAAATCTGGCCGAAACCGCTTCCGAAGGTTTTACGAAAACGTTTTCCCGTTTGCGGACAAGCAGTTGCGTCAGGGCGGCCCGATGGGCTCGGCGGACACGGTAAGCGGCATGAAACCGATATCACCGCCGTCCCAGAGCGAAAGCGTGACGTAGATCGCATCGGCGCGCGGGGCCAGGCTGAAGCCGCTGGGCCCGGTCCGGCGGTTGCGGTCGACACACAGCAGCGGCTTGGTCTCGCCCAGCCGGCGCAGGGCCGACGCGCAGTCCGGCTGCCGCTCGAGGTAGTAGACGCGCCCGTCGGCGGCCACCGTCCATGCCCGGTAGCGCGCCACCTCCGGTACCCGGTCGTCGATCTGGCCGATGCTCGCGGGCGACAACGCCAGGTCCGCCTGCCACAGGCCCGGCCGGCCGGGGCGCGCAAACAGCACGCGGTGGCCGGCCGCGTCGACCCGTGCAACGGCCACGTCGGGGATGGTGGCGAGCCGCTGCCACGGGCGGGTGCGGCGGTTGTAGAGCTCCAGCTGCAGGCGCCCCTGGTCGCCGCCGGCGACCAGCAGCACGCGACTGTCGTCCCCGGGCAGGTACAGCGCCTGCACCACGTTGGGCTGCGGGCTGGGCAGGCGGACGACCTGACCGCTGGCGGGCGTCACCTCGTACAGGCCGAAGCCGGCCGCGGCGTTGCCCACCACCAGCAGGCGGCGGCTGTCGCGTGACCAGTCCGGCGGGTGCCAGGATTCCGGCCGCAGCCCGTCGATCAGCCGCAGCGACTCGGGCCGACGCAGGTCCGCCCACCACAGGCCGAAGTCGCCGGAGCGGTCGGAGGTGAACACGATCTGCTGGTCATCCGGGGCGATGACCGGCAGGCGGTCGCGTCCCGAGGACGGGAACAGGCGGTCGACCCCGTGGCGGCCGTCCAGCGCGACGCGGTGGATGCCGAAGTAGCTGCGTGCTTCCGAGAAGGCGATCGCGGGCACGCGCGCGGCGATCGTCGGCTCGACCGCGTCTTCCACGCCCATTTCCTGGACCAGGCCGCTGTCGAGGTCGACCTGGACCAGCCGGCTTTCGCTACCGCTCCAGCGCGCCAGTACGATGCTGCGCCCGTCGGGCATCCAGTCCCAGCCGCGGATATCGGTGTGCAGCCGGGTCAACCTCTGCGCGGTACCGCCGGTGCTGGGAATCCGGTACAGGTCGCCCACCGGCGAGTTGCGCACGAACACGATCCAGCGTCCGTCCGGCGAATAGTGCGGGGCGAAGTCGACGTCGCCCGCGCTCGCGCCGTAATCCAGCAGGCGCCATTCGCCGGTGTTGAGATCGAGCAGGCGCAGGCCGACGCCGCCGGTCGGCGTGCCGCGGCTGCCGAACACCAGGCCGCGACCGTCGAAGGTCCAGTCGAAGCTGGGCGGATTGCGCGGATCGCAGGACCCGACGCTGCGCTCGGTGCCGCCGTTCGACGGCAGCACCATCACCGTGCAGCTCTCGCCCGTCACCACGCGCAGGAAGGCGATCTCGCGCCCGTTCGGCGACCAGGCCGGCGCGCTGTCGGCGGCGCCTTCCTGCGGATGGCTCAGTTGCCGCGGCGTGCTCGGATCGGTGGTCTGCACCATGATCGCCGTGTTGCGCTGGCCCGGCGGCGTCGCGACGTAGGCCACCAGCGCGGCGTCCGGCGACAGGCTCGGACTGCTTTCGATGCCCGGCACCGAGGTAATGAGGCGATAGCTCGCGGTCGCCACCGGCCGCGCGCTGGCCGATGCCCGCAGCGCCGGACGCTCGGCGTCCTCGCGCCGCAGCGACCACAGCAACACGAGCGCGAACATCAGGCCGGCCGCCGCAAGTGCACCGGCGATGGCCTTCCAGCCACCGCGGATGTCCACCGGCGCCGGGCCATAACGCGGCCACGCCGGCGCCGGTGCGACGGCCGCCGCGGCATCGGCGGCGGGCACCACCGGTTCGTTCGCCGGCGCCTCGTCGAGCAGTTCGACCGGCGCCAGCAGGCGGTAGCCGTACTTCGCAATGGTCTCGATGTAGCGCGGATTGCCGCGCTCGTCGTCGAACCCCTTGCGCAACTGCGTGATCGCCTGCGTCACCACGTCGTCGGTGGGCATCGTCCCGGCCCACACCTGCGCCAGCAGCGCATCGCGGCTCACCACGCGGCCGCCCTGCTCGATCAGGGCCGCGAGCACCGCGATCGCCTTCGGCGTCACGCGACGCGGACGACGCGCCGACGGCGCGTGGATTTCGCGCAGCGGCATGTCCACCGTGCACTCTCCCACGCGCAAGCGGGCCGAGAGCAACGATGAATGGGGCAACGGGAACGTCGGCATGAATGCGCAATGATGAGGAGAGGCGCGAGTGCCTGCCAGTGCGGTCAATGGAACCGACCAATCCGGCAAACGGGGTTGCCGGTGCCGGGCAGGTATTCCCGCCACCCGCATTCTAAGGTTCGCAGGTTACCCGGCCCCTCACTGCCTTCATGCCTGAAGGCTACGGGCACGGGTATCTCCCTGACGCCGGGAACCGGCCGTCATCTCTCAACTGGCAAAACCTTGGCGCCGGAAATCGGTCCTCCGGCGCCTTTTTTGCGCGTCCCGCATGCGCAGCGCACGCGGCACTTCCTTCGCGCACTCAGGTGCGGCGATAGACCTCGGCGCCCTGCGCGAGGAATTCCTTCGACTTCTCCGCCATGCCTTCCTCGAGCGCCGCCCTCTCGTCGACGCCGTGTTCGGCCGCGTAGTCGCGCACGTCCTGGGTGATCTTCATCGAGCAGAAGTGCGGGCCGCACATCGAGCAGAAGTGCGCGACCTTGTGCGCGTCCTTCGGCAGCGTCTCGTCGTGGTATTCGCGGGCGCGTTCCGGATCCAGGCCGAGGTTGAACTGGTCTTCCCAGCGGAACTCGAAGCGCGCCTTGCTCAGCGCGTTGTCGCGCGCCTGCGCGCCGGGGTGGCCCTTGGCCAGGTCCGCCGCGTGCGCGGCGATCTTGTAGGCCATCAGGCCCTCGCGCACGTCGTGCTTGTTCGGCAGGCCCAGGTGCTCCTTCGGCGTCACGTAGCAGAGCATCGCCGTGCCGAACCAGCCGATCATCGCCGCGCCGATCGCCGAGGTGATGTGGTCGTAGCCCGGCGCGATGTCGGTGGTCAGCGGGCCCAGCGTGTAGAACGGTGCTTCGCCGCACTCGCGCAGCTGCTTGTCCATGTTTTCCTTGATCAGCTGCATCGGCACGTGGCCGGGGCCTTCGATCATGGTCTGCACGTCGTGCTTCCACGCGATCTGGGTGAGTTCGCCCAGCGTTTCGAGTTCGCCGAACTGGGCGGCGTCGTTGGCGTCGGCGATCGAGCCCGGACGCAGGCCGTCGCCGAGCGAGAAGGCGACGTCGTACGCCTTCATGATTTCGCAGATTTCCTCGAAGTGCGTGTAGAGGAAGTTTTCCTTGTGGTGCGCCAGGCACCACTTCGCCATGATCGAACCGCCGCGCGAGACGATGCCGGTGACGCGCTTCGCCGTGAGCGGCACGTAGCGCAGCAGCACGCCGGCGTGGATGGTGAAGTAGTCGACGCCCTGCTCGGCCTGTTCGACGAGCGTGTCGCGGAAGAGCTCCCAGGTCAGCTCTTCGGCGCGGCCGTCGACCTTCTCCAGCGCCTGGTAGATCGGCACGGTGCCGATCGGCACCGGCGAGTTGCGGATGATCCACTCGCGCGTCTCGTGGATGTGCTTGCCGGTGGACAGGTCCATCACCGTGTCCGCGCCCCAGCGGATCGCCCACACCAGCTTCTCCACCTCCTCGGCGATGCCCGAGGACACCGCGGAGTTGCCGATGTTCGCGTTGACCTTGGTCAGGAAGTTGCGGCCGATGATCATCGGCTCGCTTTCGGGATGGTTGATGTTGTTGGGGATGATGGCGCGGCCGCGCGCGACCTCGTCGCGGACGAACTCGGGCGTGATCAGCTTCTGGATGCTGGCGCCGAAGGCTTCGCCCGGATGCTGGCGCAGCAGGTGTGCCTCGCGGATCGCCTCGATGCGCTGGTTCTCGCGGATGGCGATGTATTCCATTTCCGGCGTGACGATACCCTTCTTCGCGTAGTGCATCTGTGAGACGTTGGCGCCGGCGCGCGCGCGGCGCGGCTGCGGGCGGCTGGGGAAGCGCACCGCGTCGAGCTTCGGGTCGTGTTCGCGTGCGCGGCCGAACTCGGAACTCAGTGCCGCCAGCAGCTCGGTGTCGCCGCGCCCGGCGATCCACTGCGCGCGCAGCGGCGCGAGGCCGCGGGCCAGGTCGATGCGCGCCTCCGGATCGGTGTACGGGCCGGAGCAGTCGTAGATCGCGAACGGCGCGTTGTCCTCGCCGCCGAACATGGTCGGCGTCTTCGTCAGCGCCACCTCGCGCATCGGCACGCGGATGTCGGGGCGCGAGCCTTCGACATGGATCTTGCGCGAGCCCGGGATCGGGCGGGTGACGTCGGCCGACAGCTGTTCGGCTTGCTGGAGGAGCTGGGAAGGGACTGCGTTCATGGGGTCGGTCCGGTTTCGGTGCGTGGTACCACGGTCGCGGGGCAATCCGGGTGGCCTGTCCTGCCGACGCGCCGTGGCACGTTGGAGGGGATGGCTGCGGAGGGTCTTCGCGGCGCAACGAAGCGGCGGCGCACGGACCGAGGGTCAGGTCCGGCGAAGCTCCCTACGGCGGTCTCAACCGCGTCAGGTTCGAAGGGTCTGTCTCAACCGGCCCTGGCCGGTACCCCCGCTTCGGGGGGGTATTAGACCACAGTGCCCCGTCGCTACCCTCACAGCGAGAAGGGCCCCAAACCCGAGGATCTGCCCATGGACGACATCGTCGTAGCCCGCCTCAAGCGGCCGCCGGGACGGCGGCAACAGCTCGCCAACGGCCTGCTGGCCCGCCTGGGCACGCGGTTGCGCGTGGCCCCGCAGCCGTATGCCTGGGGCTATGGCAACACCGAGTCGCGGATGAACGTGTTCCACCTGGCCAGCCAGACCTGCGCGTACGGCGTGCCGGGCGACCTCGTCGAGATCGGTTGCGCGATCGGCGAGTCGTCGGTGGTGATCCAGTCGGTGCTGTCCGCCGGCGGCGACCAGCGCAAGCGCTTCCACGTCTACGACAGCTTCGAAGGCCTGCCCGCACCGGCTGCGGCCGATGCCGTCGACGGCATCTATCGCAAGGGCGACATGCTCGCGCCGCTGGAACGGTTCGAGGAAACGTTCGTCAAGGCGGGGCTCGCCGCGCGTCCCGTCATCCATCGCGGCTGGTTCGAGGACACCATTCCGGCGGCACTGCCGGACACGATCAGCTTCGCGATGATCGACTGCGACCTGTATTCGTCCACCGCGCACGTGCTGCCGCATGTCTACGCACGCATGTCGCCGGGGGCCATCGCGATGTTCGGCGTGTACTACGACCCCGAGGTCTACCGGCAGGAAGGCATCCGCGGCCCGTACGCCTCGCCCGGCGTGAAGCGCGCCACCGACGAGTTCTTCGCGAACCGCCCCGAGCGTGTCTCGGTGCTGTACGCCAACGAATACTCCAACGGTTACTTCCGCAAGTATTGAGGCGCGCAGCTGGCGCGACCGGCTTTGCTCGCAGCGAAATGCATTCGCGCGAGCGGATGCCGCGGTGTGGCCTGTGCGTCGGCATCCGGGCAGCCCTTCGACGTCGCTTCGCTACGCTCAGGGCGCACGGGGGTTGCCTCTTGCGTACGGGAGGGTGGAACCGGACTTCGTCCGGTCCTGCCGGTTTCAGCCGTAAGGTTATTTGACAGCCCGTCGCGCACCCCGCTATCACTTCGCCCATGCACGCCGTCCCCGCCATCGCCGACCGCACGACTCGCCGCAACGCCGTGCGCGTCGCCTCGCCGGCGGCGATGACCACCACCCGCACTACCACCGGTACCCGGTGGCGGATGCGGTTGGGCGTCGTGGACTGAGAATCCATCACCCCGCCCCGCATCCGGTCCGGATGCGGGGCGACCCCTCCGGCCGTTGCGGGGCTTACAAGGAGCCCCTGCATGTCCATCTCGCCACCGCCCGTTCCCGCGCCGGCCACGCCGCTCGCCGCCGCGTCCGCTGTCGCCTGCCACGCGCACAAGTTCGGCGGCAGCAGCCTGGCCAACGCCGAACGCATCCGCCACGTCGCCGCGCTGCTGCGCGAGGAGGACGCAGCGCGCATCGTCGTGGTCTCGGCGATGCAGGGCGTCACCGATGCGTTGACCGCACTGGCCAACTGCGCACTGGCGAAGCAGCCCTGGGAAGACGACTTCCGCGCGCTGCGTGCACGCCACCTCGACACGGCGCACGCGCTCGATGCCGGCGGCGTGCACGCGTTAGCCGCGTGGCTGGAAGACGAATTCGCCACCCTGCACGCGCAATTGTCCGCGCCGAAACGTTCGCCGGAGTGGTTCGCGGAGGTCCAGGGCGTGGGCGAAGTCTGGGCCTCGCGCCTGCTGCATGCCGCGCTCGGGGACGATGCTTCGCGCTGGGCCGTGCTCGATGCGCGCGACGTGCTCGAGGTGCATGCGGGCGAACTCGGCGTCGGTGTCGACTGGCCGGCCAGCCGCGCGCGCCTGCTGGCGTGGCGTGGCGCGCGGCCGCACGCCAACGTGATCGCCACCGGCTTCATCGCCCGCAACGGCAACGGCGTGGCCACGACGCTGGGCCGCAACGGCAGCGACTACTCGGCGGCGATCTTCGCCGTGCTGTTCGAAGCGCGCGAACTGACCATCTGGACCGACGTCGACGGCGTGCTCAGCGCCGACCCGCGCCTGGTGCCCGATGCCGTGTGCCTGGCGTCGATGTCGTACGCGGAAGCCTGCGAACTCGCCTACTTCGGCGCGAAGGTGCTGCATCCGCAGACCATGGCGCCGGCGATGCACGCCGGCCTGCCGATCCGCATCCGCAACACGCTCGATCCCGAGGCGCCCGGCACGCTGATCACCGCGCAATCGCAGCCGGCGGCATCACCGGTGAAGGGCCTGAGCCTGGTGCCGGACATGGCCATGCTCGAACTCACCGGCGCCGGCCTGATCGGCGTGCCCGGCACCGCCGAGCGGATGTTCGCCGCGCTGCACACCGCGTGCGTGTCGGTGACGATGATCTCGCAGGGCTCGTCCGAGCATTCGATCTGCTGCGTGCTGCGCGCCGACCAGGCCGAGCGCGGACGCAGGGCGGTGCAGGCGGCGTTCCGCGACGCGATCGCCGATGGTCAGGTCGAAGGCGTGCGCATCACGCCCGGCGTGTCGGTGCTGGCCGCGGTGGGCGACGGCATGGTCGGCACGACCGGCGTGTCCGCGCGGCTGTTCCACGGCCTGGCGCAGGCGCGGGTCAACATCCGCGCGATCGCGCAGGGCGCCAGCGAACGCAACATTTCCGTCGCCATCGCGAGCGAGGACGCCACGCGCGGCCTGCGCGCGGCGCACGCGGCGTTCTGGCTGTCGCCGCAGACGCTGTCGATCGGCCTGATCGGCCCCGGCAACGTGGGTCGCGCGCTGCTCGCGCAGTTCGCCCAGGCGGCGTCGCGCTACGGCGGAGGCGCGAGCGGTCTCGATCTGCGCCTGCGCGCGATCGCCAACAGCCGACGCATGCACCTGGCGCCGCGCCGACTCGATCCGGGCGAAGCGGTGGAGGCGCTCGAACTCGGCCAGGCGCTCGACTTCGACCGCTTCGCCGCACACGTACGCGCCGAACACCTGCCGCACGCGATGATCGTCGACTGCAGCGGCAGCGATGCCGTCGCCGCGCACTACGCCGACTGGCTCGCCGCCGGCATCCACGTGGTGACGCCGAACAAGCAGGCCGGCGCCGGACCGATCGAGCGCTACCGCGCGATCCGCGCCGCGACCCGCAACGGTGGTGGCCACTTCCGTTACGAAGCCACGGTCGGCGCGGGTCTGCCGGTGATCCAGACCCTGCGCAGCCAGCTCGATACCGGCGACGAACTGACCGAAGTCGAGGGCGTGTTTTCCGGGACGCTGGCGTGGCTGTTCAATCGTTTCGACGGCAGCGTGCCGTTCTCGCAGCTGGTGCGCGAAGCGCGCGACGCCGGCTACACCGAGCCCGACCCGCGCGACGATCTGGGCGGCCTCGACGTCGCGCGCAAGCTGGTGATCCTGGCGCGCGAAGCCGGGCGCGAACTGTCGCTGGAAGACGTCGAGATCGAGAGCCTGGTGCCGCCGGCGCTGCGCGAGGTGAGCCGCGAGGACTTCCTTGCGCGCCTGCACGAACTCGATGCACCGCTGCAGGCGCGCCTGGACGCGGCGAAGCGCGAAGGCCGGGCATTGCGCTACCTCGCCCGCCTCGATCGCAACGGCCGCGCGCGTGTCGGCCTGGTGTCGCCCGAACCGAACCATGCCAGCCTGCACAGCCAGCTCACCGACAACCTCATCCAGTTCCGCACGCGTCGCTACGCCAGCAATCCACTGGTGGTGCAGGGCCCCGGCGCAGGACCGGAAGTGACGGCGGCAGGCGTGTTCGGCGACATTCTGGCCATCGCACAGGCGTTGGGGGCGCGGCCGTGAGGTCGCGTTGGTGCGCGGGCGAATCGCGCGCTTCAGTTCAATCACGAGGCGCTGCCGACTGCTTCGACTTCGGCGCTGCGCGCCTGCGCTCGCCACGAACGGTTTCCGTTGGCGAGGCGATGGGCGATGCTTTGCCCTCGCCGCCCGCGGTTGGCAGACCCTGAGCTCTTCGGCTGCGCTGCGGCGCTCAGAACAGTACGGCCCAAGATCGGAAGTCGAAGGGCGCCCCACAACCTCCACGTCCCAACGCCATGACCGCAAAGCAAGCCACCGCCTTCGCCCCCGCCAGCGTCGGCAACATCGGTGTCGGTTTCGACCTGCTCGGCCACACGATCAGCGGCCCGGGCGACCGCGCCCAGGTCGCACGCATCGGCGAACCGGTGGTGCGGATCGTCGCGATCGACGGCGACGTGGAAGGCGCTGCGCAACTGCCGCTGGAAGCGGAGCGCAACACGGCCGGACGCGCGCTGATCGAACTGCGCGAGCGTCATGGCATCGCGCACGGCTTCGAACTGCGCCTGCACAAGGGCATTCCGCTCGGTTCGGGCCTGGGCGGCTCGGCGGCGTCCTGCGTCGCGGCACTGGTGGCGGCCAATGCACTGCTCGACGCGCCGCTGACGCGCGGGCAGTTGTACCCGCTCGCGCTGGCCGGCGAAGCAGTCGCCAGCGGCAGCATGCACGGCGACAACGTCGCGCCGATGCTGTTCGGCGGCGTGGTGCTGGCCACGCCGACCCGCGCGATCCCGCTGATCGCGCCGGACCTGTACTGCGCCGCGGTGCATCCGCATTTCGTGCTGGAAACGCGCAAGGCCCGCGCGGCGCTCGCCGCGCCCTATGCGATCGGCGACTTCGTCCGGCAGAGCGAATACCTCGCGCTGTTTCTCACCGGCCTGGCGCGCGACGATCGCGAGCTGATCGCCGCGGGCCTGCGCGATGCGCTGGTCGAGCCGCGGCGTGCGGCGCTGATTCCCGGCTTCGCCGAAGTGAAGGCCGCGGCACTGGCGCACGGCGCGCTGGGCGCGAGCATTTCCGGCGCTGGCCCGACGGTGTTCGGCTGGTTCAACACCGCCGACGAGGCGTCGTGGGCGGCGCATGCGATGCAGGTGGCGTTCGCGGGCGCGGGGCTGGACAGCGACGTGCATGTGTCGCCGGTGAATGGGCCGCAGGCGGAGGTGGTGGGGGAGTAGGGCCTTTTTGCTCGTCATTCCCGCGGCTTTCAACGGACGGATGTCCGGTCGAATCCATGTCTTCACTCTTGCTCTGGTTTGTCTTCGGTGGAAAAAGCAAAGGCAAAAACAAAGTCGCTGGATTCCCGCTTTCGCGGGAATGACGAGCAACAACAACAGCAAGAGCAACTGCAACGGCCGCAGCCAAAGCAACAACCCCGCGCGCTAGCCACAGCGTCCCCGCCCAATCCACCGGCAGCCGCCATCCCATGCACTTCACCAGCACCCGCACCCCCACCCGCGTCTCCATCGACACCGCCCTTTCCGCCGGGCTGGCGCCCGATGGCGGCCTGTATGTGCCGGTGGACATCCCCGCGAGCGCGCTGGCGCAGGCGCAACCCACGCTGGCGCAGACCGCGCAGGCGCTGCTGGCTCCCTACTTCGACGCGTCCAACCTGCGCGACGCGCTGCCGGCGATCTGCGCCGACGCCTTCGATTTCCCCGCGCCGCTGCGCTGCTTGTCTTCGCAGAACACCTGGCTGCTCGAGCTGTTCCACGGCCCCACCGCCGCGTTCAAGGATTACGCGGCGCGCTTCCTCGCCGGATGCCTGGCGCGCCTGCGCGAGCAGGCATCGCCACCGGTGACCATCCTGGTGGCGACGTCCGGTGATACCGGTGCCGCGGTCGGTGCGGCTTTCCATCGTCGTCCCGGTTTCGACGTGGTGATCCTGTACCCCGAAGGGCGCGTGTCGCCGCGGCAGGCGCACGGGCTGGAATGTTTCGGCGACAACGTGCGCACGTTCCGCGTCGCGGGCACGTTCGACGATTGCCAGCGTCTGGTGAAGGAGGCACTGGGCGATGAAACGCTGCGGGCGCGCCGGGCACTGGGTTCGGCCAACAGCATCAGCCTCGGCCGCCTGCTGCCGCAGATGGCCTACTACGCGCACGCCGCGCTCGAATTCCATGCCGCGCGCGGCCAGGCGCTGAACTTCATCGTGCCCACCGGCAACCTCGGCAATGCGCTCGCGTGCTGGCTGGCACGGCGCATGGGGCTGCCGATCGGCGACATCGTCCTCGCCAGCAACGCCAACGACGTGCTGCCGCGCTACTTCGCCGGCGCCGATTACCAACCGCACGCGACGGTGGCGACGCTGGCCAATGCGATGGACGTGGGCGCACCGAGCAATTTCGAGCGCCTGCGCTGGTGGCATCGCGACGATGCCGAGCTGCGCGCGGACCTGCGCGCCTGCGCCGTCGATGACGCGGCGATCCGCGACACGATCCGCGACGCGCCGCAGCGGCACGGCATCGTGCCCTGTCCGCACACGGCGGTCGGACTGCGCGTGCTGGAGCGACTGCGCGATGCCGGCGATGACCGGCCGTGGGCAGTCGTCGCGACCGCGCATCCTGCGAAGTTCGACAGCATCGTCGAGCCGCTGGTGGGCCACGCGGTGTCTCCCCCGCCGGCGCTCGCCGCATGGCTGACGCGCCCGGCGCGATCGGAACCGTTGGCCGCCGATTACGGTGCGCTGCGCGCGCAACTGGAATAACCGCCGCCTGTCCGGGCCTGCGTGGCAGCCGCCAGGACAGGAGTCGTTGGGTCTGTGCTGGACCTGGGCCGGCTCTCGCGTGCACCTGGCCGCGTCTGCGGCGCCCCTCGCCATGTCCGCGCAGACGGCCGGCGCGCCTGGCGAGAGGCGGGCGAAGTCGCGGCAGAAGCTCCCGCGCCTCGCGGAACGATCGCAGCATATCTGGCGAGACACAGCCGGTGTCTGCGGCAGGGCGGGCGGGCTCGCGGCAGGGGCACGCGGGTATCTCCCAGAGGCCGGCCGCTATCTCGCGAGGGTTCGACCACCGCGCGCGTGATAGCGCGCGCGTGCCGCCGGATGCCGTGGCGTGTCTGTGCAGATGCCCGCATGGCTCGGGCACTGCAGCGGAAGAAGGGCGGCGGGCCATCCGAAAGTCCGGGAGGGGGAGAGAGCCTCCGGACGGCCCGCCGCGAAAACGGTCAGCCGTGCACCTTCGCCGCGACGGGCTTCACGCGGAACCACGCCGCATACAGCGCCGGCAGGAACAGCAGCGTCAGCACGGTCGCCACGATCAGGCCGCCCATGATCGCCACCGCCATCGGACCGAAGAACGCCGAGCGCGTGAGCGGAATCATCGCCAGCACCGCGGCCAGCGCGGTCAGCACGATCGGGCGGAAGCGGCGCACCGTCGCTTCGACGATCGCGTGCCAGCGGTCGTTGCCGGCGGCGATGTCGTGCTCGATCTGGTCCACCAGGATCACCGAGTTGCGCATGATCATGCCGGCCAGCGCGATCGTGCCGAGCATCGCCACGAAACCGAACGGAACGCGGAACACCAGCAGGAACAGGGTCACGCCGATCAGTCCCAATGGCGCGGTCAGCAGCACCAGCATCGTGCGCGAAAAGCTGCGCAGCTGCAGCATCAGCAGCGTCACCACCACCAGCAGGAACAGCGGCATGCCGGCGTTGATCGAGTTCTGTCCGCGCGCGGAATCCTCGACGGTGCCGCCGGTCTGCAGCAGGTAGCCTTCCGGCAACTGCGCGCGGATACCCTCCAGCGTCGGCAGGATCTGCGCGACCACCGTCGGCGGCGTCAGCTGGTTGCGGATGTCCGCGCGCACGGTGACGGTCGGCAGGCGGTCGCGGTGCCAGATCACGCCGTCCTCGAACACGTAGTCGAGCCTGGCGATCTGCGACAGCGGCACCGGCCCGTTCGCGGTCGGCACCGCGAGGCTGCCGAGCAGGTCCAGGCGTGCGCGTTCGTCGTCGGGACCGCGCATCAGCATCTCGACCAGTTCGTTGCCTTCGCGATAGGTGCTCACGTGCAGTCCCGACAGCGAGCCCGACAGGAATTTCGCGACTTCGGCCGAGCTCACGCCCAGCGCGCGGGCGCGATCCTGGTCGATCACCAGCTTCACCACCTTGCTCGGCTCGTCCCAGTCGAGGTTCACGTTGGCGACGCTGGGGTTCTCGCGCACCTTCGCCTCGACCTGCTTCGCGATCGCGCGCACGCGGTCGATGTGTTCGCCGGAGACGCGGAACTGCACCGGATAGCCCACCGGCGGGCCGTTTTCCAGGCGCGTGACGCGCAACTGCAACTCGGGGAACTGCGGGGCGACGTCGTTGATCAGCCAGTCGCGCAGCTCCTCGCGCGCTGCGATGTTCTCCGCGCGCACCACGAACTGGGCGAAGTTGGTCTGCGGCAGCTGCTGGTCCAGCGGCAGGTAGAAGCGCGGCGAACCGGTGCCGACGTAGGCGACGAAGTTGTCGATGCCGGCACGCTTGCGCAGCAGCGTTTCCAGCTTCCTCGCCTGCATCTCGGTCGCGCGCAGCGACACGCCTTCGGCCAGCTCCATGTCCACCATCAGCTCGACGCGCGTGGAATCCGGGAAGAACTGCTGCGGCACGAAGCGGAACAGCAACACCGAGGCGACGAACGTGGCCGCGGTGAGCCCGATCACCAGCCAGCGCCGGCGCAGGCACCGGTCCAGCAGCCGGCGGAAGCCGACGTAGAACTTCGTCGCGTACGGATCGTGCGCGTGGTCATGCGGCGGCGGCGCGAGCACGCCGGCGAAGGCCGGCCAGCGGTCGGCGGCGCGTTCGCGCAACGCATTCCAGCGCGCGCGCAGCGAGCCCGGCTTCGGCGCCTGCGGCTGATGCAGGTCAGGCAGCATGCGGTCGCCGAGGTACGGGGTGAACAGCACCGCGGCGATCCACGACACGATCAGCGCGATGGTGACGACCTGGAACAGCGAGCGCGTGTATTCGCCGGTCGACGAGGCAGCTGTAGCAATCGGCAGGAAGCCCGCCGCCGTCACCAGCGTGCCGGTGAGCATCGGGAAGGCGGTGGTCTCGTAGGCGAAGCTGGCCGCCTTCAGGCGCGAGAGGCCCTGCTCCATCTTGATGGCCATCATCTCCACCGCGATGATCGCGTCGTCCACGAGCAGGCCCAGCGCGAGCACCAGCGCGCCCAGCGAGATCTTGTGCAGGCCGATGCCGAAGTAGTGCATCACCGCGAAGGTCATCGCCAGCACCAGCGGGATGCTCACGGCCACGACCATGCCGGTGCGGAAGCCGAGCGAGAAGAAGCTCACGAGCAACACGATCGCCACGGCTTCGGCGAGCACGCGGACGAATTCGCCGACGGATTCGTGCACCGCGGCGGGCTGGTCGGAGACCTTGCGCAGCTCCATGCCGGCGGGCAGCGACTGCTGCAGGCGCCGGAATTCGGCTTCGAGCGTCTTGCCGAGCTTGAGGATGTCGCCGCCGTCCTTCATCGCCACGGCAATGCCGATCGCGTCCTCGCCCATGAAGCGCATGCGCGGCGCGGCCGGATCGCTGAAGCCGCGCGTGATCGTGGCGACGTCGGCGAGACGGATCGTGCGGCCGCCGGCACGGATGGGGAAGTCGCGGATCTCGTCCACGGACTTGAAGCCGCCGGTGACGCGCAACTGCACGCGGTCGGTGGCGGTTTCGAAGAAGCCCGCCGGCACGATCGCGTTCTGCTGCTCCAGCGCGCTCTTAACCGCGTCCAGCGGAATGCCCAGCGTGGCCAGCTTGGTGTTGCTGACCTGGATCCAGATCTTCTCGTCCTGCAGGCCGACCAGTTCGATCTTGCCCACGTCGGGCGCGCGCTGCAGTTCCAGTTCGACGCGCTCGGCGTAGTCCTTGAGCACGGCGTAGTCGAAACCCTTGCCGGTGAGCGCGTAGATGTTGCCGAAGGTGTCGCCGAACTCGTCGTTGAAGAACGGCCCGACCACGCCTTCGGGCAAGGTCGCGCGGATGTCGCCGACCTTCTTGCGCACCTGGTACCAGACGTCCGGTATTTCCTTCGACTTCAGCGAATCGCGCGCGATGAAGATCACCTGCGATTCGCTCGGGCGCGAGTACGAGCGGATGAACTCGTACTTGCCGGTCTGCATCAGTTGCTTCTCGATGCGCTCGGTCACCTCGCGCGAGACCTCGTCGGCGGTCGCGCCCGGCCACAGCGTGCGCACCACCATCGCCTTGAAGGTGAAGGGCGGATCTTCCGACTGGCCCAGGTGGCGATACGACCAGGCACCGATCAGCGCCAGCAGCAGCATCGCGTAGACGACGAGGGTGCGGTTGTTGAGCGCCCACTCGGAGAGGTTGAAACGACGCATGGATTTGCGCTCCGTGATTCGGAAACGTCCTCACCTCCCCCCTTCTCTCCGCTTGCGGGAGAAGGTGCCCCGAAGGGGCGGATGAGGGGCCGCTTTTGCTGTTGTTCGGCGCGCCTCGCGGCGCGCGCCCCTCACCCCTTGCCCTCCCCGCCGTGCGGGGAGAGGGGAGTCGGTGCCGGGCAGTACTCGCTTCGACTAGCTCATCGAGCGGCCAACGCCGCCCGCTTCGTCATGTTCATTGCAATGGGGCGGTTCTCGCGGTCCACCGGCGCCACGGCCTGGCCTTCGCGCAGCAGGTGGCCGCCGGCGGTGACGATCCAGGCGTCCGGCTTCAGGCCGGCCAGCACCGGCGCGGCGTTTTCGCCGAGCGGGCCCAGGTGCACCGCGGTCGCGCGCAGCCGGCTGGTCGCCGGATCCACGACCCACACCGTGGTCGCGTCGCCCGCGCCGCGCTGGATCGCCGAAAGCGGCACGGTCAGCGCCGCCCGCGTGCCGTTTTCCTGCACGTACACACGTGCGCTCTGGCCCAGTTCGACCGCCTTGGCGGCGTCGCCTGCCAGGTTCACGCGCGCGGCATACGTGCGCGCCTGCGGATCGGCGGCCGGGGCGATCTCGCGGATCGTGCCGGACAGGCGCTGGCCCGGCGCGCTCCACAGTTCGACGGCGACGGGCTGGCCGACGGCGAATGCGCGGATGCGCGATTCGGGCAGCGCGATGGCCACTTCGCGACCGCCGTCGGCGGCGATGGTGAAGGTGGTCTGGCCCGCGCCGACGACCTGGCCGGCTTCGGCCGCGCGGCTGGCGATCATGCCGTCATGCGGTGCGCGCAGTTCGGTGTAGGCGGCCTGGTTGCGGGCGACGTCGAGATTCGCGCGCGCGGCATTGACCTGGCCCTGCGCGGCGGTGGCCGCGGCGTCCTGCGCGTCGAGCGTGGAGCGACTGACCAGTTGCTGCTGGGCGAGTTTGGCGAAACGCGCCTGGTCGGCGCGCGCGCGGGCGAGCTCGGCCTCCGCGGCGGTCAGCTGGGCCTGCGCGGCGCGGGCCTGCGCGGCGAGGTCGCCGGGGTCGAGTACCGCGAGCAGGTCGCCCTTGCGCACGTGCGCGCCAACGTCCACTTCGCGGCGCACCAGCTTGCCGCCGACGCGGAAGGACAGCGGGCTTTCCTCGCGGGCGCGGATTTCGCCCGCATAGGCCGTCAGCGCCGCGCCGGCGCCACCGCCCGGGTGCGCCACGAGGACCGGACGCGGCGTTTCCGCGGGTGCCGCTTCGCTGCCGCAGCCGGCGAGCGCGAGTGAAGCGCCAAGCAGCACCGCCAGCGGGAGGCCGCGGAACGAGGTGCTCGATGTCCTGGGGGAGAGGAAACTGGTACTCATGGCGACCGCCTCGACCGGGGGATTAATGAACTCCCGGGTACTGTATATTTACCAAACCGGCTAGTCTAGTATCTGCCCATGACGTCCGCTCCCTCCCGCAAGACCCCGCCCGCCCCGAAGCCCGCCGCCCCCGGCCGCCCCAAGGATCTGGGCAAGCGCGCCGCGATCCTCGATGCCGCCAAGCGCATGTTCACGGCGCACGGCTTCGAGCGGGTCAGCATGGACCAGATCGCCGCCGAGGCCGGTGTCTCCAAGCTCACCGTCTACAGCCACTTCGGCGACAAGGAGACGCTGTTTTCCGAGGCGATCAGCGCCAAGTGCGAGGAGCAGCTGGCCCAGGGGCTGTTCGCGGTCGACCCGGATTCGTCGCTGCGCGAGCGTCTGGTCGGCATCGGCCGGGCCTTCGTCGCGCTGATCAACAGCGAGGAAGCGCTGGCCATCCATCGCGTGGTCACCACGCAACCGCCGCCGGTGAAGCTGGGCCAGCTGTTCTGGAACGCCGGGCCGCGCCGCGTGCAGGAAGCGTTCGAAGGCCTGCTGCGCCACGAGGTCGCGGCGGGTGCGCTGGACATTCCCGACGTGCACCGCGCCGCCTCGCAGTTCTTCTGCCTGCTCAAGGGCGAGATGCACATGCTGCTGCTGTGCGGCTGCATCGACTGCATCGACGCGGGCGAAGCGGAGGCGCACGTGCAGGCCACGGTGGACATGTTCCTGCGCGCCTACCAGGCCGCGCCGGCGCGCAAGCGCTGACGGGCATTCCGGTACATCAGTCTTGGTTACTTCTGGCACTAAGGCGAAAAACGGCCTCACGGCGATCCTTTCCGCCATCGCGGGCATGCCCGCCGCGGCCGACGCCCCCAGTCGCTAGAATTGGCGCCCCGCTGACCCCCTACAGAACCCCCAATGAGCACGATCGATTTCGCCAAAGCCCGTGAACTGATGGTCGAACAGCAGGTTCGACCCTGGGACGTGCTCGATCCGCGCGTGCTCGACGTGCTCGCCACGCTGCCGCGCGAGGACTTCGTTCCCGACGCGCACCGCGCCCTGGCCTACGCCGACCTGGCCCTGCCGCTGGGCCACGGCGAATCGATGATGAAACCGGTCGTCGAAGGCCGCGCGCTGCAGGCGCTGGAACTCGCGCCCGGCGACGACGTGCTGGAAATCGGCACCGGCAGCGGTTTCCTCGCCGCCTGCCTGGGCCGCCTGGCGCGCGAAGTCGTCAGCCTCGAGCGTCGCGCCGACTTCGCGGACGCCGCGCGCGCGCGCCTGGCCGCGCACCGCGCCGGCAATGTCAACGTGATCACCGCCGATGCGTTCTCGTGGCACAACGACCGCCGCTTCGCCGCGATCTGCGTCACCGGCGCGGTCGCCGCGATTCCGCCGCGCTTCCTCGAATGGCTGCAGCCCGACGGCCGCATGTTCGTGGTGCGCGGCCGGTCGCCGGCGATGGAAGCGGTGCTGGTGCGCAACCAGTCGGGCGCCCCGCGCATCGAATCGCTGTTTGAAACCGACCTCCCCTACCTCGCCGGCGCTGCGCCGGCGCCCACGTTCGAGCTGTAACGCGCCGTTTCCCGGAACGCGCCGTTCAAAAAAGGACCCTGCATGAGCCGTCACCCGCTTGTTCTCGCCCTAGCCTTCGCCCTGCTGCCCGCCGCGGCCCACGCTGAAGACCTGCTGCAGACCTACGAACTGGCGCGCTCAGGCGATACGCAGTTCTCCGCCGCCGAATCCAGCCGCCTCGTCACCCGCGAGGGTTCGGTGCAGGCACGCGCGGCACTGCTGCCGCAAATCGACGGCGATGCCTCGATCTCGCGCGACCTCGCCGACGGCGAGGACGAAACCACCTCGCGCGGCCTGGGAGTCAATGCCCGGCAGATGGTCTACGACCATGCCAACTTCACCCGCCTGCGCAGCGCCAACGCGCTCAGCAAGGCCAGCGACTTCGACCTCGACGCCGCCAGCGACGACCTGATCACGCGCACGTCGGCCGCCTACTTCAACGTGCTGGTCCAGCTGGAAACGCTGGCCGCCGCGGAAGCCGCGGAAACCGCGCTGAAGAAGCAGTTCGACTTCGCCTCCAAGCGCCTGGAAGTCGGCCTGGCGCCGATCACCGACGTGCACGAAGCGCGCGCCCAGTACGACAGCGCGCGCGCCAGCACGATCCTCGCGCGCAACGCGGTCGAGGATGCCTACCAGGCGCTGCGCGAGCTCACCGGCCAGCCGGTCGCACGTCTGAAGGGTCTTCCGGACGACTTCAAACCGGCGCTGCCCGAATCCACCGGCGTCGAGGAATGGGTCGCCACCGCCGTGGCCAACAACCCGGCGCTCAAGGCGAAGGAATTCGCGCTCAAGTCGGCCGAAGCCGATGTCGGCACTGCCCGCGCCGGCCATTATCCGAGCCTGTACCTCAGCGGCCGCTACGGCGACAGCACCACCTGGGGCCGCGAAAACGGTAGCCGCTTCAACGTCAATGACGGCAGTGGTCAGATCGGGCTCACGCTGTCGGTGCCGATCTTCTCCGGCGGCGCCACGCAATCGGGCGTGCGCCAGGCGCTCGCGCGTCGCGACATCGCCCAGGACGACCTGGAGCAGACCAAGCGCGCGCTCGATCGCAACACCCGCAACGCCTACCAGACCGTGGTCGCCGGCATCAGCGAAGTCGAGGCGCGCCGCCTCGCACTGGTTTCGGCCCGCGCCGCCTACGACGCCTCGCAGGTCGGCCTGGAAGTCGGTACCCGCACCGTGCTCGACGTGCTGACCAACCAGCGCAACCTGTTCACCGCGCAGCAGGCCTACGCGCAGGCGAAGTACAACTTCCTGCAGAACCGGCTATTGCTGGAACAGGCCGCCGGCACGCTCGACATCGACGACGTGCAGGACATCAATCGCCTGCTGACCGTGGACACCGAAGCCAACCTGCAGACGCCACCCACGGCGCAGTAAGCGCGTCGAACAGGATCACGCAGGGGCGGCCGCTGGCCGCCCTTGTCGTTTTCACGTGGGCATTCCCGCTTGCGGCGCCTGCAGGAAGCCCTCGACCCGCGCATCCGAGCGCAGCACGACCAGGGTCTGGTCCGCACGCAATGCCTGCAGGCGTTGCAGCAGCGCGGGGCGCTTCCGCCTGCGGTAGGTCCAGATCCACTACAGGAAATCCGGTGACAGCCGCTCGTTGCAGCCGGGCGCCATGTCGGCGCGCGTCTGCGCCCGATGCTGCAGCCGGCGGCGCAACACGCGCCACAGGCACTGCAGGCGCGGCGGGTCGAGGAAGACGACGGTATCGCAGGCGGCGAGCCGCTGCTCCAGCGTGCCGCCGAAATTGCCGTCGAGAATCCAGCGATCCGCGGCGACGATGCGCGCAATCGTCGCCTGCCACGCCGCGGGCGCCGGCTCGATCCATCCCGGTTGCCAGTACTCGCGATCCAGATGCACCACCGGCAATCCGGTGCGCTGTCCCAGCCTGACGGCGAAGGTGGATTTGCCCGCGCCTCCGGCACCGATCACGAGCACGCGCTGCATGGCGGCCTACCCGCGCCCGCCCAGCACCGGTTCCAGCAACGCCATCGTGCGCGCGAGCGCGCCGCGTCCGGTTTCCACCAGCACGCGTCCGGCTTCGACCCTGCGCGCGCGTTCGGCGTCGTCGGCCAGCAGGGCGGCGAGCGCGTGTTCGACGGCGTGCTCGTCGGCGCCGATCTGCAACGCGCCGGCGTGTTCGAGCCGGTGTGCGATCTCGACGAAGTTGTGCAGGTGCGGTCCGGTGACGATCGCGGTGCCGGTCGCGGCGGGTTCGAGCAGGTTGTGGCCGCCGATGGCCTGCAGGCTGCCGCCGACGAAGGCGACGTCGGCGCAGGCGTAGAAATTCATCAACTCGCCGAGCGTGTCGACCACGAACACCGTATCGCCCGGCTGCGGCCAGCGCGCGCGCGAACGCGTGGAAACCTGCCAGCCGGTGCTGCGTGCCGTGGCGACCACGTTGCGGAAGCGCTCGGGATGCCGCGGCGCCCACACCAGCAGCAGGTCGGGAAACAGGCCGCGCAACCGGCGATGGATCGCGACGACGGCCGGCTCCTCGTCCTCGTGCGTGCTCGCGGCGATCCACACCCTGCGTCCCGGCGCGTGGCCGCGGAATTCGTCGGCGAACGCCGCCAGGTTGTCGGGCACGCTGACGTCGTACTTGAGGTTGCCGGTTTCCAGGGTCTGTTCCTCGCGCGCGCCCAGGCGCACGAAGCGGCGCGCATCGGCATGCGATTGCGCCGCCACGGCGCGCACGGTGCGCAACGCGCGCCCGACCAGCGGTGCGAGCACCTGGTAGCCGCGCAGCGATCGCGCCGACAGCCGCGCATTGAGGATGTAGCTGGGCACGCCGTGGTCGCGGCAACCGAACAGCAGGTTCGGCCAGAGCTCGGTTTCCATGATCAGCGCGGCCATCGGCCGGTAGTGGGCGAGGAACCGCCCCACCGCGCCGGGCAGGTCGTACGGCAGGTACACGTGCTCGACCTCGTCCTTCCACAGCGCGCGCACGCGCTCGGAACCGGTCGGCGTGATCGTCGTCACCAGCAGCCGCAGATCCGGCCGTCCGCGTCGCAGCGCCTGCACCAGCGGCACGGCGGCGTTGACCTCGCCGACCGAGACCGCGTGTACCCACAGCGTGCGCGCATGCGGCGGATCGCTGTAGATCGCATAGCGCTCGGACCAGCGTTGCAGGTAGGTGGGCTGGCGGAAGCCGCGCCAGATCAGGTGGTACACGGTGATCGGCGCGAGCAGGTACAGGGCCGTCGAATACAGCACGCGCAGCAGGCGTTCGATGAGGTCAGGCTTCGTCACTGGCGGCATCGGCGAAGGATAGTGTAGGAGCGGCCCTGGCCGCGATGCGTTGCCGCACCTGGCACCACGGGCTGTCCTTCGGCGGCGCTGTCTGAAGGCGCGATCCGCGCGAAACGGCATCGAAGGCCGTTCGCACCGACAGGTTCCTTAGAATCCCCGCATGTCCCAGGCTCCCCTGCCGGCCCGCGTGGCCTCCCCGACCGATCCCGGCCCCGCCCCGACAGGCATGCGGCACTGGCCCATGTGGCTCGGCTATTTCGCAATGTGCGCAGCGGCGCGGCTGCCGTGGCCGCTGCAACGCGTGCTGGGCCGCATCGTCGGCGAGCTCGCGCGCCTGCTGATCGCCGACCGCCGCCGCGCGGCGCGCATCAACATCGCGCTGTGCTTCCCGGAGCTGGACGACGCGGCACGCGAACGGCTGCTGCGCGAACACTTCCGCGACGTCGGCATCGGCCTGTTCGAATTCGCGCGGGCGTGGTGGGGATCGGCCGCGCCCATGCGGCGCACGGTGCGGATCGAGGGCCTCGAGCACGTGCAGGCGCTGCAGGCGCAGAAGCGCGGCGTGCTGTTCGTCTCCGGCCACTTCATGACCCTGGAGCTGTGCGGCCGGCTGATGTGCGACCACCTCCCGCTCGCCGGCATGTACCGGCCACTGCGCAGCCCGGTGCTCGAATGGGCGGTGAAGCGCGGCCGCCTGCGCTATGCCTGCGCGATGTTCGGCAACGACGAGATCCGCCCGGCGATGCGTCACCTCAAGCAGGGCGGCTTCCTGTGGTACGCGCCCGACCAGGACATGCGCGGCAAGGACACGGTGTTCGCGCCGTTCTTCGGCGTGCCGGCGGCGACGATCACCGCGACACACCAGTTCGCGCGCGTCAGCGGCTGCGCGGTGGTGCCGTTCTTCCATCGCCGCGAAGGCGCGGACTACGTGCTGCGCGTGGCGCCGCCGCTCGCCGATTTTCCGTCCAGCGACGCCGCCGCGGACAGCGCACGCGTCAATGCGAGCATCGAGGCGATGGTGCGCGAAGCGCCGAGCCAGTACCTGTGGATCCACCGGCGCTTCAAGCGGCGTCCGCCCGGGATGGTGTCGCCTTACAGGAAGTCGTAGGGTCGGTCTCGACCCATCGCTTCGAACATCGATTGCCTTCGGATGCCGTGGTTCGATCCAATGCCGCGACGGCGGGTCGAGACCCGCCCTACGACTGCGTTCGCGACAGCAGGCTGCCTGCATACAACGCCGCCAGCAGCAGCGTGAGCCCGCCCCAGAACGTCGAATAGAACGCCAGATGCGTGTTGAACGGGAATACGGTCGCTGCCAGCGCGAGCATCGCCGGTCGCGCGGCCTCGCGCGCGGCCTCGTCCGCAAAGCGCCACGCGCGCCATGCCAGCGCGACGCCCGACAACCACAGCAGCAGGCCGAGGACGCCGGTTTCGCTCAGGATCTCCAGCACGATCTGGTGCGCATGCAGCGCCGGGCCGCTGCCCCAGGCCGGCGGTTGCGCCGGATCCGGATCGCAGGCCGGAAAGGCGTCGCGAAAACCGCGCGCGCCCACGCCGTTGAGCGGATGCTCGCGCACCATGCACAGCGCCGCGCCCCAGATGCGGCCGCGCCCCGACAAAGCGTTGTCGACGCCGCTCTCGCTGGCGTTCAACGCGTACAACGTGCGGTCGATGCGTTCGCGCACCTGCGGCACCGTCGCCACCATCACCGCCAGCGCTACCGCGCCGAAGACGAACACGCCGAGCAGCTTCTTCCAGCCCAGCACGCGCCAGCCGGACAACAGCAGCACCAGCGCGAAGGTGATCCACGACGCACGCGAACCCGCGAGCAGTATCACCACGCCGACCGCCGCCGCGGCGACCAGCCAGCCCAGCGCATGGAAGCGGCGGCCCATCGCGTACAGCGCGAACGGCGACAGGCTCGCGAGTACCTGGCCCAGCTTGAGGTTGCACGGCCCGAGCACGCCGCTGAGGCGGTCGGCCGCGGCCGCTTCCGCGGCCGTGCACATCGGATGGTGGCTGATGAGCTGTTTGACGGCATCGATGCCGAAGAACAGCGGGCTCGTGCCGGTGACGGCCTGCAGCAGCGCGTCGAGCGTCCACACGCCGACGATCACGGCCAGGCCGGTGAAGGTGATGCGGCGTCCGCGCGGATTGGCGACGGCGGACGCGGCCAGCCAGAGGAACGGCAGGTAGCGCAGGTCTTCGGCGGTCTGCGCGAAGGCATGCGCGCGATCGACGGCATCGACCGACGACAGCAACTCGGGGACCCAGTACGCGCAGAACAGCACGCTGGTCAGGGCCCAGGCGTGATTGCTCAGCAATTGCGCGCCGCCGCGGAAGCGCGACAGCGTCAGGCGCGCGATCGCGGCCAGCGCGCCGAGCACCAACACGGCTTCGGCATAGCCCGGCGCCGGCCACAGCGCGACGTAGGTGAGGATCCAGGCCGGTGCCCAGCGCCAGCCGGCCGCGCGGGCGTCGGCGTGGGATTCAGCCACAGAGTTCGGCGTAGACGGCAAGCGTGGACTCCTGCATCGCGCGCAGCGTGTGCGGAATGGTAGCCGGAGGCAGCGGCGGCTGCGCCAGTAGTTCCGCGGCGGCGGCGGCGAGCGCGGCGGCGTCGAACGGCGCCACCGCGCCGCGCGGCTGCAGTTGCGCGAGCAACTCGCCCACGCCGCCGTGCGCCCAGCCCAGTACCGGGCGGCCGACCGCAAGCGCCTCGACCACGGTGCGGCCGAAGGATTCGGGCTTGCGCGAGAGCTGCAATACCAGGTCGCTCGCCGCGTACGCGCGCGCGATCGCATCGGTGGGCGGCGTGAAGGCAACGGCATCGGCGATGCCCAGCGTCGCCGCGTCGCGTTCGAGTTCGGCGATGTAGGCCTCGCGCCCCGCTTCGCGCGCGCCCGGCAACCACAGTTTCGCCGCGACGCCGCGCGCATGCAGGTCGGCCAGCAGCTTCAGTGCATCGGCGTGGCCCTTCAGCCGCGTGCCGCGTCCGGGCAGCAACAGCAGCGGCGCGTCGCCGGCGAGGGCCGGATGCTGCGTCGCGGCCCAGGCGCGCGCCGCCGGATCGGGACGCGGCGCACGCGGGAACATCGCCGGATCGATGCCGCGCGGAATCAGCCGCAGCTTCGTCGCATCGGTGGCGGGATAGTGTCGCAGCACGTAGTCGCGCACGCTCGCCGAAACGCAGATCACGCGTTCGCCGCGCGTCATCACCGCGCTGTAGCGCGAGGGCGAATTGAGCCCGTGCACGGTGGTGACGAAGCGGGGTCGCGTCGCCGCCGGCAGGCCGCGCAGCGCGAGCACCGCCAGCCACGCCGGCAGGCGCGAACGCGCGTGCACCAGATCGACGCGTTCGCGCGCGAACAGGGCCCGCAGACGCCGCACGTGGCGCAGCGTCAGCGGCGACTTGCGGCCGATGTCGAGGGTGATGTGTTCGGCGCCCAGCGCCTGCAGCCGCGGCACGAGTCGGCCGCCGGCCGACACGACCAGGGCGCGATGCCCGGCCTGCACCAGGGCTTCGGCGATTTCGAGGGTGGAGCGCTCGACGCCGCCGGACTCCAGCGCGGGCAGCAGCTGGACGACGGTCAGCACGCGCGGAACCCGACAGGCGCGGCCACGAACGGCAGCGAAAGCGGCGAACCCAACCCGCACGCGGGCCGGTCCGTGCGCGGCTTCCCCGGGCCGCCGTTCAAGTCAGGCTTCCGGCTGGTCTTCCAGCACGAAGTGGGCGCCGCAGTACGGGCACTGGCATTCGCGCTCGGCCTCGATCGGCAGGTAGACGCGCGGATGCGAATTCCACAGCGCCATCGACGGCAGCGGGCAGCTCAGCGGCAGGTCGGCGCGGGTGACGACGTAGCGCTTCTCGGCATTGGCCTGGGTGGGATGAAGGGGAGCTGCGGTCATGGCGGGGCGACTTCGTGAAGCGTGGGCCGGCATTGTACCGGCGCGCGATGGTCGCGTAGGGCGGGCCTTGGCTCGCCATCGGCGAAACCGGAGATCGCCGTCATTCGCGCCGGTCGGGCCCGACGCAATGGGGTCGAAGGGAAGATCGTCGCGTTCGCGGCGGGGCAAGGTCCGCCTTACGCAATGGCCTCGAGGGGAAGATCGTCGCGTTCGCGGCGGGCCAGGGCCCGCCCTACGGGAGGTCGAAGAGCAGGATTTCGCCGGGCTGCGTCGCGGCGATGCGCAGCGGACCGGGCTCGTCGACCAGGCCGATCGCGCCGCCGGCGCCGAGGGTGCGGCCGGCGACATCAACCGTGCCGCGGGTCACCTGCAGCCAGTAGCGGCGCTGGGGTTCGAGCGTGCGCTCGATGCCGGCGCCGGGCGGCAGACGCGTGACGTACAGCTTCGCGTCCTGGCGGATGGCGATGCTGCCCTCGGCGCCATCGGGGGACACCAGCAACAGCCAGCGCCCGTCGGCATCGGCACCGACCGGCGCGCGCTGCGCATATGCGGGCTGCGCGTTGAGCCGGTCGGGCTGGATCCAGATCTGCAGGAAGTGCACCGGCTCGGCATCGCTCGCGTTGAACTCGCTGTGCTCGATGCCGTGGCCGGCGCTCATCCATTGCAGTTCGCCCGCGCGGATCACCCCGCCGCCGCCATTGTCGTCGCGGTGCGCGAGCCCGCCCTCGAGCACGTAGCTGAGGATTTCCATGTTGGCGTGGCGATGCGGCGCGAAGCCCGCGCCGGGGGCGACGCGGTCTTCGTTGATCACGCGCAGCGGGCCGAAGCCCATCCACGCGGGGTCGTAATAGCGCGCGAACGAAAACGTGTGCCAGCTCTGCAGCCAGTCGGCACCGCCGCGTCCACGGCTGTCGGCAGGACGATCGACGATCATCGCGGCTTACTTCGCGGCGTCGGCCTTGGGCACCATCGCTTCGGTGGTGATGCGGATGGTGATGTCGTCGCTCACGTTGGGCACGAACTTGCCCACGCCGAACTCGCTGCGCCGGATCGTGGTGTTCGCATCGAAGCCGATCGCTTCGCGCTTGCCCAGCGGGTGCACGCCGCTCTTGTTGAGGGTGACGTCGAGCACGACCGGCCTGGTCACGCCGTGCACGGTGAGGTCGCCGAACACACGCAGCTTGTTGTCGCCGGCCGCCTCGGTCTTCGTGCTGGCGAAGGTGATGGTCGGGTACTTCTCCGCGTCGAAGAAGTCGCTGCTGCGCAGGTGCTCGTCGAGATCCGGTACGCCGGTGTCCAGGCCCGTCAGCGGAATCGTCACGTTGACCGACGACTGACCGACGTGGTCGGCGTCGTAGACGATCGTGCCGTCGACCTGGCCGAAGTTCGCGGCCGGGTGCGAGAAGCCGAAGTGGGTCCAGCCGGCGACGACGTTGGTGTGGTTGGGATCGATCTTGTACGAGACCGGGGCGGCGAAGGCGTTGCCGGCGAGCAGCAGCGCGGCGGCGAGGGTCAGCGGCTTGAGCATGGTGCGGGCTCCGTGGGATGGGGGACAGGAAGCAGAGGCGCGCAGGGCGCCGGAAGATTCGCGCAACTCAGACGATGCGCGCGGCCTCGTCGAAGGCCAGGCGCGGCGAACGCGGGAACAGCCTGGCCGGATCGCCGTAACCGAGGTTGACCAGGAAGTTCGACTTCCATGTCGTGCCGGCGAAGAACGCCGCATCGACCTTGGCGTTGTCGAATCCCGACATCGGCCCACAGTCCAGACCGAGCGCGCGCGCGGCGAGCAGCAGGTAGGCGCCCTGCAGGCTGCCGTTGCGCAGGCAGATCGCCTCGATCGCGGCCTCGGGCTTGGTGTCGAACCAGCCCTTCGCGTCGGTGTGCGGGAACAGGTACGGCATCTTCTCGAAGAAGGCCATGTCGTAGGCGACGATGACGGTCACCGGCGCGGCCATGGTCTTGCGGTAGTTGCCTTCGTCCAGCGCCGGGCCGAGCTTGGCCTTGGCTTCGGCGGACTTCACGAACACGAAGCGCGCCGGGCACGAGTTGGCCGTGGTCGGCCCCCACTTCAGCAGGTCATAGAGCTGGTGCAGCAGCGCATCGTCGACCTCGCCGCCGATCTCGTTGTGGGTGCGCGCGTTGCGGAACAGTTGGTCCAGCGCATCGGCCGGCAAGGCGGAATGCATCAATCGATCTCCATGAATGACGGTGCGGCCATCGGCCAGGGCGGCAAAGTGTAGAGTCTCGCGCGTGAATCGACAGGCGGCGACCCCGGAACGGACCTACTCCCCGATGCAACAAAGCGCATCGCCACCGCGCCAGGACGCCTGGGCCCTCAGCGACGGCCACGCCGGCAACGTGCGGCAGGCGCAGGCGCTGGCCGCCGCGCTCGGCGTGGAGCCCACACGCGAATGGACGCTGCAGGCGCGCGCACCGTGGCGCTGGCTGTCGCCGCGCCGCTTGCCGGGCGCAGATGGGGCGTTCGGCGACGAATTCGCCCGCGCACTGATGCAGGCACCGGGGCTGGCCATCGGCTGCGGCCGGCAGGCGGCGCTGGCGACACGGCTGTTGCGCGAACACGGCGCACGCGCCGTGCAGATCCTCGATCCGCGCATCGCGCCGCGCCACTGGGACCTGGTCATCGCACCAGAGCACGACGGACTGCGCGGCGACAACGTCATCACGCTGCTGGGCAGTCTGCATTCCGTCGATGACCTCTGGCTGGCGGCGGCGCGCCGGCAGTTCGCCGCGTTCGCGCAATGGCCGCAGCCACGCACGGCGATACTGCTCGGCGGCACGAGTGCGCATGCACGCTTCGATGCGGCCGCGCTCGACGCGTGGCTCGACGCCCTCGCACGGCACCTCGCGCGCGAGGGCGGCAGCGTGCTGGCGACTGCGTCACGACGCACGCCCGGGGCCGCACGCGCGGCCTTGCGCGCGAAGCTCGCGCACCTGCCCGGCATGGTGTGGTGCGACGAGCGCGATGGCGCCAATCCGTATGCCGGCCTGCTCGGCTGGGCCGACCGCATCGTGTGCTCCGCCGATTCGGTGAACATGCTGTCGGAAGCCGCAGCCACGGCAGCCCCGGTGTATGCGACCGGCATCGCGGCGTTGCGCGGCCGGCCGCGGCGTTTCGTCGACAGCCTGCTCGCGAGCGGACGCATTCGCGGCTTCGATGCGACGCTCGCGCCCTTCGCGGTCGAACCCCTGCGCGAAACCGCGCGCGTGGCCGCGCAAGTGCGGCAGCGGCTCGGCCTCTAAGCCGCGCCCGGACCTGCCGGCAGCGTCGCGAGATCCAGGCCCTGCGCCTGCGCGGCGGCGCGGATGGCGGCACGCGCCGCTTCGATGTCCTCGTCCAGCGGCAGGCGGCGCTGGCGGCGATCCAGCGTGCAGTCCAGGCCACGTTCCAGCAGCGTGGCGTGCGCGACGCGCAAGGCCGGCGCCGCCTCACCGATCAGCCCCGCATCATGCAGCGCCGCGATCAGTCCCGGCGTATTGCGCGGCACCAGCAGCTCGGACCGTGCGTGCGCATGCATCAGCACCAGCGCCTGCAGCAGGAATTCCAGATCGACCAGTCCGGCCTCGCCCTGCTTGAGATCGAAGGCGGCCGCATCGCTGCGATCGAGCTCCGCGCGCATGCGCCGGCGCATCGACACCACGTCTTCGTGCACCTGCGCGGGATCGCGCGGGCGTGCCAGGGTGCGTTCGCGCACGTGCTCGAAGTCGGCATGCAGGTCGTCGTCGCCGGCGATGAAGCGTGCGCGCACCAGCGCCTGGTGTTCCCAGGTCCATGCGCGCTCGCGCTGGTACTCGTCGAAGCTCGCCAGCGACGACACCAGCAGGCCCTTGGCACCATCAGGGCGCAGGCGCACGTCGACTTCGTACAGGCGGCCGGCGCCGGTGACCGTGCCCAGCAGCGCGACCATCTTCTGCGCCAGCCGCGCGAACCAGCGCGCCGCATCCAGCGGCCGCGCGCCGTCGGAATGCGCCTCGCTGCCGTCCGCGGCGCGCGAGGCGTCGTAGAGGAAGACGAGGTCGAGGTCGGAACCGAAACCGAGTTCCTCGCCACCGAGGCTGCCGTAGCCCAGCACCGCGAAGCGCGCGCCGTCGATCACGCCATGCGCGCCAGCGACTTCATGCCATGCCAGCGCGAGCACGCGCGCGACCACGCCGTCGGCGAGCCATGCCAGTTGCTGCGCGCTCGTCGCCGCGGGCTGGCGGCGATCGCGCACCGCCATCGCGATGCGGAAGCTCAGTGCCTGCCGCACTTCGTTGAGGTCCTGCAGCACGCTCTCGGCATCCTCGCCGGCTACCGTGACAGCGGCCGAGAGCAACGCATCGCGACCGGGCAACGGACCGGCCACGCGCGCATCCAGCAGTTCGTCGAGCAGCAGCGGATACGCGGCGAGCCGCTCGGCCAGCAGCGCGCTGCGCGAGACCACGTCGACCAGGCGCTGCAGCGCGGCCGGTTGTTCGTCGAGCAGGGCCAGGTAGGCGCTGCGCCGGAGGATGTTCTGCAGCAGCGCGAGCAGGCGTCGCAAGGCGAGCATCGGTTGTTGCGAACCCGCCGCGGCCTGCAGCAGCGCGGGCAGCACGCGATCCAGGCGCGCACGTGCCGAATCCGACAAACCCTTCACCCCGGGACTGCGCGCCAGATCGCGCAGCAGGCCGTCGGCCGACTCGGCTTCGTCGAAACCGGCGTTGCGCAATTCCTCCGCATCACCGGCCTCGGGCAGGGCGCGCCAGTACGACGCCAGCGCATCGGGCGCCTGCGTCCGCCGGCGCGGCGCGAGCAGCGCTTCGAACTCCGCGGTGACGCGCGCACGTCGCAGGTCCAGCGCCGCGCGCAGCGCGTCCCAGTCCGCGCAGTCCAGGGCCGCAGCAATGCGCTCGCGATCCGCGTCGCGTTCGGGCAAGGCATGCGTCTGCGCGTCGGCGAGCATCTGCAGGCGGTTTTCCAGCCGCCGCAGGAAACCGTAGGCCTCGGCCAGTGCCGTGCCCGCTTCCGCGGTCACGTGGCCGGCATCGACCAGGGCCTGCAACGCCGGCAACAGACGCCGTTCGCGCAACTGCGGTTCGCGACCGCCGCGGATCAGCTGCAGCGCCTGCACCAGAAATTCGATCTCGCGGATGCCGCCGGGGCCGCGCTTGATGTCGTCGGCCAGCTCCTTGCGCGCGACCTCGGCGCTGATCGCCGCCTTCATCGCACGCAGGCCGTCGAGCGCGCCGTAATCGAGGTAACGGCGGTACACGAACGGCCGCAGCGTCTCGAGGAAGCGTTCGCCCGCATCGATGTCGCCGGCGACGGGACGCGCCTTCTGCCACGCATAGCGCTCCCAGTCGCGGCCTTCGTGCTGGAAGTACTGCTCCATCGCCGCGAACGACCAGGCGACGCGGCCGACATTGCCGTACGGGCGCAGGCGCAGGTCGACGCGATGGCTGAAGCCGTCGGCGGTGACTTCGTCGAGCAGCTTCGCCAGTTGCTGGCCCAGGCGCGCGTAGTAGGTCTCCGCCGCCAGCGGGCGCGCGCCGTCCGACTCGCCGTCGCATTCGTAGGCGTAGACCAGGTCGACGTCGGAACTGAAATTGAGTTCGCCGCCGCCGAGTTTGCCCAGGCCGTACACCACCAGCCGTTGCGGCGCGCCATCGCGATCGCGGACCACGCCGTGGCGTTGCGCGAATTCGTCCTCGAGCGCGGCGAGCGCGCTGCGCAGGCAGATTTCCGCCAGTGCCGTGGCGCCGGCGAGCGTGTCGCCCACCGCATCCGGGCCGAGCACGTCGCGCCAGATCAGGCGCGTGGATTCCGCGGCGCGGTAACGGCGCAGCAGGGCGGGCCAGTCGCTACGATTCTCCGGCGTGAGCCGCGGCGGCGCGGCCGGCGACGGATCGGCCAGCAGGCGCGGCAGCAGCCCGGGCTGGCGCAGCAGCGTGTCGATGGCGAAGTCGCTGGCGATCGCCAGCTGCCGCACCTGCTCCACCGCGCGTGGATCGTCGAGGGCAGCCGCGCACGCGGGCAGGTTGCGCAGGCGCTGCAGCGCGCGTTCGGCGAGGGCGTGGCAATGGGCGTGCTTCATCGCCGCGATTCTGGCATGCGCAAAAAAATGCGGCCGCCCGGAGGCGGCCGCATCGGTACCGACAAGCAGGAGCGATCAGAGCTGCACGGCCCTGGCTGCATTGACGCGGCCATAGCCGTAGGCGTCGTCCTTGCCCGGCTTGCCGAGGTCGTCGGCGGAGGCGCGCAGGATGCGCTCGACATCGGCCGGCGCCATCTCGCCGCCGTGCTTGCCGATGATCAGCGCGGCCACGCCCGAGACGTGCGGCGCCGCCATGCTGGTGCCCGCCATCCAGCCGTAGAAGTTGCTGGCGCCCGACACGCTGGTGGTGCTGAACACCAGGTCGAACACCCAGCACTGCTGCACCACCGGCCCGACCTGGCACAGCTGCGTGCCCGGCAGGCGGCCGTCGCCGCCCGGCGCGCCGAAGCTGATCGCGGAGCTGCCGTAGTTGCTGTAGCTGGCCAGCGGATCCAGGTCGGTGGTCGGATCGATCGCCCAGCCTTCCGGCGCCAGCGCGGACACCGACACCACGTTCGGCAGCTGCGCCGGGAACGCACGCAGGTTCGCCCGGTAGCACACGCCGTCGTCGTCGCAGATCTGCACGCCCGCGTCGTGATCGAGGTCGCGGCCGTCGTTGCCGGCCGAGACAATCGTGATCGCGTTCTGCGAACGCGCGTACTGCACCGCGCGCTTGGTCGCGTTGACCAGTTCGGCCACTTCCTTGCCGCCGATGTCGAGGCCGCCGCGCACACCCAGGCTCATGTTGATCACGTCGGCGCCGTGGTCGGCGGCGTAGACGATGCCGCTGATGATGCCTTCGAAGCTGCCGCTGCCCGTGGCTGCGCTCAACACCTTGACCGCCATCAGCTTGGCGTCCGGCGCCACGCCGATCGTGCCGATGCCGTTGTCGGCCGCGCCGATGGTGCCGAAGGTGTGCGTGCCGTGGCTGCTGCCGCTGGTGTTGCAGTAGCTCTCGCCGGGCACGAACGAGGTCGAATCGGCCGCGAGCAGGTTCGGGGCGATATCCACGTGCGTGCAGTACACGCCGGAATCGAGCACCGCCACGCGCACGCCCGCACCGCGATAGCCCGCATTCCAGGCGCCGGCCGCGTCGATGGCGGCATGGCCCCACTGCAGGTCGAAGAAGCGGTCGTTGTCGCCGGAGTTCGGCGGATTGGCGAAGTCCTCGCTGATCTGCAGCGGCTCGGGCTGCTCGAACTGCAGCGTCACGTCCGCGACCGCCGAACGCACGCCCGGCACCTTGGCGGCGCGGGTGGCGAAGTTCGGATCGCTCGACTGCACGAACGCGACGCCGATCTGCGGCAGGCGCGAGGTGATCGTGCCGCCGGCGGCTTCGATCTTGCGCGCGAGGACGGTGTCGAAGTTCTGCGACTTCGCGGTGACCACGTAGGTGGCGGCGTGGGCGGATGCGGCAAAGCCAAGCGTGCCGAGGGCCACGGTAATGGCCCGGGAAAGGTTACTCATGTCGGTTGTCCCTCTGGGTGATTGACCAAGGGGCGCTCGACGTCGCGGCCCGGCGACGGAATGTTCCCCTCGCGCCCCGTCAAGCAGCCACGCAGAAACCCCGTCCGACCGGCCACGCTGGTGGGAAGAACCACCCCAACCGTGATGCCGCGCGCGCAACCCCGCATGGATCATGCCCACCGCAGGTGAAGGCGGTGCGATGCCGTGGCGCGCATCGCTCCGGGGGGAACCGGATCGCAGCGGATGCAAACGGCGGAAATAAAAAAGCCCGCTAGCGGCCGTAACCGGTAGCGGGCTTTGCTCCCTCCCCCACGTCGGGATGCGGGTCGATCGTGAAGGAACCGTTATTCGGTTTGCACGCTGCAGTGCAAAACGATACTGAGCAGTTCATCAAGCCCGAAGAACACCCCGGCTTTCCGCGCCTCGCGGCCGGTCGGAACGCCGGCGCCCACGCGGTCGTCCTGCTCCGGACCGATCGGACGTGTTGCTTTGCGGAGGCGATGCGAATCGCGCGAGTGCGTGAACGCATGTCCTGTGCACCCCGCCGCGCGCTTGAATGCATCCGTCGCGGCCGCTCATCCCCACGCCGCTTACGGAGCGTCGCATGCATCTGTTCGAACGCGATTCGCTGCTGGACGCGCTGGAGCGGCTGCTGCGCGAAGCGGCCGGTGGCAGCGGCCGCGCGGTACTCGTCGGCGGCGAAGCCGGAATCGGCAAGACCAGCCTGGCGACCGCGCTGCGCGACCGCCGCGGCGCCACCGCACTGTGGTGGGGCGCCTGCGATGCGTTGCAGACGCCGCACCCGCTCGCGCCGCTGCACGACATCGCCCGCGCCAACGCCGTGCGGTTCGGGCCGTTGCTCGCCCAGGACGCCGGCCGTGCGCGCCTGTTCGAAGCGGTGCTGGCGGAACTGCAGGCGACGCCGACGCTGTTCGTGGTCGAAGACGCCCACTGGGCGGACGAAGCCACCCTGGACCTGCTCAGGTTCCTCGGTCGGCGTCTCGACGGCGTGCCCTGTCTGCTGCTGGTGACTTATCGCGACGACGAAGTCACCGCCCAGCACCCGCTGCGGCGACTGATGGGCGAGCTGCCGGCATCGCGCGTCGCCCGCGTGCAGGTGCCATCGCTTTCGCCGGACGCGGTCGCGGCGATGGCCAGAAGCGCGCTGCGCTCGCCCGAAGGCCTGCACGCGCTGACGCGCGGCAATCCCTTCTTCGTCAGCGAGTTGCTCCAGCACGGGACCGCCGGCGTGCCCCAGGGCGTACAGGACCTGGTGCTGGCGCGCCTGGCCCGCCTGGACCCGCAGGCGCAACAGGTCGCGCAACTCGCGTCGATCGTGCCCCGGCGCATCGACGACTGGCTGATGCAGGCGGTGCTGGCGCCGCCGCTGGAAGCGATCGAGGCCTGCCTCGATGCGGGCCTGCTGGTCGCCCAGCGCGACGCCCTCGCGTTCCGCCACGAACTGGCGCGCGTCGCGGTCGAGAAATCGCTGTCGGACGTGCGCGCGCAGCGTCTGCATGCCCAGGTGCTCGCCGCGCTCGAGCACGCCGAACCGTCGCGGACCTCGCTCGCCTGGCGCGTGCACCACGCCGAGCGCGCGCACGATCGCGACGCCGTGCTGCGCCTGGCCCCTGAAGCCGCGCTGGAGGCGCGACGGCGCGGCGCGCATCGCGAAGCCGCGGCGCACCTGCGCACGGCGCTCGACCATGCCACGCAGGAACCCGACCGCGTGCGCGCGGAGCTGCTCGACCGCCTGTCCTACGAGAGCTACCTGACCGACCGCATCGGCGACGCGCTCGCGGCGCGCACGGCGGCGCGCGCGCTGTGGCAGCACCTGGGCGATCGCCTGAAGGAAGGCGATGCGATCCGCTGGCTGTCGCGCCTGTCCTGGTACGACGGGCGCACCGCGATCGCCGAAACCCACGCCGACGAGGCGATCGCAGTGCTCGAAGCGCTGCCGCCGGGCCGCGAACTGGCGATGGCCTACAGCAACCGCGCGCAACTGCACATGCTGCAGGGCGAAACCGCCGACGCCGTCGCCATCGGCACGCGCGCGCTGGAACTGGCCACGCAACTGGGCGACCGCGAGATCCAGGCGCACGCACTCAACAACATCGGCACCGCCCGGCTCGATGCCGGCGACGAAGCCGGGCGCGCGCAGCTCGAGCGCAGCCTCGCGCTCTCGCTGGAGCACGATTTCGAGGAACACGCCGCGCGCGCCTACGTCAACCTCGCGTTCGACGCCGTCATGCTGATGCGTTTCGCGCCCGCGCACGAGTTGATGGAACAAGGCATCGCCTATTGCGACGCGCGCGATCTCGACGCATGGGCACGTTACCTGGCCGCCTACCAGGCCTCGGCCTGGTTCGCGGCGGGACAGTGGGACCGCGCCGCCGAGCAGGCCGGCCGCCTCCTGCAGGCCCCCGCGCTGGCGACGATCAACCGCATCGTGGCGCTCACCGTCCTCGGCCAGGTGCGCGTGCGTCGCGGCGATCCCGACGCGCTGCGCGTGCTCGACGAAGCACTCGAACTCGCGCTGCCGACGCGCTCGCTGCTGCGGGTGGGGCCGGTCGTCGCCGCGCGCGCGGAAGCGGCGCGGCTGCGCGGCGACCATGCCGCCTGCGCGGGCGAAGTCGCGGTGCTCGCGGGGCTGCGCGCGCAGTCGCAATACCGCCGCTGGATCATGGCGGAAGTGGCCTACCAGTTGCGCTGCGCCGGCATCGCAACGCCGCTTCCCGACGAAAGCCCGGCGCCGTACGCGCTGCAGTTCGCCGGCCAGTGGCACGAAGCCGCGGCGGCGTGGCGCGCGCTCGGCTGCCCGTACGAGGAAGCGCGCGCGCTGGCCGAAGGCGATGCGCAGGCGCGGCTCGCGGCGGTCGCCATCTTCGAACGACTCGGCGCGAATCCGATCGCTGCAAGCCTGCGCCGCGACCTGCGCGATGCGGGCGTGCGCGGCGTACCGCGCGGCCAGCGCGCTTCGACCCAAGCCAATCCGCACGCCCTGACCGAACGCGAAGTGGAAGTGCTGCGGCTGCTGTGCGACGGCCTGCGCAACGCGCAGATCGCCGCCCGCCTGAGCCGCTCGGTGCGCACCGTCGATCACCACGTCGCGGCGATCTTCGCCAAGCTCGGGGTGAGCTCGCGCACCGAGGCGATGGCCGCGGCGGTGGCCGCGGGCATCCACCCGCAAAAATAGGCAATCGCCCCGCGCAATACGGGCAAGCCTGCCGACGTCGCGCCGCGGGCGCCTGCGTAGCCTCTCCCTCGCAGCCATTCCGCTGCCTGACCGGAGATTCCCCCATGAAGTCCCTGATGAAGCCGCTGCTGGCCCTGGCCTGCAGTGCCGCGTGCGGCCTGGCCCTGTCGGGCCTGGCCTTCGCCGACAACGCCACCGCGCCCACGCACCGCTACGTCGTCCAGCGCACCTTCCCAAAAGGCGCCCTCGACGGGCTGGACGCTGCGACCAAAACGAAGGTCAACCAGACCAATGCGCGCTTCGGCGTGAAGTGGCTGATGTCCTTCGCCAACGGCGATCGCACGCGGACGTTCTGCATCTACGAAGGCCCGACCGAGAACGCCATCCGCCAGGCCGCCGCGGCCAACCACCTGCCGGTCGACTCGATCACCGAAGTCCCCGTCACGCTCGAGGCCAGGTAACGCCCTTCCCCCGCGCGCGGCCACGCGGCCGCGCGCCGCACAACTGCAACTCACAACCGGAGAACCGACATGCCCCGCTACATGATCGAACGCCACTTCCCCGCCGGCCTGCACATCCCGGTCAACGACGAGGGCGCGCGCGCGTGCCTGGGCGTCGTCGACGCCAACGCCCGCGATGGCGTGACCTGGGTGCATTCCTACGTCAGCGACGACAAGACGAAGACCTTCTGCGTCTACGACGGCCCCAGCCCCGAGGCCATTCGCCGCGCGGCCGGCAGCAACAACCTGCCGGTCGAGCGCATCACCGAAGTGCGGGTCCTCGATCCGTACTTCTATCGCTAGTCACGGAGGTGCGTGCCATGTCCCGCCTGCCTGCCCTGCTCTACGGCGCCGCGTGCTACGCGGCGTTCCTGGCGACGTTCCTGTACGCCATCGCCTTCGTTGCCGGCGTCGGCGTGCCGCGGCACGTCGACCACGGCATAGATGCACCGTTCGCCGTCGCGCTCGGTATCGACCTCGCGTTGCTTGCGCTGTTCGCGGTCCAGCACAGCGGAATGGCGCGTCCCGCGTTCAAGCGCTGGTGGACGCGCTACGTGCCGCAGCCGATCGAACGCAGCACGTACGTGCTCGCCAGCAGCCTCGTGCTTGCGCTGCTGTTCTGGCAGTGGCGCACGCTGCCGCAGCAGCTCTGGGACGTGGACGCGCCGGCCCTGCGCTGGGCGGTGCACGGCGTGTCGGCGCTGGGCTGGCTGCTGGTGCTGTCGAGCACGTTCCTGATCAACCACTTCGAGCTGTTCGGCCTGCGCCAGACCTGGTTCTTCGCGCACCGGCGCCCGATGCCCGACGAACCGTTCGTGACGCGCGCGTTCTATCGCATCGTGCGGCATCCGCTGATGCTGGGCTTCCTCATCGCGTTCTGGGCCACCCCGACCATGACGCTGGGACACCTGCTGTTCGCGGTGATGACCACGGGCTACATCCTGGTGGCGGTGAAGTTCCTGGAAGAACGCGACCTGCTCGCGCTCTACGGCGATACCTACCGCGACTACCAGCGGCGCGTGCCGATGCTGCTGCCGTGGTCGCGGCGCGCTCGCGCGGCGGCGGCTTCGCCCGCCACCGCGAGACGGGATGCGGACATCGTTGTGCCCTGACAGGGTCGCCGCGCCGCATCCTCCCCGGGGGCGGCGCGGCGGACGCACCTGCTTACGCGGTGGCCGCCACCTTGCGCAGGCGCGGGAACGGGAATCGCGCCAGGCCAAGCTGCATCATGACCTCGCGCGCGGCGATCTCGCCCGATTCGCAACCGCCTTCCATGAAGCCCTGCGTCTCCAGCGCGCAGTGTTCGCCGGCGAAGTGCAGGCCGCCCACCGCTTCGCCCATCACGCCGCGCAGCGATGACCAGTCACCGGGACGGAAGCAGGCGTAACTGCCGCGCACCCACGGTTGCGACGGCCAGTGCATGCGCGCCTCGCGCGCGCCGGCGCGCGCGGCCGCGACGCCGGGAAAAACCCGCTCCAGCGATGCCACTGCGGCATCGGCCTGCTGTTTCGCGCTGCCGTCGCCCAGCGCCCGCCCGTGGTTGCCGCCGGTGAAGTTGGTCAGCACGCCGCTGTCGCCGGGCTGCTTGCGCGAGGTTTCCCACGTGGTCTGGTACGGCAGGTCGCTCATCGATGCGCCGTTGGCACCGTGCGCGCGCCACGCACGGCGATCGAAGCCGATCATCAGCTTCGCATTGGTGCCGTAGGCGAGCGCGGCGATCGCATGGCGCTTGTGCGCGGGGAGTTCGGCGTCGATGCGCACCTCGCGCAGCAGCGTGAAGGGCAAGGCGAGGATCACCTGGCGGGCCACCACTTCGCGCGAGGCGCTGCCGCTGCGGAACGACAGCACATAACCGTCGCCGCGCGATGCCACCGCTTCGAGGATCTGGCCGGTTTCGACCGCATCGGCGAGCCGCTCGCCCAGGCGCTGCACGACCAGATCATTGCCGCCGCGCACGTGGAAGCGCTCGTCGCTCGCGCCGAAGACCTTGAACGCGTCGGTATCGGTGCCGATGAAGGTGAGCAGGTTGAGCGCGGACTGCTGGTCGATCTCCAGCCCCATCTCGGTGGTGTAGGCGACATCGATCAGCCGGCGCAGCCAGCCGCTGACGCCGTTGCGGTCCAGCCATTGCGCGATTGACAGCGTATCGAGTGCACGGAACGCGGGATTGGCATCGCGGTAGTCGAGATCGCCGTCGCCGAGCGCGGCGAGGTCGCGTTCGATCGCCTGCGCGACCGGCACGAAGGCTTCGACGATCTCGTGCTCGCCGATGGTGCGCCCGTCGAAGTACCAGGCATCGCTACCGGTGTCGCCTTCGAGCAGGTCGTCGAGCACGAGTTCGAGTTCCGATGCGAGCGTACGGATGCGGGTGTGCCCGGTGTCGATGAGTTCGCCGCCGAGTTCGATCACCTGGCCATCGGGAAAATGGTTGCGCAGGCTCAGCATGCGGCCGCCGACGCGGCCCTGCGCCTCGAATACGCGAACGCGCACGCCGGCCTGGCGCAGACGCCACGCGGCGGTGAGGCCGGCGATGCCGGCGCCGACGATCGCCACTTCGTCGTCGCGTCCGGTCAACGGCCGCGCGACGTGCGTGCAGCCGGACAGCAGCATCGCCGCACCCGCGCCCTGGACCAGCCGGCGTCGCTGCGCATCGACGCGCGAGGCGACACCCTCCCCGTAGAAGTCGTCGAGGGAAACCGGTGAACGGTTCGCCGCCCGCGCGATGCGGGCAGCGCGTTGCAACAGACGGAAAAGAGGCGTACGCGCCACGGTGTGCTCCTTGGCTCCTGCGGTCGACAGGCTTGCTGGACAACGTTCCCGCGCTGCCTGACCGGTCAGGCTCCTGCGCGCATGGCATCCGCCACCGGAATTCAGGATAGCGACCGCAATCGCCATTTCGCACGTTCGCGCGACGTGGATGCTTCGTATTGCGGCGAATGCATCGCGCAGCGCGAAGTGCCCCGGGTGACACGACGCCGCCGTTGCATCGCGGACATTCCGATGCCCGCATCACATCCAGGCAAAGAAAAAGCCCCGCATCGCTGCGGGGCTTTTCGATGAGGCGTCGCCGGCCGGAACCGGCGGCGCCATCGCGGCAACCGGACTCAGAAGTCCATGCCGCCCATGCCGCCCATGCCACCGGCGCCCGGCATCGCCGGCTCTTCCTTCTTCGGCAGTTCGCCGACCATCGCTTCGGTCGTGATCATCAGACCGGCGATCGACGCGGCGTTCTGCAGCGCGGTGCGGGTGACCTTGGTCGGGTCGAGGATGCCGAGCTCCAGCATGTCGCCGAACTCGCCCGTCGCGGCGTTGTAGCCGAACGAAGCCTTGCCTTCCTTGACCTTGTTGACGATCACGGAGGGCTCTTCGCCGGCGTTCGAGACGATCTCGCGCAGCGGGGCTTCCATCGCGCGCAGGGCGATCTGGATGCCGTGGTTCTGGTCTTCGTTGGCGCCCTTCAGGCCGGCGATCGCGGCCTGCGCACGCAGCAGCGCGACGCCGCCGCCCGGGACGATGCCTTCTTCCACGGCAGCGCGGGTGGCGTGCAGCGCGTCTTCGACGCGGGCCTTCTTTTCCTTCATCTCGACTTCGGTGGCGGCACCGACCTTGATCACGGCCACGCCGCCGGCCAGCTTGGCCACGCGCTCCTGCAGCTTCTCGCGGTCGTAGTCCGAAGAGGTTTCTTCGATCTGCGCCTTGATCTGCTTGATGCGCGCTTCGATGCCCGACACTTCGCCGGCGCCGTCGATGATGGTGGTGTTCTCCTTGGAGACCTGCACCTTCTTCGCGCGGCCGAGGTCCTTGATGGTGGCCTTCTCGAGCTGCAGGCCGACTTCCTCGGAGATCACGGTGCCGCCGGTGAGGACGGCCATGTCTTCCAGCATCGCCTTGCGACGGTCGCCGAAGCCCGGGGCCTTCACCGCGCAGACCTTGACGATGCCGCGGATGGTGTTGACGACGAGGGTGGCGAGGGCTTCGCCTTCGACTTCCTCGGCGACGATCAGCAGCGGCTTGCCGGCCTTGGCGACGCCTTCGAGCACCGGCAGCAGTTCGCGCACGTTCGAGATCTTCTTGTCGTGCAGCAGGATGAACGGATCTTCCAGTTCGGCCTGCATCGACTGCTGGTTGTTGATGAAGTACGGCGACAGGTAGCCGCGGTCGAACTGCATGCCCTCGACGACGTCGAGTTCGTTCTCCAGGCCCGAGCCGTCTTCGACGGTGATCACGCCTTCCTTGCCGACCTTGTCCATCGCCTGCGCGATCAGGTCGCCGATGTTGGCGTCCGAGTTGGCCGAGATGGTGCCGACCTGGGCGATTTCCTTCGAGGTCGACGACGGCTTGGAGATCTTCTTCAGTTCGCCGACGGCTTCGCCCACGGCCTTGTCGATGCCGCGCTTGAGGTCCATCGGGTTCATGCCGGCGGCGACCGCCTTCATGCCTTCGCGGATCAGCGCCTGCGCCAGCACGGTGGCGGTGGTGGTGCCGTCACCGGCGTTGTCGGAGGTCTTGGAAGCGACTTCCTTGACCATCTGCGCGCCCATGTTCTCGAACTTGTCGGCCAGTTCGATTTCCTTGGCGACGGACACGCCGTCCTTGGTGATGGTCGGGGCGCCGTAGCTCTTCTCGAGCACGACGTTGCGGCCCTTCGGGCCGAGCGTTGCCTTGACGGCATTGGCGAGCACGTTCACGCCGCGCAGCATCTTGGTGCGCGCGTCTTCGCCGAAGCGGATTTCCTTAGCAGCCATTGCGATTACCTCAAAAAGAATTCAGTCGAAAAGGAAAATCGGAAGCGGACGCGCGATCAGCCGATCGTCGCGAAGATGTCGTCTTCCTTCACCACCAGGTATTCGGTGCCGTCGAGCTTCACTTCGGTGCCGCTGTACTTGCCGAACAGCACCTTGTCGCCGACCTTGACCTTGGGGGCGCGGACGTTGCCGTTGTCGAAGACCTTGCCGTCGCCGACGGCGACGACTTCACCCTTGATCGGCTTCTCGGTGGCCGAGTCCGGGATCACGATGCCGCCCGCGGACAGCTTTTCCTCTTCCATGCGCTTGATGACCACGCGGTCGAACAGCGGCTTGATATTCATGGCAACCCTCACGTAACTGGTTGATTGACGGGACAAATGCCCCTGGCTTTAGCAGTCGCCATGGGCGAGTGCCAGACCTGGGGCGTAGAAAGACCCGGGCGAGCCGGGACTGGCAGCAGATGGGGCCGCAGCGGACGCTTTCAAGCGCCGGAAAGAAAAAAGGTCCGGACGGGGAACGTCCGGACCTTCGGAGGCCTGAAAAGAAAGAAAGAGCGCGGACAGGGGTTCGCGCTCTTTCCGGTTTGGAGATGGCCGTCCTCGGCATGGCGCATTCCCGCGCCGCGTCTCCGTACCTGACCTCTTGTCGACGCCGACATCCGTGCCGGACGGGGCCAATTTGTGCCGGTCGTGGCGGGTTGTCCAGTATGAAATCGTAGTCATTTGGTTACTATTGGTATCGGATTGGCACGTTTTATCGCTTTAAGCTGCTGATTCATAATGGTTTAACCCGAATTTAGGAGACCAGCGGCGCACACCGCTTGGTGTCTTTTGCTAGCGACGTGACTTACGGTAACAATCGGCCTATCCGGACCGTCCAGGGAGCTCCCACGCATGACGCCCCAGCAACGCATCCGCCTCGCCCGGCGCCATGCCGGCCTCTCCCAGGCCGCGCTGGCCGGTGCGATCGGCGTGCAGCGCAGTGCCGTCAGCCACTGGGAAACCAACAACGGCAAGCATCCGAGCGTGACCCACATGCGCGAGGTCGCGCTGGCCTGCGGCGTGCAGTTCGAATGGCTCGCGACCGGCCGCGGCAAGATGAGCCTGTCCAGCGATACGGCGCTGGACTCGGTCGCCGCGGCCGACGCCCTGCTGATCGAGGATCCGATCGAACTGCGCCTGATCCTCGCCTTCCGCGATGCGCCCACGCGCGCGCGCGCGCCGCTGGTGGAAGTGGTGGAGCAACTCGCGTCGCTGCGTACCGGCCGCAAGATCGGCAGCGCCCGCTGAGCGGACGCCCAGGTCGACCGGTGCGGCGCTGCCGCATGCGAACGGTCATCCGCGCCCGCTAGAGTCGCGGCTTCCTTGGGAGGGAGTCCTGCATGAAGCTGTCGATCCGTGGTGCCCGTTGCGGCGCCTTCGCCGCCGTGCTCGCGCTCACGCCGCTGGCGGCGTCGGCCGAGGTCTTCATCAACGAGATCCATTACGACAACAACGGTAGCGATACCGGCGAGCGCATCGAGGTGGTCGCCACGAATGGCGAAAGCCTGTCGGGCTATCGCCTCTATCTCTACAACGGCGCCACGCCGTCGGCCGCGACCTATTACGACAACGACCCGGTGCCCGCCGGCAGCACGGTGACCTGCGGCGGCAGCGTGCGCATCGCGACGCTGAGCTATGCCGCCAACGGCATCCAGAACGGTGCCAACGACGGCATCGCCCTGGTCAACGGCAACGGGCAGGTCGTGCAGTTCCTCAGCTACGAAGGCGCGATCACCGCGTCGAACGGCCCGGCCGCGGGCCGTACCAGCAGCAATCTGCCGGTGTCCGAAAGCGAATCGCCGTCGAACACCTCGCTGCAGCTCGGCGGCAGCGGCAGCGGCTATGCCAACTTCACCTGGCGCGCGTCGGCCACGCAGACCTTCGGCACCTGCAACAACGCGCAGAGTTTCACCGCGCCCAATCCGCCGCCGACCGTGGTGTCGACCTCGCCCGCCGACGGCGCCACCGGCGTCGCCGCCGCGACCGACATCTCCGTCACCTTCAGCGAAGCGGTGACGCTCACCAGCGGCGCATTCGCGCTGCAATGCACGCAGTCGGGCACGGTGCCGCTGACGTATCCGGCCAGCAGCACCGGATTCACCGCCACCACGGGCAAAACCCTCATCGGCGGCGAAACCTGCACGTTCACCATCGATGCGACCCGGGTGACCGACACCGGTGGCGCGAAGCTGGCGCAGAACAAGGTGGTGAATTTCACCGTCGCCGCGAGCGGCGGCACGGGCTACTACGCGCACGTCAATACCGGCAGCGCCAGCCAGCTGCGCTGTTCGCTGCACGAAACCATCAAGGATCACGCGGCCTATCCGTACAGCGGCGGCACCACCAATACCTGGAGCATCCTCGAGATCGCCGACGAGGATCCCGACAACGCCAGCCGCGTCCTCGACGTGTACCGCAACCGCAGCTACCTCAAGGGCAGCGAACGCGCGGGCACCGGTACCGGACTGACCTACAACCGCGAGCACACCTGGCCGAACTCGCTCGGCTTCGGCACGCCCACCGGCGACAAGGGCCTGCCGTATTCGCCCTACACCGACACGCACATGCTGTACCTGAGCGACACCACGTGGAACGCCGATCGCGGCAACAAGCCGTACGCCGACTGCACGCTCGCCGGCGGCTGCGGCGAACGCGCGACCGAAGCCAACAACGGCTTCGGTGGCGGCACCGGCGTGTACCCGGGCAATTCGAACTGGGTGAAAGGCCCCGACGGCAACAGCGGCTCGTTCCAGGTCTGGGGCCATCGCAAGGGCGACGTCGCGCGCGCGGTGCTGTACATGGCCATCCGCTACGAAGGCGGCGTCGACCGGAACGGGCAGAGCGAGCCCGACCTGGAACTGACCGACGATCGCAGCAGGATCGTGATCACCTCCGCCTCGCCGGCCTACATGGGCCTGCTGTCGACGCTGCTGGCGTGGCACCAGGCCGATCCGCCGGATGCGGCGGAGCGCGAGCGCAACGAGGTGATCTACAGCTTCCAGGGCAACCGCAATCCCTTCATCGACCATCCCGAGTGGGCGACGTCGGCCTTGTTCACTTCGACCAAGCCGGCCAGTTGCCAGTTGAACTGACGCTCCGGCCATGGAGGCAGGAAAAGCCCGGGGCCTGCCCGGGCTTTTTCGTTGTTGCGGCAAACCAGGCGCCGGACCCCCGCCGGTACAATTGCCCGATGCCCGTCCTGCTCGCCTACAGCACCTGTCCCGACGCGGCGAGCGCCGAACGCATCGCGCAGGCGCTGGTCACCGAACGGCTCGCCGCCTGCGTGAACCGCGTTCCCGGCATCCGTTCCACCTATCGCTGGCAGGGCCAGGTCGAGGAGGCCGACGAGGTTCTGCTGCTGATCAAGACCACCGCCGATCGTCTGGAAGCGCTGACCGCGCGGCTGCGCGCCCTGCATCCCTATGAACTGCCGGAACTGGTCGCGGTCGAAGTCCGCTCCGGCCTCCCTGCCTATCTCGACTGGGTAACGGCGGAATCCGCCCCCCTGCCCGGTCCCGACGCCTGATCCGCATGAATTCTTCGCCTGCGCGCGTGCGCGCCCTGCTTCCCTGGTTCCTCGCCGTCGCCGCGCTGTGGGGCGCGGGCATCGCACCGACCCTGGCCGCCGCGCCCTCGTGCAAGGACGCCGACAACCTGTTGCCGGTCGAAGAGGCTTTCGTGCTCTCGGCGCAGGCGACCGCGGCCGACCGCATCGAACTGCGCTGGAAGATCGCCCCCGGCTGCTACCTGTACCGGCACCAGCTGCGGATCCAGGCGGACGCGGGCTTCGCCGCCGACGCGCCGCAGATTCCCGCCGGCGTGCCGCATACCGACGAGATCTTCGGCCGGGTCGAGACGTATCGCGAGGCGCTGATGGTCGTCGTGCCCGGCCAGGCGCGCGCGGCCTCGGCCACGCTCAAGGTGCGCTACCAGGGCTGCGCGGATGCGGGCATCTGCTATCCGCCGCAGACGCGCAATGTCACCGTCGCCTTGCCCGCGGCCGCCGACGAACCGGTGGTGGATTTCGGCCGCGGCAGCGCGCGTGGCGTGCCGCGGGGTGGCGGACTGCTCGGCAGCTCCGGTGCGGGCGCGATCGACGCCGAACCGCTGCCGCCGGAACAGGCCTTCGCGTTCGAGGCGATCGTCGGCGACGGCAATACGCTGCTGCTGCGCTTCACGCCGGCGCACGGCTATTACCTGTATCGCGACAAGACCTCGTTCCGGCTCGATGCGGCGGCGAAGGCGGGGATCGCACTTGCGGCACCGCGGTGGCCCGCGGGCACGCGCCATCACGACGAGCATTTCGGTGACGTCATCGTCTACTTCGACCAGGTCGACGTGCCCTTGCCCCTGCAACGCACGCGCGCCGATGCGGCGCGGGTGACGGTCAGCACAACCTTTCAGGGGTGCCAGACCGACGGCGTCTGCTATCCGCCGATGACGCGCGCGGTGACGCTGGACGTGCCGCGCGGCCGGATCACGCCGGCGAGCGCTGCAACGGGTGCGAACGATGCGGGCACCGCGACCGTCAGCGCAACCGACGCGTCGATCGCGGCAGCGCCGGGCACGCCTTCGTCCGACGGCACCGCATCGACGAAGGCGCCGGCGACAGCCGCGCCGACCCCCGCCCCGCCGCGCGGTGCGAACCTCACCCTGCTGTCTGCCCTGGCCCTCGCACTGCTGGGCGGGCTCGTGCTCAACCTGATGCCCTGCGTCCTGCCGGTGCTGTCGCTCAAGGCGCTGTCGCTGGCCGGCAACGGTGAGGATCCCGCCCGCGCGCGCCGGCATGCGCTCTGGTACACGGCCGGCGTGGTGCTCAGCTTCATGCTGCTGGGCGGCCTGGCGCTGGCGCTGCGGCAGGCGGGCCTGGCCCTGGGCTGGGGCTTCCAGCTGCAGCAGCCGGTGGTGGTTGCGCTGCTGGCGCTGCTCATGTTCGGACTGGGCCTGAGCATGTCCGGCGTGTGGCACGTCGGCGGCCGCTGGACCGGCATGGGCCATGCGCTGACCACGAAGACCGGCCCGCTGGGCGACTTCTTCACCGGCGTGCTGGCCGTGGTGGTGGCCACGCCGTGCACGGCGCCGTTCATGGGAGCCGCGCTGGCCTGGGCCTTCACCGCACCGGCGGGCGTGGCCCTGCTGGTGTTCCTGATGCTGGGCCTCGGCCTGGCCCTGCCCTTCCTCGTCATCGGCCTGGTGCCGGCGCTCGCGCACCGCCTGCCGCGCCCCGGAGCGTGGATGGAAACCTTCAAGCAGGCCCTCGCCTTCCCGCTCTACCTCACCGCCGCCTGGCTGGCCTGGGTGCTGGCGCGTCAGCGCGGCGCCGATGCCATGGGCTGGTGGCTGCTCGCCGCGGTGCTGCTGGCCTTCACGGCCTGGGCGTGGACGCGCGCCCGCACCACCGGCCACCGCTGGGCGCTGGTGGCGTCCGTGCTGGCCGCGGTCGCGCTGATCTGGCCGCTGCGCGCGATCCATACCCTGCCGCGTCCGTCGGCCAATGCCGCGATCTCCGCACCCAGCGAAGGCATCGTCGCGGTTCCCTTCTCCGAACAGCGCCTGGCCGACCTGCGCGCCGCCGGGCGCGTGGTCTTCGTCAACATGACCGCCGACTGGTGCGTGACCTGCAAGGCGAACGAACGCGCGGTGTTCCGCACCGACGGCTTCCGCGACGCGATGACGGCCGCCAACGCCGTGTACATGGTCGGCGACTGGACCGACGTCGACCCGGCGCTGACGGCGTTCCTGCAGCGTTACCGCGCGGTCGGCGTGCCGCTTTACGTGGTGTTTCCGCGCAACGGCGGCGAAGGCCGCGTGCTGCCGGTGGTCCTGACCGGCGACAGCGTGCGCGACGCGCTGGCCGAAGCGGCGAAATGAAATTCGGGCCGACCGCCAGGCTGCTCGGCGTCGCGCTCGTCGCCGGCGCGCTCGGCGTCGCGGTGGGCGTGTGGCGCAACGGCCCCAACCCCCTGCTGCACACCGAACTCGGCCAGCGTGCCCTGCAGGAAGCCCTGTCCGCCTCGGCACCCGAGCCGCCCGCTGGGCTGAAGATCGCCGAACGTGGCGCGATCCTGCCGACTTTCAGCGTCCCGGCTCTGGACGGCGGCGCCGTCACCCTGCCCGACGCCTATGCCGGCCGGCCGGTGCTGGTGAACGTGTGGGCCAGCTGGTGTGGCCCCTGCGTGAAGGAGATGCCCGAACTGGACCGCTTCGCCCGGAGCCAGGCGGCGAACGGCATGCAAGTGGTCGGCATCGCGCTGGACGAGCCTGAGGCCGTCCGCGCCTTCCTGCGGCGCGTCCCGGTCGCCTATCCGGTGCTCGTCGATGCCCCGGGACCCGGCGATGCCGGCGTGCGCCTGGGCAATCGCAAGGGCGTGCTGCCCTATTCGGTGCTGCTCGATGCGGACGGGCGCGTGCTGAAGCAGAAGGTCGGGCCGTTCGGGGAAGGGGAAATCGAGGGCTGGGTGCGGTGAGGGCCGCGCCGCCAGGAACGCGGCCCGCGATGATATGCGAGGCGCCGCAACTCGGGAGAATGATCGGCGTCCCTGGGCTCTTGCCTGCGGGCACCCTCCCCGGGTGCGGCCTTCGGCCTTACCCGGGCTACGCGATCTCCTGTTCAATGCGACCGCATGGGAAAAGCCCGTGCGTGTTGTGACCTGGCGCGCTGCGGCGCGCTGGGGATCCTTGTAGCCCTGGTCATTCGCGGCGCCCCTCTAGAGCGTCCACTCCAACAACTGCTTAACTCCCGACAACTTCGCCGATACGGTAGCGAACGTCTGGACACGCCGGCGCCCTTGGGCCACACTCGCGGCCTTCGCTTCCCGGACCCGCTTCCCCGCCATGGCCAAGTTGCTGGTCCTGCACGGCCCCAACCTCAATCTGCTCGGCACGCGCGAGCCCGAGGTCTACGGCCGCATGTCGCTGGCGCAGATCGACGCCTATCTCGCGCAGCTGGCGCAGAAGGCCGGGCATGAGCTGGCCAGCTTCCAGAGCAATGCCGAACACGAACTGGTCGATCGCATCCAGGCCGCCCGCGAGGACGGGACCCGCTTCATCGTCATCAATCCGGCCGCCTACACCCACACCAGCGTGGCGATGCGCGATGCGCTGGCGGCGGTGGGCATTCCCTTCATCGAAGTGCACCTGTCCAACCCGCACGCCCGCGAACCGTTCCGCCACACCAGCTACTTCAGCGACCTCGCGGTCGGCGTGATCGCCGGCTTCGGCGCCGACAGCTACCGCTACGCACTCGACGCGGCGCTCGCGCGGCTGGACTAGTTCCAGCGCGGCGAAGCCGCTTCCCTTTTTCCCATTCCGAGTACCAGAGGCCCACCATGGACCTGCGCAAGATCAAGAAGCTCATCGACCTGCTGGAAGAGTCGAACCTCGCCGAAATCGAGATCAAGGAAGGCGAAGAGTCGGTCCGCCTCGCCCGCGCCCCCAAGGGCGGTTTCGCGATGGCCGCGGTGCCCGCCATGCCGGCCGCGCCCGTCGCCGCCGCCCCGGTGATGCCGATGCACGGCCCCACCGAAGCCGCCAGCGGCGGCACGCCCAAGCCGGCGACCGACCTGCCGCCGGGTCACGTCGTGCGCGCGCCGATGGTGGGCACCTTCTACGCCTCGCCGGCGCCGGACAAGCCGCCGTTCGTGACCCAGGGCCAGTCGGTCAAGGCCGGCGAAACGCTCGGCATCATCGAAGCGATGAAGATGTTCAACCCGATCGAAGCCGACGTCGCCGGCACCATCGTCAAGGTCCTGGTCGAGAGCGGCCAGCCGATCGAGTTCGATCAGCCGTTGTTTGTGATCGGGTAAAGCGGGAACGGGGAAAAGGGAATGGGGAACGAAAGCTCCCCGCGGCCCTGCGTTCCCCACTCCCTCTTCCCTATTCCCGTTTTTTGAGAAGAGCCCCATGCTCGATAAAGTCGTCATCGCCAACCGTGGCGAAATCGCGCTGCGCATCCTGCGCGCGTGCCACGCGCTGGGCATCCGCACGGTCGCGGTGCATTCCACCGTCGACCGCAACCTCAAGCACGTCGCCATGGCCGACGAGTCGGTGTGCATCGGCCCTGCGCCGTCCACCGACAGCTACCTCAACATGGCGCAGATCATCGCCGCGGCCGAAGTCACCGACGCGCAGGCGATCCATCCCGGCTACGGCTTCCTGAGCGAGAACGCCGACTTCGCCGAGCGCGTCGAACAAAGCGGCTTCATCTTCATTGGCCCCAAGGCCGACACGATCCGCCTGATGGGCGACAAGGTCGAGGCGATCCGCGCGATGAAGTCGGCGGGCGTGCCCTGCGTGCCCGGTTCCGGCGGTCCGCTCGGCGACGACGCCGCGACCAACGTCAAGATCGCGCGCGAGATCGGCTACCCGGTGATCGTGAAGGCCGCCGGTGGCGGCGGCGGCCGCGGCATGCGCGTGGTGCACACCGAAGCGCACCTCAACGCGGCGATCCAGACCACCAAGACCGAGGCGAAGGCTGCGTTCGGCAACGACATGGTCTACATGGAAAAGTTCCTGGAGAACCCGCGACACGTGGAGATCCAGGTGCTCGCCGACGGCCAGGGCAACGCGATCCATCTGGGCGAACGCGACTGCTCGATGCAGCGCCGCCACCAGAAGGTCGTCGAGGAAGCGCCGGCACCGGGCATCACGCCCGAACAGCGCGCGGAAATCGGCAAGGTCTGCGTCGAGGCCTGCAAGCGCATCGGTTACCGCGGCGCGGGCACGTTCGAGTTCCTCTACGAGAACGGCCGCTTCTACTTCATCGAGATGAACACCCGCATCCAGGTGGAGCACCCGGTCACCGAACTGGTCACCGGCATCGACCTGGTGAAGGAACAGCTGATGATCGCGGCCGGCCACAAGCTGTCGATCAAGCAGGAGGACATCGTCCTCGACGGCCACGCGATCGAATGCCGCATCAACGCGGAAGATCCCGAGACCTTCATGCCCTGCCCGGGCCTGATCCAGCATTTCCACGCACCGGGCGGCCCCGGTGTGCGCGTCGACAGCCATATCTACGAGGGCTATCGCGTGCCGCCGAACTACGACTCGATGATCGGCAAGCTGATCGTGCACGGTCCCGACCGCAAGACCGCGATCGCACGCATGCGCGTGGCGCTGTCGGAAATGGTCGTCGACGGCATCAAGACCAACATCCCGCTGCAGCAGCGGATCCTGTCCGACGCCGGTTTCCAGCAGGGCGGACAGAACATCCATTACCTCGAGAAGCGGCTGAAGGAACAGAAGGAAAAGTCGATCTCGATGGCGTAAGCGACGGCAGCAGCTGTCCGCGAACCGAAGCGACCGAGCGTCGCTCCGGTCGCAAGGCAGACGCGGCAACAGGCAGGACGGAGGTCTCCCGCATGGACCTGCAGGTCTTCATCGGATTGAGTGTCGACAAGCGCCTGTTCGGCGGCCGCGATCCGTCTTCCGAAGCGCTGGAGGTCCTGCTGGAGCAGGCCTCCGGGCAATTCGCCCGGCATCTGGCCACGACCGTGGCGCAGCACGGCTCGCCGCTGCGTCAGTTCCATGCAACCTGTGGCCTGTTCGACGCGACCGACACCAGCGCTTCGCGCGCCCGGTTCCGCCGCCAGGGCGAGCAACTCGAACTCGAACTGGCCGTCGACTGGCAGCCTTGGCTCGACTGTTCCGCAGAGGAACAGGCCGGTTGCGTCGTCGAAAACGTGCAGCTGGCGCTGGCCAACGCGCTGGAGAACAAGCAGCAGCGCATCCTGGCCGACGCCTGCCGCGCGTTCCGGGCCGATTTCGATCTGGATGCGGCACTGGCCCAGCGACGCGCGTGGCTGGAGGGTGGGGATTAGGCGCCGGATAAGTTCATGGGGCGTTCCTGCGCTGGTTGCGTAGAAATCTCCTGGTTCTGCGCGCTTACGCTCCCTTCGACTTCGCTACGCGCCTACGCACAAGCGCAGCACGTCACTCGCTCAGTACCAAAAGCAGTTCATTGCGGGCGAACCAACGCCGCGTCTGCGCGCTGGGTGCACGCGCGCAGACTCCCACTGAGGAGCACAGGCACACAGACTCCGCTACGGAAATCCGCAAGACACCGTTCGCCCTGTGCGTAGCCAAGCGAAGTCGAATGGCCGCCCGGCTACCGGCGCACCAGCCGCGGCCCGCATTCCCACGAGCGGCGCAGATCCCAGCCCAGCGCGCCGCACCCACCCGGTGGGATAATGCGCGCCGGCTCACGCACCACGCCCTCATGCCCTTCCTCGAACTCTCCCTCCCCTGCACCGAAGCCCGGCAACCGCGTTACGAGCGTGCGCTGGAAGACGTCGGCGCGCTCGCCGTCACGCTCGCCGATGCGCACGCCGATGCGCCGGACGAACAGGCGATCTTCGAGCCCGGTGTCGGCGAACAACCGCTGTGGGGCGAGTTGATCCTGACGGCGTTGTTCCCCGAAGACACCGACGGCCTGGTGCTGCTGGCCGCCCTGGAGGCGTTCGACGAGGAACTCGACTGGACCCAGGCCCGCTTCCGCAAGGTCGAAGACCAGGACTGGGAACGCGCGTGGATGGACCAGTACGTGCCGCTGCGCTTCGGCGCCCGCACCTGGATCGTGCCCTGGAACAGCGAGCTGCCCGAGGAAGCAAAGGCCGACGACGCCGCGATCGTCCGCCTCGATCCCGGTCTCGCCTTCGGTTCCGGCACGCATCCCACCACCGCCCTGTGCCTGCAGTGGCTGGACGAACTCGCTTCGACCAATGCGCTGCAGGGACAGCGCGTGCTCGACTTTGGCTGCGGCAGCGGCATTCTGGCGCTGGCGGCCCTCAAGCTGGGTGCGGCGCGTGCGGTCGGCGTCGACAACGATCCGCAGGCGCTGATCGCCACGCACGACAATGCCGAACGCAACGACGTTGCCGACCGGCTCGACGTGCACCTGCCGCAGGACGAACCGACGGCCATGTATCCGGTGGTGGTGGCGAACATTCTCGCTTCGGCCCTGATCGCACTCGCCGACACGCTCACCGCACGCGTGGCCCCCGGTGGCGTGCTCGCCATGTCCGGCATCCTCGCGGGGCAGGAAGACGAAGTGATCGCGCGCTATGCGGGCGCCTTCGACGATCTGCGCGCCGAACGTCTGGAAGACTGGATGCGCGTCACGGGCGTACGCCGGCACGGCTGACCGCATGCACGCCGGCGTGCTTGAATAGGCCCATGTTCGTCGCCTGTCCGCACTGTGGTTTCCTGGTCGCCGCGCACGGCGGCGCGATCCAGCGTTGCCCGCGTTGCGGCAGCGCGATCGATCCCCGGCTCGCCCGGCCGCTGGCGCGCGACGAGGTGCCGGCACCGGTGCCCACTGCGGATGCGGCATCCGGCGACGACGCCTCGGCCGTAGAGGAGCAAGACGTCGTCGCCGCATCCGAAACGCAACCGCCGCGCCGCCGGCGCGCCGCGCACGCCCCCAGTTTCGCGCGGCGCCATGCGCCGGCACCGGTGCGTGCCACGCACTGGCGCAGCTGGCTGGTGATCGCCGCGCTGACGCTGCTGCTTTGCGTGCAGATCCTGCTCGCGCAGCGCGAGACGCTGGCGGCGGACGCGCGCTGGCGACCGCTGGTCGGCGGCGCCTGTTCGCTGTTGCGTTGCGATGTGCCCGCCTGGCGCGAACCGGCGGCCTTCACCATGCTCCAGCGCAGCGTGCAGCCCAAGGCGGGCGAACGCGGCGTGCTGCGCGTCAGCGCGAGTTTCCGCAACGATGCGCGCTGGGAGCAGCCGTGGCCCACCGTGCTGCTCACGCTGTCCGACATGGACGGACGACAGGTGGGATCGCGCGCCTTCGCGCCGTCGGACTACCTCCCCGCGGGCCAGGGCGGACGCATCGCGCCGGGACAGAGCGCGACCATCCAGCTCGACGTGATCGAGCCGGCGCAACAGGTCGTCGCGTTCACCTTCGACTTCATGTAAATCGCTTGCGCCGTTACAGCGGCGAACTGCGGCACCCACCGCAGTTCTTGTTGTTGCCTGCGACGCGCGCGCGCTAGACTCCCCCTCCCGCCGCACCGGCCCGCCGCCGGCGCGGCGGACGAATTCCGGGGGGAACCGCTTGAACGCCGCTGCCGATCGCCACGATCAACGCTCGAAACCGCGCCCCCCTCTGCGCGACCACGTTGCCACTTCCATCCGCCGCTATCTCGGCGACCTCAACGGCAGCGGTACCGAGAACCTCTACGAGATCGCCCTGCGCGAACTCGAGATTCCCTTGTTCATCGAAGTGCTCGCCCACTGCGACGGCAACCAGAGCCGCGCGGCGGCGATGCTCGGCATCCATCGCGCGACACTGCGCAAGAAGCTGCGCGAATACGGGCTGGACTAGAAATCAGCAGCAGGCACTAGGCGCTCGGCGCGAGCGACGGATCGGGCTGGTCCGTCGCCGGTCCCGTCGCGGCCGTCTGTTCCTGCGGCGGCGGCCGCGTATCCGCGGGCCGGGGTCCGGACGGGCGCACACCCGGTCCCGCATTCGGCAATTCGATTGTGAACGTCGCACCGCGATCGGGTTCGGCCTCGGCCCAGATCCGGCCACCGTGGCGCGTCACGATGCGATGCACGATCGCCAGGCCCACGCCGGTGCCTTCGAAATCGTCGCGCGCGTGCAGGCGCTGAAACACGCCGAACAGCTTGTCGGCATAGCGCATGTCGAAGCCCACACCGTTGTCGCGGATCCGGTAGCGGCTCACATCGCCGTAGGCTTCGCCGGTGATTTCGATGCGCGCCGCATCGCCGCGCGGGGCGCTGTACTTGAGCGCATTCGACACCAGGTTGACCCACACCTGGTGCAGCAACCGCGGATCGGCGTACGCCGACGGCAGTTGCCCCACCCAGACCTGCGCCTGCACGGTCTGCGCGCTGCCGGCTTCCAGCCGCGCGCTTTCGACGATGGCGTTCATGTCCACCGTGGTGCGCTGGACCTCGTTGCGGCCGATCCGCGAGAACGCCAGCAGGTCGTCGATCAGCAGCCCCATGCGCCGCGCGCTCTCGCTGATGGTGTCCAGGTAGCGGCGCGCGTCGCCATCGAGCCGGTCGGCCGCTTCTTCCTGCAGCATGTGGGCGTACCCATCGATGTGCCGCAGCGGCGCGCGCAGGTCGTGCGATACCGAGAACGAAAAGGCCTCCAGTTCGCGGTTGGCGGCTGCCAGCTGCGCGGTACGGCGCTCGACGCGATCTTCGAGCTCGGCGTTGAGGCGCCGGACTTCCTCTTCCACCCGGCTGCGCTCGGCGATCTCGCGTCCCAGTTCGGCGTTGGAAACCTCCAGCGCCCCCGTGCGGCGCTCGATTTCGGCGAGCATGCCGTTGAATGCATCCACCAGAACACCGACTTCGTCCCCGCTCATCTTCACGGCGCGGCGCGAGTAGTCCTTCTGCTCGACCACTTCGCGCGCGACGCCGGTGATGGCCAGGATCGGCTGCGTCACGATCCGCTGCAGGTAGCTGGACATGAGCAGGGCCACGAACATCGCGACCACCGCGACCAGGACTCCGATCAGCACGTAGTCGCCGGTGCGCTTGAGCATCTCGTAATCGGTGCGCAGATAAACGGTGCCGAGGATCTCCTTGTCGTTGACGATGCGCTGGTACAGCACCAGGCCGCGGCCGTCGATGCGTGTCCCCTCAGGTCCGGGCAACTTCGGGAAGCGCGCCTCAACGCCGGGCCGCGCATACGAGGCAAACAGGCCGCCGCGCGCGGTGTAGATCGCGGCTGCCTGCACCTGCGGGCGCAGGCGCAGCAGCTGCAGGTTCTCTTCGGCCACCTTGGGATCGTCGAAGGCGATCGCCGGCGCCGAGGCGCTGCCCAGCAGCGTCGCCTGCGTGGTGACGTCGGCGACCCAGGTGCGGTGATAGGCGCGCAGGTCGTACACGACGATGGTCACCAGGGCGACGACCAGCGCCGACAGGGTCGTCAGCAGGATCACCGCCATCAGCTTGCGCCGCAGTGAACCGGCAAGACCGAGCTTCATGGCGCTCCCTCCACGACGGTGCGTGCGACGGCGAGCAGGCGCGAACTGATCTTCAATCCGCTCGCATCGGCCGAAGGCAGCGCGACATCGAAGCGAACCTTGTTGGCCACGACGACGAAGTTGATCACGCTGCCGAGCCGGAGCCCGTCGTCCGTATCGGTGATGGTGAGGGCATGCCCGGTCCTGCCCGCCTCGATGGCCTGGGCCGCACGGCGCGCCTCCGACGCGCCGATGAAGACGATGTGCAATCCTGAAAGCGGATCACCGTGGCGCATTCGCTTCACGGCCACGCGGCGGCCGTCGATCGTATGCCCCTGCGAGATCCGCACGAGTTCCTGCGCGAGCGTGTCGTCGCCGACCACGCCGATCACCAGCGGGCTGTCCGGCGCATCGAAAGCCTGCGCGGGCCATTCGACGTAGTCGCCGAACTTGTACACGAAGGCGGCCTTCACCCGACTCTCGCTGGCCTGCAACTCGACCGGCGCCGCGATCGCTTGTGCGCTCGCGCTGTGCAACATCACCGCGAGCGCCAGCATTGCCACGGCGAGCCATCCTCCCACACGTGCGGTGCGCAGCTGGGGCGGAACAAGACGGTTCAGAACAGCCATCGGATACCCATCCGTACTTCGCGCTCGATCTGACTGGGAGCGGACCCTGCGTTGAACTCAACGTGGCGTGCGTCGAACAGGTTCTGCCCCGTCAACGAGAGCTCCAGCCGATCGTTCGCATGCCAGCCCAGCCGCATGTCGAATGCGGTATAGGCCGGAACCTGCGGCAGCGGCAGTTCGGCGACATGGCGGACGCTGGCATCCAGCTCCAGCCGGCCCGGCAGGTCCAGCGACGAGCGCATGATCCAGTGGTACTTCGGATCGTTTCCAGCCAGGCGCGGACCGGCCGGATCGGCGCTGCCGGCCTTCAGCCGCAGGTGCTGGTCCAGCCACGCCCCACCCGCGCTCAGGCGCCAGCGTTCGGTCACCTGCAGCGTCCCCCAGGCTTCGACGCTGGTGGCATCGCCTTCCATCTTGTTGCCGATGATGAAACGGAACGGCGCGATCTGTTCGATGCTGCGCAGCCGGTCGTAATCGTGGTGCGACACCGTCATCGCATAGGACAGCCGCGACGACGGCTGGAAGCGGTAACCCACCGAATACACGTTGGCCACTTCCGACTGGAAATCCGGCCCGCCCGCGAAAATGAAGGGCGGCTGCGACGGCCGGAAGAAATCGCGATCGAAGCGCGACGGCGTGCGCACGGCGCGCGCGGCCGAGAGCCACAGCAGCTGCGACCCGGTCGGCTTCCAGGTGAGCCGCAGGGTCGGCATCACCTCGGTGCCCGTGTAGGAATTGCGCTCGACGCGCAGCCCGCCGATGAGCCGCAGGCGGTCGTCGCGCAGTGCGAATTCGTCGCGGACGAACACGCTGGTCCAGCGCAGACTGCGCTCGGCCGGCAGAAAGGCGGTGAGGAGGGCGTTGTCGATGTCGTCGTTCGCGGCGCGGTGGTTGATGCCCCACACGATGGTCTGGCGCTGCAGTCCGCCTACCTCGTGCTGGAAGTCGACTTCGTAGATCTGCAGCCGCTGGCCGGCGTCGCCGACGAGGCGGTTGTCGACGTCGCGGTCGTTGCGATCGAAGTAGGCCTGCAACTGCGTCGCGCCGCCGGAGGCCAGCGTGCGGTTCCACCGCCCGAGCACGTTGGTACCGGCGATTTCCGTGTCGCCCGCCGGTCCGTCCAGGTCGCCGCGGTACGTGGCGCCCTGCACAGTGAAGCCGTCCGCCGCCGTGCCCCAGTCCGCGCGGAAGCCGATCTCGCCGCGATGCCAGGCGTCGTCCTGGCTCGCGCCGCCGGCCTGCTCCGTCGCGTCGCGCTCGAAGAACTTGCCGTAGATGCGATAGGAGGCGGCACCGGCGGTGCCGCCGTAACGCAGCGCGTAGTTGCGTTCGCGGTCGCCGGCGCTCGCGCCGAGCAGCGTGCCCTGCGTGTCCGACGCTCGTCGCGTGATGATGTTGATCACGCCGTTGACGGCGTTGGCGCCCCACAGGGTCGCGGCGGGACCGCTCAACACTTCGATGCGTTCCACGTCCTCCAGCATCACGTCGGGCGTATCCCAGAACACGCCGGAAAACAGCGGCGTGTACAGGATGCGGCCGTCCAGCAGCACCTGCAGCTTGTTGCCGGCGCCGTTGTTGAAGCCGCGCGAACTGATCGCGTAGAAGCTGGCACTGACGCGCGCGACTTCGAGATTGGGCGCCAGCCGCAACGCCTCCGGCAGGCTGGTGACGCCGGAGCGGCGGATGTCCTCGGCCGTGATCACGAACACCGACGCCGGCGCATCCGCGAGACGCTCGGCGTGTTTCGACACGGAGGTGATCTCGATGTCGCCCAGTTCTTCCAGACTGAAGTCGGCGAGGGTACCCGGGTCTGCCTGCCCGGCCATCGCGGGCGAAATGCCGATCAGCGCAATCGCGGTTGCGCAGCAACGTCCAAGTACACGGATCCGATTCGCCATCTGGCCGCCTCTTCCGTTAGGCCCACATCCCCGCTGCGGCGAGCGCGGCCAGCAATACGACCATTTCCGGCGCCTGTCAAATGGCCGAAGCCGCGCGCCGCCGGCACGCGACCCGCGGCCTCACGCCGGCAGCGAGAACCAGTAACGGGTGAAGTGGAAGAACACCGGCGCGGCGAAACACACCGAATCGAGCCGGTCGAGCATGCCGCCATGACCCTCGATCATGTGGCCCCAGTCCTTGATGCCGCGGTCGCGCTTGATCGCCGACATCACCAGACCGCCGTAGAAGCCCATCAGGTTGACCACCAGTGCCATGCCCGCCGCCTGCAGCGGCGTGAACGGCGTGATCCACCACAGGGCCGCGCCCAGCGCGGTCGCCGAGAGCACGCCGCCGACGAAACCTTCCAGCGTCTTCGACGGCGACAGCTTCGGCGCGACCAGGCGCCGGCCCGCGAGCTTGCCCCACACGTACTGCAGCACGTCGGAGGACTGCACCACGATCACCAGGAACGCGATCAGCAGCAGATTGCCGCCCCCGTAGCCGGGGATGCGCAGGTTGAGCAGCGCGGGCACGTGCGAGATGCAGTACACGCAGATCATCAGCCCCCACTGCACCTTGGCCGTGCGTTCCAGATAGCGCGTGGTGTCGCCGCCGGAGGTTGCCAGGATCGGCAGGAACAGGAATGCATAGACCGGGATCAGCAGCGTCGCCAGCCCGTACCAGCCGGTGTACACGAGCCAGTACTGCCACGGCAGCACCACGTAGAACGCCGCGACCAGCGCCCAGTAGTCGCCGCGCCGCGTCGGCGTGAGCGTGATGAATTCGCGCAGCGCGAACAGCGACACCAGTGCGAACAACACCGTCACGCCGATGCGCCCGAGCGCGAAGGCCGCGCCGACCAGCGCCGCCATCACCCACCATGCGCGGATGCGGGAGACGAGGTTGTCGATCACGCTGCTGGGCCTGCCGCGTGCGCGCCAGCGCAGGAACTCGGCGACCGCCGTCGCCACCACCAGCACCAGCGCGATGCCGAGGAACAGCCAGGTCATGCGCGAGCCGAACAGCCACAACTCGCGCTGCACCACGACGGGATCGTTCATGCGGCGGCCTCCTTCGCGGCATTGGCTTCGGCGAGGAATTCCGGCGGCGCCAGCGCCAGCAGCGCATCGCGCGCGCGTTGCAGGAACGCCGCCTTGTCTTCGCCCGCATGCAGGCGCAGCGGCACGCCGAACGTGGCCGTGCACAGCAGCGGCAACGGCAGCACGCGGCCCTTGGGCATCACCCGGGCCAGGTTGTCCAGCCACACCGGCACGAATTCGACCTCCGGCCGCTTGCACGCCAGGTGGTAGATGCCGCTCTTGAACGGCAACAACCCGCTCTCGCCGGGATTGCGCGTGCCTTCGGGGAACAGGATCAGCGAAGCGCCGCCATCGACCGCTTCGCACAGCGTGTCGATGGCATTGGTGTTGCGCCTGGCGGGATTGCGCTCGATCAGCAGGCCGTTGAAGACCGCGTTGATGATGTAACGGCGCAGCGCGTCGCGGTTCCAGTAATCCGCGCCCGCGACCGGGCGCACGCTGCGCCGCAGGGCCGGCGGCAGCGCCGACCAGATCAGCACGAAGTCGCCGTGGCTGGCGTGGTTGCCGTAATACACGCGCAGATCGTCGGAGGGCGCGCAGCCGCGCCACAGGCCGCGCGCGCCGGTGAGCGCACGGATGGTGAAGCTGATGGAACGGGCGATCAGTCCTTCGAGCATCGTTGCAGGTCCCGGTGGTCAGTTCGGCATGCGCAGCCAGTACAGCGTGTAACCCACGATCCACAAGCCGAGCCACAGCGCGAACACGCGGCGCTCGCCGAAACGCGGCGTGGCCCGGCGCGCGATCGCGTGCGCAAACAGGGCGAAGATGAGGAAGCGCGCACCGCGCGCGAGCACGCTCAGCGCCACGAACACCGGCAGGCTCACGAAGCCCGCCGCCTGCGCGGCATACAGCTTGTACGGCACGCCGCTGAAGGCACCCACCAGCGGCGCCCACACGCCCAGCTGCTGCCAGCGCGCGCCGATGCTGTCGATCAGAGCCGGGCTGATCGCCGGCAGGGCGTCGAAGACTGCGCGCACCGCCGCGGGATCGCGTGCACCCCACAGGTACACCAGCGCGCCGCCGGCCATCGCACCGACGATCGCATGGGCGATCGCCGCGAAGGCCTCGCGCCGCGAGCGCAGCGCCACGCGCGTGATCCACACATCGGGAATCACGAAGAACAGCGTCGCCTCGGCGAAGCCCCAAACCAGCGCAATGAGACGCCAGCGACGGAATGTGGATGCCGTTGCGCCGGCCGCGACCGCTGCGCTCATGCCGCGTCCCGGGCCTGGCGCAGGCCGGCGCGCACGCGGTTCACCACCGTGGCCGCGCACAACACGCACGCGACACCGAGCACGACGGCAATCCAGCGTCCGCCTGGCACGCCGCAGGCCAGCAACAGGCCGATGGCACCGACCACGAAGGCGCGATCGCTCTTTCCCATAGGCCCGTCGTAGCGGCGTTGCGCGCCGACCATCAGGCCGAGCACGCCGGCGTATTCGGTCAGCGCCGCCAGCAGCGCGAACAGCCACGGCAGCCATGCCGGCAGACCCGCGATCGCCAGCAGCGCGAGATACAGCGCGGCATCGGCGATCACGTCGCACAGTTTGGAGTGGCCCGGCTTCCACAGACACCTGAAAATGGGGACAACCCCGGAGGTGTTTGGATGGCAAGGCAGCGGTTCACTGCGGAATTCAAGCGAGAGGCGGTTCGGCTATTGGAGCGTGGCGACAAG
>NZ_JBHSNM010000008.1:0-107159 GCF_042655745.1 Lysobacter yangpyeongensis | reverse complement strand
GGTGCGCGTACAGGCCGGCATACCAGGCGACGTTCGACCCGGTCGCGGCATTGCGCCAGAGAATGTCCGTGTTTCCGTCGCCGTCGAGGTCGCCATCGGCAACCACCTGCCAGGTAGTGGACAGCGGTGTCTGGTTGATCATGCTGCTGGAAAGCGCGGAGTACCAGATGCGGTTCTGGCCATTGTTGCCGTTGTGCCAGAACACATCGGATTTGCCATCCCCGTTGTAATCGTGGGCAACCGGGCTTTCGGTCGAAATTTCAGCGCGGAACTGCGCGATGATCGGGATCGTCTGCGAGAGACTGCGTGCGTTGTCCGCCTGGTCGGTCACGCCGCAGGGCTGACCGCCGCAAAAGGTGATGCGCGGATTGGAGAACACGCGGTAGGACGTCTGGCCACTGTCGCCGTAGGCCATCACCGTGAAGAAATTGCCGACGCTGGTCTTGTGGCCGAAGGAATACGGATAGCGGCCGTACTCGTCCGGATCCAGCACGCCGTTGTCGCCCTTGGACGTCTCGCGATCGTGGGCGGAACCCATGTTGTGGCCCAGCTCGTGCGCGAAGGTCTCGTCGCGGCAGTAGTAATTGCTCTTGTCCGTCTCGTCGTAGTCGCTGCCGTCGCTCACGACCGAATAGCCGAAGTCCGACCAGCTCTGGTCGATCGGCTGCTGCTGGAAGCCAAGGATCCAGGCCACGCCACAGCCCTGATTTTCCGGCGTGCGGAAATCGCGCACCAGCGACACCAGGTCGGCGCCGTACGTCTCGCGCGCCGCGCGCAGCGGCTGCAGCGCCGCGGGGACGGGGATGGACGATCCGTTGCGGTAGCCGGTCAGTTCTTCCAGGGCCACGTTGTTGTCGGTGGCGTCGGCGTAGGTGACCTGCATCGTGTGCACGAGCCGCACGCGCGCGTTGACCTGGCTGTTCGCATAGGCCTGGTTGGTGGTGTCGACCAGGTTGTTGATGCGGGTGACTGCGGCCGACTGCCCGCCCACGGACGTGGCGAACCCGTTCGTGTAGCCGACGGCGACGTCGACGACCGGGGTGGCATTCGGATCGGCTGCGGCCATCTGCGCAGCCGCGGTGGTGAACGGCGTGACCACGCGCAGGCGCGGCGCCAGCGGCGGCTTGAGCGAGTCCGTGCGAGTGGGACGCGTCGCCTCGATGTTGATGTTCGCGATGCGGCTGCCGTCGACTTCCACCAGATAGCTGCGACCGCCCTGCATCGTCAGCCGGAGCGGCAATCCATCGCCATTGGGGATGGAGCCGAAGGCGGCCGTTTCGCCGAACGTGAGCACCGCATCACGGCCATCGGCCGTCCGTCCGATCCAGCTCCAGTTGCCGTCCGGATGCTCGATGTGACGCTCGTACTTCAGCGCGATGGTCCGGCCATCCGGCGCGCGCAGGCGCATCTCGCCGGTGGCAATCGCACGCAGGGCGTGGTCTTCGCTGAGGTTGACGGGATACCAGGTATAGGCGCCGCGCTGCCGCACGTCGCGACGGTCCGCATAGTCCAGCAGCTCGCCGCGATCCGGCAGACCCGCGAAGGCGACCTGACGAACCGCGCGAGTCGCGCCTCCCACCGGAATCGATGCAGCCGGAGCCGGCGCGCCGGCAGCGACAGCGACCGCACTGCGTGAAGCCTCTCCCTGCCCCGAGCAGCCCGCAAGCAGCCCGAGTAGCAGGCTTGCGCCCGCGATCCCGAAAACCCGTGATTTCCCGTACATGTCGTCAGCCCCCTGATTAACGCGGACGACTATACAACTGCCGCCGTCCCTGGCGTCTTAATGGTTCTCGCAAATTGCCTATCGGGCCAGCAGGGTCACGCCGGTTTTGGCCCGCAATTCATCTTCGTCGACGCCGGGGGCGCATTCACGAAGCACCAGGCCCTCCGGCGTGACGTCCATCACGGCCAGGTCGGTGATGATTCGATTCACCACGCCCACGCCGGTGAGCGGCAGGGTGCACTCGGGCAGGATCTTGTGCTCGCCGTTCTTCGCCGTGTGCTCCATCAGCACCACGACGCGCTTCACGCCGGCGACCAGATCCATCGCGCCGCCCATGCCCTTGACCATCTTGCCGGGCACCATCCAGTTGGCGAGATCGCCCTTGTCGGTCACCTGCATCGCACCGAGGATCGCCAGGTCGATGTGGCCGCCGCGGATCATCGCGAAGGAATCGTGGCTGCCGAAGTAGCTCGCCCCCGGACGCGCGGTCACGGTCTGCTTGCCGGCATTGATCAGGTCGGCGTCGACTTCGTCCTCGGTCGGGAACGGACCGATGCCGAGCAGGCCGTTCTCGCTCTGCAGCCACACGTCCATGCCTTCCGGGATGAAGTTGGCCACGAGCGTCGGCAGGCCGATGCCGAGGTTGACGTAGGCGCCGTCGGTGAGTTCCTGCGCGGCGCGCTGCGCCATCTGGTCGCGGGTCCAGGCCATGTTCTGTTTCCTTTCTGTCGTCAGGCGGCGCGCACGGTGCGCTGTTCGATGCGCTTTTCCGGCGTCGGGTTGTGGACGATGCGGTCCACGTAGATGCCGGGCAGGTGCACGTGATCGGGATCGATCGCGCCGACTTCGACGATCTCTTCCACTTCGGCAATGCAGACCTTGCCCGCCATCGCGCAGGCCGGATTGAAGTTGCGCGCGGTCTTGCGGAACACCAGGTTGCCGGCCTTGTCGGCCTTCCACGCCTTGACCAGCGACACGTCGGCCCTGAGCGCGGTTTCCATCACGTACCAGTGGCCGTCGTCGAACTGCCGCGTTTCCTTGCCTTCGGCGACCACCGTGCCGTAGCCGGTGCGCGTGTAGAACGCGGGAATGCCGGCGCCGCCGGCGCGCAGGCGCTCGGCGAGCGTGCCCTGCGGGTTGAATTCGAGTTCGAGTTCGCCGGCGAGGAACTGGCGTTCGAATTCCTTGTTCTCGCCGACGTACGAGGAAATCATCTTCCTGATCTGTCGCGTCGCGAGCAGCTGGCCGAGGCCGAAGCCGTCGACGCCGGCGTTGTTGGAGATCGCGGTGAGACTCTTCGCGCCGGTGTCGCGCAGCGCGGCGATCAGCGCCTCGGGAATACCGCACAGACCGAAGCCGCCCACGGCGAGCGTCTGCCCGTCCGCGATCAGCCCCTTCAGCGCCTCGGCGGCGTTCGGGTAAACCTTGCTCCTGGCGGTGGCCTCGGCCATCGTGCGACTCCAAGTGGGGAGGCGCGAAGTTTAACGCGGGCGCAGTCCGCGCCATACCGTACTTTCGGGCATGGTCGCGGGAACCGCGACGGTCACCGGCGGGTCCGGGCGCTCGCCGATCGGGGACGACTGATCGGGGGCGCGATCAGGAGCGCCCGTAGACATCTTCCAGGCGGACGATGTCGTCCTCGCCCAGGTACGTGCCCGACTGCACCTCGATCAGTTCCACCGGCGCGGTGCCGCGATTGCGCAGGCGATGCACGCTTCCGAGCGGAATGTAGGTGCTCTCGTTCTCGTGCAGGTCGAACACGCGATCGTCGCAGGTCACTTCGGCCACGCCGGACACCACGATCCAGTGCTCGGCTCGATGCGCGTGCTTCTGCAGGCTCAATGCCGCGCCGGGCTTGACCACGATGCGCTTCACCTGGAAGCGCTCGCCCACGCCGATGGAGTCGTAACTGCCCCACGGCCGGTAGACCTTGCGGTGGTACAGGTGCTCGGTGCGACCGGCCGCCTTCAGCGTATCGACGATCGTCTTCACGTCCTGCACGCGGTCCTTGCGTGCAACCAGCGTGGCGTCGGCCGTATCGATCACCACCAGGTCCTCCACGCCGAGCGTCGCGATCATGCGCCGCTCCGAAGCGCGCACCAGGCTGCCCTTCGTGTCCACCGAGATGACATCGCCCTCGTGGCGATTGCCGTCCTCGTCGCGTTCGGCCACCGACCACAGCGACGACCACGAACCGATATCGCTCCAGCCGCAGCTCACCGGCACCACGGCCGCACGATCGGTCTTCTCCATCACCGCGTAGTCGATGGAATCGCTGGGACTGGTGGCGAAGGCCTCTGCCTCGACGCGAACGAAGTCGAGGTCGGAACGCGAATGCGCATAGGCGCGTTCCGCCGCCGCGGCGATGGCGGGCGCATGTCGCTGCAGCTCTTCCAGGTAGCGGCGGGCCCGGAACAGGAACATGCCCGAATTCCACGCATAGGTTCCTTCGGCGACGTAACGCTCCGCGGTGGCCAGGTCGGGCTTCTCGACGAAACGCCGCACCTGGTACGCGCCGCTGGCGAGTTCGTCGCCGCGCAGGATGTAGCCATAGCCGGTTTCGGCGTAATCCGGGCGGATGCCGAAGGTGACCAGCCAGCCGGCTTCCGCCAGATCGCGGGCGACGGCGACCGCATCGCGGAACGCGGCTTCGTCTTCGATCAGGTGGTCGGCCGGCATCACCAGCATCAACGCATCCGGATCCCGCGAGGCGACGTGCAGCGCCGCCAGCGCGATCGCCGGCGCCGTATTGCGCGCCACCGGCTCCAGCAGGATGCCGCCGCTGGCGATGCCGATGCCCTGCAGCTGCTCGCCCACCATGAAGCGGTGATCGTCGCTGCACACGGTCACCGGCGCCTGGACGCCCGGCAGGCGGCTGGCGCGCAGGACGGTCTCCTGGAACAGCGAGTGGTCGCCGATCAGCGACAGGAACTGCTTGGGCTGGTTCTGCCGCGAGAGCGGCCACAGCCGCGTCCCGCTACCGCCACTGAGCACCACCGGATGCAGCATCGACCTTTCCCGTCGCGATTCGAGCGCAAGAGGATAACGGAACCCCTCCCCGCCCCCGTACGGCCGCGGATCGAACGAGGCGTCGGGGCCCCGGCTCCGCTAGAATTGCCGGCCCGGCCGCTCCGGCCGCGCCCTTTCCCCCACAGGAATCCCCAGACGATGAAGATCCTCGTCGGCTACAAGCGCGTGGTGGACTTCAATGTCCGCATCCAGGTCAAGCCGGACGGCTCCGGCGTGGTCACCGACGGCGTGAAGCTGTCGGCCAACCCCTTCGACGAAATCGCCCTCGAGGAGGCCCTGCGCCTGCGCGACAAGGGCATCGCCACGGAAGTCGTCGTCGCCACCATCGCCCCGGCCGACGCCCAGGCGCACCTGCGCAATGGTCTGGCCATGGGCGCCAACCGCGCGATCCATGTCGTCAGCGACCAGCCGATCCAGCCGCTCACCGCCGCGCGCACGCTGCTCAAGCTGATCGAGAAGGAACAGCCCGACCTCGTCATCCTCGGCAAGCAGGCGATCGACGACGACGCCAACCAGACCGGCCAGATGCTGGCCACGCTGTGGGGCCGCCCGCAGGCGACGTTCGCCTCGAAGCTCGAGGTCGCCGGCGGCAAGGCCACGGTCACGCGCGAAGTCGACGCCGGCCTGGAAACGCTGGAAGTCGACCTGCCCGCCGTCGTCACCACCGACCTGCGCCTCAACGAACCGCGCTTCATCAAGCTGCCGGACATCATGAAGGCGAAGAGCAAGCCGCTGGAGACGATCGCGTTCGCCGATCTCGGCGTCGACACCGGCGACACGTTGAAGACCACGCACTACGCCGCGCCGGCCAAGCGCAGCCGCGGCGTGATGGTGAAGGACGCGGCCGAACTGGTCGCCGCACTCAAGGCCAAGGGGTTGCTGTAATGAGCAAGGTACTCATCGTCGCCGAACACCTGGACGGCAAGCTCAACGCGTCGACCGCGAAGTGCGTGTCCGCCGCGCAGGCGCTGAAGCCGGAATCGATCGACATCCTGGTCCTGGCTGCGGATCCGGCCGGCATCGCCGCCGACGCCGCGCAGATCGCCGGCGTGGCGAAGGTGCTCACCGTCGCCAACGCCGCCAATGCCAATGCGATCGCGCAGGTTCAGGCGCCGCAGGTCGCCAAGGTCGCCGCGGGTTACACCCACGTGTTCGGCCCCTCGACCACCTTCGGCAAGGACCTGATGCCCTGCGTCGCCGCCCTGCTCGGCGTCGCGCAGGTGTCCGACGTGATGGCGGTGGAAGGCAGCCACACCTTCAAGCGGCCGATCTACGCCGGCAACGCGATCATCACCGTCGACGCGCCGACCGATCACGCGGTGGTCGCCACCGTGCGCACCGCGTCCTGGCCGGAAGCCGCGCGTGGCGGCAATGCCGCCGTCGAAGCGATCAACGTCGATGCCGCCCTGCCGATGCACACCCGCTACGTCGGCCTCGCCGCCGGCAAGTCGGACCGTCCGGACCTGCAGAGCGCGCGCCGCGTCGTGTCGGGTGGTCGCGGCGTCGGTTCGGCCGAGAACTTTAGGATCATCTACGACCTCGCCGACAAGCTCGGTGCCGCCGTCGGTGCGTCGCGTGCAGCGGTCGACGCCGGCTACGTGCCGAATGAGCTGCAGGTCGGCCAGACCGGCAAGATCATCGCGCCCGAGCTCTACATCGCGGTGGGCATTTCCGGCGCCATCCAGCACCTGACCGGCATCAAGGACGCGGGCACCATCGTCGCGATCAACAAGGACGGCGATGCGCCGATCTTCGAAATCGCGGACATCGGGCTGGTGGGCGATCTGTTCGCGCTGTTGCCGGAGTTGCAGGCCGCGATCTGATGGGGAGCCCCCGATGAAAAGGGTGATGGTCGCCTTCGGAACGCGACCCGAAGCGATCAAGATGGCACCCGTGGTCGCGGCGCTGGCTGCGACCCCGGGCATTCAACCTTTCGTTGCAGTCACCGCGCAGCATCGCGAGATGCTGGATCAGGTGCTCGGCGTCTTCGGCATCGTCCCGGACGAAGACCTCAACGTGATGGAAGCCGGGCAGGGCCTGGCGGACGTCACTTCGCGGATATTGCTGGGAATGAGCTCCAGCATGCGCCGCCATCGCCCGGACCTGGTGCTGGTGCACGGGGACACCGCTACGACCCTGGCCACGGCCCTGAGTGCGTTCTACGAACGGATCCCGGTCGCGCACGTCGAGGCCGGATTGCGCACCGGAAATCCCGATTCGCCCTGGCCGGAGGAAGTCAATCGCCGACTGGTGGCCTCACTGGCGCGATTGCACTTCGCCCCTACGGAGTCCGCTCGGACCAACCTGCTCCGCGAAGGCATCGCCGACGCCAGCATCCATGTCACCGGAAATACCGTAGTCGATGCGCTGCTGCAGGTGGCCGCGCGCCTTTCCGCCGACCCGGACCTGGCAAACGCGTTGGACAGGCAACTGGGACTTCCGGACGATGGCCGCCACATCCTCCTGGTGACAGCGCATCGGCGCGAGAACTTCGGTGAAGGCTTCGAACAGATCTGCCACACCGTGCGCGAGCTGGCGAGCCGCAGCGACACACGCGTGCTGTTCCCGGTGCATCCTAATCCGAATATCCAGGAACCCGCGCGCCGCATCCTTGGCGATCAACCGCGAGTGCATTTGATTGCCCCGCTGGATTACGTTCCCTTCGTGCGGCTCATGATGCGCGCGCGCCTGATACTGACCGATTCCGGGGGAATCCAGGAGGAGGCGCCTTCGCTCGGAAAACCGGTACTCGTGATGCGCGGCACCACCGAGCGCCCAGAAGCCGTGGATGCGGGGACGGTCAAGCTGGTTGGCACGGATCGCTCACGCATTACGGACGAAGTAGCTCGCCTGCTCGGCGATCCCGCGGCCTATCAGGCCATGGCGACCGCGCACAATCCCTACGGTGATGGCCGGGCCTCCCTGGCAATCGCAGAACGGGTTGCGCGGCATATTGGCGCCGGCATGCCCACGCGATCGGGAGCCTGACTTGATCTCGGCCAACAACGGCACTCGCACGGCGACCAGGCTCGACCTGGTCATCGGTACGCGCCCCAACATCATCAAGGCAGGCCCCCTGTTCGACGCGTTGCGGCGGGAATCCTGGTGCGAGCCGCGAATCGTATTCCTGATGCAACACACCGACCCGGTACTTGCTGCGCAGAGCCTCGAAGACGTGGGCATCAACGCGGATTCCGTGGTCGCCCTCGCCCTGCGCGAGACCGATAACGGTCGCCGACTCGGCGAGATGCTCTCGGCCTACACCTCCCGACTCGCGCAAGACCGGCCCCACCTGGTGCTGGTGTTCGGTGACGTCGACACCACACTCGCCGCCGCCTATGCCGCGAAGCGCAGCCACATACCCGTTGCGCATGTCGAAGCCGGTCTGCGCAGCTATGACCGCAGCATGCCCGAGGAGCTCAACAGGTTGATGGTGGACGCGATCTGCGACCTGCACCTGGCTACGAGCCGGGATGCGGTGCGGAACCTGGTTACGCGGGAAGGACACGCGCAGTCCCACGTGCATTTCGTCGGCAACCTGATGATCGATGCGCTGCTAAGCACCGCGGATCGCACCTTGGGGGAAGCGCTTTGCGCGAAGTATTCGGTGCAACCGTCCGCGTTCGCTCTGGCGACATTCCACCGTCCATCGAACGTGGACAACCTCGATTCACTGCGCACGCTCGTTGAGGTCATGCGATCCGCGGCCTCACGCCTGCCCGTGCTGTGGCCGGTGCATCCCCGTACGCGCGCGGCCCTCGACCAGCACGATCTCTCGCATGAGCTGGAATCCATCGCCGGTCTCAAGCTTCTGCCGCCGCTGCGCTACCGCGAGTTCGTGTCCCTGCTGGCAGCTACTCGCGTCGCGTTGACGGATAGCGGGGGACTACAGGAAGAAACCAGCGTGCTGGGAATTCCCTGCCTTACCTTGCGCGCAAACACCGAACGTCCGGTAACGGTGGAACAGGGCAGCAACGTCCTTGTCGAGCCCGCGTCGTTCGACGCGGTACTCGATGCCACCCTGTCGCGACCGATGCCGGCCGGGGCGGAAATTGAAGGCTGGGATGGCAATGCGGCTGATCGGATCGTGGTCGCGATTCGCCAATGGCTCGCGACAAGCGGATGACCTGAAAACGATCTCAGGCACGACGCCTCCATAGCGCGGGGTTCGCTCGCTGCGCAATGCCGTGATCAATGGCCGGATCCCGGCAAAGACTCCGTTCCTCACAGTGCGTCGCAAGTACCGACGCATTGCCAGGTGGCTCCTGCATGCAGCCACCACCAAATTCTTCCCGAACGGAGTTCCGATGAACGTAATCAAGATGTTGACCCTCGCCGTAATGGCGACGGGAATGTTCGCGCTGGCACCTGCCGCGCACGCCCTGGATTCGAAGAACTCGAACGGCGCCGAGTGCCAGCCCTACAGCACCACCACCTTGCCGTCCGAACTCTCCTTCCGCGCCAACGGGCTGAAAAACATCAGCGCCAACACCGAATACGTCGTATGCAACGTCAACGTGGATGCGGACAATCCCACCATCTGGACGGATGCCAACCCGGCCGACGTCTACGTTACTTTCCACACGCCGACTGCGGCCACGCCCCGCTGCGAGCTCTACATCGGCAGCAACCTCGACGGAACGCCGGTCTCGTACGTACAGCAGGCGAATATGACCGCCGGCCAGGTCGCCAACCTCAATTTCCTCTCCGCCTCCGGTACCGGCGTGGTTTCGAGCTTCATGGCGACGTATCCGGTTAGCCTGTATTGCCGGATGCCGCCCAACTCTTCGATCGTCCGGATCCGCGTCGTGGAATCCGCGACTGCGACCAACTGATAGTGATCGATGGGTAACCGAGGACGGCTGCATGCAGCCGTCCTTTTTTGAGGGGATGAGAGTGAACGCGAAGACGATGGGGTTCGCCCGGTGGCCATGGCCGCTGATGTTCCTGGCGGCATTGCTCATATCCGCCGGCTTCCTGTACATGAGATCGCGGCAGCCCGAGCTGCGGGCAACGGCGCCACAGGCGATCGACGACGGCGTTTCCGACACGGTGGCCGCGGGCGCGGTGCCGGCGCATACCTCCACCGTGCCATCGGCAGAGCGGGCCGGCATCAATCCGGGCCCGGTATCGCCGCTGGCCCGCGAACAGCGCGCACGCGAACGCCTGTCCGAGCTGTACGGCAACCTTGGCGAAGACCCGGAGACGCCGGAATGGGCCCACATGGTGGAAGCCAGGCTCGATGCCATTGTCCATGACCCGGAGCTCTTCGACCCCCGTGTCGCAGCTTCGATGACTTACGACCGGGATTGCCGGACCAGCGGTTGTCGCGTCAGCTTCTCTTTCCCCTCGGGTATCGATGCCGACGAAGCGCTGACCAGGCTGCGCATGGAAATGGCAGACGAATTCGCCCAGACAGCGATGGTGCCGATATGGAAGTCGGACGGCAGTTCCGAGCAGCACATCTTCTTTGCCGCCAAGGGTGCGGAACGCCTGTTGCGTCGAAAGCAGGGTATTCTGCCTACCGAAGGCAGGAATTGACCGATCGAAGGCAGGTAGCAGGTGGAATGGAGCAAGGGCTGGCAGCGCCTCGTGCGCTGGTCCTGGTGGAAGCAAGGGAAATTCCATCGGCCTGCTTCGCTGCCATTGCGGGCGCCAGATTCCAGGCTTCCCCAATCCCCGCTCGTCAGCGTGATCATGACGATCCACGACAGCGAGCGGTGGCTTGAGGCGGCGATCCGTTCGATCACAGGGCAGACCTGGACAAACCTGCAGATCGTGCTGGTCGACGATGCGAGCACTGACTCCAGCGTCGAGATCATCCGCGCAGCACAGGCGATCGATGGCCGGATCGAGCTGATCCGGATGAGCGCGAACGCCGGAACCTATGCGGCCAAGAATGCGGGGCTCGCGCAGGCGCGTGGCGATGCGATCACGTTCATGGACAGCGATGACACCTGCAACCCGCAGCGCATCGAGAAGCAATTGGCGGCGTTGCGCGCCCCGGGAATCGTTGCAAGTACCTGCAACTACGTCCGCCACACCGAAGGGGGCGAACTCGTTCTCAACCAGGGGCTACGCGAGCGCCTTGCGCTGATCAGCTTGATGATCAAGCGCGAAATCGTCGATGAAATCGGTTGGTTCGACAATGTCCGCACATCGGCGGACTACGAATACTTCCAGAGACTGCGCGCGGTCTACGGGCGCCAAGCCCATGCGAACGTGGACGAGCCGCTGTACCTCGCCCTGTATCGCGAACAATCCCTTACGACGGATGCATCCCGCGGAACCGATCTGCGCAACAACGAAGCCGCTCTGCTCTCGGAACCCAGAAAACGGTACGTGGATGCGTTTAGCGCCTGGCATTCCGACGTGCTCAGGCGGGGGCGGCGTCCGTACATGCCCCGTCACTCCATGAATCGCCCTTTCGTGGCGCCCGCCGAGTTGTTGGGTTAGTTCCCGGGTTACCAGCCGGAACGGGGCGGTTGGCGACAACCAACGGCCCCGTCGGACAAATGCCGGCTTAGTGTTCTGTGGCAGCCGTCGCGGTTGCTGCGGGCGCTGCCATCGGGGAAACCATGTAGATCGTGCCGAGCATCGACTGCGACTTGGCGGTGAAGCGTTCGCCCGGCGGCAGCCCTTCGCGTATCCACACGTGCACGTCGGCCTGGCCTTCCTTCCGGTAGATCGAATGCACCGCGCCGTTGCGGGTGGCCGGCTTGGGGCGTGCATACCCCTTTGCCTTGAAGGCCTGACGAACACGCTCGTCCATCTGGGCAAGGGTTCCAGCGCTGTACTCGATGAGAATCTCACGGTTGCGCACGCCGTCCCGGCCGGGCACGCCATGGTCCTTGTTGATCACGTAAGGAAAGTCGAACACAACGCCATCGCCGACCGCGGGCAGCATATCGGTCTGTGGGGCCGGGGCAACGGGAGCGGGAACGGTCGCCGTGGACTGCGGTTCAACCGGGGCGGCGTCCTGCTGGCACGCCGCGAGCGAGAGGCTCAGTAGTGCCCCGATGAAAAGGATCTTGGTACGCATGTGCTTGTTTCTCGGGATTCAGGGGTTTGGAGGAAAGAGCTTTTCGTAGCGTTCGGGGAAAAAGGCCTCGCAGCGATCGATGTCGCGCAGGCGGACAATGGTTTCATTGATGTCGGGCACGACCGCCTGGGACAGGCGGGAGGGATGGAGTTCCCACCACTTCAGTTCCGTCAGCTGGTCGCATACTTCATCGGGGAACCGCCTCCTGATGACTTTCGCCGGAACGCCGCCGACGATCTCGAAGTCACCCACGTCCTTGCTCACCACCGAGCCGGCAGCGACGATCGCGCCGTTGCCAATGCGCACCCCACTGTTGACCAGGACATTATCTCCGATCCAGACGTCGTGGCCAATGATGACCCGGCGCTTCGGCTCCGTGGAAGCAAGCCGTTGCTGCCCGGCCCCCACCTGCATCTCGAAGAAGGGGGAGGTGGACAGTCCACGGAAATTGTGGGTGCCCAGCCCCAGGCTCACGTTGCGGCCAATGGAGCAATAGCGGCCGACCTGGACATACGCCCGCAGGATGCCCGAGTTGATGTATGACGCAAAGCCGAAATAACTGGCCCCGTAGATCTCGCAGTTGTTAATGGAAGCGTTGGGCTCGGCAAAGATCACCCAGCCATTGCCGCGACCGTTCACCACCTTGGGCTTGCGAATCATCTCTCCTGCCGCGCCGGCGAACTCGTCATCGCGCTTCATCTGGCGGCACCGAGTGGGCGAGACGCAGCAGCCGGGCATACATCTGCGCGGACAACCGGCGGAAATCGGCGCTGGCGCCACGCAGTTCGCTGGACGCACTGGCGGCTTCCCACGCCATCGGGTCGGAATACAGCAGCGCAGTGGTTTCCACCAGCTCTGCCACGGTTTCCACTTCGAATGCCGACAGGCCCAGATAGTCGGACAACGAGAAGCTCATGCGTGGATGCACGATCGGGATGCCCATCGCCGCCAGCTCCGCAGGCACCATCTCGAAGGTCGCGTACTTGACCATGCTGACCATCAGGCGAGCGCTTCGCAGCGTCGCCGCATAATCGTCGGAAAGGTAGGGCAGGACACGGATGCCCAGATCCTTGCTGACCTTCGGGGCGTATTGTTTGACGGCATACAGCGGAACTCCGGGCAACGCCGCACGCAATGCCGCCAGGGCTTCCTCCACGGGATAACCCAGCAGGATCTCGTCGCACAGTTTTCCATAGTCGCCGAGGAAGATGCCTTCCGTGCCGGCGAACGAGCGCGCCCTGACAGAAGGAACTTCGATCGTCTTGGGTACTGCGAAGATCGCGTCCGCCACCGGCGCCAGCGCCTGCAGGTCCTTGGCGCGATCGGTGAAGGTCATCAGCCTCACCCGGTTCCCATGCACCTTGCGCCATGCGGAAATTCGGCGACACACGAACTCGTTTCGCGCTGCCACGGAATTGAGGCTCAGGTTCACCAGGACGATCCGGCCGCGGGAAGCGTGGAAATCGACGAGGTATTCGACCTTCTTGTAATCGGGGCGATCAGGGTCGCCCGGGTAGATCATCACGATCTGGGGATCGGCGCCGCCCAGGTTCTCTACGTCCCCCTTTTCGATGTCGACCAGATGCGTGGTAACCCCATAGGGGTCCAGCATCTTCTTGGTGAGGTGGCTACTCTTGAGAATGCCCCCCTTCTTCCATCGCTCCTTGTCGGTCCTGCCGATCAGCGCCAGCGTGAACGGCTTGCGGCTGTAAGTCGCCTCGACCTTGGGCATGTTCCACTTGCCCTGCGTCATCACCAGTTCATTGGTGATCGTGCGCACGTCGATCCGCGAACCCGATGACTTCATCGATTCGCCCGAGATGGAAGGCGAATTCTTGAATTCGATCGGTGCCGCCCAGCCCTTGCGGTGCGCCAACACCATGAATGGCACCTTCTGTCGCTGGCCCTCCAGGGCAAAAAAGATGTCCGCCATGTTCGGCTTTAGGAAATCGGAGTACGAAACCTTGATCGTATCCGTATGGAAGGCCGTGCATCCCGTTCCCAGGATGTGCACCTGCGTATCTGCCCCACGCTCGGAACCAAAGGTCAGCACCCGGCGGCTCTTCGGGTCGTAGTAGTCCTTGAAACCATCCAGCAGAATCGAGCCGTGCCAGCCAACGGCCGCCTTGCGGCCGTATCGCTCGATACCGTCGATGAGCGTCTGGACATAGAACTCCGGATACGCGATGTCATCGTCGATGGAAATGAAGTATCCCGAGTACCCGTCGATGAACCGGAACTTGCCCCGGTCGCCGATGTCCGGTCCGATGAACGCGCGCACGTTGTCATGCGCGAGAACGCAGGACGGCGGCTCCTTGAATCCGTTCAGATAGACGAAAACCTCGTCGACCTGGGGACAGATCGAATCGAGTACGACCGCTAGTCCCGACTCGCGCCCGGGCATCGTCGCAACGCCGGCGCGCACCCGTTCCCTTCCCTGCCGACGAGGATTCGGCACCTCCCGCAGACCTGATGCGGCGGGCGCAGCGCGCTCTACCCCCATCGTACGCAGGTTGCGTTCGACCGTATCCGCTATTTCCGCACGGCGCGTCGAGGCATCGTGCGCCGGCTGCGAGCGACCGGTAAAGGCGCGCACACCTCTTGCGAGGCGGAGCGCGCGTGAACCATGCAGAAGGCGATACGCAATCTCCCATTCCCGCGCCGATAGCGCCTGTGCGAGCTCGCCACGCTTCGCGTCCTGGCTCGCGGCCAGCAACCGCTCCTGATCCGTGCGCGCCAGCACAAGCTCCTGGGTGAGGACCCGCAACTGATCCTGGCAGCTCAACAGCTTCTGGGTGAGGTCGTTGAGGCTCAGCTCGCGATGCGCCTGCGCGTTATTGCGTTCGTCCAGCTCTGCTTTGATTCCCTGCAGGGAACGATTGATGCCGACATCGACCGCCTGCCTGAGCTCACCCATGCTGGCCTCGAGCGACTGCCCGAGGTGGCCCATACCGGCGTCAAGCTGCTGTCTGATTTCCATGGCGCCCGCGCCGAGTCCCTGCCGGACTTCTGCATGGTTGGCGGCCATGGCATGTTCGATGCGCTCGACGGCAGCCCCCAGGCGGCCCTGCCCGTCGAACTGGCGACCGACTCCGCGGAGCAGCGCCACCCGCAGATGTTCCAGTTCCCGAGGGAACTGTGCGGCCAGCCCCAACAGTTCATGGCGCAAGGCAGTCAGCCTCTCCTCGCTTGCGTAGAACTTGCCCTGGATATCGCCGAGCATGTCCGCAAGCGCCTTCCAGTACACCGACAGGTCGCCGCGCTCGGCGACTTCCGCTGCCTTGGAACTCGATGCGCCGATAGCTTCGAGTACGCCGTTTACCTGCGCGCGCCAGCCCGCTTCGGTCCGCGCTTCGTTCTGCAGCAAATTGGAGATCCGGTCTGTCGCCGTGAGCACCTGGTGGAACTTGCGCCGAATTCGGCGCAGCTCCATGGCCTCCCGAATATTGGCGAACCGGACCGCGCCCGCGGCCTCTTCGTGCACCCAGATGAAGTTTTCGGAGCGCCCGGCGATATCCACGACCGAATAGCCCAACGGCGACAGAACGGCGCTGACCGCGGCGAAATGCGTACTGGAATGGCATTCCGTCGTAATCACCGGCCGGTGCGCCTTCAGGGTTTCCCGCGCTCCCTCCAGCACCTGGACTTCGTGCCCTTCGACATCAATCTTGATCAGCGCGACCTGCCCGAGCCCTTTCGCGACTTCATCCAACGTACGGACTTCGATGGAACCTGTCGGCTCCGTCACCAACGCAAACGTGCCGGAGTTTCCTGCGATCTGCTGTACGAGTCTCCCGCGCGCCGGTTGCGCGCCCAGCGCGCAAGGAACGATGGTCACCCGGTCGGCCAACCCATTGGCCTCTATGTTGGCGCGCAGGAATTCCGCGTTCCGCGCTTCCGGCTCGATCGACATCACCCTGAGTCCCATGACCCCGCCGAAGTAAACCGTGTGGTTGCCGACATTGGCACCTACGTCGACGACGAGCGCGCCCTCCGGGATGTCGGTCACCCCGAGCTCTTCCAACAGATCCACTTCGTAGAACGTGCCGTCGTGCTGCACGCGCTCGCCGACGTAATCGCCGTCTGGCGCAGCCAGCGAGAACTCCTGCTGGTGGTACTTGAAGTTGATCTTCACGTCGATTGATCCAGTAGTCCGGTGGATGGCGGTAGGAGCAGGCATCAGAGGCGATGGATGCCGGGACCTGGCGCAAGCACGCCCTTGACGTCGAACACGATGCCGCCCTCCTTCTTCAAGGCATGGATATCGATGGTCGCGTGTTCGCCGACGAACTGCTTGTGCGCCACGGCCAGGATTACCGCATCGTAGGAGCTAGGCACCGGCGACTCCGCCAGCGACACCCCGTACTCATGCCGGGCCTCGAGCGGATCCACATACGGATCGTAGACCTCGATGTGGGCATTGGTATCCCTGAGCTCGTGCAGGACATCCACCACCTTCGTATTGCGGACGTCGGGGCAGTTCTCCTTGAAGGACAGGCCGAGAATCAGGATGCGCGAGCCGACGATGTTCAGGCCGGCGCGTGCCATGAGTCGAAGCACCCGGTTCGCCACGTGCGGCCCCATTTCGTCGTTGATGCGGCGCGCCGCGAGGATCAACTCCGGGTTGTAACCCAGCATGGTCGCCTTATGCGCCAGGTAGTAGGGATCGACGCCAATGCAGTGGCCGCCAACAAGGCCGGGCACGAACTTCATGAAATTCCACTTGGTTCCGGCGGCCGCGAGCACCTCGTGCGTATCGATACCGATACGATTGAAGATGAGGGCCAACTCATTCATCAGAGCGATATTGACGTCCCGCTGCGTGTTCTCGATGACCTTGGCGGCCTCCGCCACGCGGATCGAACTGGCCTTGTGCGTACCGGCCTCGATGATGGATCGATACAACGCATCGACGAAATCCGCGACCTCCGGGGTGGAGCCCGACGTCACCTTGGTGATTTTCGTGACGGTACGTTCCTTGTCCCCCGGATTGATCCGCTCGGGACTGTAGCCGCAATGGAAGTCGACGTTGAACGTCAGCCCGGACTGCTGCTCGAGCACTGGCACGCACACCTCTTCCGTAACGCCCGGATACACCGTCGACTCATAAATGACGATATCTCCCTTCTTGAGGATGGAGCCGATGGCGGCACTGGACTTGAGAAGCGGGTCGAAGTCTGGGCGACGCGCGGCGTCAATCGGGGTCGGAACCGTGATGATGAAGACATTGCAATCGCGCAGCGCTTCGAGCTGATCGGTATAGACCAGGCCCTTGGCTTCGGCGAGATCCTGAGAGCTGACTTCGAGCGTCCGGTCCATCCCCGACTCGAGTTCGGAAACCCGGCTGGCGTTGATGTCATAGCCGACCACGGACATTTTTCTGCCAAACGCCACGGCAAGCGGCAGTCCGACGTATCCCAGGCCGACGATCGCGAGTCGTGCAGAAGAAAGGCTGTACATGGTGCTTGGTCTCAACTATTGACTTGATTGGATGTAAGGCTTCGGTCGTGGCGCTGTTCCGGAAGTGCTGTCGCGGTCGCCAGCCCGAGCGCCTCCAGTTCGCGTCGGACCACAGCCCCGGCTTCCGACTGCGCCCGCACTCGTTGTGCAGCGCCGCGGGAGAGTCGGAGGAAGCGTTCCGCGTCGCCGACCAGATCGGAGAGCGCCAACGCCAGTGCCTCGGGATCCTCGCCCGGGCAGAGGATCCCGCACTGCGCATCGACGAATTCGGGCACTGCCCCCACTGCGCATGTTATAGGAACGAGCCCGGATGCCATGGCCTCGTCGCGGCTCACGCCTTGTGTGTCGCCCCGCGTGGGAACCAGGAACACGCCATGCTCGCGATGCATCGCCGGTATCTCCGACTGATGCACCAACCCGCGGCGAAGTTCCACGTTGGGGTAACGAGCGAGCCCGGAAAAATCCTCGTCCCACAGCGGTCCATCGCCGACGAGGGTGAAATGCATCGACATGAACGCCGGGTGCCCGGACAGACGTTCGATCGTCTTTGCCACCAGATCGTTCGCATAGATGCGCGATACGTGTGGACGGATCGACAGCACTTTCAGGCGCTGCGCAGGCTCCTTTTCCACGTACTCGAAAAGCGCGGTATCGATTGGATTGTGGATGACTTCCCACCGGTCGTCGGCGAGCCTCAGCCCCAGGTCTTCCCAGCATTGCTCTGCAAAGGTGGCGGACACGAATACGAATCGCACGGTGTCCGGCGCCTGCTCGAACACTTCCTTCCAGAACGCCTGTCGCGCATCACTCTGTTGTCGCGCGATTTCGCGTTCGTCCTGCGTTCTGTAATTGAAGGCGCGCCGAGTCCATGGCTGGATGTCGGCGCCGTGGACCCATACCACCGTGCGTGTGGAAGGCATCGATGAGCCGAGCGCGTCCCAGATGTCGCGGTCCAGGAAGTGAACTGCGATGGCGTCGTAACGCGTGGCATCCAGACTGGCGGAGAGCACGGCCGGATCGCACTGCGTGACCGTCACTCCTTCGAAATCGTATGAAGCAGTGCCGATCCCCTTGCGCGCCACCACCACGTCGACCGGAATGCCCAGCTTGCGGTAGTGAATCACCCGCCTGTGGACGAAGCCATTGCGATACGCGTGCCTGCGCGACGGATATGCATTGGTGACGACCAGAAGGCGTCCCTTGCCGCATAGCAACAGCGGAGGCGGTGCGCAGGGGTGAAGGTGCAGTCCGTCGGCATGGGTGACGACGGGCCCGTCTACCGTCGCGGTTATCCGCACTGCCGTGGTCGCGGCCGGCAACACCGGAGAAACCGTTAATTGCGGCGGCAAATCGAACCTGGCAAGCACATCGCCTTTCCGGTCCAGTGCATCGAATCCCCAGGTCACTTCGGCGACGGGAGGAGCGTCGAGGAAGAGCTGCATCTGCCCGACGTGCTCGAACTCGGTGCGGGAATAGGGGCGCGTTTTGAGCGCCACGGGATGGCCCGCCGGACAAACCGAGCACAACTCGAGTCGATGCCTCCGTGGGCTCGCCGAGGTACCCGCGGCGACTTCGCCCAGGTTGAAGGCCGCCGCCAGTTCGGCACCCGTGATTACGCCGACCCCGTCCAGCGCGGGCGCGGGCGCCAGTTCATGGGCCAGCTCCAGGAGGTCGCGCAGCGCGACGCCTTCGTCCAGCGGCGGCTCCGGCGCGGAGGACCACGACGCGCCGTTCTCGACATAAGACCCCGCATCGATGGAACAGGCGCCTGCGGATTCGATCGAACCGTCGTCGAGCCGCTCAAGCATCTCACCCACGCCGCGCGTCCACGTTCCTTCCGCCATGGCGCAGCGCCGCAATGCGAGGCTGCCCACACGCCGGTACTCGAGTTCGGGATGCGCGGTTTCATGCGATCCATCCCTCGCCTTCACGTAAGCAGCTTTTCCGATTGCGGTCGCATGGGCGTAACCCTGCGCCAGTGCGATATCGAGCAGATAATGGCTGTCGTAAGCATCGGCCGGGTGGAACGGTGCCACCCAGCGTTCACCCCAGCTGTATGCGGGAGCGGCGTCGCGCTGAGCATCCGTAAGCGCGACGACTCCCGACGGCAGCAGCGGGGCAAGCGCGGAGTGGGCGTCGATCACGAGAGTCGCATCCACGCCCTGTTGCCGTGCGAAGCTGGCCAGTACCGACGCAAGCTCGCCTTCGTTCGCTGCTTTGGAGAGCACAACGAACCGCGGAAGTGGACGAGGGGCAACGTGCCACGGAAGCGTCTTTTCGCACACATAGGCGAGTCGTGCGGCGCTGGTGTGCTCCCGGAGCACCTTGCGCAACGCACGCGTGCGTCGCGAAGACGTCACGCCGCCGGCGGACGTAGTGAAGTCCCGCCATGCTTCGTCGAACAGTGCTTCCTGGTCGTCGGAGGCGACGACGAGATTGCCCAGCATCCTCCGCACGCCAACCGAGAAGTTGCCATACACCCCGCAGCCGGAACCGATCAGCTCGAACACGCGCCGCGCGAACATCGTCGGCGATTGTTTGACCGTATTGATGTTTACGCCGAACTCGAAGCGGCGATAGAGGGCGGGAACCTCTTCATAGGGAACCCCGCCGCGAACATGGCGCCGATAGCTCTCCGGATAAGTGTTGCCCTGCTTCGAGCTGCCGTGGTTGCGATCGAAAATAGCAAGCGGACCCACGACGCGGAGTGCATCGAATACGCGGCGCGAGTCGCGTGCACGACCTGCGAGGTTCCCGTAATACGCGCCCGCAAAGAAGAACGCGTGTTCGCGCTCGCCTTCCGAAAGAGGATTGAACATCGCGGGCTGCAAGGCAAACGGCATGCAATACACGCGGTCGTGCCCGAGCTCGCGACGGTAGCGCGGAATGGTGGATGCGTCCGTGGTGAATATGGCATCGAACAACGCTGCCGACTCGATGAATGCCTCGAAGTGCAGCGGGTCTTCCTTGTTCCAGAACACGGCGGGAATGCCCGCGGCACGGCACGCCCCTACCAGCTCCCGCAGGATCCCCGAGCAGGGACTGATCAGCCCCTCCCAGTCGCCGTGCAGCCCCCGCCACGCGGACTCGACAAGCAGGAGGTGCGGTCTGAAATCGCGCATCTGCGAGACCCACTCGTCACAGCGCAACGCGAGCAGTCTGCAATCCGGGGAGAACGACTCGTGCGAAAACTGGTCGAGCACAGCCGCAATGCGGAGCTCGGGAAGCAGGCCCGGACGGTCGTCGGCGACTTCCAGCGTCGCGAGCGATGGCGGTGCCTCTTCCGGATTACCGGCCGCTGTCAAGTCAGGTGGAGGCAACTGATGAGGGCGTGCGGGCGCGCGCAAGTGTCGCAACCGTCCGATCGCCAGCCGCACCAGTCCGGCCATCTCAGCGGGCGCCCGCAAGGGCGAACGCAGGGACCGCACCAATGCGAGGCCGAGGGCAAACGCGGTCGAACCGCGCACCTCGTCTTCGTTCTTCCGGGCCTGGGCGAGCGCCTGATCCGCATCGTGCACCTGCTGTTCCAGCTCCTCGATTCGTTCAAGGCACTTCAGCAGATGGATACGGACAGCCCTGTCCTCGTCGCCCCGGGGGTTCACGCCAACTCTCCGGACGAAATCAGGGCGCAGTGTCGATGCAGGCTGCCGGCGAGGGCGTGCCACGAATACCTGCCGTCCACGGCTGATTGCTCGCGTCTCGCAACGCTGCCTTTCGAACGCTTCTCCTGAAGCTGACGCTCGAGCAGCGCAACGATGTCGGCAGCCGTATTGGGCACCAGCCAACCTGCGTCGAGCTCCGAGAGAAGACGCCCAGAAGCGCTATCCGGAGCATCACCGATACTCAGGATGCGCACAGGGGACCCAAGGTACTCGTACAGCTTCCCGGGGATCTGGATGGGATCGTCGTTGGCGATGTTGACGAGCATGTCGCAATGCCGCTGCAACGACAGGGATTGGCCATGGCTCAGGAACCCCGCAAGGCGCACCGATTCCGGGGCTTGCCTGGCGGCGTCGACGAGGGCCGGTGGGGGCATGATCGTCGCGACAGTCAGTCGCACCCCAGGCACCGCAGCGACGGCCGCGAGGAGCTGGCTCGGGTCGCGGAACGCATAGAAGCTGCCGGTGTAGACAAGTTCCAGCTTGCCGGTGTCGAACTCCAGCGGTGGCATCCGGCGGTCGTCGCGGATGCGATGATCGAACCCCTGCGTCAGCAGCAGCATCCGATTCGGGGTGATGCCATGCCGGCTCGAGAGCGTCTGCAGAGCCGCTTCGGTCGTCGTCGTTACCAGGTCGGCCCGCTGGCACAGCCGGCGTTCCAGCCGGAAAGCATGGCGGCGCCAGCGCGACGGCGTATACGGCGCGAGCACCGGATCGCCCAGGTCGCAGATCCACTTGAACCCGCGCCGCTTGGCGTGGAGACCCAGGGGAATGGACACGGCTGGTTCGTGCGAGCTGATGACTACATCTGGCTGCAACTCATCCAGCAAACGATCCAGTGCGCGACGCGCAGGCCTGACCCATTCACCGCGCAGGTCCGGGAAGTAAATCATCGACGCGATCTTGTTGGCGCGCTCGAACAGGCGCCCCTTCCAGTTCAGGCCTTCGGGCCCCGCGGCGCGGGCAGGCACGGAAGGGCTGCAAGGACCCTGCGCTGCCCCGGCGACGGCGGCAACCGCCGTTCGTCGCGCGCGCCGCTTGCGTACGAGGTAGCCGGTGAACAAGCCGGCATCGCAGCGATGCACGGTCACGCCGGGCATCGGTACCAATTCCCCGCCCGGCCCGTAACCATCGATGTCCGGCGCCAGCACATGAACTTCGTTGCCCAGTTCCGCCAATTCCCGCGTGAGATACGACCAGCGAAGGGCCTGCGGCGATGGAACGGGAGGAAAGTCGTAGGCAACCAGCAGGTATCGCACGTTCAGACGACCCCGGCGGGCTGTGCGTCAGCCTTGACGAGTTCCCGGTAGAACTGCAGTGCGTCCTTCACGTCGCCGAGGAACTCCATTCGCCCCTTGTCGAGCACCATGCCTTTGTTGCAGACGCTGCTCAGCAGCCCCGCACTGTGACTGGCGAGAACGACGATCTTGCTGCTGGCGACACGACCGGACAGTCGTTCTTTCGCCTTCGCGAGGAACTCGACATCGCCGGTACCGATCCATTCGTCCATCAGCATGATGTCGTGCTGTACGGCCGTGGAGATGGCAAATCCAAGGCGCATGCGCTGGCCGGCAGACAGCGTTTTGAGCCGGTAGTTGACCTTGCCCTGCAATCCGGAGAAGTCCAGCACGGGCTCGATGAGATCGCGGATCTGGGCCGGGCGGAAGCCGATCGCCGTACCGCGAAGGAAGATGTTCTCCCGGACCGTCGCTTCGTTGTTGAAACCGAGCGATACGTTGAGCAGTGCCTGGCAGGAACCCGATACCTGTACCGACCCACGCGTGGGTTGGAACGCTCCCTTCAGCACGCGCAACAGCGTCGACTTGCCCGCCCCGTTGCGTCCAATCAGCGCAATGCGGTCGCCTTCGCGGGCCTCGAAATTGATGCCGGAAAGGATTGTACGCGTCTCTCTGCGCGGCGCATCGAACGCAGCGCCCAGCAGCATGGAAAACCATGTCTTCGCGGACCGCTCGCTCTGCAGGTACACCGGAACGTCCAGCGACACATCGGTGGCTCTCAGGGAAATCATGGAATGGATTCTCCCTAGACCCAGACCGGGACATAGCGCGCATAGCGCCGATATGCATACGAGGCCAGCAACCAGCCGAGCGACGTGAACGCCGCCAGGTAGGCAAACGTGAACGGCTCGATGGATTCGCCAAGCAAGGGGGCGCGCACCACCTGCACCAGGTGGAACAGCGGATTGGCGCGCATGAGGATGCCGTGCGGCGTCCCCGGCGGAGCGCGACTGGGATCCCACAGGATCGGCGTCAATATGAAGCCGAAGATGAAGACGCTGCCCATGAGTTCATGAATATCCGGGAACCGCGCGCCCAGCAGGCCGATCGCCGCAGCGATCCAAGCGGCATTGCACAGGACCAGCGCGAGCGCCGGCAACGCCAGCAGCAGCCCTTCCCAGCGGAACCCTGTCGCCACCGACAGCGCGACCGCCAGCACGGGCAGCGTCGCGCAGAAGTAGAAGCTGGCGTTGGCCAATACCCGAAGGAAGAAATCGGTCAGTCGCGGATGCCCGTCCAGGATGAACGACTGATGTCCTGGCAACACGCTGGACCCATCGTTGATGACCATGGAAAGCAGACGGAACAACGCGTATCCGACGCCCATGTGCGGCATGAATGTCCCGACCTCATGCCCCTGCAGCTTGGCGAAGTAATAGCCGATGCCGCCGACATAAAGCATGGAGGGGAGCACCAGCCACAGCAGCCCGAGGCGCGAGCGTCGGTACTTGGTGACGATACCCAGCCAGCTGGAATACGCCCAAAACTCGGGTCGTCGAATGCTTTCGGCGAAATCCGACAACAGGGAGCTTTGCTTCACGCAAGCGCACTCCCCAGTTCCTCGCGCAAATCCTCCAGCGACTCCACGCCCACGCTCAACCGCACCAGGTTGTCGGTGACGCCCAGTTGGGCCCGACGCTCCGGCGGGATGGAAGCGTGGGTCATGATCGCAGGATGATTCACCAGGCTTTCCACGCCGCCCAGCGATTCGGCGATGGTGAACAGATGGCAGCGCTCCATCATCCGGCGCGCGCCGTCCAGCCCGCCCTTCACGAAGATACTGACCATGCCGCCGAAGCCGTTCATCTGGCGACGCGCCAATGCGTGCTGCGGGTGCGACTGCAGACCCGGGTAAACCACCTTCTCGATCGCCGGATGCGATTGCAGCCACTCGGACAGCGCCTGCGCGTTCTCGCAATGCGCCTTCATGCGCAGGTGCAAAGTCTTCAGGCCGCGCAGGGCCAGGAAACTGTCGAACGGCCCCTGCACGCCGCCCACGGCGTTCTGCAGGAAGGTCATCTTCTCGGCGAGTTCCGCATCGTCGCCCACGACAACCACGCCACCGACCATGTCGGAATGGCCGTTGAGGTACTTGGTCGCCGAATGCATGACCAGGTGCGCGCCGAGTTCCAGCGGGCGCTGCACGATGGGCGAGCTGAAGGTGTTGTCGACCGCGACGATCAGCCCATGCCTGCGCGCGATGGCGGCGATCTGCTCGATATCGACGAGCTTCAGCAGCGGGTTGGTCGGGGTCTCGATCCAGACCAGCCGGGTGTCCGGCCGGATCGCCGCCTCGAAGGCAGCGGGATCGCTCAGGTCGACCCAGCTGAAATCCAGCCCGGCCGAACGCCGACGCACGCGTTCGAACAGGCGGTAGGTCCCGCCGTACACGTCGTCCATGGCGATGACGTGGCTGCCGCTGTCGAACATCTCCAGCACGGTCGACGTCGCCGCCAGGCCGGAGGCGAAGGCATAGCCCCGGCTGCCGCCCTCGAGCGCGGCGATGCAGCGCTCGTAGGCAAAGCGGGTGGGATTGTGGCTGCGCGAATATTCGAAGCCCTGGTGCTCGCCGGGGCTGCGCTGGGCATAGGTCGAGGTGGCGTAGATCGGCGGCATCACCGCGCCGGTACTGGGATCGGGCGACTGACCGCCGTGGATGGCAAGCGTGCCCAGGCCGGGCTTGCGCCCCTGTTCCGGATGTCGGTCACTCATGGATCGGCAGCCTTCGCGTTCGGCTAGCATGAAAGGTCGTCAATTCTAGCATTCGCGATGAACCCGACCCGGCGCTTGCCGTCCGATTTCAGCAAAAGCGCGGCCTATCCGCTGTATGCGATCGACCCTGCGCAGAACCGCGCCTGGGCCCTGCATTTCGAGCGCGAGGATTACCGGCGCGCGAGCTTCCTGGACCAGCGCGCTCTCCAGCACCGCAATGTCTCCGGCTGGGTCCTCAGCGGCGCCGAACTGCGGGCGGCCGCGGAGCCGCCAGCGCCGGGAAAGCGGCTGCACTGGCTGTTTCACATCGGCCATTGCGGGTCGAGCCTCGTCAGCCGCCTGCTCGATCTGGTCCCGGGCGTCCTGGGACTCCGCGAGCCCCTGCCCCTGCTCACGCTCGCGCACGAGCCCGCGGCGGAACGGCATCCGTGGCTGCCGACCGTGCGGAGCCTGCTGGCGCGCGGGTTCGACGATACCGACGCCGTGGTCGTGAAGCCGACCAGCATCGTCGCCACCCTCGCCCCGGCGCTGCTGCACGGAACGGGACAGGCCTGCTTCCTCTGGGTCGATCTGCGCACGTGGCTGGCCACGCTGTTGCGGGACGAAGGCCTCGTGAACGCCACGCTCGCCACTGAGCCCCTGCGCCTCGCGGGAGCGCCCGCCATGAGCGAGGCCGCCACGCCCGCCACCCGCCTGGCGCGCGCCTGGCTGATCGAACAGCTGCGCTGGCGGCAACTGGCCTCCGGTGCGGACGCGCCGCGCATCCTCGATCTGGATTTCGCCGCACTGATCGCGCGCCCGTCCGACACGATGGCCGCGCTGGCAGAGCATTTTTCCCTGGCCCTGCCGGGGGACTGGGAGGCGCGCGTAGCGGCCTCGGGGGTGCTTACCCGTTATGCCAAGGACGCTACACAGACCTTCGACGCCGACACGCGCAGGCGCGAGCTCGCGGAAGCATCGAGCCGCCATGCCGCGGCCATCGCCGAGGGATTGCAGTGGGCACGCGCCGAAATAGCGCGCCAGGACGCCACGGCAATCGCCGCTCGCCTGCAATCCGCCTGATCAGTACAGGAAGGTGGTCATCGCGTAGCGGGTTCCGCGCTCGACGGGCAGCACCTCGTGCAGCAGCGAGCAGGAGAACACCAGCGCGGAACCGGTGGCGGGCGAATAGCGATGCGGTCCGAATTCCGGGAAGCGGAATTCACCGCCGGCGTAGTCGCCATGATTCAGATTGATGGAGAGCGCGAAGCGCCGGTGCGCGACGTCGGGTGTCTCGTTGTCGCGGTGCGCGCGGAAGTAACCGGCGCCGTCGGGATAGGCGAGCAGCTTGAAGGCATCGCGACGCGCTACCGGAAACTGGAACACGCGCGCGATCTCCGGCAGCGCGCGGCGCAGCAGGCGCTCGTGCATGCGCGCTTCCAGTGCGGGATCGCGCAGCGGGCTTTCGCGCCGCTGCTTGATGGTCGGATCCAGTTGCAGCTTCTGCTCGCCGCCTTCGAGCACCAGCACCCGCGACACTTCGCCGCCGCCGCAGTCGTTCTCGAGGTGGGCGATGAGCTCGGCGCACAGTTCGCGCTCGAACACCGCGGGAATCTGCAGCACCGGCGCGGCAGTGACGAGTGCGGACGCATCCAGTCCTTCGCCGGTTGCCGGGACCGCGGGGGGCGTCGACAGCGGCAGTCGGTGGCTCGTCTGCAGGCGCAGGTTCGTATCGGCCTGCCACAGCACGTCGGCGTCCCACAGGTCCAGCCAGCGTGGCTCTGCGCGCACGCCCTGCCAGCCCGGCGGCACGTCGGCGTGCACCTGCGCGCCAATGCACAAGGCCTTTACGCCCGCCGGCACCGGTGGCAGTGCCGCGGCGACGGCGTCGGCGGAGGGCTTCACTAACCACAGCGGCGCGCCGGCGAACTCGGCGTGCAACGGTCGGCTGAAGCCTTCCGCGTACAGGCGGATATCAGGAATGCGATCGCCCGGCAGCAGGCGCTCGAGCGGCGCCGTTGCCATCACTGCACCCGGCGGCGCAGGTAGTTGAGCAGGTCGATCCGGGTGATGAGGCCGACGAATTTCTCGCCGTCCATCACGATCGCCACATGGCCGCGGTCGAACACGGGCAGCAGCGACTCGATCGACGCACGCACGTCGAGCTTGTCCAGCTTGCTCACCATCGCCGTGGCCACCGGATCGCGGAAGCGCGCCTCGTCGCCGTACACATGCAGCAGCACGTCGCTTTCGTCGACGATGCCGACGATGTTCTCGCCGTCCATCACCGGCAGCTGGCTCACGTCGTACAGCTTCATGCGCTGCCACGCCGTCACCAGCAGGTCGGTCGGCGCGACCACGATCGTGTCGCGCTTGGAGAACGGACGCGTGATCAGGTCGCGCAGGTCGCCGGTGGGTTCGCGCTCCAGGAAGCCGTTGTCCAGCATCCAGTAATCGTTGTACATCTTCGAGATGTACTTGTTGCCGGTGTCCGGCACGAGCGTGAGCACCTTCTTCGGCGTGGTCTGCTCGCGGCAGTACTTCAGCGCGGCGGCGAGCAGCGTACCGGTCGACGAACCGCCGAGGATGCCCTCCTTTTCCAGCAGTTCGCGCGCGGTGAGGAAGCTTTCCCTGTCGGTGATCGCGTAGGCCTTCTTCACGCGGGTGAAGTCGGAAATCGGCGGCAGGAAGTCCTCGCCGATGCCTTCGACCATCCAGCTCGCCGACTTCTCGCTGACAGTCCCGCGGTTGATGTATTCCTCGAGGATCGAGCCCACCGGATCGGCCAGGATCAGCTCGGTGTGCGGCGACTTTTCCGCGAAGCAGCGCGAGAGCCCGGTCATGGTGCCGGAGCTGCCGCAACCGAATACGATCGCGTCGATGCCGCCTGCTTCCGCCATCTGCTCGAGGATCTCCGGTCCGGTGCCGAACTCGTGCGCGGCGGGATTGTCGGGATTGCCGAACTGGTTGATGAAGTACGCGCCGGGCGTTTCGCGCGCGATGCGTTCGGCCATGTCCTGGTAGTAATCGGGGTGACCCTTGGCCACGTCCGAGCGCGTGAGCACGACCTGCGCGCCCATCGCCTTGAGGTTGAAGATCTTCTCGCGGCTCATCTTGTCGGGCACGACGAGAATGAGCCTGTAACCCTTCTGCTGCGCCACGAGAGCCAGGCCGATGCCGGTGTTGCCGGCGGTGCCTTCGACGAGCGTATCGCCGGGCCTGATCTTCCCGGCCTTCTCGGCGGCCTCGATCATGGACAGGCCGATGCGGTCCTTGATCGATCCGCCGGGGTTCTGCGATTCGAGCTTGAAGTAGAGCTCGCAGACGCCGGTGTCGAGCCGGCGCGCTTTCACGATCGGCGTGCGGCCGATGAGTTCGAGGACGGAAGCGTGAATGGGCATGGGAATCCTGCGACCGCGGAGCTGCGGCGTCGACGGATTCTAGCGGGCGCCCCTTGCCGGGCGCAGGCTTGACGCGGCCAGGGCTGGCGAATCTATGCCCAGCGCGGGCGGCGGCGGTCCCGACGAGGAAGGCGCCGCCGCCCGCGTTGAGTAGCCGGTGCGCAGGATCCGGTATTGCGCCGGACCGCGCCGCCGGCGCGGCCCTGGGGCCCGCCGGCCGGAACTCGGGAGTCGTGCGGGAGCGTCAGTGATGTCCCGCGTCGTACATGCGGACCAGGCGGTCCTTCGCAGCAAGTTTCTCGCGCTTCATCTGGCCGAGCGTGGCGTCGTCGATGGGCAGCACGCCGAGTTCGGCGTCCATCACCTTCTTGTCCAGGTCGCGATGGCGGTGATAGAGCTGCCGGAATTCGGGGTTGTTGCGCATCAGCGCGTCGATTTCCTGCTGCGGTTGTTCTTCGAACATGGGTGCCTCCTTCAACGTTGCCAGTGGCGATGGCCGGCGTCGGTGCATGGCGCCGAGGATCCCGAACGCAAAAACGCCCCGGCCGTGAGGCCGAGGCGTGCGTCGGTGAATGGCGGGAGCCGGTCGTTCGAGGGGTTCAGCGGGCCGGCTTCGCGCAGGCCCGCCGCGACCTGTTTTGTGGCGGCGGTGTCCTGCGAAAGTGGCGTTTGCGTCATGGACCGGACTCTCGACCAAGCGGCAAGCGGGCCGCTCGGGTAATCGACGCTACTCCTCCCCGGCGGGCTCGGCAAGCGCAGACGGACGGAAGGTGCGCAGAATGCGACATCGGCCCGAAAGACTGATTAACCCGCTGATTTTTAATCTTATTTTGTCGAAACCACGACTTCGACATGGGGCTTGGACTTGCCCGCGGCACCCACGGCCGCCCGGACCTGCTGGCGCGAGGCACCGGCCTTGAGGAGCGCGTCGCGGACGGCCTCGGCGCGCTGTTGCGCGAGGCTCGCCTTCGCGTCCACCCCTTCGATCCGGGCCGCGCTGCCACTGGTGGCCTGCAGGTAGGCGGCCAGGGTGCGCACGGCGCTGGCCCCCTTTTCGGTCAACGTGGCCTTGCCCTTCGCAAACGCCTCGGCGCCCAAAGTGAAGATCTCGCCGCGCTCGTCCCAGCGCGACGCCGGCAGCTTGCCACCGGCGACGAGTTCGGCCTCCTCGCGCGCGAGCTTGGCTTCGCGCTCGCGGGCCGCCTTCAGCTTGGCCGCCTGGATATCGCTGACACCGGCGATGGCGGCTTCCACGTCCTGCATTTCCGTTTCGCTCTGCGCCGCCTGCTGGCGCAGCCGCTCCGCTTCCTCGGCCTGGATCTGGGCCTGCACGCGCAGCCGTTCGGCTTCCGCACGCGCCGCTTCGGCATCGCGACGGCTGGCTTCGATCAGGAGTTCGGAGCGCTCCCGGTCCAGCCGGTCGATGTCGCGACGCGTGGCTTCGGTGCGGGCGGCGATCTCCGCGATCTCGACGCGGCGCCGGGCGAGGTAATCCGCGGCCTCGCGCTTGCGACCGCGCGCCTTGGCCAATGCATCCACCGCCTGCTGGGCGCGCAGGCGCTCGAACGCTGCGAACGGCGCCAGCTGCGGGTCCGCGGCAAGCGCCTGCAGGCGCATGGCGTAATCGCCGGAAGGCGGCGTGGTGTCATCGAGGGCGCTCGACGCGGGCGTACCGTCGTCGACTTGCAGCCGACGACGCAGTTCGCTGATTTCCGCGCGGCGCTGGACCAGTTCGGCACGGCTCTGTGCCGCACGGCTGTGGGCGTAGGCCAGGTCGCCGTCGGCCGCTGCGGCCAGCGCCAGCGCCAGCGCGTCCTTGTGCTCGCGCGAGGCCATCGCGGCCTGCGCCTGGGCCAGTTCGCCGCGGGCAGTGGCCAGTTCGTCGGCCGCGTACTGGTCGCCGTCGGCGGCATCGGCCCGACTCACTGCCTGCTGTGCGGCGGCCAGTTCCGCCGTCGGCGGCGGCGCGGCCAGCACCGGCAAAGCGGGCAAAGCCGAAGCGAGAACCAGTGCCATCGACAGTTTTCGGATTTGTGCGAAGCTTGGGCTCATTGGGGGATGCCGTGGCGACCGGGAATGGGTGTAACGTCGGCGCTGCCATTGTCGGAAGCTCGCGGTGCGCTTGCAATGCGCGCCGCCACTGAGAATTGAGGGGACGGATACATGGACATCGGCTACTTCCTGAAGCTGATGACGGAGAAGAATGCGTCGGACATGTTCCTGACCACGGGCGCCCCCGTGTACATCAAGGTCGAAGGCCGGCTGCATCCGCTCGGCAACACGGGGCTTCCGACCGGCATGGTGAAGAAGATCGCCTATTCGCTGATGGACGAGGGCCAAGTACCGATCTTCGAGCGTGACCTCGAGCTGAACATGGCGCTCGCCATCCCCGAAGCCGGCCGTTTCCGCGTCAACGTCTTCAAGCAGCGCGGCGAAGTAGGCATGGTGATCCGCGCGATCCGCAGCGTGATCCCGTCCATCGAGGAACTGCAGCTGCCACAGGTCCTGAAGGACATCATCATGGCCCCGCGCGGGCTCGTGCTGATCGTCGGCTCCACCGGCTCGGGCAAGTCGACCACGCTCGCGGCGATGATCGACCACCGCAACACCAACACCTCCGGCCACATCCTCACCATCGAGGACCCGATCGAATACCTGCACAAGCACAAGAAGTCGATCGTCAACCAGCGCGAGGTCGGCCTGGATACCCACGCCTTCCACAACGCGCTGAAGAACGCCATGCGCGAGGCGCCGGACGTCATCCTGATCGGCGAAATCCTCGACGCGACGACCATGGAGGCCGCGATCGCCTTCGCCGAAACCGGCCACCTGTGCCTGGCGACGCTGCACTCGAACAACGCCGACCAGACGCTCGAGCGCATCCTCAACTTCTTCCACGAGTCCGCGCACAAGAACGTGCTGATGAACCTGGCGCTCAACCTGCGCGCGGTGATTTCGCAACGCCTCGTCATCGGCACGGACGGCCGTCGCCTGCCGGCGACGGAAGTGCTGATCAACACGCCGATGATCCGCGACCTCATGCGCCGCGGCCAGGTGCACGAGATCAAGCAGGCGATGGAAGGCTCGCTGCAGGAAGGCATGGAGAGTTTCGACCAGTGCCTGTTCCGGCTCTACAAGGAAGGCAAGATCGAGCGCGAGGAAGCGCTGAAGGCGGCTGACTCGCGCGATGGTCTGGACCTCAAGTTCCGCCTGTCCGAAGGCGGCACCGGCGAGCACGATCCGTATGCGGACGTGTTCGCGACGAACTGATCGCGACACACTCCTGGCGATCTGACGGGACGGCTTCGACCGTCCCGTTTCCGTTTCAGGGCAGCTGACTCAGGCCGCCTTGCTCAGGCCGGCTTGTCCGGCTGCATTTCGGGACGCGCGAGGTCGAACGCCTGCAGTTGCAGGCAGGCCTGCTCGATGCGCGCGATGGTCGGGAACTGCGCGATGTCGACGCCGAACCGCCGCGCGTTGTAGACCTGCGGAATCAGGCAGCAGTCGGCGATCGTCGGCGTTTCGCCTTCGCAGAACTGGCCCGTGGACAGGTGCTCGTTGAGCATCGCCTCGATCGCGGCGAAGCCTTCGCTGATCCAGTGCCGCACCCAGACATCGCGCTCGGGTTGCGGCACGTTCCATTCGTGCTCCAGGTACTGCAGCACGCGCAGGTTGTTGAGCGGATGGATGTCGCAGGCGACCGCCTGCGCGATGGCGCGGGCCCGTTGACGCGAGCGCGCCGTGGTCGGCAACAGCGGCCGCGAAGGCCAGGTTTCGTCCAGGTACTCGAGGATCGCCATCGATTGGCCCAACTGGCGATTCCCGTGCTGCAGCACCGGCACCAGCCCCTGCGGGTTGATCCGGCGGTAGGCCTCGGTGCGCTGCTCGCCGCCATCGCGCAGCAGATGGATCGGCATGATCTCGTACGGCAGGCCCTTGAGGTTCAGGCCAATGCGCACGCGATAGGCGGCGCTGGAACGCCAGTAGGAGTACAGCCGCAACCGGTCATTCATCTGTGCGTCTTCCACCTGCGTTCCCCCTTGCACTTGCATCCGGTGGTGCCCTTGCACCTTAGCCATTGGGGCGACCGGCACGTTTCCTTCCGCCGGCCGGCCCGCGCCGCCGGTCAGGCCCGCGCCGCCGGTCAGGCCGGCTGGCGTTCGATGCGCTGCTCGATGGCGCCGAAGATATCGCTGCCGTCGCGCGCCTTCATCTCGATGCGGACGATATCGCCGAACTTCATGAAGGGCGTGATCGGCTTTCCGGTCTGCAGGGTTTCCACGGTGCGCCGTTCGGCGAAGCAGGAAGCCCCCAGGCTGGTGTCCTCGTTGGCGACGGTGCCGGAGCCGACGATGGTGCCGGCCGACAACGGGCGCGTCTTCGCCGCATGCGCCACCAGCTGCGCGAAATCGAACTGCATGTCGACACCGGCTTCGGGAGCACCGAACCATTCGCCATTGATGTGGGTGACCAGCGGCAGGTGCACCTTGTTGTCGCGCCACGCATCGCCCAGTTCGTCGGGCGTGACGAACACGGGCGAGAGCGCCGAACGCGGCTTGGACTGCAGGAAGCCGAAGCCCTTGGCGAGTTCGCCCGGAATCAGGTTGCGCAGGCTGACGTCGTTGACCAGGCCGATGAGCTGGATGTGCGCAGCGGCGGCTTCGGGCGTCGCCGCCATCGGCACGTCGTCAGTGACGACGACGACTTCGGCCTCAAGGTCGATGCCGTAATCCTCGGAGACCACGCGCACCGCATCGCGCGGGCCGTAGAAGCCGGCGCTGACCGCCTGGTACATCAGCGGGTCCACGTAGAAGCTTTCGGGCACTTCCGCACCGCGCGCGCGACGCACGCGTTCGACATGCGGCAGATAGGCGCTGCCGTCCACGAATTCGTAGGCACGCGGCAGCGGCGCCGCAAGCGCGGTCATGTCGAGATCGAAGGCATCGGCCGCCTGGCCCGCGTTCAAGGCTTCGGACAGCGCGTTGAGGCGCGGCGCGGTATTGGACCAGTCCTCGAGGGCGCGCTGCAGCGTGTCGGCGACACCCGTCGCCCTGACTGCACGCTTGAGGTCGCGCGACACGACGATGAGGGTGCCGTCGCGGCCGCCTTCCTTGAGGGAACCGAGCTTCATTTTCTGGACTCCGGAACTGCGCTGCAGCGCGATAGTTACAATTGTAACTGAGGCCGAACGGGCTTCGCGCCACAGCTTAATGCGCGCGCGGCGTCACCAGGCAGCACGGCGCGGGCGCGACAAACAAAAAACCCGCCTTGCGGCGGGTTTTCCGTGTTTTGGCAGCCCCGGATGGATTCGAACCACCGAATGTCTGAGTCAGAGTCAGATGCCTTACCGCTTGGCGACGGGGCTGTATTAGCTTCGTAGTTTGCCGGGCATTCCCGACATCTACAACAGTTTCGAATATTAGCGCTTCGAGAACTGGGTGGCACGACGTGCCTTGTGCAAACCGACCTTCTTGCGCTCGACCTCGCGCGCGTCGCGGGTCATGAAGCCGGCCTTGCGCAGTTCGGTCTTGAGCGATTCATCGTACTCGACCAGCGCACGGGCGATGCCCAGGCGGATCGCACCGGCCTGACCGGTGATGCCGCCGCCGGCGACGGTGACGAGAACGTCGAACTTGTCCGTCGACTTGGTCAGCTCGAGCGGCTGGCGCACGATCATGCGCGCGGTCTCGCGACCGAAGAACTCGTCGATCGGACGCTGGTTGATGGTGATCTTGCCGTCGCCCTTGCGCAGGAACACGCGGGCGGTGGAGGACTTGCGACGGCCGGTGCCGTAATTCTGCTGGAGTGCCATGTGCTGGATGCCTTAGAAGTCGAGCGGCTGCGGCTGCTGCGCGGCGTGCGGATGTTCGGTGCCCTTGTAGACCTTGAGCTTGCGGTACATCGCGCGGCCCAACGGGTTCTTCGGGAGCATGCCCTTCACGGCGATCTCGATCACGCGCTCCGGATGGCGCTCGAGCGCCTGGCCGAGGGTCTCGGACTTCAGGTTGCCGATGTAACCGGTGAAACGGTGGTACATCTTGTCCTGCAGCTTGTTGCCGGTGACGGCGATCTTCTCGGCATTGATCACCACGAGGTAATCGCCGGTATCGACGTGCGGGGTGTAGACGGGCTTGTGCTTGCCACGCAGGCGGCGGGCGAGCTCGGAGGCGAGGCGGCCGAGGGTCTTGCCTTCGGCATCGACGACGTACCAGTCGCGCTGGACGGTCTCGTTCTTGGCGGTAAAAGTCTTCATGACGGCTCTGCTTGAGGTGTATCTGGTCGGGCTGGTTGCGCCGGGATCGCCCTGCAGGGATCCACCGTCGGAACTTCGCCTCGCGTTGTGGGCGGAACGAAAAGAAGCGGGATTCTAGCGGCCTCCTCCGGCCCCTGCAAGCCCGGAAAACCCGCGTGCTAGCATCGACCGCCATGTCCCCGACCGGCCGCGCTCCCGCCGAATCCACCCCGGTCGGGCTGTTGGCCCTCGCCGACCGCTGCGTCCAGTGCGGCTTGTGCCTCCCCGCCTGCCCCACTTACAGCCTGGCGAAAACGGAGCCTGAATCGCCGCGGGGGCGGATCGCGCTCGCCCGCGCCTGGGAACTGGGGACCCTGGCGCCCACCCCGACCGCGGATGCTCACCTCGACCACTGCCTGGGTTGCCGCAGCTGCGAAGCCGTGTGCCCGGCCGGGGTCGCCTACGGCGAACTGCTGGTGGCGGCGCGGACCCGGCAGCGCGCGCGGCGCGGCGGAACCTGGTTGGCGCACGCGCTGGAGTGGCTGGCCGGGCACCCGCGCTGGCTGGCGGCCGGACTCCGCCTGTACCGCTGGTCCTTCCCATTGCTGCCGCGAGGCTGGCGGCGGCTTCCGCGGCCGCCTGCGCCCCGGCGCGCACCCGCGGCGCCGCCGCAACGCCAGGCCGGACAGCCGGTGACCCTGTTTTCGGGCTGCGTGGCGCGCGCCTACGAGACCGGCCTGCACGAAGCCGCCACCCGCCTGTGCGACGCCGCGGGCACGACCCTCACGACCGTATCCGCGCAGACCTGCTGCGGCGCCCTGCATGCGCATGCCGGCGATGCCGCGCGTGCGACCCGCCTGGGGGCCGCCAACCGCGCCGCCTTTCCCGATACGGCGACAGTAGTGCTGACGCTGGCCAGCGGCTGCCATGAAGCGCTGGCCCAGGCGCTGTCCGGCGAGGCCAGCGTCGTCGATGCCATCGTGTTCCTGCACGAGCGCGCCGACCGGCTGCATTTCGGTCCAAGCAGCGAGCGCGTGGCCCTCCACGTACCGTGCACGCAACGCAACGTCGTGAAGTCGGCGGCGGCGCTGCGGGCGCTGCTGGCGCGCGTGCCCGGGCTCGAAGTCGTGGAACTGACCGCCGGACACGGCTGCTGCGGCGCGGCCGGCATGCAGATGGTCCTCGATCCGCAACGCGCGGCGGCCTACCGCGACCCGCTCGTCGCCGCCTTCGAACGCAGCGGCGCCAGCCGCCTGCTCAGCGCGAACATCGGTTGCCGGCTGCATCTGGCCAATGCCACGCCGCTGCCGGTCCAGCATCCGCTCGAGTTCCTCGCCACCTGCCTGGCCTGACGGTTCCGCGAATACGGGCGGTAGACTGCGCGCCATGAACGCACGCAGCCTCAGCCCCATCGATCGCCTGCTCATCGACGCGCAGAACGCGCTGGATACCGTGTTCGGCGCCCCGGCGGCGGAGCGCGCGAATCCGTCCGTCGGCGAAGCCGACGTCGTGCTCGACGACGCCGAGCGACGCCATGCCGCTGGCTTGATGCGCATCAATCATGTCGGCGAAGTCTGCGCGCAGGCGCTCTACGTGGGACAGGCGGCGGTCGCGCGCGATGCGGCGACGCGTGCCCACCTGCTCGCTGCCGCGCAGGAGGAAACCGACCACCTCGCCTGGTGCGCGCAGCGTCTGGAGGAACTCGACAGTCGCCCCAGCCTGCTCAACCCGCTGTGGTATGCGGGCAGTTACGCGATCGGTGCGCTGGCGGGCCTGCGTGGCGACGGCTGGAACCTGGGCTTCGTGGTCGAGACCGAGCGCCAGGTCGAAGCGCACCTGGACGAACACCTGCAGACGCTTCCGGCCGCCGATGCGCGCAGCCGCGCGATCCTGCAGGTGATGAAGGAAGACGAGGCGCGTCATGCCGACAACGCGCGCGCCCAGGGCGCACGCACGTTGCCGCCTCCGGTGCCGACGCTGATGGCGATGGCATCAAATCTCATGAAGACGATCGCCTATCGGATCTGATTGACGCGCTTCGCGCGCCCCTCATCCGCCCGTTGGGCACCTTCTCCCCGCAAGCGGGGAGAAGGGTAAGGCCAACATCGCGCGCACCTTCACCCAATACGCCGGCGCGCCAATGCGGACCCCCCTCTCCCCGCTTGCGGGGAGAGGGACAGCGTCGCGCAGCGACGCAGGGTGAGGGGCTGTGTCGCTACGGCGACAAGAACGCCCGCATCCGCCCGCCCTTCCGTCAACCGCCTGACACCGTTTCGACATCTCGTCGTCGGGGAAAACAAAAAAGGCCGGCAATTGCCGGCCCTTTCTCTCGATCGCACTCCGATCAATCGACCAGGTTGCGTCCGTGGTAGAGCTCCTCGATCTCGCGCTTCAGGCGCGCCTCGATCTTCATGCGCTCCTTGAACGAGAGGTTCTTGGCCTTCTCCTCGAACAGGTAGGTATCGAGGTCGAATTCCTTCAGGTGCATCTTCGTGTGGAAGATGTTTTCCTGGTAGACGTTCACGTCGAGCATCTCGTAACGCGACTTGATGTTCTTGGCCAGGTAGTCCTGGATCGAGTTGATCTTGTGGTCGATGTAGTGCTTCTTGCCCTTGATGTCGCGGGTGAAGCCGCGGACGCGGTAGTCCATCACCACGATGTCCGACTCCAGGCTCTCGATCAGGTAGTTCAATGCCTTCAGCGGCGAGATCACGCCGCAGGTCGCGACGTCGATGTCGGCGCGGAAGGTCGCGATCCCGTTGTCCGGATGGGTCTCCGGATAGGTGTGCACGGTGATGTGCGACTTGTCCATGTGCGCGACCACGGCTTCCGAGATCACGCCCTTGGCGTCGGCCTTGTCGATGACCGGCTGCTCGGAGATCAGGATCGTCACCGACGCGCCCTGCGGGTCGTAATCCTGGCGCGCGATGTTGAGGATGTTCGCGCCGATGATGTCCGCCACATCGGTCAGGATCTGGGTCAGGCGGTCGGCGTTGTAGGCCTCGTCGATGTACTCGATGTAGCGGCGACGCTCGTCCTCGGACGCGGCGAAGCACACATCGTAGATATTGAACGAGAGCGCCTTGGTGAGGTTGTTGAAGCCCTGAAGCTTCAGGCGCGGCAGCGGCTTGACCACTTCGTCTGTCCAGGTCTGGCGGCGGGGGGCCGCGCTTGCGAGGGCGCGATTATGCGGCAATCGGACACGGGGGCCAAACCGGCCGCGCGGGGGCGGCTTCGCGCCGTTGCGCAGGCCTTTTGCGAACGCCGTCATCAATTTGGTGACCACCAACGGCAATATCCGGCACTATTTGCCCATGCCGCCGCTTGGCCCTAAGCTCCGGCGGATCCTGTCAACTCACCAGGTCGCTCCCCGTGATAGCCCTGCGCAAGACCAACAGCCCGCTGATGCCGGACAGCGCCACCATCGAGCGCTTCCTCGCGCACTGCCATCGTCGCCGCTATCCCTCCCGGACCGACGTCTTCCGCCCCGGCGATCCGGCCAACACCATCTACTACCTGATCTCCGGCTCGGTGAGCATCATCACCGAGGAAGAGGACGGCCGTGAGCTGGTGCTGGGCTACCTCGGCCCGGGCGAGTTCATCGGCGAACTGGGCCTGTTCGTGGAGAGCGACCGCCGCGAAGTCGTCCTGCGTACCCGCACCCCGTGCGAGCTCGCCGAGATCGGCCACGAGCGCTTCTACGACCTGCTGCTGACCCGCCTGGCGACCGACGCGCCCAAGCTGCTCTACCAGATCGGCGCCCAGATCTCGCGCCGTCTGCTCGACACCAGCCGCAAGGCCGGCCGCCTGGCCTTCCTCGACGTCACCGACCGCATCGTCCGCGCCCTGCACGACCTGGCCAAGGAACCCGAGGCCATGAGCCACCCGCAGGGCACCCAGATCCGCGTGTCGCGCCAGGAGCTGTCGCGCCTGGTCGGCTGCTCGCGCGAAATGGCCGGCCGCGTGCTCAAGAAGCTGCAGGCCGACAACAAGCTCCACGCCCGCGGCAAGACCGTCGTCCTGTACGGCACCCGCGGCTGACGATGGGCAGACTGGCCGGCTCGGCGTCCGCGACGGTACGCATCCGCCCGGCCCAGATCGGCGACGCCAACGACGTCGCCGGCCTGCTCGACGAACTGGGTTACCCCTGCACGCGCGACGAGGCCGTCGAACGGATCTCGCGCGTGCTGCACGATCCGCGGCTGTTCCTCGTCGTCGCCGAGATCGAGGGCGCGGTGTGCGGGCTGATGTCGCTGGACATCCGCTACTCGTTTGCGCGCGGCGCCGAACTGGCGCGCATCACCGCCCTGGTCGTGGCGAACCGCTGCAGCCGCCAGGGCATCGGCCGCGCGCTGCTGCGCGAAGCCGAATCGATCGCCCGCCAGGCCCGGGCCGCGCGCATCGAGGTCACCAGCAATCCGCGTCGCGAAGTGGCCCATGCGTTCTATCTCGGCTGCGGCTACAGCACCGGTTCGCGGCATTTCATCAAGCTGCTGGGCGATTGAACGCCGCCGCGAGGGACGCATCCTCGCCCGCTATCGCAGCACCGTGCTTCGGCCAACCCCGCCGGTTCCGTCACTTCGCCGGGCACGCGCCAGCTGACGTCTGCGCCGGTGCCACGGCTCCCATCGTGTGCGCGGCCCGCTGCGCGAACAGCCATTCGCGCCAGTCGGCGCGTCGCAGCATCTGCCGCGGAAATTCGTGCGCCATGCCGTCGATGACGACGAAGCGCGGCCGGCCGCCGGCCTGTGCGACGGCCCGTGCCCAGGCACGGTCGGCGGCATACGGGTTCTCCGCGTCCGCGCTGCCGTGGACCAGCAGCATCGGCACCGCGGCGACCCGCGCGGCGAAATGGCGGTCGGGGGGCACCGGGGCGAAGGCGACCACGGCGGCGAAGCCGCGCGGCCGTTCCACCAGCGCATCGAGCGCGGCGGATGCGCCCATCGAGAAGCCGACCAGGTAGATGCGGTCCGGATCGATCGGGTAACGCGCGACGACATCGTCGATCAGCGCCAGCACGGCGGCGAGCGAATCGCCCGGCGCCGAGGCGGGCAGACCGTCGCAGCCGGCGTGGTAATCGGCGCTGCGCGTCGCCACCTGCGGTGCCAGCACGTAACCGCCGAAGCGCGCACGCACGGCCGGCTCGGCCCAGGCACGCGCGACCGGACCGATCTGCGCGGTGTTGTCGTCGCCGATCGCGCCGGAACCGTGCAGCAGCACCACCAGCGGAGACCGCTCGCCGACGGTCGCTGTCGACGGCGTCATCAGGCGGTAGGGCAAGCGCGTGCCGCGACAGTCCTCGAACGAACCCGGCACGAACAACGCATCCGCCGCCGACGCGAAGCCGGCCGGCCAGGCATCGGTGGCGCGCGCGTTGGCGTCGTAGGATTCATGGCGCACGTCCCCGCATCGCCACGACGCGCAGCCGCTGGTCGCCGCGGCAATCAACAGCCCGGCACATGCGGCCACCCGGCGCCATCCGTGCAGGTGCGGTCGCATCGGTCGGTCAGCCCGCAGAAGCCGGCGACACGGCGTCGCCGCCGCGCTTGCGGCAACCCCAGTTGAGGATCGGCGTGCCGGCCGGCAACACGCGGCGGAACATCGCGATGCGCGACGGCTTGGGATTGACCACGACCGGCTTGCGCGCAGCGCGCAGCAACGGCAGGTCGGCGCTGCTGTCGGAATAGGCGATGGCGACCTCGTCGCGGAAGCCGGCCTCGCGCAGCATCGTCATCTTCATTTCGTTGTGGCAATGACGGCGGGCGCCGAGGCCGCCCAGGCGCGGGCCGACGTCGGTGCCGACGACCGGCACGTCCTCGTGCGCGACGAAGGCAAGGATCGCGCGCGCCAGTTCCGGCGGCGCGCCGGTCGCGACGACCACGCGGTCGCCTGCTGCGCGATGCCGATGCAGGGCCTCGATGCCGATCGGCAGCAGCCGCCGGCGGATTTCCTCCGCATGCGTGGCGACATAGCGGTCGATCAGCTTGTCCAGCTCCTTCAAGCGGTGGAAACCCACCGTGCCGGCCCAGACGAAGGCACTGACGCCGAAGCGCCGCGTCGGCAGGAACGCGACCAGCGGCAGGAACACCGGCAGCATCGGCAGCGAAAGCAGGCGCCGCCACCAGCTGCGACGGATCAGCCAGGCGAACAGATGGCTGCCCGAATCGCCGTCGTACAGCGTGTGGTCGAAATCGAACACGACCAGAGGTGCGCCGTCGCGCGTCTTCGGATACTGCCTTCCCTTCACGCTCATGCGATGCCGCTCAGTCGAAGAACAGGCGCCTGAGCGCCGCGCCGGGATCGGCGTCGCGCATGAAGCGTTCGCCGACCAGGAAAGTATCGATGCCGGCGCCGCGCATCTTCGCGACGTCCTCGCGCGTGGCGATGCCGCTTTCGGTGACCAGGATGCGATCCGGCGGCACCGCATCCTTCAACGCGAGCGTGGTGTCGAGCGAGACCTCGAACGTGCGCAGGTTGCGGTTGTTCACGCCGATCAGCTCGCAGTCGGTCTGCAGCGCGCGCTCGAGCTCGTCGATGTCGTGTACTTCCACCAGCACGTCCATGCCGAGCTCGCCGGCGAGGTTGGCCAGTTCGATCATCCGTGCGTCTTCCAGCGCCGCGACGATCAGCAGGATGCAGTCGGCGCCGATCATGCGCGCCTCGTACACCTGGTAGGGATCGACGATGAAATCCTTGCGGATCACCGGCAGCCGGCATGCGCCGCGTGCTTCGCTCAGGTACAGGTTGCTGCCCTGGAAGAAGTCGACGTCGGTCAGCACCGACAGGCACGCCGCACCGCCGGCTTCGTAGCTGCGCGCGATCTCGGCAGGCCGGAAATCGGCGCGGATGACGCCCTTGGACGGACTGGCCTTCTTCACCTCGGCGATCACCGCCGGCTCGCCCGCGACGAGCCGCTGGCGGATCGAACGCACGAAGCCGCGCGTCGCAGGCTGGGCGAGTGCGCGAGCGCGCAGCTCCGACAGCGGACGCACGCGGCTGCGCTGTTCGATCTCCTCGGCCTTGCGGGCGAGGATGGTGGTGAGGATGTCGGTCATGGGGAATTCTGGATTCGTTGCGGCGATCGGTTCCGCGTCGAAGGCGTCGCTGTTCGCCTTGCTCGGCCGCCGTCGCGGGACTCAGGCGCCTCGTGACCGGGACGGTTTTCCATAAGCGCGCGTCACCTTGGCCACGCGCAGCTCGAAATGCTCGTACCAGTGCTTGCGACCGTGGGCGCGGGTCGCCGCGTGTTCGGCGTGGTGCTTCCAGGCGCCGATGGCCGCTTCGCTTTCCCAGTACGACACGGTGATGCCGAAGCCGTCGGCGCCACGCACGGATTCGGCGCCGAGATAACCCGGCTGCTGCGCCGCCAGTTCGAGCATGCGCTCGGCCGCGGCCGCATAGCCGGCGTCGTCGTCGCCATTGCGCAGCGAGGAAAAGATCACCGCGTAGTACGGCGGTTCCGGCAGTCGGGCGAACCCGTTCATGCGTGCGCTCCGGCGAGGTCCTGCGTGGTGGCGATGAAGGCTTCCAGCTTCGCACGCGCCGCGCCGCTGGCGACGGCCTCGCGCGCGCGCTCGATGCCCTGCGCGATCGAATCGGCCGCGCCGGCGGTGTACAGCGCGGCACCCGCATTGAGCGCGACGATTTCCAGCGGCAGACCGGGCTTGTTGTCGAGCGCGCCGAGCAGCATCGCCTTCGATTCGGTCGCATCGGCGACGCGCAGGTTGCGCGATGCGGCCATGGCGATGCCGAAGTCCTCCGGATGCACCTCGTATTCGCGCACCACGCCGTCGCGCAATTCGCCCACCAGCGACGCCGCGCCCAGCGAAAGCTCGTCCATGCCGTCGCGGCCCCACACCACCAGAGCGCGCTGCGCGCCCAGCTCCTGCAGTACGCGCACCTGGATGCCGACGAGGTCGGGATGGAATACGCCCATCAGGATGTTCGGCGCGCCGGCGGGATTGGTCAGGGGGCCGAGGATGTTGAAGATCGTGCGCACGCCCATCTCGCGACGCACCGGCGCGACGGCCTTCATCGCCGGGTGGTGCACCGGTGCGAACATGAAGCCGATGCCGCAGCGCGCGATGCACTCGCCCACTTGCGCGGGCGACAACTCGATGCGGGCGCCCAGCGCTTCCAGCACGTCGGCACTGCCCGACTTCGACGACACGCTGCGATTGCCGTGCTTGGCGACCTTCGCGCCGGCCGCGGCGACCACGAACATCGACGCGGTGGAGATGTTGAACGTGTGCGCGCCGTCGCCGCCGGTGCCGACGATGTCGACGAGGTTGGTGCGATCGGCCACGTCCACCGGCCGCGCGAATTCGCGCAGCACCGTCGCCGCGCCGGCGATCTCGCCGACGGTTTCCTTCTTCACGCGCAGGCCGGTGAGGATCGCCGCGGTCATCGCCGACGAGACTTCGCCGCGCATGATCTGCCGCATCAGATCGACCATCTCGTCATGGAAGATCTCGCGGTGCTCGATGGTGCGCTGGAGGGCTTCTTGCGGGGTGATGGGCATGGTGGGAAGCGAGAAGCGGGAATGAGATGCGGGAAGAGGGAGTGGGGAACGGAAGAGTACGCCGACGGGGAAACAGCGGAACAACTTCGTTCCCTATTCCCCGTTCCCGCCGTTCATTCCCGCCTTACCTCTCCAGAAAATTCTTCAGCAACGCATGTCCATGCTCGGTCAGGATCGACTCCGGATGGAACTGCACGCCTTCGACCGGATGCTCGCGGTGACGCAGGCCCATGATCTCGTCGAAGGAGCCGTCGTCGCTGTCGGTCCACGCCGTCACTTCCAGGCAATCGGGCAACGTCGCTCGCGAAACGACCAGCGAGTGATAGCGCGTCGCTTCGTAGGCGTCGGGCAGACCGGCGAACACGCCCTGCCCTTCGTGACGGATGCGCGAGGTCTTGCCGTGCATGATCGTGCGCGCGCGCACGACGTCGCCGCCATAGGCCTGGCCGATGCTTTGATGGCCCAGGCATACGCCCAGCACGGGAATGCGCGCGCCCAGCTGGCGGATCACGTCCACCGACACGCCCGCCTCGTTCGGCGTGCACGGCCCGGGCGAGATCACGATCCGCTCGGGCGCCAGCGCCTCGATCTGCGCCACCGACAGTTCGTCGTTGCGCACCACCTTCACCTCGGCGCCCAGCATCTGCAGGTACTGCACGAGGTTGAAGGTGAAGCTGTCGTAGTTGTCGATCATCAACAGCATGGAACGGCCTGCATTTCCGGTGCCGCCGCGGGGGCGCGGGCGGGCCGGGCAGGATATCGCATGCGCCTGCCGGACGGTGGCGGGTTCCTTATGAAACTGTCGGTCCCGCCCCACGCGGCGACGCCGCGCGCAGACGGCGCCGCTTCACGCCAAGTGGGCTCAGGCGACGCCGCTGCCGCGCCGCAACGGCACCGGCGCGGTGGCGATGCGGCTCTTCAGGTCGGCCATTTCGCCGGGCGTGACCACCAGGTACTGGATCAGCTGTTCGGCCAGTTCCAGCAGGTGCTCGGCGGTGACCTTGTCGATCGCGCTCTCGTCGTCGAAGTGGCGGCCGAAGGCGCCGTCCGGCGCCATCAGCTGCGAGATGTCCTGCAGCGGACGGGCGAGATCGAGTTCGCGTGGCAGCGCTTCGAGCTGGCGTGCCAGCGGCAGTTCGCGTTTCTCGGCGGGCAGCAACCGCGCGGCCAGGCCTTCGAGCAGATGCCGCACCGTCAGTGCCATGGCGCCCCACTCGGCGTGGTTGTACAGCTTCAATGCCGATTCGTAGCTGCGCGCGAGCGGCCCGGACAGGGCGTGCAGATGTTGCGCGCCCGTCATGCTTTCGCGCCCACCCGGCGCTGGCCAGGTGAACAACGAGGACGGCTTGCCGTTGCCGAATTCGTCGACGATCTGCACCAGCAGGCCTTCGGCTTCGCAACGCGTGCAACTCATTTCGGTGGCGACGACCTGGCGGCCGTGCTCCTGCCACGGCCGCGCTTCGAACATGGCCTTTTCGTGGCAACGCGGGCAGATCAGTTCGATCGAACGCGCATAACCGTTCGCGAACCGCGACTGGACACTGGAGTCGGGAATCTGATGCATGGCGCACTCTCCCTCGAAGTTACGCAACCGGCATCGATGGAACGTCCGTGTGGCATGGCGCAGTCGCCCGTGGGCTTCAGCGCGCAGGCAGTGAAGCGTTCCGTCTGTGAATAAAACGTTGAGGCGCGTGCCGGCCGGACGCCGGGCGCCTGCCCCCGGTCGTGGAGCGACGGACGGTGCGCGCGGATCGACAGACGCGCGCACCGCTTGAATCGTTCAGAGTCCGCGCGCCGCCTCGGCCACCGCGCGGAACAGCGCGCGGCCCTTGTTCATCGTCTCCTCCCATTCCTTCTGCGGGTCGGAGTCGTAGACGATGCCCGCGCCGGCCTGCACGTGCAGGCGACCGTCCTGGATCACGGCGGTGCGGATGGCAATCGCGGTATCGGCATCGCCGTGCCAGCCGATGTAGCCGACGGCGCCGGAATAGACGTTGCGGCGGATCGGCTCGAACTCGCGGATCACTTCCAGCGCGCGGATCTTCGGCGCGCCGCTGACCGTGCCGGCGGGGAACGTGGCGCGCAGCACGTCGGCGTAGCTCAGTCCGCTTTTCAGCTTGCCGGTGACTTCGCTGACGATGTGCATGACGTGGCTGTAGCGTTCGACCACGAACTGTTCGCCGACCTGCACCGTGCCCGCTTCGCTGACGCGGCCGACGTCGTTGCGGCCAAGGTCGATGAGCATCAGGTGTTCGGCGCGCTCCTTCGGATCGGCCAGCAGTTCGGCTTCCAGCGCCTGGTCTTCCTCGCTCGTGGCGCCGCGCGGACGCGTGCCGGCGATCGGGCGCACGGTGACCTCGTCGCCGGTCAGGCGCACCAGGATCTCCGGCGAGGAACCCACGACCTGGGTGCCGCCGACGTCGAGGAAATACATGTACGGCGAAGGGTTCAATGCACGCAGCGCGCGATACACGTCGACCGGCCGCGCCTTGAACGGCACCGACAGGCGCTGGCTCAGCACGACCTGGAAGATGTCGCCGGCGCGGATCAGTTCCTTCGACTTCTCCACCGCAGCGATGAAGCCTTCGCGGGTGAAGCCGGAGACGAAATCGGCTTCGTCGAGCACGTTCGCATCGCGCGTTTCCGGGTAGCCCGGGCCGCCCTGGCGCAGGCGATGGCTGAGTTCGTCGAGCCGGCGCTGCGCACGCGCGAACGCGCGCGGCTCGCGCGGGTCGGCGTGCACGATCAGGTACAGGCGCCCCTTGAGGTTGTCGAAGACGGCCAGTTCCTCGCTGAGCATCAGCAGGATGTCCGGCGTGCCCAACTCGTCCGGCTTGTGCGAACCGTCCTGCTGCGGCTCCGCCAGCCGCGGTTCGATGTACTGCACGCACTCGAAGCCGAACCAGCCCACCAGTCCGCCGGTGAAACCGGGCAATCCGGGCACCTTCGGCACCGAATGCGCCGTGCGCAGGCGCTCGACTTCGGCAAAGGGATCCTCGACGACGCGGTGCTCGACCAGTTCGCCGTCTTCGGTGACGAACAGCGTGTGTCCGGCGAACGCATACACGCGCCGCGCCGGCAGGCCGATGATCGAATAGCGACCGAAGCGTTCGCCACCCTCGACCGATTCGAACAGATAGGTATGCGGCCCGTCGGCGAGCTTGAGATAGACCGACAGCGGCGTGTCGAGATCGGAGAAGACCTCGCGTACCACCGGGATGCGGGTGTGTCCGGCTTGCGCGAGCTGGCGGAACTGTTCGGCGTCGAGTTGCATGACAACGGAGTGCGGAACGCGGCCGGGCAGTATGCCACCGGCTCCGGATCAGCCGCCCGGGACGCGCAGGGGCGGCACAGAAGAATTCGTCACATCGGTGTCATCGGTGGCCCGGAGAATGGGAGTCCATCCTCAGGGACGGCGGGCGGAGGCGGGATTGCCTCCATTTTTCGCGCTGGCGCAGGAAAAACCCCAAAGTTTGCTACCCAAACTTCGGGCCCCATTCTGCGCTGCCATACCCCTGCGACGCAGGCCGGGTTTCGCCCCGGCCTGCGAATCAGCGCGCGCCCGCGACCGCTGCCTTCATCCGCCCGATCACGTCGGCGTAATCGGGCGCATTGAAGATCGCCGAGCCGGCGACGAAGGTGTCCGCGCCCGCGGCGGCGATCCCGGCGATGTTGTCGGCCTTCACGCCGCCATCGATTTCCAGACGGATCGGCTTGCCGCTGCGATCGATCATTTCGCGCACGCGGCGCAGCTTGTCCAGCGCCGAGGGAATGAACGACTGGCCGCCGAAGCCGGGATTCACCGACATCAGCAGCACCAGGTCGAGGTCCTCGAGCACGTAGTCGAGCACTTCCACCGGCGTCGCCGGATTGAGCACCAGACCCGCCTGGCAACCCGAGGACCTGATCAGCTGGATCGTGCGATGCACGTGCGCGCTGGCTTCCGGATGGAAGCTGATCAGCGTGGCGCCGGCTTTGGCGAAGTCGGGAACGATGCGGTCGACCGGCTCAACCATCAGGTGCACGTCGATCGGCGCGGTGACACCGTGCTTGCGCAGCGCCTCGCACACCATCGGACCGATGGTGAGGTTGGGCACGTAGTGGTTGTCCATCACGTCGAAGTGCACCCAGTCGGCGCCGGCCGCGAGCACGTTGTCGACCTCCTCGCCGAGCCGGGCGAAGTTGGCCGAGAGGATGGACGGGGCGATGACGGTGGATAGCATGGACGCGTTATTTCCTGCGCAGGGTCTGGATGCGGTCGTAGGCGGCGTTGATCTCGCGCGACCGGACTTCGGCGCGGCGCCGCAGCTCCTCGGCAGCGCCGGCCATGCGATCGGGGTGGTATTGCGAGATCAGGCGGCGGTAGGCGCGGTCGATTTCCGCATCGCTGGCTTCGTCGGTCAGGCCGAGCACCGCGTACGGGTCCTCGCGCCGGGTCTTGAACCAGTCGCTGTCGAAGGCGTGGCCGATCAGCAGGCCGATCAGCGCCCCCAGCGGCGGATTGCTCCGGAGCAGGGCCGCACCGGCGAAGAAGCCCAGCAATTTGCCGTACCAGCGTTTCATCGGGGACCGGCCTCGAAGGGATGCGCAGTTTACGGCACGCCCCAGTTGTTCTGCGGTCGCACCCCCGGCCCGGCGCAGCGCGCCGGGCGTTCGCACAGACCGCGCGGCATGCCGCGCAAACGGCCTGTGCTCACCCCCTGCACGCCCCGCCCGACCGGCGTACACTGCCCGGCCCTGTCGCGCCGCCCGCGCGCGGAGCGCAGGCAGACAGAGCCATTGCGGCTGCTTTTTGAGGATGTTTGCCTTGTCCACGACCGTGTCCCGTCCCTACCTGCTCGAATCCGACCTGCCGGGCCTGCACCTGCGTCATCGCGGCAAGGTCCGCGACGTGTTCGACCTGCCGGCCGATCGCCTGCCCGCCGGCTCGACGGCCGGCCATTGCCTGCTGATGGTGGCGACCGATCGCCTGAGCGCCTTCGACGTGGTGCTGCCCGACCCGATCCCCGGCAAGGGCGAGATGCTCTGCCAGATCAGCAATTTCTGGTTCGGCCTGACCGAACACATCATTCCCAACCACCTCACCGGCATCGACGTCGCCTCGGTGCTGCCGGCCGGCGTCGATACCGCGCTGTATGCGAAGCGCGCCGTGGTGACCAGGCGCCTGAAGCCGGTGCCGGTGGAATGCATCGCGCGCGGCTACGTCATCGGCAGCGGCTGGAAGGATTACCAGCGCACCGGCCGCATCAGCGGCATCGCCCTGCCCGATGGCCTGCGCCAGGCCGAGCAACTGGCCGAACCGATCTTCACGCCTTCGACCAAGGCCGCCGTGGGCGACCACGACGAAAACATCGACTTCGACACCGTGGTGAAGACCATCGGCGCCGAACTCGCCGAGCAGGTGCGCGACGCGACCCTGCGCCTGTATTCCTTCGCACGCGACTACGCCGCGCAGCGCGGCATCCTGCTGGCCGATACCAAGTTCGAATTCGGTACCGATGCCGACGGCCGCCTGTACGTGATGGACGAGATGCTGACGCCGGATTCGTCGCGCTACTGGCCCGCCGACGAATACCAGGTCGGTACCAGCCCGCCCAGCTACGACAAGCAGATCGTGCGCGACTACCTGGAAACGCTGGACTGGGACAAGCGCCCGCCGGGCCCGAAGCTGCCCGCCGAAGTCATCGAGCGCACGCGTGCGCGCTATGCCGAAGCGCTGCAGAAACTCGCGGGCATCTCCGTCGACTGAAGCGGGCGCCGATTGCCGCGACGCTCGAACCCACACGAAGCCGGGCGCTGCCCGGCTTCTTTCTGCCCGCACCGCCACGCAGCGTTCGGCTGACACTGCGAACCCTGCGGCGTAGAGTGCCCTCCATCCACACCGGAGCCCGCGATGAACGCCACCGCCGACCGTCCGATCGACCGCTGGTTCGCCAGTTATTCCGGCGACCATCGCAACGAAACCAACCAGCTCATCCACGTGATCTGCGTGCCGGCGATCCTGTGGAGCGTGATCGCGCTGCTGTGGTGCGTGCCGGTGCCGCAGGGCCTGTTCGTGCCGGGCGCGTGGGCAGCGATCGCGATGTTCGGCGCGTGGATGTTCTATTACCGCGCGTCGCGACCGCTGGGCTTCGGCATGCTGGCGACGTTCGTGCTGATGGGCTTTTTCACGCGCTGGCTGTACGACCGCTTCGGGCCGACGCAGCTGCTCTATCTCGCGATCGCGGTGTTCGTCGTGGCCTGGATCGGCCAGTTCGTCGGCCACAAGATCGAAGGCCGCAAGCCGAGTTTCCTCACCGATCTGACCTATCTGCTGATCGGTCCGGCGTGGGTGCTGGCGAAGCTGTACCGCAAGCTCGGCTGGCAGTACTGACGCAGACGCAAAGCGACACTGCATGCCCGCCCGCGATATCGGCCTGGTCCTGCTCGTCTGCCTGGCCTGGGCGCTGAACTTCCTCACGTCCGCGCTGGCGATGCGCGAGATTCCGCCGTTCCTGTTCACGGCGCTGCGCTTCGCGCTGCTCGCGCTGCCGCTGGTGTTCGTCCTCAAGCGTCCGGCGCCCGGCCAGTGGCCGCGGCTGGCGTTGGTCGCGCTGTGCATCGGCGTGCTGCATTTCGGCCTGAGCTTCAGCGCGCTGCGGCTGGCGGGCGACCTGTCCTCGCCGGCGATCGTCATGCAGAGCTACATCCCGATGACCGCGCTGCTGGCGTGGTGGGTGCTGGGCGAACGCTTCGCCTGGCGCACCGGCGCGGCGATCGCGATCAGTTTCGCCGGCGTGCTGGTGCTCGGCTTCGATCCACTGGTGCTCGACCAGCCGATGTCGCTGCTGCTGATGCTGGTGTCGGCGGCATTCCTCGCCATCGGCACGGTGCTGATGAAGGGACTGCGCGGCCTGGATGTCTTCAGCCAGCAGGGCTGGACCGCGGTGTTCAGCGTGGCGCCGCTGCTGGCGATCAGCGCGACGCTGGAACCCGGCGCGTTGGCGCAATTGCCGCAGGTGAGCTGGGTGGCGTGGGCGGGCGCGCTGTATGCCGCATTCGTGTCCTCGCTGCTCGGGCACGGCCTGTACTACGTGCTGGTCCAGCGGCATCCGGTGGCGCAGGTGACGCCATGGCTGCTGCTGGTGCCGGTGCTGGCCGTGGCGCTGGGCATCGTGTTCTGGGGCGACCGCCCCGGTCCGCGGCTGTGGCTGGGCGGCGCGATGGTGCTCGGCGGCGTGTTGATCATTGCGCTGCGCGCGATTGCGCGATCGCGGTTCATTCCGGCGAGCGACACGCCGTAGGCGTGGTTACGCAAAAAACGCAGGTCGGCTTGCGCCCACCCTACGCTTCGTCGTCGCGCGCCTCGAACATCCGCGCAGTCGGCCGGAACGGTCGCGGTGCATAGCCCAGATCGCGGCGTGCCGGCGCGTCGTCGAAGACCAGATCCGCACGCATGCGCTGCACCGCGGCTTCGCCCAGACCCGTGCCGCCCGCGAGCTTCGCGGCAGCGAGCGCGAGGTTGAACAGGGGCGACGGCAACTCGATCAGCGTGGGTGGCGGATCGAGCGCCGCCAGCACGCGCCGCACCATCTCGCGATAGGCCAGCGTTTCGCCGCCGGGGAGCGCATAGGTCTGGCCGTGCGCGGACACGCTGCCCAGCGCTGCGAACGCCGCCGCCGCGAGGTCATCGACATGCACCGGCTGCCGCAGCCCCGTGGCCTTGCGCGGCAACGGGAAGCGGCCCCAGCGCCGCGCCAGGCGCGCGATGCGCGTCAGCGTGGCATCGCGCCCCGCGCCGTACACGAGCGTGGGACGCAGCAACGTCGCCTGCGCCGCGCGCCGCGCCGCGGTTGCGAACACGCCCTCCTCGCCCGCGCGCAAACGTTGCGCGACGTCGCGTTCGCGCGCATCGGCGGAACCGCGCTTGACCGTCACGCTGGTGGAACCGAACGCGACCACGCGTCCCGCGTCGATGTCCGCGGTGTCGTACCACCGCGCAAAGCCGTCGAGCGGGCCGCAGCTCACGATCGCATCGACGCGCGGCAGCAACACCGGCATGGCGTCGAAATCCCCGCGCAGCCACTGCAGACCGGGCTGGTCGCGCTGCGGTTGCCGCGACAACGCGGTCACCCGCCAGCCCTCGCGCAGCAGCTGCGCCAGCAGCGACCGTCCGATCTGTCCGCTGCCGCCGAAGACCAGCGCGTGCCTCATCGTTCGCTCCTGGCCGGCAGCACCCGGCGCAACCAGGCGTAGCCGATCGCGGCCGACAGCACGGAGGCGCCGAGGATGCCGAGCACCGCGGCGTCGTAATGCGACCGCTCCGCATACGCGAGCGAAGCGATGAACAGGCTCATGGTGAAGCCGATGCCGCACAGCACGCCCAGTCCCAGCATCGCGCGCAGATCCATGCCCTCGGGAAAGCGCGCCCACCTCAGCGTACGCATCAGCAGCGCCGCCGCGACGATGCCGACCGGTTTGCCCAGCGCCAGGCCGAGCACGATGCCCAGCGGCAATGCGGCGAAGGCGTCCTGCAGCTGCATGCCGCCCAGCACCAGCCCCGCATTGGCGAAGGCGAACAGCGGCAGGATCGCGTACGCCACCCAGGGATGCAGGGCGTGTTCGAGCGTTTCCAGCGGCGAGTGTTCGATCTCGTCGGGCACGGCGTTGTTGCGGTCGACGTGCGGGATCAGCAGGCCGGTGGCGACCCCCGCGAGCGTAGCGTGCACGCCCGACTTCAGCACGCACACCCACAGCACCACGCCCAGGAGCAGGTACGGCCACAAGGCGGTGACCCGGAAGCGGCCGAGGCCCCACATCGCCAGCAGTACCAGCGCCGCAAGCGCGAGCATCGGCAGCGACAATCCGTGCGAATAGAACAGCGCGATGATCAGGATCGCGATCAGGTCGTCGACCACGGCAATCGTCGACAGCAGCAGCTTCATGCCCACCGGCACGCGCGAACCCAGCAGGGCCAGCACGCCCAGCGCAAACGCGATGTCGGTCGCGGTGGGCACCGCCCAGCCGCGCATCGCCGCGGCGTCGCCATGGTTGAACGCGGTGAACAGCACCGCCGGCACAAGCACGCCGGCGCTCGCGCACACCAGCGGCAGGATCAGTTGTTCGCGCCCGGCGAGTTGGCCGCTCAGGGTCTCGCGCTTGATCTCCAGCGCGACCAGCAGGAAGAAGACCGCCATCAGGCCGTCGTTGATCCACCACAGCAGCGGTTTGGCGATCGCGAAGTCGCCCGGGCCGATCTTCAGCACGAAATCGCGGAACGCCTCGTACTGGACGCTGGCGGACGAATTCGCGACGACCAGCGCCAGCGCCGCGGCGGCGATCAGGGTGATGCCGCCGGCCGCTTCGAGCCGGAAGAAATCGACCAGCGCCTGCAGCGCGCGCGGCAGTCGCCGCGCCGGACCCGGGGAATCGCTCATGCCGCGCTTACTTTCCTGCGAGCAGCCATTCGAAGGCGATCCACAGACCGTAGGCCACCAGCAGGAAACCGCCCTCGCCCTTGCTCACGCGCAGGTCGCCGCGCAGCACCGGATACAGCATCAGCGCGAATGCGAGCGCGCCCAGCAGTTCGTAGCCCAGCGGCAGTGCGAAACGGCCCGGCCCCATCAGCGTCATCGGCAGGGCCAGCGCGTGGTACGCGGCCATGCCGCCGACGATGACGAGGATGTTGAAGACGCTCGCGCCGATGACATGGCCCATCACCATGTCGCCCTGGCCACGACGCGCGGCGGCGATGGCGGCGGCGACTTCCGGCAACGCCGTGCCGATCGCCACGGGCAGCAGGCCGGTCAGCACCGGCGACAGACCCATGCCCTTGCCGATCGCCGCGGCACCGGCGGTGGACAAATCCATGCCGAACAGGTGCACGCCCTCGCCGCCGACGACGAGCAGCGACCCCGCCCACACCAGCGCGGCGCCGAGCACGAAGCGGATCAGGTTCTGCGCCAGCATCGTGCTGGTCTGCGCGTACAGCGCGATCTGCGCGCGCACCTCGTCGCTCTCGCGACGGCCGCGCGCGAGAGCGAAGAAGAACACCGCGACGAAGACCAGCAGGAGCACGCAGCCCTCGATCCGCGACAGCGTGCCGTCCGCGCCCAGACCGAGCACGGCGACCGTACCCAGCACCAGCACGAGCAGCAACGCACTCAGCGCGCGCCAGCGCACCACGATGGGCGCCGCGAACGCGGCCGCGCCCAGCGTCAGCCCGATGTTGGCGACGTTGCTGCCGACGGCGTTGCCGAGCGCGAGTTCGTCCTGGCCGTGCAGGATCGCCGTCAGGTTCACCGCGAGTTCCGGCAACGAGGTCGCGAACGCCACCAGCACCAGCCCGGTGGCGAAGGCCGACAAGCCGAAGCGCTGCGCCAGCCCGGCCGCGCCCTTGACGATGGAATCGCCGCCCAGCGCGAGCAGCACGAGGCCCAGCACGAACAAGCCGATGGCAGTCAGCATGGCGGTTCCCCTCCGAAGATTGCGGCGATCTTACCCTCTGCCCGGACGCCTGCCTCAGCTGCAGCCTTCGACGTAATCGACCTGCGGCGCGATGCCGATGCGCCAGCCGGTCACCGTTCCGCTGCCGTCGGTCTCGAACACCAGGAGGTTCTTGCCGCCGGCAGGATCCGTCACGCGCAGGTAGCGGGCGTTCTCTTCGTACTTGTGCGGCATCTCTTCCATGCCCGGATAACGCGCGCGGACCTGTGCGATGGTCATGCCCACCGCACCGCCACCGGGCGCGATGATCGCGGGTGCATCGACGTCGACCCGGACGAAGCGATCGCCTTCGATCATGAAGGACACCGGCCCGCCCTGCGGCTCGGGCTGCAGGTAGTAGCAGCCACCCGGCTCGTCCGCGGCACCGCGCATCTCCTTGCCCCAGGCCATGCGCACCTCCTCCGGCGTGGCACCGAACTTTGCCGGCCCGAAACCGGCAAAACCGATCGTGTCCGGTGCGGGCATCGGGCCGCTGGGGGCAGGCGACGGTGCAGGTGCGGCGTCGGGTACTGCGGTCTCGTCGGCGCGTGTGTCCGCGGCGGTGTCGGGCGCCGCCGTTGCGGCAGCAGACGTGGCGTCGCGATCGGCGCTGCGGTCCTCGTGGCCGGAGCACGCGACGACGCTCACTGCCAGCAGCACGGCGGGGAATGGTCTGCGCATGGACGAACTCCGGTCGGACCGTGAAAGTCTGCGGAGTGTCGCCGTGCCGCGTTAACCGCGTGCGAATTGAACGCGCCTTCACGGCGCGCGCATGCGGCGCGCCTGCAGACGCGGGACGTCCGGAGCTGACCGCGACGCCAGCGCCGCGGCCGCGCGATCAGGCGGGTGCGAAGTTCTTCTTCAACCCGGCCCAGCACGCCTGGTAATCGCGCTGGCGATGCGCCGCGTCGAGGGCCTGCCGCGTGGGCCGGATCACCGCGCGCGACTCGAACATGAAGGCCATCGTGTCCTTGATGACGTCGGGCCTGGACAGGTCCGCGTTGCTCGCCTTGGCGAAGGTCGCCGCATCGGGGCCGTGGCCGGTCATCGAGTTGTGCAGCGAGCAACCGCCGGGCGCGAAGCCTTCGGCCTTGGCGTCGTACACGCCGTGGATCAGGCCCATGAACTCGCTGGCGATGTTGCGGTGGAACCACGGCGGCCGGAACGTGTCCTGCGCCACCAGCCAGCGCGGCGGGAAGATCACGAAGTCCATGTTGCTGGTGCCCGGCGTGTCGCTGGGCGAATGCAGCACCAGGAAGATCGACGGATCGGGATGGTCGTAGCTGATCGAACCGATCGTGTTGAAGCGGCGCAGGTCGTACTTGTATGGCGCGTAATTGCCGTGCCAGCCGACGACATCGAGCGGCGAATGCCCGATCGGCGCGCGCCACAGGTGACCCTGGAACTTGGCGATCAGCTCGAAGTCGCCTTCGACGTCTTCGTAGGCCGCATTCGGCGCAAGGAAGTCGCGCGGGTTCGCCAGGCCGTTGGAGCCGATCGGCCCCAGATCCGGCAACTGCAGCATCGCGCCGAAGTTCTCGCACACGTAGCCGCGCGCCTCGCCGTCGGGCAATTCGACGCGGAAGCGGATGCCGCGCGGGATCACCGCGATTTCCGGCGGTTCAACCTCGAGCACGCCCAGCTCGGTGGCGATATGCAGGCGGCCCTGCTGCGGCACGATCAGCAATTCGCCGTCGGCGTCGTAGAAGTAGCGACCCTGCATCGGCTTGTTCGCGGCGTACAGATGCACGCCGATGCCGTGCTGCCCGGCGGGCGAACCGTTGCCGGCCATGGTGAACAGCCCGTCGACGAAATCGACCGGCGCCTGCGGCAGCGGCAACGGGCTCCAGCGCAACTGGTCGGGCGTGACCGGCTCGCTGCCGAAGTCGTTGTGGAAGTGCGAATGCAGGTACGGCGCGAAGCTGCCGTGCATCGCCGCCGGGCGGATGCGGTACAGCCAGCTGCGGCGGTTGTGCGAACGCGGCGCGGTGAACGCGGTGCCGCTGAGCTGTTCCGCGTACAGGCCGTGCGCGACGCGCTGCGGCGAATTGCGACCGACCGGCAGCGTGCCGGCGACCGCCTCGGTCGCGAATTCATTGCCGAAACCGGATTGGTAGCCGTTGCTTGCGATGGTCATGGCGAGCCTTTGAGTTTGCCTTTGCCTTGAAGCCCCTCTCCCACCGGGAGAGGGGTTGGGGAGAGGGGCGGCGCAGCGACAATGTCCCAGATCGCCTCCAGCACCGCCGCCCTGTTCTCCAGCACATCGAAATTGGAAAAGCGAAGCACCCTGAGCCCCTGCTTCTCCAGAAACCGCATCCGCACCCGATCCACTTCCACGCCGTGCTGCGAACCATCCAGCTCGATCACCAGCTTGAACGCATCGCAGTAAAAGTCGACCACGTACGGCGGAATCGGATGCTGCCGCCGGAACTTCGCTCCCTGCATACGCCCGGCGCGGAGGTGATACCAGAGTTCCTTTTCCACATCCGTCATGTTGCCGCGGAGCGCTCTGGCGCTTTCCAGAGTGGCTGTCGGCAGGCGTGCACGGGTGCGGGTGTTCTTCCTTGTCGGGTTGTTCATCGGAAGCAGGTCCTTTGCTTCTTCGGCATGTGGGTGTAGGTGGCTTCGTTGCCCCTCTCCCCAACCCCTCTCCCGGAGGGAGAGGGGCTCAACGCTTACAGCACGCCGCGACGCATCTGATCGCGCTCGATGCTCTCGAACAGCGCCTGGAAGTTGCCTTCGCCGAATCCTTCATTGCCCTTGCGCTGGATGATCTCGAAGAAGATCGGACCGATCGCGTTCTGGGTGAAGATCTGCAGCAGCTTGCGCTGCTTGGTCTCCGGGTCGGCGTCGATCAGGATCTTGTTCTTCGCCAGGCGCGGCACGTCCTCGCCATGATTCGGCACGCGCTGGTCGATCACTTCGAAATAGGTGTCCGGCGTATCCAGGAATTCCACGCCCTGCGCGCGCATCGCTTCGACCGTGTCGTAGATGTTGTCGGTGAAGCAGGCGATGTGCTGGATGCCCTCGCCCTTGTACGCGTCGAGGTACTCGTTGATCTGCGACTTGGGATCGCTCGATTCGTTGAGCGGGATGCGCACGATCCCGTCCGGCGCGGTCATCGCCTTCGACACCAGGCCGGTCTTGGCGCCCTTGATGTCGAAGTAGCGGATCTCGCGGAAGTTGAACAGCCGCTCGTAGTAGTCCGACCACTTCTGCATGTTGCCGAAGTAGAGGTTGTGCGTGAGGTGGTCGATGAAGGTCAGCCCGAAGCCGACCGGGTTCTGCTCGGCGCCCTGCACCGGCAGGTAATCCCCATACACCGAACCGCTGTCGCCGTACTTGTCGACCAGGTACAGCATGCAGTCGCCGATGCCCTTCACCACCGGCGCGTCGACGGCCTTGCTGTCGGCCTTGTCGGTGATCGCTTCGCCGCCGTTGTTGACGACGGCGTCGAACACCACGCTCGCCGGCTTCTGGAAGCGGATCGCGAAGCCGCACGCGCACGGGCCGTGCTTGCGCGCGAATTCCGCCGCGAAGCTGTCCGGATCCTCGTTCACCAGGAAGTTGACGCCGCCCTGGCGATACACCGTGATCGGGCGCGACTTGTGGTGCAGCACCGCGGTGAAGCCCATCTTGCGGAAGTAGTCATGCAGCAGTTCGCCCTGGCCTGCGGGCGCGGCGAACTCGACGAATTCGAAGCCGTTGATGCCGAGCGGATTCTCGAACGTGGTGACCTGCATGCCGAGATTCGGACCGGCGCCGGTGGAAGTGGAAGCGGTCTGGACGCTCATGCGGGGACTCCTGTTAACGTGGGTCGCGACAAGGCCCGCCGCGGGCGGGCTGGGCCGGAAAGCACTATAGTTTCATATGAAACCAACAACAAGCCACGATAGCACCGAAGCTTCAGGCAAGGGCAGCCCTTCGTCGGCCCCATCGGATGAACACGCGCGCTGGGAACTCGACCGTTTCCTGCCTTACCGGCTCAGCATCCTCTCCAACCGGGTCAGCCAGACCATCGCCGGCGCCTATGCACGCCGCTTCGGCCTGGGCGTGACCGAGTGGCGGGTGATCGCGGTGCTGGGTCGCTATCCGGGCCTCTCCGCCAACGGCGTCGCCGCGCGCACGGCGATGGACAAGGTCGCGGTGAGCCGCACCGTAGCGCGCCTGCTCGAACGCGGCCTGCTCCAGCGCGACACCCACGACGACGACCGCCGCCGCTCGGTGCTGGAACTCAGCCGCGACGGCTACCGCATCTACGACGAAGTGGTGCCGGTCGCGCTGGAATACGAACGCCGCCTGCTCGCGCCGCTCGACGCCGACGAGCGCGCGCAGCTGGACCGGTTGCTGCGCAAGCTCAACGAAGGCGTGGCGCACCTGGACGTGGAGCCGGATACGCCGCTGCCGCGCGACTGAAGCGGACGCAAACGAAAACGGCGGCCACAGGGCCGCCGTTTTCATTGGTGCGATGCAGGCGTCTTATTTCACGCCATGCATCAGCCGCTGGATCAGCGGCGCGATCAGGAACAGCAGCACGCCGGCGCCCAGCAGCAGCCAGAAGCCGAAGGTGTAGCCGGACTGCGCGGACGCAACGGTCATGCCGGTTTCGCCGCTGACGTGCTTGGCGAAGATGCCCGACAGGTTGTTGCCGATGCCCGTCGACAGGAACCAGCCGCCCATGCCGAAGCCGACCAGGCGCAGCGGCGCCAGCTTGGTGACCATCGACAGGCCGATCGGCGACAGGCACAGCTCGCCCACCGACTGGATCACGTAGACCATGAAGAGGGTCCAGAACGGGATCTTGCCGGCATCGTCCACGAGGCTCGACAGGGCGAACATCAGCAGCAGGAAGGCCAGGCCGTTGAAGATCAGGCCCAGGCCGAACTTGCGCGGGATCGACGGATTGGCCTTGCCCATCCGCATCCACAGCCACGCCAGCACCGGCGCGATGGTGATGATCGCCAGCGAGTTCACCGACTGGAACCAGCCCACCGGGAAGATCCAGCCGCCGAAGTCGCGGTCGACGATCTTGTCGGCGAGGAAGTTGAACGAACTGCCCGCCTGTTCGAAGAACATCCAGAACAGGATGTTGAACACGAAGATCAGCAGCATCGCGATCGCGCGGTCGCGCTGCACGGCGCCTTCGCGGATGCCTTCGATCAGGATCAGCACGCACAGCGCCACGAACATCGGCGCCAGCACCCACCAGTTCAGCGTTTCCGCCTCGATCGTCAGCAGGAAGTAGATGGCAGGGATCGCGATCAGGGCGCCGATCAGCGTGAACAGCACGCGCATCTTGTTCTCGCCGCCGACGGGCGGACGGCCGATGCCCGCCAGCTGGCGACGGCCGAACCAGAACCAGAGCAGGCTGATCAGCATGCCGATGCCGGCGGTGATGAACACCACCTTGTAGGACGGCATCGTCTCGGTGCCGAACACGCGATCGGCCAGCCAGCCGGTCAGGATCGGCGAGATCATCGCGCCCAGGTTGATGCCCATGTAGAAGATGGTGAAGCCCGAGTCGCGGCGCTCGTCGCCGACGCTGTAGAGCTTGCCCACCATCGTCGAGATGTTCGGCTTGAACAGGCCGTTGCCGGCGATGATCGTGGCCAGGCCGAGCTTGAACAGCTCCTGGTTGGTCGTCGCGATCAGGAACAGGCCCGCCGCCATGATCACGGCGCCCAGCAGGATCGAACGCTGGTAGCCGATCACCCGGTCGGCGACATAGCCGCCGAAGATCGCCGCGGCATAGACGAGCGCGAGGTAGGCGCCGTAGATGCTGTTGGCCGGGGCCTCACCGGTGCCGGAACCGCCGTAGAACTGCGCGACGATGTACAGCACCAGCGCCCAGCGGATGCCGTAGAAGGCGAAGCGCTCCCAGAACTCGGTCATGAAGAGCATCCACAGCGGCTGCGGATGTCCCATGGTCTGCTTGAATTCCGGGATCGGAGCGCCCGGTGTTGTCGTGCTTGCGGCACCGCTCATGCGGTTTCCCCCGTCGGTTTGATTCGGAAAAATGCGGCCCGCGGCGGCCGCGGGACGGGCGAGGATTACCGACGGCGGCAACGGGCGTCAAACCCAAAAACCGTGTTGCGCCGCAGCAACCGCCTGTTCATTCGGCCAACGGACAAGCTTGGACAGGCGGATCGGGATGGCGCGCCCGACCGAACGGACCGGCCCGGCCCGGCGACCCCGGACAGGCAGGCGTCATCCCGCGTCATCATCCCGCAGCGCATCGGCCAGCACGGCCGGGAACTCCGGATGCGCGCCGGCCAGGCGTTCGCACGCCTCCGCGAGTGAACACCAGGCCAGCTGCGCGTGTTCCTGCGGCTGGCGCAGCTGCGGTTCGCCGTCCCAGGCCTCCACCACGAACAGCTGCAGTCGCCAGGTCGCGCCCGCGTCGCCGCCGACCAGGATCGCGTCGGGCCGCAGCCGCGTGGCGGCGATCCCCAGTTCCTCGCGCAATTCGCGCCGCAGCGCCTGTTCGGCCGATTCGTGCGCTTCGATGTGCCCGCCGAACACACCCCACGCGCCGGGCAGCCACGCGCGATCTGGCGCGCGGCGGCCCAGCAGCAACCGGCCTCCGCGTACCAGCAGTGCGCCGACGCAATCGTGGACGATCGCGTTCACCGGCATCGATCCGCTAGGGCGATGGCCCGTAGCTCGAACCCGGACCGATCGCCGTGCGCACCTCGAACAGCTCCGGGAAGAACGTCAGTTCCAGCGCCTGCTTGAGGAAGCCGACGCCCGACGAGCCTCCGGTGCCGCGCTTGAAGCCGATGATGCGCAGCACCGTGCGCATGTGGCGGAAGCGCCACAGCTGGAACTGCGTTTCCATGTCGACGAGGTCCTCGCACAGCGAGTACTCGCGCCAGTAGGTGTTGGTGTCTTCGTAGATGCGCTCGAACACCGCGACCAGCGCGGGATCCGAGACGTGCGGCTTCGACCAGTCGCGCTGGCGCTGCGCTGCCGGCACGGCATGGCCCCAGCGGGCGAGATAGAGCAGCAGTTCGTCGTACAGGCTCGGCGATTCCAGCGCGCTCTTCAGCGCGGCATGGCCGGACTGGTCGTGCGCGAACACCTTGAGCATCTGCGCGTTCTTGTTGCCGAGCAGGAACTCGATGGTGCGGTACTGCAGCGACTGGAAGCCCGACGACGGACCGAGCACATCGCGGAATTCCATGTACTCCGACGGCGTCAGCGTCTCCAGCACCGACCACATGTTGGTCAGCTGGTCGAGCACGCGCTTGCAGCGCGCCAGCACCTTGCGGCACTGCCCTACCTGGTCCGCACGCAGATAGGCGATGGCCGCGTGCAGCTCGTGGATCATCAGCTTCATCCACAGCTCGGACACCTGGTGCTGGACGATGAAGAGCAGCTCGTCGTGGTGCGGCGGGTTCGACAGCGGCAGCTGCGCCGACAGCAGGCGATCCAGCTGCAGGTAGCCGCCGTAGGTGATGCGACCGGCCAGGTCGGTGTGGATGCCGGTTTCCAGGTCGCGCTGGTTCTTGTCGACGGTCATGGGACGGGCCTTTGCGGGGCGCAAAGGGTACCGCATCGCCCGCGGCGACCGCCCGCGGTGTGCACCGCGTCACGCCGATGCAACGCGGGCGTGGATAATGGCGCCCGCCTTGCGTCTGCAACGGCGTTCGAAGCGCCGGCCTCCTGGGCCGGACCGGCGCACCATCAAACGGGGAAATCGGTAATGAAACGACATGCACGCGGCATCGCCGCGCCTGCGGTTGTGGGACTGGTTGCGCTGGCCCTTGCGGGCGGAGCGCATGCGGACTGCATCGGCATCGGCGGTCCGGCCTACGCGCAGGACTTCGACACGCTCGCCCTCAGCGGCACCTCCTCGACCCTGCCCTTCGGCTGGGTCCTGCGCGAAACCGGCACCAATGCCAACGGCGCGTACGTTGCCGGCACCGGCAGCGGCAACGCCGGCGACAGCTACAGCTTCGGCGCGGCCGGTTCGGGCGAACGCGCGCTCGGCGGCCTGCGCAGCGGCAGCCTGGTGCCCGCGATGGGCGCCTGCTTCACCAACAACACCGGCGCCGCGATCAGCGCGCTCGACATCGCCTACGTCGGCGAACAGTGGCGCCTGGGCACGCTCGCCCGCGGCAGCGACCGCCTCGACTTCCAGTACAGCCTCAACGCCACCAGCCTGGCGGACGGCACCTGGATCGACGTCGACGCGCTCAACTTCGCCACGCCGAACCTGACCGGCGCCAGCGCCGGTGCGCGCGACGGCAATGCCGCGGCGTTCCGCACCGCGCTCACGGCGACGCTCGACGCGCTGTCGATTCCGGCCGGCGGCACGATCTGGATCCGCTGGAACGACATCGACGTGTCCGGTGCCGACGATGGCCTGGCGATCGACGATTTCGCGCTGGCGGTGCACGGCGCCGCCGGCGGCCCGCCGGTGCTCGAAGTCGGCGATACCAGCGCCGATGAAGGCGATACCGGCACCACGCCGCTGTTCTTCGGCTTCACGCTCAGCAAGCCGGCCGGCGCCGACGGCGTGATCGTCGAGTACGCGACGCACGACGGCACGGCGACCGCCGGCAACGATTACGCCGCGAAGACGGCCAGCGTGACGATTCCCGCCGGCGAAACGTCGGTGATCGTTTCCGTCGACGCGCTCGGCGACACCGCGCAGGAAGCCGACGAGACGTTCACCCTCGACGTCACCGGCGTCACCGGCGCCGACCTCGGCGATGGCCAGGGCGTCGGCACGATCCGCAACGACGATTTCGTCGTCACCGCCATCCACGACATCCAGGGCAATGGCGCGACTTCGCCGCTCGCCGGCCAGTTCGTCACGCTCACCGGCATCGTCACCGGCCGCAAGGGCAACGGCTTCTTCGTCCAGGCCAGCGATGCCGAAGCAGATGCCGATCCGCTGACCTCCGAAGGCGTGTTCGTGTTCACCGGCGGCACGCCGCCGGCCGCCGCGTCGGTGGGCAATCGCGTGCGCGTGCGCGGCACGGTGTTCGAATTCGTGCCGCCCTCCGATCCGGCCCAGCGTCCGCTGACCGAAATCGGCGGCAGCCCGACGGTCGCGCTGCTTTCCAGCGGCCACGCCCTGCCAGTACCGGTGGCGATCACCGCTGCGATGACCACGCCCGACGGCGGCTTCGACCAGCTCGAACCGCTCGAAGGCATGCGCGTCACCGCCGCGAGCCTGACCACCGTCGCGCCGACCGAAGGCAGCGCCACGCCGTACAACGCGACCGGCAGCGTCAACGGCATCCTCCAGGCCGTCGTCACCGGCGTGCCGCGTCCGTTCCGCGAAGCGGGCTTCGACGTGCGCGATGCGATCCCCGGCGGCGCCGGTGCGCAGCCGATCCCGCGCTGGGACGGCAATCCGGAAATCCTCACCATCGACAGCGACACGCTCGGCGGTGCGGCCTACCTGCTCGACCTGCCCACCGGCAGCGTGATCGAAGGCCTCACCGGTCCGCTCGATTACGGGTTCCGCCGCTACACGCTGCACCGCGATCCGGCGGTGGCGATCAACGTGATCCCGGGCCCGGGCCCGCGTGCCGCGCGGATGCCGGCGGGCAACGAGTTCACCGTCGCCTCGTACAACCTCGAGCGCTTCTTCGACAACATCAACGATCCCGACGTCGACGACAGCGTGGCCAATGCCGCGGCCTACCAGAAGCGCCTGCAGAAGGCCTCGCTGGGCATCCGCGACTACCTGCATTCGCCGGATGTGCTGGTCGCCATCGAAGTCGAGAAGCTCGCCGTGCTGCAGGCCCTGGCCGACCGCATCAACTCCGATGCCGTCGCCGCCGGTGAAGCCGATCCGCAGTACGCCGCATATCTCGTGGAAGGCAACGACGTCGGCGGCATCGACACCGGCATGCTGGTGAAGACCGCGACCGTCGGCGCCGGTATTCCGCGCGTGGAAGTCGTCGCGCTCAACCAGATCGGCAAGGACACCACGTGGGAACAGCCCGACGGCACGCCGGGCCTGCTCAACGACCGTCCGCCGCTGGCGCTCGACGCGGTGGTGCATTACGCCGACGGCCGCGCGTTCCCCATCACGGTCATTGGTGTGCACCAGCGTTCGCTGATCAGCTCGGAAGAAGACAGCGCCGGTGGCGATCGCGTGCGCAGGAAGCGCCAGCGCCAGGCCGAGTTCCTCGCCGACTACCTCCAGCAGCGCCAGCTCGCCGCGCCGCAGACGCGCATCGTCACGCTGGGCGACTTCAACGCCTTCGCCTTCAACGATGGCCTGGCCGACACCATGGGCGTGGTGAGCGGTACGCCGACGCCGGACGAGCAGACCGTGGTGCCGGGCGATGGCGCCGACCTCGTCGATCCGGACCTGGTCAACCTGGGCGAACTCGCACCGCCGTCGGAACGTTACTCGTTCGTCTTCGACGGCAACGCGCAGACGCTCGACCACGTGCTGGTGAACGAGGAACTGATCGTCACCACGCGCACGGCGGCGATCGACCACGCGCGCATCAACGCCGACTTCACCGAAACCAACCGCAGCGACGCGACCACGCCGATCCGCACGGCCGACCACGACCCGGTGATCGCCTACTTCGATCCGCGCGCGGTCGCCGACCTCGCGATCGTCGCCGCAGCGGACGCGGCAGCGGTGCCGGTCGACGGCACGCTCGCGTTCACCGCGACCGTGCACAACAACGGTCCGGAAGCGGCGGAATCGGTCGGCGTGGGCTTCGCGCTCGACGCGGTACTGCCGACGATGGCAGTGGCCGCGCCGTCGGGCTGGAACTGCGACGCCGCGCAGGTCGACGCGGGACGCACCTCGGTGGCGTGCCATGCCACCACGCTCGCGAAGGACGCCGACGCGCAGTTCGCGATCACCGCGACCGCCACGCCGGATACCGCGCACGCTACGGTGTCTCTGGCGGCGGCGGTCGATGCGCTGTCGCTCGATCCGCAATCCGGCAACGACCAGGCCTCGGCCTCGCTCGACGTCGTCGCGCGCGTGGATCTCTCGGCGACGATCGCCGGTCCGGCGAAGAAGCTGCACACCGGCGACATCGCGCCGATCGCGATCGAGCTGCGCAATGCCGGCCCGTACACCGCGCAACACGCGACGATGACGCTGCGCGGCGATGCGCCCGCCGGCAACGTGGCGATCTCGGCCCCGGCGGGCTGGAGCTGCACGGTGTCGGCGGTCGACAGCGGCAGCTTCGAGGCGCTCTGCGCCACGGCGTCGCTGCTGGCCATCGACGCGAACCAGCACTTCGACGTGGAGGTGACGGTGCCGTGGCGCTCCAACGCGACCCAGTACCTCACGCTGTCGGCGGACGCGGGTTCGGATTCGATCGAGACCGCGCCGGCCGACAACCGCGGGATCTACCGGAACCGCATCGTCGGCATCGGCGGTCGCTGACGCGAATCGCCACGAAAGGCAAGTGCGGAAAGCGCGGCTCCGGCCGCGCTTTTCGTTTCCGCACGCTGTGTTGCGGACATGCGGCCCCGTCTTGCCGCATTGCGCAACGGTCTGTTTACGCGCGGCGGGTATCATCGGCCGGCTAAAACAACGTGAGCCGGACCGCGAGATGACGATCGCCGCCACCTACCAGATCGAATACCTGCAATACCTCGGCCCCGACGGCAAGCTCGTCGGCGACCTGCCGCCCGCCTTCAGCGACCCCAAGGCACTGCTGCCGCTGTTCAAGCAGATGCTGTTCGTGCGCGTGTTCGACACCAAGGCGATCGCGCTGCAGCGCACCGGCAAGCTCGGCACCTACGCCTCGTGCCTGGGCCACGAGGCCACGCACGTCGGCATCGGCGCGTCCACGCGCCCGGAAGACGTGTTCGCGCCGAGTTACCGCGAGTACGGCGCGCAGTTCATGCGCGGCGTGAAGCCGCGCGAAGTGCTGCTGTACTGGGGCGGCGACGAGCGCGGCAACGACTTCTCCGGTCCGAAGCACGACTATCCGTGGTGCGTGCCGATTTCCACGCAGTGCCTGATGGCGGCCGGTGCGGCGCTGTCGTTCAAGCTGCGCAAGCAGGACCGCATCGCCGTGGCGTGCTGCGGCGACGGCGGCTCCTCCAAGACCGATTTCTACGCCGCACTGAACTCCGCCGGCGCCTACACCGCACCGCTGGTGCTGTGCGTGGTCAACAACGGCTGGGCGATCTCGGTGCCGCGTTCGGCGCAGACCGGCGCGCAGACGCTGGCGCAGAAGGGTCTGGCCGGCGGCCTGCACTGTCTGCAGGTCGACGGCAACGATCTGTTCGCCGTGCTCGAAGGCATGCGTCGCGCCACCGAACGCGCGCGCAAGGGCGAAGGCGGCAGCGTGATCGAATTCCTCACCTACCGCCTGCACGACCACACCACCGCAGACGATGCACGCCGCTATCGCGCCGACGAGGAAGTGAAGGCCGCCTGGGCGCGCGATCCGATCCCGCGCCTGCGCACCTTCCTCACCGCGCAGGGCCTGTGGAGCGAAGACGAGGAAAAGGCCTGGGCCGACGACTGCGGCAAGCGCGTCGACGAGGAAATCAACGCCTACCTCAACACGCCCGTGCAGCCGGTCGAGGCGATGTTCGACTACCTCTACGCCGATCCGCCGCCGGACCTGCTGGAACAACGCGCGGCTGCGCTCGCGCTGGAGGGCCGCTCGTGAACAAGGCCGACACCATGCCCAAGATCGACAACGCCGCCGCCACGTCCACGCCCATCACGCTGATCGAAGCGATCACCCAGGCGCTGGCGTACGAAATGCGCAACGACGACACCGTCGTCGTGCTCGGCGAGGACGTCGGCGTCAATGGCGGCGTGTTCCGCGCCACCGCCGGCCTGCAGCAGACGTTCGGCTCCGAACGCGTGCTCGACACGCCGCTGGACGAGACCACCATCGCCGGCCTCACCGTCGGCATGGCCTCGCAGGGCATGAAGCCCGTCGCCGAAGCGCAGTTCGACGGTTTCATGTATCCGATGGTCGACTTCATCGTCTGCCACGCGGCACGCATGCGCTACCGCACGCGTGGCCGCCTCCACTGCCCGATGGTGCTGCGCGTGCCGTGGGGCGGCGGCATCCGCGCGCCGGAACACCACAGCGAGGCGAACGAAGCGATCTTCACCAACGTCCCCGGCCTGCGCGTGGTGATGCCGTCCTCGCCGGCGCGCGCCTACGGCATGCTGCTCGCGGCGATCCGCGATCCGGATCCGGTGATCTTCTTCGAACCCAAGCGCATCTACCGCCAGTACAAGGAGCTCGTGCCCGACGACGGCGAGGCGCTGCCGCTGGACGTGTGCTACGTGCTGCGTGACGGCACCGACGTGACGCTGGTGACCTGGGGTGCGCAGGTGAAGGAAACGCTCGAAGCCGCCGAGAAACTCGCGGCCGAAGGCATCAGCGCCGAAGTCATCGACGTCGCGACGCTGCGCCCGCTCGACTTCGCCACGATTGCCGAATCGGTCAGCCGCACCGGCCGCTGCGTGATCGTGCACGAGGCCCCCAAGACCGCGGGCTTCGGCGCCGAAATCGCCGCGCGCCTGGCCGAGGAATCGATGTTCGACCTGCTCGCGCCGGTCGAACGCGTCACCGGTTACGACACGCACATCCCGCTGTTCCGGCTGGAGATGAAGTACCTGCCGAGCGTGGATCGCATCGTGACGGCGGCCAAGCGCACGCTGGCGGCGGGCTGAGCCATGGCACCCTCGGCGATCAACTTCGCGGACAAGCTCGGCCGTTTCGCCGAGCACTGGTCGCCGCGGGTGGTCGCCGAGATGAACGACTACCAGTTCAAGCTGGTGAAGATCCAGGGCGAATTCGTCTGGCACTCGCACGCCGATACCGACGAGACCTTCATCGTGCTCGCCGGCACGCTGCGCATGGGCTTCCGCGATCGCGAAGTCGTATTGAACAGCGGCGAGATGATCGTCGTGCCGCGCGGCGTCGAGCATTGCCCGCGCGCCGATGCCGAGTGCCACGTGCTGCTGGTGGAACCGCGCGGCGTGGTCAATACCGGCGACGCCGGCGGCGCGCTGACCGCCAGGAACGACGTATGGGTCTGAGGCGCGCGCGCGTGTTCCGCGACTACCGCACGCAGTACACGCGACCGATCCACTTCGCGCAGGGCGACATCGTCGCGCTGGGCGAGCACGACACCCAATGGCCCGCCTTCGCCTGGACGACCACGGCCGATGGCAACGCCGGCTGGGCACCGCATGCCTGGCTCAGGCCGCTGGGGGATGGCCGCGCCGAAGCCCTGCGCGATTATTCCGCTCAGGAACTGGACGCGGACGCCGGCGAAGTGCTGACCTTGCATGCCGAACTCGGCGGCTGGTGGTGGGCGGAGGACGCCGACGGCCACTGCGGCTGGGTACCGGGCGAACACCTGCATCCGCTCTGACCGATCCGCCCGCACCCAGCGAACGATCCACGCGAACCAACCACACGCACCACGAAACCGCGACCCGAACAGGACAAGAGACATCCCGATGAGCAACAAGACCTTCCTGCTTCCCGACCTCGGCGAAGGCCTCCCGGACGCGACCATCGTCGAGTGGTACGTGAAGGTGGGCGACACCATCCGCCTCGACGACAACCTGGTGTCGATGGAAACCGCGAAAGCGGTGGTCGACGTGCCCTCGCCCGTGTCGGGCAAGGTGCTCAAGCTCGCCGGCGGCCCGGGCGACGTGATCGTCACCGGCAAGATGCTGGCCGAGTTCGAGATCGACCCGAACCTGCCGCAACGCGCGGAGGGCCAGGACACGGGTCACCACCACGGCGGCCACGAAGCCGCGACACCGGCGAAGGCGCCGGAACCGGAAACGAAGACCGAAACCGTGCGCGAAGACAGCGGCACCGTGGTCGGCGCGATGCAGAGTTCCGATGCGGTCCGCACGGAAGCCGCGGTCGCGGTGGGCGGCGTCAAGGCGATGCCGGCGGTGCGCGCGCAGGCGCGCAAGCTCGGCGTCGACATCACTCGCGTGCGTCCGACCGGTGCCGATGGCGTGGTGACGATGGACGACGTGAAGCGCGCCGCCGCCGACGGTTCGGCGAAGATCGGCGCTGCAACGCCGGTTGCGCGCGCCGCAGCGCCCGCGCCTGCTGCGGCGCCCGCGGCTCGCAGCACGCTCTCGCAATCGGGCAAGCCGATGCGCACGCAGCCGCCGGGCGTCACCGCCACCGGCCAGCCCGAGCAGCTCAAGGGCGTACGCCGCAACATGGCGCGGGTGATGGCCGATGCGCACAGCAAGGTCGTGCCGACCACCCTGGTCGACGACGCCGACCTGCATGCGTGGATCGGCAAGCAGGACATCACCGCGCGTCTGGTGCGCGCGATCGTCACCGCCTGCAAGACGGTGCCGGCGCTCAACGCCTGGTTCGACGGCGACAACCTCACCCGCACCCTGCATCCGCACGTCGATGTCGGCATCGCGGTGGACACCGACGACGGTCTGTTCGTGCCCGCGCTGCGCAACGCCGACATGCTCGACGGGGCCGGCGTGCGCACGGCGATCCAGCGCCTGCGCGCACAGGTCGAGGACCGCAGCATTCCGCCCGGCGAGCTGAGCGGCTACACGATTTCGCTGTCGAACTTCGGCATGTTCGCCGGTCGCTACGCGACGCCGGTGGTGGTACCACCGTGCGTTGCCATCGTCGGCGCCGGCAAGCTCTCGCACGACGTGGTCGCGGTGATCGGCGGCATCGAAGTGCACCGCCGCATGCCGATCTCGCTGACCTTCGACCACCGCGCCTGCACCGGCGGCGAGGCGGCGCGCTTCCTCAAGGCGCTGCTGGACGACATGTCACTGCCGAACTGAGTCTTTCCCCTCCCCTTTGCGCGCAGCGCAAGGGGGAGGCTGGGAGGGGGTGCTCTTGATTTGCCCTGCTTCCCTGAAGGTCAATCGTTGCAGCAAAAGCCCCTCGCGCCTGCGGCGCTTCGTACCCCTCCCCAACCCTCCCCTTCGCTACGCGAAAGCGAGGGGGAAAAGGAGACTGCCATGGCCCATCGCAGCCGCCTTGCCGGCTTCATCATCGACTGCAACACCGGCGACCTCGACGCCGCCGCGGATTTCTGGAGCCAGGCGCTCGGCATGAGCGTCGCCGACCGCAACGCCGGCGACGACACCGCGCAGTACCAGCAGTTCGGCGATACGCCCGGCGACCTGCACATCGAGGTGCAGAAGGTCGAGCATCCCTCGCGCGTGCACCTGGACATCGAAGCCGACGACGTCGATGCCGAAGCCGCGCGCCTGGAGGCGTTGGGCGCGAAGAAGATCGCGTTCGTGAAGCGCTGGTGGGTGATGGAAGCACCCACGGGCCACCGCTTCTGCGTGGTGCGGATGAAGCATCCCGAGCAGGGCGAACCGCCGAACGAGTGGCCCTGAAACCGCGTCGCCCGCGCCGGCGCGCTGCGTTCAACCCAGGCCGATGCCGTCGAACTGCTGCGTGTCGTCGACCACGACGCGATCGCGACCATCCGCCTTCGCGCGATACAGCGCCTGATCGGCGCGATCGAAGGTCTGTTCCGGGCGATCGCGCATCGGATCGCCGGCCGCGATGCCGATCGACACGGTGATGGCGAACGGCAGCGGCGCGCGCGCCACGCGCTCGCGGATGCGGTAGGCCACTTCCGCTGCGCCATCCAATGCCGTGCCGGGCAGGTACACGAGGATTTCCTCGCCGCCGAAGCGCACGGCGATGTCGCTCTTGCGAATCGACGCCGTGACCGCATCCGCCACCGCGCGGAGCGCATTGTCGCCTGCCAGGTGCCCGTGCAGGTCGTTGACCAGCTTGAAGTGGTCGATGTCGAGCAGCAGCAGCGTGTACGGCATCCGCTCCGACGGATCGCGCCGGCGGGTTTCGGCCAGCATCTCCTCCATCGCCGCGCGGTTGAGCAGGCCGGTGAGCGGATCGCGGCTCGCGCTCTGCATCAGTTCCTCGTGGCGACGCTGCAGTTCCGCGCGCGCCTGTTCGGCCGTGCGCGCCGCGGCCTCGCGCGCGCTCAGCAACTGGCCCTGTTCGAGCATCAGCCGGCGCAATTCGAGCAGGTGCTGCGTCTGCCGCGCGAGCAGTTCCAGGCTTTCGATCTGCGCGGGCGCGAGATGACGCGGTTCGACATCGGCGACGCTCAGGGTACCCAGCGGATAGCCGTCCGGACTCAGCAGCGGCACGCCGGCATAGAAGCGCGGCGGCCGGCCGCCGAGGCGGCGTCGCTTGGCGGCGGGAAGCGGGTCGATGTCGAGATCGTCGATGACCAGGGTGCGATGCGGCTGATCGATGGCATGGCTGCATAGCGACAGGTCGCGGGAAACCTGCGACTGGTCGACGCCGATCTGCGCCTTGAACCAGACGCGGTCGCGATCGATCAGCGAAATGGACGCCGCGCAGACGCCGCACAGCGTCACGGCGAGGCGGACGATGTCGTCGAAGGCCTGCTCGGGGCCGCTGTCGACGATGGCGTAGGCATCCAGGGCCGCCTGGCGAGCGGCCTCGCTGTCGTTCGTCTGCGCCGGCACCCGTGCGGACATGGCGCACGATTGCGCCGCGACCCCGCGCCAGTCAAGTCGAACGACGGGGTGGCTTCACGCTTCTTCGAGCAGTTGCGCCAGCGCATCGACCACGTCGGCCAATTCGGCCGCGTCGTGCAGATGTCCGACCAGGTCCTCGCCCAGCTGCAGGGCATCGGCCTCGCCCCGCCGCAGCACGCGGCCGCCTTCGCGCTTGAGCCGGGCGATCAGCTGGCCGGCGTCCCGGGGCGAAGCGAACCCGACGCTCTGCAGCAGCACGCGCTCGCCATCGACGAACTTGAAGTAGAAGCGGCCATCGGCCTCGCGGTATTGCTTGAACGCCGGCAGCGCGGCCCTTTCCTTCTTCGCGCCGGCCGCCGCGGCACTGCTGGCGAGATTGCGCAGGCCAACGGCCTCGCGCAGGCGCGCCAGCAGCGGCGTCGCGTGCTGCGCGCGCAGGCGTGCGGCGCCGTCGCGCAGGATCGCCTCGATGTCGCCTGGCTTCGCCATCAGCGCCTCGTACTTCTCGCGCAGCGGCGCCACTTCGCCGTCGATGCGCTCGAACAGCTTCTGCTTCGCATCGCCCCAGCCGATGCCGTCGGCGAAGGCCTGGCGCATCGCCGCGGTTTCCTCCGCCGAAGCGAAGGCCTGGTACAGCTGGAACACGTTGGAGTTGTCCGCGTCCTTCGGCTCGCCGGGCGCGCGCGAGTCGGTGACGATGCCGGCGATCAGCTTCTTCAGCTGCTCGCGTGGCGCGAACAGCGGAATGGTGTTGTCGTAGCTCTTGCTCATCTTGCGGCCATCGAGGCCGGGCAGCGTCGCGACGTGCTCCTCGATCGCCGCTTCCGGCAAGGTGAAATGCTCGCCGTACAGATGGTTGAAGCGCTGGCCGAAGTCGCGCGCCATTTCGATGTGCTGCACCTGGTCGCGGCCGACCGGCACCTTGTGCGCGTTGAACAGCAGGATGTCGGCGGCCATCAGCACCGGATACATGAAGAGGCCGGCGGTGATCGCGGCATCGTCGTCGACACCTTCGGCGCGGTTCCTGTCGACCGCGGCCTTGTAGGCATGTGCACGGTTGAGGATGCCCTTGCCGGCGACGCAGCTGAGGAACCAGGTGAGCTCGGGGATCTCCGGAATGTCGCTCTGGCGGTAGAACCACACCGACCGCGGATCGAGCCCGCACGCCAGCCACGCGGCCGCGATTTCCAGCGTCGAACGCTGCACGCGCGCCGGATCGGACACCTTGATCAGCGCGTGGTAGTCGGCGAGGAAGTAGTAGCTCTCCACCTGCGGATCGCGGCTGGCGGCGATCGCCGGGCGGATCGCGCCGACGTAGTTGCCCAGGTGCGGAGTGCCGGAAGTGGTGATGCCGGTAAGGACGCGGGTACGGGACATTGCGAGCGTGGTTCACGAAGCGGAGCGGCAGTTTAACCGCTGCCGCCCGCCCGACCGGCACGACGCCGGGCGCCAACCCCGTTCGCGGCGCGAAGGCGTTTGGCCGGCTACCTCACCGGGAGATCGCGCCATGTTCCGCCGCTTCGCCACCGCCTTCTGCGTCGCACTCGCCGCCTGTGCGCCGGCGCAGGCCCGCCCGCTCGTCGACATCGCCGTGGTCGACCGCGACCGCGGCGACTGGCTCGCCCCGCTGCATCATCGCGGCCTGGACTGGATCGAAGGCGAGCCCGGCCACCGCTACGCCGTACGTCTCACCAACACCACCGGCGGACGTGTGCTGGTGGTGTTGTCCATCGACGGCGTGAATGCCGTGACCGGCCAGACCGCGCATCCCGCGCAAGCCGGGTACGTGCTCGACCCCTGGGAAACCACGGAGATCAACGGCTGGCGCAAGTCGCTCGACGATGTCGCGCAGTTCGTGTTCACCGATCTGCCCGACAGCTACGCCGCGCGCACCGGGCGGCCGGACAACGTGGGCGTGATCGGCATCGCCGTGTTCGAGGAAGCGCGTCCGTTTCCGTATCGGCCCGGGCCGATCTGGCGCCGTCCGCCGCCGGTCGCACGCGAGGATTCAGGAGCAGCGAAATCCGCGGCACCGGCGACCGAACAACGCGCGATGGCCCGCGATGAAGCCGCCGCGCAACAGACGCTCGGCACCGGCCATGGCGAGCGCGAATGGTCGCCGGTCTCGCGCACCGGTTTCGTCCGCGCGACACGCGCGCCCGCGCAGGTCATCGAGTTGCGCTACGACGATTACCGCACGCTGGTGGCGCGCGGCGTGATGCCGCGGCACTGGCAACCCGACTGGCGCGACGACGACCCCGAGGCCTTCCCCGGCGGCTTCGTCGCCGATCCTCCGCGCTGAGCGGTACGGTTACGCAAACGGGCCGCGAAAGCGGCCCGTTCCCTGGAGATGAAGCGGTCGATCAATGCAGCGAGCGGGTGAAGTCCTCGACCTCGCGTTCGGCGCGTTCGCGATCCCAGCCATAGCGCTCCTGCAGCTTGCCAGCGAGATATTGCGAGTTGCCTTCGTTGACATCGAATACGTCGTCGGTCAGGTCGCCCCAACGCGCCTGGATCTGTCCCTTGAGCTGCGTCCACTTGCCCTGGATGACGTCATTGTTCATGCGTGTACTCCTCGTGGATGTTTTGCGCATCGGCAACGCGATGCCGCGCAAGCGTGCCGGCGAGCGTGTTGCCGATGCATCACGAAGGCGTTAGCGGACGGTTCCGAACGCACGAATGCGGGAACCCTGCGCCCACAAAAAAGGCCGGAAACCGGCCTTTTTTGCCCATTCACCCGGTGCGTCAGCAGTGGGCGTCCTTGCAGTCCTCGGCCTTGTCTTCGACCTTCTCGCCGACCTTCTGCACGTCCTTGCCCGCGCCCGCCATCGTGTTGCAGGCGGTGAGGAAGCCGGACGAGAACGCAACCAGCAGCAGCAGGGAAATCAGACGCTTCATACCTTCTCTCCTTCGTGTCGGGGACTCGACCTGACGGGATTCGGCGTTTGCCTCGTCCGCTCCCGCATCTAACGCGGGGCGGCATGAACTCGCCGTGCAGAGCGGCGAGCGCGATCAGTACGTGTTCAGCTTCCGGAAGCGGCCCGAACGGCGCCCCGAAAAGCAGAAAGGCCGGATCGCTCCGGCCTTTCTTCGTGACCCGCCGCTTCAGCGGCTGGCCTTGTCCTCGACCTTTTCACCGAGCTTCTTCACGTCCTTGCCCAGGCCTTCCATGGTGTTGCAGGCGGACAGGACGGTCATCGAGAACAGGGCCAGCAGGGCCACGGCGATCAGACGCTTCATTCGAATTTCTCCGGCAGTACAAAAGGGCTACGAAAGGGCGGCACGCCGCGCGGGCGCATGGTGTGACGGGCAGGTGAAGCGCGCAAGGCCCGGCGCGCTGCCGCGCCGGTTGCCGTTCAGCGCGTCAGTCGCGCATCAGCGTGGATTTGCCGAACAGGCTCTCCACCAGATCGACCGCGACTTCGGCAGTGCGGTTGCGCGTGTCCAGCACCGGATTGAGTTCCATGATGTCGAGCGAGGCCAGACGGCCGCTGTCGGCGATCATCTCCATCACCAGCTGCGCCTCGCGATAGCCGGGGCCGCCCGGCACCGTCGTGCCCACGCCCGGCGCGATCCCGGGGTCAAGGAAGTCGACGTCGAAGCTCACGTGCAGGTGCGTGTCATCGTCGAGGCCATCGAGTGCTTCCTCCATCGCGCGCTTCATGCCGACCTCGTCGATGTAGCGCATGTCGTAGACGTCCAGGCCGTGCTCCTTCACCAGCCGCTTCTCGCCTTCGTCGACCGAGCGGATGCCGATCTGGCGGATCACGTCGGGCGCGATCGCCGGCGCGGAGCCGCCCAGGTGGGTGAGTTCGCGCGGGCCCAGGCCGCACAGGCAGGCGACCGGCATGCCGTGGATGTTGCCGGACGGGGTGACGTCGCTGGTGTTGAAGTCGGCGTGCGCGTCGAGCCAGAGCACGCGCAGCTTCCTGCCGGTCTCGCGGCAATGCCGCGCCACCGCGGTGATGGAACCCAGGCCGAGGCAGTGGTCGCCACCGAGCAGGATGGGCATGCGGCCATTGCGCAGTTCGGCGAGCACCGCCTCCATCACCGCGCGGTTCCACGTCGCGACTTCGGGCAGGTGCCGGTAGCCGTCGCTCGGCGGCTGCCAGGGATTGCGCGGACCGTCGAGGTTGCCGCGATCGACGACGTCGATGCCGCGCGCGGCCAGCGCCTGGGGCAGCCCGGCGATGCGCAGCGCTTCGGGCCCCAGGCGCGCGCCGAGATGGCCGGCGCCGATATCGGTGGGAGCCCCGATCAGGGACACGGGGGGATAGCTTCGGCTCATGCACGCGGTCCATGTGGCGGCGGTCGGCGTCGCAGGGCCGAGCCGGCACCGTGAAATGAGGTGGGTCGATCCCGGAGCGGCGAATCCGGCGGCTTCCGGTTCCCTGCTTGCGAACGCGGGGAAGCCCATAGTCTAGCCGGGCAGGCATGGCGATGCCGGCGGACGGAAGCGCGGCGGGGCGAGCGGTCGCCGCAGGGGACCCACGGCTGTTGCGGAAACAATCCCGCCAAAACTGGTGCCGGCTGTCGGAATCGAACCGACGACCTACCGCTTACAAGGCGGTTGCTCTACCAACTGAGCTAAGCCGGCAACGCGGCGCGGGCCGCGGCGTCGCATTCTAGCGGGCGCGCCGTCCCCGCGGTCAGCGCTGTGCCGGGCAGTCGGCCTTGCGGAACTGCGCGGCGGCGATCAGCCCCTGCGCGCGGCGGGGATCGAAGGCAGCGTCGGCCACCACATCCAGCCAGGCCGGCGCAACGGCGGGCCCACCCACCGCCTCGGCCTGCGCGGCAAAACCCGCGGCATTGAGGGCGTCGGCGCGCTTCTTCGCCGCTTCCTCGCTGCGATACAGGCCCAGCGCGATCGAATTCGCTTCCGCGCCTTCGCGCACGACCAGCAAATCGCTGAAGCCGGCGGCGCCGATGCGGGTGGCGATCGCCTGCGCCTGCTCCAGCGAGGGCAGCGGCGGCAGGTACACCCGCCAGCCATTCGGTGCCGCCGGTGCCTGCGCGCGCACGCGCACCGAGCGCACCAGCGGCTTGAGTCGCGTCGCGGCCGCGTCGGCGCCGGACGCGAAGGGGCCGAAGCTGAAGCACTGCGGCGCGGCGTTCGCGACAGTGGCGACGCTTGCGGGCGGCGCGGCGGGCGTGGCTTCGTTCGAGGCCGTGCTCGCGACCGGCGCCGGACCACGCGCCGCCGCATGCTCGCTCACCAGTTGCAGCCGCGTGACGCCCGGTGGCAGCTGCGGCGCCGCCGGCGGAGGCGGCGGATCGTGGGCGATCCACCACGCGGCGGCGCCGAGGTTGAGCACGGAAAGCAGGACAATGAGCGCGCGGGCGAGCATGCGTCGATTCTAGGGGCAAGCTTCTACGCCATGGAATCGACAGCGGCCCAGATCGCCAGACCTTCGAGGACGAGCGCGTGCGCCTGTTGTGCACCCGGCAGGCGCGCGGTCAGTTCCTCCACGCCGCCACCGTGCAGGAGCAGTTGCGCGGGCCGTCCCAGTCGCTGCTGCGCGACCTCGCGGCTGGCCTGGATCAGCGCGAGCGCCGCGCCTTCGCAGCCCGACGCCAGTGCGTCCTCGGTATCCGCGGCGAAGTCGGTGTAGTCGCCGCCGCGTTCGGCAAGTTGTGGGGCGCGTGCGTGCAAGGCCTCACGCATCAGCGTGGGCGACGGCGCGATGCGTCCGCCGAGATGGCAGCCCGAGGCATCGATCAGGTCGATGGTGAGCGCCGTACCGACGCCGCACAGCAGCACCGCGTCGCCGGTCCGTGCGTGCGCAGCGAGCATGGCGAGGAAGCGGTCGACGCCGAGCTTGTGCGGTTGCGCGTAGGCGATGCGCAGCGCGCCGAACGCGGCCTGCGTGCGCGCCAGCGAGATGCGGCGCGCGCGTTGCGCCAGCGCCTGCAGCAGGGCGACGCGCAGTGCTTCGCCGGCGACGCTGGCGACGTGGGCGACCTCGATGCGCGCCGGCAGGGCCCGGTCCAGCACGTTGGCCAGGTCGCCTTCGCGGTGCGATAGCGCGATGACCTCGCCGATGCGTCCCTCGATCAGCGGCGCGCACTTGAGTCGCGTGTTGCCGAGGTCGAACAGCCAGGTGCTCATGCGCCGCCCGCCCGGCGGACGCTGATTTCGCCGGCGTGCACGCGTTGTTCGCTGCCGTCGTCGAGACGCAGGCGCAAGGCGCCGTCCTCGGCCACGCCCAGCGCCGTGCCGGACTGCGTCGCGGTCGCCGAATGCAGCACCACGGCTGCGCCCGCCAGCGCATCCAGCGCGGCATAGCGGGCCAGGAAAGGCGCGAGGCCTTCGGCGTCGAACAGGTCCAGCGCCGGCAACAGGTGGCTCAGCACCGCGGCAGCCACCGCATTGCGACCGGGTGACGACTGCGCACCCGCGCGTGCCAGTCCGTCCAGATCGCACCAGGGCTGGTCGATCTGCGCGGCCACCGCGGCGGGCATGCGCACGTTGAGCCCCAGGCCGATGACGGCGCGCGCGGGCCCGGCATGTTCGCCGGCCCCTTCGACCAGCAGCCCACCCAGCTTGTGCAACCCGTCTGGCCCCACCTGCACCACGTCGTTGGGCCACTTCAGCCCGACGGTCGCGAATCCCAACGCGCGCAGGGCCTCGACCGTGGCGACACCGGCGACCAGGCTGAGCCCGCCCAGCCGCGCCAGGCCGCCGGCAAACGTTCGCGCCACCGAGAAATACAAATGCGCGGCCAGCGGCGAGGCCCACACGCGGCCGCGGCGACCGCGACCGCCGGTCTGCCGTTCCGCGAACAGCAGCTCGGCCAGGTCGTCCGCGCGCGCGGGACGGCGCAGCAGCTCGCTGTTGGTGGAATCGATCGACCACTGCACGTCCAGGCTGCCGATGCGCGCCAGCACGGCCGCCGGCAAGGCGACGCGCATGGCGGCCGGATCGAGCAGGTCCAGCGGCTGGGTGAGCGCGTATCCCCGTCCCGGCTGGGCCGCGATACCGACACCGGCTTCGCGCAGGCCCTCGATCCGCTTCCACACCGCAGCGCGGGTCTGCCCCGCGGCCTTGGCGAGGGCATCGCCGGTGGCGGGGCCGCGGATCAGTTGTTCGAGCAGGGCGCGATCGTCCATGCCGCGATTATGCGGGCCGGCGTCGCCTGCTGCAGCGCACCACGAGCCGCCCGACGAATGCAACTCCGGCGGCTGGAGGAGTGCGATATAGTCCGCCGGTTCCCGCGATCCGGGAGAGGACTCCCATGCGCCGCACCGTCGTCTGCCTGCTCATCGCCCTCGCCAGTGCGGGCGTCGCCGCACGCGAAGCCAAGCTGAGCGACGCCGACGGCAGCTGCCCGACGCGGACCCAGACCGCCGCCACGCGCGCACCCGATCGCGATCCGGCATCGATGGCGCTGCCGGTGAAGAAGGCCAAGCCCGCCCCTGCGCCGGCTGCCAGCACCGGTGGCGGCGGCGACGACGTGCGCCTGCCCTCGCCGCGCTGGCACCGCTTCCTGCCGGGCATGTTCCGCTAACTTGCTGCGCTGGCTGCGCCTCGGGCGCTCTCCGCAACCGATCGAACCCGGACTCTGGCGCGACATCCGCGCGGCACTGCCGTGGGCGGGCGCCCTGGATTCGCCCCGCGAGGCGCGCCTCGCCCAGCTGGCCGCCCGCTTCCTGCACGAAAAGACCATCACGCCGATCGGCGACCTCGTGCTCGACGAACGCGATCGCGGCCTGCTCGCCGCGGCCTGCTGCCTGCCCCTGCTCGAATTCGGCGAGGCCAGCCTGCGCGGCTGGTCGCAACTGATCGTCTACCCTGACGCCTTCCGCGTGAATCGCACGCACGTCGATGCGGCCGGCGTGCTGCACGAGTGGGAGGACGAGCTCATCGGCGAAGCCTGGGAGATGGGCCCGCTGATCCTGTCGTGGGCGGACGTCCAGGCCGATTGCGAGGATCCGCGGGCCGGTTTCTGCGTGGCCGTGCATGAGATGGCGCACAAGATCGACGTGCTCGATGGCGAACTCGACGGCACACCGCCCCTGCCGGGGCCGTGGCAACGCGGCTGGGCGCGCGACTTCCAGGCGGCCTACGACGCCCTGGCGCAGGAAGTCGACGCGGGCCGCGACACCGCCATCGACGGTTATGCCGCCGAGGCGCCCGAGGAATTCTTCGCGGTCGCCAGCGAATACCACTTCAGCGACCCGCAACTGCTGCGCGCCGAAATGCCCAAGGTGGCCGCACACCTGGAACGGTTCTACGGCCCCTCGCCGTTCGCCTGAGCGGCGATCACGGGCCGCGCATCACAGGCCCGGCGGCAGCCGCGCCTCGAAGCGCGCGCCACCCAGCTCTTCCGACTGCCGTACGTCCAGCGTGCCGCGATAGCTGCGCATCAGGTCCTGCACGATCGCCAGGCCGATGCCGTGGCCCTGCACGCGCTCGTCGCCGCGCACGCCGCGCTGCAGGATCAGCGCGACCTTTTCGGGCGGAATGCCGGGGCCGTCGTCGTCGACCGCAACCAGCAATCCGGGCCGCCGGTTCGCGACCTGCTCGCCGGGCTGCACCGTCAGCAGCACGCGCGAGCGCGCCCACTTGAACGCGTTCTCCAGCAGGTTGCCCAGCAGTTCCTGCAGGTCGCCGGGTTCGCCGAAGAAGACCGCGCCCGGTGCGACGTCGAATTCGCACAGCACGCCCTTGCTGGCGTACACCTTCTCCAGGCCCTTCACGATCTGCTCGGCATGCGGCTCGATCGCGATCGGCGCGGCGAACAGCTGATGCCCCGAGCGCGCCGCGCGCGCGAGCTGGTACGACACCATGTCATTCATGCGCCGCAGCTGCACGTCGAGCTCGTCGCGCAGTTCCGCTTCCGTGCCCGGATGGTCCAGGCGCGCGCGCAGTACCGCCAGCGGCGTCTTCAGGCTGTGCGCGAGGTCGGCCAGCGTGTTGCGCTGGCGATCGAGGTTCTCGCGCTCGCTCTCGATGAAGGCGTTGATGCTTTCGGTCAGCGGCTCGAGCTCGCGCGGATGCCGCTCGCTCATGCGCGAAGCCACGCCGCGCTGCACGCGCTTGAGCTCGTTGATCACGTTGCGCAGCGGACGCAGGCTCCAGCGCAGCACGATCGACTGCAGCAGCAACAGGATCAGTCCGGCGCCGCCGAGGTAGCGCCACAGCGCTTCGCGGAACACCGCGACCTGCTGGCTCAGCGCCGTGGTGTCCTCGAGTGCGTAGATGGTGTACGGGAAGTCGCCGCTGGGCGTGCCGCCGGGCCACACCAGCCCGAGGCCGTAGCGGTAGACCTCGCCGCGCTCGCCGCCGATCTGCGTGATGGGCAGCGGGCCTTCGAACTTCTCCTCGTTGGGCGCCAGCATCCTGGCTTCGGGCAGGATCGGGCCTTGCGCCGAACGGGAATCCCAGTGCGCGGCGGGCAGCAGGATTTCCGCGTACAGGCCGCTGCCCGGCCGGTTGAAGTCGGGGCTGGGCGGGTTGTAGGGCTCGATGATGTCGCCGCTGCGCGAGAAATCCGTGTCGGCGGCGTACGCGAGCGCGTAGCTGCGCAGGCGCTCGCGGAAGTTGGTTTCCGCCGTCTCCCGGAATGCCCGGTCCAGCGCGTAGCCGGCGAGCGCCAGGAACGCGACCAGTCCGAGCGTCGCCGCAAGCAACTGGCGGAACTGGATCGACGAGAGATGCTGCCGGTTCATCGATCGCTACTGTCCGTGGGCCATGCGAACTGTTCGCCGGGCCAATGATGGCATGGGGGAAACGTCGGATTCACGGGTACGTCGCGGTTCCGGCCGCCGTGGAAGCAGTGTCGCTTGTCGGCATGGACGCGCAAGGAGCGCAACTCTCGCACGCACGGACTGCCTGAACCCGCTTCGCGCAACGCATGCGCCCGTGCAGGGCGCATGCGTCCGATCACTCAGTCGCCGCTGCGCGGAATGGCGAAGCGATAGCCGCGACCGCGTACCGTTTCGATCGGCTTGAGCGAACCGTCCGGATCGAGCTTCTTGCGCAGGCGCCCGATGAAGACTTCGAGCACGTTGGAATCGCGGTCGAAGTCCTGCTGGTAGATGTGCTCGGTGAGGTCGGCCTTCGAGACCAGTTCCCCGGCATGCATCATCAGGTACTCGAGCACCTTGTACTCGTAGCTGGTGAGATCAACGTTGGCGCCGTTGACGCTGACCGTCTGCGCGGCAAGATCGAGCGTGACCGGTCCGCATTCCAGCGACGGCTTGCTCCAGCCGGCGGCGCGGCGCACCAGCGCGTTGATGCGCGCCAGCAGTTCCTCGACATGGAACGGCTTGACCAGATAGTCGTCGGCGCCCTGCTTGAGGCCCTCGACCTTGTCCTGCCAGCTCGAGCGGGCGGTGAGGATGAGGACGGGAAACTTCTTGCCTTCCTCGCGCAGGGCCTTGATCAGGTCCATGCCGGACATCTTGGGCAGGCCAAGGTCGATGATGCCCAGGTCGAACGGCACCTCGCGGCCCATGTACAGGCCTTCCTCGCCGTCCTGGGCGGCATCGACCGCAAAGCCTTCGCGCTTGAGGCGGGCGGCCAAGGTCTCGCGCAGGGGGGCTTCGTCCTCGACCAGAAGAATGCGCATGGCGGACTCCTTCAGCAGTGCGGCCGTCATGGCCGGGTGCATTCAGGTTAGTCGTTCAGGTTGTCGCCGGGACGTGTACGGGGGACCGGACCCCCATCTGGATTCAGCTTCTTGAACGAAGCCCGAACCCGACGCCGTGCCGACCGACTCAATCGTCGTCGCGATCGCGCGGCCGCTGCTCGCGCTGCGGGCCCTGCCCCTGCGGATCGTCCATGTAGACCCGGACGCGCCCCTGGGAGTCCACCACCTTGACCCGGTTGACGTTGCGGCCGTCGAAGGGCACGCGTTCGGCGCTGAGGATCCGGCCGCCGGTGCGGCGCTCCACCCGGCGCACTGCGTCCGACAGGGCGCGGTGATCCTCGCCGCGGTCGTGTCGCTCGTCGCGCCGGGACTCGTCGCGCTGGGCACGCTCGAAACGATCTCCCGCATCGCGTCCGGCCCCGCTGCGGTCCAGCAGACCGCCCGGACCTTGCGCCATCGCCTGTCCCGCCGGCACCACGAGGGTGGCGGCCAGCAGCAGCAAGGGAGCGAGACGGGGAGCAGTACGGGGCATGGGCATGAAAGGGCAGCAGTGCCCGCAGGCGAAACGACGAGTGTGCATTCTTGGAACGAAGCAGTGAATCCGGTCTGAACTTTTCCTTCACATCATGGTCGCGGTTCAGCGCGCGGCGCGGCGCAGTTCAAATGCCGCACTGCGCTCGCGCAACAACTCAGAAGATCTCGCCCACGCAGCAACGCAGTGAGCCACCCGCGGCTTCGATGGCATCCAGCTCCACGGCGGCAACCGCGAAGCCCGCCGCGCGCAGGCGCTCGCGCGATGCGGGCTGCAGCGCGCGAGCGGCCGCGGCGCTCATCCACACCGTGTCCGGCGTCAGCGCAATCGCATTGCCGACGAAGCCGCGATGCTCGGCCTCCGAACACAGCACCGCGTGCGGCGAATACAGCGCGGCGATCGCCTCGACGACGCCGGAATCGGCGAAGCCGCGCGGGCACACGATCGCCGCCCGGCCCGCGAGCACCGCGAGCACGACGTTGGTGTGGTACTCGCCAGGCGCGAGGTCGAACAGCAGGGTCGCGCGCAGGCCGAAGGCCTCATGCATCAGACGCGCGCCCGCTTCGTCGCAACGCTCCGACAACCCGCAGAAGCCGAGCCCTCGCGCGCGGTCGATCACCAGCGCGCCGGTCAGCTCGCAGGGATGCTCCTGCGTGGACAGGTCGATCTCGGCGTAATCGAGCACGCCGGCGAAGAACCCGCGGATGTCCTCACGCGCGGCTTCGCGCTGGCGCACGGCATGGCGCATGCGCCCGACGATGTAGCGACCCGCCGCGGTCGCGAACACGTTGTTGGGAAACAGCGCATCGGGGGTATCGGCGCGACCGGCGAAGCACACCGTCGGCAGCACCGACGAGAACGCGCGGTGCAGGTCGCGATGCTGCATGGACGCACGTGTCGCGTCGAACGCCGCCGCCTGCGCCATGTAGCGATTGTCCTGCGCCGACTGCTCGGCGAGTGCGAACCCGTCGGGGGCCACCAGGAACGCGGCCCGCGCCGTGGCCGGCCCGAAGTCGTCGCCGCAGGCGCGGGCGAAGGCGAGGAAGGCGTGCGTGTCGCGCGTCAGCATGCGTCAGGCATCCACCGCGGCGAAGGACTCGGTCAGCGCCAGCGCCTGTTCGACCAGCGACCAGTCGGCGCCCGGCCTGTGCGCGCCTTCGCTCAGCACCTGGCGGAACGCGCGGCCGCCGCGTTCGCCGGCGAACAGCCCCAGCACGTGGCGCGTGATGTGCTTGAGGAACACGCCGCGGGCCAGTTGCTCCTCGACGTACGGGCGACAGGCGCGCAGCAGCTCGGCACGGCTGCGCAGTTCGCCACCGAACCAGGCCACGTCGAGCCGGTGCAGCAGGTACGGATCGTGATAAGCGGCGCGTCCGAGCATCGCGCCATCGGCATGGTCCAGATGCTGCGTGGCCTCGTCCATCGACGCGATGCCGCCATTGACCACCACCTGCAACTGCGGACGCTCCCGCTTCAACCGGTACGCCCAGTCGTAACGCAGCGGCGGCACTTCGCGGTTTTCCTTCGGCGACAGGCCCTGCAGCCAGGCGTTGCGCGCGTGCACGACGAACGTCCGGCAGCCCGCGGCGGCCACGCTGTCGATGAAATGCTCGAAGCGGTCCCAGTCGTGATCATCGTCGACGCCGAGCCGGCATTTCACCGTCACCGGCGCGTCGCAGGCCGCGATCATCGCAGCGACGCCTTCGGCCACCAGCGCCGGCTCGCGCATCAGGCACGCGCCGAAGCGGCCCGCCTGCACGCGATCGGACGGACAGCCGCAATTGAGATTGATCTCGTCGAAGCCGGCTTCGGCGCCGATACACGCGGCCTGCGCGAGCAGCGCCGGCTCGCTGCCGCCCAGCTGCAGCGCCACCGGGTGTTCGCTCGCATGCATGGCAAGGAGTTTGCTTCGGTCGCCGTGGATCACCGCGTTGGCGTGCACCATCTCGGTGTAGAGCCGCGCGTGCGGTGCGAGCGCGCGATGGAAAGCGCGGCAGTGCGAATCCGTCCAGTCCATCATCGGGGCGACGGAGAGGCGCAATTGCGCGGGTGCGATGGCGGGAGAGGCGGTCATCAGGCGCCCATTGTAAGGCTCGGGCTCCACGCGCCCCGGCGCCTGTCCGCCGCCACCGCCCGGTTGCGTTCACGAAGTCGTTGGGGGAGCGGCATCGCATTGTCCGCGACACACGGTCGCAGACCGAGGCAGAAATGAGCAAGACGCAACCTTCCCCCGGACGTCGTGGTTCCACGACCGCATTGGCACTGTTCCTGAGTGCGCTCGTGCTGAGTGCCCTCGTGGCCGCGGCCGCCGTCTACGTGGCCGGCAACGCCAGCGCGCCGCGCGAGCGCGATTTCGCCGCCGCGGTCGCCGCTGCCAGTGGCGATCCGGCGATCCTGGCCGCGGTGCAGACGAAGGCCAACCAGAACCGCGTGATGGGCGGCGACGCCGCGTCCGTCGCGGCGTTCCAGACCCTGCGCCCCGTCGGCGCGCTGACCGCCCTGCCCGCGCAGGGCGATCCGGTGAAAGGCACGTTCTCGCCGGTGTTCGACTGGCCGCTGATCGGCATCCATGCGGTGCTGACGCCGGACGGCCGCGTGCTCAGCTACGGCAGCACCGCCACGGGCGCGCGCACCGGCTATTACGTCTACGACGTCTGGGACCCGCAGCTGGGCCTGGGCAGCGCATCGCACAACACGCTGCCGAACTCCACGCAGGTCGACATCTTCTGCAACGCGCAGCTGCTGCTGCCCGACGGCAACATCGAGATGTGGGGCGGCGATGTCGTGAACCTGGAGAAGGGCCGCGCGCGGCTCGAACCCAACGACGATTCCGCCCGCTTCAATCCGCTCGACAACAACCTGGTGCGCACGGGGAAGATGTTCCGCAAGCGCTGGTATGCGACCGCCACGACCCTGCCCGATGGCGAGGTGTATATCCAGGGCGGCACCGGCGGCGAGGACTTCCCCGAAGTGCGTACCGGCACCGGCAGCTTCCGCCTGCTCAGTGGCGCATCCACCACCTACCTGGGGGGCTTGTATCCGCGCAACTTCGTCGCGCTCGACGGCAACATCTTCGGCACGCGCTACGAGGAGATGTACCGCGTCGATCCCGCCGGCACCGGCGTGCTCACGCGGGTGGGCCGCTACACCGGCGGCAACATGGGCGCCAGCTCCACCGCGGTGATGTTCCGCCCTGGCCAGATCCTGCAACTGGGCGGCGGCTACGACCTCGACTTCGCCAGCCCGCTCGCGCACGTCATCGACATCACCACCGCGCGGCCGGTGGTGCGCCAGGTGGCCTCGCCGCACTACCGCCGCCACTGGGGCAACAGCACGATGCTGGCCGACGGCCGCGTGTTCGTCTCCGGCGGCAGCGTGGCCGACAACGATCCGGTCAACGGCGTCGATTACACCGCCGAGATCTACGACCCGATCGGCGATACCTGGCGCGATGCCGCGACGGCGCAGCGCATGCGCCTGTACCACTCCACCGCGCTGCTGCTGCCCGACGCCACCGTGCTGACGCTCGGCGGCGGCGCGATCGGACCGCAGCTGAACCTCAACGCCGAGATCTATTACCCGCAGTACCTGTTCGATGCGAACGGCGCGCCCGCGACCCGTCCGATCATCTCCGCTTCGCCGATGACGGCGAATCCCGGCCAGACCATCGCGCTGTCCACGCCCGATCCCGGATCCATCACCCGCGTGACGCTGGTGAAGACCGGTTCGGTCACGCATTCCTTCGACATGGACCAGCGCTTCCTCGAGCTGCCGTTCTCGGTCTCGGGCGACTCGGTGCGCGCGATCCTGCCGGCCAACCCGTTCGAGACGCCGCCGGGCTACTACATGGTGTTCGTGTTCGATACGCGCGGCGTGCCGTCGGAAGCGGCGATCCTGCGCATCAACACGCTCGACCCCGCGCGCCTCACAGTGAACAAGGTGGTGGTGAACAACGACGGCGGCAACAAGCTGCCATCGGCCTTCTCCTTCTCGATCAACGGCGGGGAGCCGATCCCCTTCGAAGCGGACGGCAGCAACGTGGTCAACCTGCCCGCCGGTACCTACACCGTCACCGAACCGGCCAGTCCGGATTACGCGGCGACGCTGTCGGGCTGCAACGGCATCGTGCTCGCCGCCGGCGGCAGCGCCACCTGCACCATCACCAACAACGACATCCCCGGCTTCTTCGCCAGCATCGGTTCGAGCAAGGACGTCTATCTACCCGGCGAAACCGTCACGCTCACCGCCCGCGTGACCTACATGGGCAGCCCTGTCGGCGGCGCGCGCGTCAACTTCGATGCGCTCAAGCCCAACGGCGTCAACCACGTCTACGCGACCGCGACCACCGACAGCAGCGGCAACGCCAGCGCCTCGTTCGTTTCCGGCACCGGCGCCAGTTCGATCGGCACCTACCAGTTGTCGGCCACCATCACCAGCGGCTCGCGCTCGACGCAGGCCACGGCCACCTTCGCGGTGCTCAAGCCGCTGCCGGCGACGCTGACCGTGCGCAAGATGCTGGTGAACGAGAACGGCGGCAGCAAGGAGGTGTCGGACTTCAGCTTCTCCGTCAACGGCGGTGCCCCCATCGCCTTCATCGAAGGCGGCAACGTGCTGAATCTCGCCGCCGGCACGTACACGGTCGTGGAGACACCCGCGCCCGGCTACACGCCCAGCTACGCCAACTGCAGCAACCTGGTGCTCGCCGCCGGCGACATCGCGACCTGCACGATCACAAACTACGACGTGGCATTGCCGACAACGACGGGCCTGGTTGCCACCGCCGGCACCAGCAAGCCGCTCTACGCCGCCGGCGAAACGGTGACGATGTTCGCGCACGTGGTCAACGGCGACGCGCCGGTGGCCGGCGCACGCGTGAACTTCGACGCGCTCAAGCCGAACGGGATCAACCACGTGATCCTCGCCGGCACCACCAATGCCAATGGCGACGCCAGCGTGTCGTTCGTGTCCGGCACGGGCACCAGTTCGCTCGGCACGTACCAGCTGACGGCCACCGCCACCAGCGGCGGAATGTCGGCGCAGGGGCTGGCCACGTTCGACGTGTTGAAGCAGGCGGCGCTGCCGGCGACGCTGACGGTCACCAAGATCGTGGTGAACGACAACGGCGGGACCCTGGGCCCGGCGGACTTCCGCTTCTCGGTCAACGGTGCGGCGGCGGTCGCCTTCGAGGTTGACGGCACCAACGTGCTGACCGTGCCTGCCGGCACCTACACCATCACCGAACCCGCGACCGCCGGCTACGTCGCCAGCCTGTCCAACTGCACCGGCCTGGTGCTCGCGGCCGGCGGCGCCGCCACCTGCACGATCACCAACGACGACAACGCGGCGCTCGCGGCGACGGTCGTCTCCAGCAAGCCGGCCTACATCCGTGGCGAAACGGTGACGCTGACGGCGCACGTCAGCCGCGGCGGCGCGCCGGTGTCCGGCGCGCGCGTGAATTTCGATGCGCTCAAGCCCAACGGCGTCAACCACGTGATCCTCGCCGGCACCACCAATACCGACGGCGATGCGGTCGTGTCGTTCGTTTCGGGCACTGGCCCCAGTTCGATCGGCCCCTACCAGCTGACGGCGACCGTCACCAGTTCGGGCGAAACCACGCAGGCCACCGCAACCTTCGTGGTGCAGTAGTCGTCACCCTGCGGGCGGCTCGGACGACAGATGCGCGATCGCGGCAGTGGCGGCGTCGCGGTCGTTGTCGTCGAAGGGCTCGATGCGCAGTTCGGCCACGGTGCCCTCGTCCAGGCAACGCACGTTGACGTCGACGCCGTCGGGATGGCTGCGCGGCACGTAGAAACTCTTGATGCCGCAATGCCGGCAGAACAGGTGCCGCGCCGTGCCGGTGTTGAAGCGGTATTCGGCGAGATCGTCCGCGCCGGCCACCAGACGGAAGCGACTGGCCGGCACGATCAGGTGCAGGAAGCCGGTCATCCGGCAGACGGAGCAATTGCAGTCGAGTGCGACCAGTGCGGCCGGTGCCTCGACCTCGAAACGGACGCGACGGCAGTGGCAGCCGCCGCGATGGGTGGTCGTTGGCTTGTCCATCCGATCTAGTGTCGCGCCTTCTTCGCGGATTTGCCTGGCGAAGATGCGTCGTCGCGGCTACCCGTCTTCGCCTTGCTCTTGCGTCCTTTCGCCTTGTCCTTGCCGTGGTTGGGAAAGTCGCGACGCAGTTCGTCGTCGAGGTCGATCGGGCGCGCCCAGCGATCGTAGGTGGGCACGAAGCCCTTCTTCAGCCGGTGGAATTCCGGCGAGCCCGGCTTCACACCCAGCCGCTGCGCGAGCGCGCCCCAACCCTGGCTGCGATCGGCTTCGTACAGATCGACGACGTGCCGGCACGGACGACCGAGCACCGCCGCCAGCGCGCAGGCGTAATACACATCGCCCGACGTCCACTGCCGCGTCTGGAGCAACTCCAGCACCAGCGCGCGCGGTGCGTTGTGGTAGCGCACCATCTCGTCGACGAAGGGTTCGGGATAGCGCGCGCCGTACCGGTTCATGTCGCCGAGCCAGGTGTCGACCCACGCATCGCCGCTGCGCGGGTTCCAGCCGATGGCGACGTCCTGCGCGGCCGCATTGCCCAGCGCCAGGCCGCTGGCGGCCAGCAGCAGCGCCAGCAGCCTGCGCATCAATCCGGACGGTGGAAAAAACGACATGAACAACCTCCCGTGGATCGCGTGACGCGACGGCGGCGTGCGTCAGGGTTCGATCACGAACTTGCCGAACGCGATGCCCAGGTCCCAACCCTGCCCCTTGCCGGCGAGCGCGAGCGACACGCTGCCCTTGGTCATGGCCATCGCCTTCGCCGATTTCGACGCGCCGGCATGGGCCTCGCTGCTCGCGTAGGTGCCCAGCACGTCGTTGATGGTGTAGACGCCGGAGAACTCGCCGCTGCCGTTCTCGATCCGCGACCTGCCCACCGTCAGGCCGCCGCCCTTGGCGCGGATGTGCACCGGCATCGTCTGCCCGTTGTCGCAGCTGACCACGCCGCTGCCGGAGGCGGTCTTGTAGAAGATCGACCAGCCGGACAGGTTGAAGCTGAGCTTGCAGGTGATCGGGCCGGCTGCGAAGGCGGCCGGCGAGGCGGCAAGCAGGACCGTGCAGAGCAGGACGGCCAGACGACGGTTTGGACGACGGTTCGGACGACGATTCATCGCGAGGCTCCCGTGCTTCGATGCTGGGTTCGAAGGGGCAAGGCTAGCACCGGCGCCGCGCCCGGAAACAGCAGCGTGCGGTGGGATGCGTGCGCGATGCCGGCGACATCGGCCACGCCGCCCGCAGCTGCGTCCGGTCTTCAGTCACGGTCGCGCCAGCGCCGCCCGTCCCAGTAGCGACGGTCGTAGCGGTCGCGGTCGTGGCTGTAGTAGTAGCGGTTGTCGTAAGGCCGGCGGTCGTAGCGCGGATCGTAGTAACGCGTCACGCAGCGGCCGTGGCGGTCGCAGCTCACCCGCGAGGTCGCATGGTTGCGCCAGTAGCCGTACGCCTGGCCGTAGGGCGGCCCCGCGCGGTAGTGGCGCGGTGCGTAGCGGTAGTAGACCGGACGCCCGTAGCGGTTGCGCTCGACGATCAGCCGATCGCGGTAACCGTAGTTGCCATAGCGGTAGTACGGATACCCGTCGTGGTAGATGACGTCGGCAACGTCGACGAGCACCCGGACCAGATCGTCACCGTCCTGCGCGTGCGCCGGCACGGGCGCAGCGAGCATCGCCATGCCCAGGCCGGCGGCGAGTGCGGTGGAAGCAAGCCAGCGGGACAGCGTGGCCATCAGTGTTCTCCTCTCACGCCTGCACGGCGGCAGGCACGGGGGCGACGATGCGACCGGGCTGGTGAATTGATTCGTAATTTCGCCGTCGGGCGACGGGCCCGCTCAGGCGCCAGTTAAGGCGTAGACCTGCCCGGTAACGCGCCCTGAAGCGCAGGCGACTCGGTTCCAGTCCGGTCGGCTGATTCGGGAGTCCAGTCGGCTGGTTCCGGAGTCCAGTCGTTGAACCCGGTGGGCCGGTTCCTGAGTTGCCGGCGTCGGAGCATGCAGGCCCACGAGCGTCCGCTCCGTCATCCAGCCCGGTGGGCGTCAGGCGATCGCCGCATCCAGCGACTTCACCGCCGCAGGCAGGCCCGCGGGCGCGTCGACACGCCGCAGGCGCGGCGCCGCGTCGTCGATCGTCGCCTCGGTCTCGTGGGCCCATGTAACGTGGTAGGGCATGTAGATGCCCCATCCGCCCAGTTCCAGCACCGGCGCGATGTCCGAGCGCAGCGAGTTGCCAATCATCGCGAAGCGCGACGGCGGCAGATCGAATTCGGCGAGCACGCGCGCGTAGGTGGACGCGTCCTTTTCGCTCACGATCTCGATACGGTGGAACAGATCGGCCAGGCCGGACTGCTTCACCTTGTTTTCCTGGTGGAACAGGTCGCCCTTGGTGATGAGCACGATCTCGTGGTCGGCGGCGATCGCCTCGACCGCCTCGCGAATCCCGGGCAGCAGTTCCACCGGATGCTGGAGCAGTTCCTTGCCCAGCGAGACGATGCGGTGCAGGTCGGCGGCACTGATGCGCGCCTCGGTGATCTCCACCGCGGCTTCGACCATCGACAGCGTCATGCTCTTCACGCCGTAGCCGAACAGTGCGAGGTTGCGCATCTCCACGGCATACAGGCGTTCGTGCGTGCGCGCGTCGCGGAGGTCCACGTAGTGCTGCACGATGCGTTCGAATTCGGCCTGGGCGGCGTGGTAGTAGTCCTCGCTGCGCCACAGGGTGTCATCGCCGTCGAAGCCGACCAGGCGGATCGTGGTGTCGTCTGAAATCATGCACGCCAGTATGCCAGCGCGCGAAACGGCCAAACGAAAAGCGGCCCGAAGGCCGCCTTTCGCGTGGGGGATGCGCTGGTACGACGAGGCCCGCAACGTCCAGCGGCGGGACGCGGACGGATCCGCGCCCCGCCGTGCCGGCAGGTCAGGTCACCGGCAAACCGTCGTTGCGTGACCGGCTGGCTGCAACTGCGACTTGCTGAAACCGAAACCGCGAATTACTTGTAGTCGTCCTTCTGTGGCGACGAGGTCTGAACGTAGGCCTTGTATTCGTCGGCGCTCAGCGCGCCGTCGGCATTGGAATCGGCCTTGTCGAACACCTGGCCCAGCGCCGGCACGGCGGCCGCTTCGGCCTTGGTCAGGCTGCCGTCCTTGTCGAGGTCGATGTCGTTCCAGCTCTTCTTCGGCGCGTCGCCCTGCATGGTGGCGGCCGAAGCGTCGTTGGACGTGGTGGTCTGGGTATCGGTGGTGGTCGACTGCGTGGTCGACGTATCGGTCGGCGGCGTGGACTGCTGCGCCGAAGCGTCGGTCGCCGAGGTGTCGGTCTGGGCGAACGCCAGCGGAGCGGACAGGGTGGCGACGAGAGCAAACGTACCGAGCAGGGTCTTGCGGGACAGGTTCATCGTTTTCTTCTCCTTGAGTGTCGTGCGCGGCGAATGGCAGATCGGGGGATATGCCCCGCACGGTCGGCACCTTGCCGCCGCGCGGATGAACGCACGCACCTGCGCGCCGGCGGCCTCCACACGGCATTAACCACAATCGCGATGAAACGGTTTATGGCTGGCCGCTGAACCCGCCCAAAGCGTGCCGCGTGTCGAAGAGCAGCCGTACGCGGCACCTGAATGGAACAAAACGTTTACGAACAGGGCTACGGCGACCTCAAAGCCCCCGGAAATCCAGCCGTTCGCTCACGCATCGCTGTCGCGCGCCGCGCTCGCGAGCAGCTCGCCGCCGGCGCCGAACGCGATGGCGATCTCCATCGGCCGGCAGCACACCGGGCAATCCTCGATGTAGTTCTGCAACCCGGCATCCGCGTCGATCATCAGTTCGACACGCTCGCCGCAATACGGACAGGGCACGGCAACGGTGGGCAGCATGGCGGTCTCCGCTGGAGCGCGATGGCGCCTCGTCAGCCTAAGCCGGCCGCCCCTGTTTTCATCACGCGTGGCTAACCTTTGCGGAGCAAACTGCTTTCGCGCGCTGGGGAGCCGCGCGGCGCGCTGCAGGTCACGATCGCGGCCCAGCCCAGCAGTGCGCGATCCAGCAGTGCGCGATCCAGGAGTGCGCAATGAAGACCCGACGCGTTTTCAGCACCCCCGACCTTCCCACCGCCCGCGCCGCCATCCAGGCCGCACGCGAGGCCGGCATCCGCGACGACGACATCTCCCTGGTCGCGCGCCCGGACATCGAAGTCGGGCACATCCCCAACCGGCGCAAGGAAGCCGACAGCGATTTCGTTCCGGCGGCGTTGCGCGGCGCGCTGTTCGGCGGCATCGCCGGACTGCTGGCGGGCGCGATCGCCGTACTCGCGTTCCCGTCGATCGGCATGAGCTGGGGCGGCGCGGGCCTGGTGGCGCTGGCCGGCGTGCTGGTGGGCGCCTTCGCCTCGTCGCTGGTGGGTTCGTCGCTGCCCGATCCGGTGCGGCAGAAGTTCGACGGCGAGATCAAGGCGGGACGCATCCTGGTGCTGGTCGATGGCGCCGCCGAAACCCTGCCTGCGGTGGAAAGCGCGGTAACGCGCACCGGCGCGATGTCCCTGCCCTTCGAGACGCCGACCGCGCTCATCCGCTGAAGCGCACGGCACGGCGGCTTACGGTTTCCTTCATCGGCGTCTCACCGACGCGGAACGGCGCGCGCGCCAACCTGTCGCGGTCGCTTCCTCAAGCGGGAGATCACCGATGGCAAGCAGCAAGAAGAGCGGGTACGACGCGGCGGGCGTGCAGGAACTGCTGTACCAGGCGCTGGAAACCGAGATCGGCGGCATCGAGATCTATACCCATGCGCTGAAGAACGTGCAGAACGACGATCTGCGCCGCGAATGGGAGGAATACCTCGAACAGACGCGGCGGCACCGGCAGATCCTGCTGGAGGTGTTCCGCTCGCTCGGCCTCGATCCGGAAGTGCGCACGGCCGGGCGCGAAGTCGTCGCCCATCTCGGGGCCTCGCTGGTCGAAGCGATCGACAAGGCGCGCAGCGACGCCGATCCCGCTGCCGCGCAGATCGTCGCCGGCGAATGCGTGGTGCTCGCCGAAACCAAGGACCACGCGAACTGGGAACTGATCGGACAACTGGTCAAGCACGGCCAGGGCGACGCCATCGACGTGCTGCGCCATGCGCACGAACAGGTCGAGGACGAAGAAGACCACCACCTCTACCACTCCACGGGCTGGACCCGCGAACTGTGGATCGAAGCGCTCGGCATGCAGGCGGTGTTGCCGCCGCCGGAGGAAGTGCGCGATGTGGAAACCAAGATCGGCGCCGCGCGCGCGGAACAGTCGCGCGATCGCATGATGTAGGTGGCGGCGATCTCGCGCCGTGACGACAAGGGCGCCTTCGTGGCGCCCTTGTGTTGTCTGCTTCATTGTTCGCGCTCGGGTCCGTAGCTGTCTTCGCGACGCTCCATCGGGCGCTGGACCCTCACTTGCGATTCGCCTTGAGCCACGCCTGGTATTCGGCATGGGTCACCATGCCGTCGCTGTCGGCGTCGATGCGCGCGAAGTCGGCCTTGAAGGCCGCATCGGCTTCGCTTTCGCTGGCGCTGATGGCGCCGTCGGCATCGGTATCCAGGCGCCGCAGCGTGGTGCCCAGGCCCGGTGCATCGCGGGCGGGGGCGTCCGCGCCTTGTCGTGCATCCATCTCCGCCCGGGTGCCGTCACGGTATTCGGCATCGGTCACGAAGCCGTCGTGGTCCGCGTCCAGCGTGGCGAAGCGGTTGTTGAAGTCGGTATCGACGGCGCCCTCGGTGGAACTGATCCGGCCATCGCCATCCGTATCCAGCTGCGCCCACAGATCGCGCTGCACCACCGACGAATGCTCCATCGCGTGTTCGCTGCCCTGCGCCGTGGGTGGTGCCGGCGGTGGCAGCGCGGTGTCCGCCTGATCGGTCGTGGTCGTCATCGGTTTGTGGATGTCGCGCAGCGTCTGTTCCGGCGACGCCGGTACCGGTGCGGCCGGCGGTGCGGCGCGCGGAACCTCCGGCGGGCCCTTGCCTGCCTGCTGCGACCACGCCGCCGGCGACAGCAGCGCCATCGCCAGCGTGGCGGCGATCAGTTCGCGCTTGCTTGCGTTCATGGTGTTCCTCCTCGCTTGCATGGCGTGCGTACACGCGCGCGGTGGCATCACCTTGGCGGCAAATACCTGTAGATGCGGTGAGGAATCCAGCTGCGACAGGCACGCAACACGGACGCAGCGCGCGAGCGGGCCGCACGCCCGTTCATCGGCCACGCACCAGCGCGCCACCACTGCGTGCATGAACCGTGGCCTGCCGGCGATGCTGCCGCGCGTCATCGCCGCGCGCGGAACCGGCGCGCGGTAACCAACCACACGCGAACGATCAGGGAGCCGCGCGGCCCTTCGCCGACGCCACGCGGGCGAGCGCGAGGCGATAGCTCGCATGCAGGGCCTGCACCTTGGCGATGTAGTCCTGCGTTTCGCGGTACGGCGGGACGCCGCCGAAGCGCGCCACCGCACCGACGCCGGCGTTGTACGCCGCGGCCGCCAACGTCAGGTCGCCGCGATACCGACGCAGCAGCGCATGCAGGTGGCGCGCGCCGGCATCGATGGACTGCACGGGCGAATACGCGTCGGTCACGCCGTAGCTGCGCGCGGTTTCGGGCATCAGCTGCATCACGCCCTGTGCGCCTTTCGGCGACAGCGCCTTCGCATCGAAGCCGCTTTCCGTATGCGCGATGGCGCGCAACCAGGCGTCGTCGACGCCGTGCCTGCGGGCGGCGGCGCGGAACTGCGCCGCGTAGCGATCCACTTGCGGTCGTCCCACATTGCCGAGCCCCGCGTGCGCGGGTTCGCCCGGCGGCGTGGCGACCGTGAACGCCAACACCGGCGTGGATCCGGGCAGGTTGCGCGTGCTGTAGACGGTGCGGCCATCCTGCTGGCGCTCGTACAGCGAGCCACTGACGACGCCGAGCGCACCCCACAGGTTCGGCAGCTTTACCGCGTCGTCGTCGATGTGTTTGGCCACACAATGCGAACCGGGTTCCGGCGCGGTGGCCAGGCTGACGCTGCCATCGCGGACGCAGCGATACACGGTGCGCGCCTGCACGGACGCCATCGCGAACGACAGCGCGAACAGGATGCCTGCCAGGATGAGGCGGCGCGCGACCATGCCCGCAGTCTGCACCGCGCGCCAGCGGCGGGGATGTGCCGATGGTTTGGCGGTGGCCGTGGCGAGGCGGAATCCGCCGGGTCGGGAGTCCTGTTCACCGACGCCGCTGGGACATGCCGTCCAGAACACCATTCGAACATGCCGTTCGAACATGCCGTTCGAATACGCCGTCAAAGCGCTTCCGAAAACCCCGTCCGAAAACGGCGAGCGGGCCGGTCCAGCGCTCGGCAGCATCGCGGTTCCTTCGCACGACAGAAACGCCCATGACCCGCCGCCTTCCCGCCACCGCCTCTGCCCTGCTGCTCTGCCTCGCGCCCGCCGTCCACGCCCAACCGCAGCCTCAGGCCGACGACCGGGCGACGGTCGCCGCGCTCGACCGCGCCTATCAGGCGGCCGTGAAGGCCAACGATGCGCCGGCGATGGCGCGGATCCTCGCCGACGATTTCGTCCTCGTGCTCGGCAACGGCACCACGTACGGCAAGGAGGATCTGCTGCGCGAGGCACGCGAGCACAACCGCCAGTACGAGCAGCAGGACGAACTCGCGCAGACCGTGCGCGTGTGGCGCGACACCGCGGTGGTCACGGCGAGACTATGGCTGAAGGGAACCAACCGCGACGGCTCGCGCTTCGACTACAAGCTGTGGTTCAGCGACACCTACGTGCGCACGCCGGACGGCTGGCGCTACGTGCTCGGGCAGGCTTCATTGCGCCTGCCCGAGTAACGCGGGTCAGCGCGGTCGCGCCATCAGCGCTTCGATCTCGTCGGCGCTGCGTGCAAGCCCGCGCGTCAGTACTTCGTGACCGTCGCGGGTGATCAGCACGTCGTCCTCGATGCGGATGCCGATGCCGCGCCACTTCGGCTCGACGGTGGTGTCGTCGGCGGCCACGTACAGGCCCGGCTCGATGGTGAACACCATGCCGGGCTCGAGCAGACGCGATTCGCCGTCGATGCGGTATTCGCCGACGTCGTGCACGTCCAGCCCGAGCCAGTGGCCGGTCTTGTGGCGATAAAAGCGGCGATACAGGCCGTCGGCGAGGTTCTTCTCGAGCCGACCCTTGAGCAGCCCGAGGCGCAGCAGGCCCTCGGTCAGCGTGGTAACCGCGGCGGCATGCCCGGCCTCGTACGGCGTGCCCGGCACGGCCTGTTCCAGGGCGGCCTGCTGCGCGGCGAGCACCAGTTCGTGCAGCGCGCGCTGTTCCTTGCTGTAGCGGCCGTTCACCGGGAAGGTGCGGGTGATGTCGGAGGCGTACCCGCGGTATTCGGCGCCGGCATCGACCAGCACCAGGTCACCGTCGTCCATGCGCGCATTGTTGGCGCGGTAGTGCAGCACGCAGGCGTTGCGTCCGGCGCCGACGATGCTGCCGTAGGCCGGCTCGGCGTCGTGGTTGCGGAAGACACGCTCGATCTCGGCCTGCAGTTCGTATTCGTGCATGCCGGCGCGCACCGCCTGCATCGCGGCCTGGTGCGCGCGCACGCTGATGTCCGCGGCGCGCTGCATCAGGCGCAGTTCGTCGCGGTCCTTGAACAACCGCATTTCGTCGAGCAGGTGGCCCAGTTCCAGGAACTCGTGCGGCGGCTGCGCCCCGTGCCGCACCTGCGCGCGCACGCGATTGAGCCAGCCGATCAGCTTGAGGTCGAATTCCTGGTCGCGGCCGAAGTGGTAGTAGACGCGCGTGCGGCCTTCGAGCAGGCCCGGCAGGATGTCGTCGAGGTCGCCGATCGGATAGGCATCGTCGAAACCGAACGCATCGACCGCGCCTTCCGGCCCGTAGCGCGGGCCGTCCCAGGCTTCGCGCTCGGCGTCGCGCTCGCGGCAGAACAGCAGCGTCTCGCCGTGCCTGCGTCCGGGCACCAGCACCAGCACCGCATCGGGTTCGCTGAAACCGGTGAGGTACCAGAAGTCGGAATCCTGGCGGTACGGATAGTGCGTATCGCGGCTGCGCACGACTTCCTTCGCGGCGGGCAGGATCAGGATTGCCTCGTTGCCGGCCATGCGCATGAGTTGCCGGCGCCGGCGCGCGTGGGTGCGGAACGGAACCGCAAGCGGCTTGCCCGGACTCATGCGTGCGTCGGTGCGAGAGGACCGCAGCGATCGGCCGCGGTGCGGCGCGCAAGCGGAGCGCGGTGGTGCGGGTTCCGCGAGGCCGACGCCATCAGTTGAACCGTTGCCGGTGCTGGGCGGCCATCACGCAGTCGCCGTGCAGGAGCAGGGCGGCGACGCGCACGAATTCCTCCAGTTCCACCAGGGCTTCCTCGTCCTCTTCGTCGCCGTCATCCTGCGGCTGGGCCGCGGCCAGCCGGGCCAGGTCGGCCAGCGCTTCGCTGCTGTCTTCCGACAACGCGGGAGTCGCCCCGGCGGCGAGCCCGAAACCGCCGAGGAAGCCGCGGCACCAGTCGAACAGGGCGCCGCTGCGTTCAGACAGCGAGGCATCGGCGTCGGGCAGCAGCAGTTCGAATTCGAAGCTGCGATCGGCCAGTTGCGCGGCGCTGGCCTGCCCCAGCTCGTCCAGCGCGCTGCCGGCCTTCACGGCAGGCAGGCCGGCGTCGGCCAGGACATTGCCCGGCCACTCCGGCGAGGCGGCGCCGCCGCCCGCCAGCCAGCCGCACAGGCCGCCGTGGAGCTCGGGCACGGTGACGGCGAGCGCGAGGGCGCGGATTTCGGCCTCCAGGGCCGCAAAGGCAGGCAGATCGGGGGCGTTTGGCGACGGCACGTGAGGCTTCAGGCAACGGGGGATGGCGGCAGTTTAGCGGTACCCGAATGGCTGGCGGCAGGCACCGGGTGTCATACACTGGCCGCATACGCCCAACGGCTGGGGTCCGTGCGCTTTTTTCCGTCCATCATCGCCTGCCTGGTCGCAGGCCTGCTTGGCGCAGGCGTTGCGAGCGATGCTGCAGCGCTGACGCGTGACTACTACTTCGCGCGCCTGGGCAGCGAGCGCGGCCTGGGCCAGAACACCGTCAACGCGATGGTGCAGGACTCGCAGGGCTTCGTCTGGGTGGCCACGCAGGGCGGCCTGCACCGCTACGACGGCCAGCGCTACGTGCAGTACCGGCACGACCCGCGCGATCCGGCGAGCCTGCCCGACAGTTACGTCACGGCGCTGGCGATCGAGGGCGACCGGTCGTTGTGGGTCGGCTCCTATTCGCAATACGTGTCGCGCCTGGACCTCGCCAGCGGCGAGATCCGCCGCTACGAAGTCGCCAGCGGCGACCATTCGCAACGCCAGGTTGCGGCCCTGCTGCCCCACGCGGGCAAGGTCTGGGTGGGCACGCTCGCCGGCCTGGAACGGCTGGATCCGGCTACCGGCACGCGCGATCGCGTCATCACCCTCGACCCCAAGGCGCTGCGCGCCTGGCCGCGGCAGAGCCTGGTGGCGGGGCGCGAGGGCGATGTCTGGTACGGCACGCCGACCGGCCTCTACCGCATCGGGCCGCGCGGCGGCGTCGAGCGCCTGCGTTCGGACGTGTCCGTGCGTGCGCTTGCGTTCGATCATCGCGGGCAGTTGTGGATCGCGGCGGAACAGGGCTTGTTTCGCCTCGCCTCGGACGGGCGCTCGCTGCTGCGCGCGTGGCCCGAGAGCGGCGAGCCCGACGTCGAAGTGATCGCCATCGCCGAGGCCCCGGACCACCAGCTCTGGCTGTCGCTGAGCAAGCGCGGCGTGCTGCGTTTCGACCCCGCCAGCGGGCGCAGCCTGGCGCTGCACGAACAGTCCGGCGTGGCCTCCGGGCTGCCCGAGGACGGCTTCAACACGCTCATGGTCGACCAGGGCGGGATGCTGTGGCTGGGCGGGCAGTTCCGCGGCGTCACCGTGACCGACCCGCTGGGCACCCGTTTCACCTACGTGCTCAACCTCGACAGCGGCGACGGTCCGCACAATCCCGCCGCCGACGACAGCGTGCGCGCGATCGCCCAGGACAACACCGGCGCGTTGTGGCTGGGCACCGACGATGCGCGTTTGCTGCGCTACGACCCGGCCGCCGACCGCTTCAGCGACTTCAGCACGCGCCTGCCGCTGCCGGCAGGCCAGTCGCCACCGCGCGTCCTGGCGTTGGCGCGCAATCCCGATGGCACCTTGTGGGTCGCCACGGAGCGCGGGCTGGCGCGGCTGGATCCGCGCCGCGGCAGCTTCGAGCCCGTCCCGCTGGGTAGCTACACCACCAACTCCATCCGCAGCCTCCTGCTCGCGCGCAACGGCGCGCTGTGGATCGGCACGGCGAACAACGGGGCGCTGCGCTATACGCCCGCCGACGGCGAAGTGCTGCATTACGGTTACCGCGAGAACGACCCGAACCAGCTCTCGCATCCGGCGGTGCACGCATTGCTCGAGGACCGGCGCGGCCGGATCTGGTTGGGTACCGGGGACGGACTCGACCTGTTCGACCCTGCCACCAGCCGTCTGCGCCATTTCCGCCACGGCATCGACGCACCCGGCAGCCTGCCCGGCAACCTGGTGCGCGCCCTGTGGCAGGCGGCGGACGGCAGCGTGTGGGTCGGCACGCACGCCGGCCTGAGCCGCGTGATCGAAAACGCCGACGGCAGCATCGCCTTCGCCCATCCGCTGGCCGAGGCCTTGCGCGATCGCCCGGTGCCGGTGGTGTTCTCGATCATGGAAGCGCCCGCGGGCACGCTGTGGCTCGGCACGGACAACGGCATCGTCCGTTTCGATACCGCGAACGCCCGCTATCGCTTCTACGGTATCGCCGACGGACTGCAGGACGTGGAATTCAATGGCGCCGCCGCCGCCATGCTCGGCGACGGCCGGCTCGCGTTCGGCGGCGTGCGCGGGCTCAACCTGTTCGATCCGCGACGCGTCACCGACACCACCTACCTGCCACCGGTGCGGCTGCTCTCCGCCCGCGTCGGCGCCGACGCACCGGGCAACGATGACGTGCTGTGGCAACCGCGTGCCCTGTCCATTCCCGACGGCGCCAACCTGCTGCGGCTGCGCGTGGGGGCGCTCGACTTCGCTCCCGCGGGCGACATCCAGTACCGCTACCGCCTGGACGGATTCGACATCGGCTGGATCGAGAACGGCCACCAGCAGGACATCACCTACACGCGGCTGCCGCCGGGCGACTACGTGCTGCGCGTGCAGTCGACCAATCGCGACGGCGTGTGGACGCCGCAGGAGCTGAGCGTCCCCGTGCACGTCCTCCCGCCCTGGTGGCGGCATCCGCGCGTGCTGTGGATCGCCGCGCTCGGTGTGCTGGGACTGGTCGCCGTGCTCTGGTGGCGGCATCGGCAGCGGATGCGGCGCGAGCGCGAACTGTTCGACGCCATCCGCGAGCGGGAACAGCGACTGAAGCTGTCGCTGTGGGGATCCGGCGAGATCTTCTGGGACTACGACCTGCAGCGCAACGAGATGTACGCGATGCGCATCGACGAGCAGGGCGAGACCGACGCCGACAGCGCGGTGCAGATGGAAGTGGTGGAACAGCACGAAATCCACCCGGACGACCTGCCGCGCGTGCGCGAACTGATGCGCCAGCACCTGCGCGGGGAAACCTCGCAGATGCTGTCCGAACACCGCGTGCGCCTGCCGGACGGGCACTGGGCGTGGATGCTGGCGCGCGGGCGCGTGGTCGATCGCGATGCCCGCGGCCGCGCCCTGCGCATCGCCGGCACCGCCCGCGACGTCACCACCACCCGCAATGCCGAGCGCGAACGCCGCATCGCCAGCGAAGTGCTGCGCAGCATGGCCGAAGCGGTGTGCGTGTTCGACCGCGACTTCTGCTTCGTGTCGGTGAATCCCGCCTTCACCCGCATGACCGGCTACAGCGACGTCGAAGTACTCGGCCGCGACACCGGAATCCTCAACAGTCCGCAGCACGATCCCGAGTTCTACCGGCAGATGCGCTTCCGCCTCGAACGCGACGGCCGCTGGTCGGGCGAAATCTGGCAGCAGCGCAAGGACGGGCAGGAGTTCCTGTGCTCGGTGCAGGCCAGCATCGTGCTCGATGCCACAGGCCAGCGCTCGCATTACGTCGGCGTGCTGGGCGACATCACCGACCAGAAGCGCGCCGAACAGGAACTGCGCTACCTGGCCAATTACGACACGCTGACCAGCCTGCCCAACCGCACGCTGCTGTCTGAACGCCTTTCGCGCGCGATCGTGCGCGCGCGCCGGCAGGGCAAGCGCATCGCGGTGCTGTTCCTCGACCTCGACCGCTTCAAGGACATCAACGATTCGCTCGGCCATGCTGCCGGCGATCGCATCCTGCGCGCGGCCGCCGCGCGCCTGCAGGGGACCGTCGGACCCCAGCACACCGTCGCGCGCCTGGGCGGCGACGAGTTCACCGTCGTGCTCGAGGATCTCGATGCCGTGGAAGAAGCCGAGGACGTGGCACGTCGCCTGATCGACGCGTTCGGCGAACCGCTGGACATCGACGACCGCCACGACGTGTCGATCTCGCCGTCGATCGGCATCAGCCTGTATCCCGACCACGCGCAGATCCCCACCGATCTGCTCAAGCACGCGGACACGGCGATGTACCAGGCCAAGGCCGCCGGGCGCCGCACGTTCATGCGCTACACCGACGCGATGGACATCGAGATCCGCCAGCGCGCCACGATCTCCGCGGCCCTGCGCAAGGTGCTGGACCGCCACGAACTGCGGCTGATGTTCCAGCCCAAGCTGTCGTTGAGGCACATGCGCATCACCGGGGTCGAGGCACTGCTGCGCTGGTACAGCCCGGAGCATGGCGAAATCCCGCCCGATCGCTTCATCCCGCTGGCGGAAGAGACCGGCCTGATCCTGGAAATCGGCGAATGGGCCATCCAGGAAGCGTGCTCGACGCTGGAAATGTGGCGCGACCAGGGCCTGCTGGACGTGTCCATCGCCGTGAACGTGTCGGCGCTGCAGCTGGCGCGCGGCCATCTTCCCGACGTCGTCGCCCGCGCGTTGTCGGGTCGCAACATCCCGCCCGATCGCCTGCAGCTGGAGCTCACCGAAACCGTGATCATGGCCAACGCGGAACAGAACGCCGCGATGCTGCAGGCCATCCGCGGGCTGGGCGTGGGCCTGGCGATCGACGACTTCGGGACCGGCTATTCCTCGCTTGCCTATCTCAAGCGCCTGCCGCTGACGACGCTCAAGATCGACAAGGAATTCATCGGCGACCTCACCCGGGATGCCGACGACGAGGCGATCACCGGCGCGGTGATCGCGATGGCCCACTCGCTGGGCCTGAACGTGGTGGCCGAAGGCGTGGAAACCGAGGAACAGGTCCGGTTCCTGCACGAGCACGGCTGCGACGAGATCCAGGGCTATTGGCTGGCACGGCCGCTGCGTGCGGACGAATGCCTCACCTTCCTGCACAGCTGGGCCTCGGCCACCGCGGATGCCGACCAGCAGGCGATTTCCGGCTGACGGCCGCGGCCCCGCCGCTTGCCTTGACCCGCCTCCCCCGCCTCCCCATCATCCGCCCATGGATCGCGCCCAACTCATCGCCGAACTGCAGAACCTCTCGGCCCGCCTCGACGAGCTGGGTGCCCAGGCACGTCGCCTCAACGAGGAAAACCGCAGCCTGCGCCTGCAACAGGAGCAGTTGGTCAACGAGCGATCGACCCTGCTGGCGAAGAACGAGCAGGCCCGCACGCGCGTCGAGGCGATGATCGCGCGGCTCAAGTCGCTGGAGCAGCACACGTGAGCGCGAAGAACAGCGAGCCGGTCAGCATCCGCCTGCTCGATCGCGAGTACACCATCGGTTGCGAACCCGACGAGCGCGACAGCCTGATGGCGGCGGCGAAGCTCCTCGACAACAAGATGCGCGAGATCCGCGGCAACAACCGCATGGCCGCACTCGATCGCGTCGCCGTGCTGGCGGCATTGAACCTCGCCCACGAACTGCAGCAACTGCGCGACGAGGGCTCCGGACGCGATCGCGAGCTCGTGCGCACGCTCGACGACCTGCATCGCAAACTGGACGGCCTGTTCGACAACGCTTCGCGCTGATGCGGCTGCATCGCCTCGCCTGAACCGCAGCGGGCGTCACGCCGACGAGCGGAGTAGCCCGTTCGGGAGAGAACGCTATAATCCGCGCACGTCCTCTGCTGTGCGCGACAGCCTGCGCAAACATTCGCCTTGTCCCTTAATGACGACCACGGGGGCGCAGCGGAAGCCCGGAGTGCATGTCCGCCTCGCAGCGGAAAGCCCGAAGGCATCCAAGCGTCCCCACTTGAACCCCGGGTTCAAGGTCGTTTCGCAGGCATCGCACACCGGCGGAGGACTTTTCATTTCTGCGCAACGCAGCTGCGTTGCGCCATTCCGCCGCAAGCCGCCGATGCGGTCGCGCGCTCCGGCAACGATGTCCCGATGAGCGCCCGGCAGTCCACGCATGAATGAAGTAGCGTCCGCGGCCGCGCGCCGCCAGTTGCGCCAGGAAATCAGGACGCGCCGGCGCTCGCTGCCGGCGTCACACCGCATCGCCGCCGCGGATGCGCTCGCCAACCGCCTGCTCGCCCTGCCGTTAGCACCGCACTCGGGATACGTCGCCGGCTACTGGGCGATGGATGGCGAAATCGCACTGCATGCCTGGCAATTGCGCCTGCCGCGCGAATGCATTTACTGCCTCCCGGTGCTTTGCGACGACCAGACCCTGCGCTTCGCGCCCTGGCGTTCCGGCGATCCGTTGTGCACCAACCGCTACGGCATTCCCGAGCCGGATGTGTCCGCATCGTCGCTGCTCGAGCCCAGCCGGATGGTGATGGTGGTGATGCCGCTGGTGGGCTTCGATGACCACGGCAACCGGCTCGGCATGGGCGGCGGCTGGTACGATCGCAGCTTCGCGTTCCGGCAGGGTTCCGCCGCACCGCCGTGGCTGGTGGGCGCCGCGTTCGCGCTGCAGCAGACGCCTCCCGTGCAAGCCCAACCCTGGGACGTGCGCCTCGACGCGGTATGCACCGAGGATCGCAGTTTCAAGTTCGTTTCCGTTTCTCCCTGATCGTTTGCCCGCCGCTCCCATGACCGCACGCCGCCGCTACTGGCTGATGAAGTCCGAACCCGATGCGTTCTCGATCGACGACCTGCAGCGCGTCGGCACCGAGCCATGGACGGGAGTGCGCAACTACCAGGCGCGCAACTTCATGCGCTCGATGCAGGTCGGCGACGGCGTGCTGTTCTACCACTCCAACTGCGACGTGCCCGGGATCGTCGGCATCGCCAAGGTGGCGAGCACGCCGTATCCCGACCCGACGCAGTTCGACCGGAAGTCGGATTACTACGATCCGAAGGCCACGCAGGAACAGCCGCGCTGGGACTTGGTCGACGTCAGCTTCGAACGCAAGCTCGCGCGCACCATCGCGCTCGAGGAAATCCGCCGGCACGCCGACGAACTCGGTGAAGGCTTCGCACTGACCCAGCGCGGCTCGCGCCTGTCGGTGCTGCCGGTGACGGCGGCGCAATGGAAACTTCTTCTTTCCCTGGAATGAGCCCGTGAGTGAAGCCAAACGCCTGGCCGGCGAAAAGGCCATCGATTACATCGAGGATGGAATGATCGTCGGCGTCGGCACCGGCTCGACCGTCGCCTACTTCATCGACGCGCTGGGACGGATCAAGGACCGCATCCGCGGCGCGGTTTCCAGCTCGCAGCAAAGCACCCAGCGCCTGCAGATGCATGGCATCGAGGTGCTCGACCTCAACGCGACCGGCCCGCTGTCGCTGTACGTCGACGGCGCCGACGAATGCGATCCGCACAAGCGTCTGATCAAGGGCGGCGGTGCCGCGCTCACGCGCGAGAAGATCATTGCCGAAGCGAGCGAGAAGTTCGTCTGCATCATCGATCCGGCCAAGCGCGTCGACGTGCTCGGGAGGTTCCCGCTGCCGGTGGAAGTCATTCCGATGGCGCGCAGCCTTGTCGCCCGGCAAATCCTGGCCAAGACCGGGGGTCACCCGGTGTGGCGCGACGGCGTCGTGACCGACAACGGCAATGTCGTGCTCGACGTGCACAACCTGTCGATCACCGATCCGGTCGCGATGGAAGCCTTGCTCAACCAGATTCCCGGCGTGGTTTCGGTCGGCCTGTTCGCACGACGTCCCGCCGATGTCGTGATAGTGGGCGGCGAGCCTCCGCTGGTCTTGTAGCTGGCGCGGGGCAGAGGACGACATGCGCATGCGCGAGCACGACTGCTCCGAGCCCGGATTGCTCGCGGCACTGCAGGACGACGGTTTCCGGTTCGTCGAGGCGCCGGCGATGCGCCGGTTGCTCCAATCGCATGGCGCGCTGAACGACTGGGAGGCCTTTGTCGGCAGTTGGGACGAGCTGGTTCCCGACGCATACCTGGCACGGACCGGCCGTCACCGGCGCCGTCGCTACGCGGTATTCAGTGCCACGGCCGACGGCGCCATCCGGCGCGAACCGCATCAGCCCCACTTCCAATCGAGCACCTACAACGCGCTGCAGGGCGATATCGAGCGCTGGTTCGAACCGATCGCGCCCGCAATCGGCGATGGCGCTTCCCTGCGGACCATGCTCGCGTTCGTCTGCGGTCTGTTCCCGCAGATGGCGCCGGCGGTTCGCCGTTGGCACATCGAGGTCCATCAGTTCCGCATTGAAGCCCGGCCGGATGAGCCCGGCGAGCCAACTCCGGAAGGCGTTCACCGGGATGGCGTCGACTACGTGCTCGTGCTGCTGATCGATCGGCAGAACATCGCGAGCGGCACCACGACGATTCATGCTGCGGACGGCACGTTGCTGGGCAGTTTCACCTTGACGAACCCGCTGGACGCGGCGCTGGTCGATGACTCGCGCGTCTTCCACGGGGTAACGGCCGTGACGCCATTGGATCCATCGCAATCGGCACATCGCGATGTACTGGTGATCACCTTGCGGCGCGACGATTGACGATGCTTGGCGCGGGCGCGTTTGGCGCTGCGGTCTGACCTAAGGCAGGCCCCGTGCCGGCTAACCTAGCCCGGGTCTCGGAACGGGAAACGCTCATGTCGAGTCGGCACGGATGGGGAATCGGCCTTTTGCTGGTCTCCCACGGTCTTGCAGCATCCGATGGGCCAGTAGTGCAGCAGTGGATGCCCGCCCACATCTCCAGCGCTCAGTTCGAGTCCCATGCGGCATTCGATCCGCGTACCGGGGACCTGTATTTCGTGCGCAGCTCTCCGGAATTCCGCGGATGGCATCTCATGCTTTCGAAGTGCCGACCGAGCGGCTGGTCAGACCCGCAGCCGCCCGCGTTCGCAGGAGACGGGCAGGAGGCAGATCCCTGGTTCACGCCCGACGGGGCGCATCTGTACTTCATTTCCTCGCGCTCCGACGACGGCGTCAAACGCGACGACCTGGACATCTGGCGACTGGATCGTGACGCGGCCGGCCAGTGGGGGCGCCCCCAGCGGCTGCCCGCACCGGTGAATTCCGTTGGCGCGGAATGGTTTCCACGGCTCGCTCCGGATGGATGGCTGTACTTCGGTTCGAATCGTCCCGGCGGCTTGGGTGGAAACGACATCTGGCGCGCGCGAGAGGACGCCGCAGGCGAATGGACGGTCGAAAACCTTGGGCCGACGCTGAATTCCGAAGGAAACGAGTACGAACCACTCCCGTCACCGGACGGCACTTCGATGATCCTGATGGCCGATGGCGGGCTGTACCGCAGTGATCGCCACGGAAACGATTGGTTGCCTCGCACGAAGCTCGGCCCTGGGATCAACGTCAACGGCACCGAAATCGGCGCGACCTTTTCTCCCTCCGGTAAATCGCTGCTGTTCTCGCGCGATCTCAAGGGGACGCACTCCGGGGAGTTCTTCGTGTGGCACATCACAGGAGCCGAGCGTTGGCCGGCGCCTTGCGATGAGGGCTTGCCGAACGAGTAGGCAAATGCCTTGACGACGTGATTGCGCTCGGCCGCCGGGAGGTATG
>NZ_JBHSNM010000007.1:0-125052 GCF_042655745.1 Lysobacter yangpyeongensis | reverse complement strand
CTTGTCGCCACGCTCCAATAGCCGAACCGCCTCTCGCTTGAATTCCGCAGTGAACCGCTGCCTTGCCATCCAAACACCTCCGGGGTTGTCCCCATTTTCAGGTGTCTGTGGAAGCCGGGCCACTCCAGGTTCATTTATCACATCGGCAAGTGAACCTGCCCCGTTCGAATGAACTCAGTTCACCCCTTGCGGCGGCGCGACATTGCGCACACCGAAGTGGAAGCGGTCGCCCAGGGGTGTACAGCTGACTTCGAGCGTCTCGCCCGGCTGTCCTTCGACTTCGACGATCTGGTTGTCGCTGTAGGTCGAATACGGATAACCGTCGATCCAGCAATAGACTTCCAGCTGGTGCTTGCCCGGGAGCAGCGACACGTCGAAGCCGGCGTACGCGCCGGGACCGCTGGCGATGGGAATGAAGTGGCCCTTGTTGCCGTCGAGCTTGAGCAGCTTCATGTAGCCGTTCTGGCTGCGCACGGTGAACGTTTCCGCGACCGGGCGCACGGGGCCCTGATAGCCCTGGATGGCGAAGCGTGCGGGGCCGCCGCAGGCGGACAGACCGGTTACGAGCGCGGCGAGGCCGAGCCAGTGCTTGTAATGCATGTTTTCCCCTGGAGAAGAACGCGGCGGGCGCCCGTTGCGTGACGGATGGTAGAACGGCCTGGGTCGGCAAACAATTTCGCACGTGTGTTCTGGCCCCGATCGGCGCGGGGTGCGAACAAGGCAACTTCAGACCCTCGCGGCGCAATGCGCTGCGCTTATTGCGCCCTACCTGGGTGGCAGGACAGGGGCGCCAAACAAGACGAGCCCCTTTACGCAAAAAGCAAAGGTTCCAGGTCCATTTTCGTGTCGCGTGAAAATGAACCTGGAACCTTATTGGTAGCTGGCGGGCGGCTTCCAATGCCTCTTGCCCTTCCGCGAATGCCGGTTGCACCGGAATGCTTCGATACCGCGGGTGTAGCGGAAGCTCTTCGAGCCGCGTGAACCCAGCCGACTCATGGCCCATCTGGGCCATGAAGTCCGCGAGTTCGTCGCGCGGCTGGATTCCGGCGGCACTTCATTTGCTGTTGGCATGGCGTCCCTCCTGGACCGGTTGCTGATCAGATTCCTTCGTCTGGCAGCGATTGGGGATCGAACTCCGATACGGACACATTGCCGAAGTCGCGGACGCCGAACTGCTTCTCCCTGGCATCCCCCTCGTGCCGATCAAGAACGCGAGTTTGGAGCGTCGTCAGCATCCACGTCTTCCTGGCCGGCACGTAGTCGAACGCATAGCGACGCGACGACAGTCCGCGCGCACCGACTTCGAAGATGAGCGCAAATCCTCCCGTGTGTGCGACGAGCTCGCGCAGGGGATCGCCCAACGTGCCCCCGTGCGACGCCGGCAAGATGGCGTTCCGGTTCTCCACGGTCCGTTCCAGCCGACCATCTGCCGATCGCCTCAGCACGAGCAGCGTGCGCGGTCTGTCCGCCCCCTTGATCTTCTCTTCCAGGATGGCGACCACGTCACGGTCGTCGTCACCATCGAGATCTTCGCTGCGCCACGTGCGCACGTAGAACGCGTCATCGGTGAACGCAGCCAGTTCGCTGCCCGCAAGTTCGCCCGCAACGGCTGACGCGCCCGGCCCTTGTTGTCCGGTGTCGCGCGCCATCGACGCGCAGCCCGTAGTCGCCACTATCGCTGCCAACAGCAGCGTCACTTTCCATCGCATCAGGGCCTCCTATGCCCACTCCTGAGGGACGAACCATTGCGTCCGACCTGGCGAGCCAAAACGCCTGATATCAGCAAACAACACCTTGGGAAAGGCCCTGTCTCCGTTCTCAGAGGTCACTCCAACTGCAAAGAACAGTGTGGATCGGAGCTCCGCATCCGTGAGTGGCTGCGAGGCGGCTGGGCGCGTGGGGTTGGTTGCACTCATGGGTCATCCTTACCTTGTGGGCCTTCACTGGTCTTCTTCACAACCCTGCTTGCGCGACCCCTGTAAGGGATTGCGCTCCAGGACGAGGTATTGCGTTACGTCGTCATAGTGGCGGTACCAGATCAGGGCATCCCCCCGGCGCTCAACGAAATCATGCGAGCCTGCGAATGCCGGGCAATATGGCTCAGCGCCCCGTTCATTGCCGTTCGTGCACAGTTCCAGCATCAATCGGTTGTCCTTCAGCGCACCTCGCAGCAAGCCGTCCGTACCTCGCACGCGCGTGCCATCAGACCAGTCACCCAACACGGCATTACCGCTCCGCTTCAACGACAGGTTTGCGTAATGGCCAAATTCGCAATCATTGGCATACGACCAGTCGCCTTCGAAATCAGCCAGGGACGCCTTGTTCGGCGCTCTGCCTGTTGCTCCGGTCTCGGCTGGCGACGCGTCTAGCGGACCCGCTTCCACACGCGCGATCGGCGCACATGCAGTACTCGCCAATATCGCTGCCAACGACAGCGCCAACATCCAACGCATGGGGCCTCCAATGCCCGGTTTGATATGGCGACTATAGCGACCGGCAAAAGAAGAACGTCCTCTTTGATCTGCCTGTTTGCAACTTCATGCGCGTCAGTTGCGGGAAAACTCCTACCCCACCCCGCGGCCTTGCCCGACAGACGCCCGCGTGGTTCTGCATAAAGCTGTGTCGGCCCGCAGCCTGCTGCTGCTCGCCAACAATCCCGGCATGGTTCCGCCCAATCTGGCTTGAGCGAAGCGGTGGCCGAACGCGCTTTGCGCTGCTACTGCCGCCCAGCCTGGGCCTGAGCGAAGCGCTGGTCTCCCGCACCGCTGGAGCAACGGCGCCCGGCGCCTGCAGCAACTGCACAAGCCGGTCATTAATTGGAAGCTCAGATCTGCTTACTTTTCTCACAGCCACCCCATATATTCGGCCTACATACTTGTCAGATCATGGAAGGATCGAATGCCGTGCTTGAAGCCGGCCGGCCCGTAGTGGCTAGACAGCTTAGCTGCTGTCCTCGTGCGCATGGATTACACGCCCTTAAATGTGGCTTTCGCTAACGCATTTATCCCAACCACAAAATCAATACAGAAGAACGCAAGGTGTAGACATGCCGAAGCAGATCTACTTTTGTCTGTTTGCAATTGGCTTGCTGGTGGCTTGCAAGCCGGCAGCCGAAGCCAAGCCGCTTGACGCTACCGAGATGCCGGCAGCGACCGCAAACCAACCTCAAATGAATGAAGCCGCCGTGGAACTCGTACGCCGCGGCCCCAAAGGCATGACCCGGGACTACTTCGCGTGCCTCGATAGCGCTACCGGCACCATCGAGAATGCCCAATGCTTATCCGAGGAGGCAAAGCGGCAGGACGCGCGCCTGAACAGCATCTACAAGAAGCTCGCAGAATCTCTCGACCCGCGACACAAGAAGCTACTGGTAGAGGCACAGCGCGAATGGCTCATCCTGCGCGACAAGGATGGCGTATTTGAAGCGTCGCTATTCGACAGCAGCCAAGCCGAGAACCTTTCAGCCGCAGAGCGCGAGATTTTCTATACGTGCGAACGTGCAGACCTCCTTCAGGATTGGCTCGACTTGGTGTCGGATTAATCAGCAGGCTTGATTCACCAGGAGGATGACAATGTCGCGGATCGACACAACGAACATCGATGCTTTCTGACCCGAAGGTAAGCGATGGGTCCATACCAATATGGGTTATCCGCAGGTAAGAAACACCACGCAGTACGCAAAGACGGTCGTGGATCAGTACGCGAGCAGTATTCCCGAAGACAACAGTCACGCACCTACAGGAAGTGCCAGAGCGCGCTCGCTGGATCTGTTGAGTAGTCGCACCTTGTCCCACCCACGCTGGCTGTCGTTGATGGTTGCGACGGTTGCCTTACCGGGGGCATGAAGGAGGGCAGCGACTGTCCGTAGATGTAACCTTTACTGGATGCCCCGCCCCGTCTGCACATTCAAGCCATCAAGAAGTGGAGTTCGATATGCGGTTGAAGAAGTAGAGACTGCCGTACGTGATCCTGCTGGCCATGTCCGCAAGTTGCGCGAGCCATGCCGAGCCCGGCGGCCGTCGACCCACAAGTTCCGTCGCCAACCCAAGCTGCAGCTCGGCCTCGCTGTACTCGGATCGCGAAGCCTGTTACGCAGGCTGGGCCCCTGAGACCTGCAGCCAGAGCCGCGAGTGCGCAAGCTACCGCGAGATGCATCTGAGCGAGACGCGCCTTAGGGAAGTGGAGCGCCGCGTCATCGAACTGGCCACCACTCAATACGCCAGCTATCTCGAAAGCGATCCGACCTACGTTGAGGACCTGACCCGATCGTTCATCTCCGGAACCTCTGCGTGGCGCCGCTATCGCGATGCGCATTGCGAGGCCGAACCTCTGCTGCAAGGCATGGGACGTGGGGAAGTCGGCAACCTGACGGAGGCGTGCCGGCTGGAACTGACGAAGGCACGCATCAATCAGATCGAGGTTTTGTTGAAGGCGTTCTGATCCATGACGCAACGTTACGTTTACGACGCATTGTCGAAGTCTTTGGGCGGGATTCCTGGCAGTCCGGTGTACCATCGGTTCGCCGCCATGGCCTACACGGATGTTTCCATGAATCGATTGCCTTACGTTTTGTTCGTTGCATTGGCCTGTACGGTGACCGCGTGTCGCCCTCACGCGAAGCAGGCGCCTTCCGAAAGCCCACTCCCGCACAGCGCCGCTCCGCAAACCCGGCTGAGCGCGCAAGAGCGCAACCCAGGCGTATCGAGCGCTTGCGGACCCACAAAGATCACATTGACCTGCGCCCCTGGGAGCTCAGACTGCATTCAGACCATCGCGTCCATTTCGAACCGCGATGGCCAATCCCGAGAACTTTCCAAGCCAGCGGAGATGAAGGATTACACGCCTGTCGGCGTGGAGTGCGTTGTTGCAGCCAACGGATCGCCATATTTCGTCGTGCAGTACGGTGAGCGACCCTTTGGTTGCGAGTTTTGCGAGTGGTACTACTTGTACGACGGCAACGGGAAGCAACTTACGCACAGCAACCCCGCCATCCTGACGGACGACTCACTTCCCGACAGCAAGCAGCAGAGCCCGAACAATATGGAATTCGATGAGATGGCTGATGCGCTGGAGATCGGCGAGATAGACGTGAAGCTTTTGGATGACAACTAACACTTTGGTTCCCAAGGAGGGGAATGCCGTGACAGGTCTTGTCTACGATTCAATGATTCAACCTCGCGGAAGGGAGTACCGTGATAGTCAGGTCAGCAGGCGCATCAGTCACTACGATGATCCGATCGATCGCTCGCCGGGGCGACTGGCAGGAAACTCGCACGTGTGGGGAGATGCTTCCCCGGAAGTTCAGTCCCGCGCGATAGATGCCTTGATCGCTGCTTCCGAGCGTGCTGGCCTGAGCAATAGAGAGACGGCTCACGTTCTCGCCATCGCCCGTGTGGAGTCTGGCTTCAATCCGGATGCCGCAGCCGGAACCACTTCGGCCTACGGGCTTGGCCAGTTCGTGAAGGGGACCGGCGCAGCCTACGGAATCAGCAATGAAAATCGCGGGGATATTGCCAAGCAGGCGGAATCCCTGGTTGCGCATTACCGCGACAACGCGGCTTTGGCGAAGTCACGAGGACAGGGTGAGGAGTACATATACAAGTACCACCATGACGGCCCTAGCCGCGACTACGGTGGACTTGGCATCTCTCAACGGGAGGTGACGCCCTACATCGCTCGGTACGAGCGATTTGTTTCCGAACATCGGCATCAGAATTTCGGCCTGCTTTCGGAGATCAAGGAAATTGGTGACCGTCTTGAGCACGGGACGCCAACCTTCAAGGTCTCACCAGTCGATGGCATGCCCGACTATCTACGGCACGCCAACGTCCACGAGCGAGATGCCATGGCGGACGGCCGACTGGGCCCGGGCGACACGGGTCCACTGGTTGCTCGCCTGCAAAAGCAGCTTGGTGGCTTGGGCTATCGCGATAGTCACGGTCACGGCCTGGTCGCGAGTGGAACCTTTGACGGCCGAACCAAGGCTGCGGTGGAGAGCTTTCAGTTGTGGAATGGGCTGCCCACGACGGGCAACGCGGATCTGAAGACGCTGGAAGCGATCTATCACCCCAAAGTCCAACCCTTCGCGCTGCCCGGAGAAGCGGCCGACCTGAATGTACGCACCGATGGCGGCGATCGGATCGCAGCCCATGGCAGCAGCCCGGCCGAACACCATCACCCGGACCATGCCTTGCTGGAACGCATACGCGATGGCGTTCGAGAACTGGACCATCAAGCCGGCAAGCCATGGGACGAGCGCAGCGAGCGGCTGAGTGCCAGCCTGCTCGTGCTGGCTGGAGAAAAGGGATTCACCGCACAGGAGGATGTACGGGTGGCTTTCAACCAACCGACTTCCAATCTGAAGGCGGGCGAACTCGTCCATGTATTTCGGACCGCCAGCCATTCGCCCGATCCCGCAGCCAATCAGGCGCATATGTCGACTGCCCAAGCGTTGGCTACACCGGCAGAGGAGAGCTATCGCCAGCTCGATGCAGTCCGGCAATCGCAGACTGAAGCGCCACAGGTGGCCCAGCAGCAAGACCTGCAGCGCGACCCAACCAACCCACACATGAGCATGAAGCTCGCCTAGGCGCGGCACTGCATGTCGGCGCGTTGGACCCAAACCCGCCGCGCACCCGAGCCCGAACCGGCGTGAGCTGACCGGCCATCACCGCAACATGCACGCGGCGCCGCCGTGTGGTTCCGCCCGGCAGATCCGGCAGCACGCCCGGTCTGCCGGGCTTTTTCATGTCCGGCGACCGTTCGCGGCGTCGGTCCCTCGCGCGGGTGCGAAGGCCGGGGCGAACGACGCGAGGTGTTTCGCAAGGACAGACGCGCATCACGGCGTCGGCGTCCGGCGCACGCCTACCCTGTGCGCCTCATCCCGTCACGAGACATTCCCGATGAAATGCCTGCTCGCCCTGCTGTTCGTCCTGTCGCTGTCCGGTTGCGAACTGTTGCCGGTGCAGCTGGGCGGCCCCGCCGGCAAGGAGCTGGTCTGCCACAAGGGCAAGAAGACGCTGGAACTGCCGCGCGACGCCATCGGCGCCCATCTCGACCATGGCGACCACCGCGGACCATGCCGCTAAGGCGCGACGCAGCGCCTGCCGGGGACAGGACGCACGGCTCGCACGCAGTCCAGGGTTTGCCGGAACGAGAACAGCCCCGCTTTGGCGGGGCTCTTCTTTTTGGTGCGGTGGTCGGCATGGGCGCGCCGAACCGAAACGATCCGCGACGATGGCGGAAAGACCCAAAGAGCTTCCGTAAGGATTCGGGAGCTTTCCGGAAAGCCCCGCAGGCCTTCCGGAAGGACGCAACGTCCTTCGCGAAGGATCAAAAGTCGTTCCGGAAGGACTTTCCGGCCTTCGCCTGAGGCTCCGGAGCCTTGGCATTGAGGCATCGAGCCTCACGGTCAGGCCCCGGAATCCTTCGGTCAGGATGTTGTGTCCTTGCGGAAGGACCCGGCGCCCTTCGGCCAGGGCTCGCGGTCCTTCCCTCAAGGCTCCGAGCCTCGTTCTTTGCGGATTCTGGCGTCCCGGTGCTGCGCCGCAACGACCCTACCGGGACGCACGGTGATACCGTGCGCTCCGTCACGGAGGACGCGGGGGGTGTCCGGTGCTGACGACGCCACGCGTCCTGCTGTGGGGCGCATTGCTTATGGCCAGCGACACCGTCGCCGCGCACGGCGGCGGCCTGGACGCGAACGGCTGCCATCACGATCGCAAGCACGGCGGGTACCACTGCCATCGCGGCAGTGCCGCGCGAACGCCTGCGCCGAACTTCGCTCCCGCTCCCGATCGCGCACCCACGCCACGACAACGCCTGAGCGGCGGCCGCAGCGATTCCGTCCATTACCCCAACTGCCGCGCCGCGCGCGCCGCGGGTGCCGCGCCGGTGCGGCGTGGGGATCCGGGGTATGGGCGGCATCTGGATCGCGACGGCGATGGGGTGGGATGCGAATGAAAGCGAACCGAGACGGATCTGCAGCGTTCCTCTGTGCGCTTGCATTGGGTGCGGCCCTCTTGTTCAAGCCCCATCTTGCAAGCGCGCAAGATACGACGCCTTTTCAGTGCGAGCGCCTGACGATTGCCAGGACAAAAAGCTGGGTGGCGCCGATTCTTCGCGACTTCTGCGAGAAGCAAGAAGCAAGTAACGGTCAGGCCTTCGCAAGGCTCCTGGGAAAGCCTCGTCCTTCCACTCAGGTTTATTTGCTTCCGAGCTATGGCAGCGCCGACGCCAAGCGCACCGGATTGGCGTGCGTTGGAGGAACGGCTATGAGGCGGCTCCCGAACGGGTGGGAACAGTTACGGGACCGGCAGCACAACTGGGTCAGGTGCAGAGACGTGTCCGAGAATGAACTCTGACCTGCCACAGCTGCGCCGAGAAGGTAAGGCCTGATGGCCTTCTGGTGGGTCAACCATAGGCAGACGCGCGACCACGAAGTTCGCGGCGGCTACCTGTGGTCGCCCATGCGTAACGCTAACGGCAGCTTCAATCAGACCTACGAGAACATGAAGCTCGTGCGTCCCGGTGACATCGTCTTTTCCTATGCGCACGGCCAGATTGGCGCGATCGGTCAGGTGACGGAGGCAGCGTCTGCCAGTCCCAAACCCACCGAGTTCGGCAGTGTTGGCGACTACTGGTCCAATGAGGGCTGGCTAGTCAGCGTCTACTTCACTCCGGCGCCGAAGTCTCTTCGTCCGACCGCTCACATCGACGCGATTGCGCCGCTGCTGCCCACCATCTACTCGCCAATTCGGCAGAACGGTCAGGGCAACCAGGGTTGCTATCTGGCGGGAATCTCCGATGCCTTGGGCCACCTGCTCCTCGCCCTGCTAGGAGTCGAGGCATCACCTGCTTTTACCCAGACGCACCTCGTGCAGGACGCCAGGAACGACATCGAACTTCTCGATGACATTCATGCCATCGAAGGCGACAACACTCTCCCGGAAACACAGCGTCTTCAGTTAACGAAGGCGCGCATCGGCCAAGGCCTGTTCCGCAAGCAGGTCATGCTCATCGACCCGCGTTGCCGCGTTACCGGCGTTGACGATTCGCGATTGCTGATCGCCAGCCACATCAAGCCATGGCGAGATTCCTCCAATGCCGAACGCATTAGCGGCTTCAACGGAATCATGCTGTCGCCCCATGTTGATGCCTTGTTCGATGAGCGACTTATCTCCTTCGAGGACGACGGTCAGATGCTGGTGCATCCGTCACTGCCTGACGACGTGCTCAACCGGTGGTCGATTCATCGCCATACGAAGATCGAAGCATTCCTGCCGCAACAGGCAGAGTTTCTCCGGCACCATCGAAAAATGTTTGCTCTCAAGGCGGCCTAACTGAATTTGGAACTGCACCTATTCCTATCAAGTCTCTCGGGCGAGACGACCTCGCTTAGCTAGCCCGCAAGGACGTCCATGTCATCTATCAACTTACTTATCCTGATCGCGAGCTTGTTCGTCCCCTCCCTCATCGCCGTTGGCCTTTTCTGGGGGTATCGGAAGTGGCAGGACCGAGACGGCCGTCGCTCACCGATTGAAGGACGCGCGATCTACGGCGCTGCCGAGCAGCTACGTAAGCGCGTGGACGATCTTACCGACGAGATCATGACGAGCTTCATGATCCTCATCTTTCTTGGGCCGTATTTCCTCGCATTCTGGGCGTTGCAGCGCGTCAACTGGTCGCACGTCTCCATCCGAACTGGCGACTATGTCCTCATCGCCGGTTTCGCCCTGATGTGCGCCTGGGCCATCTGGCGACTGTTCCGCGCGGGACGCGTGCGGCGGATCGCCAACGCCGGCCTGCAAGCGGAGCTCTACACCGCACAAGAGCTGAATCGACTCATGGGGCTTGGATGCACAGTGCTCCACGACATCCCGGGCGAGCAGTTCAACATCGACCACGTGGTCATCGGCCCGCGCGCTGTCTACGCCATCGAAACCAAGTCGGTCCGAAAGCCGCGCGCCACCGCTTCGAAGAACCATTTCAAGGTGACGTATGACGGGCAATGCCTCCGCTTCCCGAACTTCAGCGACAGCAAGCGCCTTCAACAGACCAAGCGGCAGGCGGATTGGTTGACCGCCTATCTCAGGAAGACCACCGGACGGACGGTTCCCGTTATCCCCGCTCTGGCGTTACCCGGCTGGTGGGTCGACACGACTGCAGCTACTGACATCCGTGTATTCAACCCAGCGGGCCGAGGCGCTCATTTCATGGCTGATCAATCAGCAATTGCAATCGATTCGGGAACGGTGGCGCTCGTCACCCAGGCACTGGTGATGCGCTATCCGGCCGATTCCGCTTCAACGAAGTGAGCCTGACCCAGCTCTGTCCAATAACCAGGCCGCAAGCGTCCGGGCCAAACAGGACGCCACCACGAGGAAAGTCAATGTCCGACGTAACGTTCGTCCGCAGGGAGCATCTTGGAAGCGGCAACTATGAGTACACCTACCGGTGCCGTTGTGAATCCGGAACTGCTTCCGAGATCAAAGTCACGACGGGCAATACGGCCCAAGCCGAAGCGCTAGCGCGGATGGAGTGTGACGCCAACTGCGGCGAAGCTCGCAACGCCATGTTGCGCAGCGAATACATCAAGGCGGTGAAGCCGCTTATGGTGCCGATCCAACCCTCGTACGCCTTCGTCGTTCGCGTAAACGAGGTCACGGACGACGCCTACATTGTCACGTTGTGCTCCGGCGACCAGATCATGCTGCCGCAGGGGATGGTCAAGCGCTTCCGCCCGTTGGGCTCGCTGAAGCTGGATGGCGATGACATGACGCACATCGTTGCGCGCATCCAGCTCGACCCCGACTTTCCCGGCACGATGACGGTGTTCCAGCTGGCCACGGCGCTGGAGCGGCAGCTTGGTAGCGTCACCTCCGGTTCCGATGACGATAAGAACGGCGAGGTCTGTGAGCAGATCAAGGTTGGTGTGAGCGGGATGGTATGCAACAGCGCCTTCGGCTACTTCGTTTCGAAGTACCCGCTGACCGGCGCTGAGCTGGCCCGCGCCGAAGGTTGCCAAGCGTGGGATCTGCAGCGCATCGGCCAAACCCAGGTGCGCTTCAAACACTCCGGTCCCGCGGGTGCGCCGTGCCAGAACGGCTACAACGGCATCGTCTACATCGACATCTGCTACATCCGCTAAGCGAGACAGGGAAACATCGTGTCCAATCAATCCACGAATGCACACTGGATCCGGGCGACCGAGCCGAATCCCCAGGGGCGGACTCGAGCTATCGCGGCCGCCCGCTCATACGGCAACTCGTTCGTGATCAAGTGCGACGATCCCGGGCCGGATTCGGTTTACGTACACCTGCTCGTACCGGACGTACTGGGCGGTGACTTTGACGATCGCGAGCTCGAATACTCCATCGACGGCGGTCCGTCCGTCATCGCCACCTGGACCTATCTGGAAAAGGGGGTTGCCCTGCTTACCCACGCGGATCGCTTCCTACTATCGATCCGGGAGGCCAGACAGTTCGCGTGCACGGCCACGGCCGCCAACGGTGCGAAGCACAACTATCGCTTCGACATCGCCGGCGCGGCTGCCGCGATCGACTTCGTCAGCCGGGTCTGCGGCGGAAAGTCGAGCGACGGTGAATCGCATGTACTGGATGATTTAAGACTGAGTCCTGAAGAGCTAGCCACACTCAAATAGCCGAAAAGCCGCTGCTCTGCCCCAGCGTTCTCCGGAGAGATGGGACGGCGGGTGATTAATTCCCTTCCGTCCCCTTTTCTTCCCTAAAGTTGAGAACAATGACACCGCCACAACTCATATAGAAGGGTTTCATCTGGATTTTCATGGCCCTATGAAAATCCACCTGAGACCTTTTCCTCGATTAAGTGAACCTGATCCGTTAACTCCACCCGTCGCTAATTGCACACGCGCGACGCATCCAACGAAAAGGGGAAGAAGTTGAAGGATGCTTATGCTGAGTTTCAAACACTTCATCGTGCATGGAAGACTCTTCGTCAGAGCAAGCCGACTGAAACGGACTTCACACCGTTTGGATTGAAGGGAGGGCAAGCCGAAGACTTTGACGCGCTCTTTGATGAATGGGAGACGGCCCTTTCGAATGCCGCCTCAAAGACCAAGACTGCTGGCGCGGACGACAAGGCGTTGGAAACAATCACTGTTTCCATAATCAACCAGCTCAATGGATTGGTCTCAGCCACTCCGAGCAATGGCTATCCATGGCTTATCCAATCGGGCTTCCCTGCGAAGATTTCAGAGTTGAATGTTGCCCTGACGCCGATTCTTGATAGGCGCTTCCGCGTTCGCAAAGCGGTCATTGAAGCCGCTCAAGAGGATCTCAACAACGACATCACCAGGGTTGAAAACGCCGCCCCTCTAGCTGAGAAGTTAGTTGAACAACAGGCGACAATCAGCAAGCAAGCAGGCGATATTGCAATTGCCCTCCAAGCCACCGAAAGCGCCGAGAGCCGAGCGGCTTCCGCTGTTGCCCAGATCGCCCAACATCTCAGCACTGTCCAGCAGACTGCGCAGGATGTCGCCACTTCAAAGGCGACTTATGAGCAAACGGTAAGCGATGCCAATACTTTGCTTGGTGAGGCGAAAGCCAAGCTGGCGACAATCACGGCAGATCGCGAGAATGCCGACAAGCAGATTGTTCGTGGCGGCGAACTTGTTGCAGAAGCCAATGCAAAGATCTCCAAAGCAATCTCTGACCTCAACCGCCAAGGCTTAGCTGGCTCGTTTGATAAAAGTGCTAAGCGGCTCGGGATGGAACGAATCGGCTGGCTACTCGCCTTTGTTGCGGCAATTGTCTATTTGGTGCTGATGGCCAAAGGAACGTTTTCACAAGATGGCGGTGCTTCGGGTTCTTTCGCTGAGCTTTTAAAAGAAGTTGCCGGCACCACCGCCCCGAAACAAGTCGTTCCATTCTGGGAGCGCGTACTTCACTTCATCCCGCTTGCTGCCCCTGGGATCTGGTTAGGGTGGTTTGCCGCCCGAAACGCAAGCCTCACCGCTCGTATCCAGCAGGACTACACCTATAAGGTAGCCACGGCGCAATCGTTTGAAGCTTACAAAAAAGAGGTCGAGGCGGTTGGCGATAAGACGCTCTTCAACCAGTTGCTTGAAACTACTATCCGCAACTTCAGCGACAATCCGATCCGCATTTACGACGGGAAGGGCTTTGAGGGACATCCCTTGGAGTCTCTCAAGTCGCTTCTTGAAGACAAGCACTTCGATAAGCTCGTAAAGCTTATCGAGGCGGCGAAGCCAGGCCTCAAGTAAGGGACTATCGCCAATAGGCGCAATGCACGTCGCCCATGCGTCCCGCCTGACTGACAAGCAAAGGCGTTTGAAAGAAAGGGGTCAGGTTCATTTGCCGTCACAAGCAAATGAACCTGACACCTTTATGCCGGCGCGGCTGCCGCGATCGACTTCGTCAGCCGGGTCTGCGGCGGAAAGTCGAGCGACGGGGAATCGCATGTACTGGATGGTTTAAGACTGAGTCCTGAAGAGCTGGCCACACTCAAATAGCCGAAAGCCGCTGCTCTACCCCTGGGTTCTCCGGAGAGATGGAACGGCGGGTGATTAATTCCCTCCGTCCCCTTTAAAGGCAAGCTCACTACTTGCATCCAAGGGCACTTTGACGCTGGCTACTCATCGTCATCTAGGTACTCGTCATACTCAGGCCCCTCTAGTCCAGAGTCGTCCGCCTCATAGTTTCCGTCAACATAGATTCCAAGGCGCTTTCGCAGCTCTACATGAAAGGAAAGATAGTTCAGCTCGCCAAGGGCCAACATCAGCAGTAGATCCTTGTGTTCATCGAATCGCCTCCTGGCATCCTTCACAAGCATCGGCAAGTTCTTGCCAAAGAAGTCGCTTAAGCGCTTATCTGGATCATTTCCCACTCGAATATCGTGATACCCAAGCAAGTCTTTCTGGGCAGCCAATTTGGCCAGATCGGCTGCACTAAATGGGTAGAGCTGGTTGTATGTTTGGTGCATTAGAACGCCGCACGGCCTGAATACTTCGGAAAACGTTACATAAGGAATTCTTCTAGCGATGAGAACTGGAACCACATCCAACTCCACCGCTCTTCGCAACAGCGGCATGAGCTCATCTCTCTGCGTAGGGTAGATCCACGGCCTCACATTTTTTGCCTCGATTGCAACCCAATCGTTTGCTACCTCAGCGATGAAGTCTACGGGACCATCCGTAAATCGCCCTCCAATCGCTATGGGGGGCTCTATGCGGCTATATGGCGAGGAGTCATCGTGACTATCTAGATCTCTGAAGTCACCGAAGTACTTGTACTTCTCTCGCCGCATAGCTCGAATGATCGCGATTTCTAAAGCCTGGCCTACTCTTTTGTTCACGTGGATGTTGCTGACGGCTTCATGCACTACCAACTGTTCAGCAATGCGGGCATCTACACTCGATGCATTGGCTGTTGAGAGGAAATACCAAGGCAGCCCTCCGCGGGCCATTCTTGAAACGACCCCATCCTTCTCAAGTGCGCGGCGAGCCACGGTCAGATAGACGGGCTCAATTCTTTGATTGGTCGGCCCTGCGTCTGCGATCTTCTGCTCGAGAGTGCGGCCACTTGCGGCAGTGTGGCGCCCCAAGACACTCCGAATTCTGCGTTTGGCAAGCTCTATGCGAGCAAGCACCTTTGGATTGCGAGCCCACCGAGGTCCCTTCGCCACAAAAAGGCCCTCCTTGATTTATATGTATTTAGGAATATGGCTCCCGCCCAATGGCGGATGGCACCAGACCTACTCAACACAAAATTAACAAACCAACAGCTTCACGTAGCGGACCTCTTACAGGGCTACCTTCCTCAACGGGAACAGAATTTCCCCAAGCCTGACTATGGCGTCAACCTTAGCCTTCATAGCGTCAGCAAAGAGCACGCGTCCGCTTAGCACTAGCATCAAATCTTCGCCGGTCATCAGAATGATTCTTGGCATGTCACCCGAGTACTTCTTGATGGCCGCATCATCGAATCCATTGGCCGAAATGAAGAGTCCTCTTGTGCTCTGCGCCTTTCCGCGAATCTTGCCGTCGAATACAGAAAGCTCAGGCTGCTTTGTTGGCTTCTGCGTCCACTTAACTTCAACTAGATAGTCGAATTTCTCGTACTTGAAGTGCCCATCTATTTGTTCGCCAGAAGTTCGAAATGGTCTTCTATGCTCTATCTCACTGAGACTGAGCAACTCAAAGACAATCTGCTCTAATCTGAATCCACGTTGCTGTGGACTGAGCTCGCTCGTAGTTGTCAGCGACAGAAAATCATTGTTCAAGTCCTCGATGCGCTTTACTTGAGCGCGCTGAGACGCGACAGCCTCTTTGTAAGCCGTCTTGGCTTTTTCCTGCTCTCTTCTTCTTATCTCGGCTTCAATTGGGTCGTCCCCAACCATGCCTCTGAATTCTGCCAATAGCTTCTTGGCTTTCCGCTCGTCCAACTGATCACGATCCAGCGGACCGTTTAGGCGATAGAACCCAGATGCTATAGCGCCTATCAAAGCGGAGTTTCCCGCTCGATCTAGCTCGTCGAGCAAAGCCCGCATGAGTTCGTACTTGTTGTATGCATCGCGTGGATACTTACGATGCAGTTGTCTCGGAACGCCGCAGCTTTCGAGAAAGCTATAGAAGCCGTTCCAGTACCAGAAACAGGCTCCGCTAAGCTCCACCATCCGTTCCTTAGCTTCGAAACTTAGCTTCTTGACCATCGCATGAAACCCGAGCGGTTGATGGTTGCACGCGGCTTAGGCTGCGTGCGGCGCGTCCTTCCTACTGTTCTAACAGCCCACCCTACGGCCGCCAATCTAGTCCAATTATTGGCCGCAAAGAAAAGGGCGGCCAATTGGCCGCCCTTTTCTATGACCATCAAACCCCAACCGGATTCGGCTTCTCACTGTCAATCTTGTACTGCTTGATAGCCCTCGCCACATCCTTCCCCGTCATCTTGCCTTCCGCCGCCAGGGCCGCGATGGCGGCGTGGGCGATGTAGTAGCGGTCGACTTCGAAGTGGCGGCGCAGGTTGGCGCGGGTGTCGCTGCGGCCGAAGCCGTCGGTGCCAAGTACGGTGTACTTCATCGGCACGTATTCGCGGATCTGGTTGGCGAAGGCGCGCACGTAATCCGTCGCGGCGATGGCGGGGCCCTGGCGGCCTTCGAGCAGCTGGGTGACGTAGGGCTTGCGCGGGGTCTTGGCTTCCGGGTTCATGCGGTTGAAGCGTTCGGCATCGGCGCCGTCGCGGGCGAGTTCGGTGAAGCTGGGGCAGGACCAGATGTCGGCGGTGACGCCGAAGTCTTTGTCGAGCAGCTCGGCGGCGGCGATGGCTTCGCGCAGGATGGTGCCGGAGCCCATCAGCTGCACGCGCAGTTCGCCCTTCTTGGGCTTGCCGGCGTCCTTGAGCAGGTACATGCCCTTGATGATCCCTTCGGCCGCGCCTTCCGGCATGTCCGGGTGGGCGTAGTTCTCGTTCATCAGTGTGAGGTAGAAGTACTCGTCGCGCTGTTCGGCGAGCATGCGCTGCATGCCGTACTGGACGATGGTCGCGACTTCGAAGCCGAAGGTCGGGTCGTAGGCGCGGCAATTCGGAATCGCGCTGGCGAGCAGGTGGCTGTGGCCGTCTTCGTGCTGCAGGCCTTCGCCGTTCAACGTGGTGCGGCCGGCGGTGGCGCCGAGCAGGAAGCCGCGCGCGCGCATGTCCGCCGCCTGCCAGGCGCTGTCGCCGATGCGCTGGAAGCCGAACATCGAGTAGTAGATGTAGAACGGCAGCATCGGCAGGTCGTTGGTGCTGTAGCTGGTGGCGCAGGCCATCCAGCTGGAGAACGCGCCGCACTCGGTGATGCCTTCCTCCAGCACCTGGCCGGCGGCGTCCTCGCGGTAGTACATCAGCTGGTCGCGGTCGACCGGCTTGTACTTCTGGCCGTGCGGCGCGTAGATGCCGAGCTGGCGGAACATGCCTTCCATGCCGAAGGTGCGCGCTTCGTCGGCGACGATCGGCACGCAGCGCGGGCCGACCTGCTTGTCGCGCAGGATGATGTTGAGCGTCTGCACGAACGACATCGTGGTGCTGATCTCGCGATCGCCGCTGGACTTGAGCAGGCGGTCGAAGGTTTCCAGCGGCGGCACTTCCAGCGTCTGCGTGCTCTTGCGGCGACGCTGCGGCAGGTAGCCGCCGAGGGCCTTGCGGCGCTCGTGCATGTATTCGACTTCCGGCGAGTCCTTGCCGGGGTGGAAGAACGGCACCTGGTGATCGCTCAGCTGCGCGTCGGCGACCGGGATGTTGAAGCGGTCGCGGAAGATCTTGATCTGCTCGTCGTCGAGCTTCTTGGTCTGGTGCGTCGGGTTCAACGCTTCGCCGGCCTGGCCCATGCCGTAGCCCTTCACCGTCTTGGCGAGGATCACGGTGGGCATGCCCTTGGTCTGCATGGCGGCGTGGTAGGCGGCGTAGACCTTGTGCGGATCGTGACCGCCGCGGTTGAGGCGCCAGATGTCGTCGTCGGACATGTTGGCGACCATGGCCTTGGTCTCGGGGTACTTGCCGAAGAAATGCTCGCGCGTGTACGCGCCGCCGAAGGCCTTGCAGTTCTGGTATTCGCCGTCGACGGTTTCCATCATCAGCTTGCGCAGGATGCCCTGCGTGTCGCGGGCGAGCAGCGGATCCCAGTAGCTGCCCCAGATGTTCTTGATGACGTTCCAGCCGGCGCCGCGGAAGACGCCTTCGAGTTCCTGGATGATCTTGCCGTTGCCGCGCACCGGGCCGTCCAGGCGCTGCAGGTTGCAGTTGATGACGAAGACGAGGTTGTCGAGGCCTTCGCGGCCGGCGACGGAGATGGCGCCGAGGGATTCGGGCTCGTCGGTTTCGCCATCGCCCATGAAGCACCAGACCTTGCGGTCGGACTTGGGCATCAGGCCGCGGCCTTCGAGGTACTTCCAGTTGCGCGCCTGGTAGATGGCGCTGATCGGGCCCAGGCCCATGGAGACGGTGGGCGTCTGCCAGTAGTCGGGCATCAGCCACGGGTGCGGGTAGGAGCTGATGCCGCGGCCGTCGACTTCCATGCGGAAGTTGTCGAGCTGGTCTTCGCTGATGCGGCCTTCGAGGAAGCTGCGGGCGTAGATGCCGGGGCTGGAGTGGCCCTGGATGTAGAGGAGATCGCCCGGATGTTCATCGCTCGGGGCGCGCCAGAAGTGGTTGAAGCCGACGTCGTAGAGCGTGGCGGCCGAGGCGAACGAGGCGATGTGGCCGCCGAGGTCGCCGGGCTTGCGGTTGGCGCGCACGACCATGGCGAGCGCGTTCCAGCGGATGATCGAGCGGATGCGCCATTCCATCGCGGCGTCGCCGGGGCTCTTGGCCTCCAGGTGCGCGGGAATGGTGTTGATGTAGTCGGTGGTGGGCTGGAACGGCAGGTGCGCGCCGGCGCGGCGGGTGACTTCGACCATGCCGTCGAGCAGTTGATGGGCGCGGCCGGCGCCTTCGCGGTCGATGACCGCCTGCATGGATTCGATCCACTCGCGGGTTTCGGTGGGATCGGGGTCGTTCTGCAGCAGCTCGTTCAGCCAGTTCGTCATGGGGGCTCCGCGCGGCCCGCTGGCCGGCGCCTTGGATCGTGGGAATTAGAGCCGGGATTCTAGCAAGCGGGGCCGGCCGGGGGCCCGACAGGAAGATGACGAAGCAACTGCTTTGGCAAAGCGGGGCGGTGGCTACGATTTCAGTGGCGCGAAGCGGCCGGTGTGCGCACGGGGTGTGCGCTGGGCGGATGGGGGCGGCCGCGGGCCGCGATCACTTCAGGTGGGACTTCATCAGGTCGATTTCGGCCTGCTGGGACGCCTCGATGTCGCGGCAGAGCTGCTGCAGCCGCGGATCGGTGAGGTGGTTTTCCCGGCACATGAGCAGGGCGCCGGCGTGATGCGGAATCATCGAGCGCAGGAACTGCTGGTCGGTCACCGCCAGTTGCCGGCGGATGCCGGACCAGCACACCAGCATCACCACCAGCGCGGCGACGACGAGGGCGGCGTTGAGCGTCTTGTTGGGATACATCGCGCGCATCAGCACGAGCTCGATGATCGCCATCGGGGCCGCCATCAGGGCGGCCATGTAGATCTGGTTGACGTTGTTGAACACGTTGGCGGGCGTGTCGACCATCGCGTACATCAGCCAGTACATCGCGATGTACGAAAGCACCACCATGCCGAGCAGGCGACGGTAGTGACCGCCATGCGACGCGCCGCCAGCGTGCGGTCCGTCGTGCCCGTGCTGCGCGGTCGAATGCGACTGCTTTGAGCTCGCCATGAGATGGCCTCCCGCCTGCGATAGGAGTCCATCGTGTCGCAGTGGGTGTGGCTGGCTCGTCAAGTCCGCCAGCGACACCGCGCAACGGGGGGTCACGGATCGGGGGTGTAACGGCGGCCCTGCCCCAGCCGCAGCGCATTGCTCACCACCGACACCGAACTCAGGCTCATCGCCAGCGCCGCGATCATCGGGCTCAGCAGCAGTCCGGTCAGCGGGTACAGCACGCCCGCAGCGACCGGCACGCCCAGGGCGTTGTAGAGGAGGGCGAAGCCGAGGTTCTGCTTCATGTTGGCGACGGTGCCTTCGGAGATCGTGCGCGCCTGCACGATGCGGCGCAGGTCGCCCTTCACCAGCGTGACCTGCGCGCTCGACATCGCCACGTCGGTGCCGGTGCCCATGGCGATGCCGACGTCGGCGGCGGCAAGTGCGGGCGCGTCGTTGATGCCGTCGCCGGCCATGGCGACGCGGCGGCCTTCGGCCTGCAGGCGCTGCACCAGCGCGACCTTGTCCTGCGGACGCACTTCGCCGTGCACTTCGTCGATGCCGAGCGTGTACGCGACGGCCTCGGCCGTGGCCTGCGCGTCGCCGGACGCCATCACGATGCGCAAGCCGTCGGCGCGCAGTGCATTGAGTGCGGGCGGCGTGGTCGGCTTGATCGGATCGGCGACGGCGATCGCGCCGGCGAGGCGGCCGTCGACGGCGAGGAACATCACGCTCGCGCCCTGCCGGCGCAGGGGTTCGCTGCGCGCGAGCAGGGGCGCCGGATCGGCGCCGACTTCGGCCATGAGAGCCTGGTTGCCCATCACCAGCGCGCGTCCGCCGACGCGTCCGCGCACGCCACGGCCGGTGATCGAGTCGAAATCGTCCGCGGTTTGCAGGGTGAAGCCGCGGCGTTTCGCTTCGGCGAGGATGGCATCGGCGAGCGGGTGTTCGCTGCCCTGCTCCAGGCTGGCGGCGAGTTGCAGTACTTCGTCGGCATCGAAACCGTCGGCGGCAAGCGCGTCGCGATAGGCCGGGCGGCCTTCGGTGAGCGTGCCGGTCTTGTCGACGATCAGCGTGTCGATGCGACGCAGCTGCTCGATCGCCTCGGCATCGCGGAACAGCACGCCGGCATGCGCGGCGCGGCCGGTGGCGACCATGATCGACATCGGCGTGGCCAGGCCCAGCGCACACGGGCACGCGATGATCAGCACGGACACGGCGTTGAGCACGGCGTAGGTCCACGACGGTTCGGGACCGAACAGGCCCCAGCCGAGCAACGTCGCCACCGCGACGCCGAGCACTGCGAGCACGAACCAGAACGCGACCCGGTCGGCCATGCGCTGCATCGGCGCGCGCGAGCGCTGCGCCTGCGCGACCAGCTGCACGATCTGCGACAACACGGTGGCGGAGCCGATCTGGTCGGCGCGGATCACCAGCGCGCCGGTGCCGTTGAGCGTGGCGCCGATGACCTTCGCGCCGGCTTCCTTCTCCACCGGGATCGGTTCGCCGGTGAGCATGGATTCGTCGATGCTGGAACGGCCTTCGAGCACGGTGCCGTCGACGGGCACCTTCTCGCCGGGACGCACGCGCAGGCGGTCGCCGACGTGGACGTGGTCGAGCGGGATGTCCTCGTCGCTGCCGTCGTCACGAATGCGGCGCGCCGTCTTCGGCGCGAGGCCGAGCAGCGCCTTGATCGCGGCGGAGGTCTTCGAGCGCGCGCGCAGTTCCAGCAGCTGGCCGAGCAGCGTGAGCGAGACGATCACCGCCGCGGCCTCGAAGTACACGCCGACGCGGCCGTGTTCGCGGAATGACTCCGGAAACAGGCCGGGCGCGAGCGTCGCCACCACGCTGTAGCCGAACGCGGCGCCCACGCCGATGCCGATCAGCGTCCACATGTTGGGGCTGCGATTCCTGATCGACCGCGCGCAGCGCTCGAAGAAGGGCCAGCCGGCCCACAGCACGACCGGCGTGCTCAGGGCGAATTCGAGCCAGGTGCGCGTGTCGGTGGCAATGAAACCGATGCGATGGCCGAGCATTGCCAGCGCCAGCACGATCAGCGTGAGCGGCAGCGTCCACCAGAAGCGGCGGGTGAAGTCGCGCAGCTCCGGGTTGTCTTCGTCTTCCAGGCTGGGCATCTCCGGCTCGAGCGCCATGCCGCAGATCGGGCAGGTGCCAGGGCCCGGCTGGCGGATCTGCGGGTGCATCGGGCAGGTGTAGATGGTGCCGGCGGGGAGTGCTTGTGCAGCCGTGGGATGCGTCACTGCGGCATGCGGCGTGGCGTGTGCGGGTTGCGTGCCCGGCGCGTGCAGATAGGTCTGCGGCGCGGCGACGAACTTTTCGCGGCAGCGCGCGGAGCAGAAGTGGTACTCGGTGCCGGCGTGCGTGGCGTGGTGCGGCGTGGTCGCCGGATTCACCGTCATGCCGCAGACGGGGTCGATCGCGGTGGCGTTGTGTGCGGGTGCGGGATGGGCATGGCCGCCGGGCGATGCGTGGCCGTGGGCCTCGTGCGGTTGTCCGGCGTGCTTGTCCTCGTGCGGGCCGTGCGAATGCGGATGCATGCTCATGGGGCGTCTTCCGCGAGTGCGTTTAGTCGGAGTTGGGTCCGGCGTGTGGGTTTAGGGTTGTGGGATGGCATGTTCTGCGAGTGTGACGTGCCCTCACTGCTACAGGACTCGCGTGCGTGGAGAAGGTGGCGCGTAGCGCCCGATGAGGGGCGCGCCTTTGACCTCAGAACCACACCCGCACACCCGCAACGATGCGCGTGTCGTTGACGGCTTCCTCCTCCTCGCGGCGGAAATCCGCGGTACGGCCGAACGACCATTCGCGCACCACGCCGACGTACGGCGCGAACTGACGCGTGACTTCGTAGCGCAAGCGCAACCCGGCCTCCGCCGAACTGACGCCGGAGCCAATGCCGCGACGCGCGTCGTTCCGGCCGTAGGCGTTGAGTTCGACGAGCGGCTGCAGGATCAGGCGGTTGCTGAGCAGCAATTCGTATTCGGCTTCCACGCGCGCGGCGGTCTGACCGCCCTGCCCCACGTACGCCGTCGCTTCGAGCTCGAACTTGTACGGCGCCGTGCCCATCACACCGATCGCGGCGAAGTCCTGCGAGGCGCCGGGCTGGAAGTCGTGGCGCACGCCGGCGACGACATCCCACCAGCGCGCGATCGCGCGACCGTACAGCACTTCGAGGTCGGCGTTGTCGGTGCGGTGTTCGACGCGCTCGCCTTCGCTGCGCAGCCACAGCCTGTTGCGGTCGGTGCCGATCCAGGCCTGGCCTTCCCACTCCAGGCCACGCCCCTCGTCCGCGTCGAAGGCTTCCAGGCGATTGAACTGGACGAACGTGAAGATGCCGTTGTCGTGGACGGGATGGTCCTGCGGCGGCGGTTGCGCGGCGGCGCGGTCGGCGTCGGTGGGCACGGGGATCGGCGTGACCGGTTCGTCCGGTGCGCGCGGCATGGCGTGGTCCATGGCGGCGTGATCGACCGGCGGCGGCGGCATGTGATGCTGCGAATGATCCATCGGCACCGGTTGCGTCTGGTGCTGCGCATTCTCCGTCGGCGTCGATTGCGTCTGATGCTGCGCGTGATCCTGCGCAACGACATCGAATGACAGCAGCAGCGCGGCGGCGAGCGGAGCGCGCGCGAGGAGGTTCGTCTTCATTCGTCGACCCTCACCGTGCGCATCATTCCCGCTTCCATGTGGTAGAGCAGATGGCAGTGGTACGCCCAGCTGCCGAGTGCGTCGGCGCGCACGCGGTAGCTGCGGCGGCTGCCGGGCGGCATGTCGATGGTGTGCTTGCGGACGAGGAAGTTGCCGTGCTCGTCCTCGAGGTCGCTCCACATGCCGTGCAAGTGGATCGGGTGGGTCATCATCGTGTCGTTGACCAGCACGATGCGCAGGCGTTCGCCGTAGTTGAAGCGCAGCGGTTCGACCTCCGAGAACTTCTGGCCGTTGAAGCCCCAGGCGAAGCGTTCCATGTGGCCGGTGAGGTGCAGTTCGATGTCGCGGCCGGGATCGCGGCCGTCGGGATCGTCGAAGGTGCTCTTCAGCATCGAATAGCTCAGCACGGTGCGGCCGTTGTCGCGCAGGCCGATGCCGGGATCGTCGAGCTTCGGCACCGGTGCCATGGTCTGCATGTCGACCAGCGGGTTGCCGGTCTCGCTGGCGGGATGCGTCTGCATGCCGCCGCCTGCGTGTCCCGCGTGTGCGTTGGACGTCGTCTGCGCGTGTGCGTCGTGCTGCATGCCCGCCATCTGCATGTTGGCGCCGCAGCCGCCTTCCATGCCTTTCATCTGCGCCATGTCGTGGGCATCGCTCTTGCCCATGCTCGCGCCGCAACCGCCTTCCATGCCCTTCATGCCGGACATGGCGTGGCCCATGCCACCGTGGCCCATGTCGGCCATGGTCAGCAGCGGGCGTGGATCGACCGCCGGCACTGGTGCACGCAATCCCTCGCGCACGGCGAGCGTGCCGCTGACGTAGCCGGTGCGGCCCAGGTCCTGGGCGAAGATGGTGAAGGCGTCCTGCCCCGTCGGTTCGACGATGACGTCGAAGGTTTCGGCGGTGGCGATGCGGAATTCGTCGACGGTCACCGGGTGCACGTACTGGCCGTCGGCGGCGACCACGGTCATCTTCAGGCCGGGGATGCGCACGTCGAAATGCGTCATCGACGAGCCGTTGATGAAACGCAGGCGCACCTTCTCGCCGGAACGGAACAGCGCGGTCCAGTTGCCCAACGACGTCGTGCCGTTCATCAGGTAGGTGTAGGTGTTCGCGTTGACATCGGACAGGTCGGTCGGCGACATGCGCATCGCGCCCCACATCCTGCGGTCGTCGAGCGTGGCCGCCAGGCCGTTGCGTTGCGCGTCGCGGACGAAGTCGCCGACGGTGCGCTGGTAGTAGTTGTCGTACATCGACATCTTCTTCAGTCGCGCGAACAGCGCCGCCGGATCCAGGTCGGTCCAGTCTGAGAGCAGCACCACGTAATCGCGGTCGCAGGCGAAGGGCTCGGGCTCGAGCGGATCGATGATCAGCGGGCCGTACAGGCCGACCTGCTCCTGGAACATCGAATGGCTGTGGTACCAGTACGTACCGCCCTGCTTCACGGTGAAGCGGTAGTGGTAGGTCTCGCCGCGATGGATGCCGGCGAAGCTCAGGCCAGGCACGCCGTCCATGTTTGCGGGCAGGACGATGCCGTGCCAGTGGATCGAGGTTTCGTGGCCGTGGATCGATCCGGGCGGCAGCGCGTTGGTGACGCGCAGGTTCACCGTGGTGCCTTCGCGCCAGCGCAGCAGCGGCGCGGGAAGGGAACCGTTGACGGTGATCGCGGTGCGCGTGCGGCCGGTGAAGTTCATCGGCGTCTCGCCGATGGTGAGGTCGAACTCGGTGCCGGACAGCACATTGGGATAGCCGGCGGACTTCAGCGCCCAACCTGCTTTGGGCCACAGGCCGAGGCCGGCGATCGCGCCGCCTGCGGCGAGGCCCTGGACGAAGCGGCGGCGCGACGGCTGCGACAGTGCGCCGGCTTCGCGGCCGAATGCATCAGAGGACATGGAAACTCCGTGGATCGATGGGTCGCGACGGCGTGCGTCGCGCGGGCGTACGCAGCGACGGCGTGGTCGTCGCATGCGCAGGCGAAAGGGCGCCGGGGGCGCGAGTTGACCGCTTAGCCGATGGGAGGTCGGATCGGATGCGGCAGCGCCGGCGCGGCATGGCCGGGCGCGAGCGCGCGCACGCTGCGTTGATGATCGGGCGCGACGTCGGGAATCCGCAGCGCGGGCACGCCGACCTGGGCGATATGCACGCAGGCGCAGCGGCAGGTGCCGGATTTGCAGCAGTCGGGGGTGTGTTTGGGCTTGGTGGGTTGAGGGGTGTTTGCGGCCGGAGCGTGCTGCATCGGGATGCCGTGCATCGATGCGTCGCCCGGCATCGCGGCGGCCATTGCATCGTGGTGGCCGTGGCAGGGCATGGCCTCGGTCGCGGCGCCTTGCGCGGCTTCGGTCGCCGCTGGGTTGGTGTGTTGCGCCATCGGCAGTTGCGCCGCTGCAGCCGCCGCCGCGGTCCCGTTCAGGACGAGGCAGAGGCTGAGCAACAGGCGCAGCAGGACGGAGCCGATCGACATGGGCGTACTTTAACGGTGGTGCGCCGCGCGGAGGTTAACGGACGGGCGGGGGCAGGGCAGCTCGCTGCGTTCGCCTCCTCATTCGACCTGGTGGCGCTCGCTCCCCCTCATAGGCTCTTCGGGCATCTTCTCCCCGCGAGCAGGGAGAAGAGAAAACGCTGGCGCGCCGAGCGCCGAGCGCTCAGCCGGCAAAGGTCAGCCCGTGCTCCGCGGCGAAGCGTGCGCAGGCCTCGCGCATCCGCGCCTGTTGCCGCGCGCGCACGGCGGGATCGCTGAGCACGTACGAACCGGTTTCGCCCGCGATGTTGATCAGGTCCTGGCGCACGCGTTCGATATCCGACGCGTTGGCCGCGCGGATCGGGCGCAGGTGGTTGCGTTCGTCGGGGCCGCCGACCCAGCGGGTGAGGAAATTGCCGATCGCCTTGGCGGTGGACAGTTCGCGCTTGAGTTCGACGTGGACCTCGGCGGTGTGCAGCTTCATGCCGAGCGTGTCGAGCCAGTCCTGCCATTTGAAATCGTTGAAGCGCCGCGCCAGCACGGTCGCGCGCCACGGCACGCCGAGGGCGTCGGCGAAGATCGCGCCATGCAGCGATTCGGTCAGCACGCGTTCGCAGCTGGCGATGGCATCGGCGACCGCTTGCGGCGACTGGCGCGGATCGATCGGATACAAGCCCGCATCACGCGCCAGCGTGTCCCAGTCGAAGCTGTCGTAGCTCTTGTGGTGCGGGACCAGGCCGATGCGAGCTTGGACCGGCGCGCGTTCGCGCTGCAGCGGCGGCCACAGCACGGCGGCATCGCCGAGGCCGAGTGCGGGATCGAGGTGACACTTCTTCGCGGTGCCGGGGCCGCGCACCCAGTACACCTTCCACTCGCTGCCCAGTTGCGGCGTACCGCGGTAGCCGCAGCCGGAACCGAGCACGACCTTGGGGCCTTCGGGCTGGGTGCCGCCGAGGATGGTGCCGACGCCGTAGAGCCAGGTGTCCGGGTGCTTCGTTTCCAGGTCGGGAAACAGCGCGGGCCACAGTTCGACGTTGAGGTCGTCGCCGAAGTTGCCGTGCGGGAGTTTGCAGTATTTCAGGCGCATGGGTGGGCAAGGATCAGGGGGGTGGCCCGGGTTGCAGCCCGGGTAAGCGAAGCGCACCCGGGGTGTTTGCGACAGCAGCGTCGCTGGATGACCGGACATTCGTCCGTTGAAGGCCGCGGGGATGACGAGCAACAACAACACACAGCGGTAAGGGCAACGGCAACGGGAACGGGAACGGCAACGGCAACGGGAACGGGAACGGGAACGGGAACGGCAAAGGCAAAGGCAAAGGCAAAGTCACTGGATTCCCGCTTTCGCGGGAATGACGAGCAAAACCAACGGCAACGGCGAGAGTCACTGGATTCCCGCTTTCGCGGGAATGACGAGCAAAACCAACGGCAACGGCAATGGCGAGAGTCACTGGATTCCCGCTTTTGCGGGAATGACGAGCAAAACCAACGGCAACGGCAACAACGAGAGTCACTGGATTCCCGCTTTCGCGGGAATGACGAGCAAAAGCAAGGTGAACATCACCCGGGTGCGGCCTTCGGCCTTACCCGGGCTACGGCCTACTTCCGCGCGGCGCGGATCTGCGCGTCCACCGCGGCGATCGCGGTCATGTTGACCACGCGGCGCGGGGTCGAGGCCGGGGTGAGGATGTGCGCGGGCTTGTCCAGGCCCATCAGGATCGGGCCGATGGCGACGCCGTCGGTCATCACGCGGACCATGTTGTAGGTGATGTTGGCCGCGTCGAGGTTGGGCATCACGAACAGGTTGGCGCGGCCCCTGAGCGTGGAGTTCGGGAAGATGCGCGAGCGCAGCTCCTCGTCCCACGCGGTGTCGGCCATCATCTCGCCGTCGACCTCGAGCTTGGGCACGCGCTGGCGGATGATCTGGTAGGCCTTGCGCATCTTCGCGGCGGACACGTTGTCGTGGCTGCCGAAGTTGGAGTGCGACAGCAGCGCGACCTTGGGCTCGACGCCGAACAGCTTGAGGCGGTAGGTCGCCTGCAGCGTGGCTTCGGCGATCTGCTCGGCGGACGGATCCAGCTGCACGTGGGTGTCGAGGAAGAACCACACGCCCTGGTCGTTGATCACGCCGGTCATCGCGGCGGTGCCGGTCACGCCCTTCTCGAAGTCGAACACGCTGCGCAGGTAGCCGAGCTTCTTGTGGAAGCGGCCAACCAGGCCGCAGATCATCGCATCGGCTTCGCCGCGCTCGACCATCAGCGTCGCGATCAGCGTCGGGCGCGAACGCAGCAGGTTCTTCGCCGCCGCCGGGGTGACGCCGCGGCGCTCGGTGATGGCGTGGTACTGCTGCCAGTACTCGTCGAACCGCGGATCGGAATTGATGTTGGTGAGTTCGAAGTCGACACCCGCCTTCATGCGCAGGCCCAGGCGCGCGATGCGCTGCTCGATGACTTCGGGGCGGCCGATCAGGATCGGGAACGCGAGCTGCTCGTCGATCACCGTCTGCACCGCGCGCAGCACGGTTTCCTCTTCGCCTTCGGCATAGACCACGCGCTTGCGGTCGGCGCGGGCGCGGTCGTACACCGGCTTCATCAGCAGGCCCGTGCGATAGATGAACTGGCCGAGCTTCTCCTCGTACGCCTTCATGTCGAGGATCGGGCGCGTGGCCATGCCCGAATCCATCGCCGCGCGCGCCACCGCCGGCGCGAGCATGGTGAGCAGGCGCGGATCGAACGGGCGCGGGATCAGGTACTCGGGGCCGAAGCTGGGGATCTCTCCGCCGTAGGCACCGGCCAGGTCCGAGGATTCCATGCGCGCCAGCTGCGCGATCGCGCGCACGCAGGCGAGCTTCATCGCCTCGTTGATTTCCGTCGCGCCCACGTCGAGCGCGCCGCGGAAGATGTAGGGGAAGCACAGCGCGTTGTTGACCTGGTTCGGATAGTCCGAACGGCCGGTGGCGATGATGCAGTCCGGGCGCACCTTCTTGGCGTCTTCCGGAAGAATTTCCGGATACGGATTGGCGAGCGCGAGGATGATCGGCTTGTCGGCCATCGTCGCGACCATCTCCGGCTTGAGCACGCCGCCGGCGGACAGGCCGAGGAACACGTCGGCGCCGGCGACGATGTCGGCCAGCGTGCGCTTGTCGGTGTCGCGCGCGTAGCGCTGCTTGTCCGGATCCATGTGGCCGCGGCCGGTGTAGAGCACGCCTTCGCGGTCGAAGGCCAGGATGTTCTCCGGCTTCATGCCCAGCGCGACGAGCATGTCGAGGCAGGCGATGCCGGCCGCGCCGGCGCCGGCGGTGGCCAGCTTCACCTCGCCGATCTTCTTGCCGACCACTTCCAGCGCGTTGAGCACGGCGGCGCCAACAATGATCGCGGTACCGTGCTGGTCGTCGTGGAACACCGGGATGTTCATCCGCTCGCGCAGCTTGCGTTCGACGATGAAGCACTCCGGCGCCTTGATGTCCTCGAGGTTGATGCCCCCGAAGGTGGGCTCCAGGCTGGCGATGATCTCGACCAGCTTGTCGGGGTCCTTTTCGTCGACCTCGATGTCGAACACGTCGATGCCGGCGAACTTCTGGAACAGCACGCCCTTGCCTTCCATGACCGGCTTGCCGGCCAGCGGACCGATGTCGCCCAGGCCGAGCACGGCGGTGCCGTTGGAGATCACCGCGACCAGGTTGCCGCGCGCGGTGTAGTCGGAGGCGAGCCTGGGGTCGTTGGCGATTTCCTCGCAGGCATAGGCGACGCCCGGCGAATACGCGAGCGCGAGGTCGCGCTGGGTGACCATCGGCTTGGTGGCGGTGACCTTGATCTTCCCGCGCGGTTCCAGGCGGTGGTAGTCGAGGGCGGCTTGCTTCAGGTCGTCGGACATCGCTCGGCGGGAATTCGGCAGGGTTTGGGATTGTAGCCGCCCGGTTCGGGCGGTTTCGTGGCTGCGGCCGCGTTGCGCGAAGCCGGACGCCGGGTTTGCTGCTGGTCGCTTGACGAGCTGTTCTCCCCCTTCCCGCCGCTGGGCGAGCTGCTCCCCCTCTCCCCATCGCAGGGCGATGACGAGCTGCCCCTCTCCCCGTCGCAGGGCGAGCTGCGCCCCTCTCCCGCCGCTGGCGAGCTGCTCCCCACTCCCCGCCGATGGCGAGCTGCCCCCTCTCCCGCCGATGACGAGCTGCCCCCCTCTCCCCGTCGCAGGGCGGCGGGGAGAGGGTGCCCGAAGGGCGGGTGAGGGGGCGAGCGCAGCGAGCGCTTTCGCGGTCGCCTGATTCGCAAGGAGCGACGTCCTGCTCGCTGCGCTCGCGCCCCTCATCACCCCTTCGGGGAGCTTCTCCCCGCGACGCGGGGAGAAGCCAACGGCAACAGGCAACGGCAACAGGCAACAGGCAACGGCAACAGGCAACGGCAACGGCACTCGCAATCGTGGGTTTCGTCGCGCCCTGTCCCGGTTTCGTCGCCACGGGCCTTGACGCCGGCGCGATGTTCATACTGTACTAGTTCACATAGTACAGCTAGCCCGCACAGGAGTCCCGCATGGCCCGCACCCAGGCCCTGATGATCCAGATCGCCACCGGCGATTCCCGACCGATCAGTCGCCAGATCGTCGATGCGATCCGGATGAAGATCGCCACCGCCGAGCTGCAGCCCGGCGCGCAGCTGCCCAGCGTGCGCGGCCTCGCCCAGCAGCTGACGATCAATCCCAACACCGTCGCCAAGGCCTATGCCGAACTCACCAGCGACGGCTGGCTCGAGTCGCGCCAGGGCCTGGGCCTGTACGTGGCCACGCCGCGCCAGCGCCTGAGCGATGCCGAGCGCGAACGCCGCCTCGACGACGCGATCCAGCGCTTCGTCCATGAAGTGGTCGCCCTCGATTACCCCCCCGCGCAGGCGCACGAACGCCTGGGCCGCGAACTGCGCGCGCTGACGCCGAAGAAGACCGCCTGAGGTTTCCATGTCCGACCATTCCGACTACGTCATCGAGACCGTCGGGCTGAGCAAGCGCTACGGCCGCAAGCTCGCCCTCGACCAGCTCGATCTGCGCATTCCGCGCGGCCGCATCCACGCGATCGTCGGCGCCAACGGCGCGGGCAAGTCGACGCTGTTCCGCGTGCTGCTCGGCTTCCTGCCGCCGAGCGCGGGCACCGCGCGCATCCTCGGCCGCGACAGCGCGGCGCTGACGCCCGCCGATCGCGCGCGCATCGGTTTCGTCAACGAGGAACACACCCTGCCCGGCTGGCTGCGCGTGTCCGCGGTGATCGCCGCGCAGCGACGCCTGTACCCGCGCTGGGACCAGCGCGCGTTCGACGAGGTGATCAGCCACTACCACGTGCTGCCGGAGCAGAAGGTCGGTCAGCTCTCGCGCGGCGAACGCGCCGGACTGAACCTGGCGCTGGCGCTGGCGCAGCGGCCGGAACTGCTGGTGCTCGACGAGCCGACGCTGGGCCTGGATGTCGTGGCCAAGCGCGCGTTCCTGGAATCGCTGATGTACAGCAACGCGGCCGACGACTGCACGGTGATCTATTGCTCGCACCAGATGGAGGAGATCGAGCGCGTCGCCGACAACCTGATCATCCTCGAGCGCGGCCGGCTCAAGCACATGTCGGCGCCCGACGACTTCTGCGCGCGCGTCACCCACTGGGTCGCCGACATCCCGTTCAAGGGGCCCGAGCCGCAGCGCATTCCGGGGCTGCTGCAACTGCAGCGCCTGGACGGGTTGCACCACTACCTGGTGCTGGACCAGGACGCGCAGTTCGAACAGTTCCTGCGCGCCTGCGGCGCGCGCTCGGTGCAGAGCATGCCGGTGAGCCTGGACCGTGCGGTCAACAGCTTCCTGGCGAAGAACCACGCGGCGCCCGCGGGCACGCAGGCCTGAGACGAAGGGGAATCACGATGATCGAATTGTTCAAGGCCGAGCTGCTGCGCTTCCGCACCTGGTGCCTCGCCGCCGCGGCGCTGCACGCCGTCGTGCTCGGTTTCCTCAGCCGCCTGGTCGACCTGGCGCAGCAGCCGATGCAGGTCTACCAGATCTTCGCCTCGGTCTACGCGGTGGCTGGCGCTCTGCTGGGGCTGTACCAGATGGGCAGCTACCGCCGGCCCAACCACTGGCTCAACCTGCTGCATCGCCCGTTGCACCGGCTGCGCATCGCCGCATCGCTATGCGGCGCGGGCGGCGTGGTGCTGCTGGTCGCGATCGCGTTGCCGATCGCGCTGATCGCGCTGTACCAGGAAGCGCTGACCGCGCGTGTGGTCGACCTGCGCCACTGGCTGATGCCGCTGGCCAGCCTGCTCATCGCCGCGTGCGGCTATCTCGCCGGGGCCTACGCGATGCTCGCGGGACGCCGCTACGCCTGGACCGTCGCGGTGCTGCCGGCACTGCTGATGATGGCGCGGGCGCAGGGACCGGCGGCGCTCGCATTGCAGGCGACGGTGCTGTTGGCGCTGGCCGGACTGTTGGCGATCGCGTTCAAGCCGGATCTCGATGCGCCGCCGCGGCGCACGGCCGCGGTCATCGTGGCGGCGCTGCCGGTGCAGGTCGGCCTGTACTTCCTGGTGTGGATGCTGGGCTTCGGCGTCGAGTTCGGCTGGACGATGGCGGGCACGCATCCGCTCGACACGCCGGTGCCGCCGGCCGGCGGCGCCATCGAAGCGAACCAGGCCGAGGGCAAGGATCTGCTGCTCGCCGGCATCGCCGCCAGCCGCGATCGCGATGCGCCGCTGTGGCGCGAGCAGATCGCCCTGTCGGACGTGACCACGCGCTGGCCGTTGCGCAACCTGCCGCGACGCAACGAGCTGGGCAACATCGCGCCGATGGAACTGGACGACACCGGGCACCGCGTGCGCTGGGTGTTCAGTCATGACCGCATGCGCTTCATCGGCTACAGCCTGCTCGACCGGCGCGCGCGCGGCGAACTCGGGCTGGGCACGGGCAACGCCGCGTTTCCCGATCCGACGCTGGAGTACATGGGCGGCTTCCTGTTGAGCGCGAACGGCGCCTACCAGTTCGATGCCGAGCAGCAGCGCATCTTCCAGCGCATCCGCCTGCCGCAGGGCGAGGTGTTCGCCGATCCGCCCGATCGCGCCGGCGAGAACATCGTGGCTCAGAGCAATCGCGCGCTGTACGTGTATCCGGGCCGCGAAGCCGCCAACACCCTGGATCGGCTGCAGCCGCTGCTGCGCGTGCCCCTGCCGGGACCGGTCGGCAACCTCGGCCGCGTCGACCTGGTCGAGCTGCTCGACGGCTACCTGGTCTCGTTCACCTACACCTGGGGCGTGTGGTCCGGCGAATTCACCGCGCCGTACCAGCAGGTCGTGCATGTCGGCGCCGATGGCCGCGTGCACGAGGTCGCGCGGCGCGCGCTGGCGATCGATCTGCCGGAGGCGTACACGGCGCGGATCTGGTGGCTCTCGCCGGCACTGCGCACGCTGTGCCTGGCCGCGCAGGATCTGTACGCCGGCGACGATCCGCTGCGCGTGCAGATGCCGGTGCAGTGGTCGCGCAGCACCGTGCTGCTCGCGCTGACGCTGTGCGCACTCTCGTTGCTGGCGGCGTTGGCGCTCGGCCGGCGCAAGGGCCTGGCGGGTGCTGCGTACTGGAGCTGGGTGGCGCTGTGCGGCGTGGTCGGCGTACCGGCCCTGCTGAGCCTGTGGCTGATGTATCCGTGGCGCGAGCAGGTCGACGCGCTGCCGCTGGCACCGCCCGTCGCCGCGTGACAGCGAGGAAGACTCGACGAATGAAGACTTCATCCCTGTTCGTGCCGACACCGGCGATGCACGCGCGCTGGTTGCGCCTTCTGACTGCGGTCGTCCTCGTCGTCGCCGGCCCGCTGGCGCATGCGGACACGGATGCCGACACGCTGCGTGCCGCGGTCGCCGTTGAACGTTCGCGTCCTCCAGCGGCGCTGCAGCCGCGCGCGGCCTTCCTGGATGCGCGCCCGCTCAGCGCGGTGACGTTGTCGCCCGACGGCCGCCACGTCGCCTACCTGCGCGAGCAGGCGTCGTCGCGCAGCCTGTGGCTGTTGCCGACGGCGGGCGGTGCGCCGCGCAACCTGTTGCCGCGCACCGAGGCTAACCAGTTGCGCTGGTCGCGTGACGGTCGCTGGTTGTTCGTCATCGGGCGCACCTCGCTGGCCACCCTTCCAATGCACGGTGTCGGTGGCATTCGCATTCCCCTCAACGGCGTCGAGCGCCGCACCGTGGTCCAGCTCGACCCGTCGCAACCGGCCGCGGTGGTGCTGCGCGAACGCGTGCGCGCCGGCAACCACGAGCGCTGGCGCCTGGTGCGCATGGACGCGCAGGGCCGGCGCACGCTGCTGCGCGAGGACCCGTTCTGGGTCCACGATGTCGCCTTCGATGCGCGCGGCCGGATCGCGGCGGTGACGCGCTTCGATGGCGAACGCAACGCCATTCTGCGGGCCATGCCCGACGGCACGCTGCACATGCTGCGGCTGCTCGATGCCATGGACCGGATAACGCTGCTCGGCTTCGATGCCGCCGGCGACCTGATCGTGCGCGGCCGGCTCGACCGCGATCTGCAGGGCGTGCTGCGCCTGGATGCCCACGGCGCGCCGCATGTCGTGCACGCCGATCCGCGCGGCGAAGCCGACCTCGACGAGCTCGAACTGGATCCGGCGACGCTGCAACCGGCGATCGCCAGCTATCGCAGCACGGTCGCGGCCAGTTACGGCATCGGCGACGCGCAGCCGCACGTGGATGCACTCAGGCGCCGCTTCCCCGGCCGCGACCTCGCGATCAGCATCGGCCGAGGTCCCGCCGCCTGCTGGCTGGTGTCCGAGCGCGCGAGCACCCTGCGCGATCCGCGCTGGCACCTGTACGACCCGCGCAGCGGGCGCACGCGCCGCATCCTGGAGCGCGACGCCGGCCTGCGCGCGCCGCTGCCCGAAGCAGCGCTCGCGCGCAAGATTCCTTTCGCCTATCGGGCGTCCGACGGCATGCGCGTACGCGGCTTCCTGCTGGTGCCGCCGGGCATCGATCCGGCGCGCGCACCGCTGGTGGCCGACGTGCATGGCGGCCCGATCAACCATTTCGATTCCGGCTACGACGCGATGGGACAGTTGCTCGCCAATCGCGGCTACGTGGTGTTCGAATCGAATTTCCGCGGCTCCACCGGTCACGGTCGCGACTACATGCTCGCCGCGCGCGGCGACTTCGGGAACGGCCGCGTGCAGCAGGACATCGTGGACGGCGTGCGCTACCTGCTCGTGCAGGGCATCGGCGATGCGCAGCGCGTCGGCATCGCCGGCCATTCCTTCGGCGGCTACTCGACCCTGCAGGGGGTGACCTTCGCGCCGGATCTGTTCAAGGTCGGGGTCGCCGGCGCGCCACCGGCGGATTTCGCCTGGTCGATGCAGTGGCTGGTCGAATCGGGCGACCAGGGCGCGCGCAAGAACGGGTCGCTGTTGGCGATGCTGCGCGAGCTGTCCGTCGATCCCTACGATGCGGCGACCTACACGCGGCTGCACGCGCAATCGCCGCTGGTCAACGCCGGCAGACTGCAGCGGCCGGTGCTGCTGCTCGCCGGCGGCGCCGATCGCGTCGTGGCGATCCGCGAAGTGATCCACTACGCCGCCGTGCTCAAGCGCCTGGGCAAGAGCGTGAGCCTGTACGTGGAACCGCAGGGCGGCCATTCGCCGACCGATCCGCTGCCGCGCGAGGCCTACGTCTACCTCACCGAGGCGATGCTGCATGGAACGCTCGGTGGCGCCGCGCCCGAACCACCGAACTCTGCATTGCGCGACTACCTGCGCCGCAACTTGCGGCTGGACGCCGCCGGCCTGTTGCGTACCGAACGCGGGGCGGCGCGGCCGCCCTCCACTGCCGCGCGCTACGCCGCGAGTCGCTAGACCTCGAAGAAGTCCTCGTCCTTGGCCACCGCGTCCAGGCGGATGCGGTTGGCGAACAGCGAGAAGGCGAGCATCCCCGCCAGGCCGTTGGCGCGCACGATCCACTTCGGCAGCCAGCGCGGCGGCACCAGCACGCCGTGGTCGAACAGGGGCTCCAGCCGTTGCACGTCGCCCAGGGTCATCTTCCCCGCGAACAGGCGCCGGCACAGCAGCAGCTTGCGCTGGCGCAGGGCCCAGCGGAAGAACGTGTGCACGCTGATCAGGCCGCGCAGGTACACGGTGTCCTTGGTGAAGGCGGCGCCGCCGGTCGGCGGCACGCCGCGGAACACGCGCTGCGCCGAGGTGAAGCTGTCGGCATCGCTCTGCCCGGCCTCGCGGAAGTAGTGGAACACCTGCAGGAAGTCGGCGCCGTCCAGCGCCATCGCCACCGCCTCGATGCGCAGGCTGATGCGCTTCATGCGCTCGATGTCGATCGAGCCGGTGATCTGCTCGGCGAATACCGCGAGCCCTTCCTGCGTCGCGGTGGTGCGCGGCGAGGACAACGCCAGGCTCTGCAGGTGCGGCTGCTCGCGGCCGTTGAGCGCGGTGAGCGAATGCACGAAGGCCTCGTGCTCGATCAGCTGGTGGCGGTCGTAGTCGCTGAAGGCGGCGCCGTGGCGCAGGCGGATGCGCGTGGCGCCGGCGGCGGCCTTGGCGATCAGGTCGGGGTCGAGCACCACTTCGATCACGCGCTGGTCGAAGAAGTCGTCGAGCGCGGATTGCAGCTGCAGCTGCAGTGCGGTGGCGGAGATGGCGACGGTCTCGGCGGGCGAGAGCAGCTCGCGGTCGAGTTCGTTGGCGATGTCGATGAAGTGGTGCGCGGCTTCGCGCGTGCTGGGGCCGTTGCCGGGCAAGGGTTCATCGGGGCGGCCGAACAGTCGGATCGAGTGCTCGGTCACCGTGGGCGTGCCCAGGCACTCGAGCAGTTCGGCGGCCATCGACCAGCTGCGCGCGGACTCGCACAGGTAGTGGCCGATGGGATGCCCGGGGTCGGCCTCGCGCACGATCGCATCGAGTTCGCGTCGTTCCTCGCTGAAGTCGTACTTCGGGTAGGCGATCACCGGCATCGCGTAGCGGCCCTGCGCGGCGGCGGCGAGGAACTGCTGCTGCACGCTGGCCGGCCAGCTCACCTGCGAGAGCAGGCGGATGCCCTTCACAGCCTTGACCAGACGCGCGTCGAGTGCGGCGTGGTGGGCGATGTCGGGGGTGAGCTCGGTCATGGGGTTGCGGCTCCACGGTGGGCGGGTGGGTGGCCTGGAGGTGAGGGAGGGTCGAGCTTCCCGGCTAGACGGTTATAACGCCGCGAGGGCGGGCCCTCGACTTCGTCATTCCTGCGGGCGCCCGCCCCGACCGCGTCATTCCCGTGAGGCCCTGGACTTCGTCATTCCCGCTAGGGCTCGCCCGCCTTCGTCATTCCCGCGGCCTTTCCCCGGACGAATGTCCGGTCAAGCGGGCCCTCGACTTCGTCATTCCCGCGAAAGCGGGAATCCAGTGTCTTTGGTTTTTGCCTTCGCCATTGCGGCCTTCACAAATAACAGCAACGGCAACAGCAAAGACGCTGGATTCCCGCTTTCGCGGGAATGACGAGCAAAAGCGAAAAGCAAAGTCACTGGATTCCCGCTTTCGCGGGAATGACGAGCGAGAGCGGAACGACGGGTGGTAGCGGCGGCCTCAATGCCGCCCATACTTCTCATCCAGCCGCTTGTTCAGCGCCTTGCCCTGCACCTTCTCTTCCTGCTTCTGCACGCGGCGGTTGGCGGCCTTGTTCGCGGCGGAGGCGACTTCGTCGCTGAGCTTGAGGAAGTTGGCGAAGCGTTGCGGATCGAGCCGGCCGGCTTCGATCGCCGCGCGCACGGCACACCCGGGTTCCTTCTGGTGTTTGCAGTCGCGGAAGCGGCACGCTTCGGCCAGCGTCTCGATGTCGCTGAAGTTCTCGGCGACGTCTTCCTCGCCGGTGGGCTTGAGTTCGCGCATGCCCGGTGTGTCGATCAGGCAGGCGCCGGAAGGCAGCGGAATCAGCGCGCGGTAGGTCGTGGTGTGGCGGCCGCGCGAATCGTGTTCGCGCACCTCGCCGGTTTTCATCTTCTCGATACCCAGCAGCGTGTTGGTGAGCGTCGACTTGCCGGCACCGGAGGAGCCCACCAGCACCGCGGTGTGGCCGGGCTGCAGCCAAGGCAGGAGCGCGGCCACGCTGTCGCGGTCCTTGGCATTGACTGCGCGCACGGCGACGTCCTGCGCGGCCAGTTCGAGCACGCCGACCGCGGCGGCGCTGTCGGTCGCGGCGATGTCGGACTTGGTCAGCACCACCACCGGTTCGGCGCCGCCGCTGCGCACCAGCAGCAGGTAGCGCTCGATGCGGCGCGGGTTGAAGTCGGCGTCCAGGCCGCAGACGACGAAGACGGTGTCGACGTTCGCGGCGATGAGCTGCTGCTTGTAGTGCTCGCCGGCGGCGGCGCGCTTGATGGCGGTGCGGCGCGGCAGCAACTCGACGATCTTCGCGTGCGCGGTCGAACTGCCTTCGATCAGCACCCAGTCGCCGACCGCCGGGCGTTCCTCCGGGGCGCTGGCGCCCTTGCGATAGGTTGCCGGGCGCTGCCATTCGGGCAGGGATTCGACCGCGAAACTCCGCTCCGGGCCGTCGGCGACGATGTAGCCGCTGCGGTGCTGTTCGACCACCCGGGCGGGACGGGCATGGGGCCGCAACACGAGCGCCTCGCGCCATGCGGGCTCCACCGGCAGGCCGTCGTCGGCCAGCGGCCAGCCGATGGCCTGCAGGGCAGCGAGTTCGGGGCTCAAGCCGGGGCGCGGAGGTGGGGCATGGGCGGATTCTAGCCGCGCCATTGCAGGCCGCGACCGCGCGGGCGCGAAGGGAAGCGTTTCCAGTGGCGCAACCCGCCGCGCGTTCGCTGAATCGGGCGTTCTTTTCCGCTAGTCTGGCCCGCCCACCGCGATGCGCCGCACCGATGTCCCAGCCCCCCGTGAAGACCCGCGAACGCCTGTCCGAAGTCCGTTACGAAATCCGCGGGGAGCTGGCCCGCCGCGCCCGTGAGCTCGAGGCCCAGGGTCGCAAGCAGATCAAGCTCAACATCGGCAATCCGGGCGCGTTCGGCTTCCGCGCGCCCGAACACCTGCAGCGCGCGATCGCCGGGCGCATCGAACAGACCGATCCCTACACCCACCAGCAGGGCCTGCCGGCCGCGCGCGAGGCCATCGCCGCCTTCCACCGCCAGCGCGGCACGCCCAACGCCGCGCCCGAGCGCGTGTTCGTCGGCAACGGCGTGAGCGAACTGATCGACCTGTCGCTGCGCGCGCTGCTCAACCCGGGCGACGAAGTGTTGCTGCCCTCGCCCGACTATCCGCTGTGGAGCGCGGCGACCATCCTCAACGACGGTCGCCCGGTGTATTACCAGTGCAAGCCGGAAAACGGCTTCGTGCCGAGCCCTGAAGAAATCGAAGCGCTGGTATCGCCGCGCACCCGCGCGATCGTGCTGATCAACCCGAACAACCCGACCGGCGCCGCGTATCCGCGCGAGCTGCTGGAGCAGATCGTCGCCGTCGCGCAGCGCCACCGGTTGCTGCTGATGTGCGACGAGATCTACGACTCGATCCTGTACGACGACGCGACGTTCACCCCGGTCGCGCCGATCGCCGGCGACCTGCCATGCCTCTCCTTCGGCGGCCTGTCGAAGGTGCACCGCGCCTGCGGCTGGCGCGTGGGCTGGGCGGTGCTCAGCGGCGATCCGCTCGCCAGCGGCGACCTGCACCACGCGATGGACCTGCTCGGCGCGCTGCGCCTGTGCGCGAACGTGCCAGGGCAATTCGCGATCGAGGCCGCGCTCAACGGCGAGGACACCATCACCCCGCTGTGCGTGCCGGGCGGGCGCCTGTACGAAGCGCGCCGCGCGGTGGCCGAAAGCGTGGCCGCGAGCCGGCACCTGGACCTGGTCACGCCGGCGGGCGCGCTGTACGCCTTCCCGGCGGTGACCGGCGACGCCGCGATCGGATTCGACGACCACCGCTTCGCGCTGGAACTGCTGGAAACCGAGGACGTGCTGGTGGTACCCGGTTCGAGCTTCAACGTGCCCTACCGCAACCATTTCCGCGTCACGCTGCTGCCGCAGCCGGACGATCTGCGCGAGGTGTTCCGTCGTATCGAGCGCGTGCTGGATCGGTATGCGGAGCGGAATCGGGCGGAGCGGGCGGCGGTGGCTTGAGGGCAGGGGTCAATCGCGCGGGCTTGCAGGCGGCGACTTTCTGACGGAATCAGGCTCGCCGCCGCGTTTTGGCGCTGATCTTGTTTTTGGCTTGCCTTCGCTCGTCATTCCCGCGGCTTTGCACGGACGAATGTCCGGTCAAGCGGGGCTCTCAGCGGACGAACGTCCGATCATCCGGTTTCTTTCCTGCAAATCGCGCGACGGCAAAGACAAGAGCAAAAGACAAAGACACCGGACTCCCGCTCTCGCGGGAATGACGAGCAAGAAATCCCCGTCAAACCGGCGTGACGCGGCGGGCCGGGGGCCGCCCTACAATGCCGCCATGGACGCGCCCAACGACACCCTGACCTACCTCGCGCTCGGCGACAGCTACACCATCGGCGAGAGCGTGCCCGAAGACGGACGCTGGCCGGTGCAGCTGGCGCGCGCGTTGCGCGAGGAAGGCATTGCGCTCGCCGATCCGCGCATCATCGCGACGACCGGCTGGACCACCGACGAACTCGAATGGGGCATCGACGCGGTCGAACCGGTCGGCACCTACGACTTCGTCTCGCTATTGATCGGCGTCAACAACCAGTATCGCAACCGCAGCGCGGTGGCTTACGGCGGCGAGTTCCACACGCTGCTGCAGCGCGCGATCCGCTACGCGCGCGGGCGCGCCGACCGGGTGCTGGTGCTGTCCATTCCCGACTGGGGCGTGAGTCCGTTCGCCGCGAACGACAAGCGCGATGCGGCCACGATCGCGCGCGAGATCGACGCCTTCAACGCCGCCGCGCAGCAGGTGTGCGCGAAAGAAGGCGTGGCCTTCGTCGACATCACCCCGATCTCGCGCGAGCGCGGCGCCGAGGCCGAGATGATCGCCACCGACGGGCTGCATCCGTCCGGGGCGATGTACACGCTGTGGTCGCAGGCCGCGTTGCCGGTCGCGCGGCAGCTGCTTTCGCGATGAGCGACGCCCTGGCAGCGACGCGGCCACTGCCGCGCGGACAGGTGCGCGCGATTGCGCAGGCGTTTGCGCCCGCGCGCCCGCTCGGCAGCCGCTGGGACTACTGGTACACGCGCAGCAAGCTCGCCAGCGATCCGCTGTATCCGGGCGTATGCGCGGCGCTGCGCGGCACGACCGCGCCGCTGCTCGACCTCGGCTGCGGCCTCGGCCTGCTCGCGCACGCGTTGCGGGCGCAGGGCATCGCGTTGCCGTATCGCGGGGTCGACAACGATGCCGGCAAGATCGCGCGCGCCGGTCGCGCCGCCGCGCGCGCAGGACTGGCGGACACCGGCTTCGCGACGATGGATCTGGCCCGCGAATATCCGTCGCACCGCGGCAGCGTCGCGCTGCTGGACGTGCTGCAGTTCATTCCGCCGGAAGCGCAGGCACGCGCACTGGATGCGGCGATCGCCATGCTGGTGCCGGGCGCGAAGCTGGTGATCCGCACCGGCCTGGCCGACGGCAGCGGACGCGCGCACGTGACCCGCGCGGTCGACGTGATGTCGCGGATGCTCGGCTGGATGAACGCCGGTCCCTCGCGCTATCCCGATGCCGATGCGCTGCGTGCGCGCTTCGCCGCGGCCGGCCTGCAGGCGGAATTCACGCCGCTGTACGGCGGCACGCCGTTCAACAACTGGCGGGTGGTGGCGACGAAGCCGTAAGCGCGCCTTGCCAGAGGGGGTGAGGAAAGGCTCCGGCGAACACGATGTTTTCTCCGTTTGTCTCCCGGCGGCTGCTTCGTTGTTGCGCTTCGTTGTTGCGCTTCGTTGCTGCGCTTCGTTGTTGCGCTTCGTTGTTGCGCTTCGTTGTTGCGCTTCGTTGCGCCTCGCCGTTGCTTCCCCTTCTCCCCGCCCCAGCGGGGAGAAGGTGCCCCGAAGGGGCGGATGAGGGGCGCTTTTCGCGAGCTGGCGACGGCCCCTCACCCTGCACCGCTGCGCGGCCCGGTCCCTCTCCCCGCAAGCGGGGCGAGGGGGATGATTGCCGCCGCATGCATAAGCGTGTCATGCCGGGGGTGATGAGGAAGGCCCATGTTGCGCCTTGTTTTGGCGCTTCGTTGTTGCTTCCCCTTCTCCCCGCCCCAGCGGGGAGAAGGTGCCCCGAAGGGGCGGATGAGGGGCGCTTTTCGCGAGCTGGCGACGTCCCCTCACCCTGCGCCGCTGCGCGGCGCGGTCCCTCTCCCCGCAAGCGGGGCGAGGGGGATGATTGCCGCCGCATGCATAAGCGCGTCATGCCGGGGCGGTGAGGAAGGCCCATGTTGCGCCTTGTTTTGGCGCTTCGTTGCTGCTTCCCCTTCTCCCCGCCCCAGCGGGGAGAAGGTGCCCCGAAGGGGCGGATGAGGGGCGCTTTTCGCGAGCTGGCGACGTCCCCTCACCCTGCGCCGCTGCGCGGCGCGGTCCCTCTCCCCGCAAGCGGGGCGAGGGGGATGATTGCCGCCGCATGCATAAGCGCGTCATGCCGGGGCGGTGAGGAAGGCCCATGTTGCGCCTTGTTTTGGCGCTTCGTTGCGCCTCGCCGTTGCTTCCCCTTCTCCCCGCCCCAGCGGGGAGAAGGTGCCCCGAAGGGGCGGATGAGGGGCGCTTTTCGCGAGCTGGCGACGTCCCCTCACCCTGCGCCGCTGCGCGGCGCGGTCCCTGTCCCCGCAAGTGGGGCGAGGGAAATGGTTCCGGCGTCCGGCCGATACTCCGGCACCTGCCCTTCGATGTCTTCCGGCAGCACGGTGCGGTAGCCCAACGCTTCCAGGCGTTGCAGCAGCAGCGCCACCGTCTCGACATTGCGCCCGTGCTTCGCGCCCTCGTGCAGCAGCACGATCGCACCCGGGGCGAGATCGCGCTCGATCCGCGCCACCACGGTCTCCGGATCGGCAGCCAGCGCATCGAAACCACGCGCGCTCCAGGCCACGCGTGCCAGTCCGTGCGCACGCAACGGCGCGGCGACGAAGGGATTGGCCATGCCCACCACCGCGCGGAACCAGCGCGGCGCCACGCCCGTGATCGCCGCGAGCGTGGCCTGGCCCTGCGCGATCTGTTCGCGCATGCGGCGCGGCCCCAGCGCCCAGAACCACGCCTGCGGATGACCCTGGCTGTGGTTGCCCACGCCGTGGCCGCGACGCACGATCTCGCGCACCAGTTCCGGATGCCGCTGCGCGCGGTCGCCCACGACGAAGAACGTCGCGCGCGCACCGTAGCGATCGAGCAGGTCGAGGATCGCCGGCGTATCCACCGACGGCCCGTCGTCGATGGTCAGCCACACCCGCGGCTCGCGCAGCGGCAGGCGCCGCAGCACCGGGCTGAACACGCGCGAATCCGCCTTCAGCGTGCCCCACCACACCGGGACGTGCGACAGCAGCATCGCCGGCAGGCCCCAGGGCCAGCCCCAGCGCCACCACACGGCGACCACGGCGACCTGCGACAGGACGAACCAGACGATCCACACGTGCGGATGGCGGGGCGGACGGTGCAATGCGGACATGGGCGCGATGATGCCCGTCCGCCACGGCGCGCCACAACACGACCGCGCAGGCGCCGCGCGCGCGATCGCCGTGCCGGGACGCCCCTGGCCGATGCATTCGCGTCCGGGCACCGGCAGCGGCGTAAAATTCGCACCCTCCCCCGCTTCCGGTATTCCCCATGTCCCTCGATCCCGCGCTGCGTTCGCGCATCGAATCCCTGCTGCAGGCGAACCGCGTCGTGCTGTTCATGAAGGGCGAGCCGCGCGCGCCGCAATGCGGCTTCTCCGCGCGCGCCGTGGCGGCGCTGTCGTCGCTCGATGTGGACTACTCACACGTGGACGTGCTCGCCGACCCGGAGATCCGCGAAGGCATCAAGCTCTACGGCGACTGGCCGACGATCCCGCAGCTGTATGTCGGCGGCGATCTGGTCGGCGGCAGCGACATCATCGAGCAGATGGTGAACTCGGGCGAGCTGCACGGCCTGCTCGGCCTGCCCGCGCCCGACCGCACGCCACCCGCGATCACCATCACGCCCGCCGCTGCGGCGATGCTGCGCGAGGCGCTGGCCAACGCCGGCGAGGGCTACGCGCTGCAGGTGGCGATCGACGCGCGCTACGACGCCAGGCTGCAACTGGCGCCGGTCGACGGCAATGCCATCGCGGCGGAGCATGACGACCTGCGCGTGCAGTTCGACATGGCCAGCGCGCGGCGCGCGCAGGGCATGCGCATCGACTGGGTCGACGACGAGCGTGGACGCGGCCTGACCATCGACAATCCGAATGCCCCGCCGAAGGTGAAGCCGCTCTCGCCGGCCGAAGCGAATGCGCGCGCCGCGGCGGGTTCGCTCACTCTTGTCGACGTGCGCCCCGCGGACGAACGCGCGCTGGCCGCGGTGAACGTGCCGTTCTCGGTGTTCGACGGCGACGGCCTGGCGCATCTGGAGAACTTGCCGAAGGACACGCCGCTGGCCTTCCTGTGCCACCACGGCGGACGCAGCGCGCAGGCGGCGCAGCATTTCCGTGGATTGGGTTTCCGCGACGTGGCCAATGTCGAAGGCGGCATCGAGGCGTGGGCGCTGGAGGCGGATCCGCACGTGCCGCGGTATTGAGCGCGGGCGAGGAAGAGCCGCTCGCAACGCTCGCCCCTCATCTGCCCGTTGGACATCTTCTCCCCGCAAGCGGGGAGAAGAACAAAGCACATTCTTTCGCGGTGCGCCGGGCGCTTTCGCCGTGCGCGGTGCCTAGCGCCGCGGGACTGCCTATCCCGAGAATCCGCCTTCGGCCAGGAACGCGCGTTCCTCGGTCGTGCTGTCGCGGCCCAGCGCCGCGTTGCGATGCGGGAAGCGGCCGAAGCGCTGGATGATGTCGTAATGCAGCTGCGCCCAGCGCGCGCTGTCGCCGGGCAGGCGGGCGAACAGTTCGAGCGAGCGCTCCTGGTCCGCCATCGCCTCGGAATGCTCGAAGGGCAGGTAGAAGAACGGACGCAGCGCGACGTCGACCTGCGTATCCAGTCCCAGCGTCAGTGCGCGCGACGCGTAGTGCCGCGCCAGCCCGTCCGTGGCGTAGGCATGCGCGCTGCGCCGGAACACGTTGCGCGGGATCTGGTCGAGCAGCAGCACCAGCGCGAGCGCGCCCTCGGCATCGCCCAGCCAGTGCTCGAATTCGCGCCGCGCCGCGAGCAGGTGCGCCTCGAGGAAGCCATTGCGGCATTCGTTGTCGAAGGCCTCGTCGCTGGCGAACCAGCGCGCGGGACCGGCCTCGCGCCAGAAGCCGACCACCGTGGCGGGCGTGACGTTCATGCGCGCTCCTTCAATCGTTCGCGTCGGCATCGTCATCGGAACCGGCATCCGGATCCTCGTCGCCGAGCTGGGTTTCGAGTTCGGCGATCCACGCCGCGGTGATGCTCTCCAGCGTCACCGCGTGGATCAGCGGCTGGATCGCGCCGCCAGAATACGACTGCGCGATGAAGCGCGCGTAGCGCTCGCGGAACGCCAGCCAGGCCAGATGCACCTGCTCGAACGCGGCGAGGTCCGCGCCATCGAGCTGCTTGCGCAGATGCGCCACGGCATCGTCCAGACGCGCGTCCACGCGCTGGAAATCGGCAACCGCCTGCACCGCGAAGTCGTCATGCGCGAGCAGCGAGTCGCTGCGCCGCGCGACTTCGCCGGCCTGGCTGACATAGCGGCCGGCAATCTTCACCGCGGCCTCGGCCTTGCCGATCAGGCGATTCTCGAACTGACGCAGTTCCTCCAGGCTGGTGCTGGCCTGCTCCAGCCCCTGCTTCAGGTTGAGCAGCTTCTGGTTGCGCTCGATCGCCTCGGTGGTCCGGCGCCGTTCCACGCGCCGCTGGATGAAGTACAGGCCCCAGGTGATCGCGGCGCCGATCAGCAGGTAGACGATCTTTTCCATGCCTCTTCCCTCTTGAGGACGCAGTGTGCGGGAGGGGGGTCGCAGGGGGTGCGACGGGGGGTGAAGCGGGAACGGGGAAGCAAAAGCCTTTGCCCTCGCTTCCCCGTTCCCCGTTCCCTGTTCCCGCTTTCATTCCCCCCGCATAGCCTTACTCATCAAACCGCAGATGCCGCACCGACTTGCCATGGCGCCGGACCAGCCGCAGCGCCTCGATGCCGACCTGGATGTGGTTGTCGACGAATTCGGCGCTGACGCGGGCATCGGACGCTTCGGTCTTCACGCCTTCGGGAATCATCGGCTGGTCCGACACCAGCAGCAGCGCGCCGCAGGGAATGTGATTGGCGAAGCCGGCGGCGAACACCGTCGCGGTTTCCATGTCGATCGCCATGCAGCGCAGCTTGCGCAGGTATTCCTTGAAGTTCTCGTCGTGCTCCCAGACGCGGCGGTTGGTGGTGTAGACGGTGCCGGTCCAGTAGTCGTGGCCGAGGTCGCGGATCATGGTCGACACCGCGCGTTGCAGGGCGAACGCGGGCAGCGCCGGCACTTCGGGCATCAGGTAATCGTTGGAGGTGCCTTCGCCGCGGATCGCCGCGATCGGCAGGATCAGGTCGCCGAGCTGGTTCTTCTTCTTCAGTCCGCCGCACTTGCCCAGGAACAGCACCGCCTTGGGCATGATCGCGCTGAGCAGGTCCATCATCGTCGCGGCATTGGGGCTGCCCATGCCGAAGTTGATCATGGTGATGCCGTCGGCGGTGGCGCTGGGCATCGGGCGGTCCAGCCCGACCACCTGCGCGCCGGTGAGACGCGCGAAGGTGTGCAGGTAGCCGCCGAAATTGGTCAGCAGGATGTGTTCGCCGAACTGGTCCAGCGGCACGCCGGTGTAACGCGGCAGCCAGTTGTCGACGATCTGTTCTTTGTCCTTCATGCGCGGGGAGTCGTCCGTTCCGGGGTCGCGACAGGATACGGCGGCGTGCGGGCGCTTTGCCGACCCGGCCGTTTCACGCGTCGCGCCGCGCGGCATGACCATAGTCACGTTGGCGCTGCCCCGGGCTTGGGGCTACGGTGCCGGTCTGGTTCCAAGGGGAAACGCGCATGCTCAAGCCAGTTGCCGCCGCGTTCGCGGTGGTCCTGATCGCCGGATGCACCACGACCGGCCAGACCCGGGAGACGCCGCCGAGCGCGGCCGCGGCCCGGCAAAGCTTCACCGACGATCCGTATCCGAGCACCTACCGGGCGATCGCCTCGGCACCGGTGCTGATCCAGCACGCAACCGTGCTCGATGGCACCGGTCGCCGCCTGGACGATGCGGACGTGTTGCTGCGCGACGGCAAGGTCGTCGCCGTCGGCAACGACGTGCAGGCGCCGGCCGATGCAGTCCGCGTCGACGGCACCGGCAAGTGGGTGACGCCCGGCGTGATCGACGTGCACTCGCACCTGGGCGTGTATCCGAGCCCGGGCATGAAGGCGCACGCCGACGGCAACGAGGCGACCTCGCCGGTGACGCCGAACGTGTGGGCCGAGCATTCGGTGTGGCCGCAGGATCCCGGCTTCGCCGCGGCGCTCGCCGGCGGCATCACCTCGCTGCAGGTGCTGCCGGGTTCGGCCAACCTGATCGGCGGCCGCGGCGTCACGTTGAAGAACGTGCCGGCGACGACCTACCAGGCGATGAAGTTCCCCGGCGCACCGTGGGGCCTGAAGATGGCCTGCGGCGAGAATCCAAAGCGCGTGTACGGCCAGAAGGGCGGTCCGTCCACGCGCATGGCCAACGTCGCCGGTTACCGCGCCGCCTTCATCGATGCGGCCGAGTACATGAAGAAGCGCAAGGGCAATGGCGCCGATTCGAACAAGGACAGCGGCGGCAAGCGCGACCTCAAGCTCGACACGCTCGCCGGCGTGATCGATGGCGACATCCGCGTGCACATCCACTGCTACCGCGCCGACGAGATGGCGACGATGCTCGACCTGGCGAAGGAATTCGGCTTCAAGGTCGCGGCCTTCCACCACGGCGTGGAGGCCTACAAGCTCGCCGACCGCCTCGCCGGCGAGGGCGTGTGCGCCGCGCTGTGGGCCGACTGGTGGGGCTTCAAGATGGAAGCCTTCGACGGCATCCAGGAGAACCTCGCCCTGGTCGATCGTCCCGCCAACAGTTGCGCGATCGTGCATTCGGATTCCGAGGAAGGCATCCAGCGCCTAAACCAGGAAGCCGCGAAGGTGATGGCACACGCCAAGCTCGCCGGCATCGACATCGCGCCCGAGCATGCGATCCAGTGGCTGACGCAGAACGCGGCCAAGGCGTTGGGCATCCTCGACCGCACCGGCACGCTGGAGCCGGGCAAGATGGCCGACGTGGTGCTGTGGAACGGCAATCCCTTCAGCGTGTATGCGCAGGCCGAACAGGTGTACATCGACGGCGCACGTGTCTACGACCGCCACGATCCCACGCACCAGCCGCGTTCGGACTTCCTGCTGGGACAGGGCACGGTGATGGGAGGTGTGCGATGAGCCGTCGTTTTGCATTTGCGCTTGCGCGTCGCTTCCGCGCCAACGGGACGCCGATGACCGGGATGACGAAGGCGGTGCTGCGGGCGTCCGTGATCGCGGCGGGCATCGCGTTGGCACTGCCGGCGTTCGCACAAAACATCCTGATCCGCCACGCCACCGTGCACACCGCGACCGCGCAGGGCACGCTGCGCAACGCCGACGTGCTGGTGAGCGGCGGCGTGATCCGCGCGGTCGGTACCGATCTGTCCGCGGCCGCGAACACCCAGGTCATCGACGCGCAGGGCCGGCCGCTGACGCCGACGCTGTTCGGCGGCATCAGCGAGATCGGCCTGGAGGAAGTCTCCGGCGAGAAGAGCACCGTCGATGCGGCGGTCGGCCTCGGCGCCGGCACCAAGCAGATGACGGTGCGGCCGGAATTCGACGTCACCCTCGCCTACAACCCGGATTCGGTGCTGGTTCCGGTCGAACGCATCGAAGGCATCGGCTGGACGTTGCTGGGCGCGAACACCACCGACGGCGGCTCGATCATCGGCGGCCAGGGCGGCGTGATGCGCCTGGACGGCAGCCCGGATCCGATCGGACCGCGCGTGCTGTTCGTCAACCTCGGCAGCGATGCCGCGGAGCTGAGCGGCAATTCGCGCGCAGCGCAGTGGATGCTGCTGGACCAGCTGATCGACGAAGTGCGCGGGCGCATCGCGCCGGATTCGAACATGGCGCTGCTGACGCCGGCCGGTCGCGCGGCGCTGGCGAAGTACCTCGACGGCGGCGGTCGCGTCGTGGTCGGCGTGCATCGCGCCGCCGACATCCGTCAGCTGCTGCGCTGGTCGGCGAAGCATCACCTGCGCATCGCGATCGCGGGCGGCTCCGAGGCATGGAAGCTCGCGCCGCAACTCGCCGCGGCCAAGGTGCCGGTGTTCGTCAATCCGCTCGCCAACCTGCCGGCCAACTTCGACGAGATCAACGCGACGATGGAGAACGCCGCGCGCCTGCGTGCGGCCGGCGTCGCGGTGAGTTTCGCGCAGGAAGGCGATGCCTCGCACAACGCGCGCAAGATCCGCCAGCTCGCCGGCAACGCGGTGGCCAACGGCCTGCCGTGGGAAGACGGTTTGGCCGGCCTCACGCGCGTGCCGGCCGAAACCTTCGGCGTCGGCGACAGCCTCGGCACGATCGCGGTGGGCAAGCGCGCCGACCTGGTGCTGTGGAGCGGCGATCCGCTGGAAGTGAACACGGTGGCGTTGCAGGTATGGATGGATGGCCGCGCGATCCCGATGCGCAGCCGCCAGACCGAACTGCGCGACCGCTACCTGCGCCCGGCCACGCCGGCCGAGGCGGGCGGGATGCCACGGGCGTATTCGCAGGGCGAGTGATCGTCGCGAACTAAATGATGCAAGAGAAGCCCGCCGGATGGCGGGCTTCGCTTTGAAGCAACAACAAGATCAAAGGCTTTCGCCCCTGCGGGGCGAGTTACTTTTCTTTGCTTGCCCAAAGAAAAGATAACCAAAAGAAAGGGCACCCCGGAGCTACGCGCCCGTCGCGCTGCGCGCAACGGGTCCGCGGACGGGCCGGGGTTTTTCGACAGGACATCCCTGTCCTGTCGAAAAACGCGCGGCATCCCTGCCGCGCGCCCTGCGGGCCTGATCCGTCCCGCCCGCCGCTGCGCTACAGGGCCCCGACAAGTTCAACGGCAACGGCAAAGAGCACGATCAAGGGCAAGAGCAAGAGCCAACCGCGTAGGCCAATCGTCATCGCATTTCGCGTTTTTGGCAGTGTTGCAGTTTCGCGTGGGGCATGACGTCGCTTCTCTTCGTCCATCGGTGCGCGAACGCGTGGATGCCGCTTTGCATTTTCGTCATGCGTTTATTGGATTTTCGAAAGGCAGGCCGCGGTTCGGCTGAGAAGAGACGGCTTCGGGCACACGAGGCGTCCGAGTTCGGTGAACACCCCCGGCGCGATGATCTCGCGCATCGGCGTGGACGACGCCCGCGGAGTGAATCCTTTTGGCCTTTGAAGCTCGATGCTTTTCAGCTCGTCATCCCGCGGAAGCGTGGATCCAGTGACTCGCTTTTGACATCCCTTCCGGGTGGGCATGGAACCGAAGGCGAGGCGCTGCAGCGATTGGTTTTTTCGACGCACGGGAGCAAAGACACGGGATCCGCGCCTTCGCGGGGATGACGAACGAAATGCGATGACGATTGGCCTAACGCGGTTGGCTCTTGCTCTTGCTCTCGCTCTTGCTCTTGCTCTTGCTCTTGCTCTCGCTCTCGCTCTTGCTCTTGATCGTGCTCTTTGCCGTTGACGTTGAACTTGTCGGGGCCCCGTAGCGCAGCGGCGGGCGGGACGGATCAGGCCCGCAGGGCGCGCGGCAGGGATGCCGCGCGTTTTTCGACAGGACAGGGATGTCCTGTCGAAAAACCCCGGCCCGTCCGCGGACCCGTTGCGCGCAGCGCGACGGGCGCGTAGCTCCGGGGTGCCCTTTCTTTTGGTTATCTTTTCTTTGGGCAAGCAAAGAAAAGTAACTCGCCCCGCAGGGGCGAAAGCCTTTGATCTTGTTGTTGTTTCAAAGTCTCAAAGCCTCAAAAGCAAAGTCACTGGATCCCCGCTTTCGCGGGGATGACGAGCAGAAGCAGAGCAAAGAAAAGGCAAAGCAGAAGCAAAAGCAAAAGCAAAAGCAAAGGCACTGGATTCCCGCGTTCGCGGGGATGACGAGCAGAAGAAGCAAAGACAAAGCAAGCAGAAGCAAAAGCAAAGTCACTGGGTCCCCGCCTTCGCGGGGATGACGAACAGAAGCAGAGCAAAGACAAAGCAAGCAGAAGCAAAAGCAAAGACACTGGATTTCCGCTTCCGCGGGAATGACGGGGAAGAGATCTTCGCTAACGGAAGCGACGGCAAAACCAGAGGCGCCGCCCCGTTCCCGCGGCCCTTCGCCAGAGCCATCACGACCCGGACACGCTTGCCGCACGCGCCAACTTCCCCAACGTCGCGCCGGGCAAGGCCTACGGCATCACCGCACTCCGCCGCTCCGCCGCATCGCGACTGTCCAGTACCACCACCCGATTGCGCCCCTCGTGCTTGGCGCGATACATCGCCTCGTCCGCACGCTGCAGCAGCGAGGACGTGCCGTCCATCGTCTGGCACTCCACCACGCCAATGCTCAGGGTCAGCGCGACGGGCGCGCCCTGCACCACCGCGCAGCGCGCCTCGACCTGCTGGCGGATCCGTTCGGCCAGGTCGCGCGCGTGACGGCGCGCCGCGTCCGGCAGCAGCAGCAGGAACTCCTCGCCGCCGATGCGCCCCAGCTTCTGTTCGGGCTGCATCTGCGCACGGATCGCCTCGGTGACCGCGCACAGGCAGGCATCGCCGATGGCATGACCGTGCGTGTCGTTGATGCGCTTGAAGTGGTCGAGGTCGAGGAACAGCACCGACAGCGGCAACCGGCGATGCCGGCTTTCGACGATGGCGCGGTCGAGCCTGCGCATCATGCCGGCGCGGTTGAGCACGCGTGTGAGCGCGTCGTGCTCGGCATCCTGCTGCGCGGCGTCGCGCTCTCGCTGGAACGTGCGCATGCGGTGCGCCAGCCCCAGTACCAGCACTACCGCGGAGAATGCCTGCGTCAGCGGCAGGCCGTATTCCAGCCAGGGATGCAGCGGTTGCCCGGCGCCGAGTTGCAGCGCGCGCGCCGTGGTCACCAGCACCAGCGGCACCCAGGCGATCAGCACGAAGCCGGCATGGCGTCCACCGCGCAGCCACACTGCCGAGAGCGTGACGATCGCCAGCGCGTTGCCCAGCAGCAACAGGCCGTTGCCGAGCGGCGGGAACCAGGCGTCATGCGCGGCGCCCGGCAGCAGGCCCGACACCACCAGCGCGAGCAGCAGCAACGCGGGCAAGGCCGCGCCCGCCAGCCACAGCGCGCGGCTGAGCCGCGGCGCGCGCGGGCGCAGCTCGGCGAAGTCGAGCAGGAAGTACACCGTGACGATCGTCGAACTGGTGGCGACGAACCAGATGCCTTCGGGGCCGAACCGCGCCAGCCACGAGAACAGCCCCAGCGCGTAGGCGTCGCCGTAGGCCAGCAACACGTACAGCATCTGCAGCGCCATCGTCGCGGCGAACAGCAGGTACACGCGCTCGCGCAATTGCAGCCAGAACAGCAGCGCCACCAGCGACACGCCGATCAGGATCCCCAGGCACAGCCACAGCACGCGCACGTGGCCGTAGTCCTCGATCGCGTAATCGCGCGCGGAACGCACCGCGACCTGCAGCGGATAGCGCGCGTCCTCCACGCCGACGTACACCGGCTGCGCGGTGTCGGGCCAGGGAAAGGCGAGCGCGCGGCGCGAGTGGCCGCTGTCGTGGTCGACGGTGAAGATCGACTCGCGCTGCGGCCGGTAGTGCGGCGGCGCGAGCACGGTCAGGCGCGCGCTGTAGGGGTGGTAGACCAGCAGCAGGCGCGCGTCCGGCGTCGGCGATGCATGCACGCGCCACCAGCCGCGGCCCGGGCGCGCGCCGGCCAGCTGGTGCGGCTGCGCGGTCGGGGTCCAGGCGGTTTCGGGCTGGGCGGGGATGGCTTCCGGGGTGTCCGGCGGATCGACCTGCAGGCGTTCGATCCGCGCGACGCCATTGCCGACAGGCGAGGCCGCGACGCCGGCCGGTACCAGCGCCAGCCCCGCCGCCAGGCACATCGCCAGCCACGCTGCCCTCATGCCCCGCCTCCACTGGCTGCGGGGGCAGTGTCCGCCCGGGCGGATGACACCGCAACCCTGCGCCGGCATATGCTCGCGTCTCGCATCGGAGATTCGGGGAATCGCATGTCGATGGAGATCAACTGGCTGGCCGTCGTCGTCGCGGCCGTTTCCGCATTCGTGCTCGGCGGCCTCTGGTACGGGCCGCTGTTCAAGCACGCCTGGTGCCGCGAGGCCGGCATCGACCCGAACGCGGCCCCGCGGCATCCGGCGCGCGTGTTCGGCAGCGCCTTCGTGCTCGCGCTGGTCGCCGCCTTCGCCTTCGCCGTCCTGCTCGGTCCGGATCCGGCGCTGCCCCTGGCCGTGCACCACGGCGCGCTGGTCGGCTTCGCCTTCGTCGCCACCAGCTTCGGCATCAACTACGCCTTCGCCGGACGCAGCCTGAAGCTGTGGCTGATCGACGGCGGCTATCACCTGCTGCAGTTCGTGCTGTACGGCGTGATCCTGGGTCTGTGGCATTGAGCGAGGTCGACACCATGCACGCCATGCCGATCCGCTGGTACTTCGACTTCATCTCGCCCTTCTCCTACCTGCACTGGCAGAAGGTGAAGATGCTGCCCGAAGCGGTGACGCCGGTGCCGATCGTGTTCGGTGCGGTGCTCGCGGCCTGCGGGCAGAAGGGCCCGGCGGAAATCCCCGGCAAGCGCGAATTCACCTACCGGCACGTGCTGTGGCAGGCGCGCCAGGAAGGCGTCGCGCTGCGCTTCCCGCCGGCGCATCCGTTCAATCCGCTGGCGGCCTTGCGCCTGTGCGTGGCCGCCGGCGCGAGCGCGCGGGCGGTCGATGCGCTGTTCGACTGGATCTGGAAGGAAGGGCGCGCCGCGGACAGCAGCGAGGCCCTTGCCCCGGTTGCAGCCGCGCTCGGCATCGATGCGGCGGCGGCACAGGGCGAAGAAGCGAAGGCGCGCCTGCGCGCCAACACGGAGGCGGCGATCGCCGCCGGCGTGTACGGCGTGCCGACGCTGGCCTTCGGCGACCAGCTGTTCTGGGGCAACGACGCCCACGACTTCGCGCTTGCTGCGTTGCGCAATCCGGCGCTGCTGGACGACCCCGAAATGCAGCGCGTGGCCACGCTGCCGGTGGGCGTGCAGCGGCGCTGAAGCGCCACGATGCGCATCGCCCGTCGTGGGCGAAACCCTGTGCGGCGGCGTATGCTGCGCGCACGTTGGTCAAAAAAGCGCCGCCACAGGGGGCCTGAATGCGCATCGGGATCGTCGTCGACTCGCCGTGCGACCTGCCGGAGAACTACCTGCAGGCGCACAACATCTCCATCCTCCCGACCACCGTGCGCATGGGCTCGGCGGTGCTGGAGGACTACCGCAATCCCGAGGCGGCGCTGCAGTTCCTGCAAACCCATCTGGCCGAACGCGGCTGGGAAGCGGAAAGCAGCCCGTTCTCGGTCGAGCAGATCCGCGAGCTGTTCCTGAGCAAGCTGGTCATCGACTACGACTTCGTCTTCTGCCTGACCATCACCAAGACGCGCAGCCAGATCTTCGACAACGCGCAGCAGGCCAGCTTCGCCATCCTCAACGAGTACAAGGGACCGCGCATGGCGGCGGGCAACAATTCGCCCTTCGCGTTACGCGTGATCGACACCCAGAACCTGTTCGCCGCGCAGGGCATCCTCGCGGTGGAAGCCGTGCGCCTGCGCGCGGCCGGCGAAGGCACGCCGAAGATGCGTGCGCGCCTGGAGAACCTCGCGCTGCACACGCAGGGCTTCCTGATCCCGCGCGACCTCAACTACATGCGCGAGCGCACCCGCATCCGCGGCGACCGCAGCGTGAGCTTCCTCGCCGCCAAGCTCGGCACCGCCTTCGACATCAAGCCGATCCTGCACTGCAACCGCGGCGAAACCGGGCCGGTGGGCAAGGTCAAGAATTTCGACAACGCCGCGCAGAAGCTGTTCGAACACGCGGTCTCGCGCATCGAGAAGCGCGAACTGATGACACCGACGATGTGCGTGAGCTACGGCGGCGTGCTCGAGGAACTGCGCGAACTGCCCGGCTATGCGACGCTGCGCCAGGCCTGCGTGGTCAACAACATCGAGCTGTTCGAAACGGTGATGAGCCTCACCAGCATGGTCAACATCGGCAAGGGCGGTCTGGCGCTGGGCTACGCCGCGGAGACCGCCCGGATCGAGTTGTAGCGAGCGACCCGCGCAGTAAATTCGCTGCAGCGGTCGTGTTCACGTACGGAAGATAGCCGCCGGCCTAAGCTGCAGTCCGGCGTCACCACAGGGATATCCGGATGGCCACGCGTTACTACATCAGCCTGCCCGAACCCACCCGCGCGCGCGGCCCCGATCCGGCGCTGGCCTTCAACGCGCACGGCGCCGAGGAATTCGCCGCGCAACTGCAGGAGGCGCTGCGCACGCCAGCCTTGTTCGAACGCTGGCGCAAGCGCCAGGAAGATCCCGACGGTGTCGATCCGTCCTATGGCGCGATCGATCCGGACGCCTCGGTGCAGGGCCGGCAGGACGACCTGCACGTGGTGCTGGTGGTGACCAGCACGATTCCCGGCAACGTGCTCAAGCACCGGCTGCGCCTGCTCGCCGGCAGCGGCTGGGAACTGCGCGACGTCACCGCCGCCTGATCCGGCGCCTAGGAAACGGGCTCGTCGACCGTCGCCTTGCTGCGATCGTCGGGGCGATGCAGCGCGAGCAGCGCGACGCGGCCGCTGATGCCCTCGCGCTCGAAGACCTGGTGCAGATGGCTCTTCACCGTTTCCGGGCTGATGCCGAGGCGTCGTCCGATCTGCTTGTTGCTCATGCCCAGCGCGGCCCAGTGCACGATCTCGCGCTGGCGTTCGGTGAGATGACCCAGGTTGTGGACCGGCGCGGGTGCGCGCCGCTCGGCGGCCAATGCACGCGTGAGCAGGCCGCTGTCGACGGCGAACAATCCGGCTTCCACGGCGCGCAGGGCGCGCAACAGCACATCCGGACTCGCCAGCTTCTCGAGGCAGCCGCTGGCGCCCAGGCGGGCGCAGCTGCGCAGGCTGCTCACGTCCGGATGGCGATAGCAGTAGATGCGCGGCGACTGGCTGTCGGTGGGCATGCGCGCGGTGCGCAGATCGTCGCCATCCAGGAGCCAGACCGCCTGCCGCGTCGAGGGCGCGGGCAGCGAGTCGACGGTGAAGACACCGCACCACTCCAGCTCGCCGCGCGGCGCGAGCACGCGTTGCAGATGCGCCGCCCAGCGCCGGTCGCGACCAAATGCTAGGACCGGCAGACCCGGCATGGATCCTCCCCCGACGCGCGCGGATGCACCTGTAAGGGGGGTAACGGCCGGGGACCGGGGAAACGGCCACCCATGTGGGGAAGCGGCCGTGCGGGACCCGCTGCACAAGCGGCCGCATGCACGGACCGCGGCGGCGGGCCGGTAAGCTGCACCCATGACCCCCATCCTCCTGTCCTGGAGCGGCGGCAAGGACGCGGCCTGGACGCTCCACGTGCTGCGCAGCCGTCCCCATGTCACCGTCGTCGGCCTGCTGACCACCGTCACCGAGGGCTACGAGCGCATCGCCATGCACGGCATTCGCCGCGGCATCCTTCTCGCGCAGGCGCAGGCCACCGGACTGCCGCTGATCGAGACGCGCATCCCGCAGCAGTGCGACAACGCGCGTTACGAAGCTGCCTTCGCCGCCGCGCTGGTGCAGGCGCAGGAGCGCTGGCCGGGGCTGGAGACGATCGCATTCGGCGATCTGTTCCTGGAAGACGTGCGCGCCTGGCGCGAGGCGCTGTGCGCGCGGCTGGGCTGGCGCATCGAGACGCCGCTGTTCGGCGCGGATACTAAGGCGCTCGCCCGGGACATGATCGCCGGCGGCCTGCGCGCCACGCTGTGCTGCGTCGACACCACGCAACTCGATGGTGGATTCAGTGGGCGCGAGTTCGATGCCTCGCTGCTCGCCGAACTGCCTGAAGTGGTCGATCCCTGCGGCGAGCGCGGCGAATTCCACACCTGCGTGCACGCCGGGCCGATGTTTTCGCACCCGCTCGCCCTGCGTCAGGGCGAGCGGGTGCTGCGCGAGGACCGCTTCGCCTACGTCGATCTGGAACCGGCGGATTGAGCGGTCGGGCCGTGATTCAACGCGGTTGCGGCACGCAGTGGTCGACATCCATCAGGAAGCCGGGCGCGCACTGGTCGCTGCTGCGCACGCTGGTGCGACACAGGCCGCTGACCGGTTCGCAACCGTAGCCCGAGGCCGCGCAGTCGTTGCGCGCACCGGCGCTGTTGACGCTGAGCGTCGGCGTTTCGCAATAGGCATGCACCAGGCTCCCGCCCTTGCGCGTCCACTCCGCCAGCTGCGATTGCAGGCGCGCGTTCTCGTCGCGCAACTGCCGGTTTTTCTCGCGTTCCTTTTCCCACTGCTGCCGGTAGTCGATCTGGATGGCGCCGACGTTCGGCGCGACCATCGGCTTGACCGTCGTGACGTTCTGCGCGGACAGCGGCGCCGACGCCAGCACGGCGAGCAGCGCCCAGCAGGTAATGCGCTTCATGGATTCTCCCCGTAAGCCGCCCCTCCGGCGGCAGGGCAGGATAGCTAGGACCGTGTCCGTCAGCCATGCCGGCGCCGTGCGTCCCGCCGCATCGGCAGTGCACCGCGGACCGGCGCGTTGGCTACACTTCCGCCGCGGCGCCGCCGGCGCATCACCAGGGAATCTCCGCCATGCCGATCCTCGGCCTCGGCCTGCACGTCATCGTCGCCATTTTCTTCGCCATGCACGCGATCCGCAGCGGGCAGGACCGCTACTGGCTCATGATCCTGTTCGCGTTCCCGGGCGTTGGCAGCCTGGTCTACGCGCTGATGATCTGGTTGCCCTCGATGCGCCACACCCGCCACGGCCATGCGTTCGTGCGTGGCGTGAAGCAGGTGCTCGATCCGACCCGCGAACTGCGCGCCGCGCAGGAGGCCTTCGAAGACGCGGCCACTACCGACAATCGCCTGCGCCTGGCCGATGCCCTGTTCGCCGCCGGCCGCGCCTCCGAAGCCGTGCCGCAGTACCAGGGCGCGCTGCGCGGCATTCACAGCGACGATCCGGACATCCAGGTGCGCCTGGCCCGCGCGCTGCTGGAATCCGGCCACGCCACGGCGGCACGCGAACTGCTCGACGAGGTGATCCGCAAGCGTCCCGATTTCCGTTCGCAGGACGGCCACATCATCTACGCACGCGCCGTCGCCGCGGAAGGCAATCGCGCGAAGGCACGCGAGGAATTCGAAACCCTGATCGGCTACGCCAGCGGCTTCGAAGCGCACGTGCGCTACGCCGAAGTGCTGCAGGGCTGGGGCGAGACCGAGAAGGCGCGCGCCGTATGCGAGCAGGTGCTGACGCGTGCGAAGCGCATGCCAGGCTTCGCCCGGCGGCTCAACAAGCCGGAACTGGACCGGCTGAAGCAGCTGTCGGCGGTGCTGGCGAAGGGTTGAGGGTGCGGGGCTTCATCACGGCCCCTCATCCTGCCCGCTGCGCGATTGCGCAACGCCGTCCTTCTCCCCCAAGCGGGGCGAGGGGGATGCTTTCTTTCTCCGCTCAAGCGGGGCGAGGGGGTGCTTTCCTTCTCCCCGCGTGTGGGGAGAAGGTCGAAGCGGCGATCAGCCGTTGAGGGCGAAGCGCCGGATGAGGGGCGCGAGCGCAGCGAGCGGCGGTTTGCTTTTCGACGCGAAGCAACCGCAAAAGAAATGCAGCGCCGATCAGTACGCAAACTCGCGAAACACCCGATCGATATCGCCCTGCCACGCGCCCTGGAACAGCGCGAGCTTGCGTTCGGCCGGCGTCTCGTTGGCCTCGGCGAATTCGATCAGCGGTTCGAGGAAACGGCTTTCGTCGGCGCCGTTGCGGTTAAGACGCGCGCGGCGCTGCAATCCTGCGGCGGAAATCTTCAGCGCTTCCAGGGCCAGATCGCGCACGCTGCCGCCGCCGCGGAACGGCAGCTTGAGTGCGTGCTTCGGCACGCCATCGCGCAACGCGTTGCGTTCGGCGAGGGTGAAGTCCTTGACCAGGTCCCAGGCCGCATCCAGCGCGGCATCGTCGTACAGCAGGCCGACCCAGAACGCCGGCAACGCGCACAGCCGGTTCCACGGACCGCCGTCGGCGCCGCGCATCTCCAGATACTTCTTCAGGCGCACTTCCGGGAACGCGGTGGTCATGTGGTCGGACCAGTCGCGCAGCGTCGGCAGCACGCCGGGCAGCACGTCGAGTTCGCCACGCAGGAACTTGCGGAACGACTTGCCGCTCGCGTCGACGTACTCGCCATCGCGGTAGGAGAAGTACATCGGCACGTCGAGCAGGTAATCGACATAGCGCTCGAAACCGAAGCCGTCCTCGAACACGAAGTCGAGCATGCCGGTGCGATCCGGATCGGTGTCGGTCCAGATGTGCGAGCGATACGAGAGATAGCCGTTGGGCTTGCCTTCGGCGAAGGGCGAGTCGGCGAACAGCGCGGTCGCGATCGGCTGCAGCGCCAGCGACACGCGGAACTTCTTCACCATGTCGGCTTCGTCGCTGAAGTCGAGGTTGACCTGCACGGTGCAGGTGCGGGTCATCATGTCCAGGCCGAGGTCGCCGCGCGTGGGCATGTAGGCGCGCATGATCCTGTAGCGGCCCTTGGGCATCCACGGCATGTCCTCGCGCTTCCACTTGGGCTGGAAGCCCATGCCGAGGAAACCGAGCTGCAATTCCTCCGCGACCGTCTTCACCTCGGCGAGGTGTTCGTTGGTCTCGCGGCAGGTTTCGTGGATGTTTTCCAGCGGCGCCCCGGACAGTTCCAGCTGGCCGGCCGGCTCCAGCGTGACCGAAGCGCCGTCGCGGGTCAGCGCGATGGTACGGCCGTGTTCCTGCACGGGCTGCCAGCCGAAACGGGTGAGCCCGGTGAGCAGCGCCTCGATGCCGCGCTCGCCATCGAAGGTGGGCGGGCGCAGGTCGTCGAGACGGAAGCCGAACTTCTCGTGCTCGGTACCGATGCGCCAGTCCGCACGCGGCCTGGCGCCACCGGCGATGTATTCGACCAGTTGGGCGCGATCGGTGATCGGCGACTCGGCGACGTTGCTCGGGCTCGACATGGGGTGCCGTCTTCTTCCGTATCCCTGGGGCGAAGGCGATATGGGGCCGTGCCCTCGCCATCGCAATCCACGCAGCATAGCCCTTCGCCATGACGCGATTGTCGGCCCGGCCGCCGCGACTGTGTTCCAGCATTGGCGTCGCCGCTCCGGCCTCGATGCGGATGCGGGACGCAGCGGCGACGAAACGAACCGCTGCGCTGACTACGTTTTCATCGCCGTTACGTCACCGGCGACGCGCGCGCCACTGCATAGAATCGATCCCGCGCCGCACGGGCGCGTCGCCGGGGAATCGGCATGAGGCAATGGTTCGCGCTGTGCCTGGCGCTGTTGTTCACGACCAGCGCCGCTGCGCGTGGTTATGCGATCCAGCACCTGGAACCGGCCAACTGGTGGGTCGGCATGCAGCACGATCGCGTCGAGCTGCTGGTGCATGGTCCGGGCATCGCCGCGTTGCAGCCGCGCGTGGACTGGCCCGGCGTCGCCGTCGCCGATGTCGCCCGGGTCGAGAACGCCAACTATCTGTTCGTCACGCTGGCGATCGCGGCGGACGCGAAGCCGGGTCGCTTCCCCATCGACTTCATGGAAGGCGAACGCATCGCCGTGCGCCACGACTGGGCACTGGAAGCGCGCGAAGCGGGTTCGGCGCAGCGGCACGGTTTCGATGCGTCCGACGCGATCTACCTGGTCACGCCCGACCGCTTCGCCAACGCGGATCCGGGCAACGACAGCGCGCCGGGGATGCAGGAACACGGCAATCGCGCCGATCCCAACGGCCGCCACGGCGGCGACATCACCGGCCTGCGCCAGCATCTGGATTACATCGCCGGCCTGGGCTTCACCCAGATCTGGCCGACGCCGTTGCTGGAGAACAACCAGCCCGCGTACTCGTACCACGGCTACGCGATCACCGACCTGTACCGCACCGATCCGCGCTTCGGCAGCAACGAGGATTACCGCGCGCTGTCGCGCGAAGCACGCGCGCATGGCCTGGGGCTGATCATGGACGTGGTGCTCAATCACGTCGGTTCGCAGCACTGGTGGTTGCGCGATCCGCCGACGCGCGACTGGTTCAATCACCCCTATTTCGATCGCGCCGACCGTTTCGTCGAGACCAATCATCGCCGCACCACGGTGCAGGATCCGCATGCCGCACCGGCGGACAAGGCGTTGTTTACCGATGGCTGGTTCGTGAAAGCGATGCCGGATCTCAACCAGCGCAATCCGCACCTGGCGCGCTACCTGATCCAGAACACGCTGTGGTGGATCGAATACGCGGGGCTGTCGGGCATCCGCGAGGACACCTTCGGCTATGCCGACGCCGATTTCCTCAGTGCCTGGGGCGCGGCCGTACTCGCCGAATACCCCGACTTCGCCATGGTCGGCGAGGAATGGAGTGCGAACCCCGCGATCGTCGCGCACTGGCAGCGGGGCAAGGTCAATCCGGACGGCCACGTGCCGCACATGCCGAGCATGATGGATTTCCCGCTGCACATCGCCTTGCGCACGGCGCTGCTGCAGCCCGAAGGCGGGGATTACGGCTGGGTCGGGCTGTACGAGATGCTGGCGAACGACTTCCTGTATCCGGATCCGGATCGGCTGGTCGTGTTTGCGGAGAATCACGACACGCCGCGCGCGCTGGCGCATTTCAACGGTGACATCGCGCTGTGGAAGCTGGCTATCGCCTGGATCGCGACCGTGCGCGGTACGCCGCAGTTCTACTACGGCTCGGAAGTGCTGCTGCAGGGGCCGCGCGAACGCAACGACGGCGAACTGCGCGCCGACATGCCCGGCGGCTGGGCCGGCGATGCGCGCGATGCCTTCACCGGCACGGGCCTGACCGACGCGCAACGCGACGCGCAGGATTACGTGCGCGCGCTGTTCAACTGGCGCAAGCGCACGCCGGTCGTGCAGCACGGCAAGCTGCAGCACTTCGCGCCGGAAAACGGCGTCTACGTGTACTTCCGTTACGACGGCAAGGACACGGTGATGGTGGCCTTGAACAGGAATCCGGAAGCCACGCCACTGGCGCTGGACCGCTTAGGCGATTTCATCGGCAAGGACAGCCGGGCGCGCGATGCGCTGACCGGGAAGGCGGTGACGCTCGGCACGGCGCTGTCGTTGCCCGGCACGTCGGCGACGATCCTCGAAATCGAGTGACCACGGCAGGCGGGCCCTGGCCCGCCATCGTCGCGTGCGAGTCTCCTGACGGCGGGCCAAGGCCCGCCCCTACCTGCGGCTCAGAGTTCCAGCCAGCGCCCCAGCACCGCGCGCGCCTCGTCCACGCCCTGCTTCGATTCGCCCGAGAAGGTCTGCACGCTCACGGTGTCGCCGAAGGCGCGCGACAGTTCCATGCGCACGGCCTGCAGGGTGTTCGCGGCGGCGCCGCGGCTGAGCTTGTCGGCCTTGGTCAGCAGCACGTGCGCGGGGAGGTCGCGGCGCACCGCGTAGCCCAGCATCTGCCGGTCGTAATCCTTGAGCGGATGACGGATGTCCATCACCACCACCAGGCCACGCAGCGCCTGCCGGGTGGCGAAGTAGCTTTCGATGAAGGCCTGCCAGTGCGCCTGCAGGTCCTGCGGGACCTTGGCATAGCCGTAGCCGGGCAGGTCGACCAGGTATTTGTCGCCCGGCGGGTTGGCGCCGGTGGGGGCGAAGTCGAAGAACACCAGCTGCTGGGTCCGGCCCGGGGTCTTGGAGACCCGGGCCAGGGCGTTCTGCTGGCAGATCGCATTCAGGGCGCTGGACTTGCCGGCATTGGAGCGGCCGGCGAAGGCGACCTCGAAGCCGCCGTCGGCCGGGAGTTGCCGGGGATTGTGCGCCGACAGCAGGTAGCGGGCGCGGACGAAGGGGTTGGGAGGGCTGGCCATGGCTACAGGATCGCATGGTCGCCGCGGCGATCCCGAGGCCGCGCCTCCGGGCGCGCGACCGCGGCCCGACGCCGGCGCCGCGATCCGCGCCCACGGAGCCGGCGCAGCGACGCCCGCCGGGACCGGCTCGCGTTGACCGTCCCGCGCCCCGCAACGATAATTTCGCGGTTTCGTCCTTCGACAAGCCCGGCAGAAAGCGGGCCGACGGACTCGTCCCAGTTCTGGAGCCCAGCCTCATGCGCCACGCCCGCGTCCTCGGCCTCGTCGGCCTCACTGCAGTCGCAGTGGGTGCTGCAGCCGTCGCCTTCGCCCAAGCCACGGTCACCCCGGTGCCGGACAACGCAGCCGTGCAGACCGCGCCGCTGGTCGAGAAGCCGGCGACCTGGGGCGATGCCAAGGCCGGCGCCGCCAAGGCCGGCACCTGCGCCGCGTGCCACGGCCTCGACGGCAACCCGACCGATCCGCAGTACCCGCGCCTGGCCGGCATGCCCGAGCGCTACATCGCCCACCAGATCGCCCTGTTCAAGAGCGGCGAGCGCAACACCGGCATGGCCGCGGTGATGAAGCCGTTCGCCGACCAGCTGACCGCGCAGGACGCCCGCGACCTGGGCGCGCACTTCGCGATGCAGAAGGCCGCCTCCGGCGTCGCCGACGACACCGTGATCACCGCCGGCCCGAACAAGGACAGGAAGTTCTTCGAAGTCGGCCAGCAGCTGTTCCGCAGCGGCGACCAGGCCCGCGGCATCCCGGCGTGCATGGCCTGCCACGGCCCGGTCGGCGCCGGCAATCCGGGCCCGGCCTACCCGGCCGTCGCCGGCCAGCAGGCCGCCTACGTGCAGCGCCGCCTGGAGGAATACCGCGCCGGCACCACCACGCAGAAGGATCCGCACCTGTTCAACGTGATGGCCACGATCGCCGGCAAGCTCACCGACGAGGAAATCGGCTCGCTCGCCAGCTACGTGCAGGGCCTGCACCCGCGCGCCGACGAGGTCGCCGCGGAAACCGCCCAGGCCAGCGCGCGCTGAACCCGGCGCCACGCGCACGGTCACAGACCGGCACGCTGTTGTTCAATACGCCGACCGTGCCCGCCACGGTCGGCGTTTTCATTTCCGCCCCTGCTTTCGACGAAGGATCCCCATGACCCTGCGCCTGTTCGCCTCGTGCCTGAGCCTGCTGCTGTTCGCCCTGCCTGCCGCGGCGCAGACGGGACCGATGTCCGAAGCGGCGATCGACAAGGCGGTCGATGCCGTGCTCAATGCGCCGCGGTCCGCGACCGAAGGGATCGACTACGAAGTGATCGAGGACGCCGCGCCCTACGAACCGGTCGCCGGCCGGATCGAGGTGGTGGAGGTCTTCGGCTACACCTGCCCGCACTGCGCGCATTTCGAACCCGCGGTGGAAGCCTGGAAGGACCGGCTGCCGAAGGACGTGAAGTTCACCCCGGTGCCGGCGCCCTTCGGCGGCTACTGGACGCCGTACGCGCGGGCGTATTTCGCCGCGAAGGCGCTGGGCATCCTCGATCGTTCGCACGAAGCGGTGTTCCGCGCGCTGCACGAGGAAGGCACCCTGCCGCGCAATCCGACCGACGACGAGCTCGCCGCCTTCTACGTGCGCTTCGGCGTGCAGCCGACGCACTTCATCGCGACGCTCAACGGCGCGGCCGTCGATGCGCAGATGGAAAAGGCCGAGGCCTTCGTGCGCCGCACCGGCGTGGAAGGCACGCCGACCCTCATCGTGGCCGGCAAGTACCGGGTCACCGCCGGGCCGAAGGACGCGCTGCGCGTGGTCGACCAGCTGGTCGCGCGCGAACGCGCCGCGGCCCGGGCGCGCGGGCGCTGACGCGCCGGTTCGCCTGCCGCCGCTATCCTGCCGCCGTACCTGGTCCACCCCACTCCGTTCCGCGAGAAGCACCGCGATGAGCCTGCGTTCCGTCCCGTTCCTGTCCGTCCTCTGCCTGTTCGTGCTCTTCCTCGCCACGGCCTGCACCAACGAAACCGCAGCCCCAGCGACGACGCATGCCGAAGCGCCGGCCGCGACCGCGTCCCGCCCCGTCGCCGCCGAACCCGCGCCCGCCGCCACGCCCGACGTGCCCACCGGTCCGGCGCCGGTCGCCGGCATCGACTACGCCGAAATCCCCGACGGCCACCGCTACGGCGCCGCGGACGACCGCATCGAGGTCGTGGAAGTCTTCAGCTACACCTGCCCGCACTGCGCGCGCTTCGAGCCGCTGCTGCTCGAATGGCGCGCGCGGCAACCGGCCGACGTGCAGTTCGTGCCCGTCGCCGGCCCGTTCGGCGCGAACCCGGAACCGTTCGTGCGCGCGTTCTACGCCGCCGAATCGCTGGGCGTGCGCGCCCGCACCCACGAGTCCGTGTTCGATGCGCTGCACGTGAGCGGCCGGCTCGATCCGATGCGCGCCACGCCGCAGACGATCGCCGCCTTGTACGCACAGGCCGGCGTCGATCCGGCACAGTTCGTCGTGGCCATGGGCAGCCCGGCCACCAACGACGCGATCCGGCATGCCACCGACTTCATCATCCGGTCCGGTGTCGACGGCACGCCCGCGATCGTCGTCGACGGCAAGTACCGCGTCACCGGCAAGACCATGGAAGACATGCTGCGCATCGCCACGCATCTCGTCGCCCGGGAGCGCGCGGCGCGCGGCGGCTGAGCCGTCGCCACGGCGGTGACATGCAGGCCCATCCGGACCATCGCCGGCTCAAGCTGCTCAGCGCCAACATCCAGGCCGGCTCGAGCACGCGCCGCTACAGCGACTACGCCGTGCGCAGCTGGTCGCACGTGCTGCCGATGGGCAACAAGCGGCTGAGCCTGGACGCGATCGCGCAGCTCGCCGGCGAACACGACATCGTCGGCCTCAACGAAAGCGATCCGGGCAGCCTGCGTTCGGGTTTCACCAACCAGACCCACTACCTCGCCCAGCGCGGCGGCTTCCACTACTGGAGCCACCAGCCCAACCGGCGCGTCGGCGGCGTGGCCTCCAGCGCCAACGGCCTGCTGAGCAAGCTGGAGCCGGTGGAAGTCATCGACCATTCCCTGCCCGGCCGCATCGCCGGCCGCGGCGTGCTGCTCGCGCGCTTCGGCGACGAGGCCGATTCGCTCACCATCGCCATCGCTCATCTCTCGCTCGGCGCGCAATCGCGTGCGTCACAGCTGGCCTTCATCGCCGAGCTGCTGCACGACCACCCGCACGCGGTGCTGATGGGCGACTTCAACTGCGACATCGACCGACCGGAAATGGCCACGCTGTTCCGGCGCACGCGCCTGCAGCCGCCCGCGCATGTGGTGCCGACCTTTCCGAGCTGGCGTCCGCAGCGCGCGATCGACCACATCCTGCTCGGCGACGGTCTGACCCGCCACCACGCGCGCGCGCTGCCGGCGGCGCAATCGGACCACCTCGCGCTGTCGCTGGAACTCGACGTCCCGGCCAGCGCAATCCGCAGCTGATCGCGGCCGAATCGCAGGCGCAGACATCGCAGTCCCGGCGCCATCGACGCATGGCGCACAAAAGAAAACGGCCGGTGGCGAACCACCGGCCGTTTCGTTTAACCACTACCGATCGCTTAGAAGCGGTAGTCGGCGCTGACGTACCAGAACGAGCCCGGCAGGTCGTAGGTGCCCGCGTCGTAACCGTTGAGCGAGCAGGTCAGGCACACCGGCGGTTCCTTGCCGAAGATGTTGTTGACGCCCAGCGACAACTTCAGGCCGTCCAGGGTGAAGGCGTTCTTCCAGCCCACCTGCAGGTCGTGGTAGGTGGTGGAACCCAGGTCGTTGAACTCGACGCCGCCCATGCAGCCCGGAGCCTCGGCGACCGGCACGTTGCTGCAGGCTTCCTTGACCGAGCTGATGTAGCGCGACGTCCAGCTGACGTCCCAGTCGCCCTTGCTCCAGCCGACCTGGAGGTTGGTCTGCCACTCGGGGATGGCGCTGTCGTTGACTTCGACACCTTCCTCACGCTGCGACTTGAAGCCGTCGACATCCACCGCTTCGTACTTGAACACGGTGGTGGCCTGCAGCCCCGCGGTCAGGCGACCCCAGCCCCATTCCGGGCTGCGCCAGTTGACCTTGACGTCCATGCCGTCGGTCTTGATGGTGCCCAGGTTGTCGAGGAAGTTGTTCGGCGGGTTGAGGTTGCCGCTGGGACCACGCGAGAACACCGCGCAGCTCGGCGACGAAGTCGGCAGGCCGCCGGCGGCGAGGCAGGACTCCAGCAGCGCCTGCAGGTCGCGCGCCTGGATGGCGCCGTCGACTTCATGGTTGTAGTAACTCAGTTCGAAGTCGAGCTTGTCCGACCACGACAGGCCTTCGGCCCAGCTCGGGCTGTACACCATGCCGACGGTGTAGCTGTCGGACTCTTCCGGCTGCAGGTCCGGATTACCGCCGGTGAAGGTGGTGATCTGCGTGTTGGCCTGCTCGAAGCCGTTGGGCACGCCCTGTGCACGGCACGCGGTTTCCAGCGGCGTGGTGTTCAGACCGTCGGAAGCGTCGACCACCAGGGTACCGGTCGGACCGCACGGATCCACCAGCGTCGCGCCGAACTGGGTCAGGCCGTACAGCTCGCCCAGGTTCGGGGCGCGGAAGCCTTCCGAGTAGGTGCCGCGGAACACCAGGTCTTCGACCGGCTGCCAGCGGAAGCCGACCTTGCCGGTGGTCGCGTCGCCGAAGGTCGAGTAGTCGGAGTAGCGCACCGCCGCGTTGAGTTCCAGCGAGGCCAGCACGGGGAAGTTCGCTTCCGCGTAGATTTCGTCGACCTTGTAGTCGGCGGAAACGGCGGCCGCGAAGGAATCCTGCGATTCGCCGGTACGGCGCAGCGGATCGGGGTTGAACTCGCCGCGGTACTTGCGGTGTTCCACGCCCGCGGCGAAGCCCGCAGTGCGGTCGCCGATGTTGAACAGGTCGCCGGTGATGTTGGCCTGCAGCAGGTCCAGCGTCTGCTTGCTGGCGTCGATCTGCTCCGTGCGGATCCAGTCGATCATCTCCTGCGTCATCGGACGGCCCTGGCCGCCGAACAGGTCGAGCGGCACGCAGCCCGGCACCAGCGCGCACACGGCGGGATCACCCAGCGCGAGCTTGATCTTGGCCACGTTGTAGCCGTTGAAGAAGTGCTGCTGCGCCTTGTTCTCGGAATGGACGCCGTTCACGTCCCAGCTGAACGAGTGCTCGCCGACGGCGAACGTGCCATCCAGGCCCAGGTTGAAGTAGCTGGTATCTACGTCCTGGTTGAAGATGCGCGGACCGACTTCGACCGGACGGCGCGTGACCCAGCCGAAGTTGCTCGCCGGATCCAGGGTGATGCCGAACGGGTTGTACGGGTTGTCGGCATGGACGATGACCGTGTCGGCGATGCCGCCGGTGCCGGCGAACGGGCCGACGAAGATCGGCTCCGGCGCAGCCTGGTTGGTCGACGTACGGTTGTTGTACATCGCCTTGGCGTGCAGGCGGACGTTGTCGGTCAGGTCGTAGTTGAGGCTGGTGAACAGCGCCTTGCGCTTGCTCGGCGTCAGCAGCAGGTTGTACGGCGCGAAGTTGAAGCGGTCGGCACCGCTGAAGTTGTGGTACGTGCCGCCCGTGGGATCGTTGGGGTCCCACGCCGGCGTGGTGGTGCCGTCGTTGAGCGTGAGGTCGAACCACATCTCGCCGGCCGGATCGCAGAAGCCGTACTGGGTGGGATCGGCGATCGACGGATCGCAGAAGGTGTAGCGGCCCTGCGGCGTGCCGGAGCTGCCGCCGCGCAGGCCCGTGCCCGGCGTCGGGAACGAGGACTGCTCCCAGCTGCCCGAGCTGATCTTCTTCTGCTCGTAGTAGCTCGCGCCGAACACGGCATTGAAGCGCTCGCCGCCGCCGCCGAGAGTCACCGAGGCCTCGGTGGTCTCGCCGCCGTCCTCGTACTCGCCGTAGTAGGCGTGCGCTTCGGCACCGTCGAAGTTGCGGCGGGTGATGATGTTGACCACGCCGGCGATGGCGTCGGAGCCGTAGATCGCCGAGGCGCCGTCTTCGAGCACTTCGACGCGTTCGACGATCGCCAGCGGAATCGTGTTGACGTCGGCGCTGCCGCTCACGCCCGAGGCAGAGGATTCGTTGACCCAGCGGATGCCATCGACCAGCACCAGCACGCGCTTGGAGCCGAGATTGCGCAGGTCGACCTGCGCGGAACCCGCGCCGATGCCGCCGCCGTCATTGGGGTAACCGAAGTTGCCCGACGAGTTGAACTTGGCGTTGAGCGCCTGGCCGCTCGCGGTGAGCTGCTGCAGGATTTCGCCGACGGTCTGCACGCCGGTCTTCTCGAGCTTCTGCCGGTCGAGGATGAAGACGGGCTGCGAGGTGACGAGGTTCGACTGCTTGATGCGCGAACCGGTCACCGTCACGGTATCGAGCGTGGTCGCATTGGCCTGATCGGCCGGGGGTGCGTCCTGAGCCGCGGCGACGTTCGAAGCGAACGCGGCCGGCAGGCTCAGGAGCAGGGACAGCTGGATGGCTTTCGCCAACCTCTGGGGGCGCAGCGACTTCATGATTCTCTCTCCTGGAATTCTTATGAATGCTGTAGCGGGCACGCGGGGGCGCTGTCGGGGTCCTGCGGACAGCGCCGTCGAGTTGTAAACAATTAGTGAATCCGCCACAAGCGGAAAGAAGTCACGCCCTTTCCGGCAAAACCGCTCACCCACCCAGGGCGAGGCTGACCCCCACCGCGACGAGGAACGCCGCGAACACCCGCTTCAGGCTGGCACCGTCGAGGCGATGGGCCAGGCGCATGCCGTACGGCGCGGCGAACACGGACGCCGCCGCCACGCCGATCGCCGCGGGCAGGTACACGTAACCGAGCGCGAATTGCGGCAGCGCACCATGCGGTGCATGCAGCGCGTAGCCCACCGCACTGGCCAGGCCGATTGCCACGCCGCAGGCGGACGAGGTGCCCACCGCACGCACCGGCGCCACGCCTCGCCACACCAGCAGCGGTACGGTCATGCTGCCGCCGCCGATGCCGACCACCGCCGAAACCGCGCCGATCGCGGTGCCGGCCAGCGTCATCGCCGCGCCGCGCGGCGCCGGCACGGGGCCGTCGGCGGGCGCACGGGTACGGCCGAACAGCAATTGCGCGGCCGCGAGCAGGCAATACCCCGCCACGATCCAGCGCAGCGCGTCGCCATCGATGCGCACCGCGATGCCGCTGCCCAGCCAGCCGCCGACCAGCAGGCCCGGCACCATCCAGCGCACCGTCGGCCACAGCACGCTGCCGCGCCCGTGGTGCGCGCGAGCGGAGGCCGCCGCCGTCAGGACGATACTCGCCAGCGAACTGGCCAGCGCCGCATGCATCGCCGCTTCCTGCGGCACGCCGACGCCCGGCAGCAGCCAGGCCAGGGCCGCGACCAGCACGAGCCCGCCACCGACGCCGAGCAATCCGGCGAGCACGCCGGCTACCGCGCCGAGCGCGAGGAACAACAGCAGCGACAGCAACATGGCCACTCCATCATCGAATCGCGGAAGGCCGGCGATCGTAACGCGCGACGCGCGTGCATCGTCGGTACGCGCGGCCGACGGCGCCGTAGTGCGCGCTGCAGCGGGCACCGCGCATTCACATCGCTCCGCTATAGTCGGTCGCCATGTCCCCCCGCATCCTCTCCACCACGCTGCTGGTCGTGGCCGGAGCCCTGCCCTCCGTATCCGGCACCGCACTGCGCTGGAATCCGCAGGCGCAGGCCGCGCCGATGGCCGCCACCATCGTCGACGCCGATCCGCAACTGCTGCGCGTGCGCGCCGCGATCGAAGCGGCCGAGCGCGGCGACTTCGATGCCGCGCAGTACGCCGATCTCGCACGGCATCCGCTCTACGCCTGGATCGAATACGCGAACCTGCGCCGCAACATCGACGATGTCGGCGCGCAGCAGGCGCAATCCTTCCTCACGCGCTACGACGGCCAGGCCGCGGCCGAAGCCTTCCGCGAAATCTGGATCGCCGAAACTTCGCGACGCGAGGACTGGGCCGCGCTGCTCGCCGCCTGGAAGCCGTCCGTGCGCCGCACCGAGTTGCGCTGCGCGCAATGGCAGGCGCGCCGCGCGCTGGGCCGCGACGATGCGCAATGGACGGAGGAAGTGCAGGCGCTGTGGCGTAGCGCCGACGAGCCGTTGCCGTCCAACTGCGACACGGTGTTCGCCGCGCTCGCCGCCAAGGGCGGTCTGACGCCCGAGCTGCGCTGGCAACGCATCGATGCCGCCGCGGCCGCCTGGCAACCCGCAGTGATGCGCAGCGCGGCCCGCGGCCTGCCCGCCGACGAGGCCGCGCTCGCCAACGACTACGCCGCCTTCCTCGAAGCCATACACACGCGCGCGCTGGGGTGGCCGAAGACCGAGCGCAGCCGGCGCGTGGCGTCGTACGGACTCGCGCGCCTGGCCAAATCGGTGCCGCTGGCGGCCGAGGCGCAACTGCCGCAGTACGCGCAGGCACTCGAATTCACCGAGGAAGACCGCGCCCGCGTGCTGTACCAGATCGCGCTGTGGACCGTAGCCTCGTACGAACCCGAATCGGCGCAGCGCCTCGCCGCGGTGCCGCCGTCGGCGTACGACGAACGCCTGCACGAATGGCGCGCGCGCGAAGCGATGGCGCGTTCGGACTGGCGCGCGGCGCTCGAGGCGATCCGCCACATGGGCGAAAAGCAGCGCGGCGAATCGCGCTGGCAGTACTTCGAGGCACGCCTGGCCGAACTCACCGGCGACAGGCCGACCGCGCAGCGCCTGTACCGCGAGGCGGCGAACAAGCCCGAGTTCCACGGCTTCCTCGCCGCCGACCGCATCGACGCGCCCTACACGCTGTGCCCGTGGCTGCCCACCGATGCCGATGCGCAACGCGAAGCGGTGGCGCGCGATCCCGCGCTGGTGCGGGCGGTCGGCCTGTACCGCATCGATCGCCGCGGCTGGGCCACGCGCGAATGGGACGACGCACTGCGCCGTTTCGACGACACGCAACGCCGTCTGGCCGTGGAAGTGGCGCAGTCGCACGGGTGGTTCGACCGCGCGGTGTTCGCGCTGGGCAAGACGCCGGCGGGCGAAGCGCGACCCGACGAGTCGCGCCTGTACACGCTGCGCTTCCCGCTGCATCACGACGCCACGATCCGTCGCGAAGCGGCCCGCAACCGCCTCGACCCGGCGTGGGTCGCCGCGGAGATCCGCGCCGAAAGCGTGTTCGATCCGCGCGCGCGTTCCGGCGCGAACGCGATGGGGCTGATGCAGATCCTGCCGGGGACGGGCGCGACCGTAGCGCGCACGCTCGGTCTCGACTGGGGCGGCGCGGATTCGCTCTACGACCCGGACACCAACATCATCCTGGGCACCGCGTACCTGCGACAGCTGCTGGACAAGTACGGCGGCCAGCCCTACCAGGCCATCGCCGGCTACAACGCCGGCCCCACCCCGCTGGCGCGCTGGCAATCGCAACGCCCGGGCATGGATCCGGACTTCTGGATCGAGACGGTCAGCTACAAGGAGACGCGCGATTACGTCGCGCGCGTGCTCGCCTTCAGCGTGCTCTACGACTGGCGCCTCAACGGCAATGCGCTGGCGCTGACCGAGCGCATGCGCGGTCGCCTCGACGGTCCGCGCAAGAAGTTCGTCTGTCCGCTCGCTGCGGCGCCGACGCCCGCGCCTGCCACTCCACCTGCATCCACCACACCCGCATCGCCGCGCACGCCGACGAAATCGCGTTGATGCGCCCCGCACGCAGAGGACACCCGCCATGGGCCTGATCGACACCCTGCTCGGCCATGCCAGCGAGAAGGACCTCGGCCGGATCGCCGAGGACTTCGCCCCGCTGCTCGCGCCGGGCGAGAGCCTGCAGCGCGCGTTCGGCCTGGTGCGCGATCTGATCGTGTTCACCGATCGCCGCCTGGTGTTCGTCAACAAGCAGGGCGTCACCGGCAGCAAGGTCGAATACCTCAGCGTGCCCTACCGCAGCATCGTGATGTTCTCGATCGAGACCGCCGGGCATTTCGACCTGGAAGCCGAACTGCGCATCTGGGTCTCCGGACAACCCGCGCCGCTGACGCGCAGCCTGGGCCGCAACGCCGGCGCGCAGGACATCGTCGCGCTGCTCGCGCAACACGCCCCACCGGCGCGCTGACTGCGCCCGCGGCGTGCGGCAACGGCACGCCCGGCGCTTCCCTTAAACTTGCGCGATGGAGATCTATCTCGTCGGTGGCGCCATCCGCGATCGCCTGCTCGGCCTCGGGCACGGCGATCGCGATTTCGTCGTCGTCGGCGAGACGCAGGCGTCGATGGAAGCGGCGGGCTTCAGGACCGTCGGCCGCGATTTTCCGGTGTTCCTGCATCCCGATACCGGCGAGGAGTACGCGCTCGCCCGCACCGAACGCAAGTCCGGGCGCGGCTACCGCGGCTTCGTCGTCGATGCCGATCCGTCGGTGACGCTGGAGCAAGACCTGCAGCGGCGCGACTTCACCATCAACGCGATCGCGCAGGACGCCGGCGGCAACCTCATCGATCCCTTCGGCGGCCAGCGCGACCTCGCGGCGCGGGTGTTGCGCCACGTCGGCTCGGCCTTCGCCGAGGATCCGCTGCGCGTGCTGCGCGCGGCGCGCTTCATGGCCCGCTTCGCCGGACTCGGCTTCACCGTCGCGCCGGAAACCATGGCGCTGATGCGGGAGATGGTCGCCAGCGGCGAGCTGGCCGAACTCACGGCCGAACGCGTGTGGCAGGAACTGCGCCGCGCGCTCACCAGCGCGACGCCGTCGGCGTTCCTGCGCACGTTGCACGAGTGCGGTGCGCTGGAAACGGTGCTGCCGGAAGTCGAGGCGCTGTACGGCGTGCCGCAACGCGCCGAGTACCACCCGGAGATCGACACCGGCGTGCACGTCGAACTCGTCTGCGACATGGCCGCGCGCCTGGCGCCGGGCGACGAACTGGTGGCGTTCGCCGCACTCACCCATGACCTGGGCAAGGCGCTCACGCCCGAACACATCCTGCCCAAGCACATCGGCCACGAAAACGCCGGCATCGCCCCGCTGCGCGCGCTGTGCGAGCGCCTCAAAGTGCCGGTGGAACACCGCCAGCTCGCCGAGTGCGTCTGCCGCGACCATCTCAACGTGCATCGCGTGGCCGAACTGCGCGCCTCGACCGTGTACGAACTGATCGCGCGTTGCGACGGCTTCCGCCGCCCCGAGCGCATCGAGCGCATCGCGATCGCGTGCGAAGCCGACAAGCGCGGCCGCGCCGGCCTGGCCGACGTCGAATACAGCGCCGGTCCGCTGCTGCGCCTGGCGCATGCCGCGGCGATGTCGGTGCGCGCGGCCGACCTGCCGGGACAATTGCAGGGCCCCGAGCTCGGCGAGGCGTTGCGGCAGGCGCGCATCGTCGCGATCGCGTCGGCGACCGGCAAGCGGCCCTGAGCTGAGGCTGCGGCCGCATCCGAAGCGCATTCGCACGCGTTCCGTTCCCGGGGAGAAGAAGTGCAAGCGCCAATTCGCTGTGCTCGCACCCGGCATCTGCCTCCCATCTCGCGTATGCATTCCTCTCCCCGCTCGCGGGGAGAGGTGCCCCGAAGGGGCGGTGAGGGGAGCGAGCGCAGCGAGCGGCTTTGGCTTTTGTTCTCCAAGGGTGAGGAGCAAAAAGCAAAGGCAGCTCGCTGCGCTCGCCGCCCCTCATCTGCCCCCCGATTTAAGCATTCGGGGGCAGGCTCTTCGGGCATCTTCTCCCCGCAGGCGGGGAGAAGAAGAGCAACACCCCACTCGCTGTGCTCGCCGCCCCTCATCTGCCCTTCGGGCATCTTCTCTCCGCGAGCGGGGAGAAGAAGAGCAACACCCGACTCGCTGTGCTCGCACCCGGCATCTGCCTCCCATCTCGCGTATGCATTCCTCTCCCCGCTCGCGGGGAGAGGTGCCCCGAAGGGGCGGTGAGGGGGAGCGAGCGCAGCGAGCTGCTTTGGCTTTTGTTCTCCATCGGGTGAGAAGCAAGAAGCAAAGGCAGCTCGCTGCGCTCGCCGCCCCTCATCTGCCCTCCGGGCATCTTCTCCCCGCAAGCGGGGAGAAGAAGACCAAAAAAACGGGCGGCCGAAGCCGCCCGTCGTTACCACCTTGCAGTCGCTCCGCTCAGAACTCGAAGCCGACCTTCACGTACCACTCGCCGCCATTGAAGCCGTACGGCGACGACAGCGGGTACTGCGCGCCCAGGAAGTTGAGCACGGAGTTGGGCTGCTTGTCGGGGTACTCGTCGAAGATGTTGTTGCCGCCGACGGTGACGTGGGCGCGGTCGTCGAACAGCTTGAACGTCACCGCCAGGTCGAACAGCCACTTGGCGTCGAACGAAGCGGTTTCGCCGAACGTCACGTCTTCCCAGCCGTCGTAGCGGTTGGCGCGCGCGGTCACGTCGAAGCTCCACGGCGAGCGCCAGTCGAAGGTCAGCACCGAGCGGTTGTTCGGCAGCTGGTTCTCCAGGTCGGCGACGCGTTCGCCGTCGAGCACCGGGTTGCCGTCGAACGGATTGGTGTCGACGTGATCGACTTCCTGCTTGTTCCAGCTGTGACGCAGGTCGAAGGTACCGGTGCCCCAGTTGCCGAAGTCGGCCTTGTAGATCGCGACCAGGTCGATGCCCTGCACGGTGCTGTCGAAGCCGTTGGTGAAGTACGACACCTGGCCCGGCAGCGCGGACAGCGGGATGCCGGCGTCGATCAGCGCCTGCTGCTCGGCCGAGCCCGGGGCGATCGCGATGTTGCGCAGCGCGATGCGGTCGTCGACCTTGATGTTGTAGTAGTCGACGGTGAGGCTGAAGTTGTCGCTCGGCGTGTAGACGAAGCCGGCCGAGTAGGCCTGCGACTCCTCCGCCTGCAGCGGCACCGCGCCCAGGGCGATCGCGGCGGGGCTGTTGACCGGGAAGGTGCCCTGCGGGATCAGATTGCCGTTGGAGTCGGCGGTCGTGGTGACGTCGAGCGTGTTGATCTGGCCCGGCGTCGGTGCGCGGAAGCCGGTGTTGACCGTGGCGCGCACGGCGAACGTGTCGGTGGCCTGGAAGCGGCCCGACAGCTTCCAGTCGAAGGTGTTGCCGAACGAGGAGGAATCCTCGAAGCGGCCGGCCACGCCCATCGTGAAGCGTTCGACCACGTCGGCTTCGAGGTCGATGTAGGCCGCGCGGCTGTACTGGCTGAATTCACCCGCTGCATCCGGCGCGTCGCCCTGGAAGCCGTCGGAACCGAAGCCGAACAGCGCCGCGGTCGGACCGATCTGCCACGACGGGAAGTCGCCTTCGGCGATCTTGTAGGTCTCCTCGCGCCACTCGGCGCCGAAGGCCACGTTGATCGGCGAGGCGAAGACCGAGTTCTCCCACGGGAACGAGAAGTCGGCATTGGCGCCGCGCTCGAGCTGGGTCAGGAAACCGGGCTCGAACGTGGTCGGGCTGAGCGCGCCCAGACTCGGGTTGATCGAGTCGATCAGCTTGTAATACACGCGGTTCTCGCCCTGGCGCAGGCTGAGATCCCAGTTCAGGCCGTTGCCGAACTTGCCGCGGGCGCCGAACACGCCTTCGTAGTCCATCAGGTCGGCGGCGATCGTCGGCGTGTAGCCGCCGGGGAACTGCGTGTAGATCGGATTGAGGGCGACGAAGCCGGACGGGCTGGTCGCGTCGGCGGTGAGGTAGTCGTTCGGATCCAGGCCCTGCGCGATGATGCTGTCGACCAGCGCCTGGTCGACGTTGTCGGGCAGGCCGTCGGCATTGGCGTCGACCATCAGCGTGCCGCGCGGCGCGACACCCGGCACGCCCACCGGTGTGCGGTAGAAGAAGCTGGAGTTGTACTTGGTATCGGCGTAGCTGCCGAAGCCGTACAGGCTCACGCTCTCGTTGAGCGGAATCTCGGCGTTGAAGAAGGTGCGCAGGCCCTTGCCGTTGGGATCGCCCCAGCGCTGGCCCAGGCCATCGAACGGCACCTGCTCGCGGCCGATCGCCGCGCCGACCAGCGCCGCGTTCGCCTGCGGAATGCCGCGCGAGGTGAAGTCGCTTTCGAAGTACTCGGCGGTGAGGTTGAAGAAGCCGTCTTCGGTCAGCGGCAGGCCGAGGTTGAACGAGGTGCGCCACTTGTCGCCGTCGCCCTTGAAGGTCGAGCCGTACTGGGTATCGACGCGCACGCCTTCGGCGTTGTCGTTGAGGATGATGTTGACCACGCCGGCGATGGCGTCGGAACCGTACTGCGCCGACGAACCGTCGCGCAGCACTTCCACGCGCGAGATCGCGGCCGAGGGAATCAGGCCGTAGTCGACCGCCTGCGAACCCTGGTTGACCGTGCCGAACGGCTCGGCCTGCAGGTTGACCAGCGCGGAGCGGTGGCGGCGCTTGCCGTTGATCAGCACGAGGGTCTGGTCGGGCGGCAGGTTGCGCAGGTTGGCCGGGCGGATGAAGGCGGTGCCGTCGGCGATCGGGAAGCGCTGGGTATTGAACGACGGCGCCACCACCGACAGCTGGTCGGTGAAGTCGGCCGAGGCCTGGCGTTCCAGGTTGGCCGGGCGGAACACGTCGATGGGGGACAGCGACTGGGTCGGCGAGCGGCCCTGGACGCGGGTACCGGTGACGACGAGCTGGTCGAGCTCGACGGCTTCCTTGGCGGGTGCGGCCTGCGTGGCGGCGGGAGCGTCGGGCTGAGGCGCCGGCGGGGTCTCCTGGGCGAACGCGGGCGATGCGAGGCCGGCGGTCAGCGTGGCGACCACGGCCAGCGCCAGGCGATTGCGGTTGAAGTGCGGCATGGCGGGAATTCCTTTCTTGTAGTGGAGAGGGCTGCCCCTGAAAGCCCCGGCCGAGCTTCATTAATTTTTAACTTTTGCGCAAGCAGTTCTCTCGCTTTGCCGAATCCGGGTGCGGACGCGCATCGCCGCGGGTGCCGTGGTCGCGCGCCAGGCGCGGGAAAAAGACGCGAGTAACCGGTCATCGCAAGCCGGATGGCTGCGACCGGCCGCGCCGCCCGCCGCGTGGTTGCGGCGATGCAGCACGGTCCGCTCAGCGCAGACGGGCGTCCAGGCGCTGCAGCCAGCGCGCGGCGGGCGTCAGCGCCAGCAGCAGCCCGAGCGCCACGCCGGTGGCATTGGCGAGCGCGTCGGCCGGGTCGGCCATGCGCGTGCGGGTGAGCAGCGCCTGCGCGAATTCCAGGGCCACGCCCAGCGCGACCAGGCCCAGTCCCGCGCGCACCTGCCCCCGCCAGCCGGCGAACAGCAGCACCGCGAACGCGGACAGGCCGCCGTAGCCAACCAGGTGTTCGACCTTGTCGAAGTTGCGCGGCACCGACATCGCCGGCGGCGGCGTGAGCGACAGCACCACGACCGCGGCGATCGCCAGACCCCACACGGCCAGCCACAGGCGCGGCCGGCGGAAGGCGCGCAGCGAGGACCCGCGCGCCGCGCTCACAGGCGGAAACTCAGGTCGCCGGCCAGGAAGGCGACGCCGAACTCGACGTCCTTCTCGAAGCCCATCACCTGGAAGCGTTCGCCCATCTCGCTGGGCAGGGTGAGTTTCTTCACCTCGTTGCGCCGGCGCTGCTGCTCGCTCGCGTCGTGCATGCGTTCGATGCGTTCGAGCACGCCGGCCATGCCGTTGCCCAACAGGAAACTGGCCTGCGAGCAGTAGCCGGCGAAATCGAAACCGGCGGCGACCCCCGCTTCGGCCAGTGCGGTGAAATCGACCGAGGCGGTGAGGTCCTGCAGGCCCGGCCACCGCAAGGGTTCGTCGTGCATGCGGTGGCGGTAGTAGGCGCGCAGCGTGCCGTCGCTGCGATCGGCCTGGTAGAACTCGCCGCGCGGATGTCCGTAGTCGACGAACAGCATCGCGCCGCGGCGCATGCCGCCGGACACGGCCTGGACCCAGTACGGCAGCTGCGGCAGCACTTCCGAGCGGTAACCATCGGCGAAGTTGCGCTCCAGGCCGCGTTCGACATGGCGCACGGCATTGGCCAGGAACGCGTCCGCCGGGCGCAGGGTGCGCGCGAACCCGTCGCCTTCGACCGTCACGTATTCCTCGTACACCTCGCCGTCGCGGATCGCGAAGCGCGGCGTCGGCAGCGCATCGATCACCTCGTTGGCGAACAGCACGCCGTCCCACGCGTCCGGCAGCGGGCCGTTCAACCATTCCACCAGTTCGAACAGCGTCGGCGGCAGGTGCTGCTGCAGGCGTTCGCGCTGGCGTTCGCGCAGGTCGGCGCTGGGTTCGAGGATCAGGTAGCGGTCGGGCAATGCGTCGAGTTCGAGCAGCCGCTTGAGCGCGACTTCGGCGAATGCGCCACTGCCGCCGCCGAGTTCGAAGAACAGCGCGCTCGCACCGAGCTGCTGCAACACCGACGCCACGCTCTCGGCGATGCAGGCGGCGAAGATCGGGCCGAGTTCGGGTGCGGTGACGAAATCGCCGCCCTCGCCGAACTTGCGCGCGCCGGCGCTGTAGTAGCCCAGGCCCGGCGCGTAGAGCGCGAGTTCCATGAAGCGCGAGAACGGGATGGCGCCGTCGTTGGCGGCGATTTCCTGGCGGATCAGCGCGGACAGGCGCGCGCTGTGGGCCAGCGCATCGGCATCGGGCGCGGGCAGCGCGGCGGTGGGGTCGGGGGACATGCGGCCGGAAGTCATGCGGCATTATCCCCTGCGCCGCGTGCACAATGCCGCGACCCGAAGGAACCGTCCGGCATGAATTCCGCCCGCCCCGTCGCCCTGGTCACCGGCAGCGCGCGCCGCCTCGGCGCGGCGATCGCGCGCACGCTGCATGGCGCGGGCTACGATCTCGCGCTGCATTGCCGGCATTCGCGCACCGAACTGGACGCGTTGGCCGCGCAGCTGGAACGCGTGCGGCCTGGCAGCACCTTCGTGCAACAGGCCGAGCTCGCCGACTTCGATCGCCTGCCCGAACTGGTCGCGCATACGATCGGCCGCTTTGGCCGCCTCGATGCGCTGGTCAACAACGCCTCGGGCTTCGCGCCGACGCCGATCGGCACGACCACGCCGGCGCAATGGGACGCGTTGTTCGCCAGCAATGCGCGCGCGCCGTTCTTCCTTGCGCAGGCGGCGGCGCCGCACCTGGCGGCGACGCGCGGCGCCATCGTCAACCTCGCCGACATCTACGGCGAACGCCCGCTGCGCGAACACACCGTGTACTGCATGGCCAAGGCGGCGCTGCTGATGCTGACGAAGTCACTGGCACTGGAACTGGGGCCGGACGTGCGCGTCAACGCCGTGGCGCCGGGCGCGATCCTGTGGCCGGAAGACGGCGGCGACGCGAACAAGCAACAGGCGATGCTCGCCCGCACGCCGCTGGGCCGCACCGGCACCCCGGAGGAAGTGGCCGAAGCCGTGCGCTGGCTGCTGCAGGACGCGCACTACAGCACCGGGCAGGTGCTGCATCTGGATGGCGGGCGGTTGCTGAGCTTGTGATGTCTTCCTTCTCCCCGAACGCGGGGAGAAGGTCGAAGCAGGCGACAGCCTGCTGAGGGAAGGGCGGATGAGGGGCGCCGGCGAAGCCGGCGGCTGCTGCAACACGTCCCCTCACCCTGCGTCGCTTCGCGACGCTATCCCTCGCTCTGCCCCCGGCCCTCGCGCACAGCGCGAGGGCGGCGTGCACGCGCCAGTGGCGCGTCAGCAGCACGCTTGCTCCCCGCAAGCGGAGCGAGGGGAGTGGAAGGCGAGTGGTAGGACGACGCCTACTTCGCCTGGAACGCGCTTTCCAACCGCAAAGCGCGGAACGCCGGCGGCGCCTCGCCCTGCGTCGCATAGCGGTACAGCGCGGCCGAATAGATGCCGCTCAAGGCCGCCTGATACACGCCGAGCAGCAGCAGCGCGATCACGAACACCACGCCCACCGCGATCGCCAGCGCCATCGACACCTGCGCGGCCAGGTACGCCAGCAGCGCGCCCACGAGGACGATGCCCAGGCTGATGAAGCCGAACACCAAGCCGATGCCGACGTTGCCGATCGCGTTCTCGCCCCAGGTGCGCCTGAGCAGGCCCGCGCTCTTCTTCAATGCCTCGACCGGCCCGACGTTCTCGGCCACCAGCACCGGCACCACCAGGAACGTGGCCAGCGTCCACGCCGCGCCCAGGCCGCTGCCGAGCAGCCGGACCAGCAGGTTGTCGTCGTCCTTCATGCGCTTGAGGAACAGGCCCACGGTCGCGGCGATCGCCGCATAACCGAGGATCGCCGGCAGGCGCGCCTTCGCCGCATTGAAGCCGTCGGCGAGGGTCGGATCGCCGCCGTCGAGGCGGATCATCGCCGCGCCGACCAGCGCGCAGTTGCAGAACAGGATCACCGCGTACTGGCAGAAGTAGAACGCGAAGACGACCACGGCACCGACCACGCTGAAGCCGTCGGCGAACATGCGCGTCGCCCACACCGGCAACAGGAACGTCGCCAGCACCACCAGCGTCAGCAGGCCCGAGATGATCGGGAACAGCATCAGCTCCTTGTCGGAGCGCAGTACCGCGGCGCTCGCCCGGGCCAGTTCCCAGCTGCGCGAAAACCTGTCGAACATCGTCCTGTTCCCCGTGGATGCCTCATGGCACCGCGCATCCTCGGACCAGAATGCGCCTCGTGCAAGTCGGGCGGCAGCAGCGGCATGGAAGCGCAGCGGGCGCCGCTTCGCCAAGCGCGCGATACCGGTGAGACATCTGAATTTGCACCGTTGCCCGTGCGCCGCAGCCGGGCGTGACCGGTCGTGTGCTGCGCGCCGTCGCGCCAATTCGAGCGGCCCAAGCGCGTACGCCACGCGATTGGCAATGGAACGCGATTGCGGAGCTACAGCTCGATCCGCGCCATCACGGCATGCCGATCCGGATGCGCGTCCCACAGCTGCGCCAGCGTGCGGCCCGTGCCCGGCACCACCGTGTCCGGCGCGATCTCGGCCAGCGGCCGCAGCACGAATGCATGCTTCAGTTCGTCGCGCGGGATCTGCAGGTGCCCTTCACCCTGCAGCACGCGGTCATCGAACAGCACGATGTCGATGTCGAGCGTGCGGTCGCCGAAGCGCGGCCCGCTCCGGTCGCGGCCGTGCGCGTCTTCCAGCGCATGCAGCCAGGCGTTCAGTGCGAACGGATCGAGTGTGGTTTCGATGATCGCCGCGGCATTGAGGAAGTCGCCGCCATCGAAGCCGACCGCGCGGGTGCGATACACCGGCGACAGCACCATCGCGCCGAAGTGCCGGCGCAGCGCGGCGATCGCTTCACGCAGGTGCTGCTCGGGATCGCGATTGCTGCCGAGACTGAGGTAGGCCTTGCTCATCGGTATCCGGGTCTGCGGTTCTCCTCCCTGTTCGCCGCAGGCGAAGGGGAGGCCGGGAGGGGGTGTTGCGGTTGGCGGTTCCGGGCGGGAGTCAAAAGCAAAAGCACCCCTCCCCAACCCTCCCCTGCGCTACGCGCAAGGGAGGGAGTCAAAAGCAAAAGCCCCCTCCCCAACCCTCCCCTGCGCTACGCGCAAGGGAGGGAGTCAAAAGCAAAAGCCCGCTCCCCAACCCGCCCCTGCGCTACGCGCAAGGGAGGGAGCCAAGTCTGGCGCAGCTGCGCGCAAGGGAGGGAGTTGAGTCTGGCTTCGGCGCTAACGGCTGCGCTCGATGATCACGCCCACCGCGCGCGCGCCGCGCACCGCGCCGGGCTTGCTGAGCTTGAGCCGCACGTGCTGCACGCCGAATTCGTCGAGGATGATCGCGGCGACGCGCTCGGCCAGCGTCTCCACCAGGCCGAAGTCCGACTGCGACACGTACTCGATCAGGCGCTTGCTCACCGCCTTGTAGTTCAGCGTGTCCCCGATCGCGTCGCTCGCCGCGGGCACGCGGTTGTCGAAGCTCATCTCGACGTCGAACAGCAGCGGCTGGCGGATGCGCCGCTCCCAGTCGTAGATGCCGATCAGCGCCTCGATCTCGAGGGCTTCGATGAAGACTTTGTCCATGGGGAAAGGCGGAACGGGGAATAGGGAATGGGGATCGCTGCTGTGGAACGGACGCGTGGGAAGGATAGAGGGTCGGTGGATGCGGACGCGCGATGCTGCGGCGTTCCCTATTCCCCGTTCCCTGTTCCCGCTGCTGCCGGCACCGCCGGCAGGCTCGCCATATCCCAGCGCGGCGTCACCCGCACCGCCGCATCGCCGTGCTGGCCGGCCTGCAGGCGCAGCGCGCCGGCGAACGCGATCATCGCGCCGTTGTCGGTGCAGAACACGGGACGCGGGAAGCTGACGCGGCCGCCACGCTTTTCGGCCATCGCCCGCAGTTTCGCGCGCAGGCGCTGGTTGGCGCCGACGCCGCCGGCGATCACCAGGGTGTCGAAGCCGGTGGCGTCCAGCGCGCGTTCGCACTTGATCGCGAGCGTGTCGACCACCGCATCCTCGAAGGCGCGGGCGATGTCGGCGCGGGTCTGCGCGCTCCGGTCGCTGTCGCGCCAGGCCAGCAGCACCTGCGTCTTCAGCCCGCTGAAGCTGAAATCCAGCCCCGGGCGATCGGTCATCGGCCGGGCGAACTTGAACACACCCGCGCGCCCCTGCTCGGCCAGTGCCGCCAGCTGCGGACCGCCCGGATACGGCAGGTCCATCAATTTGGCGGTCTTGTCGAAGGCCTCGCCGGCGGCATCGTCGAGCGTCTCGCCCAGCAGGCGATAGCGGCCGATCGCATCGACCGCGACCAGCTGGGTGTGGCCGCCCGAGACCAGCAGCGCGACGAACGGTGGCTGCGTGCTCGCGTCCTCCATCAGCGGCGCGAGCAGGTGGCCTTCCATGTGGTGGACGCCGATCGCCGGCACGTCCAGCGCCCAGGCCAGCGACCGCGCCACGCCGGCGCCGACCAGCAGCGCACCAACCAGGCCCGGGCCGGCGGTGTAGGCCACGCCGTCGATGTCGGCGACGGACAGGCCGCTCTCGGCCAGGGTCTGGCGGATCAGCGGCAGCAGCTTGCGCACGTGGTCGCGGCTGGCCAGTTCCGGCACCACCCCGCCGTACTGCGCATGCAGGGCGATCTGGCTGTAGACGGCATGCGCGCGCAGGCCGGCTTCGCCGCCGCCCATGCCGGTGCTGTAGACGGCGACACCGGTTTCGTCGCAGCTGGTTTCGATGCCAAGGACGTTCATGGGGGGAAGAGCGTGAACGGGGAGCGGGGAACGGGGGACGGGGAGCGGGGAACTAAAGCGAGGTATCCGAGGGCCTGTGGGCCCTCGGAATATGGGGGTGCCGCCAGTCGCGAACCAATGCCGCGGGAAATGGCCCGGGGTCTCGTCCGGGAAACCTCGTTCCCCGCTTCCGGGTTCCCTGTTCCCCGTTCCCGCTGCTGCCCGCTTGCACCCACCTGCGGGGCGCCGCTATCATACGCGGCTCTTCCGGCCTGCCCGCCCATTCCGGGTGCGCGAACCGGGTCGGTCCCTCAACGAGATTACGTATGCCCAGCGTCAAAGTCCGCGAAAACGAGCCCTTCGAGTTTGCGCTCCGCCGCTTCAAGCGCACCTGCGAAAAGGCCGGTGTCCTGGCCGAGACCCGCAAGCGCGAGTTCTACGAGAAGCCGACGCAGGAACGCAAGCGCAAGGCTGCCGCCGCGGTGAAGCGCCAGGCGCGCCGCACCTCGCGCGACGTCACCAAGCGTCAGCGCCTGTACTGATTGCCCGGCGGGCAGGCCCTTTCGGCCCTGCCGCGCTGCAATCACGCAGAAGCCGGCCGCGCATTGCGCCGCCGGCTTTTTGCATTTCCAGAGCCGGGAATCGGGAATGGAGAATCGGGAATCGCCGCAAGCCCGTCCAGCAACCGACCCAGCCCTTACGATTCCCTATTCCCCACTCCCGATTCCCGGCCATGAATCTCAAGCAACGCCTCACCGACGACATGAAGGCCGCCATGAAGGCCGGCGACAAGGACACCCTCGGCGTGATCCGCCTGATCAACGCCGCGATCAAGCAGCGGGAAGTCGACGAACGCATCGAACTGGACGACGCCGGCGTGATCGCGGTGCTGGAGAAGGCGGTCAAGCAGCGCAAGGACTCGATCTCCCAGTACGAATCGGCCGGCCGCGAGGACCTCGCCGGCGTCGAACGCGCCGAAATGGCCGTGATCGAGCGCTACCTGCCGGAAAAGATGGGCGAAGCCGAAGTGCTGGCCGCGATCGACGCCGCCATCGCCGAAACCGGCGCGAAGGGCCCGGCCGACATGGGCAAGCTGATGGGCGTGCTCAAGCCGAAGCTGGCCGGCCAGGCCGACATGGGCCAGGTCTCGGCCCTGGTGAAGCAGCGCCTCGCCGGCTGACGGTCGCAACGCGTGTTGCGTCGGCTGTTGTCGGGCCTGTTCCGCCGTAGCATCCCGGTCGAGGACCGGGTCTGGATCGACGCGGACGCCCGCACGCGCGGCCTCCGCGCCCAGATCGAACGCAGCCTGCAGCAGCGCACCGCGGTGCTGCTGCTGGTGCGCTCGCAGACCGACCGCGAGGACCTGGCCCGCGACCTCGCAGCGCACGCGCCCCGGATCGGCGGCGACCGTTTCGCCGCCCCCGACCTGCAGCGCCACCTGCGCACGCCGGGTGCCCTGGGCGTGGCCTGCGCCGACGACCTGCGCCCGCTCGCCGCGCTGCCCGGCACCCCGCCCGCCCTCGACATCCACGTGCTGGGCCGCGGCGCCCGCCGCAGCGAGGACGCCGCCCTGATCGCGCTACTGGCCGCCTGGGCCCCGGCGCGGATCGTCTTCCATCCTTCGCTCGACGACGCCCTGCTGCGCCCGCACGCCGGCCGGCTGCAGCCCTTGCTGGAAAAGCTCGGCCTGCGCCGCGACGAACCGATCACCAGCCCCCTGCTCACCCGCGCCATCGGGCGCGCGCAACGGCCCTGACATGACTGCGACTGCTCCGATCGCCACGAACCGCCCCGGCGTCACCCTGCGCCCCGCCACGCGCGAGGACGTGCCGCTGATCCTCGCCCTGATCCGCGAACTGGCCGAGTACGAGCGCGAACCCGACGCCGTGCAGGCGGATGAGGCCACGCTCGCCGCCAACCTGTTCGGCGCGCGGCCCGGCGCCGAAGTCGTGATCGCCGACGCCGACGGCGAGCCCGCCGGTTTCGCCCTGTTCTTCCACAACTTCTCGACCTGGCTGGGCCGGCGCGGGCTGTACCTGGAAGACCTGTTCGTGCGCCCACGCTTCCGCGGCCTCGGCGTCGGCCAGGTGCTGATGGCCTATCTCGCCCGGCTCGCGGTCGAACGCGATTGCGGCCGCTTCGAGTGGTCCGTGCTGGACTGGAACACGCCGGCCATCGACTTCTACCGGCGCCTGGGCGCGGTGCCGATGGACGAATGGACGGTGCAACGCATGACCGGCGACGCGCTGCATGCGCTCGCGGCGAGCTTCGACGCGCCACGCGGCTGAGCGCTCGCGTAGCATCGCCCTGCCATGGCGCGCATTCCCGACGCTTTCATCGATGACCGCGCCGCTGCAGCTCCCGCTCGCAGCGGTCCGCGCCGCGCCGCCGCGCGCCGATCGGGTCGGCGTGCCATGACCTTGCCGCGGAGTCGCTGAGAAGATGGCGCGCATCCCCGACGCCTTCATCGACGATCTGCTCGCACGATCCGACATCGTCGAGATCATCGGCGCGCGCATCCCGCTGAAGCGCCAGGGCAAGGAGTATTCGGCGCGCTGCCCGTTCCACGACGAGCGCTCGCCCTCGTTCACCGTCTCGCCGACCAAGCAGTTCTATCACTGCTTCGGTTGCGGCGCGCACGGCACGGCGATCTCGTTCCTGATGAACTACGAGCGCCTGGAATTCCTCGATGCGGTCGAGGAACTGGCCAAGCGGCTCGGCGTCGAAGTGCCGCGCGACACGCAGCAGCGCAACGCGAATCCGGACACCAACGATCTCTACGGCGCGGTCGAAGCCGCGGCGAAATTCTTCCGCAAGCAACTGGGCGGCAGCGCGAAGGCGCAGGCCTATCTCGACGGCCGCGATGTCAGCGCCGCGATCCGCGAGCAGTTCATGATCGGCTACGCGCCCGACGGCTTTTCCGCGTTGAAGGATGCGCTGGGCGGCGACGAGCGCCGCATGCGCCTGCTCGAGCGCGCCGGCCTGTTCTCGAAGAACGAGCGCGGCCACGTCTACGACAAGTTCCGCGACCGGGTGATGTTCCCGATCTTCGACCGGCGCGGCCGCGTGATCGCCTTCGGCGGCCGCGTGCTGGAGAAGGACGACTCGCCCAAGTACCTCAATTCGCCGGAGACGCCGCTGTTCCACAAGGGCCGCGAGCTGTACGGCCTGTGGCAGGTGCGCCAGGCGAACCAGAAGATCGAGCGCCTGCTCGTGGTCGAGGGCTACATGGACGTGGTCGCGCTGTTCCAGCACGGCGTCACGCAGGCCGTGGCCACGCTCGGCACCGCGACCACGCCGGACCACGCCGAGCTGCTGTTCCGCAACGCACCCGACGTGTTCTTCTGCTTCGACGGCGACCGCGCCGGCCGCAGCGCCGCGTGGAAGGCGGTGGAATCGGTGCTGCCGCGCATGAAGGACGGGCGCCAGGCGTTCTTCCTGTTCCTGCCCGAGGGCGAGGATCCCGACACGCTCGTGCGCAGCGAAGGCCGCGACGGTTTCGAGGCGCGCCTGCGCAATGCGACGCCGCTGTCGCAGTTCTTCTTCGATTCGCTCGGCGCCGACGTCAACCTCGCCACGCTCGAAGGCAAGGGCCGCCTGGCCGAACGCGCCAAGCCGCTGCTCGCGCAGATTCCCGACGGCGCCTTCGGCGACCTGATGAAGCAGCGCCTGACCGAACTCACCGGCGTGGGCGCGCGCGCGGCCGCGCCGGAAACGCACGTGCCCGCGCAGCGCGCCAACGCGCGCATGCCCGCGCCGCAGGCGAACAAGCCCTCGCTGGTGCGCACCGCGATCACCCTGCTGCTGCAACAACCCGCCGTCGCACTCGCGGTGCCGTCGTCGCTGCACTTCGCCTCGCTCGAGCAGCCGGGCATCGACCTGCTGGTGGAGATGATCGAGCTGGTGCAGCAGCGTCCGGACATCTCCACCGGGCTGATCCTCGAACACTTCGCCGACCGCGCCGAAGCGGGTGCGTTGACGAAGCTGGCGATGACCCGCGGCGTGGAATCCACCGCAGTCACCGCGGCCGACGCGCGCCTGTTCGAGGACGAGGAAAAGCATCGCCAGAGCTTCGTCGACAACATCGCCCGCCTGGAGGCCCAGGCGCTCCAGCAACGCATCGACAATCTGCAAAGCCGTCGCCGCGAACTGGTCGAAGCCGAATTGCAGGAGTTGCGCGAACTGTTGATGCTGCGCGCGCAGAACGTGCGTTGACGAATCCGCTGCCGGATGCGCACTCCACACACGCCGGGAGAGGTCCGAAGGATGCCGACGGCTTTTCCCTCTTCCCGGGTGTGCCGGCGAGCTGTTGCCCCTGATCGCGGCAAAAGCAACAGCCAACAGCAACTCACTGCGCTCGCCGCCCCTCATCTGCCCTTCGGGCATCTTCTCCCAGCAAGCGGGGAGAAGAGGAAGAAGGAACGCAGCACGCGGTGGCTCAGCGCGCAGCCCGGGTGAGCGCAGCGCACCCGGGATCGCGGCAACCGTAACTCGCCACAGAGGCGAAAGCCTTTGATCCTGTTCTTGCTTCGACGCTTCGACGCTTCGACGCTTCGACGCTTTAACGCTTTAACGCTTTAACGCTTTAACGCTTCAAAGCAAAGTCACTGGATCCCCGCCTTCGCGGGGATGACGAGCGAGAAGCTTCAAGGAGAGTCACTGCATCCCCCGCCTTCGCGGGGATGACGAGCGAGGAGCTTCAACGCAGAGTCACTGCATCCCCGCCTTCGCGGGATGACACCCGCGTCCGTCAGCCCTGCGCTTGCGGTTCCCGTCCCCGCAGGCGGATATGCCGATCGGCCTGGTGCGCCTCCTTCAAGCGCCGCGCATGCGCCGCAAGCAGGTCGCCGCGGGTGAGGATGCCCTGCAGCGGATGCGGGGCGGTTTCGCCGACCACGATCAGGCGGCCGATGTCGTTGGCGACCATGTGGTCGGCGGCTTCGCGCAGCGAATGGTGGCCGTGCACCACGACCGGTTCGCGCAGCCCCATGTCGCCGATGCGGCGGATGTTGGGGTGCGCCGGATCGAGCAGCGCGCGCCGCGTCACCACGCCGCGCACGCGACCGCTGTCGTCGATCACCGGATAACCCTGGTGTTGCGCTTCGGCCTTGCCCGAGTGCATCCACGCGCGCACGTCGCCGAGCGCATCGGAGGTGCGCAGCGAGATCACCTCGCGCGTGCATGCGTCGCGCACCAGCACCTGTTCGAGGAAGTCGGCCGCGTATTCGCTCGGCACGCGCACACCGCGGCGCGCGATCTTCTCGGTCATGATCGTGTTGCGCATCGACAGCGCCGAGATCAGGTATGCGGCGGTGCAGCCGCCGAGCAGCGGCAACAGGCCCGCGCTCTGGTGCGTGGTCTCGAACGCGAACACCACCGATGCCAGCAGCGCGCGCGAGGCACCGGCGAAGATTGCCGCCATGCCGACCAGGCCGGCGATGCGCGGATCCACGCCCAGCTGCGGCGCGATCGCGACGATGCCCACGCCGACGATCGCGCCCAGCGCGCCGCCGATGGTGAACAGCGGCGCCAGCGTGCCGCCCGACGTGCCGCTGCCCAGCGCGATCGACCACGAGAGAAATTTCATCGCGCACAGGAACACGAGCGCGCCCAGCGCGAGATGCCCGCCGATGATGTCGACGATGTTGTTGTAGCCCACGCCCAGCGTCGCCGGTGCGACGTAACCGACCAGGCCGACCACGACGCCGCCCAGCGCCGGCCACCACATCCAGTGGATCGGCAGCTTCTCGAACGCGTCCTCGATGCCGTAGACGATGCGCGTCACCCAGACGCTGACCAGGCCGATCAGGGCGCCGATCGCGACGTAGCAGGCAAGCGCGGCCAGTCCCGGCTCGGCGACATCGGGCATCGGGAACGCCGGCGCGGTGCCGGCCAGCGCGTAGCGCACGCCGGTGGCGGTGACCGCCGCGAGCGCGACCGGGATGAGCGAGCGCGGGCGCAGTTCGAACAGCAGCAGCTCCACCGCCAGCACCACCGCCGCGACCGGCGTGCCGAAGATCGCGGCCATGCCGCCGGCCGCGCCCGCGGCGAGCAGCACCTTGCGCTCGTTGCCGGTCACGTGCAGCAGCTGCCCGAGCAGCGAACCCAGCGCGCCGCCGGTGGCGATGATCGGGCCTTCGGCGCCGAACGGCCCGCCGGTGCCGATCGCGATCGCGGAGGACACCGGCTTGAGGAAGGTCATGCGCGGCGGGATGCGCGACTCGTTGAGCAGCACCTGCTCCATCGCTTCGGGAATGCCGTGGCCGCGGATCGCGCGCGAGCCCCAGCGCGCCATCGCGCCGACGATGAGGCCGCCGATCACCGGCAGCACGATCACCCACGCGCCCAGCGCGTGCTGCGCCGGCGAAGCCTCGTCGATCGAAAGTCGGCCGAAGAAGGCGAGATTGGTGACCAGCGCGATCAGCGCGACCAGCACTTGCGCGACCAGCGCGGCGACCACGCCCAGGGCGATCGCGAGTGCCGCGATGCGCAGGATCCGCGCATCCACGACGGTGGAGCGGCGCGGCATGCGCGCGGCATCGAGGCTGATGCCCAGCGAGGGCGCGACGGGCAGTGCGTCGGTGCTGCCTTCCTCGCGCAGCTCGGGATGCGGGGTCGCGGTGGTCATCGACGCTCCGGCGGAAAATGCGGGGCCGCCATGGTACGCGGCAGGCGCCGGAATTTCAGGTGCGCTGCGCACGAACCGGCGGAGTTCGCCAACCGTCGCGGCGTGGGGCGCGCATTCGCTCCATCCACCGCAGCGGTAGCCCGCGCGAAGCCGGCGCGTGCCGTGTGCGCGCATCGATGCGCATCGCCTCCATCGCGCAGGCCCGTTCATCGCCTTCCCCAGAACAGGGCCCACCACGCATTCCCACCGATTTCCGACATGTCCCGCCGGACGCTGCCGCGACCTCGTCTTCGCGATCGGACACACATGATCACGGACTCCACGAAATCTCCTGCGGCGCTGGCCAAGGTGCCCGAGATCACGCTGGGCTTCTGGGCCCTCAAGGTGCTGGCGACCACGCTGGGCGAAACCGGCGGCGACGCCGTCTCGATGTCGATGGGCCTGGGTTACCTGGTCGGCACCGGCCTGTTCATGGCGCTGTTCGTGCTCGCAATCGCCGCGCAGGTCGCCGCCCGGGGCTTCCACCCGTTGCGGTACTGGGGCGCGATCATCGCCTCGACCATGGTCGGCACCACGCTCGCCGACTTCGCCGACCGCTCGCTCGGGATCGGCTATCCCGGCGGTTCGCTGCTGCTGCTCGGGCTGCTGCTGGCCACGCTGGCGGCCTGGCACCGCGCGATCGGTTCCGTGGACGTGCGCTCGGTCGGCACGCCCGGCGGCGAATGCTTCTACTGGCTGACGATTCTGTTCTCGCAGACGCTGGGCACCGCGCTGGGCGACTGGACCGCGGATACCGCCGGACTGGGCTACGTCGGCGCGATGTTCGTGTTCGGCGGCTTGCTGCTGATGGTCACCGCGCTCTACGTCTGGAGCCGGATCCCGCGCACCGCGCTGTTCTGGACCGCCTTCATCCTCACCCGCCCGCTCGGCGCGGTCGTGGGGGATTTCCTCGACAAGCCGGTCGCGCAGGGCGGCCTCGCGCTGAGCCGCTACACCGCGACGCTGGTGTTGCTCGGGCTGATCGCCGTGGGCATCGCGCTGCTGCCGCAGCGGGCGGCCCGTTCGGCGCACTAGTCGCGCCGGCGCACGGCTGCGCGGCTAACCCCACACCTCGCCCATCACCCGCGCGAAATTGCGGCCGAGGATCTTCTCGATGCGCGCATCGCTGTGGCCGCGCGCCGACAGCATCGCGGCGAGCACCTCGAAGCGGTTGGGCACGTTGAGATCGGGCGGGAACAGCGTCAGGTGCGGATCGCGGTCCGCGGCGAAGATGCCGTCCTCGATCATGCCCCTGATCTGCTCGAGGTTGTCGCGGGTGAACTCGGGCGTGACCTCGATCGGCGAGATGCCCAGGTCGGTGCCGATGCCGACATGATCCTCGCCGCAAACGTCGATCGCGTGCTCGATGTGGCGGATCACGTCGGCCGCCATCTGCTGGCCCTGCGCGCGGATGTAGGGCCAGAAGATCATCCCGGCGACGCCGCCGCGATCGGCGAGCAGTTTCAGTTCGGCATCCCAGGCCAGGCGCGGCGCGTCGACGAGCGAACGGCAGCCGGTGTGGCCGATCAGCACCGGCGCCTTCGAGGCGAGGATGCCCTCGCGGATCGTGCGCGGCGAACCGTGCGCGAGATCGACGACGATGCGCTGCGCGTTGAGGCGTTCGACCACCTGGTGGCCGTAATTGCTGAGGCCCGCGTTGCCGGGTTCCATGCAGCCGTCGCCGACGAGGTTGCGGCGGTTGTGGGTGAGCTGGATCACGCGCACGCCCTGCTGGTGGAACTGCGCGATGCGGTCGAGGTCCTCGCCCAGCGATTCGGTGCCCTGGAAGGTGAGGATCACGCCGACGCGATGACTGTCGTGCGCCTGCTGCAGGTCGGCGCGATTGCGCACGAGCAGCATCGCGTCGGGATGCCGATCGATGCGCGCCTTCCAGTCGTCGATGCGCTGGCGCGTGGCGTGGTACGCGGCATCGTCGAACCAGAAGCGGCCCTGCGGTGCCGCGGTCATCATCACCGCGGTCAGGCCGCATTCGCGGATGTGCTGCAGCATCGCCGGTGCGGCCGGGTCGTCTTCGGGAACCATCAGGTAATCGACGCCGCCCAGTCCGTCGATCGCCATCGCCTGGCGGTACGGCGGCCAGCGCGGCGGCGCTGCCGCCAGACCCGGCACACCCGTGGCCGCGCTCATCGCGACCAGACCCGCACTCCCGAGAAAACGACGCCGAGTGATCATCCCGATACCTCCCGTGGCCCGCGCGCACTGTAGCGCGGTCGTGGCGAAGCGTTGCGTCGGGAGGCTGGGATTGGGTTCAACGGGGAAGGCCACGGGTTCAAGAAGAAGGCCAACAGCATCTACTACGGCGCAGCGACGATCCTGTTCTGGCAGCAGCACCTGCTGGGCGACGGCGAGCGGCAAGCCATTCCGGCTCCGCCACGACGAACGGCCCGTCGGTGCGGGCCGTTCGTTGTGCGGATTTGCCGCGCCGGCGGCACGGCGGCAAGATGCCGCGCACTACGGGCGGCGGAAGTCAGGCCATGCACACCGTGTACGTGATCGTCGGCGGGTTGATGCTGCTGGGGCTGTTCGTGCTGTTCGCCCGGGCCCTGTCCGATCCGAGGCAGACGCGGCGCCGGTGCCTGCTGCTCGCCTTCGTGCCGGTGTGGCTGGCCTGCGCGACCTGGAACCTGTGGGTCGGCGTGTCGCGGGCCGGCTACGGCCTCGGCGAGGAACTGCCCGTCTGCGTGGTCGTGTTCGCTGTTCCTGCCGCGCTCGCGTTGTGGCTCGCGCACCGCGCCGGCAAGGAGCACGCATGAATACCGGGGCCACGCTGCTGCGCGTGCGCGGCGCGCACGACGGCGACAAGGTGGGCATGGTCGAGCTGTTCTTCGACCTCGTCTTCGTCTTCGCGGTGACGCAGCTCTCGCACACCCTGCTCGCGGACCTGGATGTCGCCAACGCGCTGCGCGTGGCGCTGCTGCTGCTCGCGGTGTGGTGGGTGTGGATCTACACCTCGTGGGTCACCAACTGGCTCGATCCAGAACGCCTGCCGGTGCGCATCGCGCTGTTCGTGCTGATGCTGGCGGGGCTGCTGCTGTCGGTGTCGATCCCGCAGGCGTTCGGCGCCCGCGGGCTGGAGTTCGCCGGCGCGTACGCCTTCATGCAGGTCGGCCGCACGCTGTTCTTCCTGTGGGCGATCCGCGGCAGCGAGCGCGCGCGCGTGCGCAACTTCCAGCGCATCCTGGTGTGGCTGCTGCTGTCGGCGGTGTTCTGGATCGACGGCGGCTTCGCGCAGGGCGATGCGCGGCTGGCGTGGTGGACGACGGCATTGCTGATCGAAGTCGTCGCCGCGCTGGCGTACTTCTGGGTGCCGGGACTGGGCCGTTCGTCCACCACCGACTGGGACATCTCCGGCGCGCACCTGGCCGAGCGCTGCGCGCTGTTTGTGATCATCGCGCTGGGCGAATCGCTGCTGGTGACCGGCGCGACGTTCGCCGAACGCGCCTGGGATGCGGCGACCGTCACCGGGTTCCTCAGCGCCGTGGTCGGCAGCATCCTGATGTGGTGGATCTATTTCGACACGGGCGCGCAGCGCGCGGAGCACCGCATCACCCATTCGGACGATCCGGGCAAGCACGCGCGCCGCGCCTACACCTACCTGCATTCGCTCATCGTCGCCGGCATCATTGCCTGCGCCGTCGCCGACGAACTCGTGCTGGCGCATCCGCACCACGGCGAAACGGCGGCGCTGGTGGTGATCCTCGGCGGTCCCGCCTGCTATCTCGCCGGCACCGCGTTGTTCAAGTGGAGCACCAGCGAGCGGCGCGGGCCGCCGTTGTCGCACCTGGCCGGCCTGTTGCTGCTGGCGCTGCTGGCGTGGGCGACGTTCGCGCTGCACCTGTCGCCGCTCGCGGCCGGCGTCGCTGCCACCGCGGTGCTGGCGGTAGTGGCGACGTGGGAATCGCTGGCGCTGCGGCGCGCGTAGCGCCGCTCAGCCGGCCGGCGCGGTCTCGCAACGCGCGAACAGGTCGCGCGCGGGCTGATATTCCGGCGTGCGCACCTGCAGCAGTCCGAGCACCGAGGAGAACAGGTTGTCCTGGCTCACCGGTTCGGCCGCGTGCGCGCGCAGACACGCGGTGTCGACGCCGCGCGACGCGGCGAAGCGCGGCGACAGCCACACCAGCAGCGGCACGCGCGTCTGCGTTGCCGGCGCGATCGCGTACGGCACGCCGTGCAGATACAGGCCGCCCTCTCCCAGCGATTCGCCGTGGTCGGACAGGTAGATCAGCGCGGTGTCGCGATCGGCCTGCGCCTGCAGGAAGCCGATCGTGCGCGCGAGGAAGTCATCGGTGTACAGCACCGCGTTGTCGTAGGCATTGACGATCTGCTCGCGGCTGCAGCGATTGAGATCGGGCGTGTCGCAGGTCGGCGTGAAGCGGCGGAGCCGCGCGGGATAGCGCGCGTAGTACGCGGGCCCGTGGTTGCCGAGCTGATGCAGCACCACGACCTGGTCGCCCGGATGGGCGGCGATGCGATCGGCCAGGCCGTGCAGCATCGCTTCGTCGAGGCAACCCTCGGCGGTGCACGCGCCCGGCACGGCGCCGTGTTCGAACGACTCGAACGCGAGCCCCTCGCACACGCCCTTGCACCCCGTCTGGTTGTCGCGCCACAGCGTGGGGATACCGGCGTGCTCGAGCACATGCAGCAGCGACTCGGAATGCCTGATCCGGTCCTTGTCGTAACGCGCGCGGCCGTACATCGAGAACATGCACGGCAGCGAGACCTCGGTGGCCGAGCCGCAGGCGGTGACGTCACGGAAATTCACCGGTCCATCCGGCGCCTGCGCGAGCGAGGCGAGCTGCGGCGTGGTCTGGCGCGCATAGCCGTCCAGGCCCCAGTTCTGCGCGCGCACCGTCTCGCCGACGACGAGCACGAGCAGGCGCGGCCGCGCAGTTGCCGGGCGACCGATCACCTTCGCGTGCGTGCCGATCGGTTGCCGGGGCTGGTGGCGATCCCGGTTCGCGTCCTGCGCCACCTGCACCAGCGACACCAGGTAGTTGCCGGGCGTGACCAGGTAGCGCAGTTCGCGATGGTTGCGCATCAGCGCGGCGATGCCCTGGAAGGAGACGGCGAGCGAAGCGGCGGCAATGGCGATGGCGAGCAGAACCAGCGCCGCGCGCGTGGCCAGCGCACGCAACCACGGACGCGACGGCGCCAGACGCACGCGCCACACCAGCACCGAAGGCAACGCGCCGTACCACAGCAGCGAGGGCAATGCCGCCAGCGAAACCAGCTCGTGCGATTCCTTGCCGTCCGTATGCAGGATGTTGCGCAGCATGTCGGCGTCGAAATACACCGTGTACGCGGACGTGAAATAGGCCGCGGCGGCACTGGCCAGCAGCAGCACGATCAGCAGCGGCTTCGCCGTCCAGCGGTTGAACAGCACGCCGAACAACGCCGCATGCAACGCGGCGATGGCGACGAACAGACTCGTTGCCGTCAGCATCCCGCGCGCGCCGTGCAGCGCGCCCGTCGCCGCGACCGCGTGGAAGAAGGCGCGATTGCTGGCCAGCGCGAAATACATGCCGGCAGCGAGCGCCAGCGCCTCCACGCTCAGGACGGGACGCAGACGCAGCAGGCGCGCGCCTTCGCGGGCCAGGCGCGGGAAACGCCCGGCGGAGAGGATGGACACCGCACTCATGGATTCGATCGCGTGACGGGGGGCGCCGCCGCCGCGGGCATGGGCACTCCGGCCCGCCAGAACACGCGCTGCAGCAGCAGCGCGCACGTCCAGCAGATGGCGACGGCGGCCAGGTCGTGCGAGAGGAAGTGCGCACCGCGCAGTTGCTGCGTCACGCCGAACAGCAGGCCGGCACCGAGCCCGATGCCCAGGCCGAGCCAGCGCAGCCGCGGCTTCACCGCCTTCAGGAAGAAGTACAGCGCCAGCCAGGTGTAACCGCCGCCCGCGTGCCCGGCGGGGAAACACACACCGCGGCCCAGGCCCGCGGGGCGCGATTCGAACAGCCCCACGTAGGGACGCGCGCCGCCGTAGCGCACGAGATCCCAGGGGCAATCGACGTTCGACCACGACTTCACCCAGGCCACCAGCAGCGTCGACAGCGCCGTGGCCAGCAGCAGGTACGCCAGCGGCCGCCGCAGGTGGCGCCACTCCGGACGCGCGTGGGCGGCGAACAAGGCGATGCAGGCGGTCAGCCAGGCCGCAATACTGACGTCGCGACCGACCAGGTGGATCAGGTCCTGCGTCACCCAGGTGTGGCGCAGCGCCCACGCGTGGCCTTCCCAGGCATAGAGGCGATCGGCCAGCCACAGGTCGCCGCGCAGCGCGGTCCACAGCGCGAAGACGACGGCCAGCGCCAGCAGGGGCCACAGGTCACCCCGCACGCCGGGTAAGGCGCCTGCGCGGGCCAGGCGCTGCACGATCGGCGCCGCGGGGAGCATACGCACACCGGCGGGCGCAGCGCCCGGCGCCAGGGCCGGCATGGACAGGTCGGAAGCGGTGTGAGGCATGCGGCTCGCGCAGAACTTCGAAGTGCGGCGATGGTCGGCGCCGCGCTGTCGGAGAAGGGTCGGAGCGGCATTGCCAAGGCGTTAAGCGGCGTGCGCGCGTTCACGTTTCATCGCGGCCGCATCGGCGTCAGCCGTCTTCCCCGGTGCTATGGTCGCCTCGCTCCGACGGCGCTCCGACGCCGCCGGCGGCAGACTGGCCGGCCGGCATCGCGGAGCCGGTGCAAACAATGGAAGCCGACGCATGCGCGTGCTGGTGGTGGAGGACAACCGGAATCTGGTCGCAAACCTGTTCGAATACTTCGAGGCACGCGGCTACACGCTGGACGCCGCCCCGGACGGCCCCACCGGCCTGCACCTGGCCCTGACTCAGGACTACGACGCGATCGTGCTCGACTGGATGCTGCCGCGCATGGACGGTCGTGAGGTGCTCGGCGGCCTGCGCGCCGCGGGCCGTTCGACCCCGGTGCTGATGCTCACCGCGCGCGCCGAGCTCGACGACAAGGTCCAGGGCTTCCGCAGCGGCGCCGACGACTACCTCACCAAGCCGTTCGAACTGCCGGAACTGGAAGTGCGCCTGGAAGCGCTGGCCGCACGCGGTGCGGGCCGCGGCCAACGTGTCCTGCAGGTCGCCGACCTGCGCTACGACCTCACCACGCTCGAGGCCACACGCGCAGGTCGGGCGCTGCATCTGTATCCCGCGGGCCGCAAGCTGCTGGAACTGCTGATGCAGGCCAGCCCCGCCGCGGTGTCGCGCGAACGACTGGAACGCGCGCTGTGGGGCGACACGCCGCCCGACGGCGACATGCTGCGCTCGCATGTGTACGAGCTGCGCCGCAGTGTCGACGGCCCCTTCGCCACCAAGCTGATCCACACCCTGCCGCGCATCGGTTACCGCCTCGCCGCGAGCGACGCGGGCGATGGCACGGAGCCCGGCGAATGAGCCCCACCCCGCCCCGTCGGCTGCGCAGCCTGCGCAGTCGCATCCTGCTCGCGCTGTTCGGCTACGTCGTGCTGCTGTCGCTGGTGGTGATCGCGCAGGGCAACCTGGTGCACGAGCGCGCCGAACGGCTGGTATGGCGCACGATGCTCAATTCCGAGCTCGACCACGTCGTCGAGCGCCGGCGCGACGAACCCGGCTACCGCTGGACCGATACCAACACAATGTCCCTGCGCGACGGCAGCGACCCGAAGCTCCCGGCGCCGCTGCGCGCGATGGGCGCGGGCCTGCACGACGACGTGGAAATCGACGGACGCGATTACGCGGTCATGGCGCGCCGCGTCGACGGCCGCATGCTGCTGCTCCTGCTCGACGTCACCGACTTCGAGCAACGCGAGGTGCATACCGCGGTGAACGTCGTCTCGGTGGCGCTGGGCCTGATCGTGCTGCTGGGCCTGATCGTGGCGTGGATGGCCAATCGCCTGGTCGGCCCGCTCAGTCGCATGGCCCAGCAGATCGGCGGCCTGCGCCCCGACCTGCCGGCGCAACGCATCGACCTGCGCGATTCGGCCAGCGCGGAACTGCACGTGATCGCCGACGCGCTCAACGACTACCTGCAACGCAACGCGCACTTCGTCGAACGTGAGCGCGCCTTCATCGCCACCGCCAGCCACGAGTTGCGCACGCCGCTGGCGGTGATTGCCGGCTCGACCGAGATCGCCCTGCAGCAATCCGGCCTGCCGGCGCCCGCGCAGCAGCAGCTCGGTCGCATCCAGCGCACCACGCGTGATGTCGAGCAGCTGATTTCGCTGTTGCTGGTGCTGGCGAAGGACCCGGCGCGGCTGGCGCGGTCCAGCGAACCCGTCGCGCTCGACCGCCTGTTGCCCGGCATCGTCGACGACCATCGCTACCTCACCCGCGACAAGGCGCTGTCGATCACGCTGGCGCCGATGCCGCCGCTGGAAATCACCGCGCCGCTGCCGATCGTGCAGGCCGCGATCGGCAACCTGCTGCGCAACGCGATCGAACACAGCGACGGCGGCGAGATCCGCATCCGCGTGGAAGCCCCGGCGACCGTGGTGATCGAGGATCCGGGCCACGGCATGAGCCCGGAGGAAATCAGCGCGATCTACGCCCGCATGGCCCGCGGCGGCGAAGGCGACCGCGGCGGCGGCATCGGCCTGGAGCTGATCTCGCGCCTGTGCGAGCACCTCGGCTGGCGCCTGAGCATCGCGTCCAACGCGGGCAGCGGGACGACGACGACGTTGACGTTCGGGTAGCAAGGCCCTCTTGCCCGTCATCCCCGCGAAGGCGTGGATGCATGGACTGGCTTTGAAGCTTTGAAGCTTTGAAGCTTTGAAGCTTTGAAGCTTTGAAGCTTTGAAGCTTTGAAGCTTTGAAGCTTTGAAGCTTTGAAGCTTTGAAGCTTTGAAGCTTGACGCTTCTCGCTCGCCATCCCCGCGGAAGCGGGGATCCAGCGACTTTGCTTTTGCCCGTCAGCCTCGCGGCTTTCAACGGACGAATGTCCGGTCAGGCGGGAATCCAGCGACTTAGCTTTTCTCGCCATCCCCGCGAAGGCGGGGATCCATGGACTTGTCCTGAAGTCGTGAAGCTCCTCGCCCGTCATCCCCGCGGAAGCGGGGATCCAGCGCCTTTGCTTTTGCCCGCCATCCCCGCGGCTTTCAACGGACGAATGTCCAGTCAAGCGGGAGTCCAGTGACTTAGCTTTTCTCGCCATCCCCGCGAAGGCGGGGATTCATGGACTTGCCCTGAAGTCGTGAAGCTCCTCGCCCGTCATCCCCGCGGAAGCGGGAATCCAGCGACTTGGCTTTTCTCGCCATCCCCGCGAAGGCGGGGATCCATGGACTTGCCCTGAAGTCATGAAGCTCCTCGCCCGTCATCCCCGCGGACGCGGGGATCCAGCGCCTTTGCTTTTGCCCGCCATCCCCGCGAAGGCGGGGATCCATGGACTTGCCCTGAAGTCATGAAGCTCCTCGCCCGTCATCCCCGCGGACGCGGGGATCCAGCGCCTTTGCTTTTGCCCGCCATCCCCGCGAAGGCGGGGGGATCCATAGCCTTTGTTTTGAAGCCTTGAAGCTTCTCGCTCGTCATTCCTCGGCTTTCAACAGACGAGTGTCCAGTCAATCGGGAATCCAGGGATTTTGCTTTTCCAACAAGCCATCCGCGGCGTGACTGAAAGCGGCGCATAACCGCTCCGGAGGAGGTCACGGAAGAGCCGTCGCTCGCGTGCTTGATCTGTAGAGGCATGTACGGAGCGGGCCAAGGCGCCTCCAATCCATCCTGCCGCTGTCGCCAACGGAAAGACAACGCCCCCGGATCCCCGCCTTCGCGGGGATGACAAGCCAGCGAAGGCGCATTGCCCAGCCGGTTGCTCTTGAAGTTGCTCTTGAAGTTGCTCTTGCAGTTGTTCTTGCTGTTTCTATTGCAGTTGCTCCAGTTGCGCGGTCGCCCTTGTTCTTGTTTTTGACATTGAACTTGCCGGGGCCCCGTAGCGCAGCGGCGGGCGGGACGGATCAGGCCCGCAGGGCGCGCGGCAGGGATGCCGCGCGTTTTTCGACAGGACAGGGATGTCCTGTCGAAAAACCCCGGCCCGTCCGCGGACCCGGAGCGAAGCGTAGGGCGCGTAGCTCCGGGGTGCCCTTTCTTTTGGTTATCTTTTCTTTGGGCAAGCAAAGAAAAGTAACTCGCCCCGCAGGGGCGAAAGCCTTTGATGTTGTTGTTGCTTCAAAGCTTCAAAGCCTCAAGCCTCAAAGCCTCAAAAGCAAAGTCACTGGATCCCCGCGTTCGCGGGGATGACGAGCAAAGGCAAAGCAAAGCCCCTGGATCCCCGCTTGACTTGACATTCGTCCGTTGAAAGCCGCGGGGAGGATGAGCAAAAGCCAAGTCGCTGGATCCCCGCTTCCGCGGGGATGACGAGTAAAGGCAAAGCAAAGCCCCTGGATCCCCGCTTGACCGGACATTCGTCCGTTGAAAGCCGCGGGGATGACGAGCAGAAGCCAAGTCACTGGATCCCCGCTTCCGCGGGGATGACGGGCGAGAAACGCAAAAGCTTCAAAGCAAGGTCACTGGGTCACGCATTCGCTGTAATGGCGAGCAAAGAGCAGGTTCAAAAGCAAACTCACCTTCGCGGGATAACCAACCCATTACTCCCCGCGCGCATCCTTCACCACGTCGCCGCCCTTCATCACGAACGGAACGGCCTCCAGCAACGTCACGTCCTGCGTCGGATCGCCCGGCACCGCGATCAGGTCGGCCAGACGGCCGGCCTCGATCGCGCCGCGATCGTTGCGGTCGAGCGCCTGCGCGGCATTCACGGTCGCCGCCTGGATCGCTTCGGTCGGCGTCATGCCGTACTTCACCATCCAGCGGAACTGCCGGCCGTTGTCGCCGTGCGGGTATACGCCGGCGTCGGTGCCGAAGATCATCTTCGCGCCCGCGGCATGCGCCTTGCGGAAGTTCTCGCGCTGCACATCGGCGATCTCGCGGTCCTTGCGCAGGTTGTCCTCGAGCACGCCGTTCTTCTTCCCTTCCGACTGCGTGTACTCGGTGTTGTAGATGTCCATCGACAGCCACGCGCCGCGCTGCTTTGCGAGCTTGATGCCCTCGTCGTCGATCAGGCTGGCGTGCTCGATGGTGTCGACGCCGGCGCGGATCGCATCCCGGATGCCGGCGGCGCCATGCGCATGCGCGGCGACCTTCATGCTGGCCATGTGCGCCTCGTCCACGATCGCCTTCATCTCGTCGAGCGTGAGCTGTTGCGCGCCTGGTTCGTCGCCGTGCGAGAACACGCCACCGGTCGCGCAGATCTTGATCACCTGCGCGCCGTACTTGCGCAGGGTGCGCACCGCCTTGCGGCCCTCGTCGGGGCTGTCGACGTTGAAGGGTGCCTTCTCGTCCATCGACGGCGGGAAGAAGGTGGAATCGCAGTGGCCGCCGGTCGCGCCGATCGCGTAGGTCGCGGTGACCAGGCGCGGACCGACGACCTTGCCCTCGTCGATGGCCTGGCGCAGGCCGACGTCGTTCCATGCATCGGAGCCGACGTTGCGCACCGTGGTGAAACCCGCCTGCAGCGTCTTCAGCGCATGCGGCACGGCCAGCATCGACCAGAAGCGGTCGCCGTACTGCAGGCCGGTGTAGCCGCCGTAGCTTGGATCGCTGTCGAGGTGCACGTGCATGTCGATCAGGCCCGGCAGCAGGGTCATGTCACCGAGGTCGTAGCGCGGCGTATCGGTGGACACGATGCCGTTGTCGCGGCCCTCGAGCACCTGCGTGATGTGCCCGTCTTCGACCTGCACGGTGACGTCGTGGAGCATGCGCCCGCTGCGCACGTCGAGCAGGCGTGCCGCGGTCACGATCGCGTTGCCGTGATCGAGCGCGTGGGCGGCGCCGACAGGCAGCAGACACAGCAACGACAGCGTCAGGTGGCGCAGAGCGGGCATACCGGTGACCTCGTGGGTGGCGGCCGGCGTCAGCCGACCTTCTGGAATTCGAACGGCGATGCCGGCTGCAGCCACGGCAGCAGCCAGTGGTCGAGCAGCAGGAAGGCGAACAGCGCCATCAGGTACACGATCGAATAGCTGAAGACCTTCATCGCGTACAACTCGTCCGGCGGATTCATCAGCTTCCATGCATGCCAGAGGAACACCGCGCCGAGCACCAGCGCGCCGCCGAGGTAGAACCAGCCGCTCATCCCCGCGGCGAACGGCAGCACCGTCACGACCACCAGCAGCACGGTGTAGAACAGGATCTGCCAGCGCGTGTACTGCACGCCGTGCGTCACCGGCAGCATCGGCACCATCGCCTTGCGGTAGTCCTCGCGGCGGAAGATCGCCAGCGCCCAGAAATGCGGCGGCGTCCACACGAAGATGATCAGCACCAGCAGCAGCGCGTGCGACCAGTCCCATTCGCCGCGCATGCCGGTGATCGACGCCCAGCCCAGCAGCGGCGGCGCCGCGCCGGCGATGCCGCCGATCACGATGTTCTGCGGCGTCGCGCGCTTGAGGAACACGGTGTAGACGACCGCGTAGCCGATCAGCGAGGCGAAGGTCAGCACCGCGGTGATCAGGTTCACCCACAGCCCCAGCACAAGCATCGACAGCACGCCGAGCACGAGGGCGAAGGCGAGCGCCTGCTTCGGCGTGATCTGTCCGGCGACGATCGGCCGCCACGAGGTGCGCGCCATCTTCGCGTCGATGCGCGCGTCCAGCAGCTGGTTGATCGCCGCCGCGCTCGAGGCCGCCAGCCAGATGCCGAGGAAGCCGAGCAGGCCGCGCCGGGTTTCCTCCAGCGTCGGCAGTCCATCGATCGCCAGCAGCATGCCCACCAGCGCGGTGAACACGATCAGCGCGACCACGCGCGGCTTGGTCAGGTCGAAGTACTGGCGGAGGGTGGACATCAGGTGGGCAAGGCGGGAATGGGGAATGGGGAGCGGGAATGGGGAATGAAAGGGCGCGGGCAGCGTGAGCTGTAGACGGCAGCGGGACGTCCGAAAGCGCGGAACGATCGCGATCGGCTCCCGCTCCCCATTCCCCATTCCCCTTTCCCGCTTTTCGCCTTCACATCAGTGCTCCGGCGCCCGCAACCGCGCCAGCAGCGACACCAGCACGAACAGCAGCAGCGCCGCGCCCGCGTTGTGCAGCACCGCCACGGCCAGCGGCAGGCCCAGCTTGACGTTGGCGATGCCCAGCGCGACCTGCGCCAGCACCAGCGTGGCCAGCAGTCCGCCCCAGCCGCGCATGCCCGGCGTGCGCAGCAGCTTCGTCGCGAACCACAGCAGGTACACGAACACGATAACGGCCATCATCCGATGCACCAGCTGGATCGCGATGCGCGACTGGCCATCGAGGATGCCGCCTTCGTAGTCGACGCCGATGCCGCGCCACAGGACGAAGCCTTCGCGGAAATCGTGCGGCGGCCACCAGCGGCCCACGCAGGTCGGGAAGTCGTTGCCGCAGGCGAGCGCGGCGTAGTTGGCGCTGGTCCAGCCGCCCAGTGCGATCTGCAGCGCGAGCACGATCAGGCCGACCACGACCCAGCGCCGCATCGTCTGCGCATCGGCGAGACGGATCGGCTGGTCGGTGGCGCGCCACGCCATCCACGTCAGCAACGAGAAAGTGGTCAGGCCGCCGATCAGGTGCCCCATCACCACGATGGGCTTGAGCAACCAGGTCACCGTCCACATGCCCAGCAGCGCCTGGAACACGATCACCGCGAGGGTCAGCGCGGCGACGCGCGAGAGGTCGAGGTTGTTCCAGCGCAGTGCCGCGAACAGCAGCGCGGCTTCGCCGAGCACGGCCAGCACCGAGGCGGCGGCGTGCTGCCCCAGGATGTAGAGCACCACCGCGATCGCCACGAGCGCCGCGGCGCCGAGCACCTGGACCACGCCGCGCGCGCGGCGGCGCGCCGCCAGCAGCGCGAGGCTGAGCACCAGCAGGCCGAGCACGCCGGCGATCATGCGATGCACCTGTTCGCGCCAGGCCTTGTGCGTCTCGAACGGACGGATCGCGCTCGCGGCGTGTTCGCTCACTTCCTGCGCCGCGGACGGCCAGGTGGCGCGGCCGTAGCAGGTCGGCCAGTCGGGGCAGCTCAGGCCGGCATTGGACAGGCGCACGAAGGCGCCGAACACGATCACGCCCAGCGCGAGCGCGACGGCAAGCCACGCGATGCGGTGGAAGTGGCGATGGAGGACGGTGCGGGTCGGTTTGTTCGGAGCAGTCATGCGCGGCGTGCCTTACTTCAGCTTCAGCAGCTTGGCCAGGTCGGAGCGCAGGTCGCCCGGGTCGGCGCCGGCAGCGTAACGCAGAATCACGAACCCGTTGGGATCGATCAGGTACAGCGGTACGCCGCGGCCGCCGCTCCACGTCACGGCGTCCACGCGCGGCAGCTTCGCGCGCAAGCCCGCATCGGCTTGCAACAGGCGCAGGTTGGGCAGCGGCGGCGCGCCGGCCGGCAGCGCGCACGGCGTCGCTGCGCACAGCCACAGCACATCCACGCGCGTGGCCTCGCGGCCCTGCAGTTCCCACACCTTGTAGAGATCGTTGGCCACCTTTGCGCATTCGGCGGCGCAATCGGCGGGCGGCGCCAGAACGATGCGCCAGGTGCGTGCGACGGGATTCCAGCGGTAGTCGCCGCCGTCGAGCAGCTTCGGCGTGAGCGCGCGCAGGTCCGCGGGCGGCTGCAGCAGTTCGCCCTTGTTCTTCATTCCCGCCGGGCGCCAGCCGGAGAAGCGCAGCACGCCGGCAAAGAACAGGCTGCCGAAGAACAGCGCGAAGATCACCAGCAGCATCATCCGGTTGCGGTTGCGCGTGGCGGTGTCGGGCGCAGCGGAATGTTTATCGGTCATGGCGGGGCTTTCGGAACGTCAGGATCAGGGCGGTCGCCAGCACGGCGGTGGCCAGCGCAAACCACTGCAGCGCGTAGCCGCGGTGGCGTTCGGGCGGCAGGGTGTTGGCGAGCAGTTGCAGGTCGCGCTCGTAGCCGAAGTGCAGCGCGGGATCGAGGCGCAGCACGCGCGGGGCAAGCGGCGTCGACAGGTGCAGCGCGCGCGAGATCGCATCGGTGTCGATGCGCGTGAGCACCCAGCCCTCGCCCTGCGCGGCGATGCCCGCGCCCAGCGCGAGTCCCGACGACGGCGGCGGCGTCAGCAGTCCGCGTACTTCGAGGCGGCCCGCCGGCAACGCGACTGTGGGCATGACCCGGTTGGCGGGCAGCGGCAGCCAGCCCAGATCGACCAGCAGCGGCGGCGCGGCATCGGGGACGAACACGCGGTACGCGTGCACGCCGGCGCGGCCGTTGCGCTGCTGGTTGTCCAGCCACAGCGGACCGCGTGCGGCGAACTGGCCGCGGCCCGCGCTCCAGTCGTAGGCGTGCGTGCGCGCGGCATCGGCGGCCTGCGCCAGCGGCAGCGGGCGGCGCTGCGCGAGCACCTGCGCGACCGCATCGAGCATGGCCTGCTTTTCCACCGCGCGCTGCGACTGCCACAGGCCCAGGCGCGCGAAACCCGCGATCGCCAGCACGGCCAGGGTCCAGCCGACGACGAGGTTGCGCCGGCGGCTCACGCCTGCCTCCGCGCGGACTGCGATAATGCGTGAACGGGTGCGCAGGCCGCGCGCCGGAGCGTCGCCATGAAGACTCTGCTGATCGTCGCCGTCCTGATCCTCATTCTCTGGAACCTCGGTGCCGGCCTCTACTACATGCTCATCGACAAGGGCGAGGGCAAGCGCACGGTGAACGCGCTGACTCGCCGCATCGCGCTCTCCATCGCGCTGATCATCGGCGTCGTCATCGCCGCCAAGATGGGGTGGATCGAATTCCACGGAGTGGGCAGGAGCCCCTGAAACCCTGGATTCGGATTAGGGATTCGTAAAAAGCAAAGAGCGACGGGGGCACCGTCGCTTTTTGCTTTGGGGCTCGTCTTCGCTTCTAACGGATCACGAATCCCGAATCACCAATCCCGGCTTACAGCACGTAGACGAACAGGAACAGCCCCAGCCACACCACGTCGACGAAGTGCCAGTACCAGGCCACCGCTTCGAACGCGAAGTGGTGTTCCTTGTTGAAGTGGCCGCGCGCGCAGCGCAGCCAGATGATCGCCAGCATGATCGTGCCGAGCGTCACGTGCGCGCCGTGGAAACCGGTGAGCATGAAGAAGGTCGAGCCGTAGATGCCCGAGCCGAGCGTCAGGTTGAAGTGCTTGTAGGCCTCGATGTACTCGCTGGCCTGGAAGTACAGGAACAGCGCGCCCAGCAATACCGTCGCGCCAAGGAAGGTCAGCAGCGTCTTGCGCGCACCGGCCTTCAGCGCGTGGTGCGCGATGGTCACGGTCACGCCTGAGGACAGCAGGATCAGCGTGTTGAGCAGCGGCAGGCCCCAGGCCGGCACGGTCTGGAAGGTGCCGCCCACGCCGCCGGGACCATTGGTCGGCCAGCCGGCGGTGTAGCCGTTCCACAGCAGCGCGTTGGTCATCACGCCGTCGCCTTCGCCCGACAGCCACGGCAGCGCGTACTGGCGCGCGTAGAACAGGGCGCCGAAGAACGCGGCGAAGAACATCACCTCCGAGAAGATGAACCACACCATGCCCATGCGGAACGAGGTGTCGACCTGCTTGTTGTAGTTGCCCTTGATCGACTCGCGGATCACGTCGCCGAACCAGCCGAACAGCACGCCCGCCATCAGCGCGATGCCGAAGAAGAACACGGCCTTGCCCCAGCTGACCTGGTTGAACCAGCTGGCCAGGCCGACCATGGTGGTGAACAGCGCGATCGAGCCGAGGAATGGCCAGCGGCTGCTGTGCGGCACGAAGTAATGGTGGGCGTCTGCGTGTGCTTGAGCCATGGCGGGTGTTCCAGTCAGGGTGCTATGCAATGAAAACTCAGGGCGCCGCGTGCGAAGCGGCGGCGCTACCGGCCAGCTTCGACGTCAGCACGTCGTTCTTGAAGAAGGTGTACGACAGGGTGATCGTCTGCACGTCCGGCGGAAGGTTCGGATCGACGATGAAGCGCACGGGCATGTCGCGCGTTTCGCCGGCCTGCAGGGTCTGGGCGGTGAAGCAGAAGCACTCGGTCTTGGCGAAATAACCCGACGCCCGCGCCGGCGCCACCGACGGCACCGCGCTGCCGACGATGGCGCGCGTACTGGTGTTGGTGGCCTTGTAGCTCGCCGAGTACTGCTCGCCCGGGTGCACCTTCATCGTCAGCTGGTTGGGCGCGAACTGCCACGGCAGCTTCGAGTTCACACCGCCGTCGAACTGCACGGTGACCACGCGCGTGTTCGTCGCCTTCGTATCGGCCACGCCCTGCGCCGCGGTGCGTTCCAGGCGGATCCCCAGCACCTTCTCGCAGGCGATGCGGTACAGCGGGATCAGGCTGAAGCTGAAACCGAAGGCGGCGATCGCCACCACCACCATCTTCGCGATGCCGCTGGTCGGCTTGCGCGTCGTGTTGTCCGGTGCCGCGGTCACTTCGACAGTCCCACCATCGCGATGAAGCCGACATAGACCAGCACGGCGATGACCGCGATCCACAACGCGGTGCGGCGCGCGAGCTTGCGGCGCGCGTCGACGTCCCGTGGCGGAAGCTGTTGTGGATTCATCGCGACCGGTCCGGCCTGTTCAGTGCGTGATGTCGCCGTGGGCGAGGTCGCCGTCGCGGATCACCGGCGGCACGCTGAAGGTGTGGTGCGGCGCCGGGCTCGGCACGGTCCACTCCAGGCCACGGGCCGATTCCCACGCGCGCGCTTCGGCCTTGGCGCCGTTGCGCAGCGAGTGCCACAGGATGAAGCCCATCAGGAACGGCGTGACGAACATGCCGAAGGCGCCGATCGAGCTGACGAAGTTCCAGTCCGCGAACACCACGTTGTAGTCCGGGATGCGGCGCGGCATGCCGGCCAGGCCCAGGAAGTGCTGCGGGAAGAACAGCAGGTTGACGAACACGACCGTCCACCAGAAGTGGAACTTGGCCAGCGGCTGGCTGTACATGCGGCCGGTCCACTTCGGCCACCAGTAGTACACCGCGGCGATGATGCCGAACAGCGCGCCGGTGACGAGCACGTAGTGGAAGTGCGCGACGACGAAGTAGGTGTCGTGGTACTGGAAGTCCGCCGGCACGATCGCGAGCATCAGGCCCGAGAAGCCGCCGATGGTGAACAGGATCACGAAGGCGATCGCCCACAGCATCGGCGCTTCGAAGCTGATCGAGCCGCGCCACATCGTGGTGACCCAGTTGAACACCTTCACGCCGGTCGGGACCGAGATCAGCATCGTCGCGAACATGAAGTAGATCTCGCCACCGAGCGGCATGCCGACGGTGAACATGTGGTGCGCCCACACGATGAACGAGAGGAAGGCGATCGCGGCGGTCGCGTACACCATGGCCTGGTAGCCGAACAGCGGCTTGCGGCTGAAGGTCGGGATGATCTCCGACACCACGCCGAAGGCCGGCAGGATCATGATGTAGACCTCGGGGTGGCCGAAGAACCAGAAGATGTGCTGGAACATCACCGGGTCACCGCCGCCGGCCGCGTTGAAGAACGAGGTGCCGGCGTACTTGTCGGTCAGCAGCATGGTCACCGCGCCGGCGAGCACCGGCATCACCGCGATCAGCAGGAACGCGGTAATCAGCCACGTCCAGCAGAAGATCGGCATCTTCAGCAGGTCGACGCCGGGGGCGCGCATGTTGAGCACGGTCGCGATGATGTTGATCGCGCCCATGATCGAGCTGATGCCCATCATGTGGATGGCGAAGATCGCGAAGGCGACGTTGTTGCCGCCCTGCAGCGACAGCGGCGGGTACAGCGTCCAGCCGCCGGCCGGCGCGCCGCCGTCCATGAACAGGGTCATGAGCAGCAGGGTGAAGGCGAACGGCATGATCCAGAAGGACCAGTTGTTCATGCGCGGCAGCGCCATGTCCGGCGCGCCGATCTGCAGCGGCACCATCCAGTTGGCCAGGCCGACGAAGGCCGGCATCACGCCGCCGAAGATCATGACCAGCGCGTGCACGGTGGTCATCTGGTTGAAGAACTCGGGCTTGACGAACTGCAGGCCCGGCTGCATCAGCTCGGCGCGGATGATCACCGACATGGCCGCGCCGATGATGAACATCACGAACGAGAACACCAGGTACAGCGTGCCGATGTCCTTGTGATTGGTCGAGAAGAACCAGCGCTCGATGAAGCCCTGCTTGTGCTCGTGGGCGTGGTCGTCGTGGTGCACGGGCGCGTGCGTGGCTTCGTAATGCGTCGACATGGTCGTGCCTCGGTAACTCGTTCGGATCAGCCGGCGACCGCGGCGGCGGTCGGGGCTTCGATGGCGGCAGCGGCGGGCGCGGCTTCGGCCGGCGCTTCAGCCGGGGCGGGAGCCGCAGGCGCGGCCGGCGTCGCCGGCGCGTTCTTCGCCTTCTGCTCGGCCAGCCACGCGGCGTATTCGTTCTTCGGCAGCGCGCGCACGACGATCGGCATGAAGCCGTGGTCCTTGCCGCACAGTTCGGCGCACTGGCCGCGGTACACGCCCGGCTCGGTCACTTCGGCCCAGGCCTCGTTGACGATGCCCGGGATCGCATCCTGCTTCCAGCCCAGCGCCGGCACCCACCAGGCGTGGATCACGTCGTCGGCGGTGATGACGAAGCGCACCTTGGTGCCGACCGGCAGCACCAGCGCGTTGTCGACGTCGAGCAGATAATTCGAATGGTCGGCGGTCCGCGCGTCGACGCCGCTCTGGCGGATCTCGTCGCTCTTGCGGTCCAGGCGGCTGGTGAAGCTGACGCCCTCGCCGAGGTACTCGTACTTCCACATCCACTGGTAGCCGGTGACCTTGACGGTCATCTGCGATTCGCGGGTGTCGTACATCGCGATCAGCTTGCTGGTGGCCGGGAATGCCATCAGCACCAGCAGCACGATCGGGATTACCGTCCAGATGATTTCCAGCTTGGTGCTGTGGGTGAAATCCCGGTCCGGCACCGCGCCCTGGGAATGGCGGAACTTGAACATGGCGACGAACATGGCGCCGAACACCAGCACGCCGATGCCGACGCAGATCCACAGCGACAGCATGTGCGCCTCGTAGGCGTTGTGCGCCAGCGGCGTGGCGCCCTCGCCCATGTTGAGCTGCCAGCGGTGTGGCGCGTGGGACCATGTATCGCTGGCGGCCTGGGCGAAGGCGAGCAGCGGAGCGGCCATCGCGGCCACGCCCATTGCCCACTGTCCCGCGGTCCGAAGCTTGCTACGACCGGAATTCATCAGTTCGAGCCCCGAAAAGATCAGTTGATTCGTGGTGTCGCTCCGCGGGCTGCCTCGGTCGTGCCGCTTCGGTGCGAAGCGGCGTCGGCTCCGGCGGGGAGCCGCGCGGAACGAGGTGGCTGGCAGGTCCGGACCGGATCGTCGACAAAGTCCGATCGATCGGCCGGAACCCATCACGCCGGAGGCATGCCCAGGCGGGCGGGAGCTTCGCGGACGCTACGGAATAACCGCGAAATGGTAGCGACCGGGCCGCGAGCGGGCAACCCGCGGCACGCACGGCGGCGGACCGGTTCAGGGCGAAAAACCGGCAAATCCGGCACAAAACCGCTCACCCGACCCGCCGGACCGGACGACCCCGGGGCCGCGCGTGCCGGCGCCGAAGCTCTAAACTATGGGGCTCTCCACCGCAGCCGCGGACCCGATGAACCCAGCCACCCCCGCCACCGTCCCGGCGGACGCCGCGCCGCCGGCGCCCGACCAGGTCAACCGCGACCTGATCAGCCCCGAACTTCCCGCCCCGCCGTCCGGGCCGCGTGCCGCGATCACCGCCGGCTGGGTTCGCGACGAGGCCGACCACGTCCGCACGCTGCTCGCGCAGGCCCGCCTGCCCGAATCCGAACGCCTGCAGGCCCAGGCCACCGCCGCCGACCTGGTCCGCCGCGTGCGTGCGCGCGCCAAGGACCAGGGCGCGATCGAGGCCTTCATGCGCCAGTACGACCTGGGCAGCGAGGAAGGCGTGCTGCTGATGTGCGTGGCCGAGGCGCTGCTGCGCATTCCCGACGAGGAAACCGCGGACAAGCTGATCCGCGACAAGCTCGGCGACGCCGACTGGAAAAAGCACCTCGGCCAGTCCGATTCGATCCTCGTCAACGCCTCGACCTGGGGCCTGATGCTGACCGGCCATCTCGTCGATCTCGCCGACGAAACCAAGCGCGACGTGCACGGTGCCTTCAAGCGCCTGCTCGGCCGCGTCGGCGAACCGGTGATCCGCCTGGCCGTGCGCCAGGCGATGAAGATCATGGGCCACCAGTTCGTCATGGGGCGCACCATCGGCGAGGCGCTCGCGCGTTCGCAGAAGGGCGACAACGCGGCCTACCGCTATTCCTTCGACATGCTCGGCGAAGGCGCGCTCACCACGAAGGACGCGCTGCGCTACCTGCAGGCCTACCGCGACGCGATCCACGCCATCGGCAGGAGCGGCGAGTGGACCAGACGCGAGGTCTTCGGCGTGCCGTCGATCTCGGTGAAGCTGTCCGCGTTGCATCCGCGCTACGAGCACGCCAAGCGCGAACGCGTGCTCGCCGAACTGACGCCGCGCGTGCTGGAACTGGCGCAGCTGGCGAAGTCGCACGGCATCGGCTTCACCATCGATGCGGAAGAAGCCGATCGCCTGGAACTCTCGCTCGACGTGATCGCCGCGGCGTATGCCGATCCGTCGCTCGCCGGCTGGGAAGGCTACGGCCTGGCCATCCAGGCCTACCAGAAGCGCGCGCCGGAGGTGATCGACTTCATCGCCGACCTCGCCCGCCGCCACGGCCGCCGCATTCCGGTGCGCCTGGTGAAGGGCGCGTACTGGGACAGCGAAGTGAAGCGCGCGCAGGTCGATGGCCAGCCGGGCTATCCGGTGTTCACGCGCAAGCCGAACACCGACGTGTCGTATCTCGCCAACGCGCGCCGCATGCTGGAGGCGAGCGACGCCATCTACCCGATGTTCGCGACGCACAACGCGCACACGATCGCGACGATCTGGCAGCGCGCGAAGTCGATGGGTCGCGCGAAGCACTTCGAATTCCAGAAGCTGCACGGCATGGGCGACGACCTGTACGCCGAAGTCATTCCGGCCGATCGTCTGGACGTGCCCTGCCGCGTGTACGCGCCGGTCGGTTCGCACGAGGACCTGCTGCCGTACCTGGTGCGCCGCCTGCTCGAGAACGGCGCCAATTCCAGCTTCGTCAACCGCATCACCGACGAGGACATCGCCATCGACGACCTCATCCAGGATCCGGTCGAGACGGTGTCCGCCTTCGAATCCATCGCGCATCCGCGCATTCCCCAGCCGGTCGACCTGTACCGCAGCTACGGCATTGAAAGGAGCAATTCCATGGGCGTGAACCTCGCCAACGACGACCAGCTGCGCGCGCTCGCCGAGCAGGTCAACGCCGCGACGAAGCAGGGCTGGCGCGCCACGCCGCTGGTGCCGGGCGCGAAGGCGGGGGGGCCGGACATCGCCGTCACCAACCCGGCCGACCGCCGCGAAACCGTCGGCCAGTGGCAGGCCGCCGACAGCGCCACCGTCGAGGCTGCGCTGAAGAATGCGGTCGCCGCGTTCGACGGCTGGAATGCCACGCCGGCCGCCTCGCGTGCCGCGATCCTCGAGCACGCCGCGAACCTGCTCGAGCAGCGCATGCCGCAGTACATCGCGCTGTGCACGAAAGAAGCCGGCAAGACCATCCCCGACGGCGTCGCCGAGGTGCGCGAAGCCGTCGACTTCCTGCGCTACTACGGCGCGCAGGCGCGTTCGATGTTCAAGCCCGAAGCCCTGCCCGGACCGACCGGCGAATCCAATACCCTGCAGCTGTCCGGTCGCGGCGTGTTCGTTTGCATCTCGCCGTGGAACTTCCCGCTGGCGATCTTCATCGGCCAGGTCTCCGCCGCGCTCGCCGCGGGCAACACGGTCATCGCCAAGCCCGCCGAGCAGACCAACCTGATCGGCTACTACGCCATCAAGTTGCTGCACGAAGCCGGCGTGCCGGAAGCTGCAGTGCAATTCCTGCCGGGCGACGGCGCCACCGTCGGCGCCGCCTTGACGCGCGATCCGCGCGTGGCCGGCGTCGCCTTCACCGGTTCGACCGACACGGCGCGCGCGATCAACCGCGCACTGGCCGCGCGCGACGCCGCGATCGGCGTGCTGATCGCCGAGACCGGCGGGCAGAACGCGCTGATCGCCGACTCGTCCTCGCTGCCGGAACAGGTGGTCAAGGATGCGATCTCCTCGGCCTTCACCTCCGCCGGCCAGCGCTGCTCGGCCGCGCGCGTGCTGTTCGTGCAGGACGACATCGCCGACAAGGTCACCCACATGCTCGCCGGCGCGATGGCCGAGCTGAAGGTGGGCAACCCCGGCCTGCTCTCGACCGACGTAGGCCCGGTGATCGACGAGGACGCGCTGAAGATGCTGCGCGAGCACGCCGAACGCATGGATCGCGAGGCGACGAAGATCGCCGAAGTGCAGCTCGACGACGCGACCGCCCACGGCAGCTTCTTCGCGCCGCGCGCCTACGCCATCAAGTCGATCGACGTGCTGCACAGGGAGGTCTTCGGCCCGGTGCTGCACGTGGTGCGCTGGAAGGCGGACCAGCTCGACAATGTGATCGATGCGATCAACGGCACCGGCTATGGGCTCACGCTCGGCATCCACTCGCGCATCGACGAGACCGTCGAGCAGATCGCCTCGCGCATCAAGGTCGGCAACTGCTACGTCAACCGCAACCAGATCGGCGCGGTGGTCGGCGTGCAGCCGTTCGGCGGGCAGAATTTGTCCGGCACCGGCCCCAAGGCCGGCGGCCCGCACTACCTGCCGCGCTTCACCACCGAGAAGACCATCACCATTAACACCACCGCCGCCGGCGGCAATGCCTCGCTGCTGACGCTGGGCGACTGAGGGACGCCGCGCGGCGACGCATTCGCATCGCGGCAGAACAGGAAAAAGCCCCGCATTTGCGGGGCTTTTTCGTTATTGCCGTGCGATGGAGCCGATCAGAACTTGAACTGGCCGGCGATGCCGTACAGGTTCGCCGAGCCTTCGGCTTCGCCCACCAGCAGCGAACCGCTGGAGGAGACGACGTTGATGCGAGGGTTGTCGACTTCGATGCGCTGGAAGGCGGCATCGACCGAGAACGCATCCGTGACCTGCCAGGTCAGGCCGATCGAGTACAGCTTGCGATCGTTGTCGGGCAGGCGCGGCGTGCGGGTTTCGTCGTGGGTCGGGGTCTCGTCCATGCCGAAACCGGCGCGCAGCGTGAGTGCATCGTTCATGTCCCACTCGGCGCCGAGCGAATAGAACTCGGTGTCCTTCCAGTCGAACTCTTCGGCACCCAACGAGATGCCGTTGCTGCGACGCACGTCCACCGTGCGCAGCGACGACCAGTCGGTCGCCTGCCAGTCGGCGAGGAGGCGGAAGTTGTCGGTGAAGTCGTAGCGCAGGCTGATGGTGTCGATGCTCGGCGTGGTCAGGTCGGCGCCGCCGGGACCGTCGGCGAAACCGGCCGCAAGCGGGCCCAGGCCGGCCTGGACGGCCGCCGGCACGGTGAAGTCGATGTCGCCTTCGATCTCGTGGTCGATTTCCGAACGGTGCGAGTAACCGATCGTCAGCGAATCGGTCGGCTGCCACTGCACGCCGGCCAGCCAGCCGATGCCGGTGCTGTCGCCGTCGATGCTGATCGCGCCGTCATGGCTCTGCGGATGGAACGGGAACGCCGGGTTGAAGCAGTTCAGCGGATTGCCCGAGCCGGTGCACAGCGCGGTGCCGAAGTCGATCGCCTTGGTCAGGGTGGCGTCGGCGCGCTCGTAGATGAAACCGCCGCCGACCGAGAAGCGCTCGTGCAGCTTGACCGACGCGGACAGGGTGAAGTCGACGGTCTTCACTTCCGACTTCAGCGCGTGGTAGCGGCCGACCCAGCCGTCTTCGTATTCGGTCTTCAGGCCGAACGGCGCACCGATGCTGGCGCCGATGGTCAGGCCTTCGAGGGCACCGTGCATCGGGAAAATCGCGGAAATGTTCGGCACCGGGGTGAGGTCGCCGGCGTCGCCACCGTCACTGCCGGTCAGCGCCGGCGCCGCCGGGCCGAAACCGGCCGCAGCCACGCCGCCGCCCTTGAACTTGAAGCTCAGGTCGATCGCCGTGACGTCGGCGCGCACGGTGGTCTTGTCGAAGCCCGACATCGCGGCGGGGTTGCCCGTCACCACGGTGGCGTCGTCGTTGTTCACCGCGCTGCCGGCGTTGGAGCGACCGAGGTTCTTCACGCTCGATTCGCGCAGCTGGAAGCCGCTGGCGTGCGCCTGGCCCATGGCCAGCACGCCGGCGATGCCGAGCGCGAGCGCGCTGAAGGTGATGCGATTTGCATGATTCATGTGTGTACTCTCTCCGATGGAGTGCGTGTTCTTTTTTGAGTCTTCTTCTTGGTCGTCTGCGCGGCGCCGGCCAGGCCGTGCCGTCGCGCGCCGAGACCCCCTCCCGACGTACGACACCGTATGCACTATAGCGTGGGCATTAACCGGATGCTAACAATGCCAGGACGGCCCGCCGGAGCGTCCGCGACGGCTTGCGCCCCCTTCCGGATCGCGTCCGGGCCATGAGCGTTTTCGTGTCCCTGCCCTCGCGTGACCGGACGCCCCGCCGCTGGGCGGTGGCGCTGCTGTTCGTGCTGCTGTGGGCCTGTTTCCTGGCGTTCGCGACGCTGCCCAACCCGCAGCAGCAGCGGCTGATGCTCGACTGGGGCACGTTGTCCGGCGCGCTGGCCGCGCCCTCGGACTGGATGGCCTGGCTGCGCGACGGCCGCGTCCTGCGCCTGTTCACCGCGCTGTTCCTGCACGCCGACTGGGCCCACCTGCTGGGCAATCTGGTGTTCCTGCTGATCTTCGGGCTGTCCGCCGAGCGCGCGATGGGCCCGTGGCGCCTGCTCGCGTTGTTCCTGTTGGGCGGCGCCGTCGCCAACCTGGCGGCGGCGATCGCGATCGGCACGCCCGACCGCCTGATCATCGGCGCGAGCGGGGCGGTGTCCGCGCTGATCGGCGCCTACCTCGCGCTGTTTCCCGGGGCCAAGCTCGGCGTGGTCGTGCCGCTGGGCCTGTTCCTGCAGTTCGTGAAGGTGCCGGCCGCGCTGCTGATCGGCGTGTGGGCGCTGCTGCAGCTGGTCTTTACCTTCATCGGTCCGGCCTTCGGTGCGGTGGCGTGGTCGGCGCACCTGGCCGGTTTCGCGTTCGGTGGCGTCTTCGCACTGATCGCGAAGGCGGGCATCGCCCGGCGGATGCGGCGCCGGCGCGGCTATTGAGTGCTTGAGAAGCGCCGGATCGGACCCATCGTGGTGAACTGCACGTCCATTGCGTCCCTGCCCCGCCCATGAAGCCGCTCTACAAGGTCACCTTCCACAACGCCGGTCGCATCTACGAGTTGTACGCGCGCAAGGTCGCGTCGGGCGCGCTGTGGGGTTTCACCGAAGTGTCGGAACTGGTCTTCGACGTCCACGACGGCATGGTGATCGATCCGACCGAGGAACGCCTGCGCGACGAGTTCGCCGCGACGCGCGTGCTGCACCTGCCGATGCAGAGCATCGTCCGTATCGAGGAAGTCGAGCGGAAGGGCCAGTCGGCGATCCGCGACGCCACTACGGGCGAGAAGGTGGTGACGCCGTTCCCGATGCCGGGCAAGCCGCGCTGAGCCGATGCGGTTGCGTCCGCAGCGGCAAAGATCGCTGCGGCTGCGCGGCACCATAAATTCTCGCTGTCGATCCTGGGCGCTGATCGGCGCGATCACGCGCACGCCCGACCGCCCAGTCGCGATGCCGCTCAGCCCTTGGGCGGCGTTTCCTTCTGCGCCACGCTGGGCTTCTTCAATTCGCTCAGGGCCGCAGCGATCGGCGCGTCGCCTTCCAGCACTTCGCCCGCGTTGGTGCCCGGCGCGTCGTCCTCGTCGCCGCGCAGGTGGCCGCGCAGGCTGGCTTCGGTGTAATCCGCCTTGCCGCCGTTCTGCGCGTCCTTGCCGGCGTGCAGCTCGACGTCGGGCACGATGCCCAGGGCCTGGATCGACTTGCCGCTGGGGGTGAAGTAGCGCGCCGTGGTGAGCTTGACCGAATCGCCGTTGTCGAGCGGCAGCACGGTCTGCACCGAACCCTTGCCGAAAGTGCGGCTGCCGACGATGCGCGCGCGCCGGTTGTCGTGCAGGGCGCCCGCCAGCACTTCCGACGCGCTCGCCGAACCGGCATCGACCAGCACCACCACCGGCGCGCCGCCGCTGCGATCGCCCGGCGTCGCGCTGAATTCGGCATCGCTGATCGGCACACGGCCGCGCGTGCTGACGATCTTGCCCTTCTCCAGCAGGCTGTCGGCGATCTGCACCGCCGAGGTCAGCAGGCCACCGGGGTTGCTGCGCAGGTCGATGACGAGGCCACGCAGCGTGCCGCCGGCCTGCTCGCGCAACTTGTCGAGCTTGCGGTCGAAATCCGCCGCCGTGTCGGCCTGGAACGAGGCGATTCGCAGGTAGCCGTAACCGGGCTCGAGCATGCGGCTCTTCACGCTGACGATGCGGATGGTTTCGCGCGTGAGCACGACGTCGAACGGCTTGGGCTGGTCCTCGCGCACGATCGTGAGCGTGACCTTGCTGCCGGGCTCGCCGCGCAGCGGTCCGGAGGTATCGCCCTCGTCGGGCTTGAAGGGTTTGCCGTCGATCGCGGTGATGAGATCGCCCGGCTTGATGCCGGCGCGTGCCGCGGGCGTGTCGTCGATCGGCGCGATCACGCGCAGCGAACCGTCGGGCTGACGCTGCAACTCCACGCCGACGCCGCCGTAGGAACCGCGCGAGGCTTCGTCGAATTCTTCCGCGGTGTCGCGTTCCATGTACACGCTGTGCGGATCCAGATCGAACAGCAGGCCGCGGATCGCCGACTGCATCAGCGTCTTGTCGTCGATCGGCTCGACGTAGGCTTCCTTCACCGCGTTGTAGATAGCGACGTAGCGGCGGATCTCGGCCAGCGGCACCTTCGAGGCGCTGGTGTCCTCGGCGTCGGGCGCTTCGATCGGCGCGTGCGCACTGTCCGGCGCGTCCTGGCCCGGCGCGTCCTGGGCGAAGACAGGCGTGGCCGCGAGGGCGAGCGCGAGCGGCAGAAGGCGCAGGGTGGCGCGGCGGACAGGCATGGGGCGGATACTCCGGAGGGCAGCGGACGTTGGACCGCCGGCGGCGACGCGGGTTCGACGGTCGCCCGATTATGGACACATCGCGCCGGCGGCCGGCGAAGGAATCATTAAGTCCGCGGCCGGCGGCGCGCCCTGTTCAGCGCAACCAGGTGTTCGGATTCACCGGCTGGCCGTTGCGGCGCAGTTCGAAGTACAGGGCGGCACGGCCGTGGCCGCCGGAGGTGCCCACGGTCGCCACCGGATCGCCACGCCGCACCTGCGCGCCCACGTCCCGGAGCAGGGCGTCGTTGTGCGCATACAGGCTCATGTAGCCGTTGCCGTGATCGATGATCAGCAGCAGGCCATAACCGGTCATCCATTCGGCGTAGACCACGGTGCCGTCGGCGACGGCCTTGATCGGCGTGCCCGCATTCGCGGCGATCAGCAGGCCCTGGCTGCTGCGTCCGTCCGGCATCGTCCCGCCGTAACCCGCGAGCAGTGCACCCGACAGCGGCCAGCCCAGGCCGCCGACCTGCAACGGCGCAGCGCGCGCGACCACCGGTGGGCGCGTCGCCGCACGGTTGCTGCCGGCGCCGCGCCTGGCCTCGCGCGCCGCCTTTGCCGCCGCCGCGCGGCGTTCGGCCTCGGCACGTGCGGCGGCCGCGCGCAGTTTCGCCAGCAGTTGCTCCAGGCCCTTGGCGTCGCGACCGAGCGCCTGTTCGCGCTGGCGACGGTCCTGGTATTTGCGGTCCAGTTGCGTGAGCAGCGCGGCACGCGAGCGGCGATCGACCTGCAGCTGGCCCAGTTGCGCGCGCAATTGCGCGCGCGTGCGGACCAGGTCGCTGCGCCGGGCGACGATGTCGGCTTCCAGCGCGTCGAGCTCGCGCAACTGCGCCGACAGTTCGGCGATCCGGCGCGCGCGATCGGCCTGCACGTAACGCTGGTAGACGCGCAGGCGGTTGGCGTCGGCGATGCGGTCCTGCGCCAGCAGCGCCTTGAGCGGGCCGGCCTCGCCCTGCGCGTAGGCGGCGCGCAGCAGGCGTGCGAGTTCCTCGCGGCGCGCGCCGAGCGTGGCCTGCGCGGCGGCGCGTTGCTCCTGCAATTGCGCCAGCGCCTGCTCGTCCCGCGTGAGGCGCGATTCGGTTTCGCGCAGCACGCGGCTGGAACGGCCCACTTTCTCGTCGGCGGCGCGCAGCTGCTGGGTCGCGTTGCCGCGCTCGCCTTCGATCCGACGGCGCTCCGCCGCTACTTCCTGCAGTTCGCGCTTGACGCGTTCCAGGCGACGCTCGGTTTCGCCGCGGCTCTTCGTCGCGGATTCCTGCGCAGTCGCCGGCGCGATCGACGCCGGCAGGATCGCGCCCAGCAATGCGGCGAGGACGAAGACGCGGGCGCTCATCCGGCCAGCAGGGTTTCCGCCTGGGCGACGCTGGCCAGCGTGTCTTCGACCAGCAGGCTGCTGCCGGTCATTTCGGCAGGTCGCGGCAGATCGAGGAGGTCGAGGATGGTGGGGGCGACATCGCGCAGGGCGCCGCCGCTGCGCAGCGTGGCCGCGCGCGGCCCGGCGTAGACGAAGGGCACCGGGCCCACCGTGTGCGAGGTGTGCGGCTGGCCGGTTTCGGGATCGCGCATCATCTCGACGTTGCCATGGTCGGCCGTGACCAGCAGCGCGCCGCCGACCTCGCGAACGGCGCGGGCGACTTCGCCGATGGCGACGTCCACGGCTTCGGCGGCGCGGATCGCGGCGGCGAGGATTCCGCTGTGTCCGACCATGTCGGGGTTGGCGATGTTGCAGATCGCCACGTCGATCTCGCCGGAGCGGATCGCGGCCACCAGCTTCGCGGTGACTTCCGGGCAACTCATTTCGGGCTGCAGATCGTAGGTCGCGACTTTCGGGCTGGGCACCAGCACGCGGGTTTCGCCGGCATACGGCTCTTCGCGGCCGCCGCTGAAGAAGAAGGTGACGTGCGCGTACTTTTCGGTTTCGGCGATGCGCAGCTGTTTCAGGCCGGCATCGGCCAGCACTTCGCCCAGCGTGTTGCGCAGGTCGTCGGGCGCGAAGGCGACCGGGGCGGGCAGCTTCGCGTCGTATTCGGTGAGGCAGACGAAACGCGACAGGCGCGGGCGGCGCGCTTCGAACCCGTCGAAGCCGGGCGCGACGAAGGCGGCCGTGAGCTGGCGCGCGCGGTCGGCGCGGAAGTTCATGAACACGATCGCATCGCCGTCGTCCACGCGCGCGCCGGCGCCGATCAGCGTGGGCACGACGAACTCGTCGTTCTCGCCGCGCGCGTAGGCCTCGCGCAGGGCGGTCAGCGCATCGGCGGCGCGGTGTTCGGCGCTGGCCTCGACGATCGCGTCCCAGGCGCGGCGCTGGCGGTCCCAGCGCTTGTCGCGGTCCATCGCGTAGTAGCGGCCGCTGACCGTGGCGATGCGGGCATTGCCGACCCGGTCGCATTCGGCCTGCAGCCGCTCCAGGCTCGGCTGCGCCGACTGCGGCGGCATGTCGCGGCCATCGAGGAAGGCGTGTACCGCGACGCGCGGCACGCCCTCACGGCGGGCCAGTTCGAGCATCGCGAAGATGTGGTTTTCGTGGCTGTGCACGCCACCCGGCGAGAGCAGGCCCATGACGTGCAGCGTCGCGCCCCCGGCCGTCGCGGCGGCGCAGGCCGCGCGCAGTTCGGCGTTGGCGAAGAAGCTGCCGTCCTCGATCGCGCTGTCGATCCGGGTGAGGTCCTGGTAGACGATGCGGCCGGCGCCCAGGTTCATGTGGCCGACTTCGGAATTGCCCATCTGCCCGTCCGGCAGACCGACGAAGCCGCCCTCGGTGTGGATCAGGGTATGCGGATTGGCGGCCAGGAGCGCGCGCCAGTTGGGCAGGGTCGCCTGCGCCAGGGCGTTGTCGGTCGGATCGTCGCGGTGGCCCCAGCCGTCGAGGATCAGCAGGACGACGGGCTTGGGACGCGGATTCGGCGACACAGCGGCTTCCGGTGACTTCGGGCAGGGGCGGATTGTAGCGGAGCGCGGTATTTAGACGGTTCGCCCTGGACGGCGCGACGGCATCTAAACCCGATCCCGCCCCGCCGCATCCGATAGGGCAACCCCCAATGGAGTCCACCATGATCCGTACCCGTATCGCCCTGGCGCTGCTCATCGCCCTCGCCGCCGTCTCCGCACACGCGTCGGAACACGACGTCTCCAAGGTCAACGGCAGCATCACGGTGGCCGAGGGCGAACAGTACGGCTCGCTCGACACCGTCAACGGCGGCATCGAGATCGGCGCCAACGCGCGCGTCGCCAGCGCGGAAACCGTCAACGGCGGCATCGAAGTCGGCGCTCGCGCGCAGACCGGCTCGCTCGAAACGGTCAACGGCGGCATCCACATCGATGAGCACGTCACCACGTCCGGCGGCCTGAGCACGGTGAACGGCGGCATCTTCGTGGGCCGCGGCGGCACCATCAACGGCACGGTGGAAACGGTCAACGGCGCGATCGGCCTGGTCGACACCGATGTGAGCGGCAGCATCGAAACCGTCAACGGCGACGTCACCGTCGGCATCGGCTCGCATGTGCGCGGCGGCCTGCACTACAGCAAGCCGGGACGCTCGTTCATCCTCATCGGCAAGAAGCGGATTCCGCGCGTGATCATCGGCCCCAACGCCCAGGTCGACGGCCCGCTGCGCTTCGAGCGCGAGGTCGTGCTTTATGTGCACTCGACCGCACGCACCGGCGCGATCAGCGGCGCGACCGCGATCCGCTTCGACACGCCGCAGCCGCCGGAGCAGTAAACGGTTTCATCGCCCGAACTGAACGGGACCGCGTCACCGTTCCGCGATCGGGCGTCCAAGCCGGCAATTTCGGCACGGCCGGCCCACCGCGGGCCGTGCCTAGAATGGGACTCCAATGGGTTGGGAGATCCCATGTCACATCGTTCCATCGCCTGCCTGCTGGCCGTTGCAGCACTGGCCGCGTGCAAACCGGCATCCCGCGATGCGGATGTCGCCAACAACGCGGGCCCCGCGTCGGCTTCACCTGCCTACCACGCCGGCATCGATGCCGACGATTTCGCGCAGCATGTGCGAACGCTGGCGTCCGATGAGTTCGCCGGTCGCGGACCGGGGAGCGACGGCGAAACGCGCTCGGTGGCGTACCTGGAAGCGCAGTTCAAGCGACTCGGGCTCCGCCCCGGCAACGGCGACAGCTTTTTCCAGACTGTGCCGATGGTGGAAACCGTCGCCGACGAGAACGTCACGCTGAAGCTCGATGTCGCCGGCAAGCCGCGCGAGCTGCGGTTCGGCAGCGACATGGTCATCGGCACGCGCACCGGAAAACCGGAAGTGCGGCTGGACAACAGCGAACTGGTGTTCGTCGGCTACGGCGTCAACGCGCCGGAATTGGGCTGGAACGATTACGCCGGCGTCGACGTGAAGGGAAAGACGGTCGTGATGTTCGTCAACGACCCCGGATTCCACCAGCAGGATCCGTCGCTGTTCGAAGGCAACCGGATGACCTACTACGGGCGCTGGACGTACAAGTTCGAGGAGGCCGCGCGTCAGGGCGCCGCGGCCGCGCTGATCGTGCACGACACCGAAGGCGCCTCGTACGGCTGGGAAGTCGTGAAGAATTCCTGGAGCGGCGCGCAGTTCGATCTGCGCGCAGAAGATGATCCCGCGCCTCGCGTGCCGTTGCAGGGCTGGATCAGCGGCGAAGCGGCGCGGTCACTGTTTTCCGCGCTCGGCCAGAACCTGGACGCGCTCTACGCCGCGGCCGGCAAGCGCGGCTTCAAGGCGATGCCGCTGGATGCCCGGGCGTCGATCGACCTGCGCAGCCGGATCAGCGAGAAGGCGTCGCGCAACGTGATCGCGCGGCTGGATGGCGCCGCTCATCCGGACGAGGCGATCGTCTACATGGCGCACTGGGACCATCTGGGCGACCACGGGCACGAGGCCGACGAGCACGGTGGCGCGACGCAAGCGCAGTCGGGAGACACGATCTACAACGGCGCCGTCGACAACGCCACCGGCGTGGCCGGCATCCTCGAAATCGCCGACGCCTTCGTCCACCAGCAGCCGCGTCCGGATCGCTCGCTCGTGTTTTTTGCGCCCACGCTCGAAGAGTCCGGACTGCTCGGGTCGCGCTACTACGTCGCGCATCCCGTGGTGCCGCTCGCGAAGACGGTGGCAGTTATCAACCTCGATGCCATGCCGGTAATCGGCAAGGCCCGTGACATGACCGTGGTAGGTTTCGGCAGCTCGCAGCTCGAGGACCTGCTGCGGACGATCGCGCAACGTCAGGGCCGCACGTTGCATGCCGAAGCTACGCCGGAAGACGGCTTCTATTTCCGTTCGGATCACTTCAACTTCGCGCGCGCGGGCGTACCGGCTCTGTACGCCAAGGGCGGAGACGATCTGATCGACGGCGGGACCACCGCCGGCCGACTCGCGCAGGTCGACTATCGCGACCGCCGATACCACAAGCCGACGGACGAATACGACCCGGCGTGGAAACTCGACGGAATCATCCAGGACCTGGAGGCGCTGTACGGAGTCGGCCGCGAACTCGCCAGCAACGGGCAATGGCCCCGCTGGTACGAGCGCAATGCATTCCGGCGTGCGCAGGACCGCTTGCGCGCGGAAGCGACCTCGCGCTGATTCTCCGGAGTTCCAGCGAGTTTTCCATGCCTACCGCGGGGTGACCGACGCGCTCCGCGGTTCATCTTCACCGCAACGGCTTTCCAGTGACATGGCAGCCGTTGCGGAAGGCGCGTCGGGCGCTGCGCCTCCTTGTGGAGTAGGCTGCTTTCAGGCCAACCCGATGGAGACATGCCATGAGTCTCGCGATCGCCTATTGGTGCGTGCTGATCGCCGCCTTGCTGCCCTACGTGTGGGTCACGATCGCCAAGGCGAGCGGCGAGCGCTACGACAACCGCGATCCCCGTGCCTGGACCGCCAGGCAGACCAATCCGCGCGTCCATCGCGCGAACGCCGCGCAGCTCAACAGCTACGAATCCTTTGCTCCATTCGCAGCCGCCGTGATCCTCGCGCAACTGGCGGGGGTGGCAGCGGAGCGGATAGCACTGCTGGCCATGCTGCACGTGCTGTTCCGCATCGTCCATGGCGTGGTGTACATCGCGGGCCTGCCCCACGGGTTGCGCAGCCTGGCGTGGGGCGTCGCGTTCGCCTGCACGCTGTTGCTGGTGGGGCAGGCGGCGGTGCAGGTGGCGTGAGGAGTGTTATGGGTACTCTCGGAAGTTGTGCCAGTTGGAATTTCACTTCGGATGAAAAGCGCATGGCCACGGTTGTCTGCGCGCGAACCGACTTGACCAGGAAACCTTAGGAGAGCGTCATGGTGCTGCATTCGATGCTCGCTCATAGCCCGACTTTTCTTTTCCTGATGTCCGGCCTCCTGCTGGTGCTGTATGTGGTGGCGCGCTTGGTCCGGCGCATGGGGCGGCACATGCTTGAGCGTTTCCGACGGACCTGATGATGCGGCGAGGTGTCGCGCACTAACTGTTCGGCGCGACCTTTTCCCCGAGCGGCCAGCGTTCTCGCGGGATGTAAAGGGGTCGCGATCAGGGGGCCTTTTTCATGTGGCACCTTGCGGGTGCCGAGCGTTGGCCGGCGCCTTGCGGGTGAGGGGCTGCGAATCTCGCGCGATCTCAAGGGGACGCAATCCGGGGAGTTCTTCGTGTGGCACATCACAGGAGCCGAGCGTTGGCCGGCGCCTTGCGATGAGGGCTTGCCGAACGAGTAGGCAAATGCCTTGACGACGTGATTGCGCTCGGCCGCCGGGAGGTATG
>NZ_JBHSNM010000006.1:0-153944 GCF_042655745.1 Lysobacter yangpyeongensis | reverse complement strand
ACCTGCCGGGCGCCCGCCTGCTCGACTTCAGCGTCGCGACCCGCTACTCGGACTACAGCAACTTCGGCGACACGCTCAACAGCAAGTTCGGTTTCCGCTGGAAGCCGATCGACGACCTGATGGTCCGTGGCAACTGGGCCGAGGGCTTCCGTGCGCCGTCGATTTCCGAACTGTTCGCCGGTCTGGGCGACTCGTTCCCGACCATCGCCGACCCCTGCAACCTGGCCTCGTTCCCGGGCCTGGATCCGGCCGCGCAGCAGCGCTGCATCGCGCAGGGCGTGCCCAACGGCGGTTACGACCAGGGCAACCCGCAGATCCGCATCAACGTCGGCGGCAACCCGAACCTGCGTCCGGAACTGTCGACTTCCAAGACCCTGGGCTTCGTCTACAACCCCAGCTGGCTGGAAGGCTTCGACATCTCGCTGGACTGGTGGCAGATCGAGATGGAAGACACCATCACGGTCACCACCGGCCAGACGATCCTGGACGGCTGCATCCGCGAGGGCCGCCAGGACTTCTGTGCGCTGTTCACCCGCAACCCGGGCGGCTCGCTGAACCTGACCTCGGGCCCGACCAACTTCGGCGACCTGAAGGTGGAAGGCTACGACATGACGGTCGGTTACCGTCTGCCGGAAACCGCGTGGGGCAAGTTCAGCTTCACCTGGGACACCACCTACGCGTCCAAGAGCGAAGGCTCCGCCGCACCAACCGCCATCGGCGAATACAGCCAGAGCAACGACGGCTGGCGCATCCGCTCCAACCTGGCGGCGCGCTGGGAAATGGGCGACTGGGGCGCGACCTGGAACGTGCGCTATTACGACGACCAGGACGAGAACTGCCAGACGATGGTCGACTACGGCTATTCGTTCCTGTGCTCGGAGCCCAATGTCGAGCTCGACGCCAATGGCGATGACATCAATCCGCTCGACGGCGAGAACCACATCGGCGCCACCACGTACCACGATCTGAGCGTGTACTGGAACGCCCCGTGGAACGCGAAGATCACCCTGGGCCTGAACAACGCGTTCGACAAGGATCCGCCGCGTTCGGTGCAGGCGTTCGCCAACAGCTTCGACGAACAGTACGAGTTGCCCGGCCGCTTCTACTACATGCGCTACTCGCAGAAGTTCTGATCGATCGCCGGTTCCGCACACCACCACGGCCCCGCAAGGGGCCGTGGTTTTTTGTCCGCTTCGGATAACCACGGCGCACGCCCGCGCACAACCCGCGCCGCGCTGCGCGCGCACGCTGTGCCTGTCGTGCCGCCGGTCTCTCTCCGGTGCCCATGGGGCAGGGATTGGTCTCCCTGCCACGCGCACGACCGCCGGTTTCGCGTTCCGGCAAAAAGGATCATCCGTCGCCTCCTCGCGGCGGGTGGTCCTTTTTTTTGCCGCGCGAATGGACCCGCGACGCGCGCGCACGCTGCCTAGCATCGGCAGCGGATCGCATGGAGTTGCTGCATGGGCTGGGTACTGTTCGATCATCGCGTCTGCGCGCAACGTTCCGTCGAGGTTCCCGCGCAGGCGGGCACGGCGTTCTGTCTGGGTGCGCGCGCGTTGCCGCTGCAACTGCCCGCTTCGCACGTCGCGACCTGGCTGGTGTTGCGCGGCGCGTTGCACGGCCAGCTCGGCGACCGCCGCTGGACCGTCGGTGCGCGCGAAGCCATCGTCTGGCCCGAAGGCGCGGTGCGCCTGGTGCCGGGACGCAACTGCTGGGCGCTGGGCGTGGTGGCGCCGACCGACGCGTGGGCCGGCATTGCGCCGCGCGGGGAAACGCCGGTGCTCTGGCAGGCGCGCGCCGCGCACCGGCTCGCGCGCGCGCTGGCGCGCCTGGTCCACGCCCTGCGCGATGGCGACGACAGCGCGGCCGCTCTCGCCGGGCACGCCGCGCTGGCCGAAGCCTGGGCGCACCAGGACGCCGCGCAGGCGCTGCTCGCGCGATGCCCGGGGCGCACCCGCCAGGCGCGGCGCCGCACGCTGGCGCGCCTGTTGCGCGTGCGCCACAGCATCCAGAACGGTTTCGACGCGGGCCTGCGCCTGGAGGCACTCGCGCGGCAGGCCAGCTATTCGGCGCATCATCTGGTGCGCCTGTACCGCGACGTGTTCGGACAGACGCCGACCGACCATGCGACGGCGCTGCGCCACCAGCGCGCATGGGAACTGGTAGCGCGCACGCCGCTGTCGATCAGCGACATCACCGCGGAACTGGGCTTCGACAGCCGCAGCGCGTTCTGCCGCGCCTTCAAGGCGCATTACGGCGTCACCGCGACGCAGGTGCGTACGCGCGGCGTCGGTTGACGGCGCGTCCGGCGCACGGCGGGGCGTCTTCACGCCGCGCACACTCCTCCTGCGTATTCCCTAGCGGATGACCCCGGGGATCCGCTCCGTTGCCGACACCTGCGGCACAGCCTGCGCCGACGAAGACATTCCGTTCCGGCTGCTGGTGGACTCCATTTCCGACTACGCCATCTGCCTGCTCGATGCGGACGGCGCCATCCGCAGCTGGAACCGCGGCGCGCAGGGCATCTTCGGCTACGCCGCCGACGAGGTGATCGGCCGCCACCTCGCGCTGTTCCATCCGACCGGGACCGCCGCCGGCGGCGCCGCCGAACACGGCCTCGCCCTGGCGCGCGAGCTCGGCCGCTTCGAGGACGAAGGCTGGCGCATGCGCAAGGACGGCTCGTGCTTTCGCGCGAACGTGCAGATCGCGCGCATCGACCACCCCGATGGCCGCCTGCGCGGCTACGCCACGATCATCCGCGACCGCAGCGTGCGCCACGCGCAGGAAGAACGCCTGCGCCACAGCGAGGAGCACTTCCGCCTGCTGGTGGAAGGCGTGCGCGACTACGCGATCTTCATGCTCGACACCGAGGGCCGGGTGATCAGCTGGAATCCCGGCGCGGAGCTGATCAAGGGCTATCGCGCCGACGAGATCATCGGCCGGCACTTTTCGCGGTTCTACACGCCCGATGCACTGGCGCGCGACTGGCCCGCGCGCGAGTTGCAGATCGCGCTGGCCGAAGGCCGCGTCGAGGACGAAGGCTGGCGCGTGCGCAAGGACGGCTCGCGCTTCTGGGCCAGCGTGGTGATCACCACGCTGTACGACAGCGATGGCCGCCATGTCGGCTTCGCCAAGATCACTCGCGACCTCACCGCGCACCGCCGCATCCGTGCGCTGGAGGACGAAGGCCACCGCGTGACCACGTTCCTGGCGATGCTCGGCCACGAGCTGCGCAATCCGTTGGCGCCGATCGCCAACGCGGTGGGGATCATGCGCCTGGAACCGATCGAATCGGCGATGCTGCAGCACTGCCGCGACGTGATCGAACGCCAGCTGGGCCAGCTGACGCGGCTGGTCGACGACCTGCTCGATGTCAGCCGCATCACCAAGGGCAAGATCCGCCTGCAGCAGCAGACGCTGGACCTGCGCAGCGCGCTCGCCGATGCCGTGGAGGCGGTGGACGTCGAAGCGCGGCGGCGCGCGCAGTCGCTGCAGGTCGAGACGCCCGGGGCGCCGGCATGGGTGACCGGCGATCGCGTGCGCCTGGTGCAGGTGCTGAGCAACCTGCTGCACAACGCGGTGAAGTTCACGCCGCCGCAGGGCCGCATCACCGCCACGCTGCGACCACTCGATACGCAGGTCGAAGTGGTGGTGCGCGACAACGGTCCCGGCATCGCCCCGGACCGGATCGCCGACATCTTCAATCCGTTCGTGCAGGGCGAACAGGACGCGGCGCGCACGCACGGCGGCCTCGGCCTGGGCCTGAGCCTGGTGCAGCAGCTGGTGGCGCTGCACGGCGGCGAGGTGAGCGCGTCGAGCAGCGGCCAGCCCGGCGAAGGCGCTGAATTCCGCATCCGCCTGCCCGCGGCCGCGGCACCCGCGCCGGAACTGCCCTCACCGCGCACCGTCGCGCAGGCGACGCCGCGCCACGTGCTGGTCGTCGATGACAACCGCGACGCCGCCGATTCGCTGCAGATGCTGCTGGAGCATGCGGGCTACCTCTGCTACGCCACCTACGACGCGGTCAGCGCGCTGACCGCGATCCGCGCGACGCGCTTCGACGCGGTGATCATCGACCTCGGCCTGCCCGACCTCGACGGCTTCGAGGTCGCGCGGCGCCTGCGCGCGGAACTGCCACAGCCCCCGCCGCTGATCGCGGTCACCGGCTACGGGCAGACCGGTGACCTGAGCGCCACGCGCGAGGCCGGCTTCCACGCCCACCTCACCAAGCCGCTGGCGGCCGAAGAAATCGCCCGCGTGCTGCGCGCCCTGTTCGACTGAAGCGCGCGCCGCCGCGGCTCAGGCCTTGGTCAACCGCCGGTACTGCGACATGTGCCGCAGCGCCTGCTTCGCCTCGCCGCGTTCCTCGAACAGCAGCGCGAGGTTGTAGTGCGCGTCGGCGAGCTCGGGATCGATGCGCAGCGCGGCCTCGTATTCGGCGATGGCCTCGTCCGCGCGTTCCAGGTCGTCGAGCAGCACCGCCAGGTTGAAGTGCAGCAACGCGGCGTCGCGGCGATCGGAATAGTTGCGTTCGGAGCGGGCGATCGCGAAGGCGTCGCGGTACACGATTTCCGCCTCGTCCAGCCGCTCCAGTTCGTGCAGCAGGCGGCCGAGGTTGATGCGCGCGTCCAGGCGCGTCGGATCGGCGGCGACCGCGCGCTCGTAGGCCAGCAGCGCGTGTTCGGCGTTGCTGCGCTCCAGCGCCGCGCCCTGCGCCTGCCAGTCGTCGTCCTCGCGTGTGGTGCTTGCTGCCGGTGGCGTTTCGATCACGCGCAGCGTGCCCTGTTCGGGATCGCCTTCGAACGAGAGCAGGTACTGGCCCGATTCGGCGAGCCAGCGGCTGGCGCCGTCGCGCACCACCACGTGGTCGGCGAAGGCGCCGATGCTCAGGCCCGACAGCGGCATTTCCTCCGGCAGGCGCGCGCGCAGTTCGCGCAACGCGCGCAGGATGCGCCGGTGCGGGATCTTCGCCGCGGCCAGCGTCTGCGCGGTGCGCAGCACGATCAGGTCGCGGAACGAGAAACGCAGCGCGTTGCGCGGGCCGCGTTCGGGGGTAACGAAACCGGCCGCGATCAGCGACCGGATGGCACTGCGCGACAGGCGGAGCAGTTTCTCGACGTCGCGCACGCCGTAGGAGTGCATGCAATGACGCTCCGTCTACTTCGCCCGCTTGCTGGTCTTGCGCTTGGGCGCCGGCGCCTCCTCGGCCTCCAGCGCCTGCACGCGCCTGGCCGGCTTGCGCGCGGCCTTGCTCGCGGCCGCGCCCTTGCGCGCCGGCGCGGAGCCGCCCTTCTTCTCCAGGCTCGCGCGCAGCGCTTCCATCAGGTCGATGATCTGCGCGCCGCCCTCGGGTTCCTCGGCCAGGGTGATCTGCTCGCCCTCGACCTTCTTCTGCACCGCGGCCTCGATGCGCTGGGCGACGTCGTCCTTGTACTGCGACGGGTCGAAGCTGTCGGAACTCTGCGAGTCGATCAGCTGCTGCGCGAGCTTCAGCTCGGCCGGCTTGACGTCGGTGCGCGGGATGTCGAGGTCGCCGATCTTGCGCACTTCGGTGTCGTACAGCAGCTGCTGCATCACCAGGCCGTCCTCGACCGGCCGGATCATCACGATGTAGCTCTTGCCGCGCGTGGCCCAGTGGCCGATCGCGCAGCGCCCGGATTCGCGCAGCGCCTTGGCGAACAGCGCGTAGGGCTTGGCGCCGCCCTTGTCCGGCGCGAGATAGTAGGCCTTGTCGAAGTACACCGGATCGATCGCCGAGATCGGCACGAACTCGACGACGTCCGCGCTGTGCGTGCCCACTTCCTCGAGCGCCTTGAGCTCTTCGGGCGTGAACATGACGTACTGGTCCTTGGCGAACTCGTAGCCCTTCACGATCTCGTCGCGGTCGATCGGGATCTCCTCGCGCGCGCACATCACCTGGTAGCGCACGCGCGAGCCGCACTTCTTGTGCAGCAGGTTGAAGGAGATGCCGCCCTTGGATTCGGTCGCCGTGTACAGCTTGACGGGAATGGCGACCAGGCCGAAGGAAACGGTGAGTGACGCGATCGAACGTGCAGCCATGACACTGCTCTCCGATGTTCAGGCCCTGCCGCCGCTCACTTCTTGAGGGCCCGCTCCAGGTCCTGCTTGCGTGTGAGGGCATCGCTCCAGCGATCGCCCGTGCGTGAAAGCCGCTTTATAACACCGGGCATGCGGAAGTCGAGTGGATGCGCGGAAGCCAGTTCTTCCCAGGAAAGCGGCATGGAAACCGGGGCCGCGGGCTCGCCGCGCGGCGAGTAGGCGACGTTCAAGGTCTTGCCGCGCACGTTCATGTTGTGGTCCATGAAAATTTTTCCACTACGTTTAGGGACGCTCCACTCCATGGTGATGTCCTTGGGCCGCTGCCGCATGAGGTGGCGGCTGACCAGTTCGGACACGTGGCGGGCCGCATCGAAGTCGATCATGCGCCGGATCGGGACAAAAACATGCAAGCCGGTCTTGCCCGAGGTCTTGACGATCGGCTCCAGGCCCATGCCCTGCAGCAGCTCGCGCAGAGCGAAGGCGATCTCCTTGCCCTTCTCGAAGGCGACGGTGTTGAGCTCGGGCTCGGCGCCCCTGGCTTCCTTGCCCGAGTAGATGTACGGGTCGATGTCGAACACGACGTAGTCGGGGTAGTTGAGTACCGAGGCTTCGAGCGATTCGAGCGAGGACGCGTAGTCGGTCGACTGCGACACGCAGTCCGGAGCGGGCTTCGCCCGCGAATGCCAGACGTGGAATTCCAGGGTGCCCGACTGCGCCAGCCACAGCAGCGTGGGCAGGTTGTTGCACAGCAGGTACTCGTGCTGCCCGTCCTTGCTGCCCGACCACACGGTGACGGTCTCGACGAAGTCGGGACGCGCCTGGTCCCAGTGCTTCTGGAAGAAGCGTTGGCCGCCGATGCCGTCGGGCATGCGGATCATGGTCAGCGGGCGATCCGCCAGGTGCGGCAGCATCAGCGGCGAGACCTGGGCGAGGTAGGCCAGCAGGTCGCGCTTGGTCAGCGCGGGCGATTCGAGTTCCTCGCTCGCCGGCCAGTACACGCGATCGAGGTTGCTCAGTCTGATCCGGTGCGGGCCGAGCGCGAGTTCGAGGGTCTTGCGCGTGTTGGCCAGCTGCTCCAGTACGGACGCGATGTCGCCCGAGGGCGATGACGCCGTGGTGCGTGGCGTGGCGGCGCGCGCCGCGGCGGTGGCCGTGCGCTTGCCGCGCCGCGGCGGCGATTCGGCGGGACGTGCGCTCTCGCTGCGCCGCACGCCGCGCGGATCGATGTCGTCGCGCAGGCGCACGAAGATCGGCGCGCGCAGGTGGCCGTCGCCGGTCCACTCGTGGAAGTTCACTTCCGCGACGAGTTCGGGTTGCACCCAGGTGATCGGCCCGGGCACGTCGGGTTTCTCCGCAAACGGATTGCGCTCGATCTTCAGGGGCTGCAGTCGCGCGAGCACCGCGGCGAGCGTGCGGTCGTCGAAGCCCGAACCGACGCCCGAGGCGAAGCGCAACGCGTCGCCGTCCCAGTAGCCGACCAGCAGTGCGCCGAGCGCGTCGCGCGCACCCTTGCCGCGCGTGTAGCCGCCGATGACGAATTCCGCGCTCTGCACCGGCTTCACCTTCAGCCACGCCTTCGAGCGCTTGCCGGCTTCGTAGCGGCTGTCCAGGCGCTTGCCGACCACGCCTTCGAAGCCGCTGGCGAGCGCGGCTTCCTGCATCGCTTCGCCATCGGGCGCGGCGTGCACCAGCCGTACCAGCGGCGAGGGCAGCAGGCATTGCGCGAGGTAGCGGCGGCGTTCGCGATAGGGCCGCGCGCGCAGGTCGATGCCGGCGAAGTACAGCAGGTCGAAGGCGAACAGCAGCGTCGGCACGGTGCGATCCGCATTCGCGATGTCGACCGCGGACTTCAACTGGAAGCGGTTCTGCAACGCGTTGAACGACGGCTTGCCCTGCGCATCGAAGGCGACGATCTCGCCATCGAGCACCAGCGTGCCCCCGCCGGCCTGCTCGCGCAGTGCGTCGGCCAGGCGCGGAAACGTCTTCGCCAGTTCCAGTCCACGCCGCGACTTCAGCTGCACCTTGTCGCCGTCGACGAAGGCGAGCACGCGGTAGCCGTCGAGCTTGGGTTCCCACCACCAGTCGTCGTGGCTGAAGGCGGCCTCGCCGCTCTCGGCGAGCATCGGCGCCAGCTTCGCCGGCATCGGCGCCGGATCGCCGGCCGGCACCAGGTGCGACGCCGGCACGCGCGGCGGCGGCGCCACGAACTTCAGCTCACGCACGCGCAGGCCCGACAGCACCGAACGATCCTGCGCGGTGATGTCGTCGGTGGAGACGAAGCGGTCCTTGTGCTTGATCAGCAGCCAGCTTTTCGCTTCCTTCGTGCGCACCAGTGCGTAGGAGCCCTTCAGCTTCTCGCCGCGCAGTTGCAGGCTGAGCTTGCCGGCCTTGAGGCCGTCGCGCACGCGCTGTTCGGCCTGCGCGCGGTCGTGGAAGCACACGCCGTCCTCGTCGGGGCTGTACACGCCGCAGTCCCACACGATCACTTCGCCCGCACCGTATTGCCTGGGCGGAATCACGCCCTCGAACGAGGCGTAGTCGTAGGGATGGTTCTCGACGAACACCGCCATGCGCTTGTCGGCGGGATTCGGCGAGGGGCCCTTGGGCACCGCCCACGAATACAGCACGCCATCGCATTCGATACGGAAGTCGTAGTGCAAGCGCGTGGCCGCGTGCTGCTGCACCACGAACAGCAGCGGGCCGCCAGCGTGCGCCGGTTCCGCCGGGGCCGGCTCGGGAGTAGCCTCGAAGCGACGCTTGGCCGAGTATTCGCTGAGCTTTGCCATCCGGTAGTCACCCGCGAAAAACGCGACTGCGCTTTTCGCCTGCTGGAGCCGAACATGACAGCACGACGCGTGTGGGCGGGAGCGAGCGGCTACGCCTTCAAGGAATGGAAGGGCAGCTTCTATCCCGACAGGATCAAGCCCGAGGACATGCTCGCGTTCTATGCGCAGCGCCTGCCCACGGTCGAGATCAACAATACCTTCTACCAGATGCCCCGGGCGTCGGTGCTCGCGCACTGGACGGAGGTGGTGCCGGCGGGCTTCCGCTTCGCGATCAAGGCGCCGCGGCGGATCACCCACGAGGCGCGGCTGAAGGCGGACACCGCGGCCGATGCGGTTGCCTGGCTCTACAAGACGCTGGACACGCTCGGCGACCGGCGCGGGCCGGTGCTGTTCCAGCTGCCGCCGTTCCTGAAGAAGGACGTGATGCGGCTGGGCGAATTCCTGCAGCTCCTGCCCGAAGGCCATCGCGCCGCGTTCGAGTTCCGCCACGCCAGCTGGTTCGACGATGCGGTGTACGCGGTGCTCGAAGACGCCGGCGCCGCACTGTGTCTGTCCGAGCGTGAAGACGACGCACCGCCGCCGCTGGTGGAGACGACCGACTGGGGTTATCTGCGCCTGCGCCTGGAGGAGTACGGCGAGGCGGACTTCGCGCAGTGGGCGCAGCGCATCGCGGCGACGGGGTGGGGCGATGTGTACGCGTACTTCATGCACGAACCGACCGCACCGGGCTATGCGCAGGCGCTGCTGCGGGCGAGCGGTGCGACGGCGGAAGCGGACTGATGGCCGCGCAGCCGCTCACCATCGCCATCGACGGGGAACAGTCGGTCTCGGGCTTGCTGCTGGCGCCGCCGCAGGCGCACGCGGCGTACGTGTTCGCGCACGGCGCCGGCGCGGGGATGCGGCACGCGTTCATGGACGCGGTCGCGCAGGGTCTGGCCGCGCGCGGCATCGCCACGCTGCGCTACCAGTTCCCGTACATGGAGCGCGGTTCGCGCCGTCCGGACGTGCCGCGTGTCGCGCACGCCGCGGTGCGTGCGGCGGTGGCGGAAGCGGCGCGGCGATGGCCGGGCCTGCGCCTGTTCGCCGGCGGCAAATCGTTCGGCGGACGCATGACCTCGCAGGCGCAGGCCGCGGCGCCCTTGCCCGGCGTGGACGGACTGGTGTTCTTCGGTTTCCCGCTGCACCCGGCCGGCAAGCCGTCGGACGAGCGCGCCGCGCACCTGGCCGAGGTCGCCGTGCCGATGCTGTTCCTGCAGGGCACGCGCGACGAACTGGCCGATCCCGCGTGGCTGCGGCCGCTGGTCGCCCGGCTCGGACCGCGCGCGACGCTGCTGGCGATCGCCGACGCCGACCATTCCCTGCACGTGCCGGCGCGTTCCGGCCGCCGCGATGCGGAGGTGATGGGCGAAGCGCTCGATGCCATGCAGGCCTGGATCGCATCGCAGGCGTGAGCGGCGTGCGTGCGAGCGGCTGAGTGCGAATGGTGCGCTTTCACCGCGCTAGAATCGCGCGCTTCCTTTCCGGTTTTCTCCGTGCTTCGCCCCGAATCCCTGCCGGCCGCGGCGATCGCGCCGTTCCCGCTGCTCACCGCCGAAGGCGTGCTCGATCCCGCCGCCGCCACTGCGCTGCGCGGTGATTTCCCGCGCTACCGCGGCGCCGGTTTCTTCCCGCACGAAACCGACGACTGCGGCCCCGCGCTCAATGCGCTGGTAACCGAACTGACCGCGGCGCCGTTCGCCGACGCGATCGGCGCGCGCCTGGGCGTGGAGCGGCTGTCGCAGTACCCGGCGCTGGTCACGCTGTGCCGCTCGCTCAACCGCCGGCACGGCAATATCCACACCGACAGCCAGTCCAAGATCGTCACCGCGCTGGTGTACCTCAACGCCGACTGGCCGCACGGCGATGCCGGTTCGCTGCGCTTCCTGGCCAACGTCACCGACATCGACGCGCAGGTCGCGCCGCAGGTGGCGCCGGTGTACGGCAAGCTGGTCGCGTTCCGCCGCACGCACAATTCCTTCCACGGCCACCTGCCGTTCGAAGGCGATCGCCTGACCATCCAGATCGCCTGGCTCACCGATGCTGCCGCCTACGCGCGCAAGACCCGGCGCGGGCGCACCTCGCGCGCCCTGAAGAAGCTGCTCGGCCGCATCGACCGCTGGTGGAAGCCGCGCGCCGCGTAGCCCGGGCAAGCGCAGCGCACCCGGGGCCTTTCGACCCATTGCGACAAATTCCAAATTCCCCGGGTGCGGCCTGCGGCCTTGCCCGGGCTACGGACACCGTCGCTCAGATCACCCGCAGCGTGATCGCCTTGAGCACCGCGCGCGTGCGGTCGCGGGTGTCGAGTTTCTCCAGGATCACCGACACGTAGTTCTTCACCGTGCCTTCGGCGAGGAACAGCGAGCGCGCGATCTCCTTGTTGGAATAGCCGCCGGCGAGCAGGCGCAGGATCGCCACTTCGCGCTCGCTGAAGCGCTCCTTCGGCGCGTCCTGCGCGTGGAACTGGTAGCGCGCGCGCACCGTTTCCGTGCTGACCGGCTGCAGCAGCGTGTCGCCGCGCGCGACGCGCTCGATCGCCTCGCGCAGGTCTTCCGGCGCGGCGTCCTTGAGCAGGAAGCCCTGCGCGCCGGCTTCGGTCGCGCGCAGCAGCAGGTCGCTCTCGTCGAACGTGGTCAGCAGCAGCACCGGCGTCGCATCGCCGCGTCCGCGCAGGCGCTGCAGGGCCTCGATGCCGTCCACGCGCGGCATGCGGATATCGCTGAGCACCACGTCGACGGACTCGCGCTCCAGTTGCGCAAGCAGCTGCTCGCCGTCATCGGCTTCGAAAGCGATGGCGATGCCCTCGCGTTCCAGCAGCGCGCGCAGGCCGGCGCGCACGAGGGCCTGGTCGTCGGCGAGGGCGATGCGCAGGGGTGTGGTCATGCAGGACGCGGACGATGGGGAAGGAAAATCACAGCGGCAGGCTCGCGTCGATGCGCAGCGCGCCACGCGCGGTGGTCGACAGCGCCAGCGTGCCACCGGCGGCGGCCAGGCGCTCGCGCATGCCGGACAGGCCGTTGCCTTCGCGGATCTGGCCGCGCACGTAGCCGTCGTCCTCGACGCGGACGTTCAGGCGACGTCCCTCGCGCGCGAGCGCGACCCGCACCGTGTCGGCATCGGCGTGGCGCGCGCTGTTGGTCAGCGCTTCCTGCACCAGCCGCAGCACCGCCTCGGCCACCGCGGGATCGCGGATCTGCACGTCGTCGGCGATGGCCAGCTGCAGCGCGGGGCGCGGCAGCGGCGCGGCGAGCGCGCGCAAGGCGGTGCCGAGGTCGAGTCCGCTGGCATCGCGCAGTGCCTGCACCACGCTGCGGATGTCGCCGAGCAGTTCGGTGCCCATCTGCTGCGCGATTTTCAGCTCGTGGCGATGGACGAACGCGGGATCAGCCGCCAGCGCGCGCAGGTTGAGCGTGAGTGCGGTGAGCTTGTGCCCGGCGACGTCGTGCAGCTCGCGCGCGACGCGCAGGCGCTCGGCATCGCGCGCCGAATCGGCGAGCAGCGCGCGGGTCGCGAGCAGGTCGGCGTTGACGCGCACCAGCTGGTCGCGCGCGCGTTCGGCGGCGACCGCGTAGAACGCGCACAACGCGGCGAAGGCCTGGAAGCCGGCGTACATCGCCACGATCAGCAGCGGCGAACGCTGCCCGGCGGCGGCGAGGATCGCGTAGACCACCGCATCGGCCAGCAGCACCGCGAGCAGGGCGCGGCGCGGCGCCCACGCCGCGGCGATCTGCGCGGTCCACACCACGAGCAGCACCTGCGCGGTGCCGATCGAGGGATCGAGCCAGACCAGCAGCAGCGCCGTCGCCGCTTCCAGCCACAGCAGCGCGTTGGCGGTGCGCGGGTAGTCCTCGCGCAGCAGGTCGGTGGCGAGCAGGGCGACGAGGTAGACGACCAGCAGCGTCCACGCCGCGGGCAGCGAGGCGGCGTGCATCCAGCGCATCGACAGCGCGACCGCGCCCCAGGTGAACAGGCCCGCGAGGTTGAACGGATGCAGCAGCGTGCGCAGGCGTTCGCGCAGCGGCAGGCCGCTCCGGCGGGACAGCAGGGAAGAGGTGCGTGGCATGCCGGACATGCTGCGACGGGCGCGGGCGCGGCCGCAATGCCGCCGGTGCAGGAAGTGACTTCCAGCACCCACCGGAGATGACCGCGGGCACTGCGCCGGTCCACGCCACCCGCCGAAGCTGGCCGCACTTCATCGGGAGTGCCGCCATGACCGCCTATCCGCTGCTCGTCGCCTGCCACGCCGGTATCGGCGTGATCGCCCTCGCCTCGTTCTGGAGCGCCGCACTGCTGCGCAAGGGCAGCGCACTGCACCGTCGCGCCGGCCAGCTGTTCCTGCTCGCGATGAGCGGGATTCTCGCCACCGGCGTGCCGATGGCCGCGTACGCCTGGCTGGTGCGCGGGCGTCCGGTGATCGCGGCGTTCCTCGCCTACCTGCTGGTGATCACCGCGACCGGCCTGTGGAGCGCGTGGCGGGCGATCCGCGACAAGCACGATGTCGTGCGCTACACCGGCCCCGTGTACGCCGCGCTGGCGTGGCTGTCGTTGCTCGGTGGCGCCGGCGTGCTGGTGCTGGGCCTGCGCGTGGACGCGCCGCTGCTGAGCGGCTTCTCGGTGATCGGCCTGGTCACCGGCGGCCTCATGCTGCGCAAGCGCCGCCGCCCCGAACGACTCGCGGCGCGGCCGCGCTGGTGGCTGGTCGAGCACTACAGCGCGATGCTCGGCAACGGCATCGCCACCCACATCGCCTTCCTCGGCATCGGCCTGCCGCGCCTGCTGCCCGGCATCGATGGCACCGCGCTGCATTACGCCGCGTGGTTCGGTCCGCTGCTGGTGGCGGTGGTGGCCAAGTTCGTGTTGGACCGGCGCTGGCAGCCGCGCACCGCGGCAGCGGCGACCACGCGCGCCGCCACCAGCGCAACGCCGTCGCTCAGCGCGCGCTGACGCGCGTGCTCACAGGCCGCTGGGCCAGGTTTCGGGCGGCTCGTCGAGGTGCCAGTGCGCGCCGCGCTCGAGCGGGGTCAATGCGCGTGTTTCGTCCACGTGCAACAGCCAGTCGAACTGCTGCGGCAGGCGGCAGCGGAAGTAGTGGCTCAGGCGTTCCGTCTGCGGCCGGTAGACCACGCCGATCGCGCGCTGCAGCCGCGGCGCAGCGAGCTGATCGCGCACGCGCGCGTCGCCCAGATCGAGCTGGAAGCGCGGCAGGTCCACGTCGTGCAGCAGCGCTTCGTAGCTGTCGGGCAGGGCGGGTCGCACGGTCTGGCGCTGCGCGGGGGCGTCCCAGTCGGACGCCGCGGTCACCGTGCCGGTGCAGGTGCTGAAGCCCACCAGCACGGCCTGCGCCGGATGCCGCTCGCGCACCAGCTGGCCGAGGTTGAGCTCGCCGCGCTCGCCCATCTCGGTCGCGCGCGCATCGCCCAGGTGCGAGTTGTGCGCCCACACCACGAGTTTCGCCGGGCCTCCGCCGCGTGCGCCGCGGTCGAGCAGCGCCTGCAGCGTTTCCATCATGTGCGTGTCGCGCAGATTCCACGAGGACACGCGGCCGCGGAACATGCTGCGGTAATAGGCCTCGGCGTTGCGCACCAGACGCGCGTTCTGTTCGGCGAAGAACATCTCCTCGTCGCCGCGGCCGTCCACGGCGGCGGCGCGGCGGCGCAGTTCCAGCAGTTGCGCCACGACTTCGTCCTCGCAGCTGTGCGACAGGTCGAAGCTGGCCGCGTAGCCGTAGGCCTGCACGTCCTCGCCGAAGTGCTCGAAGCAGGCGTAGCGGTAACGCGCGCGCGCCGCCGCGGCCGGATCGGTGCGATCCAGGTAGTCGAGCACCGCCTCGATCGAGCCGTGCAGGCTGTACAGGTCCAGCCCGTAGAAGCCCACGCGCTGCGCGTCCGCAAGGGCGGCGTTGTGGTCGTGCAGCCAGGCGACGAAATCGCGCACCACGGTGTTGCGCCACATCCAGGTGGGAAAGCGCAGGAAGCCGGACAGGGCGCATCGGCGTCCGCGTCCGCGCCGTCGTCGAGCGCCGCTGCGCCGCGCACGTAGCGGTTGACCCGGTAGGCATCGGGCCAGTCGGCCTCGGCGGCGACGGCGGTGAAGCCGCGCTCGGTGATCAGGCGGCGGGTGATGTCGGCGCGCAGGCGGTAGAACTCGTCGGTGCCGTGCGAGGCCTCGCCGAGCAGCACCAGCGGCGCGTCGCCGATGCGCGCGAGCAACGCATCGAAATCGCCCGGTCCGCGCAGCGGCAGCGCCGCCGCCCGCAGCGGCCCGACGGGCACGGTCGTCGTCGCGCCGTCGGGAGTTGCGTCCGCCTCCGCTTCGCCACCGGCGAGCAGCAGCGTGCGCACCTCGTCGTCCGAGGTCTGGTGGAAGTCGTCGTACCACAGGCCCACGCCGCCGAACGGCTCGGGCGTCTGCACGCACACGACCTCGTCGGCCTCGCGCCGCAGCAGCGCGCACGCCTCGTACGCGCCCACCGGCACCGCGACCACGATGCGGCCGGCCAGCGGCAAGGCCGGGCGGCCTTCGCGGTAGGCCTGCTCGCGCCGCTCCAGTTCGCGCTGTTCGCGCGCGGCGATCGCGTCGATATGCGCCGCGTCGAGCTGCAACGCGCGCACGATCGCGGGGTTGAGCACGCGCACGCCGCCGCTGGCGATCGCGCCGACCGCGAGTTCCTCCTGACCGGGTGCGCCGAGCTTGCGCACCAGGAAGATGTCGAGCGGCGCCTGCAGCGCCCGCGCGACCTCGAAGGCCACCGGCACGCCGCCGCGCGGCAGCGCCAGCACCACGACGTCGTCGCGACCGGCGTAGCCGGGCAGGGCCGCCGCGAGTTGCCGGCCGGCGTGGCGGCGGTCGCGGAAGCTCATCGCGCGCCGCCCGCCGCGTCGACGTGGCGCGCGAACCAGTCCGCGGCCAGCTGCGCCGCCTGCGCGAGCGTGCCGGGTTCCTCGAACAGGTGGCTCGCGCCCGGCACCAGCGCCAGCGCTTTCTCGCACAGCAGTCGCGCGAGCGCACGGCGGTTGAGTTCGAGCACCTCGTGGTCCTCGCTGCCCACCACCAGCAGGGTCGGCGCGCACACCAGTTCCAGCGCGCCGTCGGCGAGGTCCGGGCGTCCGCCGCGGGAGACCACCGCGAACACGCGCGGCCCGCCCGCGTCGAAACTGCTGGCGACCTCCGCGGCCGCGACCAGCGCCGCCGCGGCGCCGGTGCTGGCGCCGAAATAACCGACCGGCAGCGATGCGGCATCCGCGCGCGCATGCAGCCAGCGCGTCGTCGCCAGCAGGCGCGCGCCGAGCAGGGCGATGTCGAAGCGCAGGTGACGCGTCTCGCGCTCGCGCCACTGCTCCTCGTCGGTGAGCAGGTCGAACAGCAAGGTGGCGAAGCCGGCGTCCTGCAGCACCCGCGCCACGAAGTGGTTGCGCGGGCTCAGCCGCCCGCTGCCGGAACCGTGCGCGAACAGCACCGCGCCGCGCGCACCGGCCGGGCGCGCGTACACCCCGCGCAGCTGCAGCGCACCCAGCGCGATGTCGACCTGGACGGCGTTCGCGGCAGTCGCGGCCATGCCGCCAGACTAGCGACGGTGCGGTGAGCCCGTCGCGAAAGAGGGCACCGGTGTGCGGAAGTGCCGATTCGGCCTCGCCCTGCGCCCGCGCACAGCCGCGGCGGTGAAGCCGTAGCGGGCGTGTCGCGGTGGCGTCGACTCACACCACGCGGCCGGGCGCGTGGTGCGTGCGCTTACACGTCGCCGTCGTTCAACCAGCCTTCGCCGGTGCCGCGGTTATAGACCGTGTCGGTGTCGAGCACGGTGCCGGCCGGGATCGACTCCTGCTGCGCGAGCTTCGCGTAGATCGGGGTGAAGTCAGGCGTCGTCGCTTCCATCAGCTGCTCGTAGCTGTCGATGACGAAGTAGGTCTTCTGGTAGGTGTCGATGCGGTAGCGCGTGCGCATGATCCGCTCGAGGTCGAAGCCGATGCGGTTGGGCGCGGCGCTTTCCAGGCAATGGATGCTTTCGCCTTTCGAGGACACGATGCCGCTGCCGTAGATGCGCAGCCCGTCGTCCTGCTTGATCAGCCCGAATTCCACCGTGTACCAGTACAGGCGGGTGAGATTCACCAGCGCGTCGGGCCCGATGCCGTGCGCCTTGACGCCGCCGCGGCCATAGGCGGCCATGTAGTCGGCGAAGACCGGGTTCATCAGCAGCGGCACGTGGCCGAACAGGTCGTGGAACAGGTCGGGCTCGGAGAGGTAATCGAGCTGCTCGGGCTTGCGGATCCACCAGGTCACCGGGAAGCGGCGGTTGGCGAGGTGGTCGAAGAAGGTGAGTTCGGGCAGCAGGCCTTCGACGCCGACCAGTTCCCAGCCGGTGGCCTTGCGCAATACGGCGTTGAGGTCGTCGAACTTCGGGATGCGGTCGGGCGTCATGCCCATCGCGCGCTGCTGGCGCAGGAATTCGTCCGACGCGCGCCCCACCAGGATCTGCTGCTGGCGTGCGAACAGCGTCGCCCAGACCTCGTGGTCGGTGGCGCTGTAGCTGGCCCAGGGCTGCTCGACCACGGCGGTGGTGTAGACCGGGACGTAGCCCTTGTCGGTGAGCTGGTGTTCGACGCGCTTGGGAGTGGTGTTCACGGCGTGGGAGCGCCCCATGGGCGCGATTGACGTTTGGAGAAGGCGGTCGCGCCCGAGGGGCACTCTTACGGAAAATAGCGGGGTCGGCGCGCAATGGGCTTGCGTTGTTGCGCGCCTACGGCCGGCAGACGCATGATTCTTGCGCGAATAACGCAATTCTTGCAGGAAGCCGCCCATGACCGCCGTCGAACTCGACCGCATCGACCTGCTGCTGCTGGCCGAACTCCAGCGCAACGGCCGCCAGACCAATGCCGAGCTGGCCGAGCGCGTGCACCTGTCCGCCTCGGCCTGCCTGCGCCGGATGCAGCGGCTGGAGCGCGAGGGGGTGATCCGCGGCTACCGCGCCGAGGTCGATCCCGAGCGCCTGGGCCTGGGCCTGCAAGCCTTCGTGCGCGTACAGCTGCGCCAGCACGATGCCGCCTCGATCGACGCCTTCGCCGGCTTCGTCAACCAGTGGGACGAAGTCGTCGCCTGCCACGCCCTCACCGGCGACATGGACTACCTGCTGCAGGTCGCGGTGCGCGACCTCGACCACTTCTCGCGCTTCCTGCTCGACCGCCTGCTCAACCAGGCCGGCGTGGCGGACGTGAATTCGAGCTTCGTGCTGCGCACGGTGAAGGCCTTCCGCGGGCTGCCGCTGCCGCGCGGGTGAGGCAAAAGAAAACGGCCGCACAGGGCGGCCGTTTTCCGGAAGCGATACCGCGGACGATCAGAAGCGGAATTCGCCGCCGAGGGTCAGCGTCTGCACGTTGACGTCTTCGCCGAAGGCATCGGCGCGGACGTAGCCGTAGTTCAGGCTCAGGCCGAAGGCGTCGGAGAAGTCGTAGCCCACGCCCACGCCGACGTACGGCTTGGTCGAGCTGTCGTCGGCGCTGCCCAGGCCGGTGACCGAGACTTCGGTCTTGGTGCGGACCACGCCGGCGCGGCCGTCGACGTAGAAGCCGCTGTTGTTGGCGCCGAAGTTCTTCTTGGCGACCACGCCCAGACCGTAGCCGGTGATCTTGCCGGAGACGCCGTCTTCCTCGTCTTCGCCGAAGTTGCTGTAGAAGCCTTCCACGCCGATGTTGGCATTGAAGAAGTAGCCGCCGCGCACCGAGTAGGCCGTGTCGTCGCCGTCGGCGTTGTCGATCTCGATGTTGGCGTTGCCGACTTCGGCACGCACGAAACCGTGGGCGCCATCGGCGGCCAGGGCGGTGCCCGACAGGGAAGCCAGTGCGAGCGCGGAGGAAAGGATCAGGGTCTTCTTCATTCGTATCTGTCCGTAAAAAAGTGTGGATGCCCGTTCCCGGGCGGCCGACACGGTGCCGGCTCGTGTCCCGTTTGTCAAATTTGCGTTAAAACGCCAACCCGGTCACTCGCCGGGGCGGCGGAACGGCAGCACCACGCCGCGTTCGTCGGCCGGCGCCGGCCGCTGCCACAGCACCGGGACCTCGGCCGGGGGCGCGGGCTCGAGCTCGGCATCGCGGCCCTGCGCGGCTGCGAGTTCCTCTTCCAGCTCCCAGCTGTACTTGCGCCGCGGCGGCAGCGGATCGCTGCGCCGGAACAGCCAGGCCGCGACCACGCCGGCCGCCGCGCCGCCCAGGTGCGCCTGCCAGGAAACGCCGGCCTCGCGCGGCAGCACGGTGAGCAGCATCCCGCCGTAGAGGAAGAAGGCGATCATCGCCGCCGCCACCGAGGGCCGGTCGCGACGCAGCAGGCCGAGGGTCAAGACCAGGAACATCAGCCCGTGGGTCAGGCCGCTCGCGCCGAGGTGGTGCGAGCCGGCGTCGCCCAGCCACCAGGCGCCCAGGCCGGAACCCAGCCACAGCAGCGGCAGCGCCCGCAGCGTCGCCCGCGGGTACACCGCGCCGGCGAGCGTGCCCAGCAGCAGCAGTGAGATCGCATTTGCCGCGAAATGCTCCGGCGAGCCGTGCAGCAGCGGTGCGGTGAGCACGCCGGCCAGGCCGGTCCAGGCGTGGGGTTGCACGCTCCAGGCGGCGACGTCGAAGGCCGGTTGGGCGATGAACACCGCGCCCAGCGCCAGCACGAAGGCGAAGCTCAGGTTGAAGGCGCGCAGCAGCCGGCGCCGGTCGTGCGCGCGCTGGCCCGGCGAGTCGGCGGGGAATTCGGGGTTGGGCAGGTGCATGGGGCTGGTGTGGCGGCTGCCGCGCGGCGATGCAAGGGCGGCGGATCGGGATGATTTGTCCCGCGGCATGGGGAAGAGCGCCCCTCATCCGGCGCTGCGCGCCACCTACTCCCCGCGGATGCGGGGAGTAGGGAACACCGGCCCCACCGCCGCGGCAGCAGAAGCCGCGCGCGTAAAATGCCGGGATGAACGCTCCCGAAAACCCGCTCGTCCGCCTCAAGAACGCCTGGAACTCCACCCATCCCTGGATCTTCCAGCGCCTCGTCGACAAGCCCGCGCAGCGGCCGAAGTCCGGCCAGATCGTCGATGTGGTTGGAGTCGACGGGGCGTGGATCGGGCGCGGCTTCTACAACGGCCACTCGCGCATCGCCCTGCGCATGCTCGAGCGCGATCCCGACGTCGCCGTCGACGCCGCGTGGTTCGCGCGCAAGATCGGCGAGGCGGTGCAGCTGCGCCGCGACATCCTCCGCCTCGACGAGACCAGCAACGCCTGGCGCGTGGTGCACAGCGAGGGCGACGGCATCAGCGGCCTGGTCGTCGACCGTTACGACGACCTGCTCGTCGTGGAGTTCTTCAGCGCCGGCGCCTTCCGCTACCGCGAATGGATCTACGACGCGCTGCGCCGGCATTTTCCCGGTTGCCGCTTCCACACCTCGGCCGACGAGCACGTACAGAAGCAGGAGTCGTTCGACTTCCGCGGCTCCGAACCCGCGCAACCGGCGGTGATCACCGAGTACGGGGTGAAGTTCCGCGCCGATCCTGCCGGCGCGCACAAGACCGGCTTCTTCGCCGACCAGCGCGAGAACCGCCAGTGGCTGAGCCAGCAGGCGCAGGGCAAGCGCGTGCTCGACCTGTGCTGCAACACCGGCGGCTTCGCGGTGTATGCGGCGGTGCGCGGTGCGAGCGAGGTGACCGGCATCGACATCGACGAGGCGGTGATCGAGATCGCCAAGGGCAACGCGAAGTTGAACAACGTGCGGCCGCGCTTCGTGCAGGCCGACATCTTCCCGTGGCTGCGCGACGCCGGCCAGCGCGGTGACCTGTACGACATGGTCATCCTCGATCCGGCGAAGATGACGCGCGATCGCGAGCAGGTGATCAGCGCGCTGAAGAAGTACCTCGACATGAACAAGCTCGCGCTCGGCGTGGTGAAGCCGGGCGGTCTGTTCGCGACGTTCTCCTGCACCGGACTGGTGAGCGAGGAGCAGTTCCTCGACATGCTGCGCCGCGCCGCGTTCTACGCCGGCCGCACCGTGCAGGTGCTGAAGGTCGCCGGCGCCGGCGCCGACCATCCGTTCCTCGCCCAGGTGCCGGAGTCGCGCTACCTCAAGGCGGTGTTCTGCCGGGTGCTGGATTGACGCCGGCCGCCGCGCGTCAGTGCTCGCGCGACTCGTACTTGTCGCGCACGTAGCGGCGGATGTAGGCGCCCAGGCCCTGCCCGGCCATCGCCAGCGATTTCATCTTGCCCACGTGGTGCCGCCCCGGATGGGTGTGGCCGTAGCGGTAGATCGCGCCGTCGCTGAAGCGCACGACGATGCCGTCGTCGAGCAGGGCGTAGGCGGCGACGCCGGAGCTGCCGCTGCGGTTGCGGTACGGCGTCATGCGGAGTTCGTGGAGTGCAGGCATCGGCGAAGCATCCGCGAGCCCGCGTGCGAGCCGCATGAACGTCGCGCGCGATGAACGCGTGCCAGACGCGGTCGCGTACGGCGGCGCTAGAATCCGGGTGAATCGTTCACGCGCCCGCCGATGTCCCAGCGCAAACCCATCGACGTCTACCTCAAGCCTGCCGGCGGCTGGGACGCGCTGAAGAGTTCCTGGCACGCGCTGCGCGAACAGCAGGTTGTGATGAAGGGCGCAGGCACCCTGCTGCGCACCAACCAGCCCAGCGGCTTCGATTGCCCCGGCTGTGCCTGGCCCGACCGCAACGCGCATTCGACCTTCGAGTTCTGCGAGAACGGCGTGAAGGCCGTCGCCAACGAGGCCACCGGCAAGCGCGTCACCCGCGACTTCTTCGCCGCGCACACGGTGGCCGAACTGCTCGCCTGGGACGACCACGCGCTGGAAGCGCAGGGCCGGCTCACCGAGCCGATGCGCTACGACGCGGCCCGCGACCGCTACGTACCGATCGCGTGGGACGCGGCCTTCGCCACCATCGCGAACGCGCTGAATGCGCTGGCTTCGCCCGACGAGGCGATCTTCTACACCTCCGGCCGCACCTCGAACGAGGCCGCGTTCCTGTACCAGCTGTTCGTGCGCGAGTTCGGCACCAACAACCTCCCCGACTGCTCGAACATGTGCCACGAGCCCTCGGGCGTGGCGCTGACCGAGCAACTCGGCAGCGGCAAGGGTTCGGTGCTGCTGGACGACTTCGAGCACGCGCAGGCGATCTTCATCTTCGGCCAGAACCCCGGCACCAATCATCCGCGCATGCTCGGCGAACTGCGCGAGGCGGCGAAGCGCGGCTGCCGCATCGTGGCGTTCAATCCGCTGCGCGAACGCGGGCTGGAACGCTTCGCCGATCCGAAGTCGCCGCTGGACATGCGCCCGGGCGGCGCGGGCGCGCGCATCGCCTCGGCGTATTTCCAGCCGCGCATCGGCGGCGATCTTGCGGTGGCGATGGCGATGGCGAAGGTGGTGGTCGAGCGCGACGCGATCGATCACGAGTTCATCGCAGCGCACACGCGGGGCTATGACCTGTTCGCGGACAGCCTGCGCGCGCTGGAGTGGCCGGACCTCGAACGCGAATCGGGCCTGACCCACAACGAGCTCGAGCAGGCCGCGCAGCTCTACATCGACAGCGCGGCGACGATCGTCTGCTGGGGCATGGGCATCACCCAGCACCACCGCAGCGTCGCCACGATCCAGATGCTGGCCAACCTGCTGCTGTTGCGCGGCAATGTCGGCAAGCCCGGTGCGGGACCGTGCCCGGTGCGCGGCCATTCCAACGTGCAGGGCGACCGCACGATGGGGATCTACGAGAAGCCGTCGGACGCGTTCCTCGACAGGCTCGGCGTGGAATTCGATTTTGCGCCGCCGCGCGCGCACGGCTTCGACACGCTCGATGCGATCGCGGCGATGCGCGACGGCCGCGGCCAGGTGTTCTTCGCCCTCGGCGGCAATTTCGCCACCGCCACACCCGACACCGCGCTCACCCAGGCGGCGCTGCGCAACTGCGCGCTCACCGTGCACGTGAGCACCAAGCTCAACCGCTCGCACCTGGTGCACGGCCGCGACGCGCTGATCCTGCCGTGCCTGGGCCGCACCGAGATCGACCTGCAGGCCGGCGGGCCGCAGGCGGTGACGGTGGAGGATTCGATGAGCATGGTGCACCTGTCGGCGGGCATGAATCCGCCGGCGTCGGAACAGCTGCTGTCGGAACCGGCGATCGTCGCGCGCCTGGCCGCGGCGACGCTGCCGCGCAGCCGCACGCCGTGGCTGGAACTGGTCGCCGACTACGACCGCATCCGCGAACGCATCGCGCGCGTGATCGACGGCTTCGAGGACTTCAACGCCCGCGTGCGCACCGCCGGCGGCTTCCACCTGCACCATCCCAACCGCGAGCGCGCGTTTCCCACGCACGACGGCCGCGCGCATTTCCTGACCCATCCGCTGCTGGGCGCGACGGCGTGGGACCAGGACCTGCTCACCCTGATGACGGTGCGCTCGCACGACCAGTACAACACCACGGTGTACGGCCTCGACGACCGCTACCGCGGCGTGCACGGCCTGCGCCGGGTGTGCTTCATCTCGCGCGCGGATCTGCAGCGGTTTGGTTTCGCCGACGGCGAGCAGGTCGATCTCGTCTCGGTGTGGCGCGACGGCGCCGGCGTGCAGGAGCGCGAGGCGCGCGGCTTCCGCCTGGTCGAGTACGACATTCCCGCCGGTTGCCTCGCCGCGTATTTCCCCGAGACCAACCCGCTGGTGCCGCTGGACAGCTACGCCGAACGCGCGCGCACGCCGGCGTCGAAATCGATCCCGGTGCGCCTGCGCCGCTCCGCCGTGGCGCCCGCGTGAACGACGAGACGGCCCTCGCCCTGTTGCGTCTGCTGTCGCAGGAAGACGGACAGTCGCTCCACCGCGTCGCCAGGCGCCTGCAGCTCAGCCTGAGCGAACTGCAGCGCCTGCTCACCGCGCTCGGCGCGGATCCCCGTTTCGACGGCCTCGATCTGGTCGAGCAACGCTCACACGCCGAGCGCATCACGCTGTGGCTCACCGACAAAGGCCGACGCCTGTGCGCGACGCCATGAGTGACGCGCTCGCGACGGTGCACGCGCTGCGCGTGCAGGCGGTGTCGCGCGTGGCGCACGAGGACGCGGTCGTGGTCGAAGCGCCGGTCGCGCTGCTGTGCAACGGCGATCCGTTCGCGGTGATGATGGCCACGCCCTGCGACCTGGAGGACTTCGCGCTCGGTTTCGCACTGAGCGAGGGCGTGGTCGCGGCGGCGGACGAATTCCGCCTCGTCGACATCGTGCACAGCGACTCCGGCATCGCCCTGCACGCGGCAATTCCGCAGGTGCGGCACGACGCCTTGCGCCGGCGCACGCTCGAAGGCCGCAGCGGCTGTGGCCTGTGCGGCGTGGAATCCCTGCAGGACGCCCTGCGGCCGGTGCCGCGCGTGGCCGAACCCGCGCCGGTGTCGCTGACCCGGATCCAGGCGGCGCTCGCGGCACTGGCCGCGCAGCAACCGTTGAACGCCCGCAGCGGCGGCGTGCACGCGGCCGGCTTCGCGCACGCGGACGGCCTGCTGGTGCGCGAGGATGTCGGCCGCCACAACGCGCTGGACAAGCTGATCGGGGCGATGCGACACGCGGACATCGATCCCGCGCACGGTTTCCTGGTCATCACCTCGCGCGCCTCGTACGAAATCGTGCACAAGGCGGCGATGGCGGGCATCGGCATCGTGATCGCGATTTCCGCGCCCACCGACCTCGCCATCCGCACCGCGCAGGCCGCCGGCATCACCCTGGCCGCCTTCGCGCGCGGCGAGGCGCTGAACCTGTACGCGTTTCCCGAGCGGCTGCTGCTCCCGGAGTGAGGGCGGCTACTTCGAGCGGCCGTCGTAGTGGTGCACCGGCACCGTGTCGAGCTCGATGTCGGTCAGGCAGCGCAGGTTGATCGCGGCGATCGCGTTGCCCTTGGGATCGGTGCCTTCGCCGAAGGGATGGATGCCGCAGGTCGGGCAGAACCGGTGGCGGATCACGTGGCGGTTGAAGGTGTAGGTCGCCAGCGCATCCTCGCCTGCGGTGACCCGCAACTGCGCGCGCGGCACGAACCACAGCAGCGAGCCCTTGCGCTGGCACATCGAGCAGTTGCAGCTCAGGCCGCTGTCGATGTCGCCGTCCACTTCGAAGGCCACCCGACCGCAATGGCAGCTGCCCTGGTGTGTGGTCATGCGGATCTCCTGTTCGGTCGGGAAAACGAGCATACCCGCGGCGCCGGCCGGTCTCATGTGCCGAGACCGCTGCCGCTACACTGGCGGCATGTCGGAATCCCTGCTCCTGATGCTGGTTCTCGCTGCCGTGGCGATGGCGATCGTGTTGCTCGTGCTGTTGCTGCTGCGGCGCCCGGACAGCGCGCTGCAGCAGGCCCTGCGCGAGGAACAGCGCGAAGGCCGCAGCGAGCTGCGCGAGCAGCTGGACAGCTTTGCCACCCAGCAGGAACTGCGCATCAACGGTTTCGCCAATCGCCTGAACGAAGCCGCGGGCCGCACCGACCAGCGCCTGGAAGACCTGCGCGAGGCGCTGACCGAAGACGCGCGCAAGGCGCGCCAGGAAACCGCGGCGGCGCTGAAGGACTTCGCCGCGGCGCTCGACGCGCGCGTCGGCGAGCTGACCCGCAACAACGAGCAGCGCATCGGCGAGATGCGCGCGACGCTCGAGCACAAGCTGCGCGAACTGCAGCAGGACAACGCCGCCAAGCTCGAGCAGATGCGCGCGACCGTGGACGAGAAGCTGCACGCCACGCTGGAGACGCGTCTGAGCGAAAGCTTCGGCAACGTCACCGCGATGCTGGCGCAGGTGCACCAGGGCCTGGGCGACATGAACAAGCTCGCCGCCGACGTCGGCGGCCTGCAGCGCGTGCTGGGCAACGTGAAGTCGCGCGGCGTGTTCGGCGAGGTGCAGCTGGCGAACCTGCTGGAACAGGTCTTCGCGCCGGACCAGTACGCGGCGAACGTGGCCACGCTGCCGAACAGCAATGACCGCGTCGAGTTTGCGGTGCGCTTTCCCGGTTCCAGTGGCGAGGCGCCGGTGTGGCTGCCGATCGATGCCAAGTTCCCGCGCGAGGACTACGAGCGTCTGCTCGACGCGCAGGAGCGCGGCGATGTCGCCGCCGCGCACGCCGCCGGCGATGCGCTGGAGCGGCGCGTGCGCGACGAAGCGGCGCGCATCCGCAAGAAGTACGTCGGACCGCCGCATACCACCGAGTTCGCGATCCTGTTCTTGCCGACCGAAGGCCTGTACGCCGAAACCCTGCGCCGCCCGGGCCTGGTCGAGGCGTTGCAGCGCGACCAGCGCATCGCGGTGGCGGGCCCGACCACGCTGCTGGCGCTGATGACCAGCTTCCAGATGGGTTTCCGCACGTTGGCGATCCAGGAGCGTTCCAGCGAGGTGTGGCGCACGCTGGGTGCGGTGAAGACCGAGTTCGGCAGGTTCGGTGCGGTGCTCGATTCGGTGCAGAAGAAGCTGCAGGAAGCGAGCAACAAGATCGAGGAAACCGGCAAGCGCACGCGCGTGCTCACGCGCAAGCTGCGCGAGGTGGAAGCCTTGCCGCTGGAAGACAGCCAGCGCCTGCTGGGCGCGGAATTCGAGGCGGCGGACGAAGAGTCCTGACGCCGGGGTTGCCGTGAGCGCCCGAGGGATCAGTTCTTCGCCGCAACGGCAAAACCAGAATCAAGAGCGCCGCTCACCCGCGTTGGCGCCCTCTCCCCATCGCGTTGCGATGGAGAGAGGGAACGCTGCGTGTTGGCAAGAGAAGGAAAGTTCTGGACTGCTGGTTCACGACGAACTGCAGCGAACCCGTTTCCTGTCGCGGAAAGCCGTGCCGCAACAAGAGTCCCGAAGGTTCCTTCTCCCCGCGTGCGGGGAGAGGTCGCAACGGGGGCAAGTCCCGTTGAGGGAAGGCAGATGAGGGGAGGCGGGGCGCAGCGCGCCTGCTTCAGCCGCGCAACGCCGTCGCGTCAGCCGCCGCCGGGCACGATCACCGGCATCGCGTCCACCGGCACGGTGGAATCGTCGTCTTCTTCGCGCAGATAGTCGGGCAGGTCGCGGCCGTCGTTCTTCGCGCGGTCGCCGAAGATCTGGTAGTCGCGGCGCTGCGACCAGGCGTCGCGCACCAGCGTGTAGTCGTCTTCGGCGCCTTCGCGCAGCGAATCGGTCGACAGCAGCTGCGCGCGCATGTCCACCAGCTGCAGGCCCTGCAGCGGGATACGGATCTTGTCCGCTTCGACCTGGCGCAGCGGACTCAAGGGCGCGTCGCCGCCCATGCCGAACACGTCGCGCACGGTGCGCGGGCCGAAGAACGGCAGTTCGAAGTAGCGCGAGCGCTTCCAGCCCCAGACGCCCAGCGTCTGGCCGAAGTCCTCGCTCTTGTTCGGGATGTTGGCGCGCGAAGCCGGATCGAACAGGCCGGCGATGCCCACGGTCGAATTGAGCAGGAAACGGCCGAGCGACTGGCCGGCCTGCTTCGGCTTGCCCTGCAGCAGGCTGTTGACCATGGTCAGCGGCTGGCTGAGGTTGTTGAAGAAATTGCTCACGCCCAGGCGCACCGGGCGCGGTACGACCTTGACGTAGCCGCGCGCCAGCGGCCGCGCGATGCGCCGGTCCACCGCGTTGTTGAAGCGGTGCATGCGGCGGTTGTACTTCTCCCACGGATCGAAGGTGCCCGGCATCACCGCGGCCGCGGGCAGGTCGGGATCGGCGTACGTGCCGTAGATGTCGGCGAAGGCCTGTTCGGCGTCCTGCTGTTCGCTGTCGACCGGCGCGGTGGAGGCCGCGGTCTCGCCCGGTGCCGGTTCCATGGTCAGCGGCGCTGCCGGCGTGGTCTCCGGCGTTGCGGCCGGGCCTTCCGCCAGCGGTGCTTCGACCGTGGACGCCTCGGCCGGCGTCGCTGCCGCGGTTCCGTCGACGGGAGGCGTGGCGGCCTCCGTCGGCGTGGTCGTCTCGGGTGGCGCGGGCTGCGTCGGCACGGATTCCGCGGACGTCGCCGGGTCTGCCGGAGTTTCCGGGGTCGCTGCCTGCGCGGCCGCGCCGACTTCAGCGACGGGGCCGGCGACGACGATGTCCGCGTCCTGCGGTGCGGGCGCCGTCTGTGCGAAGACCGAGGCAGGGGCCAGCAGCGTGGCCAGGGCCAGGTGGAGTCCGTTCGAACGCATGGGGGAGTGCAGTCCAGAGGAGGGCGGCAGCGCAAACGCTACCGCAAACGGGGCGGCCGGGGCTCAGGCCGCGAAGGAAAGATCGTCCTGCAGGCGATACGCGGTGCGCAGCTCGTCCAGGCCAGCAGGACGGCCGTGCACGTGCACGCCGCCGGCCAGCGCGGCCAGTTCGGCGAGCAGGGCGAGGCCGGCGCTGTCCACGCGGGTCACCGCGGTGAGGTCGAAGTGGCGCGTGCCGGCGATCGCCGGCTGCAGCTGCGGCCACAACGTGGCGACGGCGGCGCGGTCGAGCGTGCCGGCGAAGATCAGGCGGTCGTCCTGGCGGGTGCAGGTGGCGGTCATGGTGAAGCCCGGAGTGGAGACGGAAGGGCGACCTGGCGGCCGCCCTTCGTCATCGTCAGTTGCTGCTGGCGTCGGCCTGCAGCTTGCCCGCCTTGAGATCGGCGGCGACCTGCGCGATCGACTTGCGGTTGAGCGGACCGTCGAACTGCGCGCGGAAGGTCTGCACGAAGCTCACCCCTTCCACCATCACGTCGAACACCTTCCAGCCGGTACCGGTGTTGCGCATCAGGTAGTCGACCGGGATCGGTTCGCCGCCCTGGCGAAGGAACTCGCTCGACACGCGCACGCCGCGGCCGTTGGGCAGCGCGGTTTCCGACTTCACCCGCACCTTGAGTCTGGTGTTGAAGTCGAGCAGCGAGGAGCCGTAGCGCGACATCAGGCTGTCGGCCAGCGCATCGGCGAACAGCTTGACGTCGACATCCGACGCGCCGCGGCCGTGGGTGCCCAGCACCAGGCGCGCGGCGTAGTCGCGATCGAACATCGCGTTGAATTCGCTCGACACGAACTGGCGGAGCGCGGCGCGGTTCCTGGTGAACTCGGCGCGGCGCGATTCCAGCGTCGCGAGGATGCGCGTGCTGTTGTCGAGCACCATCCGGCTCGGCGTGCCGGCCTGGGTGGCGGTGGCCTGCGCGGCGCCCTGCGCGAAGACGAGCGTCGGCGTTGCGGCGACGAACGCGGCGGCGAGGGCGAGGGACAGCAGGCGGGGGGTGAACAGGTTCTTCTTCGTCATTTGCTGGGCTCTTCCGTGGGGGCGGGAGATTCGGTGTGGGTGCTGGAATCGCTCTCCGCGGCATTGCCCGCAGGCTTGCCGCCGCCGGAGAACATGTACTTGCCGACCAGCTGGATCAGGTCGACCGCGGGCTGGGTCATGAAGATCTCGTCGCCCGGTTTCAATGGCTCCGGATCGCCGCCGGGGCTGAGGCCGATGTAGCTCTCGCCCAGCAGGCCGTTGGTGAAGATGCCCGCGGAGGTGTCGCCGGGCAGGTCCTTGTACTTGCTGTCGATGGCCAGGGTGACGACGGAGTCGTATTTAACCGGGTCGACCTGAATATCGGCCACCTTGCCCACGGCGACACCGGCGATCTTCACCGGCGCGTTCGGGCGCAGCGCGCCGATCGCGGTGAAGCGCGCCTTCAGCGTGTAGCTGTCGTGGCCGAAGCCCCAGTTGCGGTTGGTCGAGGCCAGCGCCAGCACCAGCAGCGAGCCCAGGGCCAGCAGCAGGAAGGCACCGACGGCGAATTCGATTCTTGGACCACGCATAAATCACCTGTGTAGGGCGGGTCTCGACCCGCCGCTTTTCTTGGACCACCCGAACACCCGGATGGCGGGTCAAGACCCGCCCTACGGTTACCGGAACAGCAACGCCGACATCACGAAGTTGAACATCAGCACCAGCAGCGACGCGTTCACCACCGCCTGCGTCGTCGCCACCGAGGTGCCCTCGATGGTCGGCTCGGCGTGGAAGCCCACGTGCGCGGCGACCAGCGCGGCGGTCGCGCCGAACACGCCGGACTTCACGAAGGCCATCAGGAAGTCGTCGTTGAAGTCGACGCTGTCCTTGAGCACCTGCCAGAAGAAGCCCTGGTCGATGCCGATCACGTGCACCGCTTCGAAATAACCGGCGCTGATCGCCAGGCTGCAGAAGAACGCGGTCAGCAGCGGCATCGAGATCACCGCGGCCCAGAAGCGCGGCGCCACCGCCTTGCCGATCGGATCGATCGCCATCAGCCCGAGCGCGGTGATCTGGTCGGTCGCGCGCATCAACCCGAGTTCGGCGGCGATCGAGGAGCCGGCGCGGCCGATGAACAGCAGTGCGGTGAGCACCGGGCCGAGTTCGCGGTACATGCCCAGGCCGAGCATCGCGCTGACCTGGTTGGCCGCGCCGTAGGTGTCCAGCGCGCGGTAGCCCAGCAGGGTCACCGACAGGCCGACGAAGGCGCCGCCGACGGTCACGATCGGCAGCGTGCGCGCGCCGATCTTGTAGATCTCGCGCACCAGTTCGCGGAGGAAGTCGGCGGTCGGCTTCGACGCGCGCAGCACCGACAGCGTGAACAGCCCGGCGCGGCCGATGGCGCGGGTGGCGGCAACGAACGGCATTACGCGGCCTCCGGGGCGGCGCTGTTGAAGGCGGCGCTCTCGAACGGAATCGGGCCATCCGGCTCGCCGTTGAGGAACTGGCGGATCAGCGGATCGCTGCTCGCTTCCAGTTCCTTCGGCGTGCCCGAGAACACGATGCCGCCATTGGCGATCACCACCGCGTGGTCGGCGATCGGCAGCGTCTCGTGCACGTGGTGGGTGACGATGATGCTGGTGAGGCCGAGCGAATCGTTGAGGCGCTTGACCAGGTCCATCACCACGCCCGAGGCGATCGGATCCAGGCCGGTGAGCGGTTCGTCGTAGATCATCAGCGGCGGATCCAGCGCGAGCGCGCGCGCCAGGGCGACGCGCCGCGCCATGCCGCCGGACAGTTCGCGCGGATACGCATCGGCGGCGGCGCGCAGGCCGACCGCGTGCAGCTTCATCAGCACCAGCCGGCTGATCACCGCCGGCGGCAGTTTGGTATGCATGCGCAGCGGCAGCGCGACGTTCTCGGCCGCGGTCAGGTCGGTGAGCAGGCCATTGCCCTGCAGCAGCACGCCGATGCCCTTGCGCAGCTCCAGCAACGCGCGCTGCGAGCGTGGCACCTGCTGGCCCAGTACTTCCACGCGCCCGGCGGCGGGATACAGCTCGCCGGTGAGCGCCGACAGCAGCGTCGACTTGCCGCTGCCCGAGGGACCGAGCACCGCGACGATGCTGCCGCGCGGCACGGTGAGGTCGATGTCGCGCAGCACCGTGCGGCCGCCGCGGTCGAGGCGGAGGTGGTCGATGCGGACGATGGGCGAGGGGTCGGTCATGCCGAAGCTTGGTCGTGCCAGATGAGGGCGAAGCGCGTGCGGGGCAAAACGCGCGCAAGGATGGGGGTGCGCGGCTGAACGGGAGGTGGCGGCGGGCATTGTCGCAGAGGCGGGGTGCGGGGCGGGCTGCCGGAAGTCATCCGGAAGTCATCCGCATCTGTTCCTCTCCCGTCGCGCGCGATGTCCTTCCCCATCACTGGCGATGGGGAGAGGGTGCCCGAAGGGCGGGTGAGCGGCGGCGAGCGTAGCGAGCTGCTTTTGCTTTTGACTTTCGCACGGGGTTGCAGCCAAAAACCAGAGCAGCTCGCTGCGCTCGCTCCCTCTCATCAGCCCTTCGGGCAGCTTCTCCCCGCAGGCGGGGAGAAGCGGAAAGCAGATCCCGGAGCGGAAAGCCACGCAGCGCGCTTCGCGCACATCCCGATCTCGCCCCTTGCGATCCGCATCCGGCAAGATGCACGCCGATGCCCGCGACGCCCGACTTCCGCCTCTACCACTCCAATGCGCTCGACGTGCTGGCGGAATTGCTGGCGGCGGAAGTCGCGAAGGTGCCCGCCGATGGCGACTGGCTGCGTCCCGACGTGGTGCTGGTGCCGCAGTTCTCGATGCGGCGCTGGCTGCAGCAGGTGCTGGCCGAACGCCTGGGCATCTGCGCCAACCTGCAGTTCCTCACGCCGGGCGAATTCGTCGATCTCGCGCTCGATCGCTGTCTGGGCCCGGCGCCCGATGCCGACCGTCTCGCCCCCGAAGCGCTGCGCTGGCTTCTGTTGCGCGAACTGCGCACGGCGCCGCCAGCGGCGCTGGCGGGCTTCCTCGCCGGCGGTGCGGACGCCGACCCGTTGAAGGGCTGGTCGCTCGCCAACGCTTTGGCCGAAACCTACGAGAAATACCAGGCCTGGCGCCGCGACTGGCTGCTGGACTGGGAACGCAGCAGTCAGCGCCGCGAGGGCGCGATCGACTGGCAGGCCACGCTGTGGCAACGCATCGCCCGCGGCCGCGCGCACCGCGCGCGCCGCATCGACGACTTCCTGCGTCGCGCCGATCCGCCGCCCGGATTGCCGCCGCGGTTGTTCGTGTTCGCCTGCCAGAACGTCTCGCCCGACGTGCTGCAGGTGATCGCGCGCCAGTCCCGCGTCGGCACCCAGCATTTCTACCTGCACACGCCGGCGCGCGCGTTCTGGGGCGACCTGTCGCGCTGGCCGGACTACACGCCGGCCGACGACGATGCCTTCCTGCGCAGCGTCGGCGCGGACGGCGACGGCGCACCCAATCGCCTGCTCGCCGCATGGGGCCAGGCCGGGCGCGATTTCGTCGCCGGGCTGGTGAGCGGCGAATCGGTGCCGACCAGCTTCCATCTCGAACCGCACGTCGAGCCGCGCGAGGACACGCTGCTGGGCCGCCTGCAGCGCGGCGTGCTCGACAACCTCGACGTGCGCGAGCTGCCGGCGAGCGCGCACTGGCCGCGCGCGGCGGTGGATCGCGCCGATTCCAGCCTGCAGTTCCACGCCTGTCACACCCGCCTGCGCGAAGTGCAGGTGCTGCACGACCAGCTGCGCGCGCTGCTCGAAGCCGAGGCACCGGAAGGCGGCGCGCGCCTGCAGCCGCGCGAGATCGCCGTGCTCGCGCCCGACATCGACGCCTACGCGCCGCACATCGAGGCGGTGTTCGGCGGCGCGCTGGGCAGCGCGCGCGAGATTCCCTACACCATCGCCGATACCAGCCCGCTGGCGAGCGCGCCGCTGGCCGCGGCGTTCCTGCGCCTGCTCGAGCTGCCGCTGCGCGCGCTCGGCGTCACCGACGTACTCGACCTGCTCGCCGTGCCCGCGATCGCGCGTCGTTTCGACATCGACGACAACGAGCGCGGCGCGCTGGCCGAGTGGCTCGATGCGGCCGGCGCGCGCTGGGGCCTGGACGCGGCCGATCGCGCCCGCCACGGTGCGAACGACGACGGCGCCTACACCTTCGAATTCGCGCTGGACCGCCTGCTGCTGGGCTACGCGACCGGCGACGACAGCGCCATCGCCGCGGGCGACGCGCTCGTCGCGCCGTGGCCGGAACTGGAAGGCCAGGCCACGCGCGCGCTCGACGGCCTGCTGCGCCTGCTCGACGTGCTGCGCCGCGCCGGTGCGCGCCTGGCCGACGCGAAACCGCCGGCCGCATGGGCGAGCGATCTCGACGGCCTGCTCGAAGCGCTGTTCGCGCGCCTGGACGAGGATGATGCGATCGCGCTGAAGGCGCTGCACCAGGCGGTCGCCAGCTTCGCGCGCGGCGCGGCACTCGCCGGCTTCGAGGCGCCGGTCGAGCACGCGCTGGTCCTCGACCACTTCCGTCGCGCGTTGAGTGAAACCGACGCGCGCGCGCCGTTCCTGTCCGGCGGCGTCTGCTTCGGCCGCATGGTGCCGATGCGGCTGATCCCTTTCCAGGTCGTGTGCCTGCTGGGCATGGACGAAGCCGCGTTCCCGGCGCGCGACGCGCGCGACAGCGTCAACCTGCTCGCGCGCCAGCTCGGCACGCGCGAGCGCCGCGTCGGCGACCCCTCGCGGCGCGATGCCGACCGTTACCTGTTCCTGCAGCTGTTCGCGTCCGCCGGCCGCGTGCTGTACCTGAGCTGGTGCGGCATGGACCCGCGCGACAACTCGCGGCGCGAGCCCTCCGCGGTGGTCGCCGAACTGCTCGATGCCGCGGTGGACGCGCACACGGCGCGCGACGAGAAGGCGCGTGCGGACCTGCGTGAAGCGCTGGTGGTGCGCCACGCCTTGCAGCCGTTCTCGCCGGCCGCGTTCGGTGCCGCGCACGTGGGCGAAACCGGCGACGCGGCGGGGCGGGGCGATCCGCGCCGTTTCAGCTTCGACGCGCGCTGGCGCGACGCCGCCGATACGCCGATCGCCGCGCGCGCGGAACCGGTGTTCGCGCCGCCGGCGCTGTGGCTGCCGCCGCCCGATCGCGACGAGCCGGTGGTGCTGCTCGATCGCGTGCGCAGCGTGCTCAACCGGCCGCACGTCGCCTACCTGTGCGATGGCCTGGGCCTGCGCCTGCCGGAAGAGGAGGACAGCGCCGACGAGCACGAGCCGCTCGGTCGTCCGGATGCGCTGCGCCACTACCAGTTGCGCGAGGCGACCTTCGCGGCCTGGCTGCGCGAACGGCGTCGGCCCGATGCGCGGCAGTTGCAACGCGAACTGCTGGCGCGCGCGCAACTCGCGCCGGGCAGCGACGGCGCCGCGATCGTCGCCGACCTGCTCGACGAACTCGCGCCATTCGCCGTGGCCGCGCTGGAGGGCGGCTTCGGCACCGACGCGCAACGCGCGCCACTGGACCAGCCGCTCGCCACGCAACGGCTGCGCGCAACACTCGACGGCGTGCATGCGCAGCCGTCGCGTCTGCTGCGCGTGGTGCTGCGCGCGAAGGGTCGCCACGGCGGCCACGCCCTGCGACACGGGCTCGACTGGCTCGCCGCGTCGTTGCTGCAGCTGCCGGTGTTCGAGCTGTACAGGGACAAGGAAGATGCGCCGCCGCTGCTGCGCTCGCGCGCGCTAGTCGAACCGGAACAGGCGCGCGCCGTGCTGACAGCGCTGGTCGCGCTGCACGAACGCGCGCTGGCCGAACCGCTGCCGTTCCTGCCCAAGAGCGGTTACGCGTACTACACCGCCGAACAGAACGGCAGGAATGCGCTGACGGCGGCCGAAGCGCTCTGGTCGGGCAAGAGTTTCAATCCGCGCGAGCGGGCGCGGCCCGAGCGCAGCATCGCCACGCAGCTGGCCCTGCGCGGCCGCGATCCGTTTACCGATGGCGATGCGCTCAATCGCATCCGCTTCGGCCGCATCGCGCGGGCCGTGTTCGCTGCCGTCGAGCAGGCGCGGCCGTTCGCGGTGGACGAGGTGCTGGCGGTGGACGACGCGGCCGCCGCGGAGGCACTCGCATGAGCGTCGCCGTCCTCGCCACGCCGCTCGATCAGCTCGGCCTGATCGAGGCCAGCGCCGGCACCGGCAAGACCTACACGCTGGCCGGCCTGTTCGCGCGCGCGGTGATCGTCGAGCGGCGCGCGGTGCCGGCCATCCTCGCCGTCACCTTCACCCTCCGCGCCACCCAGGAACTGCACGAACGCGTGCGCGATCGCCTGCTGCGTGCGGCGGAACTGGCCGCGCGCTGGCGCGACGGCGATCCAGTCGAACACGCCAGCGACGATGCCGGCACCGCGCTGCTGCGCCGGCTGCTCTTCGACGCGCTCGAAGGCGGACGCGAAAGCCTGCCCGCGCTGCGCCGCCGCCTCGACCGCGCCGCGCGCGAAATGGACCAGGCGGCGATCACCACCATCCACGGCTTCTGCCAGCGCGTGCTGGCCGAACACGCGCTCGACACCGGCCAGGTGCTGCGCCCCGCCGAAGTGGTGACGAGCGCGCGCGAGATGCACGAGGCGATCGCGGTGGAGTTGTGGCGCGAGTGGAATGCGGCAGCCGAGGCCGATCGCGCCGATGACAGCGCGTGGCTGCGCGCGTGTTATGGCGGGCCGTCCGGCCTGGCCGATGCGCTGCCCGCGCTGCTGGCCCCGGAGCCGCTGCTGCCGCTGCCGCCGACACGAAACATTCCCGACCCGCGGCCGGCGCTGGATGCCGCGTGGCAGGCGTTCCGTCGCAGCTTCGCGCAACACGGCGACACCGCACACGCGCTGTTCGTGCGCGCGCTGCAGGGCAAGGTGCTCAGCGGGGTGAAGTACAAGCCCGAGCACCTCGACTCGCTGTGGGCGTGGCTGCGCACGGCGGTGACCAACGACACGACGCCGACGCAGTGGCACGAACGCCTGGACCGCTACACCCGCGCCGCGCTCGCCGACGGCTGCAACAAGGGCCAGCAACCGCCGGATTCGCCGCTGTGCGATGCCATCGCCGCACTGCTCGACGCGCGCGCGGCCCTGGCGCCCTGGCGCGAAGCCCACGGCCTGCGCTGCCTGCACGCCCTGCGCGCCCAGGCCCGCGAACGCGCCCGCGCGCGCAAGCAGGCCTTCCAGCAGCGCGACTTCGACGACCTGATCGACGCGATGCTCGCCGCGGTCACCGATCCCGAGCACGGCCCGCGCCTGTGCGCCGCGGTGCGCGCGCAGTTCCCGCTCGCGCTGATCGACGAGTTCCAGGACACCGACGCGCGCCAGTGGACCATCTTCGAACGCCTGTTCGGCGAACACGCGCGGCAGGCGGAGCGCGAGGCGGATGCGAACGGCCTGCTGCTGGTGGGCGATCCCAAGCAGGCGATCTACCGCTTCCGCGGCGGCGACGTGCACACCTACCAGCACGCCGGCGCGCTCGCGACGGCGGCGCCGCCGCTGGCGGAGAACTTCCGCTCGCGCCCGTGCGTGATCACGACGGTCAACGCGCTGTTCACCCAGGCCTACGCCGCAGCGGCGCAGGCGGGTGAAGCGCAACCGCTCGGCGCCGGCATCGCCTTCGTCGCCACCGCGCCCGGCGGCAACGTCGCCGACGACGCGCTGCTGATCGACGGCGCGCCCGCACCGGCGCTGGTGTTCAACGAACTGCAGGCGACCGGCAGCGGCAAGGACTGGACCAGGGACGAGTCCATCACCCAGCTCGCGCGCGGCTGCGCGCAGACGATCCGCGACCTGCTGGCGCGCGCCCAGGACGCGTGTGTGCTGCGTCGCGACGGCGACAGAAGGCGCCGCGTCGAAGCCCGCGATTGCGCGGTGCTGGTGCGCGCCCATGCCGAAGCCGTCGCCGTGCGCCACGCGCTCGCGCAGCTGGGCGTACCCGCGGTCGCGACCGGCCGGCAGAGCGTGTTCGAGACCGAACAGGCGCACGAACTGCTGAGCCTGCTGCTGGCGCTGGTCTCGCCCTTCGACGAACGTCGGCTGCGTGCGGCGCTGGCGACGCGGCTGTTCGGTTTCGACGCCGCGCAACTGCACGCGCTGGCCGATGACGGCGACACGCTGCAGCGCTGGCAGCACGACTTCGCCGCCTGGCGTTTGCGCTGGGAGCAGCACGGCCCGCAGGCGATGCTCGCCGACGTGCTGGCGCACCAGGCCGCGCGCCTGCTCGCGCAGGTCGACGGCGAGCGCCAGCTCACCTGTTTCCTGCAACTGGGCGAACTGCTGCAGGAAGCGCGCGCCAACGCGACCCAGCCGCGCGGGCTCGGCCCGCAGGGCCAGATCGACTGGCTGCGCGCGGCGATCGCCAACGCCGACAGGGACGACTACGAGCAGACGCCGCGGCTGGAATCCGACGCCGGCCGCGTGCAGATCCTCACCCTGCACGCGAGCAAGGGCCTGGAATTTCCGCTGGTGTTCCTGCCGTTCGTCGCGCTCGGACGCAAGCGCAACGATCCGGACATGGCCGTGTACCAGTGGCGCGGCGAACGCGTGCGCCAGGTCGAAACCGCGGCGCGCCACGGCGACGAACCGGACTGGGTCGAAGCCTGCCGCCTGCACTTCGAGGACGAACGCAGCGAGGACATGCGCCTGCTCTACGTCGGCCTGACCCGCGCGCGCGACGCGCTGTGGGTGTGGGGCGGTGCGGTAACGAATCACGCGGAGTCCGCGCTGGAGCGTCTGCTCGGCGGCCCGCGGCCTTCGGAGGAACTCAGGCAGGCGCTGGGCGAGCGCCTGCGGGTCATGGACGCACAAACGCCGGATGCCGCCGACACGACGCGCCTGCCGCCGTCACCGCAACCCGCCACGCCGCCGGCGCGCGAAGCGACGCGCAAGCTGCGCCGCGACTGGTGGATCCACAGCTTCAGCCAGCTGCACCGGCAGAAGCCGCACGGCGCGCACGCGGTGCAGGACGAGGCGCCCGCGACCGACGAACGCCCGCTCGCCGCGATGCCGCCGGCGGTGTTCGAGAGCGTCGATCCGCGCTTCCGCGGCGAGCGCTTCGGCAACGCCGTGCACCACGCGCTGGAGCACGCCGATTTCGCCCGCTGGCGCGATCACGCCGGCGACACGCCGCCCGCGATGCAGCGCGAGGTGCTGGTCGCCGCGCTGCAGAGCCAGGATTACGCGCCCGACCACCTCGAGGACGGCGTGCGCGCGCTGACGCCGCTGGTCGCGGCCACGCTCAACACCCCGCTGCCGGAAGGCGGACGCCTGTGCGAGCTGCCGCCGGCGGCGCGCGTGCCGGAAATCGAATTCCACTTCACCCTCGCCGATGCCGACAGCGCCGCGTTCCTGCAACTGCTGCACGCGCACGGCATCGCCCGCGATCGCCGCGACTTCGGCGTGTGGCCGCGCCTGTCGGGCCTGATGAACGGCAAGATCGACCTCACCTACGTCAATGCCGGCCGCGTGCACGTGCTCGACTACAAGTCGAACCTGCTTCCCGCCTACGACGAGGCCACGCTGGCCGAAGCGATGCGCGCCAGCGAATACGACCTGCAGGCGCTGCTCTACGTCGTCGCCCTGCACCGCTGGCTGCGCGTGCGCTGCGGCGCCGAGTACGACTACGCGCGCGATTTCGGCGGCGTGCGTTACCTGTTCTGCCGCGGGCTGGAGCGGGCGGCCGACGAAGACGGCGGCATGCGCGGACTGATCGCGCCGCGGTTCGACGCGACACTGGTCGCCGCCGTCGACGTGCTGCTGGGCGGCGGAGGTCGCGCATGAAGCCACGCGCCGACCAGCAACTGCGGCTGCACGCGGAGGCCAGCGGCCGGGTCGTCGACCGCGCGCTGGCGCAGACGCTGTGGCGGCTGGATCCGGCGACTGCGGACGCGGTGGTGAAGGGGGCCGAGCTCGCTTCGCTCGCGGTCGGGCTCGGCCACGCCGCGCTCGATCTGCAGCGTCCGCAACTGCTGGTCGACAGCTTCGACGAACTCCCGCAACCCACGCCGTGGCGCGAGGCCCTGCGCGCCTCGCGCTGGGTCGCCACGCCGGAAGCACACGAAGCCGCGCCGGGCGCCGCGCCGCTGGTGCTGGAAGGCGACCTGCTCTACCTGCGTCGCTACCGCGAATACGAACGCCGCCTCGCCGCCGGCCTGCGACGCCTCGCCGCACAGCCGCCTGCCGCGCAGGATCTCACCGCACACGATCTCGCCGCACTGGCGCCGTTGTTCGCCGCGCTGTTCCCGCAGGCGCACGAGGGCGATGCGCAGGCGCGCGCCGCCGCGCTCGCGCTCACGCGCTCGCTGCTGCTGATCACCGGCGGTCCCGGCACCGGCAAGACCACGACCATCGCGCGCCTGCTCCTGCTGCTGATCGCGCAGGCGGTGCATGCGGGCCGCGAGGCACCGCGCATCGCCCTGGCCGCGCCCACCGGCCGCGCCGCCGATCGCATGGCCGCCGCGCTGCAACGCGCGCTGCTGCAGTTGCGCGGGCAGGCCGGCATCGACGCCGCGTTGCTGGACGCGGTGCCGCACGAGGCGCGCACGCTGCATCGCCTGCTCGGCACCATCCCCGGCAGCCCGCGTTTCCGCCACGACGCGATGCAGCCGCTGGCGCACGAGGTGATCGTGGTCGACGAGGCCTCGATGGTCGACCTGCCGCTGATGTGCAAGCTGGTCGAAGCCGTGCGCGACGGCGCCCGCCTGATCCTGCTGGGCGATGCCGACCAGCTGCCCTCGGTGGAAGCGGGCGACGTGCTGGCGGCCATCGTCGACGCCAGCGGGGCGGGCGATGCGTTGCCGGACGATGCCGCGCCGCTGCTGGCACCGCTGCTCGGCGCGGCGCCCGCGGAAGGACACGCGGCGACCACCGCAGCACCGCTGCACGGCCACCGCATCCATCTGCGGCGCGGGTATCGCCAGTCGCAATCGCTCGACCTCGCGCCGCTGGCCGATGCCGCGCGCCGTGGCGACGCGGCGCAGGCGCTCGCGTTGCTGCAGGACGGCGCCTTGTCCGGCGTGCAGTACCACGCCGACCGCTTCGACCTGCTGGCTGCTGCCACCCGCGAGGCGCTGCTGGCGCCGTGGCGCGAACTCGCCGCGCAAGCCAATCCGGCGGCGGCGCTGGCCCTCGCCGATCGCGCCCGCGTGCTCACCGCGCTGCGCGAGGGCCCGCAGGGCGCGATACAGCTCAACGCGCGCATCGAGGAAGCGCTCGCCGGCGCGCAACGCGAGGCCTACTTCCACGGCCGCCTGCTGCTGGTGACCGAGAACAGCTACCGCCACGGCCTGTTCAACGGCGACATCGGCGTGTGCCTGCGCGACGCCGGCGGCGCGATCGTCGCCTGGTTCGCCGCCGCCGACGGCGGGGTGCGCGGCTTCCATCCGGCCGCGCTGCCCGCGCACGGCGGCGCCTTCGCGATGACCGTGCACAAGGCGCAGGGCTCCGAATACGACACCGTCTGGCTGCAGCTGCCGAAGCAGGACGCGCGCACGCTCTCGCGCGAGCTCGTCTACACGGCCTTGACGCGCGCGCGCCACGCCGTGCACGTCTGCGCCAGCGACATGATCGTGCGTGCGGCGCTGTCGCGGCATGCGCAGCGCGTGTCCGGACTGGCATGGCGCCTGCGGCAGTCCGCTCGCTGAGATTTTTTTGTCGCGCATTCAGCGATTCTTGATCCGCGCTGGACACGCACCTGTCTAGCGTGCGGGACATCGGCGTCGCCCGACGTCGACATTCCGGATGCAGGAGATCAGCGATGAGCGACATCAAGAAAGACCACAGCGTCGGTGCAGGCACGGGTGCAATCGGCGGTGCGGTCGCCGGTGCGGCGATCGGTTCGGCGGCAGGCCCCGCCGGCAGTGCGGTCGGCGCGGTAGTCGGTGGCGTGGTGGGCGCGAAGGCGGGCGACTCGATCGCCGAAGCCGTCAATCCCACCGAGTACACGGACCACTTCCAGCGCGCGTACACCGCCGCGCCGTACTACATCGGCGGCAGCGAGTGGCGCGACTACGAGCCCGCGTACAAGTACGGCTACGACACCTACGGCCAGTACCGCGGCCGCCGCTTCGAGGACATCGAACCGGACCTGGAGCGCAACTGGAACACCTCGCGCGCCAACTCGCGCCTGGAGTGGAACGACGCGCGCCAGGCCGTGCGCGACGGCTGGCACTACATCGAGCGCGCGCTGCCGGGCGATGCGGATGGGGATGCGCGGTAAGTGAGGCGTGCTGGCCATTGGCGCGTGTCGGATGGACGAGTGGGTTTGCGTGCCGACACAGGCCGCAAGGACGCATCCGTTCGAGTGACGTCGATCCGCGGTGGGCTGAGCCCACCCTGCGCACCATGGCACGGCGGAGGCTGGGCTGGGCTGGGTTGAAGGATTCAACCCGGCCCGTGCGATGGAACCGAGCGAAGCCGCATCGCCGGCGCAGCGCTTGCCGCGCCGGCGCGGCGCCGCGGGCACCAGCGCGCCACGCAGGCTGCGGACGACACCGACCGCGGACACACCACATCCGGCGGGCGGGCCTGCCGGCCGATCCGCTGTGCAAAGCCGCAACGGCGGGCTTTACACACCCCGCGGGTCGGCGTGCGCGCGGGCCTGGAGTACGATGCCGTCCCCGCACCACGAGGCCGGCCCGTAGCCGGTGACCGCATGGCCAACGACAAGCCCTCCCGCGAACAGGCCGAAGCCGCCGTGCGCACCCTGCTCGCCTGGGCCGGCGACGACCCGACCCGCGAGGGCCTGATCGACACGCCCAAGCGCGTCGCCACCGCCTTCGGCGACTGGTTCAGCGGCTACGGCGAAGACCCGGCCGATTACCTCCAGCGCACCTTCGAGGAAGTCGAGGGTTACGACGAGATGATCGTGCTGCGCGACATCGAGTTCGAAAGCCACTGCGAGCACCACATGGCGCCGATCATCGGCAAGGCGCACGTCGGCTACCTGCCCAACGGCAAGGTCGTGGGCATCAGCAAGCTCGCCCGCGTGGTCGAGACCTATGCGCGCCGCCTGCAGGTGCAGGAGAAGATGACCGCGCAGATCGCCCAGGTGATCCAGGACGTGCTGCAGCCGCGCGGCGTCGGCGTGGTGATCGAAGGCGCGCACGAATGCATGACCACGCGCGGCGTGCACAAGCGCGGCGTGAGCATGGTGACCTCGAAGATGCTCGGCAGCTTCCGCGAGGACGCGCGCACCCGTGCGGAGTTCCTGCAGTTCATCGACGTGGGGCCGGGGCGCTGAGGCGTCGGTTGTCTGGCTCGCTGCTTTTGCGCGTCATTCCCGCGAAAGCGGGAATCCAGCGACTTGCTGTTGATCGGCGCACAAAGAGCGAAAGACACTGGATTTCCCGCTTGACCGGACATCCGTCCGGTGAAAGCCGCGGGAATGACGACCTGGTTTTTCCCCCTCGCACGGCACCCGGTGGACAACGCATGCAGAACTCCCCTTCCGCCATCCTCGGCGCGCTCCTGCTCGCGGCCACCTTCGCGGCCCACGCCGCCGGCACTCCCCACACCCTGCGCGTCGACCTCCTCCACACCGGCAACGCGCTGAGCGAGCAGTACGCGCTCGACCGCGTGGTGATCGAACCCCTGCCCTGGCCCGGCAACCCGGCCCGTCCGCTCGACGACACCAACCGCGGCCTCAACCGCTTCGAAGTCGTCGATCCGAAAACCAATACCGTCCTGTACTCGCGCGGCTACAGCACCATCTTCGGCGAGTGGCGCACCACGGACGAAGCGCTCAAGCACAGCCGCGGCTTCCAGGAATCGCTGCGTTTTCCCACGCCCGACCGGCCGGTGCGGGTGCGCGTGCTCGCACGCGACGAGCGCAACGAATTCTCGGTGGTGTGGAGCGTCGACATCGATCCCGCCGCGATGGACGTCGAACGCGAGCTGCGTCCCGCCCCCGCTATCGCTATCCCGATTCGCCACAACGGCGACTCCGCGCAGAAGGTCGACCTGCTGATCCTCGGCGACGGCTACACGCAGGCGGAACTGCAGAAGTTCGAGGCCGACGCGCGCCGGCTCGCCGATCACCTGTTCAGCGTCTCGCCGTTCAAGGAACGCGAGCACGACTTCAACGTCTGGGCGCTGGCCGTGCCCACGCGTGAATCGGGCGTGTCGCGCCCCTCGACGGGCACCTTCCACGAGTCCGCGCTCGGCACCCGCTACGACATCTTCGGCAGCGAGCGCTACGTGCTCACGCTCGACAACCGCGCGCTGCGCGAGCTGGCGCAGTACGCGCCGAACGAGTTCATCGAGATCCTGGTCAACAACGAGACTTACGGCGGTGGCGGGATCTTCGGCCAGTTCAGTACCGCCGCGGCCGGCAACGACTGGGCGAATTACCTGTTCGTGCACGAGTTCGGCCACCACTTCGCGGCGCTCGCCGACGAGTACTACACCTCGCCGGTCGCGTACACGTCGGGCGAGGAACGGCCCGAGCCGTGGGAACCCAACGTCACCGCGCTGCTCGACCCCGCTAACCTGAAGTGGAAGCGCCACGTCGCGCCGAGCACGCCGCTGCCCACGCCGTGGCCGAAAGCCGAATACGAGGCCTACCAGCGCGACTACCAGGCCAGGCGCGTCGCCTTGCGCAAGGCGAACCGGCCGGAGTCGGAGATGAGCGCGCTGTTCACGGCGGAACGCAAGTTCACCGACGCGCTGATGGCCCGTCAGCCCAATCGCGACGTGATCGGCGCGTTCGAGGGCGCGAACTACCAGGCCAGCGGCTACTACCGCCCGGCGATGCAGTGCACGATGTTCAGCCGCACGGAACGCTTCTGCCAGGTGTGCCAGGACGCGATCGGCGACATCATCGATCTGTATTCGGCAGGGAAGTAGCGCGCGTGAAGGACCGCAGGCGCGCGGCGACGCTGCCGCGCCTGCGATTGGAGAACGTTACGGGTCGTGCGCGGCGCGCGATGCCGTGGGCTACGGCGCGTAGCCCGGGCCGATCCGCTGCGCGTAGATGCACTGGTCCTGCTGGTCGCAGCGCGAGTGCGAACAGGTCGACCCGTCTGCCGCGATGCGACGCGTGCGCAGGATATGGACGGTCCGGCCCGCGACCGGGCAGGCGTAGGGCAGCAGCGTGCTTTCGATGCGCTTCAACATGGCTCACTCCTTGAACGGTCGCTCGGCAGCGGAGCCTAAAAGGTCGCGCCGCGACCGCGCATGGGCATGAAGCCATGCCCGCGTCGCGGACCTTGCGACGCGACTGCGACGGCCATCACGCCGCGCGAACAGGCCGACGATGGCGGCCGCCGCACACCCCGTTCGTCCTGAGCGCAGGGCCGCAAGCAGGACAAGCAGAAGTCGGCGGAACCCAGAACCGGGACGACGGCACCCCGCGCAGCCCGTGAGACGCAACCGGGCCACCATCCGCGCACGCTAAACTCCCCGCTCGCACTCTTCGAAGCGACTCCCGTGACCGACTCCGCCCCCGGCGCGCGCAAGGCCGCGCTGATCTTCATTTTCGTCACCGTCCTGATCGACATCCTCGCCTTCGGGCTGATCATTCCGGTGCTGCCGCTGCTGGTGAAGCAGTTCGCCGGCGGCAGCACGGTCAGCGCCGCGCACTGGATCGGCCTGTTCGGCGTGCTGTTCTCCGCGATCCAGTTCGTGTGCGCGCCGATCCAGGGCGCGCTGTCGGACCGCTTCGGCCGCCGTCCGGTGATCCTGCTGTCGTGCTTCGGCCTCGGCGTGGACTTCATCTTCATGGCGATCGCGCCGTCGATGGTCTGGCTGCTGGTGGGTCGCGTGATCTCGGCGATCTTCTCGGCCAGCTTCACCACCGCCAACGCCTACATCGCCGACGTCACGCCGCCGGAAAAGCGCGCGCAGGCCTTCGGCATGCTCGGCGCGTCGTTCGGACTGGGCTTCATCATCGGTCCCGCGCTCGGTGGCTGGCTGAGCGTGATCGACCTGCGCTTCCCGTTCTGGGGCGCGGCGTTCCTGGCGCTGTGCAACTTCGTCTACGGCTGGTTCGTGCTGCCCGAATCGCACCCGCGCGAACACCGCGCGCCGACGTTCGACTGGCGCCATGCCAATCCGCTGGGCTCGCTGAAGCTGCTGCGCAGCTACCCGCAGATCTGGGGCCTGGCCGCGGTGGTGTTCCTGATCAACCTCGCCCACTTCGTCTATCCGAACGTGTTCGTGCTGTTCGCCGACTACCGCTACCACTGGACGTCGCCGACGATCGGCAGCGTGCTCGCGCTGGTGGGCGTGTGCGGCGTGATCGTGCAGGCGGGGCTGGTGAAGCACGCGGTCGCCGCCTGGGGCGAGCGCCGCGCGCTGATGTTCGGGCTGTGCGCCGGCATCGTCGGCTTCAGCATCTACGGCTGGGCGCCCACGGGCACGCTGTTCCTGATCGGCATTCCGATCATGGCGTTCTGGGGCTTCGCGATGCCCTCGACGCAGGCGCTGATCACCCGGCAGGTCGATCGCACCGTGCAGGGCCGCATCCAGGGCGCGCTGAGCAGCCTGATGAGCCTGGCGGGCATCCTCGCGCCGCAGTTCTACACCGGCATCTTCGCCTGGTTCATCGGCAGCCACGCGCCGGCGCACCAGCCGGGCGCGCCGTTCTGGGCCGCAGGCCTGTTGCTGGTGGCGGCGCTGGCCATGGCCTGGCGGTTCGCGCGCGCGCCGCAGGCGGTGCCGCAGCCGGCCTGAAGGCTCGCGGCGAACCACGCGCGACTCACGCGCGTGGCGCGACACTGCCCGCTCCTGCAGGAGAGGAGCGCGGCCATGGCCCGTTGCGACGTGTGCGGCAACGATTACGACAAGGCCTTCACCATCGAGGGGCCGCGCGGGCGCGGCACCTTCGATTCGTTCGAATGCGCGATCCATGCGCTGGCGCCGGCGTGTTCGCATTGCGGCTGCCGGATCGTCGGCCACGGCGCCGAGCACGACGGCCGCTACTACTGCTGCGCGCACTGCGCGCGGGAATCGGGCGTGCAGGGGCTCGACGATCGCGCCTGAGCGCGGTCGCGCGCTGATTCAAACAAGCACAAGCACGTCAGTTCAGCGCGTTCCGTCAGCGCGTCCGGATCGACCGGCCGGCGATGCCGTCGAGCCGGCTCAGATCACCAGCTTGTCGAGCTGTTCCTGCGGCAGCAGCATCAGCGTCCAGAACGGCACGCCCTGGTCGCCCCAGGTGACCGCGGCTTCGTTGAGGATGTCGAGCAGGGCGGCGAAGTTGTCGTCGTCGGCCTGGCGCCACGCGTCGGAGTGCTCGACCAGCAGCACGTAACCGTCCGCGCGCAGCCACGACAGGTCGCCGAGGCTGTCGGCGAGCGCGTCGAAATTGCCGCCGAACCAGGCCGGGAAGCGCAGCGCCTGCGCGAAGCGCTGCAGCACCGCGGTCTTGTCGGCGCGATGGGCCAGGTCGATGCGCACCACCGCATAGCCCAGCGCACGCGCGGCATCGGCCAGCGATTCGCCTTCGCGCGCGTCGACGAAATACGCGCCGCCCTGCGTCGGATCGGCCAGCACCTCGCGGACGTCAATCGCCATCATGGCGACACCTCGAACCGCCGGAAGCTGCGGTAGTGATCATCCGTGTACCAGTACTCGTGCGGAGGCGAGCCTCCGGTGATGATGCGGCGGGCGCCGCGGTCGGCGGAGCCGGGCGTGTCCACCGTGTATTCGCGGTAGTAGCCGCGCGATTGCGGCGGCAGCAGGCGTTCGCGGTTCGAGAACACGCCGCCGTCCTGCCGGTAGGGGAACGGACCGCCCTGCGCGATGCGCGCGAGGACGGCGTGCGCCTCGCGCGGCAGGAAGGCGGGATACGCGGCAGGCGCCGTCGTCGCCACCGCCGCCGTCGCGGGCGCGCCGGGCGCGGTGGCCGGCGCACGCGGCTGCGCCCACAGCCACAGGCCGAGGGCGATCAGGGCAACGATGATCCAGAGAGGGCGCCGCATGCAGCGGAATCATGCAAATGCGGTGCCAGCCTCACGCATGCGCGTCAGGGCCTCAAAACAAGGGCTTTCGCGCGACGGCACGCCGCGGCTGCGGCGGTTCCGGGACCTGCGGGGCAGCTTGCGCCCCGGACCGCCGCGAACTTGGACGCTGCGCGTCACCCGCAGCGGACGTTGGTGATCGTGTTGCTGGCGTCGACGTCCAGGTTCAGCCGGTTGCCGTTGAATTCCATGGTCGCCGCCTCGCCGGGCTTCAGCGTGCGTGCGGTTTCGGCGCCGGCGGCGGTGCGCGCCTGGTCGATGATCTCGGAGGACGCCGTCTGCCCGACCACGCTGCGTGCGGCGTCCGCGTTGCAGTTCGCGGTGGCCGTGTTGGTGGTGGCGCCGGTGGACGTGCTGGTGTCGGTCGAGGTGCTGCTGGCCATGCCGCTCGTGTCGGACGCGGTCGGCGCGGCCGCGGTGGCGGCCGAGGACGACATGCTGCTGTCGGCGGATGCCGAGGACGGTTCGGTGGTGGAGCAGGCGGCGAGCGCGACGAGGAGTGCGGCCGCTAGGGGAAGGACGGGACGGAACATGCGCTACTCCTGGGGGAAGGAGCCGGCAGTGTGGCATCGCGTGCGTTTGCCACGGGTCAACGCACGCGGCCGCGATGCGCCACCACGAACCGTGCCAACGGAGCCGGCCGGCACCGGAAGACCGCAAAGCGCCGCAGTCGCCGTTCAGCGCTGGCCGGCCGCGCTCGCAAGCCGCGATCGCGCGGCCTCCTGGCGTTCGAATTCCGCCACGACCAGCGGCGCCAGCGCGGCGGTGTAGCGCCGCGCGTCGGCGTGGGTGAGGTGCGACCACTCCGGCAATTCGTAGCCCTGCAGTTGCGGGTGGTCTTCGAAATGCACGCCCGGCACGCCGGTACGCCGCAGCAGTACGTCCCAGGTGGCCGCGCGCGGCAGCAGCTTCTGCTCGAACGCGTAGTACTCGCCGTTGCTGGGCGGCCGCACGAACACCATGCGCACGCCGCGCGCCCGCAACGTGGCCACGGCTTTCACGGCGCGACCGAGCTGAGCCTCGATCACCGCGTGCAGCTTCGCGGGCGTGTCCACCATGGGGGGTGGCGGCCCGTGCAGGCGTTCGAGCCAGATGCTGCGGGCCAGCGCGCGATAGTCCGCGTCCGTCTCGACCTTGCGCCAGATGTGCGTGTCGCGATCGGCGGCCTGTTCCATCAGCTTGCGCACCGGCGAGTCGCGCTGCATGCCGGCGCGCAACGGCCAGCCCTGGCGCAGCACCACCGTGGGCAGGGCGAAATCGGGATCGTAGAAGGCGAAGGGCGGCTCCAGCAGCCGCTTCGACAGCCAGTGGCCGCTGCGCTGCGAGGGCGTCTGCTGGTGGTAGTGCGCAATGGCCTCGCCGCGGTAGGCGAAGCCGCTGAAGAACAGTTCCGGCGCCACGCCGATCACCAGGCGGCCGGTGAAGGCGGGATCCGCGGCGAGATCCTCGAGCACCGGCACCGAGGAGGTGCCTTCCAGCGCGAGCTGGATCGGTCGTTCGCCGGCGATCGCTTCCCAGTCGTCCAGCTGCACATCGAAGAGGATGCGCGAGGAGCCGATCAGAACCGTCGCCGCGCCTTCGCCGGCATCGAGGCGGCGGCGCTGCTCGGCCCAGGCGCCGTCGCTGTTGCGGTAGCCGGGAGTGGCGCCGAAGCCGCGCCAGTAGCCTTCCCACGCCGCCAGCAGCAGCACGAACACCGCGAACGCGCCCCAGACGATCCGGCGCCAGGGTTGCGGCGGAATGTCGCGTTCCGGCACCGGCTGTGCCACGCCGGGGCGATCCGACGCGGTGAGGCGGACGAAGCCCGGACGCTGGAACCGTTCCGGGGTGGCGTCTTCGCGGATGCTGCCTTCGGCGCCCATGGCCCGCCCCCGTCAGAACTGGAAATAGATGAACGCGGTGCCCGATCCCTGGGTCGCGGCGACGGCGAAGGCCATCGCGCCCAGGCCTACCGCGAGCGGCAACGGATGCCGCTGCGCGAGCATCGCCTCGAGCGTGCGCTGCCGCAGCAGCCAGTGCGCGGCGACGATGCCCGCGACGATCGTCGCGACCAGGGTGAGTTGCGCGATGCCGAGGATCGGCGCGGCGCCGGCATTGCCGCCGAACATGCCGCGCAGCACGCTCCAGGCCTGCGCGAAGCTTTTCGCGCGGAAGAACACCCAGGTGACATTGACCAGCGCGTAGGTGAGCAGGCCCAGCCCGAACAGCGCCCAGGGCCCCGGCACGTAACCGGCGAAGCGCGCTCGCAATGCGCGTTCGGCCGCCAGGTACAGGCCGTGCAAGCCGCCCCACACCACGAAGGTCCAGCTGGCGCCGTGCCACAGGCCGCCGAGCAGCATGGTCGCCATCAGCGCGAAGTAGGTGCGCGCCGCACCGTGACGGTTGCCGCCGAGCGGGATGTACAGGTAGTCGCGCAACCATGCCGACAGGGTGATGTGCCAGCGCCGCCAGAAGTCGGAGAAGCCCACGGCCGCGTACGGGAAGCGGAAGTTGTCGGGCATCGCGAAGCCCAGGCACATCGCTGCGCCGATCGCGGTGGTCGAGTAGCCGGCGAAGTCGCAGAAGATCTGTCCGCTGAAGGCGAGCGTGCCCATCCACGCATCGAGCGCGCCCGGCGCGCCCGCGTGCGGCGAATACACGGCTTCGGCCGCGGGGGCGAGGAAGCCGTCGGCGAGCACGACCTTCTGGAACAGGCCGAGCGTCATCAGCGCGAGGCCGAAGCACAGTTGCCCGGCGTCCGCGCGTCGCGGCGTGGCGAACTGCGGCACCAGCTCGGTGGGGCGCATGATCGGGCCGGCCACCAGGTGCGGGAAGAAGGTCACGAACAGCGCGTAGTCGAGCGCGTTGTCCGCCGGCTTCGCCCGTCGCAGGTAGACGTCCAGCGTGTAGGACAGCGTGGCGAAGGTGTAGAAGGAGATGCCGACCGGCAGCACGATGTCGAGCTTCGGCGGTTGCCACGCGACGCCCAGCGAGGCCAGCAGCGCGGCGAAGTTCGCGGTCAGGAAGCCGCCGTACTTGAAGTAGCCGAGCATGCCCAGGTTGACCACCACCGACAGCAGCATCCACGCATGCCGCGAAGCGGGATTTTGCGCATTCACCAGCTTCTTCGCCGCCCACCAGTCGACCACCGTCGACACCCACAGCAGGACGACGAACGGCGGGTTCCATGCGGCGTAGAACAGGTAGCTCGCGACGAGCAGGTTGACCTTCTTCGTGGTCCAGCCCAGCGGCAGGTGGTGCAGCACCAGCACGCAGGCGAAGAACACCACGAAGGTGAGCGAGTTGAAGACCATGGCGCATCCGCCTTCGGCGGCTGCAACACCGCCCATGGAAAACCAGACGCCGGGATGCTGCGCCGGACGGACAGCGAAAGCGCTCCCCCGCGCGGGGGATTGCCGCACGACAACGCGACATTGACGCCGCGGCGCTAGATTCGGGGCATCGCGGCGGTGGCGCCGCCCGCAGGAGCGCGACATGGCCCACACGGTCACCTTCAGCGTCCCGGAGCGCGCGCTCGGGCGCGAGGACATCGAGTTCGTGGTGAAGCGCGACGGCGTGCGGTTCGGCACGCTGCTGGTATCGAAAGGCGCGGTGGAATGGCGGCCGACCAACAAGGTGTACCGGCGCCGCCTGCGCTGGGAGCGTTTCGACCAGCTGATGCGCGAAAGTGGCCGCAAGGTGTAGGGCGGGTCTCGCCCCGCCGGTTGCCGGCATCGATGCAGCCTTCGTTCCACCGTCGCGACCGGCGTAGGCTGCGGTGGTGCTTGGCCGCGCGTGTATCGGGACGCCGTGCCTTGCACCTTGCGGGTGGCGTGGCGTGTGCCGGTCGGCACGCCTCGCGTGGCATCCCGCCTCGACACCCATTGCTTCGTTCGTGCGCGGCGGGTCGAGACCGCCCTGCGCATCCAGGAGAGCCCGCGCGTGACCGACAAACCGTATGCCCCGGCCTGCGACCGCAACCGCGATCCGATCCTGGCGGTGTTGCGCGAGCAGTTCGCTTCGCAACGAAGCGTGCTCGAGATCGGCAGCGGCACGGGCCAGCACGCGGTGCATTTCGCCGCGGCGATGCCGTGGCTGCGCTGGCAATGCGCGGATGTGGCGGAGAACCTGCCGGGGATCCGCCTGTGGCTGGACGAAGCGAAGCTCGCGAACACGCCACCGCCGCTCGCGCTCGACGTGCGTGGTGCGTGGCCGGCCGAAACGTTCGATGCGGTGTTCAGCGCGAACACCCTGCACATCATGGGCTGGGCGGAAGTGGAGTCGTTCTTTGCCGGTGTGGATCGCGTGCTGGCGGGCGGTCCTTCGACTTCGCTGCGCCACGCGCAGGACGAACGGAAGCCGGAGGAGGGCGTTGTGGCCGTGTACGGCCCGTTCAACTACGACGGCGCCTATACCAGCGACAGCAACCGCGACTTCGACGGCTGGCTGAAGGCGCGCGATCCGCGGTCGGGCATCCGCGACTTCGAGGCGGTCGATGCGCTGGCGCGCGGCATCGGCCTGCATCTGGTCGCCGATGTGGCGATGCCGGCGAACAATCGCACGCTGGTGTGGCGGCGGTGATCTGAAGCAGCGAGGGAACGCGCTCCGGGCAAAGATGCAGCGTGCGTCGGCGCGACGCGCTTCCCTCTCCCCGCGTGCGGGGAGAGGGTGCCCAACGGGCGGGTGAGGGGCGGCGAGCGCAGCGAGCTGCCTTTGTCGTTGCCCTTGCCGTCGCCGCGCCCTGATTGGACTTTCCCTCTCCCCGCGTGCGGGGAGAGGGTGCCCAACGGGCGGGTGAGGGGGAGCGAGCGCAGCGAGCTGCTGTTGTTTTCGCTTTTGCGGTTGCCGGTGCTCAAGCGAAGAACAAAGGCAGCTCGCTGCGCTCGCTCCCCCTCATCCGCCCTGCGGGCACCTTCTCCCCGCAAGCGGGGAGAAGGAGATACAAGCAGCGTGCGCAGAGAAGAATCCCGGTGCGCGGACCGTCGCGCACACGGTACGGTGGCGATGGGACGCAAAAGAAAAAGCCCCGCCGAAGCGGGGCTCTCTCATCCTGGCGTCTCAGCGCACGACAACCGTCATGCGCATCGCACCCGCCATCAGGCCACCTTCACGATTCGCAGCGGATTGCTCCATTCCTTCAGCAGCTCCGCCTCGCGCGCCTTGGCCTTGTGCAGGTGCTCTTCCTTGACGTGGCCGTAGCCGCGGATGTGCTCCGGAATCGAAGCGATTTCCGCCGCGAGATCGACGTTGCCGCGATCGAGCTTGCCGAGCAGGCCTTCGATCGTCGCGAAGTAGTCGACGATCAGCTGACGCTCCATCTTCCGCTCCTCGGTGCGACCGAAGAGGTCGAAGGCGGTGCCGCGCAGCTTGCGCAGCTTCGCCAGCCACTTGAACGCGGTGAACACCCACGGGCCGTACTCGCCCTTGATCAGGCGACCCTGCGCGTCCTTCTTCGCCAGCAGCGGCGGGGCGAGGTGGAATTTGAGCTTGTAATCGCCGTCGAACTGCTGTTCGAGCTTCTTGCGGAACTCGCCGCTGGTGTACAGGCGCGCCACTTCGTACTCGTCCTTGTACGCCATCAGCTTGAACGCGTAGCGCGCCACGGCCTCGGTCAGGTCGGTCGAACCGGCGGCCTGCTTCTCCTCGGCCGCGCGCACCTTCGCGACGAAGTCGCTGTAGCGCTGCGCGTACGCGGCGTCCTGGTAGTCGGTGAGGAAGGCGACGCGGCGTGCGATCAGTTCGTCGAGCGAGCGCGACAGCCGCGCATCGTCGAGCGGCAGGAACGCGACGTTGTCGCCATGGTTCGCATGCGCCGGCACATGGCGCAGTTCGTCGCCGTCGCGCGTCTTCAGCGGCGCGGCGTTCGCACCCCACTCGTGGCCTTCCCACTCGCCGGCCTTGAGCATCGGCAGCTCGTGCGGCGTGGCTTCGGCAGCGGTCGGCGCGTTGCGGATCAGGCCCGCGGCTCCGGCGACGGCGGCCGGATCGATCGCGGCGAGGCGGCCCCAGGCGAACGCGGTCTTGTTCATCTCGACCGCGGCGCCGTTGAGTTCGACCGCGCGCATCAGCGAGTCGAACGCGACCGGCACCAGCCCTTGCTGCCAGGCATAGCCGAGGATGAAGAGGTTGGTCGCGATCGCATCGCCCAGCAGCGCGGTGGCGAGCTGGGTGGCGTCAACCAGCGAGAGCTTCTCCGCGGCTTGCGCCTCGGTGCCCAGTGCCTTGCGGATCGCGGCGACGATATCGGTCGCCGGGAACTGCATGTCCGGACGCGTGGTGAAGGTGCCCGGCATCGCCTCGTAGCTGTTGAGCACGACGTGGCTGCGGCCGGTGCGGATCTTCGACAGCACCCAGTAGTCGTTGACCACCACCATGTCGCAGCCGAGCACGAGGTCGGCCTCGCCCGCGGCGATGCGCACGGCGTGGATGTCGGCCGGGGTCTTGGCGATGCGAATGTGCGTGGTGACGGCGCCGCCCTTCTGCGCGAGGCCGGTCTGGTCGAGCACCGTGGCGCCCTTGCCTTCGAGGTGGCCGGCCATGCCCAGCAGTGCACCGATGGTGACCACGCCGGTACCGCCCACGCCGGTGAGCAGGATGTTCCAGGGCTGGTCGAGCGACGGCAGCACCGGCATCGGCAGATCGCTCAGGCGATCCTTGGCCGAAGAGCCCTTCTTCTTGCGCAGCGCGCCGCCTTCGACGGTGACGAAGCTGGGGCAGAAGCCGTTGACGCAGCTGTAGTCCTTGTTGCAGTTGCTCTGGTCGATCTCGCGCTTGCGACCGAACTCGGTTTCCTTCGGCAGCACCGACACGCAGAACGACTTCTTGCCGCAGTCGCCGCAACCTTCGCACACCAGCGAGTTCACCATCACCCGCTTCTGCGGATCGACCATCTTGCCGCGCTTGCGGCGGCGACGCTTCTCGGTGGCACAGGTCTGGTCGTAGATGAGGACGGACACGCCCTTCACTTCGCGCAGGCGCTTCTGCACCGCGTCGAGCTCCTTGCGGTCGTAGAACTCGACGTCGCTCGGGAACAGCTCGCGCTTGCTCCACTTGGCGATGTCGTCGGACACCAGCACGATGGTGTAGACGCCTTCGCTGCGCACCTGGTGCGCGATCTGCGGCACCGACAGCTGGCCGTCGACCGGCTGGCCGCCGGTCATCGCGACCGCGTCGTTGTAGAGGATCTTGTAGGTGATGTTGACGCCGGCCGCGACCGACTGGCGGATCGCCAGCGAACCGCTGTGGAAGTAGGTGCCGTCGCCGAGGTTCTGGAACACGTGCGGCGTATCGGTGAACGCCGCCTGGCCCGCCCACGTCACGCCTTCGCCGCCCATGTGGGTGAAGGTGTCGGTGCTGCGGTCCATCCATGTGACCATGTAGTGGCAACCGATGCCGCCGAGCGCACGCGAACCCTCCGGCACCACCGTCGAGGTGTTGTGCGGGCAGCCCGAGCAGTAGTGCGGCACGCGTGGGAACTGCGCGCGCGGCAGGGCGAGTTCGGATTCCTTCTCGGCCATCCAGCGCAGCACGTTTTCGATGTGCTCGGAGTTATGGAAACGCTGGATGCGCTTGGCGATGACGCCGGCGATGCGCGCGGGCGTGAGTTCGCCGGTCGACGGCAGGATCCAGTCGCCGGATTCGTCGTACTTGCCGACGATCGACGGACGGCCTTCCGACGACGGCCAGTTGTACATCGCTTCCTTCATCTGGCTCTCGATGAAGGCGTGCTTTTCTTCCACGACCACGATGTCCTGCAGGCCGCGCGCGAAGGCGCGCAAACCGACCGGTTCCAGCGGCCAGGTCATGCCGACCTTGTACACGCGGATGCCCAGGTCCGCGCAGGCGCGCGCGTCCAGGCCGAGGTATTCCAGCGCCTGCAGCACGTCGAGATACGACTTGCCGGTGGTGATGATGCCCAGGCGCGCGCTCGGCGAATCGATCACGAGGCGGTCGATGCGGTTGGCGCGCGCGAAGGCCTGCGCGGCCTTCACCGCGTACTGGTGCAGGCGCATTTCCTGGTTGAGCGGCGGATCCGGCCAGCGGATGTTGAGGCCGCCCTCGGGCATCTCGAAGTCGGTCGGGATGACGATGTCGAGCGCGAGCGGATTGACGTCGACCGAGGCCGACGACTCGACGGTTTCGGCGATCGTCTTGAAGCCGACCCAGCGGCCCGTGTAGCGCGACATGGCCCAGCCGATCAGGCCCATGTCCATGATGTCCTGCACGCCCGCCGGGTTGAGCACCGGCATCATCGCGCTGACGAATTCGTGTTCCGAGCCGTGCGGCAGCGTCGAGCTGCGGCAGGCGTGGTCGTCGGCCGCGAGCGCGAGCACGCCGCCGAACTTGCCGGTGCCTGCAGCGTTCGCGTGCTTGAACACGTCGCCGCAGCGGTCCACGCCCGGGCCCTTGCCGTACCACATGCCGTACACGCCATCGACCCTGGCGCCGGGGAACAGGTTGGTCTGCTGCGAACCCCACACCATCGTCGCGCCGAGGTCCTCGTTGAGGCCCGGGGTGAACTTCACCCCCGCGCCTTCCAGGTGCTTGCGCGCGCGCCACAGCTCCAGGTCGAAGCCGCCCAGCGGCGAACCGCGGTAGCCGGAGATGAAACCGGCGGTGTTGAGGCCCGCGGCCTGGTCGCGCAGGCGCTGCATCAGCGGCAGGCGCACCAGCGCCTGCACGCCGGACAGATAGATGCGGCCTTCGACACGGCTGTACTTGTGATCCAGCGTGTAGTCGGGATCGACCACCGAGTTGGTGAGCGCGGTATTCGCCGAGGACGGCGAGCTGAGTTCGGCAGTGCTGGTCATGGGGCGTGACTCGTGGCGCGCGGCGGGGGAGCCGCGGGGGCTGCGGGCGCCCGGCGTTGCGCCTCACGACCGGGAGGGCGCGAGGAAATGCCGAGCAAAGACTCGGAATTATAGCGTGCCGTGCAGGTCCGACGGCCCGCGGGGCTCCCTTCTCCCGCTCGCGGGGAGAAGGTGGCGCGAAGCGACGGATGAGGGGCGCGCGCCGCAGGCGCGCGGACGTCGCGCAGGGGGCGCTTCGCCTCAGCGGGCTATCGCCCGCTTCGCCCGTCTCCCCCGGGCAGGAGACGGGAGGGTCAGCCCCGCGTAGCCCGGGTAAGGCCGAAGGCCGCACCCGGGACGGTGGCAGGCGAAAAGGTGGCGATGGAAGGCCCCGGGTGCGCTGCGCTTACCCGGGCGACGCGGAGCCGGCCTGGCGACCGCCGATCCAGCTGCCCTGGACCCGCAACCCGGCATCCAGCCAGACCAGATCGGCCCGATACCCCGGCGCGATCCGCCCCAGCTCCCCGCCCAGTCCCAGGAAATCGGCCGGGTAGGCCGACGCCATCCGGCAGGCCTCATCGAGCGGCAGCCCGACCCGTTCCACCGTGTTGCGCACGGCGCTGGCCATGTCCAGCGCCGAGCCGGCCAGGGTGCCGTCGGCGGTGGTGCACTTGCCGTCGCGGCAGGTCATCGGCACGCCGTACAGCGAGAACCCCTCGCGTTCGCCACCCACCGGCGGCATCGCGTCGGTCACCAGCATCATCCGGCCGCGCGGTTTGGCCGCGATCGCCACGCGCAGCGCGGCCTCGTGCACGTGGTAGCCGTCGACGATGATTCCGCACCAGCTGTCGGGATCCTCCAGCGCCGCGCCGACGGCGCCGGGCTCGCGGCTGCCCAGCGGCGTCATCGCGTTGAACAGGTGCGTCACGCCGCGCACGCCGGCGGCGAACGCGTCGCGCAGTTGTTCGTAGGTCGCGGCGGTGTGGCCGGCGCACACGATCACGCCGCGATCGGCGAGCGCGCGCAGCGTCGCCGGCGCGAAGCGTTCCGGCGCCAGCGTCACCATCGTGCGGCCGACGCCCAGCGCGGCGATCAGGTCGAGCTCGGCCGCATCGGGCGTGTGGAACCTGTGCGGGTCGTGCACGCCCTTGCGCGCTTCGGCCAGGTACGGGCCTTCGAGGTGAATCCCGAGAATGCCCGGCACGCCCTGCGCGATCGCTTCGCGCACGGCCTCGATCGCGCGCTGCATCACGGCGACGTCGTCGCTGATCAGCGTCGGCATCAGCCCGGTGGTGCCGAAGCGGCGGTGCGCGGCGGCGATGCGGCGCAAACCGTCGACCGTCGGCGCGTCGTTGAACAGCACGTCGCCGCCGCCGTTGACCTGCGTGTCGATGAAACCGGGCACCAGGTAGCCGCCCTGCAGGTCAACCTGCTCGCCGGCGCCTGGGGCTTCGCCCGGCAGCACCGCGACGATGTGGCCGTCTTCCACCACCACGCCGAGGTCGCGCTCGAAGCCGCGTTCGGTGAGGACGTGTGCGTTGTGGAAGACGGTGGTGTGCGACATGGAGCGGCGTGTCCTTCGTTGCATCGTTCCGCGTCCCGCACCTGCAGGGTGCGGCGCAAGATTCAGACGGTCTCGGTGACCTTGTTGAGGTGCGGCGGCACGTCGGGATTGTGCCCGCGCGCGACGGCGAGCGCGTTCACCGCACCGTAGAACGCCTGCACCGTCAGCAGTGGCGTGCACGCCGGGTGCGACGTTGCCGGCAGCGGCAGCACGCCCGGTCCCTGCGCGCCCGGCCGCGCCAGCCACACCGGTGCCCCGCGCGCGCGGAATTCCTCGGCGACCGCCGCGGTGCCGGCGCCGGTGTCGTCATCCTGGGCGAAGACGAGCACGGGGAAGTCGGGACCGATCAGTGCCATCGGGCCGTGCTTCACTTCCGCCGACGAGAACGCCTCCGCGTGCAGGCCGCAGGTTTCCTTGAATTTCAGCGCGGCCTCCTGCGCGGCGGCGAGGCCGAGCCCGCGGCCGAGCACGAACAGGTTGCTGGCCAGGCGCAGCCCCGACACGAGCGGCGACCAGTCCTGCTGCCAGGCGTCGCGCAAGGCCTCGGGCAGCGCATCGGCAGCCGCACGCAGTTCCGCATCGCCGCTCCAGCGCGCCGCCAGTTGCAGCAGCGCAGCGAGCGAACACAGGTAGCTCTTGGTCGCCGCGACGCTGTTCTCCGGCCCGGCATGCAGCGGGATCACCGTGTCGGCCAGTTGCGCGAGCGGCGAGTCGGCGACGTTGACCAGCGCGACCACGTGCGCGCCGGCGGCCTGGGCGATCTCCGCATTGCGCAGCAGGTCGGGGCTCTTGCCCGACTGCGAGATGACGATGAACAACGCGTCGTCGAGTCGCGGCTGCACGGCATAGACCGAGCCCACCGACGGCGAGGCCGACGCGGTGACCAGGCCCAGCGCGGTCTCGAACAGGTACTTGCCGTAGGTCGCCGCGTGATCGGAACTGCCGCGCGCGCAGGTGACGATGAAGCGCGGCGGTTGCGCGCGCAGGCGCGCGACCAGCGCATCGATGACGGACGCGTTGGCGGCGAACTGGCGCGCGACGGCGTCGGCGGCTTCGGCGGCTTCGGCGTGCATTTGGGTGGTGGCGGGGATGGTCATGGCGGGTCTTGTTTCACCGGTTTTGGCTCGTCATTCCCGCGATAGCGGGAATCCAGTGACTCTGTTGCAGTTGCTGCTGGTGTCAACGAAGTGATGCAACGCCCCCCGCGTCGGATGCCTGTCATCTGAATCAAAGGCCAAAGGCACTGGATTCCCGCTTTCGCGGGAATGACGGGCAAAGCAAAAAAAGCTAAAGCAAAAAGCAAAAGCCACAGCACCCGACGATTTATTCACTGTGCAATTCGGCCACAAAGTCATACGCATCCCCCCGATAGAAGGAACGCGTGAACTCCACCACCCGTCCGTCTTCGAGAAAGGTGCGGCGTTCGATGAACAGTCCCGGGCTGCCCTCGGGCAGATGCATCAGCCGCGCCTGTTCGGCGTCGAACGCAATCGCGCGCAGCCGCTGCAGCGCGCGCGCCGGGCGGATTCCGAGCCGGGCGAAGGTGGCGTACAGGGAGTTGCCGACCAGCGCCGGATCGGCGAGCACCGACTGCGGTACCGCCGTGCGTTCCAGCGCGAGCGGCTGTTCGGCCGCGGTGCGCAGGCGGTAGTAGCGCACCACCAGCGCGCCGGGCGAGAGGTTCAGTGCCATCGCCTCTTCCGGCGTGACCTCGCCGACGCCGCGTTCGAGGAACACCGACTTGGGATCGAGCCCGCGCGCGCGCAGGTCGTCGGTGAAGCTGGTGAGCTGTGAGAACGACTTGACGATGCGCTCGGCGACGAAGGTGCCCGCGCCCTGGCGCTGCACCAGCAGGCCGTCGGCGACCAGACCGGCGATCGCCTTGCGCACGGTGACCCGCGACAGCTCCAGCCGCTTGCCCAGCTCGCGTTCGCCGGGCAGCGCCTGACCGGGCTTGAGTTCGCCGTTTTCGATGGCGTGCTGCAGGGTCCGGCGCAGGTGCTGGTAGGCCGGTGCCCGGCGGGCCTCGCCCTGGCGGTGGAATTCGGCGACCAGATAGCTGTGCATGCGGGAACCATACCAATTGCAGACCACGACGGCAACGTAACGCATTGTTTACATTCGAGTGACGGCTATTGGTATGCCATTGGTATGGCGCGGTGGTAAGGTCCGCCCACCGTCCCCTGCCGGCCCCCCATGACCCCTGCCGCCCCTGTCGGACCCGAACCCCTGCTCCACGCCACCCCGCTGCCGCCCTTCGACCTGGTGATCTTCGGCGGCTCCGGCGACCTCGCGCTGCGCAAGCTGCTGCCGGCGCTGTTCCATCGGTACCACGACGGCCAGATCGTCGACGGCACCCGCATCGTCGGCGTCGCCCGCGATGTACGCAGCGACGAGGACTATCGCGCGCAGGTGCGGACCGCGCTCGCGCCGATCGCGGCCACAGAAGGCGGCGGCGAAGCGGCACTCGCCGGCTTCCTGAAGTTGCTGCATTACCAGCGCCTGGACCTGGGCAACGACGCTGGCTGGGCGGAATTCAGCGAATCGATGCGCCGCGAACGGCGCGTGCGCGTGTTCTACCTTGCGGTGGCGCCGCAGCTGTTCGCGCAGGCCGCGCAGCAGCTCGATGCGTGGAAGCTCATCGACGCCGACACCCGCGTGGTCGTGGAAAAGCCGATCGGCACCGACGGCACCAGCGCCGATGCGATCAACGACGCGCTCGGCCGCGTCTTCGCCGAGCGGCAGATCTTCCGCATCGACCATTACCTGGGCAAGGAAACCGTGCAGAACCTCACCGCGCTGCGCTTCGGCAACGCGCTGTTCGAGCCCTTGTGGCGTGCCGAACACATCGACCACGTGCAGATCACCGTCGCCGAAACCATCGGCGTGGAAGGGCGCGCGCCGTACTACGACCGCGCGGGCGCGTTGCGCGACATGGTGCAGAACCACCTGCTGCAGCTGCTGTGCCTGGTCGCGATGGAGCCGCCGACCTCGCTCGACGCCGACGCGATCCGCGACGAGAAGCTGAAGGTGCTGCGCGCGCTGCGACCGATCGATGCGGGCAACGCCGCGCAGCTGGTGGTGCGCGGCCAGTACCGCAACGGCGCCGCGGATGGCCGCGCGGTGCCGGGCTATGCCGAGGAACTCGGTCGCGCGTCGAATACCGAAACCTTCGTCGCGCTCAAGACCGAAGTGCGCAGCTGGCGCTGGGCCGGCGTGCCCTTCTACCTGCGCACCGGCAAGCGCCTGCCCGCGCGCGTGTCGGAGATCGTGGTGACGTTCCGCGAGGTCCCGCATTCGATCTTCGAAGGCGTGAGCGCACTCGCGCCCAACCGCCTCGTGCTGCGCCTGCAGCCCGACGAGAGCGTAACGCTGTGGCTGATGAACAAGGTGCCCGGCCCCGGCGGCCTGCGCCTGCGCCACGTGCCGATGGACCTGAGTTTCGCCGAGACCTTCGGCGGCCGTCATTCCGATGCCTACGAACGCCTGCTGATGGACGTGGTGCGCGGCAACCCGATGCTGTTCATGCGCCGCGATGAAGTGGAAGCGGCGTGGAAATGGATCGATCCGATCCGCGCCGCGTGGGAAGCCGCGGGCGACGCGCCCAAGCCGTACACCGCCGGCACCTGGGGACCGAGCGCGGCGGTGGCGTTGATCGAGCGGGACGGGAGAACGTGGCAGGAGGATGCGGGGTGAGGGTTTTGCGCGACGCCGGGTCGTGATTCGCGCAACGGGAGGCGGCGGGTAGTCACAACGCGCTCTTGCTCTTGCTCGTCATTCCCGCGAAAGCGGGAATCCAGTGTCTTTGGTTTTTTGTCTTTGCCCCGGCTCTTCCTTTGGAAGCCTGAAAAGCGAACGTCACTGGATTCCCGCTTTCGCGGGAATGACGAGCAAAGGCAACAGCAACAGCACACGGAAAAGCGGAAAGCGGCCGCTACCGGCGTTGAATCAAAACCAGCGGCGCGCCCTTCCTCCCCTCACCCCTTCGGCCGCGGCGGCGCCGTCGAGCCGCGCACCACCAGTTGCGGGCTGAAGCCTTCGTTCGGCAGCGGTGCGGTGTTCGCGTCCTCGCGGATTTCCTGCAGCAGCCGTCGCGCGGCGTGGCGCGCGATCTCCTCGGTCGCCTGTTTCGCCGTGGTCAGCGCGGGCCAGCTCTGTTTGGAGAACGGGCTGTCCTCGAAGCCGGCGATCGACAGGTCGTAGGGCACGTTGAGGCCGCTGGAGCGCGCCGCGGCGAGCACGCCCGCGGCGATCTCGTCGTTGCTGCCGAAGATCGCGGTGGGGCGGTTGGGCAGCGCGAGCAGGCGGCGCGCGCCGCGGAAGCCGTCGTCGAAGGAATAGTCGCCTTCGACCACCAGTTCCGGATCCACGCCGATGCCGTAATCGCGCAGCGCGTCCTCGTAACCCTTGTGGCGCTCCCACGACGAGCCGTGCGACTTGCCGCCCCACAGGAAACCGATGCGCGTGTGGCCGAGCTGGATCAGGTATTCGGTGATCTCGTAGGCCGCGTCGCGGTCGTCGACGTAGATGCAGGCGCTGCCGTCCTGCGGGTCGGCGGCGGAGGACACGATGCGCACGAGCCGGATGCCGTGGGCCACGAGTTCGTTCACCAGCTCCTGCCGCTCCGACATCGGCGGCGCCAGCACCAGGCCGGCCAGGCGCGCGTGCCTGACCAGACCGACGATCTCCGCGGCGAGGTCGGGCGCGGACGAATCGCAGGGATGGATCTGCAGGCCGTAGCCGGTCTCGCGGCACACCGACAGCACGCCGTTCTGCACGGCGATGACGTAGTAGGGGTTCGGGTTGTCGTAGATCAGGCCGATCGCATACGACTGCGCGCTGCGCAGGCTGCGCGCCGACGGATCGGGCCGGTAGCCGAGCTCGTCGATGGCCTTGCGCACGCGCTCGCGGGTGCGCGCCTGCACGCTGGGCTCGTCGTTGATGACGCGCGACACCGTCTTCAGCGACACCTGTGCGGCGGCGGCGACATCTTTGATCGTGGGTCTGCGCAACATTGCCTCGCGGGATCTCGGCCGAGGTCCGCGACGTCGGCCGACGTCACGGCCCGTTAGCCTAGGGCCAGTCGAAGTCGATTGAAAGCGCGCCGCAGGCCGTGCGCGGCCGTACGCATCGTTGCGACGATGCGCACGGGTCCGGATGTTTCAGCTTTGCGACGCCTGCGCCACCGGCAGCGTCGCGGCGTGGCCGACGCGATGCCCGCGCAGCGCGAAATACAGGATGTACAGGTAGCAGGGCACCATCAGCAGCAGGAATACCAGCTGGAAGTCGTACGTCTGCTTGAGGTGGACGAACAACTGCGGGATCACCGCGCCGCCGGCGATGCCCATGATCAGCAGCGCCGAGCCGCGCTCGGTGAAGCGGCCCAGGCCCTGGATCGCCAGCGGGAAGATCGCCGGCCACATCATCGCGTTGGCGAAGCCGAGCGCGGCGACGAAGTACACCGAGGTATAGCCCTTGGTGAGGAAAGCGCCCAAGGCGAGCAGCACGCCCAACAGCGCCGACAGGCTGAGATAGCGTTCCTGCGAGATGAATCGCGGGATAAGCACCAGACCGACGACGTAGCCGACCAGCATCGCGCGCAGCGTCAAGGCAGTGAAGAACTTGGTTTCGTCCAGCGGCAGCCCGAACGCCTGGCCATAAGTGCCTATCGCGTCCCCCGCCATTACTTCCGCGCCGACGTAGACGAAGATGCAAAGCGCGCCCAGCCACACATGCGGGAACTGGAAGATGCTCGTCTTCTTGCCCTCGCCGTTTGCGGCGCCTTCCGTATTGACTTCCTCGGGGCGGATTTCGGGCAGCGGCGAATAGAGAATCCCGATTGCCAGCAGCGCCAACAATCCCGCCATGAGCATGTAGGGATCGTGGATGCGCGCGGCGAACTCGTTGAGTGTGGCTTCCTTGGTCGCCGGATCGGCGCCAGCCACGCGACTGGCGACGTCGCCCATGCCGTGCATGACGAGAGTGCCAATCACGTAGGGTGCGGCCCATCCGGCGGCCTTGTTGCAGATGCCCATGATCGCGATGCGCTGCGCCGCGCCTTCGATCGGGCCGAGGATGCTGATGTACGGATTCGACGCGGTCTGCAGGATCGCCAGGCCGGCACCGATGACGAAGATGCCAGCGACCGCACCCGGGTAGACCCGCGCTGTCGTGTATTGGCCGAATACGATTGCGCCAAGCGCCATCAGGAACAGGCCAAGCGCCATTCCCTTCTTCATGCCCGTCTTGCGCAGGATCGCGGACGAAGGCAGTGCCAGGCAGAAGTAGGAGATGTAGAAAGCGCTGGGAATGAGGAATGCCAGCGACTCGCTTACATCGAACGCGAGCCTGGCGAACGAGATCAGCGGCCCGTTGAGCCAGGTGACGAAGCCGAAGATGAAGAACAGCGCGCCGACGATCGCGATCGATCCGTAACGGCTGCGCGCGGTGCCTGCGGCGGTGGACGGCGTGGACATGCGGATTCCCCTCCGGAAGTGCGGGTGGCCGGCGAGGCCTGCCAGCGTCGGGCCGATTGACTCACACGACACGCGGGTGTGCAACGTTGTCATCCATGCCCGTCCGGCGGGTCAATTCGCCCCACTGGAAGTGCGCGCATTGCGCACGCGATGACGCGGGGACAAATGCCGGCCAATGCTGCTGCGCAGCAGAAAAATGCGGGGATTCTGGGCATCCGTCGCTTCCCGCGACGGCTTTTGGCTGCACTGTTGACAACGTTGTCATCCGCGGCGCACGCTCCGCCGCGCTGACATCCCGGGGACGGGCGGAGGACGCATGTTGTCGAGGTACGGAGTCCGGCGGCAGGAGCTGAAGCGCGAGGCGCGGCGCGGGTGCCGGCCATGAGCGCGCTCCGCTTCATCGCGGCCGACGTGGGCGGCACCAATGCCCGCATCGCGCTGGTGCAGGCCGATGACGCTGGCCGCATCGCCGTGCTCGCCTACCGCAAGTACCCGTGCGGCGAGTACCCGAGCCTGGCCGCGATCCTCGCCGACTTCGTCGCCACCGAAGCGCAGGGCCACGCCCGCGCCGACCTCGATCGCATGGTGATCGCGAGCGCCGGCGTGGTGCTGGACGAGGAAGTCATCAATTCCAATCTGCCCTGGCGCATTTCCCTGCCGGAGACGCGCCACGAGCTGCAGCTGCGCGAGCTGCACGTCATCAACGACTTCGCCGCCGCCGCGCACGGCTCGCAGCGCCTGGATCCGGCCGAATCGCGCCTGCTCACGCCGGGCGTCGACGTCGCCGAACCGGGTCCCGCCCTGGTGATCGGCCCGGGCACGGGCCTGGGCGCGGCGATCTGCATTCCGCATCCGCGCGGCACGGTCGTGCTGCCCACCGAAGCGGGCATGGCCGGTTTCGCGCCGGGCAACGCGCGCGAGATCGAGCTCCTGCGCTGGATGCAGCAGCGCACCCGCCACGTGACTACCGAGCACTTCGTTTCCGGTCCGGGCCTGGTCAACCTCTACGACGCGATCTGCGCGCTCGACGGCGCGCAACCGGCGCTGCGCGCGCCCGCTGCGATCAGCGAGGCCGCGCGCCGCGGCGATGCGATCGCGCTCGATGCCGTGCTCACGTTCTGCGCGCTGCTGGGCAGCGTGATCGGCGACCTCGCGGTGATCGCGAGCGCGCGCATCGTCCACGTCGCCGGCGGCATCGTGCCGCAGCTCACCGACTTCCTGCCGAACAGCGACTTCCGCACGCGCCTGGTCGATCGCGGCGCGATGCGCGCCGTGCTCGAACGCGTGCCGGTGCGGCTCATCGAAAACGAAAGGCTCGGCGTGATCGGCGCGGCGAGCTGGTACCTGCAACACCTTGAAGACGAGGGAACCAAGACTCCGGCCATGCAGGGACAGGCCGGCGCGGCATGACAACAACGCAGCCGACGGCTCCCCTCGGAACCGGAGCCGGACGCGACAACAGCCCGTGGGAGAGGAAGCAATGCAACTTCGCAAGAAAGTCCTTTCGATCAGTATCGTCGCCGCCCTTGGCATCGCCGGCCCCGCCACCGCGCAGGACGCAACGACGACCGCCCCCGCCGCGCAGACCGCGCCGGATGATGCCACCACGCTCGATACCGTCGTGGTGAAAGGCATCCGCGGCGCCGTGCAGCAGTCGCTGGAAAGCAAGCGCGAGGAGAACTCGCGGGTCGAGGTGATCACGTCGGAGGACATCGGCAAGATGCCCGACAAGAACGTCGCCGATTCGCTGTCGCGCGTGCCCGGCGTGAACATCAGCGCCGCGAGCGCCAACGAAGGCGCGTTCGACGAGAACGATCGCGTGTCGATGCGCGGCACCAGTCCCAGCTTCACCCAGACCCTGATCGACGGCCACAACATCGGCAGCGGCGACTGGTTCGTGCTCAACCAGACCGGCACCGTCGGCCGCAGCGTCAGCTACTCGCTGCTGCCTTCGGAACTCGTCGACAAGGTCGTGGTGCATAAGTCCTCGGAGGCCAGGCTGGTCGAGGGCGGCGCGGTCGGCAGCGTCGACATCGTCACCCGCAATCCGCTCAACTTCGATACCGGCTTCAGCATCTTCGGATCGGTCGGTGCGGTGTACGCGGACCTGCCCGACAAGTGGGATCCGCAGGTCTCGGTGCTGGGCAATTACAAGAACGCGGACGGCTCCTTCGGCATCACCGTCCAGGCCTTCAGCGAGGAGCGGCACCTGCGCCGCGACGGCCAGGAGATCCTCGGCTACGAGCAGATCGCCCCAGGCTCGGCGATCGCCACCAGCAATCCGGACCTGGCCGGCGTGTTCTATCCGTCGCTGATGGGTTCGGCGCTGTTCGAGCAGGAGCGCAAGCGCACCGGCGGCATGGTCAGCGTGCAGTGGAAGCCGACCGACGCGCTCGAGCTGGAAGCCAACTACTTCCGCTCGGACATGAAGGCCGACAACTACAACCGCAACTACATGCTGTGGGGCGCGCGCATCCTCGGCCAGGGCAACGGTCAGGCACCCGATGCGGGCTACGTCGTGCGCGACAACACGCTCGTCCAGGCCAACTTCAGCGCCGATCCGACGCGCCAGTACGGCATCTACGACCAGATCTCGCGTCCGGGTGCCAAATCCAACACCGAGTTCTTCAGCGTCGAAGGCAAATGGGACGTCAACGAGAAGCTGCGCCTTTCCGGCCAGGCCGGCACCTCGGAAGGCCACGGCGAGACCCCGACCCAGGACGTCGCCGAATGGGACGTCGGCAAGGGCACGGGCGCTGGCTGGTCGATGCACGGCGTCGGTGCCGCCGACTGGAACCTCGGCACCGCCGATACCGGCCAGCCCGGTACGCCGAACGTCGACTACGGCCTGGACTGGATCTTCGGTTTCCAGGACATCGATGTGGAAGACACCGAGAAGTGGGGCCAGATCGACGCCGAGTACTTCACCAGCGGCGGCGTGCTGGAGTCGATCGACTTCGGCGTGCGCACCGCGCGGCATGAACGCAACCTCGACCAGGTCACCGCGCAGGGCCCGAGCGCCGACGGTTCGGCGTTCGACCCCGCCAACTGGCCGCAGGGTTTCCACAATTATCCGGGCGATTTCGGTAGCGGTCTGGGCGGTCACTTCCCGCGCAACATCTGGTACTTCACCGAAGACCAGCTGGCGGCGTTCAACGCCGCACACACCAACCGCGATCCGGTGTCGCGCTTCTACTTCCCCGGCGCCTACGGTCTGGAGGAACGCAGCAATGCCGCGTACGTGCAGTTGAACTTCGCCGGCGAACGCTGGAACGCCAACCTCGGCATGCGCTACGTGGAAACGCGCGAGGACGTGACCAACTTCGTCAACGCCGACGCCAGCGATCCCGACGCCGTCCTCACCTCGGCGTTCGGTCCCTTCAAGACGCTGCGGACCGAGAACACCTACAAGGACTGGCTGCCCAGCGCGAACTTCAAGTGGAACATGAGCGACGACGTCGTGCTGCGCCTGGCCGCGAGCCAGACCATGACCCGCCCGGACTTCTCGGCACTGGCGGGCGCGGTGAGCCTGCTGCCGCCGGCAACGGTCGACGGCGTGGGCAGCGGCACCGGCGGCAATCCGAACCTGCGGCCAATCCTGTCGACCAACCTCGATGCGACGCTGGAGTGGTACTACGCGCCGCGCGCGCTGCTGTCAGTGGGCGTCTTCAGCATGGACATCGACGATTACGTCTCGCTGTCGCACGTGCGCCAGCAGTTCCTGACGATCGATGCCCTGCATCCCGCGCCCGGCGTGATGGTCGACTACGACCTCACCGTCCCGGTCAACACGCACGCCGAGGTCAACGGCGTCGAAGTCGCCTGGGAGCAGCCGATCGGCGAGAACTTCGGCGTGTTCGCCAACTACACCTACGCCAATGGCGACACCGACGACGGCCAGCCGATGCTGGGCACCTCGGAGAACACCTACAACGTGGGCGGCTACTTCGAGAACGACATGTTCAACGCGCGGGTCAGCTACACCTACCGCTCGAAGTTCTTCAGCGGCCTGGACCGTGCGTCGGCGTTCTGGCAGGACGAGGTCGACAGCCTGTCGGCGTCGTTGGGTTACAAGATCAGCGACAACTTCTCGGTCACGCTCGATGCGTTGAACCTCAACAACCCCAAGACCAAGTACTTCGCCGAGTCGGAGGACCGCCCGCGCTCGATCTACGAGAACGGTCGGCAGTACTACCTCAACTTCCGCTTCAAGTATTGACGGTGGGCCACCGTAGTGCGGCACGTGGTAGCGCGGTAGCGTAAGTGCGTCGCGGCGGGCCCGGTGGATGCCGGGCCCGCCTGTTTTTTGCGTACCGCGACACCGCGCGTGCGCACTTCGAAAGACTTCGAAAGGGGCAGGTGCGGATGAAACGGCACGACTTCCTGGCGGTGGCCGCGACGGCGGCCTTGTTCCTGTGCGCGGCGATGCCTTGGACGGCGCACGCGGCGCCGCAGCCCGGCGATCACAACGGACCGGCGCAAACCGCGGCCGCAGCCGATGCGCCACCGGCCGCGCTTACCCCGGTCATTCCCTTGCCCGCGCGCGTGGAACCGCGCACGGGACAGTTCGTGCTCGATGCCGACACGCGCCTGGTCGCCCGCGGCACCGAAGCCACGCAGGTGGCGCATGACCTCGCCACGCGCCTCCAGCGCAGCCGCGGCTTCGCGCCGCGCATCGAAGCGCGCGCACGGAGCAACGCGGTCACGCTCGTGCTCGACGCCAAAGCCGCCCTGGCCGACGAGGCCTATGCGCTCGACATCGACACGCGCGGCGCGCGCATCACCGCGCGCACGCCGGCGGGCCTGTTCTACGGCGCGATCACGCTGTGGCAGCTGGCCAGCGCCGACGGCGCGCAGGGGCCGACGACCATTGCCGCGCAACGCATCGAGGATGCGCCGCGCTTCGCCTGGCGCGGATTGATGCTCGATGTCGCGCGGCATTTCCGCAGCGTCGACGAGGTCAAGGCGCTGATCGACCAGATGGCGGTGCACAAGCTCAACACGCTGCACTGGCATCTCACCGACGACCAGGGCTGGCGCATCGAGATCCGCAGGTACCCGCGGCTCACGCAGGTCGGCGGCTGCCGCATTCCCGCCGGCGCGGCCGGGCGCAACGACGACGGCACGCCGCGCCCGTACTGCGGCTTCTACACGCAGGCGCAGATCCGCGACGTCGTCGCCTACGCCGCGCAGCGCCACGTCACCGTGGTGCCGGAGATCGACCTGCCCGGCCACGCCCAGGCGGCGATCGCCGCCTATCCGCAGCTGGGCACGACCGGGCAGGCGCCGTCGGTGTCGCCGGACTGGGGCATCCACACCTGGCTGTTCAATACCGACGAGGCGACGTTCGCGTTCCTCGAGGACGTGCTGGGTGAAGTCATCGAATTGTTTCCATCGCGCTACGTGCACCTGGGCGGCGACGAGGCGGTGAAGGACCAGTGGCAGCAGTCCGCATCCGTGCAGGCGCGACGCGCGCAGCTGGGCCTGAAGGACGACATGCAGCTGCAGGGCTGGTTCATGGGCCGGCTGGGGCGCTACCTGCAGGCGCACGGCCGCCGGCTGCTCGGCTGGGACGAGATCCTCGAAGGCGGCCCGCCCGCGGAGGCGACGGTGATGTCCTGGCGCGGCACACAGGGCGCGATCGAGGCGGCGCGCACGGGCCACGACGTGGTGCTCGCGCCCGCGCCGGCGCTGTACTTCGATCATGTGCAGAGCGACGGCGACGACGAGACGCCGGGACGGCTGCCGGTGATGGACCTGCAGAGCGTGTACGCGTTCGAACCGATGCCCGCGGAACTGACGGCGGAGCAGGCCACGCATGTATTGGGCGCGCAGGCGAACCTGTGGACGGAGCACCTGCGCACCGGTGAGCGCGTGCAGCGCGCGGCGTTCCCGCGCGCGGCGGCGCTGGCCGAAGTGTTGTGGACGCCGGCCGCACGGCGCGACTGGAACGACTTCCTGCCGCGGCTCGTGCCGATGCTCGCGCGTTACCGCGACGCCGGCTTCGCCGCGGCCGACAGCGCCTTCGCGGCGCGCATCGCGGTCGCGCCGGCCGGCGACGGCAGCGCCAGGGTGACGCTCGCCAACCAGAGCGGTTTCGGCACCCTGCGCTACACGCTCGACGGCAGCGCGCCCACGCCGCGCGCGCCCGCGTACACGCAACCGCTCGCGCTGCCGGTCGCCGGGCAGACGCTGCGGGCCGCCGCGTTCGCCGGCGAGCGTGCACTGGCGGCCCCGCGCCAGATCGTGCTCGACGCCCACGGCCTGCGCGCGCGTGCCAGCGCGTCGCTGCGTCCGTGCAAGGGCGGGCTGACCCTGCGCATGGAGGACGACGCGCCGCGCGAGGGCGTGCGCGCGGTGGTCACGGCCGACGTCTTCGATCCGTGCCGGGTGTACGAGGGCGCCGACCTCGACGGCGTGCGCACGCTGGCGGTGCGCGTGGGCCAGCTGCCCTTCAATTTCCAGCTCTGGCGCGACCTGAAGCAGGTCGTGACGCGCCCGGCGACCGTGCCGGGCGGCGCGCTGGAAGTGCGCCTGGACGGCTGCGAGGGCCCGGTCGCGGCGACGCTGCCGCTCGCGCCGGCGCGGGGCTCGGATGCGCTGACGGTGCTGGAAGCCCCGCTGCCCGCGCACCCCGGGCGCCACGACCTGTGCCTGGTCTTCGCCTCGGGCGCCTACGACCCGCTGTGGATGATCGACGAGGTCGCGCTGCTGCCCTGAGAGGCCAGATTGGGCAAAGCCGCGGCCGGCGCGGGACATGCCCCGCCGCGGCAACGGCGGTACGATGCGTGCGGTAACAGGGGGCCTTTCCATGTCGATCCGTACTTTCTGCCTGCTTGTCGCGGGCCTGTTCGCGTCCGCCGGTGCCGCCGCGCAATCGCTGCCGAAGCCCGACGAGTTCTACTTCGACGCCGATCCCACCACCACGCGCCCGATCGTCGCGGTCAAGGAGACCGGCGACGCCGCCATCCAGAAGTTGCTGAAGGCGATCGAGCGCAATCCGCGCGCCAAGGAGGAGCACGCGCAGCTCGCGCACCTGGCGATGGAAGGCGGCCGCGCCGACCTCGGCAAGGACCTGTACGCGCGTGCGCTCGCCCGCGTCACCAGCAGCGACGCGCTGTGGCGCCCGCTGGTGTGGAACTACGGCTGGGACCTGCTGCGCAGCGGCGACGCCGATGGCGCGCTGGCGCAATGGCAGCAGGTGGTCACCCTGCGGCGCAGCAACGCCAGCTGGATTCCGCCGACGCTGGCGCTGGCGCTGTGGAGCGCCGGACGCAAGGACGAAGCCCTGCAGTGGTATGCCGCGGCGGTCCGCACCGAGCCGCAGCAATGGCGCGACCCGGCCAATTTCCCGCGCCTGCTGCCCGAGTGGCGCGAAAGTGAACGCGCCACCCTCGCCGAAGTCGAGGCGGCGTGGGCCGCCAATCCGCCGGCCTGGCCCTGACGCGCTGATTCCGCCGCGCGCACTCGCGCGGCGCCGCGCACAGGGCTTACAGTGCGCGAGGCCGTAACGACGCCGAAGGCACCGCGCTCCGCGGTGCGCGGCGCGGCCAGCTCACAGGGGGGCGGACGGGGATGTCCTTGTCGGAACTGAGCGTGATGGTGGTGGAGGACCACGGCTTCCAGCGCCGCATGGCGCTGCGCCTGCTGACCGATCTGGGGATCGGCGAGGTCAGCGAAGCCGCCGACGGCCACAGCGCGCTGCATCTGCTCGGCGGCAGCCGCACGCCGCCCGACGTGCTGCTCGTCGACCTGGACATGCCGGGCATGGACGGCATCGAATTCATCGGCCACGTCGCCCGCGGCCAGCTGGCGCGCGCGGTGGTGGTCGCCAGCGCGCTGGATCCGGCGCTGCTCAACACCGTGCAGACGATGGCCCGCGCCTATGGCCTGCGCGTGCTCGGCAGCGTCGAGAAGCCGCTGACCCGCGACAAGCTGGCGCACGTGCTGGTCAGCTACAACGATCCGCTGCATGCGTACGACGATGATGAAGTCGTCGAGGTCTCGGTCGCGGCGATCCGCGAGGCGCTGGCGAGCAACGAGATCGAACCGTGGTTCCAGCCGCAGGTGGAACTCGGCAACGGCCGCCCCGTCGCGGTGGAGGCGCTGGCGCGCTGGCGCCGCCGCGACGGCCGCATCGTGCGTCCGGCCCACTTCATCCCCCTGATCGAACGCGAAGGCCTGGTCGGCGAACTCACCGACCACATGCTCATCCAGTCGTGCCGATGGAAGCGGCACTGGGACCAGCAGGGCATGCGCCTGAACCTGTCGATCAACATCTCGCCGCAGCTGCTCGCCGACGAGAGCGCGGCCGACCGCTACCAGGAGATCGTGCGCAAGCAGGGCGTGGAGCCGAACGAAGTCGTGCTCGAGATCACCGAGAGCTCGGTGATGGCCGATGCCGCGCGCGGCCTGGGCGTGCTCGCGCGGCTGCGCCTGAAGGGCTTCGGCCTGTCGATCGACGACTTCGGCACCGGCTATTCCTCGCTCGCGCAGCTGTCGCAGATCCCCTTCACCGAACTCAAGATCGACCAGGGCTTCGTCTCCGGCGCGCACACCCAGCCGCGCAAGCGCGCGGTGATCGAGGCCAGCCTCGACCTCGCCCGCAAGCTGCAGCTGGACGTCGTCGCCGAAGGCGTGGAAACCGTCGAGGACTGGCAGATGCTCGCCGACCTCGGCTGCGCGACGGCCCAGGGCCACCTGATCTCGCCCCCGGTGCCCGGTACCGAACTGCCGCTGGCGCTGGGACGGTGGCGCCGCCCGGAGCACTGAGCCGACGCGCATGAAGCTCGGCATCCGCCATCAGCTGTGGATCCTGTTCGGGCTGTTCCTGCTGACCGGCGCGACCGTGCTGGTGGTCGACGAAGTCGCGCAGTACCGCGCGCGCCAGTCCCTGCTGGAATTGCGCGGCGAGTCGCTGCTCGGTCTGCGCGAGATCAAGTCGGTCTCCGACGCGTACGGCCTGGACGTGGTCGACACCACCTTCCGCACGCGCAACTACCTGATCACCTGGGACGAGGCGGTCTCCAACCTCGACGCCGCGCGCGAACGCATCGACCGCAGCTGGGCTACGCTCGCGCACCTGCCGCGCACGCCGGAGGAGGAAATCCATTTCCGCGCCGCCGCGAAGGAGCGCGTCGTCGCCGACGCGGCCATGGCGGAGCTGCGCGCGATCCTGCTGCGCAAGGACATCGGTGCGCTCGGCCGCTTCGCCGACACGCGCCTGTACCCATCGATCGACCCGGTCACCCTGCGCCTGAAGCTGCTCTCGGACCTGGCCACGGTGAAGGCGGACGCGGTGGTGCGCGAGAACCTGCGCGACAACCGCCGGGTCAGCGCGGTGCGCCTGGGCGTGTCGCTGGCGGCGCTGCTGGTGATCGCGCTGATCGGACGCAAGGTGCTGCGCAACGCCTACCGCGGCGTGGAGAGCCTGGCCTTCCTCGCGCGGCGCATGCGCAAGCACGACTACACGGCGATGCCGCGCTACCTGCCGCAGACCGGCGAGCTGGCGATGGTGACCGACGCGTTCCTGGAGATGCGTCGCGACGTGCTCGCCTTCGAAACCGAGCTCACCGAGCAGCTGGCGCACAACGAACGGGTACGCGCCGAACTGGCGCGCCGCGAAGCCCTGCAGCGCCTGTTGATGGATTCGGTGCCGACCGCGGTGATCGGACTGGACAGCGAAGGACGCTACTTCCTGTTCAACCCTGCCGCCGAGCGCCTGATCGGCTATCGCGCACAGGAAATGCTCGGCAAGCACGCGCCCATGGCCGATTGCGTCGGCGATTTCGCGCCTTCGCTGGTGCCGCACGACAGTTACGACACCCTGGTCAGGGCGCTGCGCGAACGCACCGGCACCACCGTGCCTGCCGACTGGCGCGCGCTGCGCTTCGCCGCCGAACAGGGCCGGCCCGCCGGTGAAACCCTGATGCTGCATCGCGACGGCCACCCGGTGCCGGTGCTGCTCGCGGTAGCGGTCATCCCCGACGAACTGCGCGGCGGCAACGGCCTGCTCGGCGTCGCCGTCGACCTCACCCGCATCAAGGAACTGGAAGCCGAACTGCGCGCCAGCGAGGCGCGCGCGCAGGAAGCCAACCGCGCCAAGTCGTCCTTCCTCGCCGCGATGAGCCACGAGATCCGCACGCCGATGATCGGCGTGACCGGCATGATCGAGATCCTCGCGCACTCCAGGCTCGACAACGACCAGCGCCACGCACTCAACGTGATCCAGCAGAGTTCGCAGTCGCTGCTGCAGATCATCGGCGACATCCTCGACTTCTCGAAGATCGAGGCCGGGCGCCTGGAGCTTTCGCCCAGCGTGGTGAACCTGGGCGCGGTGCTGCGCAGCATCGTCGCCAACTACACCGGCGCCGCGTCGAGCAAGGGCCTGTCGCTGACCTGCCAGACCGACGGGCGCGTCGGTCCGGCGCATGTCGCCGATGCGCTGCGGTTGCGGCAGATCGTCGGCAATTTCCTCTCCAACGCGATCAAGTTCACCGCGCGCGGCGGCGTCGAAGTCGCGCTGGAATGGCGCGGCAGCGCGGCCGCGAACGCGGCGCATCCGCTTGGCGCCGACCTGCTGTGCTTCCGTGTCACCGACACCGGCATCGGCATCAGCGCCGATGCGCAGCAGCGCCTGTTCCAGCCCTTCGCGCAGGCCGAAGGCGACACCACCCGGCGTTACGGCGGCACCGGCCTGGGCCTGGCGATCTGCGCGCGCCTGGCCGAACTGATGGGCGGGCTGGTGACGATGGATTCGGTGCAGCACGTCGGCACGACGCTGCGCCTGGCCATCACCCTGCCGCGCGCGGACGCCGCGGACCTGCCCGCCGACGCGTTGCCGTCGGGCAGGCCTGCCGCATTCCGGCCGCGGCCGCTGCCGACGGTGGAAGCGGCCGAGCGCGAGCGCAGCCTGGTGCTGCTGGTCGACGACCATCCCACCAACCGCATGGTGATCGCGCGCCAGCTCGCGCTCGCCGGTTATGCCAGCGAGGCGGTGGAAGACGGCGTGCAGGCGCTGGAGCGCTGGCGCAGCGGGCGTTACGCGCTGGTGCTGTCGGACATCCACATGCCGCAGATGGACGGCTACACGCTGGCGAGCCGGATCCGCGAGGAAGAGCGCAGCGGCGACCTGCCGCGCACGCCGATCGTCGCGCTCACCGCCTCGGCGCTGAAGGGCGAGGCCGAACGCTGCCTGGGCGCGGGCATGGACGACTACCTCGCCAAGCCGGTGGCGGTCGCGGCGCTGGCGACGACGCTGCAGCGCTGGCTGCCGCACACGCTGCCCGCCGACGGCGCCGAAGACGTCGCCACCGAAGCGGCCAACGCCGACGCCGCGCTGGCGTCGGGCGGTTTTCCGCAGCTGGAGGATGCCCCGCCGCTGCTCGACTTCGCGGCCCTGCACGAACTCAGCGGCGGCAACGACGACGACACCGCGGCGGTGCTGCGTGATTTCCTCGACGCCACCGCGCACGACCTCGCCGTGCTCGGCAAGACCCGCGCCGACGGGGACATTCCCGCGATCACCCGCCAGGCGCACAAGATCAAGGGCGCCGCGCGCCTGGTCGGCGCCAGCGAACTCGCCCACGCCGCCGCGGAACTGGAAGCGGCCGGCCAGGCCGGCGAGTGGGCCACGATCCTGCCGCACGTCGCGCATGTCGAAACCGCGACGGAGCGCCTGAAGCTGTTCGTGGCGGAACGGTATCCGGGCTGATCGCGAGCGGTGGCGAATCCGGCCGCCGCGCGGCCTCGGGCCCGGCCACCGGCGCTGCGGCCACGTCCGGCACGGTCTGGCCACCCTCGCGGCGCTAGCATGCGATTTTTCCGCCGGAGCATCCGTCCATGCGCAAGCTGCTGCTGGGACTCGCCCTCGCCCTACCATTCACCGCCATGTGCGCCGACCGCATCACCGGAAAGCCCTTCGCCACGCGCAGCGAGGTCTACGCCCCGCACGCGATGGCCGCGACTTCGCACCCGCTGGCCACGCAGATCGCGCTGGACGTGATGAAGGCCGGCGGTAGTGCGGTCGATGCGGCGATTGCCGCCAACGCCGCGCTCGGGCTGATGGAGCCGACCGGCAACGGCGTCGGCGGCGACCTGTTCGCGATCGTGTGGGATCCGAAGACGAAGAAGCTCTACGGCTACAACGGCTCGGGCCGCTCGCCCCAATCGCTGACGCTGGCGGAATTCCAGAAGCGCGGCCTCAAGGACGTGCCTTCGCACGGTCCGCTGCCGGTCACCGTGCCCGGCACCGTCGATGCGTGGTTCGCGCTGCACGACCGCTTCGGCCGCAAGCCGATGACCGACGACCTCGCGCCGGCGATCCGCTACGCGCGCGAAGGCCATCCCGTGCACGAGGTGATCGCGTACTACTGGGGCCGCAGCGTGCCCACGCTGTCGAAGTACCCGGGCTTCACCGAGCAGTTCACCGTCGCGGACGGCGGCACGCGCCGCGGACCGCGCACTGGCGAGATGTGGAAGAACCCCAACCTCGCCAACACGCTGGAGAAGATCGCCAACGGCGGCCGCGACGCGTTCTACAAGGGCGAGATCGCGCGCACCATCGATGCGTACTTCAAGGCCAACGGCGGCTTCCTCTCGTACGAGGACCTCGCCGCGCACCACGGCGAATGGGTCGAGCCGGTCTCGGTGAACTACCGCGGCTACGACGTGTGGGAACTGCCGCCGAACGGGCAGGGCATCGCCGCGCTGCAGATCCTCAACCTGCTCGAACCCTATGACCTCAAGCGCTATGGTTTTGGCAGCCCCGAGCACGTGCACCTGTTCGCCGAGGCGAAGAAGCTGGCCTTCGCCGATCGCGCCGCGTCGTACGCCGATCCGGATTTCTACAAGACGCCGGTCGCGAAGCTGCTGTCGAAGGAGTACGCGCGCGAACGCGGCAAGCTGATCGCGATGGACAAGGCGATGAAGGCCGCCGAGCCCGGCGTGATCCCGCAGCTCAACGAGGGCGACACCATCTACCTGACCGTCGCCGATCCCGACGGGATGATGGTCTCGCTGATCCAGTCCAACTACCGCGGCATGGGCAGCGGCATGGCGCCGCCTGGCTTGGGCTTCATCTTCCAGGATCGCGGCGAGCAGTTCGTGCTGAAGGCGGGCCATCCCAATTCGTTCGCGCCGGGCAAGCGGCCGTTCCACACCATCATTCCCGCGTTCATCACCAGGGACGGCAAGCCGTGGCTGTCGTTCGGCGTGATGGGCGGCGCGATGCAGCCGCAGGGCCACGCGCAGATCGTGATGAACCTGGTCGACTTCGGCATGAACCTGCAGGAAGCCGGCGACGCGCCGCGCATCCAGCACGACGGTTCCACCGATCCGGCCGGCCAGGTCACGCCGATGGCCGACGGCGGCGAGCTCGACCTGGAAACCGGCTTCCCCTACGAAACCGTGCGCGCGCTGATGCGCAAGGGCCACAGCGTGCGTTTCGCCGACGGCCCCTACGGCGGTTACCAGGCGATCATGGTGAATCCGAACGGCGGCTACATCGGCGCCAGCGAGTCGCGCAAGGATGGACAGGCGGCGGGGTACTGAGTCAGCGCGCCGCCCGCATTAGCGCGGGCGGCAGCGCTGTCACGGCACGAAGCACGGGTCATCCGGCGATGTCGCGCACGCGAGGTCGTGGTGCCGGCATTCCGCCGGCGCAGCCGACGAACGCCGTGCGTTGAAGGTAGTGCGCTTCGTCTTACACGCGCGGCAGCCGCGGGAAGGAACAGGAATCCGCAATGGCCTTCGATGCCTTCGCCCTCGTGCTGGCCATGCTGCTGCTGGGTTACGCCTTCCAGCGCCTGCGCGCGCTGCCCGACAACGCCGCGCAGACGCTGAACCTGGTCGTGTTGTACGTGTGCCTGCCCGCGGCGGTGCTGCGCTACGCGCCGCGGTTGCAGCTGGAGCCGGCGCTGCTCGGCGTCGTCGCGGTGCCGTGGTTGCTGCTGCTGGTCACGCTCGCGTGCGTGGCCGGTGTCGCGCGCTGGCTGCGCCTGCGCGACGAAGAGCGCGCGGTGCTGCTGCTCACCGTCGCGCTGGGCAACACCAGCTTCCTCGGCTATCCGCTGACGCGCGCGCTGATCGGCGAGCACGCGCTGCCGTATGCGGTGGTGTACGACCAGTTCGGCGGGTTCCTGATGCTGTCGACGTTCGGGTTGTGGGTGCTGGCGCGCTACGGCGGCGAGCAGCGGCCGGATACGAAGACGATGCTGCGGCGGGTGGTGCGGTTTCCGCCGCTGTGGGCGTTGCTGGTGGGCTTCACGGTGATGCCGGTGAATCCGCCGGCGTGGATCGCGGGCGGCCTGCAGCGCCTGTCCGATGCGTTGCTGCCGCTGGCGATGCTCGCCATCGGCCTGTCGGTGCGCCTGACCCTGCCGCGCGAGGAGCTGCGGCCGCTCGCCGCGGGCCTGCTGCTGAAACTCGCGTTGATGCCGGCGCTGGCCACCGCGCTGGTGCCGCTGCTGGGCCTGCATGGGGCGATGGCGCGCGCGACCGTGCTCGAAGCGGCGATGCCGCCGATGGTCACCGCGGGCGCGCTTGCCATTGCCCGCAACCTGGCGCCGCGACTGGCGGCGGCGATGGTGGGCTATGGGCTGCTGTTGTCGTTGCTGAGCCTGCCCTTGTGGGCGCAGTGGGGCGTTTAGCCGCGCTCATCGTCGAATCGTTGCATTGCGGGCCTCGCTGTTGCCGTTCGCCTTTTGCTCGTCATCCCAGCGCAAGCTGGGATCCCTTCTGCTTTTGACTTTGGTCTTGCCGCCGGGAGCGTGGCCGCGGGAAGTCAAAGCAGAAGCAACGGCAAAAGGATCCCAGCTTGCGCTGGGATGACGAGCCAAAAGCGAAGCGCAGCAGCAACAGCAACAACAACAGCAGCGACAGCGCAACAGCGAACGTCAGTCCGCCGCCACCGTGCGTCCCCGGGCCCATTCACGCAGCGCCGAAACCTGCTCGGCCATCAGCACCGACAACGGCCGCGTCTGCCTGAGTTCCGCGCGCAGCAGGAAATCGGACAACGCCGCCTGCGCCGCGTGCGCGGAGAACAGCGCGGCGACGATTGCCTGCTCGATTTCCGCGCCGGAAAAGCCATCGCTGGCCGTGGCGAGCCCGCCCAGGTCGAACGCCTCCGGATCCAGCCCGCGCTTGCGCAGGTGCAACGCGAACAACTGCGCGCGCGTCTCCGCGTCCGGCAGGTCGATGAAGAAGATTTCGTCGAAGCGGCCCTTGCGCAGCAGTTCGGCCGGCAGCGCGTCGATCTGGTTGGCGGTGGCGACCAGGAACACGCGCGAGCGGCGCTCGGCCATCCAGGTCAGCAGGTAGCCGAGCACGCGCCGCGACACGCCGCCGTCGGAATTGCCGCTGTCGGCGGCCAGTCCCTTCTCGATCTCGTCGATCCACAGCACGCAGGGTTCGAGCTGTTCCGCGGACGCCAGCGCGGTGCGCAGGTTCTTCTCGGTCTCGCCATGGAACTTGTCGTACAGCGTGCCGAAATCCAGCCGCACCAGCGGCACGCCGAAGCCGGCCGCGACCGCCTTCGCCAGCATCGACTTGCCGCAGCCCTGCACGCCCAGCAGCAGCATGCCGCGCGGCGGATCCAGCCCCGCCGGCGCCTCGGCGCCGAGGAACACGCTGCGACGCTGGTCGATCCAGCGCTTCAGCCGCCGCGCCCCGGCCACGTCCTCCATGCGCGCGCTGTCGAATTCGAAATGCAGGTGGCCGCTGCGGTTGAGCAGCTCGAACTTGAGCCGCGCCAGTTCCGGCAGGTCGTTCGCGCCGAGCGCGCCGTCGTTGTAGATCAGCTGCCGCGCAATGCGGCGCACGTCGACCGGATCCAGGCCGCGCAGGTTGCGCACGATCTCCTGCACCGCCGCGCCGTCGGCTTCCACGCGGCGGCCGCCGTGCTCGCGCGCGTACGCCTCGGCTTCCTCGCGCACAATCTTCAGGCGCGCGGCGGCATCGGGCAGACGCGGCGTGTAGCGCACGGCGAGCAGGTCGAGTTCGGGCGGCAGCCTGACCTCGTGCCCGACCAGCACGAGCACGTGCGGCATGCCCTTGTCGGTCCCGGCATCGTGGCGCTGGACGATGTCGCGCAGCTGCCGTTGCGTGCTGGCGTAACCCAGGTACGGGTGGAAGTCGAAGAGCAGGTAGATGCCGCGCTGTTCGGCGGCGCGGATCGCGGCGAGCGTGGCCGAGGCGTCCGGGGCGACGTCGGTCGCCTCGGCGCGATCGAAATCGATGCGCCGCAGGCCCTCGGTGATCGACCAGCTGTACAGGGCGCGCCAGACCTGCATCAGCGCCTGCCGGAACAGTTCGACCACGCGCGCTTCGTCGCGGGTCTCGATCACGATCAAGGGGGTGTTCGCCCGGATCAGGGCGACCAGGTCCTGCAGTTCGGACATTGCGGAGGGCCGGTTCGGGCGGCGGGGCCGCGATGATAGCGACCCGCCACGCCCCCCGCGCGGCCTCCACGCACCGTGAAGGCTGCCATCACGTCGCCAAGACTAGGTTCTGTCGATTCACAACCTGATGACTCGACCGGTCCGTCGCGGCGATCCGTGCGCCACGGCGACGGCCCACGGGGGGCGACACGTGGCTACGGAACTGAAACGACGCGTCCGCTCGCGTGAAGCGGAGAGCACCGATCCGCTGCTGGCCCTGCTGGCCGCGATGCAGGCGGTCCGCTCCGGCGACTTCTCGGTGACCCTGCCGGCGCACTGGTCCGGCGTCGAGGGCAAGCTCGCCGAAGCCTTCAACTCGATCGTCACCTCCAACCGGCGCCTGGCCGAGGACCTGCAGCGCGTCGGCGTCAAGGTCGGCCGCGAAGGGCAGACGCGGCAACGCCTCGCCGCCGGCAACCGGCAGGGCGCGTGGGCGGGCATGGAGCGTTCGGTCAACGACCTGATCGACGACCTCGTGCGCCCGGTCGAGACCATGACCGAAGCGATGGCCGGCGTCGCCAAGGGCGACCTGACCCGCACCGTGCCGCTGGAAGCCGATGGCCGCCCGCTGCAGGGCGAGTTCCTGCGTTCGGCGACGATCGTCAACCGCATGATCGAGCAGATGGGCGAGTTCTCCTCGGAGGTGACGCGCGTCGCGCTCGAAGTCGGCACCGCCGGCAAGCTCGGTGGGCAGGCCAAGGTGAAAGGCGTGTCGGGCGTGTGGAAGGACCTGACCGACTCGGTCAACCAGATGGCCTCCAACCTCACCGGCCAGGTGCGCAACATCTCCGAAGTGACGATTGCGGTCGCCAACGGCGACCTTTCGCGCAAGATCACCGTGGACGTGCGCGGCGAGATCCTGCAGCTGAAGGAGGCCATCAACACGATGGTCGACCAGCTGCGCGGCTTCGCCTCGGAAGTGACGCGCGTGGCGCGCGAGGTCGGCACCGAAGGCAAGCTCGGCGGCCAGGCGATCGTGCCGGGCGTGGCCGGCACGTGGAAGGACCTGACCGACTCGGTCAACGCGATGGCGTCCAACCTCACCGCGCAGGTGCGCAACATCGCCGAAGTGACCACGGCGGTGGCGAAGGGCGACCTGTCGCGCAAGATCACCGTGGACGTGCGCGGCGAGATCCTGGAACTGAAGAACACCATCAACACGATGGTGGACCAGCTCAACGGCTTCGCCGCAGAAGTCACGCGCGTGGCGCGCGAGGTGGGCACCGAAGGCAAGCTCGGCGGCCAGGCGCAGGTGCCCGACGTCGCCGGCACCTGGAAGGACCTCACCGATCACGTCAACTCGATGGCGTCGAACCTGACCTCGCAGGTGCGCAACATCGCCGAGGTGACGACCGCCGTGGCGAAGGGCGATCTCTCGCGCAAGATCACCGTGGACGTGCGCGGCGAGATCCTCGAGCTGAAGGACACCATCAACACGATGGTCGACCAGCTCAACGGCTTCGCCGCGGAAGTCACGCGCGTGGCCCGCGAAGTGGGTTCGGAAGGGCGCCTGGGCGGCCAGGCGGTGGTGCCCGGCATCGCCGGTACCTGGAAGGACCTGACCGACTCGGTCAACGCGATGGCGTCCAACCTCACCTCGCAGGTGCGCAACATCGCCGAGGTCACCACCGCGGTGGCGCGCGGCGACCTCTCGCGCAAGATCACCGTGGACGTGCGTGGCGAGATCCTGCAGCTCAAGGACACCGTCAACACGATGGTGGACCAGCTCAACGGCTTCGCCGCGGAAGTGACGCGCGTGGCGCGCGAAGTGGGCACCGAAGGCAAGCTCGGCGGCCAGGCGCAGGTGCCGGGCGTGGCCGGTACGTGGAAGGACCTCACCGACAACGTCAACTCGATGGCGTCCAACCTGACCGCGCAGGTGCGCAACATCGCCGAGGTCACCACCGCGGTGGCGAAGGGCGACCTCTCGCGCAAGATCGCGGTGGACGTGAAGGGCGAGATCCTGCAGCTGAAGGAAACCATCAACACGATGGTCGACCAGCTCAACAGCTTCGCCGCGGAAGTCACGCGCGTGGCGCGCGAGGTCGGCACCGAAGGCAAGCTCGGCGGCCAGGCGCAGGTGCCGGGCGTGACCGGCGCGTGGAAGGACCTCACCGACAACGTCAACTCGATGGCGTCCAACCTCACCACCCAGGTGCGCAACATCGCCGAGGTGGCGACCTCGGTGGCCAAGGGCGACCTCTCGCGCAAGATCGCGGTCGGCGCGCAGGGCGAGATCCTCGAGCTGAAGAACACCCTCAACACGATGGTCGACCAGCTCAACGGCTTCGCCGCGGAAGTCACGCGCGTGGCGCGCGAAGTCGGCACCGAAGGCAAGCTCGGCGGCCAGGCACAGGTGCCGGGCGTGGCGGGCACCTGGAAGGATCTGACCGATTCGGTCAACCAGATGGCGTCGAACCTGACCACGCAGGTGCGCGGCATCGCCAAGGTGGTGACCGCGGTCGCCAACGGCGACCTGCACCAGAAGCTGACGGTGGAAGCCAAGGGCGAAGTCGCCGAGCTCGCCGACACCATCAACGCGATGACCAACACCCTCGCGATCTTCGCCGACCAGGTGACCACGGTGGCGCGCGAAGTCGGCGTGGAAGGGCGCCTGGGCGGCCAGGCCAAGGTGCCGGGCACCGCCGGCATCTGGAAGGACCTCACCGCGAACGTGAACCAGCTCGCGGCGAACCTCACCAACCAGGTGCGCGCGATTGCCGAAGTCGCCACCGCGGTGACGCAGGGCGACCTGACGCGTTCGATCCAGGTGGACGTGCGTGGCGAGGTGGCCGACCTCAAGGACAACATCAACGCGATGATCGGCACGCTGCGCGCGACGACCGAGTCCAACCGCGAGCAGGACTGGCTGAAGACCAACCTGGCCAAGTTCAGCGGCATGATGCAGGGCCAGCGCGACCTGATCACGCTGGGCCACATGCTGCTGTCGGAACTGGCGCCGCTGGTCAACGCGCAGCAGGGCGTGATGTACGTGGCCGAGATGCACGAGAGCAGCGGCCGCAACGTGCTGCGCCAGCTGGCCGGCTACGCCGACAGCGGCAGCGAGGCCGAGCGCACGGTGGAATTCGGCCAGGGCCTGATCGGCCAGTGCGCCGCGCAGGGCGAGGTCATCCTGCTCGACAGCGTGCCCGCCGGTTCGGTGCAGATTTCCTCCGGCCTGTTCAGCGCGATCCCGCGCAACGTGATCGTGCTGCCGGTGCTGTTCGAGGACCAGGTGAAGGCGGTGATCGAACTGGCCTCGCTCGGCGAGTTCTCGCCCAGCCAGCGCGATTTCCTGCAGCAGCTGACCGGCCTGATCGGCATCGTGCTCAACACCATCGAGGCCTCGATGCGTACCGAGACGCTGCTGTCGCAGTCGCAGCAGCTCGCCGCCGAACTGCAGTCGCAGCAGAAGGAACTGCAGCAGACCAACGAGGAGATCGCGCTCAAGGCCACGCTGCTGGCCGAGCAGAACCGCGAGGTGGAGAGCAAGAACCTGCAGATCGAGCACGCGCGCCGCGCGCTGGAGGACAAGGCTGCCGAGCTCGCGCTGACCTCGCGCTACAAGTCCGAGTTCCTCGCCAACATGTCGCACGAGCTGCGCACGCCGCTGAACTCGATCCTGATCCTGGGCCAGCAGCTGGCCGAGAATCCCGACGCCAACCTCAGCCCGCGCCAGGTCGAATTCGCCAAGACCATCCACGCCGCCGGCACCGACCTGCTGCACCTGATCAGCGACATCCTCGACCTGTCGAAGATCGAGTCGGGCACGGTCACCGTCGAGAGCGAGGAGATCGCCTTCGAGCACCTGCGCGAGAACATGCTGCGCAGCTTCCACCACGAGGCCGAGCGGCGCAGCCTGGATTTCTCCGTCGACATCGCGCCGGGCCTGGGTCATTCGCTCACCAGCGATCCCAAGCGCCTGCAGCAGATCCTCAAGAACCTGCTGTCCAACGCGCTCAAGTTCACCGAGCAGGGCAGCGTGCGCCTGCGCGTGGGCGCGGCGGCGACCGGCTGGACCGGCGGGCACACCATCCTCGACCACGCGCCGACCGTGGTCGCCTTCGAAGTGAGCGACACCGGCATCGGCATCTCGCCGGAAAAGCAGAAGATCGTGTTCGAGGCTTTCCAGCAGGCCGACGCGGGCACCTCGCGCAAGTACGGCGGCACCGGCCTGGGCCTGGCGATTTCGCGCGAGATCGCCGGGCTGCTCGGCGGCGAACTGCGCCTGCACAGCGAAGTCGGCCAGGGCAGCGTGTTCACCCTGTACCTGCCGCTGCGCTATGCCGGACCGGACGAACCGCACGCCGCCCGCGCCGCGAGCATCCTGCCCGCGGCGGCGCTGGCCAGCGAAGGCGTGACGCTGCCGGAAGCCGAACCGGTCGAGGACGACCGCGACAGCGTGCAGCCCGGCGAGCGCACGCTGCTGGTGGTCGAGGACGACGCGCGCTACGCCGCGGTGCTGCGCGACCTGGCGCGCTCGCAGGGCTTCCGCGTGATCGTCGCCAACCGCGGCAGCGAGGCCCTGCGGCTGGTGCGCGAGTTCCGGCCAACGGCCATTTCGCTCGACATCTTCCTGCCCGACATGCTCGGCTGGACCGTGCTGGCGCGGCTCAAGCAGGATTCGGCGACGCGGCACATCCCGGTGCAGATCGTCACCATCGAGGAAGAGCGCCACCAGAGCATCGAGCGCGGCGCCTTCGCCTACCTCGCCAAACCGGCGACGACCGAGTCGATCGCCGAAGCCCTGCAGCGGATCCGCGACTACACCCTGCCGCGGGTGAAGCGCCTGCTGGTGATCGAGGACGACGCCGGCGAGCGCATGGGCATCGAGGAACTGATCCGCCACGACGACGTCAGCATCGACACCGTCGGCACCGGCGCCGAGGCGCTGGAAGCGCTGCGCAGCGGCGACTACGACTGCGCCGTGCTCGACCTGCGCCTGCCCGACATGAGCGGCTTCGACCTGCTCGACCGGGTGCGCGGGATCGAACGGCTGCAGAACATGCCGATCGTGGTGTTCACCGGCAAGGAACTCACCGCCGAAGAGCACCGGCGGCTGAAGAAGGCGGCGCGCAGCATCGTCATCAAGGGCGTGGAATCGCCCGAGCGGCTGCTCGACGAGACCGCGTTGTTCCTGCACCGCGTGATCGCCGACCTGCCCCCGGCCAAGCAGCAGATGGTGCAGCGCCTGCACGAGTCCGACGACGCGATCCGCTCCAAGCGCGTGCTGGTGGTCGACGACGACGTGCGCAACATCTTCGCGCTGTCCAGCGTGCTCGAGCGCCACGGCATGGAAGTGGTCACCGCCGGCACCGGGCAGGAGGCGATCGAGAAGGTCGCCGCCGATCCGGAGATCGACCTGGTGCTGATGGACATCATGATGCCCGGCATGGACGGCTACGACACGATGCGCGCGATCCGCGAGCAGCCCGAGTCGCGCTCGCTGCCGATCGTCGCGCTCACCGCCAAGGCGATGAAAGGCGACCGCGAGAAATGCCTGGAGGCCGGCGCATCCGACTACCTCGCCAAGCCCGTCGTCACCGACCAGCTGCTCGGGATGCTGCGGCAATGGCTGCACCGCTGAGCCACGACGCGTCGTCCGCCGAAACCCGCGCGCGCGAGCCGGCGAAGGTGCTGCTGGTCGACGACCAGCCCGGGCGCCTGCTCACCTACCGCGCCATCCTCGAGCCGCTGGGCGAGCATCTGGTCGACGCACAGTCGGGCACCGAGGCGCTGCGCCGGCTGATGGACGACGAGTTCGCGGTGATCCTGCTCGACGTCAACATGCCGGGCATGGACGGCTTCGAGACCGCGTCGCTGATCCACCAGCACCCGCGCTTCGAGAAGACGCCGATCATCTTCGTCACCGCGGTCAACGTCACCGACCTCGACCGCCTGCGCGGTTACACGCTGGGCGCCTTCGATTACGTGATGGTGCCGATCATCCCGGAGATCCTGCGCGGCAAGGTCGAAGTGCTGGCCGAGCTGTACCGCAAGCGGCGCGAACTGGAACGCGTCAATCGCGAACTGGCGGCCGCCAACGAGGCCCTGCAGCGCGAGAAGGCGCGCGAGCTGGAAGTCCTCAACGACACGTTGCGCGAAGCCAACGCCGCGCTGGCCACACGCAATGCCGCGCTGCAGGTCGAGATCGCGCAGCGCGCGCGCGCCGAGCGGCGCCTGCGCGAGGCGGACGCGCGCAAGGACGAATTCCTCGCCACGCTGGCGCACGAGTTGCGCAATCCGCTGGCGCCGCTGCAGAACGCGCTGGCGATCCGGCGCCTGGCGCTGGCCGGCAGCGAGGACGAACTGCAGGACCTGATGGAGCGCCAGCTCGCCCTGCTGGTGCGCATGCTCGACGACCTGCTCGATGTCGCGCGCATCACCCGCGGCAAGCTCTCGCTGCGCCGCGCGCCGACCTCACTGCAGCGCGTGCTGCGCACCGCGATCGACACCGCGCAGCCGCTGCTCAACCGCTGGGAGCACGAACTGGTGCTGGACCTGCCCGCGGACGAGGTGATGCTCGACGCCGACCCGGTGCGGCTGGCGCAGGTGTTCGCCAACCTGTTCAACAACGCGGCGAAGTATTCCGAACCCGGGACCCCGATCGAAGTGCGCGCGCGGCTGCAGCCGGGCGCCGACGGCGCGCCCTGCGTGCGCGTGGACGTGGTCGACCACGGCATCGGCCTGAGCGCGCAGGACGTGGGCAGCGTGTTCGACCTGTTCCGGCAGATCGACACGCGCGTGGAGCGCTCGCACGGCGGGCTCGGCGTCGGCCTGACGCTGGTGCAGCAGCTGGTGCGGATGCACGGCGGCGAGGTCAGCGTGCACAGCGACGGTCCCGGCCGCGGCGCGACGTTCGGCGTGCTGTTGCCGTGCGGGCAGGTCGCCGCCGAACCGGTCGCGCCGGCGTCCGTCGCGGACGAAGTCGAGAGCGCGCCGGCGCCGGCGCTGCGCGTGCTGGTCGTCGACGACAACCAGGACGCCGCCGACACGCTGGCGACGATGGTGCGCATGCTCGGCCATGCAGCCGAGGCGATCTACGACCCGTGCGCGGTGGAAGACGCCGTTCAGCGACTGCAGCCTGACCTGGTCTTCCTCGACCTGGGGATGCCGGGGCGCAGCGGATTCGACGTCGCGCGCAGCCTGCGCGCGCAGTCAGGCGGCGCGGCGCTGCGGCTGGTGGCGGTAACCGGCTGGGGCCAGGCGGAGGACCGTCGACGCTCCCTTGATGCGGGTTTCGACCAACATCTGGTGAAGCCGCCGGATTTCGACACCGTGAAACAGCTGTGTGCCAGTCAACCAGGGCGTACCGATCGCCACACGGAGGTGGAATGACGCACCCGGACTGGTTCCAGCGTGTCGCCCACGACCTGCGCGATCCGCTCTCGCCCCTGCAGACCGCCGTGTACCTGTTGCGCAGCGGCGAGATCAGCGACGACGACCGCAGTCGCATGCTCGAACTGATCGAACGCCAGGGCGTGCGCCTGGCGGGAATGATCGACGAGCTGTCCGACTGCCTGCGCGCCGAGCGCGGCCGCCTGCTGGCGCGCCGCACCGAAGTCGACCTGCTCGTGCTCGCCACGCTGGGCATCGCCCGCGCCGATGCCGCGCCGCTGCAGTTCGATCCGGACGTGGTCGCCCTCGCCATGCTCGGCGACGACCGCCGCCTGCTGCAGCTGCTGCGCATCCTGCGCGAGCTGCGCCTGTCGCCCGAGGAGGTGCTGCCGGCGCCGCTGTTCGTCGAGCGCCGCGGCCGCACCGTGCGCCTGCACCGGCGCCTGGCCTGCCTGCCCGACTTCCTCGAGGACCCCGCGCGCCTGCTCGACGCGCCGCTGCCGGCCGCGCTGGGGCCGGGCCTGGGCCTGCAGCTGCCGCTGGCGGCCTCGATCGCCCGCGAGCACGACGGCCAGCTGCGGGCCGAGGCCGATGCCGACGGCCGCGTGGCGCTGGTGGCCGAGCTGCCGCTGCTCGCCTGAACCGCCGGGCCGCGCGGGTCGCCACCCCGAGGCGGGCGTTGTACGCTGCGGCTCATTGCGCCCAAGGGCAGCCCAACAAGGGGGTCGCTGATGAAGACCGTTCTGGTGGCCAGTTCCAAGGGTGGCGCGGGCAAGACGACCATCGCCACCCACCTCGCCGCGCAGGCGGCACTCGATGGCCTGCGCACCGCGCTGGTCGATGCCGATCCGCAGGCCTCCTCGACCCGCTGGGCGCAGAAGCGCGCCGGCCTCGACACCGCGGTGCTCGCGCTCGACGGCACCCGCCGCAAGGGCTGGCTGAAGCATGTGCCCGACGATACCCAGCGCGTCATCGTCGACGGCGCCGCCGGCGCGATGGCCGACGAGCTCAATCCGTTCCTGGAAACCGTCGATGCGGTGATCGTCCCGGTGGTGCCCTCGACCTTCGACATCGAAGCCACCGTCCCCTTCCTCGATTCGCTGGCCAAGCACCCGCGCGTGCGCAAGGGCACGCTGCGCGTCGGCCTGGTCGGCAACAAGCTCAAGCCCTGGACCAACGTCTCGCAGCAGGCGCTGGACCTGCTGAAGCAATGGCCTTATCCGCTGGTGGCGCAGTTGCGCGACAGCCAGGGCTACGTCGTCACCACCGCGCTGGGCAAGAGCCTGTTCGACTATCACTCCGCGCAGGTGCGCGAGCACCAGGCGGACTGGCAGCCGTTGCTGCGGTGGTTGAAGAGGTGACGCGGGAACAGGGAACGGGGAACAGGGAAGCAACCGCAACAGCCCTGTGTGACTCGTTCCCCGTCGCCTCGACGTTCACCTGTTGTCGCTTCCCCGTTCCCCGTTCCCCGTTCCCCGTTCCCCGTTCCCCGTTCCCCGTTCCCGGTACTGGAAGCCCATGCGCGAACTGATCCTGCTCCGTCACGCCCACGCCGAAGCCGCCGCGTCCGGCCAGGCCGATCTCGACCGGCCGCTGTCCGCCGAAGGCCTCGCCGAAGCCGAGGCGGCGGGGCGCTGGCTCGCGGAGAACCGGCTGGTGCCCGACTGCGTGCTGTGTTCGCCGGCGCGGCGCTCGCGCGAGACGCTGGAAGCGGTGCTCGGCGCGATCGGCTACGTCGACCAGCGCATCGAACCGTCGATCTACGAGGCCACGCCCGGCACCCTGATCGATCTGGCCGATGCGCACCTGCAGGCGGAACGGCTGTTGATGGTCGGCCACAATCCCGGCTTCGAGCAGCTCGCCGCGCTGCTGCACAGCGGCCAGTCCGGCGACTACCGCGGCATGCCGCCGGCGGGCATCGCGGTGCTGACCGTCCCGGCCGGCGCCGCGCTGGAGCCCGGTGTCGCGCAGCTCAGCGCCTTCTGGTGGCCGTGATTCCGACGCAGTGCCTCGCCGTATCGTGCTTGCGCTGATCGCCGCGGCGTTCGCCTTCGCGCTGCCGTTCGCCGCGACCGCGCAGGCCCTGGATCCTGCGCGCAGCCGCATCGACTTCGACCTGCAGACGCGCTGGGGCCAGACCATCAGCGGCCGCTTCCCGCGCTACGACGGCGAAGTCGTGCAGCGCGCCGACGGCCGCCACGAAGTGCATATCCGTCTGGCCACCGCCGCGGTCGACGTCGAAGGCTCGCGGCGCTACACCCGCTTCGCGCGCGGCGAGAACTTCCTCGACGCCGCCCATCACCCCTGGGTGGAATTCCGTTCCGAACCGTATCCGCCCGAACTGCTGGCGAGCGGCGGCTGGCTGTACGGCACGCTGACCATGCACGGGATCAGCCGTCGCGAGGCGTTCCTGGTGGCTCCGGCGGCGTGCGCGCGGCCGGCGCACGATTGCGACGTGGTCGCGCAGGGCCGCGTGCTGCGCACCGATTACGGCGTGGAAAGCTGGCGCTGGGCGCTGACCGACGATGTCAGCTTCCGCCTGCGCGTGCGTGTGCTGGACACGCCTCCGTCGGTCAGCGCCCCGTAAAATCGCGGCCCATGAAGTGCCTCCCCCGATTTTTCCTGGCCGCGTGCGCGCTCGCGCTCGCGGCCTGTGCCAGCCTGTCCCCCGCGCAGCGCGAGCAGAGCGCCGCCATCGTCGCCGCGGCGCGCCCGACCGCGGTCGAGTGCGCGGCGCTCGACAAATGCGCGCAGCCCTCGCCGCTGCGCGACCTCGCCGCGCGCGCGCTGGCCGAATCCACGCCGGAACAGCCGCATCACTACGCGATCATCATCGACCGCGGTCCCGACGCGATGCTCGCGCGCATCAACCTGATCCGCGCCGCCACCACCCGCATCGACCTGCAGACCTACATCTTCGACGAGGACGACGCCGGCCAGCTCGTGCTCGACGAACTGCTGCGCGCCGCGCGTCGCGGCGTGAAGGTGCGGGTGCTGCTCGACCAGCTGTCGGCGCTGCGGCGCGTGGAGACGCTCGCCGCGCTGGCCGGCGCGCACGCCAACCTCGAGGTGCGCATCTACAACCCGGTGCTGCACCGCGCGCGCATCAACTACCCGCAGTACGCGCTGGCGGCGGCGTGCTGCTGGCGCCGGCTCAACCAGCGCATGCACTCCAAGGTGCTGCTGGTCGACAGCGCCGTGGGCATCACCGGCGGGCGCAACTACCAGGACGACTATTACGACTGGGACCGCGAGTTCAACTTCCGCGACCGCGACGTGCTGGTTGCCGGGCCGGTCGCCGCGACCATGGACGAGGCCTTCGTCGCCTTCTGGAACGATCGTCGCAGCGTGCCCGTGGAGTACCTCACCGATGTCGGCAAGCGGCTGATCGACGGCGGCGTTCCCGCGTTGCCTGCGCCGGAGTTCGAGCGCCCGCAACGCGCGCAGGCGATGCGCGACGAGGCCGCCGACGCCGCGGTGGTGACGCAGCGCCTGGTCGCCGCGGCCATTCCGGTCGGCGCGGTGCACTACGTGTCCGATACGCCGAGCAAGCAGCGCAGCGCCGGCCGCGAGCGCGAGTGGACATCCGACGCCCTGCGCCAGCTGATCGAAACCGCGCACGACGAAGTGCTGCTGCAGACGCCGTACCTGGTGATGTCCAAGCCGGCGCAGGCGATGTTCCGGCGCATGCACGCGCGCGATCGCGCACAGCGTCCGAAGGTGATCGTGTCGACCAATTCGCTGGCCTCGACCGACGCGTTCATCGCCTACGCGCTGTCGTACAAGTACAAGCGTCGCTACCTGCGCGAATTCGGCTTCGACATCTACGAGTACAAGCCGTTTCCGCTCGACGCGCCGATCGACATCGCCGCCACCGGGGCGGACCTGCCGGCGCTGTTCGCGGGCGATCACGGCCCGAGCGAGGCGATGGCGCGGCTGGGCCCGGGTTCGGGCTCGCCGGCAGGTTCCTCCGGCTCGGGCGGTCGCCGCCGTCCCGCGGCCGCCGCCTCCGGCAGTCGCGGCATCTACGACCGGCGCAGCGTGCTGTATCGCCCGTACCAGGCGCCGCTCTCGCGCGAATACGCGGCCAAGCGCTACGCCCGCCGCCGTTCCAACGAACCGGTGCCGCTCAAGCGCGCCGGCGTGCGCATCGGCCTGCACGCCAAGTCGGTGGTGATCGACGAGCGCATCGGCGTGATCGGCACGCACAACTTCGATCCGCGCGGCGACAACTACAACACCGAGAGCGCGCTGGTGATCGAGGACGAAACCTTCGCGCATGCGCTCGCCGAAAGCATCCGCCGCGACATCCGGCCCGACAACGCCTGGGTGATCGCGCCGCGCGACAAGCCGCCGGTGTTCTCCGGGCTGGAGTATTCGATCGGCAAGGTGTCCGAGCACATGCCGGTGTTCGACCTGTGGCCGATGCGCTACGCGACCAGCTACGAATTCGTGCCGGGCCCGGCGTGTCCCGAGCCGCTGCCGCGCAGCCATCCGCGCTTCCGCGCCTGCTATCGCCCGGTCGGTGATTTCCCCGAGGTCAATATCGGACTGAAGTCGCTGACCACGCGCATGTTCACCGCGTTCGGGGCGGGGCTGGCGCCGATCTTGTAGGGCGAAAGGCGCCCTCACCTGCCCCGGCACACTCCCCCCTCGCCCCGCTTGCGGGGTGAAGGCGGGCGCTAGTGCGCCACTGGCGCACGCCCGACTGAACGCCCTTGCGCTACGCGCAAGGGCCGGGGGCAGGGCGAGGGACAGCGTCGCGGAGCGACGCAGGGTGAGGGGACGTGTCGCGAAAGCAACAACAAGAGCAAAAGCGCCCCTCATCTGCCCTTCGGGCATCTTCTCCCCGCTGATGCGGGGAGAAGAAGGGCAAGAGCCAAAAACCTCCCTCGCCCGCAAACACACCCCTCGCCCCGCTTGCGGGGCGAAGGCGGGCGCTTGTGCGCCACTGGCGCACGCCCGACTGAACGCCCTTGCGCTACGCGCAAGGGCCGGGGGCAGAGCGAGGGACCGCATTGCGAAGCAATGCAGGGTGAGGGGAGGTGTCGCGAAAGCAACAACAAGAGCAAAAGCGCCCCTCAACTGCCCGTCGGGCATCTTCTCCCCCGCTGGTGCGGGGAGAAGAGGAAGTCACAGGCGCAGTGGAAAAGTCCCGCCACGCCAAGGGCGCTCAGCCCCCGCCCGCCCCCTGCAGGAAATCCAGCGTCACCTGCAGCATCGCGCGGAAGCCCAGATCCAGCGCCGACTCGTCCATCGCGAACTGCGGCGAATGGTTGCTCGGGGCGGTGGCCGGATCGGTGCCCCGGGCGGTGCTGCCCACGAAGAAGTACATCGACGGCACTTCCTTCGCGAAATACGCGTAGTCCTCCGCGCCCATCTGCAGCGGCGGTTCGATCACGTTGTCCTTGCCGGCGACGGCTTCCAGGCTCGGGCGCATGCGCGCGGTGAGCGCGGGATCGTTCACCGTCACCGGGTTGCCCTTCGCGTCGGGCACCTTCGCTTCGACCGTGGCCCCGTGCGCCGCGGCGACGTGCTGCGCGACATTCTCCAGGTCGGCGAAGATCTTCTCGCGCATGCCCGCATCGAAGGTGCGGATGGTGCCGCTCAGCTCGACGTCGTCGGGAATGATGTTGAAGCGGATGCCGCCGTGAATCGTGCCGAAGGTGACCACCGCGGGCAGCTTCGCCAGATCGGTGCGGCGCGACACGATCGTCTGCGCCGTGCCGACGATGTCGGCGGCGGCGACGACCGGATCGATCCCGCCCCACGGCCGCGAACCGTGCGTCTGTCGACCGTGCACCCTGATCGTGAACCGGTCCGACGCGGCCATCAGCGGTCCCTGCCGCACGCCGATCTGCCCGGCCTGCAGCGTCGAGAACACGTGCAGGCCGAAGATCGCGTCGGGTTTGAAATCCTTGAACACGCCTTCTTCCAGCATCATCGGCGCGCCGCCGTTCTCGCCGGGCGGCACGCCTTCTTCGGCGGGCTGGAAGACCAGCATCACCGAGCCGGGCAGGTCCTTGCGCATCGCCACCAACGCGTCGGCGATACCGAGCAGGATGCTGGTGTGGCCGTCGTGCCCGCACGCGTGCATGACGCCGGTGGTCTGGCCGTTGAAGGTATCGGTCACCTTCGAGGCGAAGGGCAGCCCGGTCTGTTCGGTGACCGGCAGGGCGTCCATGTCGGCGCGCAACGCGAGCTTCGGCCCGGGCTTGCCGCCTTCGATGATCGCGACCACGCCGTGGTGCGCGATGCCGGTCCGCGGCTTGAGTCCGAGCGAGCGCAGGTGCTCGGCGACCTTCGCCGCGGTGCGCTGTTCGCGGTTGGACAGTTCCGGGTGTTCGTGGAAGTCGCGGCGCCACGCGATCAGTTGCGCGCTCTCGGCCTTCGCGGCCGCGGCGACTTCGGGGCGTTGCATGGGTGCGGGCGACGCGGCTTGCGCATGGACGGCGAGCGCGCACAGCGCGACGGGCAGCAGAACGAGACGGCGCATGGGAATCCCGGCGGATGGAAAGCGCCGATGCTACCGCCAACGCCGGCGCCGACCCGTGCCAAACGAGCCGAAGCCACCGGCGCGCGTCAACCGCCGCCGCGCTCGCGCGTTGCCTGCCCCGGGGCGCACGGCGCCGTGCAACGGAGCAGACGAATGAGGCTTTCCCGGCGGATAGCGGTGTTGTGCATCGTGGCATGCAGCGTGTGCGCGGCGATCCCGCCACCGGCGGCACAGGCACGTGGACGCTGGCGCGAACGCCTGGCCGAGCGTGTGGCGCAGCGGCGTACCGAATCGGTCGATCCGGCGGATCTTCCCGGCAACGTGAAAATCTGGCGCGACCAGGCCTACGGCAGCGACCGCGCCCAGCGTTTCGACGTGTACGCGCCACGCGGCGCGACGCATGCGCCCACGCTCTTCCTCGTGCACGGCGGCGGCTGGAAGCGCGGCGACAAGCAGGCCGCCAACGTGGTGACGGCCAAGGTGCGGCACTGGACCGCGCAGGGCTACGTGGTGATTTCCGCCAACTACCGGATGCTGCCCGACGCCGACCCGCTCACGCAGGCGCGCGATGTCGCCGCGGCGATCGCCAGTGCGCAACGCGACAGCGCGCGCTGGGGCGGCGATCCGGACCGCTTCGTGCTGGCCGGGCACTCGGCCGGCGCGCACCTGGGCGCGTTGCTCGCGGCCACGCCGACGGCGCTGGCGCAGGCCCATGCGCGGCCGCTGCGCGGCGCGCTGCTGCTGGACAGCGCCGCACTCGACACCGAAGCGCTCATGGCGCGGCCGCACCCCAAGCTCTACGACGAAGCCTTCGGCCCGGACCGCTCGTACTGGCGCGCCGCCTCGCCGGTCGCGCAACTGACGGCGCCGGGCGTGCCGATGCTCGTGGTGTGCTCGACGCAGCGTGCGAATGCGTGCCCGCAGGCGCACGCCTTCGTCGCGAAGGCGCAACGCCTCGGACGCCGCGCGCAGGTGCTGGAACAGGACCTCGGCCACGGCGACATCAATGCCGCCCTCGGCGAACCCTCGGCGTATACCGCGGCGGTAGATCGCTTCCTGCAATCGCTCCAGCCGCAGGCATGAGCACATGCTGCGCCCGCACTTGGAGCGGGCGCGGTCGCATGCGACCCTGCGGCGATTCCGCAGGACACGATCGATGAACGATTCCGCCTCCACCCGCCCCTCGGCGCTACAGGGCGACGCCGCGCTGCTGCGCGCGGTGGGCGCCTTCGCGCTGACTGCGGCGGTGATCAACATCATCGTCGGCGGCGGCATCTTCCGCATGCCTTCGGCGCTGGCGACGCAGATGGGCGCGACCGCGCCGCTGGCGTTGCTGGCCGGCGCGCTGGCGATCATTCCGATCGCGCTGTGCTTCGCCGCGGTCGGCAGCCGCGTGCAGGTGACCGGCGGTCCGTACAGCTATCTGAGCGCCACCTTCGGTCCGTTCGCCGGTTTCCTCGGCGGCGCGCTGATGTGGATCAGCAACTTCACCTCGAGCGCGGGCGTGGCCGCGGCGCTGTCGGTGCAGGTCGCGAACCTGGTGCCCGCGTTCGCGCCACCGCTGCCGCGCGCGCTGTTGCTCACCGCGGTGTACGGCGTGCTGTTCGCGCTCAACGCGTTCGGGGTGAAGCTCGGCGCGCGCACCATCACCACGCTGGCGGCATTGAAACTCACGCCGCTGTTCGCGCTGGCGGCGATCGGCCTGTGCTTCGTCGACTGGTCGCAGGTGAGTTTCGCGATCGACGAAGTGCCGTCGTGGAGCGCGCTGGGCGCGTCGATGGTACTGGTGATGTTCGCGTATTCGGGCATGGAAACCGCGCTGATTCCGTCGGGCGAACTCAACGATCCGGCGCGCGACGTGCCGCGCGCGACGCTGGTGGCGATCGTGTTGGTGGTGCTGCTGTATCTGGCGCTGCAGGTCGTCGGCCAGGGTCTGCTCGGGCCGAATCTGGCGACCAGCGGCGTGCCGGTCGCCGACACCGCGGGCGCGCTGTGGGCGCCGGGGCGCGTGTTGCTGCTGGTCACCGCCTGCATCTCGATGACCGGCTTCCTGATGGGCAACCTGTTCGGCACCGCGCGCCTGGTGTTCGCGCTCGGGCGCGACGGCTACCTGCCGCGCGTGTTCGGCACGGTGAGCGCGACGCACCGCGTGCCGCTGTGGGCGCTGGCGGCGCATGCGTTGCTGGCGTGGGCGCTGGCGCTCGGCGGCAACTTCGACGCGCTGGCGCTGATCTCCGGCGGCGCGATCTGCCTGGTCTACGGCCTGGTCAGCATCGCCGCGTGGCGCGCGCAGGCGCGGGACCTGCGCGAGCGCGGCGATGCGCCGTTCGTGCTGCCGGGCGGGTTCCTCATTCCGTTGCTGGCGATCGCCGCGATGGTGGCGATCACCGCCACGCTCACGCGCAAGGAATGGCTGGCGATCGGCATCGCGCTCGCCGTGCTGGTGGTGACCTACGCGTTGCTGCGCCTGCGTCCGCGCGGCGGCTGATCAGAACGACACGCAGGCGGGCGCACGCACGCGCATCACCGCCTCCTGGCGGAAGCGCCGGCGGTAGTCGTCGGCGATCGCGCGGACCGCGGCGTCGCTCGCGGGATCGTCACCGTGCAGCAGGGTGAGCACGTACGAGGCTTCGCGCGCGATCGAGCCGTCGGTGCCGCGCCATTGCCCCGACGCCGGCCACACGCTCAGGCCCTGCGGGAAGCGCGGCGTCACCGTTTCGGCGAGGAACTGCGACCACTGCGCGGGCGTCACGCTGCCGTCGGGCGTCTGCGTGCCGAAGTACAGCGTTTCCTGGACCATCGATTGCGCGTCGGCCGCGCACCGCGATGCGGCGGCCGATTCGCGCAGCGACGCGCAGCCGGCCGTCGCTGCGGCCACGGCGACGACGAGCACTGCGCGCGCCGCTCGCGCGTTCATGGCGATGCGACCGCCACCAGCAGGTTGGCGTCGCGCGCCAGGCGCCAGCGTGCGCCGTCCCTGTGCAATACGCTCAGCGTGTGCCCGGCGCGCACGACGGGCGCCTGGCCCGGCGCCGTCGCGGTGACGGTGAGATGCGAACGCATGAAGGCCCAGTCGCCGTGCACCTGGATCTCCTCGATCTCGCTGCGGCCGTCGAACCGCATCGCGGCACCGGCCTGCGCCTGCATGGCCTGCGCGAACTCGCGCTTGCCGAAAGGCGGGCGACCCGGCACGAGGAACACCGCGTCCTCGGTCATCAGTTCGAGCACCGCCGCGGTGTCTCCCGCCTGCGTCGCCGCCATCCAGCGGTCGACCAGGTCGCGGATCGCGGCTTCATCGGGATTCATGGCGACGGCTCCGTGGGCGGCGCATCATTGTGCGCCCGGCCATCGTGGAATCGTGGTGAGTCGCGCTGCTGCAGCGATACGGGGCGCCACCGCGATCGTACGAATGTCGCCGCGCCGTCGCCCGCCTCAGCCGCGATGCTCCAGCGCCAGGTATTCGGCCGACTGCATCTCGATCAGGCGCGAGGTGGTGCGCTCGAACGCGTGGTTGAGCTTGCTGCCCACGTACAGTTCGGTCGGCGCCGCCGCCGCGGTGCAGACGAAGTTGACGTGGCGGTCGTAGAGCTCGTCGATCAGGTGCACGAAGCGGCGCGCCGGATCGTTGCGGGTGTCGTCGAGCTGCGGGATGCCGCCGAGCAGCACGGTGTGGTGCTCGGTCGCGATCTCGATGTAGTCGCTGGCCGCGCGCGGGCCTTCGCACAGCGCGGCGAAGTCGAACCACGCATGGCCTTCGGCGGTGGCGCGCACCGGGATCTCGCGGCCGTCGATCTCGATCGCGCCGGCGGCATTCGCGCACGGGTCCTGCGGCAGGCCGGCGGTGAGTTCGCGCCAGCGCGAGGCCAGCCATTCCTCGGACTGCGCATCCAGCGGCGCGCGATACACCGGCGACCGGGTCAGCGCGCGCAGGCGGTAGTCGTTGGGGCTGTCGAGCAGCAGTTCCACCGTGTGCGCGCGCAGCTGCGCGATGGCCGGCAGGAAGCGTTCGCGCTGCAGGCCATGTGCATACAGGTTCTGCGGCGCGGTGTTGGAGCTGGTGACCAGCGCCACGCCCTCGGCGAACAGGCGTTCGAGCAGGCGTCCCAGCAGCATCGCGTCGCCGATGTCGTTGACGAAGAATTCGTCGAGCACCAGCACGCGCAACTGCCGGCGCCAGTCGCGCGCGATCTTCGCCAGCGGATCGCTTTCGCCGGCGTGCACGCGCAGCGCGGCGTGCACTTCGCGCATGAAGCGGTGGAAGTGGGTGCGGCGCTTCTCGGCGATCGGCAGTCCGTCGAAAAACAGATCGATCAGAAAGGTCTTGCCGCGACCGACGCCGCCCCACAGGTACAGGCCTTTCGGCGTTTCGGTCTTGCGGCCGAACAGGCTGTCGAACAAGCCACGCTTCACCGGCTGCACCAGCAGCGCGTGCAGGCGGTCGAGTTCGCGCAAGGCGGCGTGCTGCGCCGGATCGTCGTTCCACTCGCCGCGCGCGACGCCGTCGGCATAGCGCTGCGAGGGCAGCCGGGCCGCTTCGCTCACGAACGGGCTCCGGGAAGACGGGATGTCGCGGGCACGGCTTCGCCCCTCGCCTCGTTCGCGCGTGCGGGCATCGGCATCACTCAGTCGGCGACCGGGTTGGGCAGGTACGGCCGGATGGCGGTCTTGATCGCGCCGCGCAGGTCCATCAGGCGGCGATGGAAGAAGTGGCTGGTGTCGGGCATGCGCACGAGCTCCGGCGCCAGGCGCAGCTGCGGGCGGATCGATTCCACCCAGTCGTACACGGCCTGCGGCTCGACGATTTCGTCGGCATCGCCCTGGATGATCAGCCACGGGCAGTCCGGCAGCGTGATCGCGCCGAAGTCCCAATTGCGGCCCGCGGCCGGCGGTGCGATCGAGATCAGCATGCCCGGCTGCAGTTCCGCCGCGCACTTGATCGTCACGTAGGAACCGAAACTGAAGCCGGCCAGCCACAGCTGCGCCTCCGGCCGTTGTTCGCGCACCCAGCGCGCGACCGTGCGCAGGTCATCGGATTCGCCCTGGCCGTGGTCGAACTGACCGTGCGAGGCGCCGGTGCCGCGGAAGTTGAAACGCACCGTGGCGATGCCCGATTCGCGCAGCGCGCGCGCCGCCATCGTCACCACCTTGTTGTGCATGGTGCCGCCCTCGGTGGGCAGCGGATGGCAGACGATCGCGATGATCGGTTGCGCCGGCCCCTCGGGCAGGTCGACGGCGGTTTCCAGGTCGCCGACCGGCCCGGGCAGCCGCAGCGATGCGGATTCGGTGGGGAACGTGGGTGCGTTCATGTGCGCATTCTACGGGCGCGGCCATGACGGCCGGGCCGAAAACGACAACGCCGCCCGGAGGCGGCGTTGCGGAAGTCGTGGGTCGAACTTACTTGATGTTCGACAGCATCCAGTCGACGGTGGCCTTGACCTGTTCGTCGGTGAGGGCCGGGTTGCCGCCCTTGGCCGGCATCACGCCGGCGCTGCCGGTGAAGCCTTCGATCGCGTGCTTGTACAGCGTGTCCTTGCCCTGGGCGATGCGCGGGCCCCAGTGGGCCTGGTCCAGGGTCGGGGCGCCGCCGGCGCCGGAGGTGTGGCAGCCGGTGCACAGCTGGCCAAAGATCACCGAGCCGTCGGTGGTGCCGCCGTAGGCGACCTGCGAGGCGGCCTGGGCGGCGGCGGCGGCCTGGGCGGCCTGCTGCGCGGCGGCGCCGGTGCTGCCGGCATAGACCGCGCCGGCCGGCGCGATGCGCATCTCGGTGCGCTTGGCGGCGATCGGGCTCACTTCCGCCGGCAGCTGCTGGTGCACGTAGTAGGCACCGATGATCAGGCCCAGGGTCACCATCACCAGGAAGGCGATCACCATGGAGAATTTCTTGAGGAATTCGAGGTCGTAATTGCGCACGAGGGGCGGGTTCCTACAGCAATGCCTGGGACGTGTTCCCGGACCACGGACGGCCTGCGCCGGCGGGTCAAAGAGCGCGAATTATTCCAGAAGCGGGCAGCGGGCGCGAGTTTTCCCTCCGCGCCCGGGGCCCGGCGATACCGGCGATGGGCGCGCGATCAGGCTTCGAAGCCCGCGATCGCGGGCGCCGGCGTGTCGCCGGCCACGTCCCGCCAGAAGTGGTACATGACCCCGAACATCACCGCGTACAGCGCCAGCATCGCGCCCAGATAGAGCAACAGCACCGCCAGCACCCCCAGGGTCGGATGCAGCAGGCTGAGGACGGTGGCGACCAGCAGCGCGGCCAAGCTCGCGGCCATCACCGCCGCGATGATGACCACCGCCATTACCAGCAGCGGCAACAGGTTGCGTGAGGCGCCGGACAGGCCTTCCAGCAGTGCCGCACCGACGCTGCGCCCGCGCAGCACCAGCTGCCCGAGTCCGATTGCGAACACCGCCGCGACGAACAGCGCGAACAGGCCGGCCAGGCTGAAAAGACCGCCGACGCCCTCCGGCGGCGCCGGCACCGCGGGCTGCTGGCCGGGCTTCGCGTTCTGCAGCAGCTCGGCCAGGCTGGCCGACCAGGCCTGCAGGGCCTCCATGACGCCGCCGAAGATCGCCATGATCACGGTGAACGCGCCCAGCTGCACCAGCAGCATGACGAAGCTGAAGACGATCATGCGCCGTGCATCGTGCGCATCGCGGAACGGCGCCAGCACGTCGGCGGCATGCGCGGGCACGCCGCGTTCGCTGGCATCGATCACGCGCAGGTAGCCGCCCATCAGCGGGCCGAGCAGGATCACGCTGACGACGGTGGTCAGCGCGGCGATGACCGCCGCCAGGCCCGGGCCGGGCCGCAGCAGCGCATGCGCGAAGACCTGCAGCACGCCCGGCACCAGCGCCGCCACCATCAACAGCGATGCGCCGCCGAAGACGGCACGCGGGTTGGTTCGCCCGACATTGAGCCCGCGCTTGAGCCAGGCCAGGCCTGCCAGCGGTCCGTTGGCGCGAGTGGTCATCACATCTCCGTGGGGGAAGGGCGCGCCGCAGGATGGGGGCGCGCCGGGCCGGGTCCAATGCCCGGGTGAAAAATGCGGGTAGGGAATGCCGGTGGAATCAGCGCGGCAATTGTCGCGCGTGGCGCACGAACCGCCGCAGCACCAGCCGCGCGTGCGGCGTGGCGCTGACGCCGCGTGCCACCTGCCTGTGGCAGCGGCCCTCGCGCGCCAGCGCCTCCTCGCGGGCGTGCACGTAGCCGCGCATGTGCGTGGCGGAAAACTCGGGGTGGAACTGCACGCCCCAGGCGCGATCGCCCCAGCGGAAGGCGTGGCAGGCGTCGTGGTCGGACTTCGCCAGCACCGTCGCGCCCGCCGGCGCGCGCAGCACGCTCTGCAGATGGGTCGCCTGCGCCGGGAACTGCGCCGGCAGGCCCGCGAACAGCGGATCCTCGCCCGCCTGCGGATGCAGCTCCAGTTGCACCGTGCCCATCTCGCGGCCCGCCGGGTGGTAGTCGACCTCGCCGCCCAGCGCATGCGCGATCAGCTGATGCCCGTAGCAGATGCCGAACAGCGGCAGGCCGTCGTGCGCGGCCTCGCGCAGCCAGGAGGCCGCGCGCTCGCTCCAGTCGTGGCGGTCGGTGACCATCGCGCCCGAGCCGGTGACGATCGCGCCGGCGAACCCCTCGCGCGACGGCAGCGCCTGCCCGGCCTCGACGTTCACCACGACGGCATCGTCCGGTTCCAGCCCGGCGGCGACGCGGATCCAGTGCGGGAAGCCGCGATGGCGGCGCATCGAAGCGACCGGCTGGCCGGTTTCGAGGATGAGGAAGGGGTGAGGATGCCGCGTCAAGCCGATGCCCTGTCGGCATCGGCTGCGGCACCGAACGCCCGGCCATGGATGGCCGGGCCGGACGATCCGAAGCCGATGCGGTTGCGCCACGGACGGCACTGCAAGGTCATGGAAACACCGTCAGGCGGATCAGAAAAACCATTTGCCGGTGGGCCGCGCGAACATCGAAAAACCAGCTGCCGCAAGCCCCGTCGCTATACTACCGCGCTTTGCCCCGCGGCCTTCCCGAACCCATGTCACAAGCCAGTGCGCCGACCTTCCAGCAGCTGATCCAGCGCCTCAACGCCTACTGGGCCGAGCGCGGCTGCGTGCTGATCCAGCCGCTGGACCTCGAGGTCGGCGCCGGCACCTTCCACCCGGCGACCTTCCTGCGCGCGCTGGGCCCGGAACCGTGGAACGCCGCCTACGTGCAGCCCTGCCGCCGCCCCACCGACGGCCGCTACGGCGAGAACCCCAACCGCCTGCAGCGCTACTACCAGTACCAGGTGGTGATGAAGCCCTCGCCGGACAACATCGTCGAGCTGTACTTCGATTCGCTCAAGGCGCTCGGCGTCGATCCGCTGGTGCACGACCTGCGCCTGGTCGAGGACAACTGGGAATCGCCCACCCTCGGCGCGTGGGGTCTGGGCTGGGAAGTGTGGTTGAACGGCATGGAAGTCACCCAGTTCACCTACTTCCAGCAGGCCGGCGGACTCGAATGCCGCCCGGTGCTCGGCGAGATCACCTACGGCCTCGAGCGCCTGTGCATGTACCTGCAGAACGTCGACAACGTCTACGACCTCGTCTGGACGCACGGCCCCGACGGCACGCCGGTCACCTACGGCGACGTGTATCACCAGAACGAAGTCGAGCAGTCGGCGTACAACTTCGAACATGCGAATGTCGAGGAGCTGTTCCACCGCTTCGACGCGTGCGAAGCCGAGGCGCTCAGGCTGATCGAACTGGGCCTGCCGCTGCCCGCCTACGACCAGGTGTGCAAGGCCTCGCACAGCTTCAACCTGCTCGACGCGCGCCGCGCGATCTCGGTGACCGAACGCCAGCGCTACATCCTGCGTGTGCGCAGGATCGCGCAGGGCGTCGCCGAGGCGTACTACGCGCAGCGCGAGAAGCTGGGTTTTCCGGTGGTGAAGAAGAGCGCCGAAGCGGCGTGATCGATCGCGCGCTTTGAAGCCCCTCTCCTCCGGAAGAGGGGTTGGGGAGAGGGTGCGACGAAGCGGGAAGGGTGGACAACCAGCAGCCGGACCGCGCTCGTTGCCCTTTCCTCCGTTGCACAAGTTCCTTCGCTCCGCCGAACCCTCATCCGGCGCTTCGCGCCACCTTCTCCCGGAGGGAGAAGGGAAAAAAACAAAAGCAAAAGGCACCACGATGACGATGCAACCGCTCCTGATCGAACTCGGCACCGAAGAACTCCCCGTCAAGGCCCTGCCCGGCCTCGCCCAGGCGTTCTTCGACGGCGTGCTCGACGGCCTGGCCAAGCGCGGCATCGCCTTCGAGCGCGGCGACGCGAAGCCGCTGTACACGCCGCGCCGCCTCGCCGTGCGCCTGCCGGGCGTGGCGACGGAACAGCCGGAGCAGGCGTCGGAAGTGCTCGGCCCGTACCTCAACATCGCGCTCGACGCCAACGGCGAACCGACCCGCGCGCTGCAGGGTTTCGCGCAGAAGGCCGGCGTGGAATGGACCGCGCTGGAAAAGACCAGCGACGCCAAGGGCGAGCGCTTCGTGCGCCGCTCGGTGAAGCCGGGCGCGAGCACCGCATCGTTGCTGCCGGAAATCATCAACGAAGCCATCGCCGCGATGCCGATCCCCAAGCCGATGCGCTGGGGCGACCACGACTACGGTTTCGCGCGGCCGATGCACTGGCTGGTGCTGCTGCTGGGCAAGGACGTCGTCGCCGGCGAAGTGCTCGGCATCCGCGCCGACCGCATGAGCCGCGGCCACCGTTTCCTGCACGACAAGCCGGTGTGGATCAACGGCGCCGGCGAGTACGTCGAGGCGCTGCGCGGCGCGAAGGTGCTGGTCGACCCGGACGAGCGCCGCGCGCGCATCGTCAGCGAAGTCGAACACGCCGCGCAGGCCGGTGGCGGCAGCGCGCGCATCGACGCGGGCATCCTCGAAGAGGTCAACGGCCTGACCGAGTGGCCGAAGGCAATCGCCTGCAGCTTCGACCGCGACTTCCTCGCCGTGCCGCAGGAAGCGCTGATCGCGACGATGGAGGCGAACCAGAAGTTCTTCCCCGTGCTCGACGGCGACGGCAAGCTCAGCGAACGCTTCATCGGCATCGCCAACATCGAGTCGAAGAACGAAGCCGAAGTGCGCAAGGGCTACGAGCGCGTGATCCGCCCGCGCTTCGCCGACGCGCAGTTCTTCTTCGTCGAGGACATGAAGCAGGGACTGGCCGCGATGGCCGAGGGCCTGAAGACCGTGACCTACCAGGCCAAGCTCGGCACCGTCGCCGACAAGGTCGCGCGCGTCGCCGCGCTGGCCGAAGCAATCGCGCCGCAGGTCGGCGTCGATCCCGCACTGGCGCGCAAGGCCGCCGAATTGTCGAAGGCCGACCTGCAGTCGCGCCTGGTCAACGAATTCCCCGAACTGCAGGGCATCGCCGGCCGCTACTACGCCGCGGTGGAGAATCAGCCGCTCGAGGTCGCCAACGCGATCGACGAGGCCTACATGCCGCGCTTCGCCGGCGATGCGATAGCAAAGTCGAAGCTGGGCCAGGTGCTGGCGATTGCCGAGCGCCTGGACACGTTGACCGGTGGCTTCGCCGCGGGCCTGAAGCCGACCGGCAACAAGGATGCGTTTGCGTTGCGGCGTAATGCTTTGGGGCTGGCGCGCATAGTCGTCGAAGGCGGCATCGAACTGGATTTGCGAAAGCAAATCGCCTCTGCAATCGCTCAATTGCCCCCTGGAGGACAGCCAAGCGCTGACCGTAATACCGAAACACTGGGTCTCGATCTGTACGACTTCATCATCGATCGCCTGCGCAGCTACTACGCCGACCAAAGTGTCCCCGTGCAGCAGTTCGAAGCCGTGGCGGCCTTGCGTCCCGCCTCGTTGCTCGACTTCGACCATCGCCTGAAGGCCATCGGCGAATTCGCCAGGCTGCCCGAAGCCGAAGCCCTCGCCGCGGCCAACAAGCGCATCCGCAACATCCTGAAGAAGGTCGAAGGCGAGCTGCCCACGGCGATCGACCCGGCGCGTTTCACCGAAGCGGCCGAGCGCGAACTCGGCGACGCGGTCGAAGCCGCGTGCAACGACACCGACGCGCTGCTGCAGACGCGCGACTACGTCGCCGTGCTCGGCCGCCTCGCGCGCCTGCGTCCGCAGGTCGACGCCTTCTTCGACAAGGTGATGGTCAACGTCGACGACGCGGCCGTGCGCAACAACCGCCTCGCCCTGCTCAAGCGCCTGAGCGACCGCCTCGGCAGCGTCGCGGCGATCGAGCACCTGTCGATCTGATCGTGGGGATGCCGTGCATGCCACGGCATCGCTTCGCCCGCATCGCGGCGCAAGCCGGGGCGCCGGCACGTGTCGTCAGCTTTCCTGCCGTCATCCCAGCGCAAGCTGGGATCCATTGTGCTGTTCTTCGCTCCGTCAGCGGCAACGTGGACAGCAAGATCAAAATGGATCCCAGCTTGCGCTGGGATGACGAGATTGCCGGGTGCCGGACGGCCGCATGCAGCCACAAGCCTGACCGCGCACACGTTCACAGGCTGACCTCGCATACGTCCGCAAGCCTGACGCAAATCCGACCTGGCATGCGTCCGTAAGCCAGACCTCGCAGAAGTCCGCAAACCTGACCTCGCGCGCGTCCGAACCCGACCTCGCACATGTCCGCGACCCGACCCCATGCACATCGCGCGATCCGCCACGTGACAGGCCCCGCACACTTCCCGCTCCGTTAATTCCCTTTTGATCCGCGGCCGGTATCCTCGCCCGATGCCCCGTCTCCCCCGACTGCTCATCGCCGGCTTCCTGTGCACGCTCGCCGCCGGCGGTGCGCGCGCCGCGACGGTGGCCGCGGTCGACGTGCGCGGGCTCGATGAGGCGATGGCGCTGAACGTGCGCGTGTCGCTGTCGCTGGTCGATGCGATCGGCCAGGACATCTCCGGCCGCCGCCTGGCCTACCTGCTGCGCGAGGCCGAGAGCGAAACGCGCGAGGCGCTGGAACCGTTCGGCTACTACTCGCCGCGCATCACCGTCGAACGCACGCGCGACGGCGTGACCACGGTGGTCGGTGAAACGACGGCGCCCGCGGCACCGCCCGCTGCCCCTACCGCCGCCGCAAGCACTCCGACGAATCCACCGACCGCTTCCGTCGCCGAGCCCGGCGCCACTGCGCCTGCCGCGACCGCCGCCAGCGAAACGCCCCCGCCCGGCGAACGCCGCACGAACACCTCGCCCGTCACCGTCACCATCACCGTCGAGCTCGGCGAGCCGGTCACCGTGCGCCGCTCCCATATCGCCATCGAAGGCGAAGGCGGCGACGACAAGTACCTGCGGGCGGACCTCGGCGAGTTCCGTCCGCAGTCCGGCGATGTCTTCGACCACGCGCTGTACGAAGCGAGCAAGACCCGCATCACCCGCCGCCTGGCCGAGCGCGGCTATTTCGATGCCGACTTCGCCACGCGTCAGGTCGCGGTGACGCGCGCCGAGCACGCGGCCGACATCGACCTGGTGTGGACCAGCGGCGACCGCTACGACATGGGCCCGATGCACATCGTGCAGACGCCGAAACACATCATCCGCGACAGCCTGATCGAGAAGCTGATCTACTGGGACGAAGGCAGCTACTACCACCAGGGCAAGCTCGACGCCTTCCGCGACTCGCTGGCGCGGCTCGATTATTTCGCCGGCATCGACATCCAGCCGCAGCCGGAGAACGCCGTCGATGGCGAAGTGCCGGTGGAAGTGACGCTCACGCCGGCCAAGCGCAGCATCTACACCGCCGGCCTCAGCTACGGCACCGACAGCGGTGCCGGCGTGCGCTTCGGCATCGAGCGCCGTTACCTCAACGATCGCGGCCACAAGCTGCTGAGCCAGATCGACTGGGCGGAAAAGCGCAAGACCGCGACGGTGCAGTACCGCATTCCCGCCTTCGCCTGGCTCGACGGCTGGTACACGGTCAGCACGCAGTTCTACGACGAGCAGACCGACTACATCGACACGCGCAAGATCGAACTGGTCGGCAGCCGCAGCGGTCAGGTCAACGACCGGCTCAACGCGGTCGCGTCGCTGCACGGCCTGCGCGAACGCTGGGCGTATGTCACCGACGACAACGGCGGCGGCGAGGTCGCCTACAACTACGCGACCTTCCTGTATCCGTCGCTGCGCGGCGAATACATCGATGCCGACAACCGCCTGTTCCCGCGCGACGCGTTCGGCCTCACCGTCGAACTGCGCGGCGGCCTCAGCGGGCTGGGGTCGGACGCGAGCTTCCTGCAGGCCTGGGGCACGGCGCGCTGGTACCAGGGCATGGGCGAACGCAACCGCCTGATCCTGCGTGGCGAAGCCGGCTACACCTTCACCAACGGCCTGGTCGACATGCCGCCGAGCCTGCGCTTCTTCGCCGGCGGCGATCGCAGCATCCGCGGCTACGCCTTTCGCGAAGTCGGGCCGACGCTGGTCACCGGCGACGGCAAGAAGTTCGCGCTGGGCGCGAAGAACGTGCTGACCGGTTCGGTCGAGTTCGAGCATTACTTCAACGAGAGCTGGGGCGCGGCGGCCTTCGTCGACAGCGGCGATGCCTTCGACGACGACCGGCCCGACTTCCACACCGGTGTCGGTTTCGGCGTGCGCTGGCGCTCGCCGGTGGGCCCGGTGCGCCTGGACATCGCCCACGGCCTGTACGACCCGGATTCGCAGTACGAGATCTACCTCAACATCGGCGCGGACCTGTGATGGCGACGAAGCGGCCCGCGATGACTCCCGCAGAGCGCGACGCGCACGACGTACGCATCGCCGAACTGCGCGCGAAGCGACGCGCGCGCCTGCGCTGGCTCGCGATCCGCGGCAGCATCGTCGCCGGCGCGCTGACGCTGGGGCTGGCAGCGCTGCTGTACTGGCTGCTGGGCACCGTCGGCGGGCGCGACGTGCTGCTGGCGCAGATCCAGCAGCGGTTGCCGGCCGAAGCGCGGCTGTCGTGGCAGCGCGCCGAAGGACCGGCCTCAGGACCGCTGGTGCTGCACGGCGTGCGCTTCCGCTACGTCCTGGCCGACAAGGACGGGAAGCGCGATCCCGCGCATCCGCGCGTGCTCGAATTCGCCGCGCGGCGCGTGACCCTCGATCCCGCGCTGCGCCCGCTGCTCGGTCGCCGTCTGCGCCTGGACGCGCTGCAGCTGGAAGGCGCGACGCTGGAGATTCCCAAGAGCGATGAGCCGTTCGAATTGCCGCGCTGGCCCGAATCGTTGCCGGCGATCAACCCGCCGCTCGCGCTGCAGGCCGACGACGTGCGTATCGACGGACTGACGGTGACGCAGGAACGCCGCCTGCTGATCGACGTGCGCCGCGTGCGCGGTGGCCTCGACGCGAGCAGCGGTCGCCTGCATGTCGAGCGGCTCGACGCCGATACCGATCGCGGCCGCTTCACCGTGCAAGGCGATTACGCCCCGCGCGACGACTACCGCATGGACCTCGTCGCCACGGCCGTGTTGCCGGCGCAGACCGGCACCACCGCGCCGCGCCTGGGCCTGATCGCACGCGGCGATCTGTCGCGCATGGACGTCGCCGTCGCCGGGCGCGTGCCGGGCCCCACGCGGGCCACACTGACCCTGCAGGGCAAGGCGCAACCGCGCTGGCGCCTGCACGCGCAATCCGATGCGCTCGACCTCGCGCTGCTGACCCAGGGCAAGCCCTCCGGCACGCCGATGACACTGCGTTTCGACGCGGACGGTGTCGGCGGCGAGATGAACCTGCGCGGCGAATTCGCGCAACGCGACGCACGGGGTGGCGGCTTCACCGCCATCGTGTTGCCGTCGCAGCTGCGCCTGGAGAACCAGGTTCTCGAAGCCAAGCCGCTGTCCCTGCGCGTGTTCGACGGCACCGCCGTGCTGCGCGGCCGCGCCGACTTCAACGATCCGGAGCACGCGACGCTGCGCTTCGCGGTGAATGCGCGCGGCCTGAAGTGGGGTGGCGCGACCACCACGCCGAAATCGCCCGCGCAGGCCGCGCACGACACGCCCCTGATCGAGGCCGACGCCGACCTCGGCCTCGCCGGCACGCTGCAGGACTGGGCCGCGATCGGCGAGGCCACGCTCACCCGCGATGGCGAACGCGCGCAGGTGCGCTTCGACGGGCGCGGCAACGAGGCGCACCTGCAGCTCAAGCGCCTGCATGCGCAGATGCCCAGCGGCGCACTGGACGCGACGGGCGAGGTGGCGTGGAAGCCGGCGCTGGGCTGGAACATCGCCGCGACGCTCGCCGGTTTCGATCCGGGCTATTTCGCGCCGGCATGGCCGGGTGCGCTGCGCGGTCGCTTCACCACGCAGGGCACGACGCGCGACGACGGCGGCCTCGACGTCGCCGTCGACGCGCCGCAACTCGACGGCCGCCTGCGCGGTCGTCCGCTGCAGGGACGGGGCCGCTTCCTGATGCGCGGTGCGGCGACGCCGGCCGGGCAGGACAGTTACGAAGGCGACGTCGCCCTCGCGCTCGGCGGCAGTCGTGTCGAGGCGAAGGGCAAGGTGGCGACGACGCTCGACATCGACGCGAAGTTCGCACCGCTGCAACTGAACGACCTGCTGCCCGACGGCGCGGGCACGTTGCAGGGCACGTTGAAACTCGGCGGCGCGCGCAACGCGCCGGACATCGACGCCGACCTGACCGGCAGTGGCCTCAGCTACGCCGGCTACCGCGCCGACACGCTCAGCGCGCACGGACGGCTGCCGTGGCGCGGCGGCAACGGAACGCTCGCAGTGCGCGCCACTGGCCTCGACGTCGGCACGCCGCTGGCATCGCTCACGCTGGACGCGCGCGGCGCGGTCGAGAACCTGCAGCTGCAGGCCGACGCGCAGGGCGACATCGGCGCGCTCGCGTTGAGCGGTCACGTCGCCAGGCGTGGCAATACCTGGCAGGGCGCGCTGGCTTCGCTGCAGCTGGTGCCGGTGAAGGGCGCGCAATGGCAACTGCAGCAGGCCGCGCCGTTCCGCTGGGACGGGCGCAGCGGCGCCTTGTCGAACGCGTGCTTGGCCTCCAGCGGCGGCGGTTCGCTGTGCGCGAACGCCGACTGGCCGCGCCGCGGACTCGACGTGCGCGGCGACGCCCTGCCGCTGAGTCTGCTCGTGCCGTATCTGCCCGAACGCGGCGATCGCCGGCCGTGGATCGTGCGCGGCGACATCGCGCTCACCGCGCAGCTGCGTCCGCTCGGCAACGGCTGGCGCGGCAGCGCGCATGTCACCTCGGCGAGCGGCGGCATGAAATTCAGCGAACGCTCGCGCAGCGAAGTGCTGCGCTACGGCGCACTCGACCTGACGGCGACTTTCGATCCGCAACGTCTGTCGGCGCAGCTGCGCAGCACCCTCAACGACGACGGCCACGTCGATGCGCGCATCGCCACCGGCTGGGACGCATACGCGCCGCTGTCGGGCGAGGTCGGCATCGACACCGACGAACTCACCTGGATGGAGCTGTTCTCGCCCGACATCGTCGAGCCCACCGGCAAGCTCGAAGGCCGCGTCACCCTTGGCGGCACGCGCGCGCAGCCGCTGCTCGGCGGCAATGCGCGGCTCACCGACTTCAGCACCGAGGTGCCGGCGCTCGCGATCCAGCTGCACGATGGCGACGTGCGCCTGGATGCGCGCCCCGACGGCAGCGCGCGCATCGCCGGCAGCGTGCGCTCCGGCGAAGGCACGCTCCACGTCGACGGCACGCTGGGCTGGCAGGGCGATGACACCCCGCTGGTGCTGTCGCTGAAGGGCGACGACGTGCTGTTGTCCGACACGCGCGACCTGCGTGCGGTCGCCAATCCCGACGTGCAGGTGCGCTACGCCGCACGCCAGCCGCTGCAGGTCACCGGTACGGTCACCGTGCCCTCGGCCAACATCGATCTGGAGCGCCTGGACGAAGGCGTGTCCGCCTCGCCCGACGTGGTCGTGCTCGATCCGGTCGATCCCAAGGACACCGGCGAATCGCCGCTCGACATGGACCTCACCCTCGCGCTGGGCGACGACGTGAAGCTCACCGGCTTCGGCCTCGAAGGCACCCTGCGTGGCCAGTTGCGCGCGCGGGCGCGCCCCGGCCGCGAGATGACGGCGTCGGGCCGGCTCGACGTCGACGGCCGCTACACCGCATACGGACAGAAGCTGCAGATCACCCGCGGCGAACTGGTGTGGTCGAACGGCCCGGTCGCCGATCCGATCCTCAACATCCGCGCCGAACGCGAAGTCGGCGAGGTCACCGCCGGCATCGACGTCACCGGCCGAGCGTCATCGCCGCAGGCGAAGGTGTGGAGCAATCCGGCCAGTTCGCAATCCGAGGCGCTGTCCTACCTGGCGCTGGGCCGGCCGCTGTCGAGCGCGAGCAGCGACGAAAGCCGCCAGCTCAATGCCGCCAACGCGGCGCTGTCGGCGGGCGGCAGCATGCTCGCCTCGCAGTTGGGGGCGAAGATCGGTCTCGACGATGCCGGCGTGATGGAAAGCCGCGCGCTCGGCGGCAGCGTGCTCGGCGTCGGCAAGTTCCTCTCGCCGCGGCTGTACGTCGGCTACGGCGTGTCGCTGCTCGGCACCGGCCAGGTGCTGACGCTGAAGTATCTGCTGCGCAAGGGCTTCGACATCCAGATCGAATCGAGCACGGTGGAGAACCGTGCGTCGGTCAACTGGCGCAAGGAGAAGTAGGTTGGAACAGTTGCGTGCCGCGCCGCTGCTTTTTTCCGCGATCTGAAGGTGCGGCGCTTCGCCGCCCCTCACCCCAACCCTTCTCCCTTCGGGAGATGGTGGCGCGAAGCGCCGGATGAGGGGAAGCGAAGCAGTGTAGTAGGGGACAGCCTTAGGTCCCTTTTGTGTTCGCGAGTTTTAGCAAGCTCGCTTCGCCGACCCTCACCCCAACCCCTCTCCCGGTGGGAGAGGGGCTCTGTGCACTTAGCGCGCCAGCACTGCTCCAAGCAGCAGCGGTTTGCCGTCGGCGATGTCCGTCCACGTGACGAACGCCTTGCCTTCGTGCAATGCAAGTTGCGGAAAGCCGGTGCCACGGCCACGGCCCTGCAGCTTCGCCACCTCGATGCGCTGCAGTTCGCGCGACAGGTCCGGCGCGTAGCGCGCGAGTTGCAGCGACTGGCCGTCGCGGCCTTCGCGCACCCACAGCGCCCAGGCGGTCTCGCCGTCGAAGGCCACGTCGATGCGGCCCTGCACGGCTTCGCCCGAATCCACCACCACCGGTGCGCCGAAACGGTTGCCCGCATCGGCGGAACGCGCGAGCTTCAGCGTCGGCGTGTTGCCGGCGGCGGTGTACCAGCCGACCAGCACCGCGTCGCCGCGCGCCGCGACCGACGGCCCGTTGACCGGGCACGCGGGCATCGTCCAGCGATCGTCGTGGACCGTATGCGCCGGCGTCCACGCGCCGCGCTCCAGTCGCGTGATGGCGATGTCGCGGATTTCCTCCGGCGTGCGATCGCGGTACACCAGCAGCGGGCCGCGCGCGCCCAGGGCGACATCGGTCTGGCAGCAATCGCAGGTCATCGCGTCGAGGCGCGCCTCGTCGTGGCGTTGCAACTGCGCATCGAACGTGGCGGTGCGCAGGGTCATTGCGCCACTGTCGTGGCCGTCGTGTCCCGCGTGTTCGCCGGAAGCGGCATCGCGACCGTCGAGCCACGCCACGCCCAGCGCATCGCGCGAGGCCGGCCACAGCGACACGAAGCCGTGCTCGGCTGCCTTGCCGTCGTCGTTGACGCGCACCGGCTTCGACCACGTCGCGCCGCCGTCGCCGGAGCGCACCAGCACGACGTCATAGGCATACGTCGAGGTTGCGGACTTCTGCAGCCAGTGCGCCCACAGCGCACCGTCGGGCGTCGCGGCGAGGTGCGGCGTGTCGGCCCAGTTCACGAACCAGTCGGCGCCGTGGGCGATTTCGCGCGGGGCGCTCCAGCGGCCATGTTCGAACGCGGCGAATTTCAGTGTGTGGCCGTGTTCGCGGGGCTCGACCCACGAGAGCAGCAGGCGTCCGTCGGGCAGTGCGAATAGATCCGGCTGCGCGGCCGCGGTGTCGACGGCGAGCGACCAAGGCTGGAGTTGGAAGTTTGCGGATATCGACGCGGCTGCAGGCGTCGCTGCATGCGATGCAGCAGGCGACTCGGCGGGCGGAGCCTCGCGATTGCAGGCGGCGAGGAGGAGGATGGCGAGCAGGGCGGGCACGATCTTCATTGGCGAAGACTAACGTCCGGGCGCGGTTTGAGCTCCTTGTCCCTTCGGGAGAAGAGCCTGGCCCGGAGGTGCTTTTGATCGGGGGATGGCGCGAAGCGCGGCATGAGGGGGAACGGAGCGAGGTTGTGCGATGGCGGGACAGCTTGGGGTCCCGATTTGGGTTCGCGAGTTTTCAGCAATTTCGCTTCGCCAGCCCTCTCCCCAACCCCTCTCCCGGAGGGAGAGGGGCTTTATTCCCTTCTCCCATCGGGAGAAGGTGGCGCGAAGCGCCGGATGAGGGGGGACGGAGCGAGAGTGCGATGGCGGGACAGCTTGGGGTCCCGATTTGTGTTCGCGAGTTTTCAGCAATTTCGCTTCGCCAGCCCTCTCCCCAACCCCTGTCCCGGAGGGAGGGGCTTTATTCCCTTCTCCCATCGGGAGAAGGTGGCGCGAAGCGCCGGATGAGGGTTCGGCGGAGCGATTGCCGGATCCGATCGCGGCTTCGGTGACCGAATCGTGCAGCAGATTTATCGCTCCGCACTCATGCCGGCAGCCCATCGGCATAGCAGAAGGGCGTTCGTCGGAGCGCGCGCCAGTGGCGCGCAAGCGCTCCTCACCCCCCTTTCCCGGTGGGAGAGGGGCTTCAAGCCACGCGTTCGCGCCGCTGCCGCGTGAGATGCACCAGCAGCAGCGAAATCGCCGCCGGCGTCATGCCGGGAATCCGCTGCGCCTGGCCGATGGTCTGCGGCTGCACGCGCTGCAGTTTCTGCGTGACTTCCGCCGACAGGCCGCGCACGGCGGCGTAATCGAAGCCAGCCGGAATCGCCGTGCTCTCGTGCCGCTGCTGGCGTTCGATTTCCTCGCGCTGGCGGTCGAGGTAGCCGGAATACTTCACGCCGATCTCGACCTGCTCGGCCACTGCGGCGTCGTCCACGCCGGGGCCCAGCGACGGCACCGCCATCAGCTTCGCGTAGTCGAGTTCGGGGCGCTTGATCAGGTCGCGCGCGCTGGTTTCGCGGGTGATCGCGAAGCCGAGCGTGGTTTCGATCTCGCGGCCCAGCGCGTTGTTCGGCGCCGCCCAGATGGCGGACAGGCGCGCGTTCTCGCGTTCGACCGCTTCGCGCTTGGCGTCGAACGCGGCCCAGCGCACGTCGTCGACCAGGCCGAGCTCGCGACCCACCGGTGTCAGGCGCAGGTCGGCGTTGTCCTCGCGCAGCTGCAGGCGGTACTCGGCGCGCGAGGTGAACATGCGGTACGGCTCGGAGGTGCCATGCGTGATCAGGTCGTCGACGAGCACGCCGATGTAGGCCTCGTCGCGGCGCGGACTCCAGCCTTCGCGGCCCTGCACGTAACGCGCGGCATTGACGCCGGCGAGCAGGCCCTGCGCCGCGGCTTCCTCGTAGCCGGTGGTGCCGTTGATCTGGCCGGCGAAGAACAGGCCGGCGACGGCCTTGGTCTCCAGCGTCGACTTCAGTCCGCGCGGATCGAAGAAGTCGTACTCGATCGCGTAGCCGGCGCGGGTGATGTGCGCGTGCTCGAAGCCGCGGATCGAGCGCACCAGTTCCAGCTGCACGTCGAACGGCAGCGACGTGGAAATGCCGTTGGGATAGATCTCGGCGACGTCGAGGCCTTCGGGCTCGACGAAAATCTGGTGCGAGGCCTTCTCGGCGAAACGCACCACCTTGTCCTCGATCGAAGGGCAGTAGCGCGGGCCGATGCCTTCGATCTGGCCGGTGTACAGCGGCGAGCGGTCGAGTGCGCCGCGGATGATCTCGTGGGTGCGCTCGGAGGTGTGCGTGATCCAGCACGACACCTGGCGCGGATGGTCGGCGTGCGAACCGAGGAAGGACATCACCGGGCGCGGATCGTCGCCGGGCTGTTCCTCCATCACCGCGTAGTCGAGCGTGCGCCCGTCGATGCGCGGCGGCGTGCCGGTCTTGAGGCGATCGACCACGAACGGGCCTTCGCGCAGCTTGTGCGCGAGCGCGATGGACGGCGGATCGCCGGCGCGGCCGGCGGCGTAGGTGGTCTGGCCGACGTGGACCTTGCCGGCGAGGAAGGTGCCGGCGGTGAGCACCACGGCGGGCGCGGCGAACGTCAGCCCGGTTTGGGTGACCACTGCGGTCACCTTGCCGCCGTCGAAGACGATGTCGTCGACCGCGGACTGGAACAGCGTGAGGCCCGGCTGGTTCTCGACCGCGCGGCGGATGAAGGCGCGGTAGAGCGAACGGTCCGCCTGGCAGCGCGTCGCGCGCACGGCCGGACCCTTGCTCGCATTGAGGCGGCGCCACTGGATGCCGGCGGCGTCGGCGGCGCGCGCCATGATCCCGCCCAGCGCGTCGATCTCCTTGACCAGATGGCCCTTGCCGATGCCGCCGATGGCCGGGTTGCAGCTCATCGCGCCCACGGTCTCGACCGAATGCGTCAGCAGCAGCGTGCGCGCGCCTGCCCGTGCCGACGCGAGGGCCGCCTCGGTGCCGGCGTGGCCGCCGCCGACCACGATCACGTCGTACTGGTAGAAGGAGTGGGACAAGGTTGCGAGCCGCAGGTGCTGGGAGCCGGAATTTTACTTGAGCAATCAGGCGCTTGCCGGAATCGGCCCGGTGCAAGTCGGCGGGTGTCCAAAAGTTGGCACGCATCCTGCTTAACTAACCCTGCACCTTGCGGGGCAGGCGCTAGACGCCGGCTGGAATTGGAACAGGGGCTGGCCAAGCGCTCGCGGGGGAAGCACAGGGGTCGAATGTCGGGGGACGTTCGGCCCCTTTTTTATGTCTGCGCTCCGGGAATGTGACCGGGGTCGCATACGCCGGCGCCGCGAAGCGGGCTTTCGCCGGTTCAGCGGAGCGGGGTCGGAAAAGGATCGGGCGGCGCCGGGATGGAGGAGCCGGCGTCCAACGAAGGCGGAACAGGGGGGATCCGTGATTCTCCGTCGGACGCCGACATGGGCGCTTGCCACCATCGACTGGGCCTGCAACGTCTAAATGCGACGCAACCGGTCAGTGGTTGCAGCTTGCCGTCACTCCCGGGGCAACGCAAGCGTACGGCGGCGCGGTTTTGTGACGGAGTGCTGCATACCGTCACCTGAAACAGCGCCTGCGATTACGGCTCCGCGGTGTTGTCCGATCGACGGTGCGGCGGGTCGCGACGCGATTGCTCGGTGCGACGCGGCATCGGCCGGGCGCGCGGTTCGCTGCGCGGCGGGGCGGGCGTGATGCGCGTGGGCGGCAAGGGCGTGGCGGGCGGCGCGGTGTGTTCGTTCCAGCGCCGCGTCACTTCGCGCTTGCGGCCGTCGGGATCGCGCCAGGGCGGCGGCCGGTCGTCATCGTCGTGATCGTCGCCGGGCGGATTCGAGCCCGGCGGATGAGGGCGGTGGTGGTGGTTGGGGCGGTAGTAGTAGTGCGGACGCCGGTAGTAATAGGGATAGCCGTAATACGGATACCCGTAATACCCGTAGTTGTAATAGCCGGGGTAATAGCCGCCGTAGTCGTAGTAGCGGTATTCGACGCTCGGCTGGCCGTAGTAGTAGCCGTCGCGATAGCCGTAGCCCGCGCTGACGCAGCCGCCGAGCAGGCCCACGAGCGCGGCCGGAAGAAGGAGTTTGCGTATCATGGCGGATACCCCCCGGGGTGTGTGCGCCAGCTTCCGGCCGATGCTTTGAACTCGGGCTTAATTCTTCCGGCGCGCCAGCGTGGCAGGCGAAACCGTTAAGCACGGCCATCGCGCTAGCATCTGCGCGATGAACTCCGCCTCCGACCTCGGCGCACTCGCGCATCCGGCTGCCACACCGGCAGCGCTGCCCACCTTCGACGATGTGCTCGCCGCCGCGGCGCGCATCGCGCCGCATGCGCACAGCACGCCGGTGCTGCGCTCGCGCACACTGGACGCCCTGGCCGGCTGCGAGCTGCACTTCAAGGCCGAACACCTGCAGCGCGCGGGGGCGTTCAAGTTCCGCGGAGCCTGCAACGCGGTGTGGTCGTTGCCCGACGCGACCGCTGCGCGCGGCGTGGTCACCCACTCGTCCGGCAACCACGGCGCTGCGTTGGCGCTGGCGGCACGCACGCGTGGCATTCCCTGCCATGTCGTGGTGCCGCACAACGCGGTCGCGGCGAAGATGGCCGCGATCCGCGCCTACGGCGCCACATTGCACCACTGCGAACCCACCATCGCCGCGCGCGAAGCGGCGTGCGCCGCGGTGCAGGCACAGACCGGCGCGGAACTGGTGCACCCCTACACCGACGCGCGGGTGATCGCCGGCCAGGGCACGGCGGCACTCGAACTGCTCGGCCACGACGGTCGCTTCGATGCGCTCGTCACGCCGCTGGGCGGCGGCGGCCTGCTGAGCGGCACCGCGATCACCGCCGCCGCCGTCTCGCCGGCGACGCGCGTGTTCGGCGCGGAACCTGCCGGTGCGGCCGACGGGTTCGCCTCCCTGCAGCGCGGCGAGCGCGTGCTCGAGCTCGCACCCGATACCGTTTGCGATGGTCTGCGCGGCCTGCTGGGCGCGCCGAACTTCGCCCTGCTGCGCGCGCATCGCGTCGAGGTGCTGCTGGCCGACGACGCCGCGACCGTGCAGGCGCTGCGTCTGTTCTGGCAACGCGCCAAGCAGCTGATCGAGCCGTCGTCCGCGATCGCGCTGGCCGTCGTCCTCGCCAACCGCGAGCGCTTCGCCGGCCAGCGCGTCGGCATCGTCCTGTCCGGCGGCAACGTCGACCTCGACGCACTGGCCGGCCTGTTCGCCTCGGCCTGACCGCGCGCGGTTGCGAAACCGCCCGCTTCCCCCGCAGCATGCGCGTGCGTCTGCAGTCGTCCCGTCCCGTGTCGCTTTTGCCGCCGATGAGCCTGCATGCCACCCCGTCTTCCTGCGCTGCGCAGTAGGTCGTTCTGGATCGCCGCGATGGCGATCGTGCTGGCGCTCGGCTTCCTCGGCACGCGCGGCATCTGGGATCCGGACGAAGGCCGCTACACCAATGTCGCGCTGAACATGCTCGACAGCGGCGACTGGCTGAATCCGCGCCGCAACGACGAAGTCGGCCACTGGACCAAGCCGCCGCTGACCTACTGGGCGATCGCTGCCAGCGTGGGCGCGTTCGGCCAGAACGCTTTCGCGGCACGGTTGCCGTCGGCGCTGGCCTACCTGCTGTGCGTGTGGCTCGCCTGGCGCATCGCGCGCCGTCTCGCGCCCGGCAGCGAGCACGTCGCCGCGATCGCTTACGCGACCATGCCGCTGACGGTCGGCGCGGCGCAGATGATCACCACCGACTACGTACTGTCGGCCTGCACCGGCGTGGCGATGTGGGCCTTCGTCGAGGCCCGCTTCGACGGCGCGCGCAGCCGGCACTGGACCGCACTGATGTGGGTGGCTTTCGCCTTCGCCTTCCTGACGAAGGGACCGCCGGCGCTGATCCACCTGCTGGCCGCGCTGGTGTTCGATCAGTTGATGCCGGCGCGCAAACGCAACCGGGTGCTGCAGTGGTCGGGCCTGCTGCTGTTCCTGTTGCTGGCATTGCCGTGGTACGTGGCGGTGATCGCCAACCATCCCGGACTGTTCCGCTATTTCATCGGCGACGAAGTGGTCAACCGCGTCGTCACCAACGAGTTCGGTCGCAACGGCGAGTGGTACGGCTGGCTGGTCGCCTACGCGCCGACCCTGCTGCTGGGCACGCTGCCGTGGACGCCCGCGTTGTTGCATTGGGCGCGCGAACTGCCGGCACACGTGCGCACGTGGCGCGATCCGTCGCAGCGCGAGCACGACGCGGCCCGCCTGCTGCCGGCGTTGTGGCTGTTGCTGCCGCTGCTGGTGTTCTGCATCGCCCGCTCGCGCCTGCCGCTGTACATCCTGCCGCTGTTCCTGCCGCTGGCGGTGATCATCGCCGCGCAGCGTCAGCAGGAGCGGAGCGGGTTGCGCACGGTCTGGCTCGTCGCGTGGGTCGCGGTCCTGCTGGCGTTGAAGCTGGTGGCCGCGTTCTGGCCGACGCACAAGGATGCCTCGCAGTGGGCGCGCGAAATCCGCGCGCGTGCCGGTGCGCCGGTGCGCGAGGTGCTCTTCGTCGAGGACATGGCGCGTTACGGCCTGCATCTGCACCTGGACGTGGAAGTGGAAAAGCTGTCGCTCGATCCGCAACCGGAACCGCCCTTCAACCCGATCTACGACGAAACGCTCGCGCAGGAACTCGACGAGCACGAGCCCGACACGGTGTGGATCTGCAAGCAGGAGCTATGGCCGCAACTGCAGCAGCGCCTGTCTGAACTCGGGCAACGCACGCAGGTGCTGGGTGCGCCCTACCGCGGCCGGATCATCTTCCGGGTGATGCCGCGCTGACGCGCGTTCACGCGCCGCGGTCGCTGCGCAGTTCCTGCGTGGCGTGGCGATCGCCCGCCGCTGCACGCGCGGCCACGATGCTGAAGATGACGATGCCGGCCATCACCACCATCGCGCCCCACAGCGCGCGCCCGTGTGGCCAGGCTTCGCCGAGCCACAGCGCGCCGATCACCGTGGCGAAGAGGATTTCCGCGGCCTGCATGGCCTCGGCCGCGGCGAGCGCGCTCGGTTCGTTGCGCACCATGCCGGTGGCCTGGAAGAACAGCACCGTCGCGATGACGCCGGCGCCGAGCGCGACGCCCGCCGCCAGCAACACCTGACCCGCGGGTGGCGCACCGGTCGTGGCGAAGGCGCCCGCGGCAACGGCCCACCACAGCGGTTGACTGGCCAGGGTCATGCCGAACACGCGCTGGGTCGCGTTGAGCTCGACGCCGGCGCGTTCCAGATGCAGCAGCAGGCCGCGGTTGCCGAGCGGGTAGGCGAAGGCGCTGACCGCAACCGCGGCGAGCGCGAGCCAGCCGTCGCGATCCAGATGGCCGCCGCCGTGGCCGAGCTGCATCAGCAACACGCCGCCCACCACCACCACGCCGGCCAGCAGCGCCGGCAGCGGAATGCGCGCGCGTGCATCGCGCACGTGCCGGTTCCGATACAGGAACGGCGCGCACAGCATCCCCGCGATCACGGTGAGCTGGAACGTGCCGGCCACGAGCCATGCCGGCCCGCTCGCCGCCGCGTAGCTCAGCAGCACATAGAACAGGACGAAGCCGATGCCGCTCCACAGCAGCCATGGCCGTGGATGCGCGCGGATCGCGCGCCACACCGGCCGCATGCCGCCCTGCCATGGCATCACCAGCAGCATGATCGGCAGCGTGAGCAGGTAGCGCAGCGCCGCGGTCCAGGCCCAGTGGCCGCCTTCGGTTGCCGCGGCGCGGTTGAGCACGTAGGTGCAGGTGAAGAACAGCGCCGACAGCAGCGCGATGGTCACCGCCGCCAGGGCGACTCCGCGTTGCGGCCGCGTCACCCGCGTCTCCGGATCGGGATCTTCGCCACGGGCACGGCGACTTCATCGACGCCGCCGACGCGGATCGGCGTGCCGGGCGGCGGGCCCCAGGCATGCGCGATGATCACTTCCCACGTCGCCGGGAGCTTGTCGTCGCTTCGCAGAGGCTCGTACGCCTGCGCCGCGCGCGCGAAGCGTTCGCGCCCGGTCAGGCTGCGCCGGCGCGTGCGCAGCGCGTTGGTGGCGCCCAGCGTGCGCAGTTCGCGCATCAGGTCGCCGAGAGTGTCGTGTTGCAGGCGGAACTCGTCGCGGTCCAGCACCGGATCCCGGAAGCCGGCGGCGATCAGCGCATCGCCGAACTGCGCGATCGACGCGAACGGACTCACGTGCGGCGCGCTGTCGGCATGGCCGAAGGCTTCGCGCAGTTCCCACAGCGTGTCGGGGCCGAACGTCGACAGCACCATCAATCCATCGGGCTTGAGCACGCGACGGAAGCCGGCGAACACCGCCGGCAGGTCCTCGATCCATTGCAGGCACAGGTTGGAGAACAGCACGTCGACGCTGCCATCGGCGAGCGGCAGCGCGCGCGCGTCGGCGCACAGCGCATGCGGACGCTGCCTGAACGGACGCCAGCCGCCGGCATTGCGGCGGCTCTCGTGCAGCATCGGCAACGCGAGATCCAGCGCGAGTACCTGCGCCTTCGGCCAGCGCTTCTGCATGTCCGCGGTGGCGTGGCCGGGGCCGCAGCCGACGTCGAGCACCACCTGCGGCGTGCGCGGCGTCGCGCCGCCGGCCTCGCGCTGGGCGCGTTCGTCGAAGTAGTCGAGCGAGTCGAGCAGGCGCGCGCCCACTTCCCGCTGCAGGGCGGCGGCATCGTCGTAGTGGTGCGCGGCGCGCGAGAAGGCGCGGCGGACCTGGCGATGGTCGAAGAGCTCGGTCACGGGTGGGGGCTCAGCGGGGTGGGGGAGTCGGGCCAGGCACGCATGGTTTCACCCCGGGTTGCACCGGCCCGCATCGTCATCCCCGCGAACGCGGGGATCCAGTGCCTTTGCGGTTGCGGTTGCCTCGGGAAAAGCAAACTCATTGGGTTTTCCGCCTTCGCGGGAACGACGGGCAACAGCACATGGCGCGCTCACAGCGAATCCATGAACGCGGCGATCTCCCGCGCGACTTCATCGGGCGCGCCGAGGAACGGCGCATGGCCGGCCTGCGCGATCACCACGCTGCGCGCATCCGGCGCGAGCGCCGCCGCGGCCGGCATCGCACCGGCGGGCACCAGGCGATCGCGGCGTCCCGACAGCCACAGGCTGGGTACGCGCAGCATCGGCAATTCGTCGCGCAGGTCGAGGCGGTCGAGCAGTTGCAGGCCCTCCAGCAGCGCGCGCGGTGCCGGCTCGCCGCGTTCGAACGCGCACGCGCGCAGCCGGCGCAGTTCTTCCTGCGCATGTGCGGAACCCAGCGCTTCCAGCGCGAGGAAGCCATCGAGCGTGCCGCGGAAATCGCGCGCCAACGCTTCGCCGAAATCGCGGAACAGGGCCGCGCCGACGCCGTGGTGCCAGTCTTCGCCGACGACGAAGCGTGGCGAGGAGGCGACCATGATCACGCCACGCACCGCGTGCGGATGGTCGAGCGCGGCGCGCAGGGCGAACTGGCCGCCGAGCGACCAGCCGAGCCAGGCGGCATCGGGTACGCGTGCGACGAGTTCGCCCGCCAGCACTTCCGGCACCAGCGGCGTGGCGTCCTCACGGGCGAAGCCGTGGCCGGGCAGGTCGATCAGGTGCAGCGTGTAGCGGTCCTGCAGGCGCTCGACCAGCGGCGCGAACAGCCCGCCGTGCATCGCCCAGCCGTGAATGAGGGCGAGCGCGGGGCCCTGCCCGCGCGATTCGATATGCATGGGCGAGGACCCTCAGCGCGGCGCGGACAGCATCTCGGCCACGCGCGCTTCGGCTTCCGCCTTGTCGCGCGCCCGACCAAGCGCATCCACCAGGCCGTCGACGTCGGCGTGCGAATGCAGCGCCGACAGCGTGACGCGCAGGCGCGCGCGGCCTTCGGGCACGGTCGGCGGCCGGATCGCCGTGACCCAGTAGCCGCGCTGCTCGAGCGTCGCGGACATCGACAGGGCGCGCGTGTCGCTGCCGCACATCACCGGCTGGATCGGCGTTTCCGACGGCAGCAGCACCAGACCCGCCTGCGTGGCCTTTTCGCGGAAATGCGCGATCAGGTCGTACAGCTTGCCGCGACGCCAGTCCTCGCTGCGCGCGAGCTTCACTGCGGCCAGCGTCGCCGCGGCCTGCGCCGGCGGCAGCGCCGTCGTGTAGATGTAGGGACGCGCGGTCTGCGCGAGGTGGTCGATGATGTCGGCATCGCCGACTACCGCCGCACCGTAACCGCCCAGCGCCTTGCCCAGTGTCACCAACTGCAGCGGCACCTGTTCGGTGGTGAGTTGCGCGTCGGCGAGGCTGCCGCGCCCGTCCGGTCCGATCACGCCGACGCCGTGCGCGTCGTCGACGTACATCAGGGCCTTCTGCACGCGCGCGGCCAGTGCCAGTTCGCGCAGCGGCGCGACGTCGCCGTCCATGCTGAAGACGCCGTCGGTGGCGAGCATCGCCACGCCGTCGCCGGCTTCGCGCATCAGGCGCAGCGCGCCGGTGGAATCGCCGTGCGGATAACGCCGCAGCTTGCAGCCGGCCAGGCGCGCGGCGTCGATCAGGCTGGCGTGATTGAGGCGGTCCTGCACGCACACGTCGTCGTCGCCGAGCAGCGACTGCACGACCGCGAGGTTGGCCATGAAGCCGCTGCCGAACAGCAGCGCGCGCGGCGCGCCGAGCCAGTCGGCGAGTTCCTTCTCCAGCGCTTCGTGCAGCACGTGGTGGCCGCACACCAGGTGCGAGGCGGTGCCGCCGGCGCCTTCGCGCGAGGCGGCGTCCTGCAGGGCGTTGATCACCGCGAAGTGCTGGGACAGACCCAGGTAGTCGTTGCTGCAGAAGTTCAGCAGCTTCCTGCCGTCGACTTCGACGCTCGCGCCGTCGCGGTGGGTCACCGCGCGCAGCACGCGCACGCGCGATGCGGCGACGCGTTCGGCACGCGCCGCGGCGATACGCTCACGCCAGGACGCACGGGCCACTCAGATCACCGCGCAGGCAATGGATTCGCGGGCCAGCGGGCCCGGCTCGAGGATGTCGGCGTGCACGGTCTCCCCCTGTTCAACGACCGGCATGGGCTTCAGGCCCAGGCGGGCGAACAATGCCATATCGCGCTCGGTGTCGGGATTGCCGGTCGTCAACAATTTCTCCCCGTAGAAGATCGAATTGGCGCCGGCGAGGAAGCACAGCGCCTGCAGCTCGTCGGACATGGTCTCGCGGCCGGCGGACAGGCGCACCATCGAACGGGGCATGAGGATGCGCGCAACTGCGATCGTCCTCACAAATTCGAAGGGATCCAGCTGCGCGGTGCCGGCCAGCGGCGTGCCTTCGACCTGCACGAGGCGGTTGATCGGCACCGAGTCGGGGTGGGCGGGCAGGTTGGCCAGCGTCTGCAGCAGGCCGGCGCGCTGTTCGCGCTGCTCGCCCATGCCGACGATGCCGCCGCAGCAGGTCTTCATGCCGACGTCGCGCACGTGCGCGAGCGTGTCCAGGCGGTCCTGGTACTCGCGGGTATGGATGATCTCGCCGTAGAACTCCGGCGCGGTGTCGAGGTTGTGGTTGTAGTAGTCCAGGCCGGCACCCTTGAGCGCGCGCGCCTGCTCCGCCGACAACATGCCCAGCGTGGCGCAGGTTTCCAGGCCCAGCGCCTTCACCTGCGAAATCATTTCCGCGACCTTCGGGATGTCGCGGTCCTTGGGCGACCGCCAGGCTGCGCCCATGCAGAAACGGCTCGCGCCGGCGGCCTTGGCCTGCTTCGCCTTCTCCAGCACCGCTTCGGTGGACATCAGCTTGGTCGCGTCCACGCCGGTGTGGTAGCGCGCGGCCTGTGGGCAGTAGCCGCAGTCCTCGGGGCAGCCGCCGGTCTTGATCGAGAGCAGGGTGCTGACCTGGACTTCGGCCGGGTTGAAGTGCGCGCGGTGGACCGCGCCCGCCCGGTGCAGCAATTCCGGGAAAGGCAGGTCGAACAGGGCGCGGACTTCCTCGCGGCTCCAGTCGTGGCGCAGCGCGGCGGGGGATTCACTGACGGCAGGCATGGGGGTTTTCCGACAGACGGGACAGACCGGGGCCGGCAGTCTGGAAACCATGACCACCACTGTCAACCAAACGCAGGCGCATCGGGTTGACGGCGAGCCGGGCGTCGGGGCGTCTCTCGAAGCCGTGCGTCGCCGGCTCGGGCACTGGCTGCGGATCGACGCCTCCCGCCTGCTCTGGCCCAGCCGTTGCCTGGTCTGCGAGGCGCCGGGGCTGGAGGGCCTGGACCTGTGCGGCGCCTGCTGCGACGCCCTGCCGTGGAACCGCTGCGCGTGCCCGCACTGCGCCCTGCCGCTGGCCACGCCCGGGGTCTGCGGGGCATGCCTGCGGCGTGGGGCCGTGCGTGCACGGCGCGGCCGCGCGCCGCTGCTCGATGGCGTCCATGCGGCCTTCGTCTACGCGGCGCCGCTCGACCGCCTGCTGCCGCGCTTCAAGTTCCATCGCGACCTCGCGGCCGGCGCGCTGCTCTCGCAACTGGTCGCCGATGCGGCGCGCCAGTGGCCGCGGCCGCACGCGCTGGTGCCGGTGCCGTTGCATCGCGCACGCCTGCGCCGTCGCGGCTACGACCAGGCGCTGGAACTGGCGCGTCCGCTGGCCCAGGCGCTCGAGCTGCCGCTGCGGGGCGACCTGCTGTGGCGGACGCGCGCGACAGCGGCGCAGTCCGAGCTCGGCGCCGGGGCGCGCCGGCGCAACCTGCGCGGCGCGTTCGCGGTCCGGTGCCCGGACGCGCTGCCGGCCCACGTCGCACTGGTCGACGACGTCATGACCACCGGGACCACCGTCCTCGCGGCCGCCGAGGCGCTCAGGCGCGCCGGCGTCCAGCGCGTGGATGCGTGGGTCTGCGCGCGGGTGCCGTAGTCCGACAGCTGCATGTGTCCGGCGCCGGTCGCGCGTGCCGGATTGCCGTGCCGGGCTGCAACGCCAGGTGCTTCGTCGCGTGGCACGTGAAGCCGCGAAGACGGCCTTGACGGGCGGGGACGCTACCATCGGCCCATGTCGCGAGCCGTCATTTCCCCCGCGATCCGGCGCTTCATCTCGGCAAAGCTCGTCTCGGTGCCGTTCTGGGAAGGCATCCTGCTGCTGCGTTCGCGGCCGGGGATGTGGACCGCGGACGAACTCGCCGCGCGCCTGTACATCAACGGACCGACGGCGCGGCAACTGGTCGGCGAACTGCAACGCAGTGGATTCGCCGCCGCCGACCAGGACGGGATCCGCTACGCGCCCCATCCCGACCTGGCAGAGATGGTCGAGCAACTCGCGGGCCTCTACAGCCGGCACGTCGTGGAAGTCACCAAGCTGATCCACGCGTCGGCGGACCGGCGCGCGGAAAACTTTGCCAACGCTTTCGTACTGAGGAGAGACGAATGATCGTGTTCGTCTACGCGCTGTGCGCCTGCACCTCGCTGGTGTGCGCGGTGCTGCTGATGATCGGGGCGAGACGCACCCGCTCGCGCATGCTGCTGTGGGCCAGCATCTGCTTCTGGCTGATGACCGCGGCGAACGTCGTGGTCATCCTCGATTCGATGGTGTTCCGCGGCGTCGCCCTGTGGCCGGTCCGCCACGGCCTGTCGCTGGCGGCGGTGTGCATCCTGGTCTACGGCCTGATCATGGAGGACCGCTGACATGCAATCGTTCCTGCTCGGCATGATCGCCATGGCCTCCGCGGTCGCCGCCCTGCTGTTCCTGCGCTTCTGGCGCAGCGCCCATGACCGGCTGTTCCTGTGGTTCGCCGGCGCCTTCCTGCTGGAGGCGCTCAACCGCACGTTCTTCGTCCTGCGCGGCGCGAGGACCGAGGACGAGCCGATCTACTTCCTGTTCCGGCTGTGCTTCTTCGTCCTGATCATCATCGCCATCGTCGAGAAGAATCTCTCGTCGCGACGATGAGTGCCGGCGCGGAAATCCGCGCAAGGCTGCGCATGAAAAACAACACGGCCGGCATCGCGATTGGCAGCGCCATGATCAGCAGCAGAACGCGGAACGCAGAGGGTCTGAAGCGGCCGCATCACGCATCAGTGAAAGCACGCGTGCCTGAGGCTGCGCGTGCACGGTGCCAAAGCGCGCCGCGCTCTCGTTTGTGAATTCATCGCGGTGCGCCGGGAAGCGCGCTGCAGTCGTATGCGCGGGAAACCGCCGCTGCAGGAAGTTGGCGCGCCTGGAGGGATTCGAACCCCCGACCAATGGCTTCGGAAGCCACTACTCTATCCGGCTGAGCTACAGGCGCGTTTCGCGGTGATTGTCGGCGACGCCGGCGATTGCCGCCATCGCCGGTTGCCGGGCGCGCGCTGACTCCGCGCGATCGGGCCGAGGGCGCATTCTAGCAGTGGTCGTCGGCGTTGCGGCCGTCGGCGGTGCCCGACGGCCCGGGGCGGAGGGCGCCGTTCGGTCCCGGTCGCAGCCACTGCGCGAAATCGTCCAGGGCCATCGCCTTGGCGAACAGGTGGCCCTGGACCACGTCGCAATTGCGCTGGCGCAGGGCTTCGAGCGTTTCCTCGTCCTCGACGCCCTCGGCGACGACATGCAAGCCGAAGCGGTGCGCCAGGTCGATGATCAGCGAGGTGATGTCGGCGCACGTCGCGTCGATCAGCAATCCCGACACGAACGACTTGTCGATCTTCAGCTCGTCCGCGGGGATGTCCTTGAAGTAGGCCAGGCAGGAATAGCCGGTGCCGAAGTCGTCGATCGAGATCTTCACGCCCATGTCGCGAATGCGCGACAGGATGCGGAAGCTGTGGCGCGGATCCATCACCAGCGAGCGCTCGGTGATTTCCAGCACCAGTTGCACGTCGGGCGTCGACCACAGGCTCAGCGCGTTTTCGACCAGATCGGGCAGGTCATCCTGGCCGACCAGGTCGGCCGGCACGTTCACCGCGACGCCGAAGGGCACGTGCGGATGCTTCCATTCGCCCGCGTGGCGCAGCGCGGAGTTGAGCGCCCAGATCGTCATGGTCTTGATCTGGCCGGTCTGTTCGGCGATCGGGATGAACTGCGCCGGCGACACCAGGCCGCGCGAGCGGTGCTGCCAGCGCATCAGCGCTTCCGCGCCGACGGTGACGAGGTCCGGCAGCCGCAGCTTCGGCTGGTAGACCAGGAACGTCTCGCCGCGCTGCACCGCGCCGCCCAGTTCGATTTCCAGGTCCCAGAATTCGGACAGGCCGCGGTCGTCGCTGGCGTCGGGCGGGAACAGCCAGCGCTGCCCGGTGCCGCGCGCGAGATCGAGGGCCTTCTCGGCCTGGCTCAGCAGGAATTCGGGCTGCGTCGCGTGGTGCGGGCACAGGGCCACGCCGACCGTCGCGGTCATCCGCACGCGACCGGCGCCGCCGTCGAAGGGCAGGTCGAGCCGGCGGAAGAACTTCTGCACCGCCAGTTCCGCGTGCCCGGCGTTCATCAGGCCCGGCAGGATCAGGGCGAAGCGGTTGTCGCCGATGCGCGCGGCGTAATCCTGCGCGCGGATCATCTCGCGCAGTTGTGTGGCGACATGCTGCAGGGCGCGGTCGCCGAAATCGTAGCCGTGGGTGGCGTTGAGCCGGGCGAAGCCGTCGATGTCGGCCACGATCAGCGCGAGGTTGCTCTTGCGCTCGTTGGCCAGGCCGACGTGGCGCCGCAGCAGGGCGAGGAAGCTGCGACGGTTGTGCAGGCCGGTGAGTTCGTCCTCGATGATCGCCATCGCATCCGCCGGCCGACGCGTGCGCGTCAGTGCAGGAACAACTCGACCGGGTCGATGCCGTAGGCGCCGCTGGGCAGGCCGCCCTTCACGCTCAGGGGCTGGCCCTTGTCGTCGTGGTCGGTCTCGCCCAGGTCGAGCACCCGGAACTGCTGCAGCGGCGTCTTGTCGGCATCGAGCAGCAGCATCACGCGCGGCCGCAGGCGCTTGAGGCTGTGCACGTCGGTGACCACGGCCACCTGGCCGTTGGAGAGTTCCACCAGCGACCCGGTCGGATAGATGCCGCAGTTCTGGATGAACTGCTCGACCAGCTCGGCCTGGAACAGCGTCCCGCGTTGCTGGTACAGCTCGTTCACCGCCTGGTGCGGCGAGCGGCTGGCCGCGTACGGACGCGCGCTGGTCATCGCGTCGTAGCTGTCGACGATGCCCATGATGCGGCCGAAGATCGGGATGTCGCCGCCACGCAGGTTCCACGGATAGCCGCTGCCGTCATGGCGTTCGTGGTGGGTGGCGACGATCTCGCGGATCTTCGGCGACAGGCCCGGCGTGGCGTCGATGATTTCCAGGCCGTGCTCGACGTGCTTGCGCGCCTGTTCCATTTCCAGCGGCGACAGCGGCACGCGTTTGTGCAGCAGGCCCTCGGGGAGGCGCGTCTTGCCGACGTCGCTCAGCAGCCCCGCGAGCGCGAGCAACTGCAGCTCCGCGCGTTCCAGGCCGAGGTGGCGGCCGAAGCTCGCCGACCAGATCGCGCAGCCCATCGCATGCTGGTAGGCGTAGTTGTCGCGCCGCTTCATCTCCTTGAGCCAGACGAACGCGGTGGGATTGCGCAGGATGGAATCGATCATCGCATCGACGCCGTCCTTCAATCGCTCCAGGTCCAGACGCTTGCCTTCGTGCAGGTCGGTCATCACCTCTTCGATCGAGGCTTCCAGCGTGGCGTGCACCGCTTCGGCCTGGCGCAGTTCCGCCTGCACGTCGAGTTGCGGTTCCCAGCGCGTCTTGCGCAGCGCATCGACTTCCGCGGCGGCGCGGCTCTGGCGCACGGCATCGGGTTCGTCGAAGGCGAGGAAGCGCGGATTGGGCGAGGTGCCCAGCACCACGTCGACCCACACGTGGTTGCACAGGCGCTGCAGCATCGCGATCTCGTCCTCCGACGTGATCTTGATGCCCTGCATGAGGAAGGCGGTCTCGAGCCAGGGCCGGTCGAGCCGACTGACGTACATCCCCAGCGTCAGTCCCTGGACGCCAATCCGGACTTCCCTGGTGTGGATATCCATACGATCCCCCTGGACCCCACGGCTAGCCTACGCCCGGCCGCGACGCAGGCATAGTGCACGGGCTGGCCGCCGGTCCGGAATCCCGCAGCGATCGGCGACAATGCGCAGGCGCGGCAATGCCGCGCGCACCTCTTCCCCCGCAGAGTGGCGAACCAGATGGGTTACGAGCGCGACTACGCCCCCATTCCACCGCCGGTGCCGCGCTGGCGCGAGCGACTGGGCCAGTACTGGCGACTGGTCCGCGGCGACCGGCCGATCGGCTGGCTGCTGCTGTTGTGGCCGACCTGGTGGGGGCTGTGGCTGGCCGCGAAGGGCGTGCCGCCGTGGTGGACACTGATCGTGTTCACCCTCGGCGTGTGGCTGACGCGCGCCGCCGGTTGCGTGATCAACGACTACGCCGATCGCTGGCTCGATCCGCATGTCGAACGCACCAAACAACGCCCGCTCGCGACGGGTGCCGTAAGCGGACGCGAGGCGCTGGCGGTGTTCGCGGTGCTGATGCTGGTCGCGTTCGCGCTGGTGCTGACGATGAACCGGCTCACCGTGTACCTGAGCTTCGTCGGCGTGGTGCTCGCGGCGACGTATCCGTATCTCAAGCGCTACACCTATCTGCCGCAGGTGTACCTGGGCATGGCCTTCGGCTGGGGCATCCCGATGGCGTTCGCCGCGATCCGCGGCGAAGTGCCGCCGGTGGCGTGGCTGCTCTACGTCGCCAACATCCTGTGGTCCACCGCGTACGACACCTGGTACGCGATGGTCGATCGCGACGACGACCTGCGCATGGGGAGCAAGTCGACGGCGATCCTGTTCGGCGAGATGGACCTGGTCGCGCAGGGCGTGCTGTACGCGCTGTTCGTCTATGCGCTGTTCCTGGTGGGGCGGCGCGCGGAGCTGGGGGCGTACTTCTGGTACGCGCTGGGCGCGGCCGCGGTGCTGATCGCCTACGAATTCGCGATCGCCCGCCGCCGCGACCGCGACGCCTGTTTCCGCGCGTTCCTGCACAACCACTGGGTGGGGCTAGTCGTGTTCGCCGGCTTCGTCCTCGAGCTGGGCTTGCACGGCGCGCGCTGAAGTCGCATAGACTCGGCCGGCCCGATGGGGATCGGGTCATTCACAAGGGGGATTCGCATGAAGTCGTGGGGCATGTGGTTCGTCATCCTGGGGCTGGGCTCGTTCCTGCTCAATCTGGTCGGCATCGAATTCGTGGTCCTGGGCTGGATCGACAACTGGGGTCCGACCGTCGGCATCGGCATCCGCGTCGGCCTGATCGTCATCGGCGCGGCGATGTGGCTGATCGGCCGCAAACAGGAAGCCGGACAACCGGCGGCCTGAAGTCGCCGCGTTCCTGCAACGGCCCGCCACGCGCGGGCCGTTGCGTTTTCCGGCACGGCGATTTGCCGCGACAATGCGTCGCGTCGCCACGAGGGAGGTTTCGATGAACCGTGTCGTTCCACCGGCGCGCCGCGAACACTGGCTGGCGCGCACCGCCCTGCGCTGCGCCGGATTCGCCGAACGCTGGTTTCCCGATGCCTGGGTGTTCGCGGTGCTGGGCGTGCTGATCGTCGCCGTTGCGGCACTGGCCTGCGGCGCGCGGCCGCAGGCGATCGCGCAGGCCTTCGGCCAGGGCTACTGGAGCCTGATTCCCTTCACCATGCAGATGGTGTTCGTGGTGATCGGTGGTTACGTGGTCGCCAGCGCGCCGGTGGTCGCGCGCCTGATCGAACGCCTCGCGCGCTGGCCACGCAGCGGGCGCGGCGCGGTCGCGTTCGTCGCTGCAGCGAGCATGCTGACCTCGCTGCTCAGCTGGGGCTTCTCGCTGGTCTTCGCCGGGTTGCTGGTGCGTGCGCTGGCACGGCGGCCGGAACTGCGCATGGACTACCGCGCCGCCGGCGCCGCGGCGTATCTCGGCCTGGGCGCGGTGTGGGCGATGGGCCTGAGTTCATCCGCCGCGCAGTTGCAGGCCAATCCGGCGAGCATGCCGCCGGGCCTGCTCGCGATCACCGGCGTGCTGCCGTTCGCGCAGACGATCTTCCTGTGGCAATCGCTGCTGCTGACCGCGGTGCTGATCGCCGTGTCGGTGCTGGTGGCGTACGCGACGGCGCCCGGCGAAGCGAACGCGCGTGGCGCCGAGGCTGACGCCCACGACCGCATTCCGGACCGCAGCGACGCGGCAACGCCGGCGCGCCTGCGTCCCGGCGAGTGGCTCGAACACAGCCCGCTGCTGACGATCCTGCTGTCGCTGCTCGCCTTCGGCTGGCTCGCCGGTGAATTCGCCGCGAAGCCCGCGGCGCGCGCGATCGCCGATCTCAACACCTACAACCTGCTGTTCCTTTCGCTCGGCCTGCTGTTGCACTGGCGGCCGCGCGGCTTCCTCGACGCGGTCGCGAAAGCCGTGCCCGGCACCACCGGCGTGTTGCTGCAGTTCCCGCTGTACGGCGGCATCGCCCTGCTCCTGACCGGCGTGCCGGGCACGGGCGGCGAAACGCTGGCGCATCGCCTGTCCGAACTGTTCGTGCAGGTCGCCTCGCCCGACAGCTTCGCCCTGGTGATGGGCGCGTATTCGGCGGTGCTCGGTTTCTTCGTGCCGTCCGGCGGCGGCAAGTGGATCATCGAGGCGCCCTACGTCATGCAGGCCGCGAACGAACTGCGCGTGCACCTGGGCTGGGCGGTGCAGGTCTACAACGCCGCCGAAGCGTTGCCCAACCTGGTCAATCCGTTCTGGATGCTGCCGCTGCTGGGCGTGCTCGGATTGAAGGCGCGCGACATCGTCGGCTTCACCTTCGTGCAGCTGCTGGTGCACGTGCCGCTGGTGCTCGGGCTGTTGTGGCTGCTCGGGATGACGCTGGAGTACCGGGCGCCGGTGATGCCGTAGGCGAAGCGCGGAACCGTCGCGTTTCGCTTACGCGCTCGCTTCGCGCTTCGGCGCCACCCAGGCCGCGGCGAGGATGCCGAGCTCGTAGAGGATGCACATCGGGATCGCGAGCATCAGCTGCGAGACCACGTCCGGCGGCGTGATCACCGCCGCGATGACGAACACGCCGACGATGGCGTACCCGCGCGACTCGCGCAGCTGCTGCGGCGTGACCCAGCCCAGCAGCGCGAGGATCACCAGCGCGACGGGCAGCTCGAAGCTGGCACCGAAGGCGAGGAAGATCACCAGCACGAAATCCAGGTATTTGCCGATGTCGGGCATCATCGCCACGACCGCTGGCGTGAACTTGCTGAGGAACCCGAACACCGCCGGCAGCACCAGGAAATAGGCGAATGCACAGCCGGCGTAGAACAGCGTCACTGCCGAGACCAGCAGCGGCAGCGCCAGCTTTTTCTCGCGCTGGTACAGGCCGGGCGCGACGAAGGCCCAGGCCTGGTACAGCAGCCACGGTACCGAGGCGAACACCGCGGCGAAAAACGCCAGCTTCACCGGGACGAAAAAGCCGCCGGCCGGATCGTTGGCGATGAGCTGGCCGCCGGCCGGCAGTTTCGACAGCAGCGGCGCGGCCAGCCAGGCATACAGGCGGCTGGCGAACGGCATCAACGCGAGGAACACCACGATCAACCCGGTCACCGCGCGCAGCAGGCGCGCGCGCAATTCGATCAGGTGGTCGATCAGGCGCGTTTCGGAGGGCGAGCTGTCGGCTTCAGCGTCGTGCATCGGAAGCGGATCCGGCGGACTGCGTGGTGGCGTGGGCCGCGTCCGCATCGTGGCGGTCGATGCCGTGAGTGGCGTCGTGGTCGGGGCCGTGCTCTTCGAGCGACAGTTCGCCCTGCGCGCGTGCGTCGGTGACCGAACTCAACGGCGGCTCGTGGTCGTCGTCGCCCTGGTCGGCGGCCGCGTCGTTGCCGGCCTCGCTGCGCAACGCGTTACGCACGTCGGCGCGGGCGTCCTCGAATTGCTGCTGCAGCGCCGTCGCGCCCTGCGCCAGCGAGTTGCGCGCTTCGGCCAGGTCGGCACGGGTCTGCTGCAGGCTGCGCCGGAGTTCCTCGTCGGCCAGTTCGTTCTCGAGTTCGGCCTTCACCGAATACCACTGCGCGCGCGCGCGCCGCACCCACAGGCCGGCGAAGCGCGCGGCCTTGGGCAGGCGCTCGGGACCCAGCACGAGCAGGGCCACGATCGCGATCAGGAAAATCTCGCCGAATCCGATATCGAACATGCGTCAGCCGCTCCCGCGGCGGATCCGGATCAGCGCGGCGTGTGCTCGTCGTCCCGCTGCGAGGCGGTGGTGTTGTCGCGACGCGATTCGTCCGGCAGCTGCGCCGACGGCTTCTTCTCGTCGTCGTCCTGCATGCCCTTCTTGAAGCCCTTCACGGCTTCGCCCAGATCCTTGCCGACATTGCCCAGGCGCTTGGTGCCGAACACCAGCACCACGATCACCAGCACGATCAGCCAGTGCCAAATGCTCAAACCGCCCATTGCTCATTCCCTGTGGAGTGGGCGCTCAGGATACCGCAGGCGTCGTGAGCGCTGCGGAAGCCGGTCACGCAGGCGGCGGGCAGCGCGGCCTGCACCGGTTCAGTGTCGCGGCGGCGTGGTCGGCGCCGGCGTGGGCTCCGGCGGCAGCGGCTCGGTGCGCACGCTGTCGGCCGGCACGTCCTCGAACGGCGCGGGCTTGGCTTCTTCCGGCGGCGGTGCGAGCGGCTGGGTCTGCGCGGCCGGTGCGGTGGCCGCCGCTGGCGACGCGGCGACCGCAGGCGCCGCCGGAGCGCTGCCGCCGCGACGCTCGCGCGCGAGCGCGCCGGCTTCCTCCAGCGCATCGCGGAAGTCGACGACGCGGTCGTCCGGCTGCTGGCGCGTGCGGCCTTCGAAGATCATGCGCGGCGTGGTGCCTTCGCCGTAGACCAGCTGGTTGGCCGCGTCGTCGATCGACAGCACCGCGCCATCGAGGGCGATGCCCGCGAACAGCCCGCGTGCGCGCGACCACGACCAGATTTCCGCCTTGAGCTGGCCATCGGTGGCGGTCGCCGCGCTGCGTCCGACCGGGCCGGCGGCGACGCCCGCATCGGCGCCCAGCGTGATCTTGCCGTTGACGATCGAGTCCAGGCCGCGCTCGCCGCGGAACACCAGCACGACGTCGGCCGACTGCACGCCGGCCTGGAAGCCGATGCTGCCGCCGGTGAGCTTGACGAAACTCGGATTCGACCAGCTGCCGTCGGGGTTCTTCACCGACACCAGACCGTGACCGCGGCGGCCGCCCAGCAGCAGGCCGACCTTGAGCGTGTCGGGCACGACGACTATCGCGCGTGCCTCGTCGAACAGCTTGTCGGGAATCGCCGATTCGGGAATGCGCTGCACTTCGGTGAGCACGCGCACGGCGTCGACGGCGCGCTGGTCTTCCTCGGGCCCGGCGATCGCGTTGCCGGCGAAGGCCAGCGAGAGGGCGAGGGACAGCGGCAGGAAGGACAGCTTCGACAGGACGGGACGCGGCATGGCGGCTCCTCGGCGGGGAATGCCCGGAGGGTACTGACGAGGCAATGAATGGCGACGGTACGGCGCCGGCGCGGAATGGCGGGCTCGCGGCGCGCGGATCGTGCGCGCGGGTGACGCCGCGCGGGCGCGGCTGTCATCCTATGCCGATGATTACGCCCACCCCGTCGGCAGGCGCCCACAGCGCCTCCGTGCCCGCCACGACCGACGCAGGCACCGTGCTGGTGCTGGTGAACCTGGGGACACCCGACGCACCGACGCCACCCGCGGTGCGCCGCTACCTGCGCGAATTCCTCTCCGACCGCCGCGTGGTCGACCTGCCGCGCTGGTTGTGGTGGCCGGTGCTGAACCTGGTGATCCTGCCGCTGCGTTCGCAGCGCGTGGCGCACAAGTACGCCAGCATCTGGCGCGACGGTTCGCCGCTGGCGGTGTACACGCAGCGGCTGGCGCACGCGGTGCAGCGTCTGCGTCCGCAGTGGCGCGTGCTGCACGCGATGCGCTACGGCGCACAGGGCCTGACGGACGTGCTGCAGCAACTGCGCCGCGAGGGCGTGCAGCGCGTGGTCGTGTTGCCGTTGTATCCGCAGTACTCGACGACGACGACGGCCTCGGTGCGCGACGTGATCGAAGCGGCGGGTTTCGCGATCTGCGACCACGGCTACACACAAGGCTCAACGACCGCGACGCCCGCGACGCCCGCGACGCCCGCCACGCCGACGGCGCTGTGCATCGGCGACTATCACGACGATCCCCGCTGGATTGCCGCGGTCGCCGAATCGATCCGCGCGCACCGCGCGCAGCACGGCAATGCCGCGCATCTGTTGTTTTCCTTCCACGGCCTGCCGCAGCGCCTGGCCGACCAGGGCGATCCCTATCCGCGCCAGTGCGAAGCCGGTGCCCGCGCGATCGCGGCGGCGCTGGGCCTGCGCGACGAATCGTGGACACTGAGCTACCAGTCGCGCTTCGGCCGCGAGAAGTGGCTCGAACCGGCGACCGCGGATACGCTCGCCGCACTGGCCGCGCGCGGCATCCGCAGCGTCGACGTGGTCGCGCCGGGCTTTGCCGTCGACTGCCTGGAAACGCTGGAGGAAGTCGCGCAGATGCTGCGCGACGAATTCCGCGCGCGCGGCGGCGAACTGCGCTACATCCCCTGCCTCAACGACGATCCCGCCCACGCGCGCGCACTCGCCGCGATCGCGGGCGACGCCGTTGCTGCCGTCGCGGTGCGCGGAGCATGAGCGCGATGCGCGCCTTCGCCGTGGACACCGTGTTCGGCACGCTCGCCGGACTGCGCTGCGGTCGCGAGGGCGCCCCGCGCGTACTCGCGCTGCACGGCTGGCTCGATAACGCCGCCAGCTTCGTGCCGCTGTCGGCGCACCTGCACGACAGCGACCTGGTCGCGCTCGATCTGCCTGGCCACGGCGCCAGCGCGCACCTGCCGCCCGCGGCCGATTACCTGCTGATCGGCTTCCTGCGCGCCGCCTTCGCCGCGGCCGATGCGCTGGGCTGGGAACGCTTCGCCCTGCTCGGCCATTCCCTCGGCGGGGTCATCGCCAGCCTGATGGCTTCCGCGCAGCCGCAGCGCATCGAGCGGCTGCTGACCATCGAGGCGCTGGGCGCGCTCACCGAAGCCGAGGCGCGCACCACGCAGCGGCTGCGCGATGCGATGGCCGCGTACGCGCTGCTGCCGGCCAAGCAGTTGCGCGTCTTCCCGGACATCGCCACCGCCGCGCGCGCGCGCCTGCAGGCCGGCACCGGCGACCTGGGCGAAGCGGCGGCGTTGCTGCTGGTCGAACGCGGCCTGCGTCCCGTCGACGGCGGCTTCGTCTGGCGCAGCGATCCGCGCCTGACGATGCCAACCGCCGTGCGCATGAGCGAGGCGCAGTGCCGCGACCTCATCGCCCACATCGAATGCCCGACGCGGGTGATCTACGCCGATCCGGCGCAGAACTACTTTCCCGACGCGCTGCGGCGCGAGCGCGCGGCGCTGCTGCGCCACGGCGAACTGATCGTCATGCCCGGCAGCCACCACCTGCACATGGACGACGCGGCGGGTGTGGCGGCGGCGATCGGCGACTTCTTCCGCGCCGGCTGACCTCCGCGCGTTACTGCTGCTCCGTCGCCAGCTGGTAGCCCACGCGCACGCCCGCGTCCTCGCCGTCGGCGATGGTCAGGGCCGCGTGGCGCTTGCCCTTCTCGTACATCACTACCTTGCCCTGCGTGCCCTGCATCAGGGTCATCGCCGACTTCCAGCCATCCGCCTGCATCTGCCGGTCGGCGGCCGTGGCGACGTCGGCCGCGGCGCCGCCGGTGCGCAGGTGCACGATCACCGCGTTGGGCATTTCCATCGCTGCTTCCACCGTGTAATCGCGCGGCAGGTATACGTCCTTCGGGAAGGTCGCGGGCAGGGCGGTGCCGCCGCCGCTGCTGATCTTCATCTCGCCCTGGTCGGTACGGATGGTCATCTGGCCCTTGTCAGCATCGACGTCCGCCTTGTGCCCGGTGCGCGCCTCGATGGCCGCTTCGGCCATGCGTTCGCCGGGCGACTTGCCGCAGGCGGCGAGACCGGCGGCCACGATGAAGACGGAAACGAGGATCAACTGGCGCATGGCCGCGACTCCGGAAGCGCCGCATGCGCGGCTACCGCCGGAACAACGCAGCCGGCCGCGTCAGCCGGCCAGCAGCGTGCGCATCGCCGCCTTCAGCCGGCGGCCTTCGGCCTGGAAGTAATCGCGTTCCGCATGCCACGCCGGGAAGCGCTGCTCGACTTCGTGCCAGAACGCGGGCGAATGGTCGGCGCGGATCAGGTGGCAGAGTTCGTGCACCAGCACGTATTCGAACGCACTCGGTCGCGCGAGCACCAGGGCCAGGTCCAGCGCCATCGTGCCGTTGGGCGCCAGCGAACCCCACTGCGAGCTCATCACCTTGAGCGCGATGCGCGACGGCGCCCGCGGCAGCGTCGGCAACAGCGGCGGCAGCCAGCGGCCGATGTCGGCGCGCGCTTCGGCTTCGTAGAAATCGCGCAGTGCGCGGCGCAGCGCGGCATCGCGCACGTTGGCCGGCACCGTGGCGACGAGCACGCCGCCGGCGGTGGCCAGGCGCAGGGCGCGGCCTTCGCTCCACACCACGGGCAACTGGCCGCCGCGCAGCGGGATGGACGCCGTCACGTGCGGCTCGAGCGCGGGCGCGGCACTGCCGTTGTGCGCGAGTTGCGCCATCAGCCAGTCGCCGTGTTCAAGCACGAAACGCCGGCCGGCGATTTCGCTGGCGCGGATCGGCAGCGTGAGGCGCGCGCCGCGTTCGCTCACGCTGAGCTTGATGCGGCGCGCGCGCGGATCGCGCACGCGCAGCACGTCGACGGTCGCGCCGTTGTCGAGGGTGAAGCTGAGGGTTTCGCGCGTGGCCGCGCGCGGCGTGGCGCGCGGCTTCCCCGCCAGCAGGCGGAGTGGGTTCATGCGGGCGCGCTCGTCATGGGCAAAAGCATATCGCGACGACGGCGCGATGCCGTCGCGCATTCAGCTGTGATCGTTTTCATCTGGGGCCGATGGCAGGTGGGGCGCGGCGTGCGATGGGCCGCGCGAAGACCGCGGCACTTCGCCGGATCGGTGTGACCGGCGCGACGCGCGTCGCGCCGGCGGCGGTTGCGCTCAGGCTTCCGTCTTCGACAGTTTCAGCGCCTTTTCCAGCACCGTGAACAGCCGCTTCACCTCGCCGCTCATCAGCGCAAAGCGGGCATCGAGTTCGGCGCGGATGTCGTCGCGCTCGGTGGACTCGAGCTGGTCCACCGCGCCATCGAGCAGCTTGAACTTGCGCACCACGAGGTCTTCGCCGAGCACAAACGAGACGTGGTCGTCGAGCGTCAGCGCCAGGCGCGTGACCTGCTTGCCGGCTTCCAGGTGCTTGCCGATCTCGTCGCCCTGCAGCTCCTGGCGCTGGCACTTCACCACCGCGCCCTGGTCGACCGGATCGCGCAGTTCGCATTCGTCGCCCAGCGACAGGCCGTCGGGCAGCGGTTCGCCCGCGATCCAGCCGGTGAGCACGCTGCGCGGCGCGACCTCGGCGTTCAGCGGCAGCGCCGGGAAACTGCCGAGCGCGCGGCGGATCTCGCTGACCACGTTCTCCGCGCTCTTGCGGCTGGAAGTATCGACCACGACGATGCCGTGCTCGAGGTCGAGCAGCGCATCGGTGCGGCTGGGTTTGACGAACGCGCGCGGCAACAGGTCGGTGATCAGTTCGTCCTTGATGCGCTTGCGCGTGCGACCGCCGGGCTTGCGGCCTTCCTTCTGCTCGATCTCCTCCAGCTTCTTCGCCAGCATGTCGTTGACCACGCTGCCGGGCAGCAGGCGGTCTTCGCCACCGACGGTGAGCCAGATCGCATCGCGCTGGCGCGCGGCGAAGACATCGCTGTCGCGACCGAAGGGAGAGATGAAGCCGCGGCTGGACAACTCCAGCGGACCGACCGGCTTGAGCCGGCATTCGTCCAGGCCGCTGTCGAGCTCGTCGAGTCTGGTGGTGGTGGGGAAGCGGAAGAGGGTGAGGTTGCCGAAGAACGGGGAACTAGCCATGGACCAGCGAAAATCCGGTGCTTGAAGAAGGTTGGAGCGTCGCCGTCGGTGTCCGTGGCTTGCGTGCGCGGGGCGGAGTGCCCCGCAAACATCCATGCGTGCGCGTATGCGAACTATAGCAGCGCGCTCGCGCCGTTCCGCCGCCCTCGACGGCCGTTCCGCGCGCCGCACGCACTGGAGGTGCGCGGCGTAGCTCTTGACATTCGCGCGCGACCTCGCATGGCATTCGCTGCGCAACGCGCGTGTCCGGATGTCGCCGCCGACGCCGTACAGGAGAGGGTGCCGCGGTGTCGCGCACCCTACGCAGGCGTGCGGTGAGCGACGCGCGGAAACTGTGTGGCAGTGCGCGAAAACGCGGGCAAAATCCGCCGTCAACTTCGTTGCCTCTGCACGAAATGTCGGCTACCTTTGACGCACGGACACTGTCTCATCAGTTGTCATCAGGAGATTCGCACATGGAAGTGGCGCAGCTGGCGCAAGCCTGGTTGTGGAAGTTTTTCCGTCCCGCGGGTGAGGTGGCGCAGCACGCGCAGAGCCCGGCGCAGGACGTTTCGAGCGCGCATTCGCGCGATTCGCATTAGTCCCACGGTTTACGCAGGTCCGCGGCCCCTGGCCGCGGTACGGATTGCTGTGTGTGCAACGAGGGCCCGGCGCAGGTCGGGCCGTTCACAAGGAGAAGCGAGCCATGGAAGTGGCGAAGTTGGCGCAATGCCGGATCGAACGACGCATTGATCCCGCGCCGGGATCGCGCAAGGCCGGCCCGCGGTTGCGGGCACGGCGCGCACGGGTGCCGGCAGCAGATCGCGTCAGCTAGTGCGTACGCGCCGGGACTCCGCGTCGCGCGCGAAGCAATTCCAGCAAAGAACCGTGCCGCCGCGGCAGCGAACGTGCACGCAGTGGACCGTCGCGGCAGGCGGTCACAATGAGAACGAACACATGGAAGCAGTAGCTCCGGCGCACGCCAGCCGTAAACCCGCGATTCCTGCCTCGGATCGCGGCACGCCATCCGAATACCGCGCCTCGATGCCGGCGACCGTCCACGTCGTCTGACTCGTCGCGTGCATTGCCGCGCGATGGGCCGCGCGCGTCCACGCCGGACGAAAGTCCGGCTCCCTCGATCCAGTCCAACCGTCAACGGTGCACCATGAAAATCCGCTCCATGAATCCCGGCCGGCGCTCGCTCATGAAGAAGCTGGGATTGCTGTCGCTGTCCGTCGTCGCCCCGAGCTGGGCCGCGCGTAGCGCCACCAAGGCGACCCGCACGAAGCGCTACGACTACGTCATCGTTGGCGCCGGTCCCGGCGGCGGCCCGCTCGCCGCGAACCTCGCCCGCGCCGGCTACAAGGTCGCGCTGCTGGATGCCGGCCTGGATCCGTTGTCGGCGGAAGCGGCCGCGATCAATCCGGCGACGAAGACCGTGTACGAAACCCCGGGTTTCTTCGGCGGTGCTTCCGAGCATCCGCTGCTGAGCTGGGACTTCTACGTCAGCCACTATTCCAACCTCGAACAGCAGCGCAAGGATCCGAAATACGTGCCTGCGAAAGGCGGCGTGCTCTACCCGCGCGGTTCGTGCGTTGGCGGATCGGCCTCGCACAACGCGCTGATCTTCACCTATCCGCACGACAGCGACTTCGACAGCATCGCGCGCATGACCGGCGACGCCTCGTGGTCGGGTCGGAAGATGCGCGAATACGTCGCAGTGATCGAGAACTGCGGCTATTGCGGCGACGGCGCGCGCCTGCGCGGCAAGGGCGGCTACATCCCGACCAGCTTGAACGAGCAGGCCGCCTACGACATCTACCCGATGATCGACGACATCACCCACGCCGGCGTCAACGGGCCGATCACCCGCGACGCCAACGACCCCGCGGTGGCGCGCGGCGCGGTGGGCGCGGTCAACACGCCGATGAACGTCGGGCACAGGAAGCGCGTGGCGATCCGCGAATACCTGGCCGAAACGCAGAAGCAGTTCCCGGACAACCTCGACATCATCACCAACGCGCTGGTTGCGCGCGTCATCACCCGGCAGGCCGGCGCGAAGACCGTGGCGATCGGCGTGGAGTTCTTCGCCAACGGCGGCCGCAGCTACCGCGCCAGCAAGCTCGCGCCGCAAGCCGCGCGCGGCGAGCGCACCTTCATCGCCGCCAACCGTGAAGTCATCCTCGCGGCGGGCGCGTTCAACACGCCGCAGATCCTCAAGCTCTCCGGCATCGGACCGCGGGCGGAGCTGATCCGCCACGGGATTCCGGTGGTGAAGGACCTGCCCGGCGTGGGCGAGAACCTGCAGGACCGCTACGAGGCGCCGGTGGTGTTCAACCTGCGCGAGCGCAACGAGCTGTGGCAGCGCTGCCAGGCCTTCCAGCCGGGTGATCCGTGCTTGGAGAGCTACCAGACCGGTCACTGGACCGAAGGCGGCAAGACCTGGAATTTCGCCGGGCCCTACGCCGGCAACACGATCTACGCCACGCGCATCCTCAAGACCAGTGTCGCCAGGGGCGAGCCGGACATCTTCCTGGTCGGCATCCCGGTGAAGTTCACCGGCTACTACCCCAACTATTCGAACGAGCCGCTGAGCGCGCACTGGACCTGGAACGTGCTCAAGGTGCACACCGAGAACACCGCCGGCACGGTGAAGCTGCGCTCGGCCGATCCGCGCGACACCCCGCTGATCAACTTCCACTACTTCCAGGAAGGCAACGCCGGCAGCGCCGACCTCAAGGCCGTCGTGGAAGGCATCCGTGCGGTGCGCGCGAGCATGAGCCAGCCGCTCGCGCAGAAGCACATCGACTCCGAAGCGCTGCCCGGCGCCAGCGTCGACACGCAGGCCGAACTGGAGCAGTACGTGAAGAACGTGGCCTGGGGCCACCACGCCTCGTGCACCGCGAAGATCGGCGCCGACCACGATCCGATGGCGGTGCTGGACAGCCGCTTCCGCGTGCGCGGCGTGAAGGGCCTGCGCGTGGTGGATGCCTCCGTCTTCCCGAAGACGCCCGGCTTCTTCCCGACCGCGGCGATCATCATGATCAGCGAGAAGGCGACCGACGTCATCCTCGAAGACGCGCGCCGGCACTGAGTCCCGTCAACAGCCGCCCGTCGCGCGCGTCGTCCCCCGCGCGCGCGACGGCGGCTATCCCTTCGTCATTTCGAATCTGCACAAAAGGAAGCGACATGCAGGCCAGCGTCACCCTGCCCAACAAGGTGCTCAAGTACGGCAACGAAGCCATTGACATCAGCAATCCGGATCTCGATCACCACGCGTATCCGGAGCAATACCGCAAGGTGCTGCATTCGTTCGTGCAGGACACCGCGGCGAACTGCGAGTTCTACCGCGACCGCATGGCGCGGGCGTCCATCAAGCCCGGCGACATCACCACCCAGCAGGCCTTCGAAGCGATCCCGCCGATGTCCAGCGGTGAAGTCAGCGCGTTGAACGACAGCACGCTGCTCCCCGACCGCACCCGCGAGTACCTGCAGTCCGGCTTCTACGGCGCGCCGCTGGAGCAGAAGCTGTGGCGCAAGTTCACCTCGAGCGGATCGAGCGGGCTGCGGCCGAAGGTGTCCTACTACACGCGCGACGACTGGGACGTGCTGACCACGACCGCGGCGCGCCTGCATTCGCGCTTCCTGCCCCTGAACCGGATCTCGCGCATGTTCAACTGCTTCAACCCGGCGCACGTCGGCGCGAAGTTCCAGGAAGACAGCTTCTCGCTGCTGGGCCTGTCGGTGGAAGGCGCGCACATGACGCGCACCACGCCGGAAGCGGTGCTGGAACAGATGATGAGCAGCGGCGCCAGCGAACTGGGCGGCTTCAACGCGCTGGCGATCGTGCCGGGCCTGCCGGCGGGCGCGAAAGGCACGAACAAGGGCACCAACCTGGATTCGCTGCTGAACCTGGACATGGAGAACTTCATCGGCCGCAACATCCGCGTGATCATCACCAGCGGCTCGGCTCGCGACGTGCCCGGCCTCGACCTGAAGGAACGCGTGTGGGAAGGCAACGCCATGGCCGGCGTGGAGAAGACCAGGTTCTTCGAGATGTACGGCTATTCGGAAAGCCTGCCCAACGCGATGGACTGCGAGCACAACGAAGGCCTGCACCTCGCGGTCGGCCCGACCTACACCGAAGTGCTGGACGAGAAGACCGGCAAGCACGTGAAGAACGGCGAGCGCGGGCTCGTCGTCATTACCGGCATCCGCAACGGTTCGCGTTTCATCCGCTACGCCGTCGGCGACGAAGCGACCTACGTCACCGACACGTGCAAGTGCGGCCGGTCTTCGCCGCGCCTGCAGGACATCCGCCGCGTCGAGGACATGGAACGCCTGCAGCAGGGCTGCGCCGGCGGCCTGTGAGCCGCCGTTCCGGATACGACATTACAAGGACGAGGACAGCAACATGAGTGACGTGGTAACCCTGCACAACATCATCCGCGGCGAAATCCGCGAGCCCGCCGCCCGCAAGGTCGCCGGCGCCTTCAGCTTCCCGGTCACCACCGCGCAGGACGTGGCGGCGGCGGTGAAGTTCGCCAACTTCCAGACGCCCGAACCGATCGACAAGGTCCTGCGCGCGCTGTCCAGCATCGGCCGCAAGGCCGACTGGATCACCGATGAAGACCTCAAGGTGCAGGCTGCGCTGAGCGGCAGCCCGGTCAAGCACATGCGCAACTCGATCGCGGCCGTGAACAGCTGGCTGGCCGACATCGAGACCTACGTGCGCCGCCACGCCGACCTGCAGGACCTGGGCTCCGGATCGCAGCGCGCGATGGCCCTGCTGGACCGCAACGGCGCGCTGTACCAGGGCGGCATCACCACGATGTTCATCCTGGCCGGCGACGAGATCTCGATCGCGCCCTGGAACATCGCGCAGGCCCTGCTCGCCGGCACCAAGGCGATCGTCAAGCCCAGCCGCATCGAACCGCTGAGCGCGTTCCTGTTCACCAAGGCTCTCATTGCCGAAGGCATCCAGCCGCCGGCGCTGCTGTACATCAGCCGCGATTCGGAAGAGGAACAGAACCTGGTCTCCACCCTGATCAAGCAGACCCGGCAGTCGGTGATGTACGGCGAAGACAACACGGTGAGCACGATCTGCCAGCCGTTCGGCTTCCGGCCCGACCACAAGTACCTGGCCTATCTGACCGGGCGTTCCGGCGCGGTGGTGTATCCGGACGCCGATATCGGCCTGACCGCGGAGATGATCATCCGCGGCGCCTGCGACGATCGCGGCAACCGCTGCAATTCCACCAAGAAGGTGTTCGCACCGCGGCAGCTGGCGAAGGAGCTGGAAGCGGCGCTGGTGCAGGCCGCGGAAGGGCTGGTCCGCGGCGATCCGACCGACCTGGCGACCGACATCGGCCGCAACGATCCGCAGGCCCGCGCGATCGCCCAGCAGTGGGCCAGTTCCGCGCAGGTGGTCTACGACCGCGACATGTTCCTGATGTCGGTGCCGCAGCATGCGCCGATCCTCAAGGAGGAATTGCCGTATCCGAGCATCGCGCTGTGCTACTACGACGACGGCCAGGATCCGGTCGACCTGATCAACGGCAGCGTCAGCAACACCTACCTCGGTGCCGCCGTGGCCGTGTCGGTGTTCACCCGCAGCCGCGCGCAGTTCGACCTGGCGAGCACGCGCCTGCAGGCGTGCAAGACGCTGATGAACCTGCCTTCGACCGCGTTCGACTTCTGGACCGCGCACCAGCGCTGGCACCTGTTCACCGAACTGATGCGCAAGGTCGAGGTTGTCGTGGCCGCGTAGGCCGTCGCCCGAACCTGTCGCTACCCCTCTTTTTCAAAACCACAAGGAAGACTCCCAATGCCGGCTCTGATGCTCATCGAACTGACGGTCAAGGACGCGGAAAAGCTCAAGGAATACTCGGCGCAGACGCCCGCGATCCTGAAGAAATTCAACGGCGAACTGCTGATCAAGGGCAAGGCGACGCCCGTGCACGCCAGCACGCCCGCGACCAACCACGACGTGGTCGTGATCTTCCAGTTCCCGACGCGCGAAGACGCGCTGGGCTGGTACCAGTCGCCGGAATACCAGCAGCTGCTGGGCGTGCGCGACGCCGCGATGGACAGCGTCTTCAAGCTCGTCGCCTGACCGCGGCGCTGCGCGGCGTCGCGGCCGCCTGATCCGGCTTCCCTGCCGCGTCGGCGCGGCCGCCGCACCGCCGCCGCGCCGCCCCACAAGTGGCCCCTTCGTTCGCCCCATCCGCACCGCCTCCCGCAGGCGGTGCCGGGCGCGGCTGCCCGGTTTCCGGAAAGGAAACGGTGCGCGAACGTTTTCCAACGCTTATCAAGGACAGACTACGTATGGATGATTCAAGCCTCAGACTGATCGACGTGACATTGCGCGACGGTGGTTACCGCAACAACTTCGACTTCAGCATGAAGTACGTGCTCGAGCACGCCACCCACATCCAGGAATCGGGCTGCGAGTACATCGAGATCGGCTATCGCAACGGCTCCGTCGTCCCGTCCCCGAACATGGGTTTGACCGGACACGGCAGCAACGACTACATCCGCGCGCTGAAGGCGGCGCTGCCGAAGATCAAGCTGGTCGTGATCGCCCACGCCGCCAACATCGGCGACGACGACGTGCGCGAGATGGCCGAAGCCGGCGTCGCGATGCTGCGGCTGTGCCTCAACGCCGGCAACATCGCGGAAACGCTGCGGCTCGCGCGCCTGGCCAGGAGCGTGGGCATGGAAGTCAGCTGCAACGTGGTGCGCGTGAGCGCGATCGACCTGCCGACGCTGGGCGCACTGGTCGCGCAGCTGGACGCGCACCGCGACGTCATCGACGTCGTCTACTTCGCCGACTCCAACGGCAACCTCACGCCGAAGGCGGTGCAGGAAATCGCCGCGGAGATCCGCCGGCACACGCCGCTGCCGATCGGCTTCCACGCGCACGACAACATCGGCCTGGCCATGGCGAACGCCATCGCCGCCATCGACAGCGGCGTCACCTACATCGACGCGAGTCTGCTCGGCATGGGCAAGGGCATCGGCAACCTGAAGCTGGAGAAGTGGGTCGCCTGCCTGCTGCGCAAGGGCAGCAAGCGTTACGCACTGCTGCCGATCCTGCGTGCCGCGCGCGCGCTGCGCGACTCCTCCAGCTACACCGAGGACCGCGGCGACTACGCGGCCGACGTGCTGTGCGGCCTGTACAACTATTCGTTCACCGACCGGCAAAAGGCGGAAGCGATGCTGGCCGGCACGCCGTCCGCGTGATGGACGCCATGGCACTGCACGACCCGCCATCGGCCCCGGACCCGCACGCCGGTGCGTACGAAGTCCACGGCGATCCCGCCTGCACCGGCGATGTGCTGCTGCTGGGGCCGGTGAGCCCGCTCTGGCATGGCGCCGACTTCTGCCGGCCGCTGCTCGGCTTGTTCGCCGCGCGCAGGCAACGCGTCCACGTGCTCGATCCCGTCGCCGTCCTCGAGGACGGCGAACAGGACGCCGAGGCGGTGCTCGGGCGGCTGGCCGACCACATCGGCCGCCATCTGCCGCCGCTGCAGCTGATCGGGGGTTATGCCTTGGGCGGCACGCTGGCGCTGGCGCTGGCGCACCGCCTGCCGCAGACGCCGCGGGTGTTGTGCCTGTCGGGCCCGGGCTTCGTCGATGCGCCCCTGCGCGCCGCGCTGGAGACCCTGCTCGAACCGCTGCGCCGCAACGATCTGGCGCAGTGCCTGTCCCTGCTCGCCGCGCAGGTCGCGCCGCGCGGCAGCGCGCCGAAGGCCACGCACACCGATGCGTTCGCCGACGACCATGCGCTGGTGTCGTGCGCGCGCATGCGCCGCGGGTTCGAATTGCTGCTGCGACTGGACGCGCGCACGCAGCTGCACCGCTATCCCGGCCGCGTGCTGTGCCTGCTGGGCGAGCACTCGCAGCTGGCGACGATCGACAATCTCGCGATCGACCCCGCCGCCGATACGCGCCGCCAGGTCCGCGTGGTGCCCGCCTCCGGCATGCGCATCCTGCGCGACAACGAGACGTTTACCCTCACTTCCCTCCACGAATGGCTGAACGACTGTGAACAAGAAGGTCCTGGTACTGCCGGGTGACGGCATTGGCAAGGAAGTGTGCGACGCCGCGCTTCCCGCACTGGAAGCGCTCGATCTGCCGATCGAACTGATCTACGGCGAGATCGGCTGGGAATGCTGGATGCGCGACGGCGATCCGGTGCCGGCGGCGACGTGGCAGCGGATCGAACAGGTCGACGCGATCCTGCTGGGCGCGATCACCAGCAAGCCCAAGAAGCAGGCCGAAGCGGAACTGCCGCCGGCACTGCAGGGCCAGAACCACAGGTACGTCTCGCCGGTGATCCAGCTGCGCCAGCGCCTGGGCCTGTTCGCGAACGTGCGGCCGTCGTTCTACCTCACCGGCAACGGCAAGCCGTACCGGATGAGCGTGATCCGCGAGAACACCGAGGGCCTGTACGCCGGCTACGATTACCGCGGCATTCCCGAGGCGATCCGTCCGCTGGTGAAGCACCCCAACCTCGAGCGCTACGGCGCCGACGAGGCCTCGTGCACGCTGCGCCTGCAGACGCGCTTCGGCCTGGAGCGCCTGTTCGGCTTCGCCTTCGAGCATGCGGTGCAGCACGGCTTCGACCGCGTGACCTTCGCCGACAAGCCCAACGTGATGCGCGAAAGCGGCGATTTCGCCCAGGAAATCTTCGAAGCGGTCGCCGCGCGCTATCCCGGCATCCGCGCCGACATCCAGAACGTCGATGCGGTCGCGCTGTGGCTCGTCACGCGCCCGGAGCAGTTCGGCGTGATCGTGGCGGAGAACATGTTCGGCGACATCCTCTCGGACCTCGCCGGCGGCGTGATGGGCGGCCTGGGCCTCGCGCCCAGCGCCAACTACGGGGAGGGCGTCGCCTACTTCGAGCCGGTGCACGGCAGCGCGCCGGGCATGGTCGGAAAGGACAAGGCGAACCCGGCGGCGATGTTCCTGAGCATCGCGATGCTGCTGGAACACCTCGGTTTCGCGCGCGAAGCGGCGCGGCTGCAGGACGCCGTGCGCAACGCCATCCGGAGCGGCGCGCATCTCACCTACGACCTGGGCGGCAGCGCGGGCACGCGCCGCTTCGCCGACGAGGTGCTGGCGTTGCTGCACGGCCAGCACCGCCCGCGCACCGCGGCCGTGCTCGCGGTGGGTGACGAACTGGTCGGCGGCGAATACCAGAACACCAATTCCACCGAGATCGGTCGCCACCTGGCGACGCTGGGTTACGAGGTGAAGGAACACGCGGTGTGCGGCGATCAGCGCCACCTGATCGCGCGCGCGCTGACGCGTTTCCTCGGCGAGTACGACCTCGTCCTGGTCTGCGGCGGACTGGGGCCGACCTCCGACGACCTGACCCGCTTCGCCGTCGCCGACGCCCTGCAGGCGCCGCTCGAATTCCGCGACGACTGCTGGCAACACATCACCCGCCGCATGCAGTCGTTCAACCTGCCGGTGCGCGAGCAGGACAAGGTGCAGGCCTACCTGCCGGCCGGTGCGCGCGCGCTTGCCAACAGCTGCGGCCTGGCCAGCGGCTTCCTGCTGGAAAAACACGGCACCACCATCGCGGTGCTGCCGGGGCCGCCGGCGGAAATGCGCGCCATGCTGCACGCGACGTTCGCCCCGGACGCGACGGCGACGCGGACCGACACGCGCAGCTTCGAGTGGAAGCTGCTGGGACTGATCGAGAGCGATGCGCAGGCCTTCGTCGCCACGCTGGCGTCGGCGTTCGCCGCGCGCATGAAGTACCTGTGGCGCTATCCGTACCTCAACCTGCGCGTCGATGTCGCCGCATCGGATGCCGAGGGCCTACGTTGCGCGCACGAACTCGATGCGTACCTGCGCGCGCACACCGTCAGCACCGACGGCCGCTCCGCGCTCGAGCAGATCGCCGGCGCCGGCGACGTGCACTGGACCTCGCAGGGCGATGCGGCGCTGGCCGAGCTGTTGCGCGAGCTGCCCGGCAGCGCGGCGGGCGAGGCCTTCGTCGTGACGACCGAGCCGCGCCTGGACAGCCTGGGCGATCCGCGCGATTACGCCGGCAGCCTGCGGATCGCCTGCGCGACTCCGTCCGGCCGCACCTACCGCATCGCCACGCCGCTGCGCGGCGTCGAAGTGCGCGACTACGTCCGCGAATTCGCCGCCTGGTGCTACCTGCGCGACCAGGCCCGCATCGACCAGCCCGCCCTCGAGGAAACCACGGCATGAACGCCAAACACGTCGAATGGAAGCAACGTCTGCTGCAGCTGGATACGGCGGCGGTCTCGGACGCGATGGACAGCCTCGGCATCAACCGCGCGCTGTTCGGCATCGCGCCGCGCGTGGAGGGCGCCAAACTCGCCGGCCCCGCCTACACGGTCATGTACGAGCCCATCTCCGAGACGCCGGCCGCGTTCCAGAACGCGGCCAACTACATCGACGATGTCCCGGCCGGGCACGTGGTGGTGATCGACAACGGCGGCAACACCGCCTGCACCAACTGGGGCGACATCCTCACCCGCAAGGCGGTGCAGCAGCAGCTCGCGGGCACGGTCATCAACGGTTCCGCGCGCGACATCGAGACCATCCGCGCGCTCGGCTACCCGCTGTTCACCCGCGGCATCTACATGGTGTCGGGCAAGAACCGGGTCCGGCTCAAGGCCACCAACGTGCCGGTCGAGATCGCCGGCGTGCGCATCCAGCCGGGCGACTGGCTGTTCGCCGACGACAACGGCGTGGTGGTGGTGGCGGCCGAACGCCTCGACGAGGTCATCGCGCGCGCTGAGAACGTGCATGCGACCGAACAGGGGATCGTGCAGGCCATCGGCGCCGGCGAAAGCCTCGTCGCCGCCCGCGAAAGCCACGGCTACGCGACGCCGTGGGAGCAGCGCGCCGATGCCGTCTGATTTCGTCGCCCACTGGCAGGAGCGCCTGCGCTTCGTCGACGTCCACTACCACGCCAATCCCGACACCTACACGCGCCGTTACCACGCCCTGCAGGCGGGGCAGGAATACCGCGCGCTCGGCGGCGGCGTGCTGCTCAAGAGCCACCTGGGCTGCACCGCCGCCGTCGCCGCCACCGCGCAGGCCATGGACCTGCCGGTATTCGGCTCGGTGGTGCTCAACCGCATCGGCGGTGGCCTCGACCTGCGGCCGATCCAGCAGTCGCTGTGCTACTACGGTTCGGCGCCGTTCTGCGGCCGCCTGCTGGTGGAGCTGCCGACGATCGTGACGACCGGTCATCGCAGCAAGTTGCAGCGCGCGTACGCGAACGCGGCGGTGGAACGCTACGCGTTGCAGCCGTGCGACCTGGGTGACACGGATGGCGTGTTGCCGGCGAGCGTCGAGCGCCTGGTCGAGTTCTGTCGCGACGAGCAGGTCGTGCTGACCAGCGGGCATGCGACCCGTGCCCAGGTCGAAGCGCTCGTCGAGCTGTGCCTGCGCAAGGGCGGCGTGCGATTGCTGCTGAACCAGCCGGCCAATCCGATGACCGGCATGGATGCCGCGGCGCTCAAGGCGCTGGGCGCGCACGACTGGCTGTACGTCGAGCAGACCGCGCTGACCCTGCTGCTGGGCTACCAGACCTTCGAGGACTTCGCGCAGGTGCTGGGCAGCGTGCACAACGTCGTCTACAGCTCCGACCTCGGTCAGCCGAGCCAGCCGACGCCGGGCGAATGGCGCGCGCAATCCCTGCAGTGGTTCGAGCAGATGGGATTGCCCGCGGCGCGGATCCGCGAGGTGAGCCTGACCCATGCGTTGCGGATGCTCAGTCCGTGAGTGCCGGCGGGCGCGGCGCGATCAGGTCGCGTCGCCCGTCTCCGCCGCCTCCGCGTGCGGCTCCCCCGCCAGCCACGCGTGCGCATCGGGCAGGGCGCCGCCGCGTGCGCCCAGCGCGAGGAAATCGAACAGCTTGGGATCGCCCAGCTGCGAGGGGCGGATATCGCCGAGCGCGCGCGCGATGGTCTCGATGCGGCCGGGGCTGTCCTTCTCCCACGCTTCCAGCATCTTCTTCACCTGCTTGCGCTGCAGGTTTTCCTGCGAGCCGCACAGGTTGCAGGGAATGATCGGGAACCGCTTCGCTTCGGCATAGGCGGCGATGTCGTCCTCGCGCACGTAGGCGAGCGGGCGGATCACCACGTGCTTGCCGTCGTCGCTGAGCAGCTTGGGCGGCATGCCGGCGAGCTTGGCGTGGAAGAACAGGTTGAGGAAGAAGGTCGCCACCAGGTCGTCGCGGTGGTGGCCGAGCGCGATCTTGGTGAAGCCCTGTTCGGCGGCGTAGGAATACAGCGCGCCGCGGCGCAGGCGCGAGCATAGCGAGCACATGGTCTTGCCCTCCGGCACCACGCGCTTGACCACCGAGTAGGTGTCCTGCTCGAGGATCCTGTACGGCACGCCGAGCGATTCCAGATACGCCGGCAGGATGTGTTCGGGAAAATCCGGCTGCTTCTGGTCGAGATTCACCGCGACCAGTTCGAACTTCACCGGCGCCTTCTGCTGCAGCTGCAGGAGGATGTCGAGCATGGTGTAGCTGTCCTTGCCGCCGGACAGGCACACCATCACCTTGTCGCCGTCCTCGATCATGCCGAAGTCGGCGATCGCGCGGCCCACCTGGTGGCGCAGACGCTTGCCCAACCTGTTCGCGTCGTGCGACGCCTTGCGCGCACGCGGCAGCGGCTCGGGCAGGGGCAGGATCACACTCATGACAGCAGGCTCATGACAGCGCGCCCTTCAACAGGTTCAGGAACGGCGGGCTCACGACAGGCTCACGCAACGGGCTCACGCAACGGGCTCACGGCGACAGACTCGGAACAGGCAATGCGGCGGCCATTCTACCGTCGCCGTCCCGATGCCCCCGGACGCCCCGTCGCGGCCCCTGCGACGGCCGTGCGGCACCATTGCGTGACGGCGGTAACGGTGTTTCCGGCATACTCGGCAAAGCCGGGCGCATCGGAGCAGGGATCGCCGGAGAGAGGTCGGTACGCGGCCTGACGCGTACAGGGGACACGGACTGGAGGTTCGATGAGCAATCGGCTCGGCCGCGCGCTGCGCGGTCATTTTTTTGCGTGCCTGGCATTCGCGGGCCTGGGACTGGCGACGCTGCCCGCGATGGCGCAGCTCCGCCAGGAAGGCGCGATTCCGGACGGTCGCGGCGGCGTGGGTGCGCTGGCGACCGGTATCCACCACAGCTGCGGCCTGCGCCAGGACGGCCGCGCCTCGTGCTGGGGCGACGACTTCAACGGTGAGGCGCGGCCGCTGCCGGGTACCTTCATCGAACTGAGCGCCGGCTTCGACCACACCTGTGGCCTGCGCGGCGACGGCAGCGTGGAATGCTGGGGTCAGGGTTACGTGCGGCCCGAAGACGTGCCGCCGCCGCCGGAAGGCTATCCGCCGCCGCCTCCGCCGCCGTCGCCGATTCCGGCCGGCAACTACACCGCGCTGGCGTCGGGCATCTCCACCACCTGCGGCCTGCGCGTGCGCGAGCAGCCGTGGCAGTTCCCCGAAGGCAACGTCGCCTGCTGGTCGGCGGGCTGGGGCTCGCAACTGCCGGCGCCGCCGCCGGGCGACTTCGTCGCGATCAGCCTCGGCGACAACTTCGCCTGCGGCCTGCGCGCCAACGGTCATCCCGAATGCTGGGGCGCGCTGGACACGCAGCAGATGCCGGCCGACGAGAGCTTCATCGCCATCACCGCGGGCGCCATGCACGCGTGCGGCCTGCATGCCGACGGCAGCGTGCGTTGCTGGGGCGACAACTGGATGGGCCAGGCGACGCCGCCGGCCGAATTGTTCACCGCGATCGGCGCCGGGGTGACGCACAGCTGCGGACTGCGCCCGGACGGCCACGCGCAATGCTGGGGCGGCAACGAGTCGGGCCAGGGCACGCCGCCGCCGGACGACCGCTTCATCGCGCTCAGCGTCGGTGCGTTCCATGCCTGCGGCGTGCGCATCGACGGCACGCTGGCGTGCTGGGGCGATGCGCGCCTGTACCCGGTCGCCGGCACGCCGCCGCCGCCGGGTCCGATGCCGTTGCCATGGGAAGGCCTCTTCGGCATGGGCCAGCTGGCCGCAGGCGATTACCACCACTGCCAGGTCACGCCGGGCGGCCGCCTGAGCTGCTTCGGCAATTTCGTGCCCGAGCCCGCGCCCGGCATGCACTTCAGCGCGGCCAGCAGCGGCTTCGACGCCACCTGCGCGCGCAATGAATTCGTGAATTCAACCACCAAGTGCGACAAGCTCCTCTAACCGAATAGTTTTTGCATTGGGCTGCGATAGCCATAGCGCTTCCTCGGTCTGGTGTTGAGTCGATGGGCAATGGCATCACAGTGTCTCTGC
>NZ_JBHSNM010000005.1:0-183837 GCF_042655745.1 Lysobacter yangpyeongensis | reverse complement strand
GGTGTTCTACAACCGCGTTCGCCTGCATTCGGGGTTGGGTTATCGATCACCGATGCAGGCCGAGCGGGAGTATCAATCGGTCAGGGCTGTATCCTGACTACCTGTCTGTGGAATGCGGGGCAGTCCAGTTCGTTGAGGTACGTGCCCAGGCGCGATTGCTGGCCGAATTCGCGCGCGAGCATTCCATCGATCGCGTTGAGCGCCATGCGCGCGAACATCCACACCGGCAGCAGCGCGAACCACGCCGGTTGCGCGCCCGCTTCGCGCCACACCAGCACCGCCACTGCCAGCGAAACCAGCGCGGCCAGCACCGTCACCTGGTTCGCGGTGACGCCCCAGCCATGGAGGCGTCGCACCAGCGGCCGCAGCAGCGTCTGGAAGTGTCCCTTCAGTGCGTAGATCGATGCCAACGGCCTTCCCCGGGTCGCCATCCTGCGTTGGTCGGGGAGCTTAGCGGCTGGCGGCGGGGAAGCGCAGCGGTGCGGCTCCGTCTCGACGCCGACCGTCGCCCGCGTGGGAGTCGGGTTTCATCTGGCTGCGCCGTGCCGTGCCGGGGCGCGGGCAGCAACCGCAACGTCAAAATGGATCCCGGCTTTCGCCGGTATGACGGACTCGGGTGTCGCATGGATTGCAGACACGCACGGAGAGGCACCGGATGTCGCATGTGTCGCGCGCACGGAAGACGGCGCAGGGAGTCGGCGCGAGTGGCCAGCACAAGGGAAGACACACCGCGGCTGCACCGGAATGACGAGTCGGGCGACGCCGCGCCCGATGCCCGCCCCGCCACCCCGAACCCCGCCGTCCGCCCGCCCCCGCCCTCTATAATTCCGGGTCTTTCTCGCCCGCCTTGCCCCCATGACCACCGACCGCCTGCCCGGCACGCCTGTCAAAGTCAGCCGTGCCCTGCTCTCCGTTTCCGACAAGACCGGCCTGATCGATCTCGCCCGCGCCCTGGCCGCGCGCGGCGTCGAACTGCTCTCGACCGGCGGCACCGCCAAGGCGATCCGCGAAGCGGGCCTGTCGGTGAAGGACGTCAGCGACGTCACCGGCTTCCCCGAGATCATGGACGGCCGGGTCAAGACCCTGCACCCCAAGGTGCACGGCGGCCTGCTCGGCCGGCGCGGCACCGACGACGCGGTGATGGCGCAGCACGGCATCGCACCGATCGACCTGCTGGTGCTGAACCTGTATCCGTTCGAACGCGTCGCGTATGCGCCCGACGCGCGCTTCGACGACATCGTCGAGAACATCGACATCGGCGGGCCGGCAATGCTGCGCGCCGCGGCGAAGAACTTCGCCCACGTCGCCGTCGTCACCGATCCGGCGCAATACGCGGAACTGCTGGCGGAAATGGACGCCAACGACGGCGCGCTCAGCGCGCAGACGCGCTTCCGCCTGAGCGTGGCGGCGTTCAACCGCGTCGCCCAGTACGACGGCCGCATCAGCGACGTGCTGTCGTCCATCGCCGAGCCCTCCGACGAGGGTGCGAAGAACCGCGCGCAGTTCTCCGGCCAGGCCAACGGCAATTTCGTGAAGGTGATGGACCTGCGCTACGGCGAGAACCCGCACCAGCAGGCCGCGTTCTACCGCGACCTGTGGCCGGCGCCGGGCTCGCTGGCGACGTTCACCCAGCTGCAGGGCAAGGAGCTGTCCTACAACAACATCGCCGACTCCGACGCGGCATGGGAATGCGTGCGCCAGTTCGACGCGCCCGCATGCGTGATCGTCAAGCACGCCAATCCCTGCGGCGTCGCGGTGGCGGGCGGCTGTGGCGATGCCTACGAGAAGGCGTACGCGACCGACACCACCTCGGCCTTCGGCGGCATCATCGCCTTCAACCGCACGCTCGACGCCGCGACCGCGAAGACGATCCTCGACCGCCAGTTCGTGGAAGTGCTGATCGCGCCGGACTACGAGGAAGGCGCGCTCGATTACGCGAAGAAGAAGGCCAACGTGCGCGTGCTGCGCATCCCGATGGCGCCGCCGTCGGCGGGCTTCATCGACTGCAAGCGCGTCGGCTCGGGCCTGTTGATGCAGAGCGCCGACGACCGCGTGGTCACGCGCGACGAACTCAGGGTGGTAAGCAAGGTCGCGCCGACGGACGCGCAGCTGACCGACCTGCTGTTCGCGTGGAAGGTGGCGAAGTTCGTGAAGTCCAACGCGATTGTCTACGCGAAGGACGAACGCACCATCGGCGTCGGCGCCGGCCAGATGAGCCGCGTGTACTCGGCGCGCATCGCCGGCATCAAGGCGAACGACGCGGGCCTGGTGGTGCCGGGCTCGGTGATGGCCTCCGACGCGTTCTTCCCGTTCCGCGACGGCATCGATGCGGCGGCCGAAGCCGGCATCAAGGCGGTGATCCAGCCGGGCGGATCGATGCGCGACGCGGAAGTGATCGCGGCGGCGGACGAACACGGCATCGCGATGGTGTTCACCGGCGTGCGGCATTTCCGTCACTGACGGCGGTCGTTTGCAGAGCAGCCGTCGAGGTCCGTGTCTCCCCAGCTGCGGGGAGAAGGTGCCCGGAAAGCTTGTACCGGAATTTTGCAGTTCTCTTCTCCCCGCTTGCGGGGAGAAGATGCCCGAGGAGCCTGCCCCCGAATGCTGTAATCGGGGGGCAGATGAGGGGCGCATTTCGCCGTTGCCATTGCGATAACGCCCCTCCCCTCACCCTGCCTCGCTGCGCGAGGCTGTCCCTCGCTCTGCCCCCGGCCCTTGCGCATAGCGCAAGGACGTTCAGTCGGACGTGCGCCGGTGGCGCACAATCGTCCGCCTTCACCCCGCAAGCGGGGCGAGGGAGTGTTCCCCTTCTCCCCGCCCGCGGGGAGAAGGTGGTGCGAAGCACCGGATGAGGGGCGCGGCGCAGCGGCGACCGCAGTGACCTGACCCGCTCACCATGCACGTTTGCTACAGAGAACAGGAGCAGCCCATGAAAGTCCTCGTCATCGGTTCCGGCGGTCGCGAACACGCCCTGGCCTGGAAACTCGCGCAATCCCCGCGCGTTTCCGAAGTGCTGGTCGCTCCCGGCAATGCGGGCACGGCGAACGAAGCGAAGTGCCGCAACGTGCCGGTCAACGCCACCGATCTCGACGGCCTGCTCGCGCTGGCACGCGACGAGGGCGTGGCGGTGACGGTCGTGGGCCCGGAAGGACCGCTGGTCGCCGGCGTGGTCGACAGATTCCGCGCGGCCGGCCAGCGCATCTTCGGCCCCACCGCAGCGGCCGCGCAGTTGGAAGGCAGCAAGGCCTTCGCCAAGGATTTCCTCGCCCGTCACGGCATTCCCACCGCGCACTACGCCGTGCACACGCACGTCGAGGAAGCGCTGGAATACGTGCGCGAGAAGGGCGCACCGATCGTGATCAAGGCCGACGGCCTGGCCGCCGGCAAGGGCGTGATCGTGGCGATGAGCCTGGCCGAAGCCGAGGCCGCGATCACCGACATGCTCGGCGAATACTCGTTCGGCGCCGCGGGCGCGCGCGTGGTGATCGAGGAATACCTCGACGGCGAGGAAGCCAGCTTCATCTCGATGGTCGACGGCAGCTTCGCGTTGCCGATGGCCACCAGCCAGGACCACAAGCGCGTGGGCGACGGCGACACCGGCCCCAACACCGGCGGCATGGGCGCGTACTCGCCCGCGCCGGTGGTCACGCCCGAAGTGCACGAGCGCGTGATGCGCGAAGTGGTGAACCCCACCGTGCAGGGCATGGCGAAGGACGGCGTGCCGTTCACCGGCTTCCTCTACGCCGGCCTGATGATCGACAGGTCGGGCGCGCCGAAGGTGATCGAATTCAACGTGCGTTTCGGCGATCCGGAAACGCAGCCGGTGATGCTGCGCCTGGACAGCGATCTGCTCGATCTGGTCGAAGCCGCGATCGACGGGCGCCTGCGCGAGGCCAAGCCCGCGTGGAATCCGCGCCCGAGCCTGGGCGTGGTGATGGCGGCCGAGCACTATCCGGGCACGCCGCGCACCGGCGACGTGATCAACACCATCGACGCGCCGGAAATCGAGGACACCAAGGTGTTCCACGCCGGCACCAGGGTCGAAGGCGAGCACGTGGTGACCTCGGGCGGACGCGTGCTGTGCGTGTGCGCGCTGGGCGACAGCGTGGCCGATGCGCAGCGCCGTGCGTACGAAGCCGTCTCCGGCATCTCCTGGCACGGCGAGTTCCACCGCCACGACATCGGCTGGCGCGCGATCGAGCGGGAGAGCGTCCCTGCCTGATCTGTTCCGCGCTTCTCCCCGCACCGCGGGGAGAAGCTGTCCGAAGGGCTGATGCGGGGCGCGCGCGCAGCGAGCAGGGTTTTTTCCCGGCACGCGCGCGTGGCAAAGGAACTCCCTGCCACCGCCCCCGACATCTCTAATGCACGCTGCCCGGCGATGCCTCCTCCGGCGCCGGCTGCAACTGCACCACCAGTTCCTCCAGCGCGGTGATCTCCGCTTCCAGCGCGTCGTGCAGTTCGCCCTGGCGCGTCATCAGTTCCTCGATCCGTTCGGCCTGCTTGAGCTTCTTCAGCTCGCCGTCGAACAGCAGCCACTGCGCCGTGAGCCGCTCGACGTTGTTCTTCGAGTAGTGGCGCATTTCCTTGAGCTGGGTGAGGGTGTCGTTGACCTGGTCGAACGGCGTCTTGTTTTCCGCGGACATGAGCGACCTCCTTCTGCAGGTGCGTCGGCAGGGTAGCCACGCGATGCTGGCCGTAAACGAAATGGCGCGCCGCAGCGTGGACGTCGCGTGAAGAAGCGGCCGTCGCGGCTTACAGGCCGGCGAGCTCGTCGCCGTAGCGCGGATCGGTCACCGCGCGCATCCGGTAAGTGTTGCGACCGGCCTGCTTGGCCGCGTACAGCGCCGCATCGGCCGTGGTCAGCAGGGCGGTGGTTTCCACCGCGCTGACCGTGTAACCGATGCCGATACTGGTGGTCACCGTCAGCGCGGTGCCTTCGACCTCGATGCAATGGTGCATTTCCGCGAGCAGCTTGCGCGCGATCGCCTCGGCCGCCGCCGGCAGCATCGCGTCCTCGACCACGACCACGAACTCGTCGCCGCCCAGGCGCGCCACCAGGTCGATCACGCGCACGCAGCGCGACAGGCGCTCGGCGAAGGAGCACAGCACCTTGTCGCCGACCGCGTGCCCCCAGGTGTCGTTGATGCGCTTGAAGTGGTCCACGTCGAGGTACATCAGCGCCACCGGCGTGCCGTGGCGACGCAACCGCTGCAGCGCCAGGTCCACGCGCTCGTCGAACTGGCGCCGGTTGGCCAGTCCGGTGAGCGCGTCCACCCGCGCGAGCCGCGCCAGTTCGTCGCGGCTGGCTTCCAGCGCCTGCTCGGCGGCGACGCGACGGCTGATGTCGCGACCGGTGTAGATGATGTCCATGCCGTGGCCGTCGGTGGCGGGAATCGGCCGCGTCACCGCTTCGATCCACACGAAGTGGCCATCCTTGTGACGGACGCGGTAGACCGCGATGCGCGGCTCGCCGCTGGCGAGCACCTCCTGCATGGTCTGCCGCTGCAGTGCGCGATCGTCGGGATGGACGAGATCCCAGCGCGACCCCAGCATCTCCATCGGCGTCCAGCCGAGGATGTCGCGCGATGACGGCGACACGTACAGGCGCTCGCCGCTCGGGCTCATGCGCACGATCACGTCGTGCGAGTAGTCCGTGAGCATGCGATAGCGCTGCTCGCTCTCGCGCAGGCGCGCGTTGAGGCGCTTGCGTTCGGCCATCGCCAGCGCCACCGGGATCGTCATCAGGCACGCGCCGGCGATGTACAGCTGCAGCAGGGCGACGTGGCCGGCGGTGCCCAGTTCGTCGACCAGGGTGATCGGTCCGCGGCCCAGCGCCGTTGCCACGCTGCCGACGAGACCCAGCACCAGAATGCCCACGGCGACACCGGGGAAACGGAAGCGGAACGCGCCCAGCAGCAGCGGCGGATAGGCCAGGAACAGCACCGGATAGCGCACGCTGAAGACCAGCACGCTCACCACGACGACCAGCAGCATCGCCAGCACGAACGACACCCGCCGCCCGTCCGCGGAAAACAGGCCGCGGCCCTCGCGCTGCAGCACCACCGTACTGGTCGCGAAGATCACCATGCCCACCACGTGCGCGGAGAACCAGGCGAGGAAACTGATGCCGAAGCTGCCCTGCTGGAACAACGCCTTCACCGCCGACGCGAGCAGGCCCGACACGATGCAGGCGACCAGCGCCGCGGCGATGGCGATACCGCCGGCCCGGACCCAGTGCCGGGGCTCGCCGATGTCGGGAATGCGCTGCCGCACGACGATGGCGACGATCGCGACTTCGACCGTATTGGCCAGCGCGATCGCGATCGCATAGGGCACGGGATGACCGGCCACCAGCCGCGCCAGCACCTCGGCGCAGAAGCCGGCCGCGAGGTAGGCCGGCCACTGCGGGGACCGTCGCGACATCAGCCAGCCGGTGAGGATGCCGTTGCCGAACCAGACCGCCGCCAGTTCGCCGGGACCGCGTGCGAACTGGATGGACAGCCACGCCAGGACGCCGATCACCAACGCGACGATCGTGCAGTCCTGCCAGAACCGCGCCGGTACCGGAATGGCATCGCGCATGACCACCTCTCGTCCAGAGAGCTGTCCGCATCATAGAAGATGCGCCCGCCGCGAGTTTGAACCTGCGGCGGCGCGCCACCGCATCCGGGAAAACACCCAGGCCCAGAGCCTGGGCGCACGGCACTTTCCCCATAGCCGCTGCGCTCGTGAACGGGTGCACGCACTCCCTCTGACTGCCGTGCGGCGCCCGGCGTCGCTGATCGTCGAGCACGCACTCCGACGCCGTGCACCGACTCCTGCCGGCAACGCTTCCTCCGCGTCGTTCGCGTTGCCGACATTCACCTCGTCCGCGCAGGCCGAACCGTCTACGGCGGCGATCCTCGACGCCTGCGCCATGCGCCGGCTGCCTCTGGGCGCGACGCCTGCGGCAACCCCCGACCGGGTGCCATGAGCGCCGGCGGGACTCTTCCGCCCGACGGTCGGTCCACACCGCCAGCGGAGCGCATCATGCGCGGGCAATGGTGAACCCGGGGCGGTCATGATCTGCACGATCTACCGGCACGAGAAGGGATTCATCCTCGTACCGGACTGCATCAAGGCGTCGCGCGAAGCAGGGCTGCGCTTCGGGCCCTTGCGCAGTTGCGGGACCGTCGACACGGGCGAACTGGCCAAAGCGCTGGCGGCGTCGATCGAAGAGGAAGTGACCCGCTGCCTCTACGCGCCGCTCAGTCCCGAGCTGGCGCTGCGTCTTGGCTATCAGCTCGAATCCGTCCCTGCGCTGCCGTCGGGGTTCGCCTGGCAGGAAGGCGACGGGTGGAACACCGGCGGCGAACGCGCCCTGGTGTACGGACCCGAACAGATCGTCGTGGCGACAGTGAAGCCGCTGCCGGACGTCGGCTGGCTCGCAACGGCGAATTGTCACCGGCCAGCCGCACTGCACATCTCGCAGTCCCATCCCACGCGTGCCGCCGCGATCGACTTCGTCGCCGCCTGGGCCGGAGAACACGCCGACACCGTACGCGCGGGGCTCGGCATCGGCCTGCATTGACGCAGTGGTGATCCGAGCCACCGCCGTGCAGCCAACGGTGGGCCGGGGCCCACCCTCCGAAACACGTGCACCGCGAACGCGATGCGCATGGCGCGGCAACGCGACGCCCATCCAGAAGATCACCGTCCGAAAACGGCCAGTGCGCATGGGCGCGTATCTGCGACACTGCTTGCCTCCCCACTCGCGAGGTTCTCCATGCGCAACGCCGAACACGCTCCGCTCTTCCGTCATCTGCACACGCAAGGCGTGCTGCGCATCGCCAACGCCTGGGATGCCGGCAGCGCGCGCCTGATCGAAAGCCTCGGCGCGCCCGCCATCGCCACCACCAGTGCCGGCATGGCGTGGAGTTGCGGCTATGCGGACGGCGACCAATTGCCCTTCGACCATCTGCTCGCGCAGGCCGGGGAAATCGTCCGCGTCCTGCGCGTGCCGCTGAGCGTGGACGTGGAAGGCGGCTATTCGGACGATCCGCGCGTCGTCGCCGAGCACGTGCTGCGCCTGGCCGCCATCGGCGTGGTCGGCATCAACCTCGAGGACGGCGCCGGTGCGCCCGAGGTGCTCGGCGCCAAGATCGAAGCGATCCGGCATGCGCTCGCCGCGCACGGTCTGGACATCTACGTCAACGCGCGCACCGACGTGTACCTGCGCGGCCTCGCGCCGCCGGAACAGCGCGTGGAAATGGTGCTCGCGCGCGCCGCGCGTTATCGCGAGGCCGGCGCGGATGGTCTGTTCGTGCCGGGCGTGACCGAAGCCGCGCAGATCGGCGCGATCGCATCCGGCACGCCGCTGCCGCTCAACGTGATGCTGCGTCCCGCGCTGCCGGCGCTGGATGCCCTCGAAGCGCTCGGCGTGCGCCGCCTCAGCGCCGGCGCGGACCTGCCCGAGGCGGTGTTCGCGTATGTGGGCGAACTCGCGCGCGGATTCCTGCACGACGGGCGTGCGGTGGCGGGAGCGCGCATGGACTACGGCGCGATCAACGCGTTGTTCGGCGAACGTTGATCGTCGGCGTCTGAGGGTGGGCCAGGGCCCACCCTACCTCGCGGCTCGCATGCGCGCGGCTAGTGGGTCAGCGACTTCACCGCGCCCCTGATCCCGGCCTTGGCCTTCTCCGCGGCGATCAGGTTGGCGGCCGCATCGGATTGCTTCCACGCCTCGTAGTGCTCGTCGAGTTGCGCGCGCTCCTCGCTGGTGAACAGCTCGCGCGCCATCCGGAACATGGTCTTCTCTTCTTCCCTGGCGTGGTGCTCGATGAACTCGCCGAACACCTTGGTGCGACCGGCGAATTCCGGCGTGCCCGGTTCGGCCGCATGCACTTCGGGGATCACCGAGTTCTCGACGGCGTGGTGTTCGGTCAAGGCTTCGGCGTAGGTCTGCTGGCCATCGCGATCGGCGCGTTCCTGGAACGCCGGATAGAACACCTGCTCCTCCCACTTCGCATGCGGCAGCAGGCTGGCCTCGATTTCCTCGAGCAGGCCTTCGCGTTTCTTGATGCCGCGGTCGGTGGTTTCCTTGAGTTCGGCGAACAGCTCGCGCAGCGCGTCGTGCTCCGCCTTGAGCGTCTTGAGGATGTCGCGTGCCATGGGCAGGTCTCGCTTGCGGGGGACGCCCTACCCTCACATTCGGCCGGTGCATGCGACGTGTAGGCAAGGCATCGTTGCATGCGCGCGCTGTGTCGGAGTGCGGTGGCGTCGCTATCGCGACGTGAGGCCGGGCGTCGCATCCGGACCATCGCCCATGGCGCGCCCGCGCCGGCGCGACCACGCCGCCAGATCGGCGGCGCGCTGCCGCAGGCTGGCGGACGGACGCGGCGGCTCGACCGGCGGCCGCAGGATTTCGCTGCGCAGCCGCGACGCATTCAGATTCGCCCACGCCGCGATGAAGTGCACCGCCGCCGCGCGCTTGCAGGCGACATGCTTGCCGCGAAACGCCCACGCCTTGTGGCAGCTGGTGATGGCGATCCAGCCGCCGCGCGCGCCGACCGGCATCAGTTCGGCGACCAGCACCGGCGGACGCGAGCCGCACCGCAGGAGCAGCGGCTCGTCGGCGGATTCGTCGTCGCGCCCTTCCCAGCTGAATCCGTACGGCAGCGGCAGCGGTGCCGTCGGCGTGTAATCACCGTGAAGCGCCAGGTCGGCGCCGATGCAGCTGTAGCTGCGGCGGTCGATCGCGGCGGCCAGGCGCTCGGCCAGCGGCGCGTCGAGCCGGTCGGTGCGCAGACGAGCGCATGCGCACAGTGGCCCGTGCCGGTGCTCGGCCTCGACCGACGCCTGCAGGCAATCGGGCACCACCACGAATCCGTTGTTTCCCCAGAACACTGTGCAGTTCATCGGCTGGCCTCGAGCGGCGACGCGTTGTCACACCCCGCGCGTTCCCTCGCCGCGGCTGCGACGCCAACAACCGGGCGCAGCCGGAGGATTCGTATAGCCCCGCGCGCATCAAGGGCATGTCCACGGCCGCTTTCACCGCGTTCTCATGGCACGCCTCGCGCGCTCAGCGATTGGTGTAACTCGCGTTCCCCAGCCCCGTGCCGATGGTCAGCGCGCCCCAGCGCTTCGCCTTGCGCATGCGCCGGCACGCGCTGAGCCCCTGCACCACCGCGTCGTTGTGCAGCACGACGGCGGGAACGCGGCCGTCGATGCGATCCAGGCGCCTGCGCAAGGCGTGCGGCAGGTCGAACGGCGCTTCCCAGTCGCCCGGCAGGTTCTGCGCGCCCTGCGCGATCGTGCCGTCTTCGGCGATCTCGCCCGGACAGGCCACACCGATGAAGGGCGCCAGCTTCATGCCCAGCGTGCGCGCCTGCGCGGTCAGACCGTTGAGCATGCCGGCCAGGCGCGCGACCGCGTCGCCGCGATCCGGATCGTCGTCGGCGTGGCGCCAGTGCATGTGCTCGAGCAGGCGCGCCTTCGCACCATCCTCTTTCCTGTCCAGGCGGTGCTCGACGATGCCGCAGCGCAGGTTGGTGCCGCCGACGTCGACGGCCAGGAACACGTCGTAGTCCTCGCTCACGGCCGCGGGCAACAGTGGCGCCCAGCCGAGCAGTCCGGTCTCGTCCGGGTCGCCATCGAGTATGTCCAGATCGATGTCGACGTCGGCCTCGCGCAGCATGCGCAGCGCGCGGCGGATCGCCAGGGCGCCGAAGCGGCTCTCCGACATGCCGCCGCCGACGACTATTCCGCTCACGTCCTCCCATTCGGGCTGCGCCAGGAAGCAGCGCACCACGCCGGCCAGGCGCTGCGCGTAGGCCTCGACCGCGACGTGCACCAGGTGCGCCGCGTCGGGATCGCCGCCGACCATCACCAGGTCGATCGTCTTCTTGCCGAGCTCGGCGCCGGGCTTGCCGCCGAAGGGATCCTTGCCGGTGCGGTTGTGCTCGCGCGCATGATCGAGCAGCGCGCGGAACGCGGTCTGGCTCGCGCGATCGCCAAGGAACCCGTCACCGTCCGGATCGCGGATCGCAAGGTTGTAGCTGTCGATCGACACGTGCGGCAGCTCGCGCGCGCCGTGTGTGCCGCGGGTGTCCGACGGATTGGATTTGCGCTTGCCCATGCATGGCCCCGCGACCTCGGGCCATCATCGTCGGGCAAGCGGCCGGGAGCGGGTGTCAAGACGCGCGCGAGCGCCACGAAAGCAATCGCGCGTCATCGGGCGCATTCAAACAGGGGACAGGCGCTTCGGTCGCTTCTGAGCGACGACTACCGTCGCGGATGTGCCGTCACATCACCCATGCGGCCCGCCCATCACCGGCAGGATCACGCCGTTGACGTAGGAGCTGCACACCGGCGAGGCAAGGAACACGTACGCCGGCGAGATTTCCTCCGGCTGCGCCGGCCGGCCCATGTCGCTGGAGGCGCCGAACTGCGCCACCTTTTCCGCCGGCGCGTCGGCCGGATTGAACGGCGTCCACACCGGGCCGGGCGCCACGCAGTTCACGCGGACGCCGCGCTCCAGCAGGTTGCTCGCCAGCGCCTTGGTGAAGGCGTGGACCGCGCCCTTGGTCGCCGAGTAATCCAGCAGTTTCCTGCTGCCGAAGATCCCGGTCTCCGAACCGGTATTGATGATCGACGCGCCTTCGTGCAGGTGCGGCAACGCCGCGCGCGCCATCTGGATGTAACCGGCGATGTTGGTCTGCAGCGTTTCCTGCAGCTGCTCGTCGGTGATGTCTTCCAGCGACGCGCCGTGCTGCTGGAAGGCGGCGTTGTTGACCAGGATGTCGAGTTTGCCGAACTCGTCGACGACGCGTTGCACCGCCGCGTTGCAGAACTCCGAACGGCGCACGTCGCCGGCGATGACGAGGCAGCGGCGGCCTTCGTTCTCCACGCAACGTCTGGTTTCTTCCGCATCCTCGTGTTCGGCGAGGTAGGCGATGGCGACATCGGCGCCTTCGCGCGCGAACAGCACCGCCACCGCGCGGCCGATGCCCGAATCGCCGCCGGTGACCAGCGCCACCATGCCCTCGAGCTTGCCGCTGCCGCGGTACTGCTCGGCGAGAAAGCGCGGCTGCAGGTCCAGCTCGTGCTCGTTGCCCGGCTTGCGCAGGTGCTGCGCGGGCAGCGGGTTTTCCGGCTGTTTTTCCAGGCCGGCCTGGGTGGGTTGCTTGTGTTGTTGCTTTCCGGATTTCGATCTGGCGTCCTTCGCCGCCTGCTTCGCGTCCTCGCGATCGACGTTCGCCTGGATCGCGCGCTGCCGCTCGACGGTGCGCTCGACTTCGTCCGCATCCATCGGCGGCCGCTTGCCGCCGGATCCCGATTTCCCCGTGTGCGTGTCGTGCCGCGCCATCGCCGTGCTCCTCGTGTCCGCGAACCACAGATGCTCGCAGCGAGCGGGGAAGGTGGACGTCAAGCGCGATTCAGCCGACCAAATCAAAAGCCCCTTATCTCGTTCCCCTTCTCCCCGCGGCGCGGGGAAGGGGAGCGACCGCAGCGTCGTAGGGCGCATTAGCCGCAGGCGTAATGCGCCGGATGCATACGGCGGCGCAATTTCATTGCGCCCTACGAGATCTCTTCTCCCCGCGGCGGGGGAAAAGGGGAACGACCCAGCGCCGTAGGGCGCATTAGCCGCAGGCGTAATGCGCCGGATGCATACGGCGGCGCAATTTCATTGCGCCCTGCGAGATCCCTTCTCCCCGCGGAGCGGGGAGAAGGGGAACAACCGCAGCGTCGTAGGGCGCATTAGCCGCAGGCGTAATGCGCCGGACGCATCCGACGGCGCAATTTCATTGCGCCCTGCGAGTCAATCCACCGCCCGCACATACAGGGTCTTGCCGCTGCTCCCCGGCGCCGAACGCTCTTCCAGCCGGAAATGCCGCGGATGCTGGCGCAGCAGATCGCTGAGCTTCTTCTGCCCGTACAGACGCGGATCGAAGTCGGGACGGATCTTGTTGAGGTAATTGCCGACCGCGCCCAGGTGCGCCCAGCCCTCCTCGTCGGAGCCTTCCTCGATCGCCTGACGGATCAGCTCCAGCGGCAACGGTTCCGGTCCCTTCGGTTTGGCGGCCGGCGCCGGTGCCGTGACCACCGCGGGCACCGGCGTCGGCGTCGCCGTCGCGCCGCGCGTCTTCTTCGCCGCCTTCTTCGCCGGTGCCGGCACAGGCTTCTCCTGCGCCGCCGCGGCGGGCGCCTGGGCGCGCAGCACTTCGGTGTAGACGAACTTGTCGCAGGCCTGCACGAATGCATCGGGCGTCTTGCGTTCGCCGAAGCCGTACACAATCAGGCCCTCTTCGCGCAGCCGCTGCGCCAGGCGGGTGAAGTCGCTGTCGCTGGACACCAGGCAGAACCCGTCGAAGCGTCGCGTGTACATCAGGTCCATCGCATCGATGATCAGCGAGGAATCGGTCGCGTTCTTGCCGCTGGTGTAGGCGAACTGCTGCACCGGCTGGATCGAGTGCTTCAGCAGCGCCTTCTTCCACGACGACTGCTGGTTGGAGGTGAAATCGCCATAGATCCGCTTCACGCTGGCCACGCCGTACTTCGCCACTTCCGCGAGCAGGCCCTCGATCGCCGCGGGCGGCGCGTTGTCGGCATCGATGAGGACGGCGAGGCGGGACTGGTCGTCGTCGGGCGTGGCGTGCTTGCGGGGTTTCATGGGGTCCTTGGGCGCTCGCGCGCGTTCACGAGGGGCCCCAGCCTACGCCGGATGCGGGCGGAGGCGCCGCAACCCCTCCCCCATCCGGGTACTTCCCGTCCCCCGCTCGCGCGGTGGCTTACTGGCGAATCCCCCGCACCGCAGGTTCGCCGCCATGCCCCATTGCACGGTCCGCTACTCGGTCCAGCTCAAGCCGAAGCTGGCCGATGTCCCGGCGATGGATGCCATCGCCATCTATTACGAAGAACGCGCCCTCGATCCGCTGGGCGAACCCGGCCACCTGATCTGGCGCCGCCTGGAAACCTTCAGCGGCCCCACCGGCTACGACATCAAGGACGCGGTGACCCGCAAGCGCGAGTGGGACATGCAACTGCGCGACCGGCTCGGGCCGTTGGAGTGGGATGCGTGAGCCTGTCCGCGCGCTAGCGCACGCACAACGGAATTCTTTCCAGGGCATCGCACGCTTCTCGAACTGCAGTCGCCGCTTTTCACCCTCCCTTTCGCGCAGCGAAGGGACGGGCCGGGGTGGGGTGCGAACGCGAGCAAGCTGCTTTTTGCGATTGCGCTCACCCCACCCACCGCATACTCGCGTCGTCGCTCTTCGCACACGCGCACTCTTGAGCCCGCCCAGTCCCCATCCACGCCGCACGCGCCTGCCGCGCGCCTTCTACAGCCGCGATCCGCGCGTGGTCGCGCCGGAACTGTTGAACAAGATCCTGCTGCGCGACGACGGCCGCGCCGGACGCATCGTCGAAGTGGAAGCCTATGCCGGCGCCGAAGACCCCGCCGCGCATTCCTACCGCGGCAAGACCGCGCGCAACGCGACGATGTTCGGCCCCGGCGGGCACCTGTACGTGTACTTCACCTACGGCATGCACTGGTGCGCCAACGCCGTGTGCGGTCGGCCCGGCGAAGGCGTCGGCGTGCTGCTGCGCGCGATGGAACCGCTCGACGGCATCGAGCTTATGCGCGAAGCGCGCCGCTTCCCCGCGCGCACCCGCGACATCGCCAGCGGCCCCGGCCGCCTCGCCCAGGCGATGGGCATCGACCGCACGTTCGACGGCGCCGACCTGGTGACGATGGAGCGCGGCATCACCATCGTCTCCGACGGCACACCGCCGCCCGAACACCCGATCGCCGGCCCGCGCATCGGCATCCGCCACGCCGTCGAGCATCCCTGGCGCTGGCATGTGCCCGAACACGCGCACGTGTCGAAGACGCGCGCGGGGGTGCCGCCGGCGCGGAAGGGGCGGGGCAAGACGTAGACATGTTGCCGGGATAACTTCGCCGCTTTTCCCCCTCCCTTTCGCGAAGCGAAGGGGAGGGCCGGGGAGGGGTGCGAGCGCAGCGAGCGGCTTTGGTCTGTTGCGCTCGGGAAGGCGCCTTCCGCCTTCGACACCCCGTTCACACTCCCTGTCCTAACCCTGACTCCGGACCAGCCGTATCCGTCCTCCACCTTCGTCGTGAGACACGCTCTTACCGAAGCCCCCATCCGGAGATCACCATGAACACCCGACTCGCCCTGCTCACCACCGCCGCCCTGCTCGCGCTGGCGGCGTGTCAGAACGAAACCCCGACCGCGCGGAACGAAGCCGCCGAAGCCAGCGCCGCCGCCGAACAGGCCGGCCAGCAGGCCAGCGAAGCCGCGCAGGCCACCGGCGAAGCCGCCCGCGAAGGCGTCGAAGCCGCATCCGCCGCCACCGGCGAAGCCGCCGCCGAAGCCGGCGCCGCCGCGCAGGACACCGCCGACGCTGCCCGCCAGGCCGCCGCCGAAGCCACCGCCAAAGCCGCCGACGCCACCGCGACCGCCGCGCAGAAGACCGCCGACGCCGCCCAGCACGTCGCCGACGAGGCCGAGCAGAAGGCCGACGAAGACAAGAAGTAACCCCATCACCCGCCCCCACCGAAGGCCCGCGCAAGCGGGCCTTCCCGTTTCCGCAGGAGCGCCCCTTGGGCGCGACCAGAAAGCGGCACGCGACCGCGGCCATGGGCCGCTCCTGCGGTCGGTCCTGTTGCCGGCACACGTACCTCGCCACAACACCGTCCCAACCCGATTCACGGCACACTGCCCCGCACCACCCTCGCTGGCGGTTTGCGCATGCAGCAGCTGACGCGGTTTGCGATTGCCACGGCCTGCTACTGGGTCGTCGCATGGTCCACGTTCCAGATCCAGCAGGCGAGCGGCGGCGTCGCCTCGATCTGGATCGCCAACGCACTCGTCATCGGCTACGCCGCGCATCGGCCGACGCTGCGCCTGCCCTGGCTGCTCGCCGCCGTCGTCCTCGCCGTGACCATCAACGGCGCGCTGCTGCATCACCCGCTGGGCCTCGCCTTCCTCGGCGGCCTCACCAGCGCCTTCGAGATCTACGCAGTGTGCCTGGTCCTGCGCCGCCTGCATTTCCATCCGGGCGCGATCCTCAGCGACCGCGACGTCCTCGCCTTCCTCGTGCTGTGCGTGCTGGTCGTGCCCGCGATCGCCGCCGTCTTCGGCGCCACCACGCGCTGGGTCGTCACCGACGTGCCGTGGCTGCGCCTGTGGATCGACTGGTGGCGCGCGGATGCGTTCGGCATGTTCGTCATCCTGCCGCTGCTGTGGGCGCTGAACCGCGCGGCACTCCGCCGCATCACCATCGGCGCGCAGGCGCTGGAATTCTGGGGCCTGACCGCACTCACCGTGCTGGTGGTCGCCGCCGGCCTGCTCTACGCGCGCCACCCGTTCCTGCTGATCTCGCTGCCGCTGCTGATCGTGGCCGTGCGCGCCGGCGTGCTCGGCACCGCGCTGTGCAACGCGCTGATGGTCGCCGCCGTGCTGGTCGTGGTCGATGCCCACCAGCGCGGCTACCTGCCCGCGGTGCGCATGGCCAGCCACGACATGGCGCTGGGCGACCTGTGGTACGCCGGCTGCCTCAGCGCGGTCGGTCCGCTGCTGGTCGCGTTCATGAGCGACCAGCGCGATCGCGAACGCCAGCGCGCGATGCAGGCCGGCGAACGCATCCGCGTGCTCACCGACGCCCTGCCCGCCTTCGTCGCCGAGATCGGCGCCGACCTGCGCTACCGCTTCGTCAACGCGAAGTACCGCAACGCGTACGGCATGCCGACCGAAGCCATCGTCGGCAAGCACCCGCGCGAGCTGCTCGGCGACCACGTCGCGGCACAGATCGAGCCGCACCTCGAGCGCGCCCTGGCCGGCTCCCCGCAACGCTTCGACGTGACCCTCGACGACGGCACGGTGCTCGAAGCCGCGTACGAACCGCTGCCCAGCACCGCGGGCGTGCTGGTGCTCGGCATCGACGTCACCTGGCGCCACGAAGCCGACCGGCGTTTCCGCAACCTGCTCGAATCCGCGCCGGACGCGATGGTCGTCGTCGACGTGCCCACGCGCCACATCGTCCTGGTCAACGAACAGGCCGAGCGCATCTTCGCCGTGCCGCGCGACGCGATGCTGGGCGAATCGATCGGCCGCTTCATCGACGATCCCGAACGCCTCGCCATCGCCCTGACCGCCGCCTACGAAGGCACGCCGGACACGCCCGCGGGCGAGGTGCTGCTCTTCAACGGACTGCGCCCCGACGCCCACGCCTTCCCGGTGGAAGTCGTGCTCAGCCGTCTCACCGGCCACGCCACCGCGCAGGTCGTCGCCGGCATCCGCGACGTCAGCCTGAAGCGGCAGACCGAGGACGCGCTGCGCCGCGAACGCGAACAGGCACGCGTGACCCTGCAGTCGATCGGCGATGCCGTGCTCACCTACGACACCGCGCTGACCGTCACCTCGCTCAACCGCGTCGCCGAGGACATCACCGGCTGCTCGCGCGGCGAAGCCATCGGCAGGCCGCTCGAACAGGTCGTGCGCCTGCACGAATCGGACGATCCGAACGCGCCGCCGGTGCGCACCGATGCGCGGCGCCACCAGGACGACCGCGTCTTCGAAGGCGCGCTGGTGCTGCGCCGTTCCGATCGCGACAGCCTGCAGGTCGAAGTCTCCGACGCGCCGCTGCGCGACGACGAAGGCCGCGTCATCGGCGGCGTGATGGTCGTGCACGACATCAGCCAGGCGCACGCGATGGCGCAACGCATGGCCTACCTCGCCCAGCACGACCACCTCACCGGCCTGCCCAACAGCCGCCTGCTGCAGGAGCGCCTGGCCGAGTGGCTGCGCGCCTGCGAGGAAGCGCCGCACACCTGCAGCGGCGCGCTGCTGTTCGTCGACCTGGATCTGTTCAAGCACATCAACGACTCGCTCGGCCACCAGGCCGGCGACTGGGTACTGCGCACGCTCGCCGCGCGACTGGAGCGCGTGGTGAGCGGCGCCGACACGGTGAGCCGGCAGGGCGGCGACGAATTCGTGCTGCTGCTGCCGCAGGTCGCCGACCAGGGCCAGCTCGAACGCACCGCCGAGCAACTGATCCGCACCATCGAACAGCCCCTGCAGTACGGCAAGCGCACGCTGCACGTGTCCGCGAGCATCGGCATCACCGTGTTCCCGCAGAACGGCACCGATCCCAAGACGCTGATCAAGCAGGCCGACACCGCGCTGTACCACGCCAAGCAGGCCGGCCGCGGCCGCTTCAGCCTGTACACCGCGGCGATGGGCGAACGCGCCGACCAGCGCCTGCGCCTGGAAACCGAACTGCGCGCGGCGATCCGCGAAGGCCAGCTGTACCTCGACTACCAGCCGAAGATGCGCTACCCCGAGCGCGAACTGGTCGGCGTGGAAGCCCTCGTGCGCTGGCGCCATCCCAACGGCACGCTGATCGAACCGGCCGACTTCATCCCCATCGCCGAAGAAACCGGCCTGGTCACCGCGATCGACGAATGGGTGCTGCGCGAAGCCTGCCACCAGGTCGGCGCGTGGTTCGAGGCGGGACTCGCGGCCGTGCCCGTCGCGGTGAACATGTCGCTCGCACGCGCCGACGTGGACCGGCTGGTGCGCAACATCGAACGCGCGTTGACCGACGCCCGCCTGCCCGCGTCACTGCTGGAAGTCGAATTCACCGAAAGCCAGATGCTCGGCCAGAACGTGCGCTCGCGCCAGCTCGTCGACCGCATCCGCGCGATGGGCGTACGCCTGTCGGTGGACGATTTCGGCACCGGCTATTCCAGCCTGAGCTACCTCGCCGACTTCCGCTTCGACACCATCAAGATCGACCGCGCCTTCGTCCACGGCCTCCCCGACGAAAACGAAGCGCGCGCGGTGATCCAGGCGATCCTCGGCATCGCCCAGTCGCTGGAATGCGACGTCGTTGCCGAAGGCGTGGAGACCGAAGCCCAGGCCGATGCACTGAGCGACCTGGGCTGCCGGCAGATGCAGGGCTACCTGTTCTCCCGACCGCTTTCCGCGGAGGTCATCGAACGGGAGTTGGGGCGCAGGGATGCGGGGGTTGCGGCATCGGTGGTCTCGGCGGCGTCGTAGCAAGCGCGCTCTTGCCCGCTTTTGCTCGTCATTCCCGCGGCCTTCAACGGACGAATGTCCGGTCAAGCTTTTGTTCGTCATTCCCGCGAAAGCGGGAATCCAGTGCCTTCCGCTTTTTTCTGGTCATTCCCACGGCCTTCAACGGACGAATGTCCGGTCAAGCTTTTGTTCGTCATTCCCGCGAAAGCGGGAATCCAGTGCCTTCCGCCTTTTCCTAGTCATTCCCGCGGCCTTCAACGGACGAATGTCCGTTCAAGCGGGAATCCAGAGTCTTTCGCTCTTGCTCGTCATTCCCGCGAAAGCGGGAATCCAGTGTCCTCGCTCTTCAACGCCCGCAGCCCCAACACCATCCAAGCCATTCGCTCCGCCAAACACCAGATTCCCGCTTTCGCGGGAATGACGGGCAAACGCCAAGACACTGGATTCCCGCTTCCGCGGGAATGACAAGCAAAGACCACAGACACTCGATTCCCGCCTTCGCGGGAATGACGAACAAGGGCCAAGACACTGGATTCCCGCTTCCGCGGGAATGACGAGCAAGGGCCAAGACACTGGAGTCCCACCTCCGCGGGAATGACGGGCAAAGACCAAAGACGCTGGATTCCCACCTCCGCGGGAATGACGAGCAAAGACCAAAGACACTCGATTTCCGCCTTCGCGGGAATGACGAGCAAAAGGCCCCCTCACAACACCCGCAACCCCACCACCCCACCCACAATCAACCCGATGCACCCCACCTTCGCCAGCGACAACGCATCGCAGTGAAACCCAACCCCACCAGCATCACGCCAATCCAGCACGCCGAACCAAACCTCCGACGACGCTCAGTGCGACATCATCCGCAACGGTTCCTGCATCGGATGTGGTTGAGCCTGTAATGCCGTCACCTCAGACCTCAGCACCTGCGACCGGTTGATCGCCTCCAGGTTCTGCAGCGCCGTCTCCACCGGCGTATGCAGCGCCGCCTCGGTCTTCATGTACGCCAGCGCCCGCGCCGGATCATCCAGGCCACCTTGCACGACGAACACGTTCTCGCCCGTCGCCGAGGCCGTCTGGCCGAGTACGACATGGTCGATGCGGAGCCGATGTTCCTTGGCCAGGACGGTGAGATTCAGCGCCATCCGCTCGCTGGCCGCGTCGGGCGCACGGCCCAGTGCAGCGTCCAGCGCATGCACGCCGCGCTGGGCCTGCTGGAACAGGACGTGATCGGGATGCTCCGGTGCGCGCGGATCCCGATCAGGCCGGACCACGGCTTCCTCCGCCACGCGCGCGGCGACGGGCACGTGCGTATGCGTCGACTTCGTGTGATCGAAATGATGCAGAGCCGGAGGCTGCACACTGCGGTCCAGGTAGGCGATCGGGTTGTGATTCGTTCCCAGGTCGATGCCGTTCTGTTCCATCTGGCTTTCACTCAGCCGCAGGCTGCCCAGATCGAACGTCATCTGCGGCACCACGCTGCCGTGGGTCGTCGCGTACTGGCGCTCCTGACGCCCCGCCACACCGACGGCATAGGCGCCGTAGTAGTTGGCGTAATCCGAATTGCCGTTGTACCCAAGCCGCGAATTCGGCTTGTCGAAGTAGTTGGCACCCATCGCTTCGAGATTGGCCGAGGACTGCGCCAGCGTCAGGTCCGGATTCAGGCTCAGGTTCGGCTTGAGCGAATAGCGATACGGCGGACTCGCGCTCCGGTCAATGAAATCGCCCATCCGGAACGGACTTGCCTTGTAGATGTCTTCCAGTGTCGGATGGGGATGCGAGGCCTTGACCATGCCCACCACGGCATTCCAGCCCGCGATCTCGGCGCCGGCTTCGTCGCGACGATTGGCAGCGATCAGCGTCGCCGTGACCTGGGTGTAGTCGTGGACAGCGGCATGGCTCTGCGCGATCTGCGCCACGTCGCCATTGAACCTGCGATAGGCCTGGACCGTGGCCGCATGGTTGTGGCCATGCCGCAATTCGTGACCCAGCACGAAGGTGGCTTCGGCCGGATCGAACGCACCCGCCGCCGGTGTCGTCAGGATCGACACCGGCATGCGCATTTCCTTCGCAGCGCCATCGTATTCGCCACCCGCATGCGTACCGGGCGGTAGCGGAACGATCCGCTGCAACTGGCCGGCCTGGACCGCGGCATTGATCTGATCGATGAGGGACGGCGAGCCGTTGATGGCCGCCTGCAGGTTCGTCACCTGATCCGCGCTCACACCTTGCTGCTGACCAAAGGCCGTTACCACGGCCTGGGCCTGGGGACTGAGAGTAGGCATGGGGGCTCCTCCGTGAGCCGTCAGTTCACGAGCACCGTCCTGATGCAGGCATGGGCCGCCTTGTCGGCGGGCGCGCTGGCTTCCTGCTGTGAGTACACGGTGACCGCCAGACCGGCACGCTCGAACCGGTCATGGATCACCCGGCCGTGTTCGCCGTGATAGCGCTCGCGGGTAAAGCCCATGGCTTCCAGTTCCGATGCGAATCGATCGAAGTCCAGCGCGCAGATCTCCGACATCGACGGCGCCGCACCGGTCTGGTCCGGATTGAAGCTGAAGTCGAGACGCGGCCCCGCGACCAGGGTCTGATCGAGTTCCACGCCGTACCACCAGTCCTGCGTGATGCGCTCGCCCGCGCCATAGCGACCGCTGCCGCTGGCGACGAAATCCAGGCCGATGACCTGGGCGAGCTTTTCCTGCGTGAGGCCCCGCATCGCCGGGGTCGTGCGGATCAGCTCGAGCAACCGCAGCAGCGCGTGTTCGGCATCGAGCTTCGGTGTCGGCTTTGTGGTGCTTCCGGCTGTGGAGGTCATCGCGAGTTCTTCCTTGGGCGGTGTTGACGTCGTTGCCGTTCCGGAATGCGCACAGGCGCACAGGGAAAGCAGGACGAGCGGGGCAAGACGACGATGGGGCATGCGGATGTCCATATTCGCGGGAGCGCCACTATAACGACAGTGCGTAGGGTGGGCTCATGCCCACCATTGCCACTCACATAAAGGACCGGTGTGCCACCGCTCTTTTTGCTCGTCCTTCCCGGGGCCTTCAACGGACGATGTCCGTTCAAGCGGGAATCCAGAGTCTTTCGCTTTTGCTCGTCATTCCCGCGGGTTTCAACGGACGAATGTCCGGTCAAGCTTTTGTTCGTCATTCCCGCGAAAGCGGGAATCCAGTGCCTTCCGCTTTTTTCTCTTCCCGCGAAAGCGGGAATGACGAGCAAAGGCCAAGGCACTGGATTCCCGCCTTCGCGGGAATGACGAGCAAAGACCAAAGACACTCGATTCCCGCCTTCGCGGGAATGACGAGCAAGGGCCAAGACGCTGCAGTCCCACCTCCGCGGGAATGACGAGCAAAGGCCAAAGACATGGATTCCCACCTCCGCGGGAATGACGAACAAGTGCCAAGACACTGGATTCCCGCCTCCGCGGGAATGACGAGCAAAAGCCCCTCACAACACCCGCAACCCCACCACCCCACCCACAATCAACCCGATGCACCCCACCTTCGCCAGCGACAACACATCGCCATGAAACACCACCCCCACCAGCACCACGCCGATCGCCCCCAACCCCGTCCACACCGCATACGCCGGCCCCGTCGGCAATGACGGCAACGCCTTCGTCAGCAGAAAAATCGACGCCAGCGCCAACACCACGCCCAGCACACTCGGCCCCGTCTTCGTCCAGCCCTCGGACGCCTTCAACGCCGCGGCCATCCCGACTTCCGTCAACGCCGCCGCAATCACCAGTAACCACGCCATCGCACACGCTCCTGACTCCGGAGCGAGCAAGCTTGTGCAATGCTCCCGCCACTTCAAGTACGCACCTTCCGGTAACCATGGCCGACGTCTATTCATCCATGTGCCCCTCGCGCGCCGTGCTGGAACTGATCGCCGGCAAATGGACCCTGCTGATCGTCCCGCTGCTCGCACGCGGCCCGGAACGCAACAATGCGTTGCTGCGCAAGATCGACGGCATTTCGCAGAAAGTACTCAGCCAGACCCTGCGCGACCTTGAAGCCAACGGCCTGGTCATGCGCATCGACCACCACACCGTGCCACCGCACGTCGACTACCGCCTTACCGAACTGGGCCATTCCCTCAGCCGCGCACTCGAACCGGTAGACCGCTGGGCCGAAGCCAACCTGCCTCGCATCGAACAGGCGAAGGCGCGGGCCGCGACCACGCCAGGCCCGGCGCCGGACACCGATGCAGCGGATTAGCGCGTAGCAACGCCGGGACGAAGACTCCCCTCGCGCGGCGATCGCGCCCATGGGGCGCCCCTACCCGCGACATGCAGGAGCGGCCTACGGCCGCGAAACGCGGACGCCCCACCTGCGCGGCATCCGAACCGTCGCACATTCACGCGCAACATCCACCGCGTCGCCAACCCTAGGCACACCGCACCGAAACGCCGCGTCACGCCCATGCCCCGCCCCCGCACCGCGCTGCTGATCATCGACATGATCAACGCCCTGGACTTCCCCGAAGGCAAGCGCCTGCTCGCCCACGCCCTGCCCGCCGCGCGCCGCATTGCGAGACTGCGCCGGCGCCTGAAGGCGCAAGGCGTCCCCGTCGTCTACGTCAACGACAACTTCACCCACTGGCAGGAGGACTTCCGCCAGCTGGTGGCGATCTGCAGCCAGCCCGGCGTCACGGGTGCCCCGCTGATCCAGGCCCTGCCGCCGGAACAGGACGACTACAGCATGCTCAAGCCGCAGCACTCCGCGTTCTACAACTCCGCGCTCGAAGTGCTGCTGTCGCAACTCGACATCCGCCGCGTGATCCTCACCGGCATCGCCACCGACCACTGCATCCTCGCCAGCGCCATCGGCGCCCGCATGCGCCGCCTGGACACCATCGTCGCCAGCGACGGCACTGCCGCGATCACCCCGACGCGGCACCGCAACGCGCTAGCGGTGTTGAGGACGTTCGAAGTCGAGGTAACCACCTGCGCGCGAATCACCGGTGAGCGTCGCTGAATACCCGGCGCACAAGGCGCACGTAGTTCCTCGCTGACGCAAGGCGCGCGCTAGCGTCCCCCCTCGCCCCGCTTGCGGGGTGAAGGCCGACGCTTATGCGCCACTGGCGCATGTCCGACTGAACGCTCTTGCGCCATGCGCAAGGGCCGGAGGCAGAGCGAGGGACAGCGTCGCGTAGTCGCGTAGCGGGCAGGGTGAGGGGACGTGACCGCGAAACCCCTCAATCCCCCGCCAGAACCCGCGAAAAAAACCGACCCACAAACCCCACATACACCACCCACAACGCAAACCACACCACCGCCACCACCACCAACCCGATCGCCAACAGAATCAGACTCGGCGTCAAGAACAACAGCACACACCCCAGCAACCAGAACCGATCCCCCCGCCGCGAATACCGCACCCGCTCCTCATCGCCCATCCGCGCCCCGAGCGAAGCCCCGTAATAGAAGAACGACGAAAACGCGAACGAGAACGTCGCCACCCCCATCCCCACCAGCGCCACCTGGTACAGCACCGCATTCACCTGCCCGCTGGTGTACCGCGGAAACAGGAAGAACAGCAGGAAGGTGAAGATCGCAATGCTCGACGCCGCCAGCTGGTAGGAGCGGTTGACGTTGGCGGCGGCTAGTTCGGGGGTCATGGGCGGTCTCCAGGCCTGGTGTACTCGCGCTACCCGGGCGGGCAGCGCCAGCCTACTCCGTCGTGATCCATCGAGGCCCCACCAGCCCGGGGCTTGGCGCCCTGCGGACGCGATCAGCTTGAGCGCCTTCGCTGCTCGTAGACCACGCGCCCCTCGCCCTAAAGTCCAAGCATCATTCGCGACACTTCCGCCGCTGCGCCCGAAGCCACGGCAGCGCCCATGCCGGCAATGTTGAGCACCACGGTGATCCAGAACACCGTCTGGAAAGACGCCTTCGCCGTCTTGTGCCGGAACTGCTGCTGTGCGACGAGCGCGCCGGGCCAGCCACCGAGCAGGTCCAGCAGGTGCAACGTGCCCTCCGACGTGCGCCACGCCTTCGCGTTCGCCGCGTCCTTGTCCCACCAGTAGACAAGGAAGGAAGCCAGGCTCAACACGACGTAGAGAACCGTCACCAGGACAGGAACCCAACCCACGGCAGCCGCCGCCGCGACGCCGAGCAATGCCATTACGGCCAACGTGCGCCGAGGGATGTTGCGCAGCCCACCGGACCGCGCGGGCCGCACCTTCGGCTCCGCGATGCGCTGGCCGGCGAAGCGCACGTTGACCGCATTGGTCCGGCCCTTCTGGTCCTGCGTGGCTTCATAGGAGATCAGGTCGCCCGCAACCGGGCGCCGCGAACCTGCCTGGAACGCCTTGATATGCACGAACGCCCGCGCGCCGCCGTCGTGCGGGGCGACGAAGCCATAACCCTTGTCGTCGTTCCAATCGGAAATTCGTCCGACCAGCCTCATCCCCCGCCCCCTCGATTCGATCACGCAGCCTCGGCCGCCCACGTATCCGCCAGCAACTCCGCTTGCACCATCACCTTTTCGGTCGCGTGCGGCTGCTTGTCCGGCGGGTACTTGTACTTGACCAGCAAGACCTTCACCAACGCGACCATCTTCGCCCGCGCGGATGCGCGGTTCTGCCAGTTGATGGTCGCCGACCGCCGTAGCTTGTCCGTCAGTTCGTGGGCGAGCTTTCGCAGGACGGGATCGCCCAACTCGCGAACGGCCGACTCGTTCTCGCACAGCGCCTGGTAGAAGGCGAACTCTTCCTCGCTCATGTCATGCGGTGGTTTGGCCGCATTGATTTCCTTGGCGAGCTTGATCAGTTCCTCGATCACCTCGACGGTGGTGAGCGCCCTGTTCTGGTACCTGCTGATCGCCTCTTCCAGCTTCTCGGTGAACTCCTTGCCCTGGATGGCATTGCGCAGCCCGCGCGCCCGCACCTGATCGGCGATCAGGCGCTCAAGCAGCTCGGCGGCAAGGTTCTTGGTGGGCATCTCCCGGATCTGCTTGAGGAACTCCTCATCCAGAAGCGAGATATCCGGACGCCCCAGCCCAAGCGTCGCGAACACGTCGTTGACGCCCTCGACCAGGACGCCTTTGGCTACCAACTGCCGCAACGCGGCTTCCTTCTCGATGCGGGAGCGGATTTCGCCCGCGCGCGTCAGCTTGATCAGGCACACGCGGACAGCCTGGAAGAAGGCGATCTCCTCGCGAACCGCCATGGCGGGCGCCAAGGTGCCCGCCAGCGCCTGCGCCTTGGTCAGCTTGGCGACCTGGTCCAGGTACGACCGCACACCGCGATTGCGGCCCTTCTCGTCCGGCTCCGGATCGACCTGAAGCACATGCTCCATGGCGGGTGCCAGCAGCGCGAGCGCCTTCTTGGGGTCGTCGAACCCGCTGTAGTCGAAGCCGTGGAACAACTCCCGACGGATCACATCGAGGGTATCCAGCAGGATCTTGAGCGCCAGTCCCGAGGTGTCGACCGGTTCGCGTTCGCTTCCTGATTCCTTGGTGTACTGGCGGATCGCCTTCTTCAGCTCCTCGCCAATACCGATGTAATCGACGATCAGGCCGCCGGGCTTGTTGCTCCAGATGCGGTTCGTTCGGGCGATCGCCTGCATCAACCCGTGTCCCTGCATCGGCTTGTCCACGTACAAGGTGTGTACCGGTGGCGCGTCGAAGCCGGTCAGCCACATGTCGCGCACGATTACCAGTTCGAGCGCGTCGTCGGGATCCTTGAACCGCTTCTCCAGCAGCTTGCGCTGCGGCTTGTCGGTACGGTGCGGCTGGAAGTGCAGCGGATCGGCCGAGCTGCCGGTCATCACCACCTTGATGCGGCCCTGATTGATGTCGGTGCTGTGCCAGTCGGGCCGCAGCTTGACGATCTCGTCGTACAGGCGGACGGCCGCCTCGCGCGAGATGGCGACGATCATCGCCTTGCCGGCCACGGATTCCTTGCGTGCCTCCCAGTGCGCCACTAGATCCGCTGCCAGCACCTCAAGGCGGCCATCGGCGATGGCCAGCGCTTCCAGGCGGGTCAGGCGGCTGACCGTCTTCGTCTGCTCGCTTTCGTCCTCGCCTTCCGTGACGTCGATGAATTCATCCATCAACGCCTGCTTCTCGGCCTCGTTGAAGCGCAGCTCGATGATCCGGCTCTCGTAGCTGACCGGGACGACGGCCTCGTCCTCCTGTGCGGCGATCATGTCGTACACGTCGACGTACGTGCCGAAGACAGCCTCGGTATCGCGGTCGTCCAGGCTCACCGGCGTACCTGTCATGCCCAGATAGATGGCGTTCGGCAGCGCATCGCGCATGTACTTGGCCAGACCGTACCTGGTCTGGCCCGTTTCGGTATCCAGGTCGGCCTTGAAGCCGTACTGGGTGCGGTGCGCTTCGTCGGCGATGACGATGACGTTGGAACGATCGCACAGCGTGGGCACCGTCCGCTCACCCGGACGCGGTGCGAACTTATTGATCGTGGTGAAGAACACGCCGCCCGCCTGCGACTGCGACAGCTTGTCACGCAGGTCCTCGCGGCTGTCGGCCTGCACGGGCGTCGCCCGGATCGACCAGCGGCAATCGGCGAACGTCTCGAACAACTGTCCATCCAGATCGTTGCGATCGGTAACCAGCACGACGGTGGGGTTCTCGAACTCCCGACGGTCGCGCAACGCCATTACATAGAACAGGGCGAGCAGCGACTTGCCCGAGCCCTGCGTGAACCAGATCACGCCGCCTTTGCCGTCCTTGCGTTGCACCAACGCCTCGACAGCGCGCGCCACGGCCTTCCGCACGCCGTGATACTGGTGCCATTGGGCAATGACCTTGAAGCTGGCGCCGCCGTCCGCACCACCATAGGCGACAAAGCCACGGAAGAAGTCGAGCAACGTCCGCGGCTCCAGCAGGCCGCGCATCAGCACGTCCAGCTCCAGCTGTCCCTTGCCCGCCTTCTCGCCGCCGAGCAGTCGCCAGCGCGAATGACGGCTCAGGTCCGCGGTCAACGATCCGTACCGCGCCACCGTGCCGTCGGAAATGACATTGAGCAGGTTGAACCAGAACAGCTGCGGGATATCGGCCTTGTATGTCTGGATCTGGTGGAAGGCGGATTCGTAGTCGGCATTGAGGTCGGCGGGATTCTTCAGCTCGATCACCACCAGCGGCAGCCCGTTGACGAACAGGACCAGGTCCGGCCGCCGCACCTTCTGTCCCTGCACCGTGAACTGCTGCACCGCCAACAGTTCGTTCTGCTTGCCGGTGAAATCGATGACCTGCACGCGCAGTACCGTGCGGTGGCCATCGGCTTCGATCCGTTCGACGGGCACGCCGTTGCGCAGCCAGTCGTACATCTCGCGGTTGCCGTCCACCAGCGATTGCGAGGCATAGCCGGATACATGGGCGACCGCCAGATCGACCTCGGACGCGGCAAGACCGGGATTCAGGCGCACCACGGCATCGCGTAGCCGGGGCGCCAGCACGACCTCCGACCAGCGCTCGCGTGCCGCCTCCATTCCGCCGGGGGCCAGCGCTTCGCCGTGCATGCGGGTCCAGCCCAGGCCATCCAGCCAATCGAGACAGACCTCTTCCAGGTGGTTCTCCTTCATCCTTCTCCCTCCGAATCCGCGAACCCTCCGTGTTCGTGGTGTCCATGTCAGATGTGAGCCGATCGCCGGCAGAAATGGCCGCTTGTCGGGCCTTCATTGCAGGGTCATCCGCCCCTCAGTACCATCCCCACCCAGCTCATCAACCATGTGTTGAAAGAGTAACGAGGCCGTCCTCCGGGGCGGCCTCAGCCTTTTCTGGCTTCCCAATACCGTTCAAAGGCCTTTCTGCGCTTGTCGCGTTGATGCGCGTACTCGCAGCAGAAGGCCGTCCAGGGCAACACATAACTTCCCCGGTCAGCAACGACCACGACATAGCTGAAGTCGTCGAGGGCAAGTAGGTAACGCTGCTCGCGCTCGCGTTCTTCGACCCACCATACGACGCGGCAGCTGGTGGTCCCCGGCGCCGCCTCGTCGAACTCATCGATCATCGGTCGCGGCCAACCAATGCGTTCGCAACGACGCATGTCTGGCATCCGCTCCGACTCCTCATCTCCCTCGGAGATCAGATGCCAGAAGGTAGCGCTCTTGCCGTCGTACGCCGGGTGATGCTTGAGGCCTACACGCTTGCCCGGCCACGTCGGCTTTGAGTCTACAAAGTCTGCTTTGAAGCAGGCATGCAGCCTTTCCAGATAGGCGTTCCAGTTGCCTTGCGAATCCTCCAGCAAGAGCAGGTCCGGCAACCATTCTCCGCTCATGCCACCGGCCCACCCTGGCGTCCGCGCCAGAGAAACAGGTTGAACTTCGGCTCACGGAGCAATGTCGATCGCGTCAACGCGTACCCGGAGCGTTCCTTGAGTCGCGCAATGAGCGCGTCCTTCCCGGCGTTGCCCGACAAGCCCCGGTTCTCGTATCCCACTGCGCCCAACAAGAGGTCCGTCAACTGCAGCTGTTCGACGGCATGTGACTCGACGACCTGTACCCGTTCGATAACTTCCCGGTTGAAGTCATAGACATTGTTGCAGAGGACTTCGTGTAGCTTGGCAACCTTATCGGCACTGCGCGTGTCTTTTTTGTCGAGGTAGACCCGGAAGCACGCGTTGGGCAGGATCACCGGCTCCAGCAACCTGAACATCATCTTGTAATACCAATCGTCGTGGTCCTGTCCGAACGCTGCGTGTTGAAGTCCGGTCTTGTCGGCCACAACGGCGCGAAAGCTCAGATCATCATCGTCAAAGAAGTAGTCCACCCACGCCAGATAGAAATCTTTCCGCGCGGGGGAGACCTTGTTCCACTTCACCTCGAAATCCGAAGACATGCCGTGTGCCTGCTTGATCTCGCGCAATCGCACGGCGACCTCCCGGCTCTTCTCCACCGGACAAGTGACAACCCCCAACACCATCAGTGAGTGACGGTCATTGGGGAGGTGGCAGCTCTCATCGCAGTAGAGGTTGTACTTGTCGCTCACGTTGCGATCTCCGGCATGGCTGGCTGCAGGACACCTTGCGCCGCCCTCTCGACCATTTTGCCAACGTCGGCAAAATGGTCCGGCACTGGTTGCCCGGCGTTGGCGCAGGCGGTTTTGGCGCGGTCAATGACTTCCTCGAAGCGCCGCCATGTGGTGTAGCCCAGCAGATCCTGCAGTTCGCGCGCCAGCCAGAACTCCACGCCATCCTGCTCGTGGGCGGCATCTTCGAAACTGCGGTGCAAGCGAGTGATGAGTTCCTTCTTCAATGCACTTCTCCTTGTAGAAATGGCAAGGGCGACTGCTCAAGCGTGATGAATCGGCCACCTTCGAGATCCAGCGGGATGGCATCCAGGCGCAGGCCCTCCTGCATGTCGAAGGTATCCAGAGAATGCCGGAAGGTGTCCGACGCCGGGAACACGAGCACCAGCTGGCCCGTTCCGGACAGATATCGCTGTCCGTAGGCAAACAGCTGATAGAAATCGCCCTGGCTCAGTCCGTAGTTTTTCGCGGCGTCGGTTTCGTCGAGCAGCTTCCACTTGGCGTCCACCACCCACTTCCTGTCTTCGTACTCGATGACGAAGTCCGGGCACAGTTGGAACATCGGGCGCTTGCCCTGATGGCACAGGTACTGGCTGGCTGCCTGCGACCTGATCTTCGCAGCCGGAGGAAGGTGACGACGGAGACAGGCTTCGACAAAGGACTCGAACACCTTTTCCATCGGGAACAGCAGACTGCGCCCGGTCCACTCGCCGAGCGCCGACATCGGGTTGCGGTCGCCGAGGACCAGCTCGCACCACGGGCGGATGCCGGCGTAGTGCGCCATCAGGCGGTCGCGGCTCCAGCGGCGGAAGTCGCCGGCGATATCCTGGCTGGGCTGGATCTCGGCCAGTTGGTGTTCCAGTTCGTGCGCGAGGCGCCAGTTCGCCGGATCGCGCGTCATGCCGGCTACCTTTAGTAGCGCGGCAGCAATCAGCCTGTTCTCAGGGCGATCGGCGTCGAAGACCTGGTGCTCGACCTGGAACAGGTGCTGTCGCCCCACCGGTTGCCGAAGCTGGCGAGCTATCTGCAGCCGTCCGCGCAGGAAGCGCACTTCTTCTTCGACCAGCCGGTAGTCGAAACGCAGGCCGCGACGCACCAGTCCGTCGAGCTCCAGCAGGAACTGCTGGATGATCCACTCGCTGACCGGCGCATCGAAGGTCTCCAGCGCCGTCGGATCACTGATGCGTGGTCTCGGAAGACGCAGCCCTTCCCTGAGCATCCTCACCAGCACCCTGCGGGCTGTCGCCACGTCGCTCTCGCCGCGAACATGCTTGGGCAGGATTTCGATGCGTGTGCCACACGGAGATTCGAGCACGCCCACGTAGTTGTCGATCCGCAGCCAGCGCCGATCCTCCACCTGCACCAGGGGCGCGCCACCCGCGCGATGCCGCTGGGCCTCACGGCACAGCCAGTCGAAAGCAGACAGTGGAATGCCGGCGGCGTCGAGGCTGCCGGCCGGAACTGGCCCGGTCGTCAGTCGCGCATGTTCGCGGACGGTAACGAGTTTCACGCGATGGCCGGTGGCACCTTCGCCGGCTGCGCTGCCTTGATGGTCGCGAGATAGGCGTCCGGGTTCTCGAATGCCTCCGGGTTGATCGACCACAGCCTGCCTTCGCCGGGAAGCTCCAGGTCGCCGAACAGTTCGGCCATACCTGCCCCGTTCTGCTTGAGGAACTTCAAGGCATCGTCAGCCTTGCGGTGATCGTTGAGCACCCACGCGATCTTCTGCCAGTCCTCGAAGAAGTATTCCTGCAGCAGGGGCAGCACCTGGCGGCGGAAGATCCCGGCCAGCACGTCGATCGCCGGTGTTTCCTTAAGGCGCATGAAGTAGGCATGGCCGATCATGTAATCGCGGCCCAGCAGCACTTCGATACGCCGGTTGATCGTGGACAGCAGCACGTCGATCGGGATACCCGCGACCCCGATACCATCCAGCGCGTCGATGTCGGGCAGCATTTCGGTGAACTCGAACCGCCGCCTTAGTGCCACGTCCAACCCGGCCAGCGAACGGTCCGCCGTGTTCATGGTGCCGATGATGTGCAGGTTTCGCGGCACGCTGAACTCGTCCCTGGAGTACGGCAGGGTGACCTTCAGCACTTCGCCGCACCCTTCGCGTTTGGAGGGTTCGATCAGGGTGATCAGCTCGCCGAAGATGCGCGACACGTTGCCGCGGTTGATCTCGTCGATGATCAGCACACGCGGCTCTGGCTCCCTGCTTTCCGCCTGTTCGGGTGCGAGCAGCGCGGCCAGGCGTTCCCGCTTGATGGTGCCCGGCTCGTAGATGGTCATCTGGCTGAAGCGGTTGTCCATCAGGTCCGTGTACGGCCGCGCGGGCTCATAGCGCCGGAGCCAGCGCACCGGCCGTCCCTGGGCATACGTATCCGCGCCATCGCGGTCGACGTGGACATAGCCGCCCGTGATTTCGCCAAGGGCTCGGAATTTGAAGTTGCCCTGCGAAACGACGACCAGATCACCCACCCGGACACGACGGACGAACAGATCGAGGGCCGTGACCGGGTAGTCGGCGGAATCGACGTGCTCGCCAGCGGCACGCAGCCGTTCGACGATGTCCGCGCGCGACGTTACGCCTGACAGATCCGCCCCCGCTCCGAACCCGAGCAGTGCCAGGCCCTTGTCCATGCATTCGTCGTAGATATGGCCTTCCGTATTGGCGTCGCCCAGTGAGATCTTCCAGATCCGACGTCCGGCGATGTCGATGCCGGAGCCGGACTCCACCACGGTGCGGCTGCGCGCCGCTTCGCAGATCTGCTTGAAGACACCGGGCTCCACCCGGTATCGGATGCCGCCTTCCTTTTCGTCGCTTTCGTCACCGTCGGTGTCTGCACGGATGCCCTCGACAAAGTCCTCGTAACTGAAGCTCTGGTGGAACGTGACGAAGCGAATGCGGCCTGCGTCCGACAGTTCATCGAAGCGCGTCTTCAGGGCGTCGCGACTGTCGCCGTGCGTGGCGAGGAACACCGGATCGAGGATCCGCAGCGCCTCATCGACGGTGCGGTAGGTCTTGCCCGTGCCGGGCGGGCCGAAGAGGATCTTGTTGATGGGCAACGTCATGGTCGTCTCGGTTTGCGTAGCAGGGTTCTGCTGGCTGGCACTGCCGGTGCCCGTCGCCGCCGGAAGAAGCGTGATGTGGTAGCTGCCGTCGCCCGTGCGCTCGTAACGAAGCACGTCCCCGCTCTTGGCGCCCCGCGCGGCGTAGTAGTCGCTTGCGGCGGCGCGGTTGTGGAGATAACCGGTGTTGACGCTGCTGCGGTAGATGTCCGACTGGAACTCGATGCCGGCGTCGGTGGTGAAGCGCGCCTTGACCGCGGGTGCGTCCGGGGCCTTCGCGCGGATCAGCGACGACGGAAAGAAATCGCCTTCGAACGCCTTGATCGGGAAGAAGGTGTTTCCGGGCTTGATGGCGCCTTCGGTGAGCGTCACCGTCACCGCCGTATTCGCGCCATCCACCCGCCGGATCGAGGTCTTGTGCGTGCTGGTGGCCGCCGGATCCGGATAGATCTCCCAGACGCCATGCGCCTTGGGGTCGTAGGGAACGTAGTGCGCGCCCGCGCCGCTGCCCACCTTGAACAACCGGTCATAGCGGTTGCCGCTATCCGTGCGCCTGGGCTCCCGGCCGGTGTTGTAGGAGGTACGGGCCTGGGAGTTGACCGACACGCTGTTCAGTTCGGCGGTCACCGTGCTGAACGGAATGTCCGGGTGGCTGCGTTTCAGGTACTCCCAGACCTGATGGCGGTTGGCCTGACCGCCCAATGCGAGCACAGCGTCGGCAACCAGTTCCCATTGCGGCTTTTCGTTGTCAGTCATCAGGCCACTCCTGCCGGCTCGGCGAAGCCGTTGCTTTCAGTGAGTTCTTCCAGAACCGTCGCTGCTTCCGGCAGACGGAGCTTGCCGGAGATCAGGCGGGGGAGAAGGGCGTCGCGGAGGGCTGAAAGCTGCGCAGCTTGTTCGAGATTCGCCGACACGCGACTCTCAAGCGGACCGCAGATCGATTCGAACGCGCTCATGATCTCGGGTGGCGACTGAATCATCGGGAGATTTGAAAGAATTCTGGTGTTTAGGTTTGGCATCGTTGCGCCCACGGCATGTCGCACCAGCCATTCCGTAGCTTCGGGCCGTGCCAGCGCCGCTGAGAAAAATGCAGAAACAGACTCCGAGCTTCCCGGCCTAACAAGCAGGCAACCCGTTCCGCACAACCACCCAGCCTCTCGCTCTGAGATGGCTGCATGTCGGCCTACGTCGCCCCTACGACTAAACACAATGTCCCCAGCTCGAAGCTTGTGCCGCTCAAGGCGATCTGCATCTTCCGCGGCGATTCGCGCGATTCGATCCTCTATAACCCGACGCCCAGACAAGTCCTGAGGCATTACAACGGGTACGCCAACTTCGACGTAGTCACTGGCATGCAATTGGCTTCCGAACGGACCTGTCTGGATAAAGCCTCCTCGCGATTCACAGAGGACACCCAGCGTTGCCCAGCCCCACGCTCGCGGGATAGGGCCGAGTTCGGAATCCTCGAATTCGCTGGGGAACAGGGCGGCGGTGGCGGCGTCCATGCCTTCCGGCTCGCGGCCTTCGGCCTTGGCGAGTACAGGGTCGAAGTCCACGAACCAGGACTTGAACAGGGCTTGGGCGATGGCTTCGAGCGTGGCGTTGGTCTGGCGCAGGTTGCCGATGCGATCTTCAATCAATCCAAGGAGATCGACGATTGCACGTTGCTCCGCAAGGCTCGGCAATGCGACTTCGATTTCCTTTAGGTTCGACGACGGGCGCGAGATGGACGGAACGCCGACTTGCGACGCATTGGCCAACAGCTTGTGCCGACCTTCTGGGCTGTGAAAGAAGTAGGTGATAAATGCCGGATCAGCCTTGGCCTGGTCACATCTCAGATAGAACTGACGCTGAGAAATGACGTAGCGTTCGTATCGGGAGTTATTTGGAACATACGCAACCTGACCGATGTTTCCTGCATGAGTGAAGATCACATCGCCGCGATAGACATTCGAATTTCTGAGCTTTTCGGCATGCTCTGGCGTAACGAAATTGAAGTCTCCATCCTCGACGCGTGTCCCATGCAAGTGGGCACCACTGATGACTGGAATTCCTTCATCGACGAATGTCTCGACTTTGATATTTGAGCCAAACGGCCCCATCGCGATCTTCTCGGCGATTTCCTCGATCCGTACAGGCCTCCACTCAGACGCCATAACCCAATGCCCCCAGCTTCTCCCGGATCACTGCATCCAGCTCCGCCCCCTTCGCCATCTGCTCGGCCAGCTGCGCGGTCAGCCGCTCCATTTTGTCGTTGAAGGCCTCGTCGTCGTCCTCTTCCGCCTGCGCGCCGACATAGCGGCCCGGGGTAAGCACGAAGCCGTGCTTCTCGACGTCCGCCAGTGAGGCGCTGTAGCAGAAACCCGGCACATCGGCGTACTCGCCACCATCACTGAAGTCGCTGCCACGCCAGCGGTGGTAGGCCTGCGCGACGCGCTGCAGGTCCTCGTCGGTGAACTCAATCTGGGTGCGGCTGATGCGCCCGCTCGCCGCCTTGCGCGCGTCGATGAAGAGGATCTGCCCGCGCCGGTCCACCTTGCCATTGCCGCCCGCCGCCTTGTCCTTCGACAGGAACCACAGGCACGCGGGGATCTGCGTGTTGGAGAACAGCTGCCCCGGCAGCGCGACCATGCACTCGACCACGTCGGCCTGTACCATCGCGCGGCGGATCTCGCCCTCGCCGCTCTGCTGCGAGCTCATCGAGCCGTTGGCCAGCACGATGCCGGCGCGGCCGCGCGCGGACAGGCGCGCCAGCATGTGCTGCAGCCAGGCGAAGTTGGCGTTGCCCTTGGGCGGGATGCCGTACACCCAGCGCGGATCGTCCTGCAGCTTGTCGCCGCCCCAGTCGGAGATGTTGAACGGCGGGTTGGCCAGCACGTAGTCGGCGCGCAGCGTCTTGTGCTGGTCGTTGGCGAAGGTATCGCCATAGCTCTGGCCGAGGTCGCCGTCGAGGCCGTGCACGGCGAGGTTCATCAGGCACAGGCGGCGGGTGGCGGCCATCAGTTCCTGCCCGTGGATGGCGAGGTCGCCCTTCTTCTTCAGCTGCGCCTGGTGCGCGTCCTTGAAGCGCGCCGACTGCACGAACATGCCGCCCGAGCCGCAGGCCGGGTCGTAGATGGTGCCCTTGAACGGGGCGAGGATTTCCACCAGCAGGTTGACCACGCTCTTGGGCGTGTAGAACTCGCCGGCCCGCGCCCCTTCCTTCAGCGCGAACTGGCCGAGGAAGTATTCGTACACCTCGCCGAACACGTCGCGGCTGTCGTGCTTGTGCGCGTCGAACTTCAGCCGTGCGATGAGTCCCATCAGCTCGCCGAGCTTGCCCGGCTCCAGTTCCAGCCGCGAGAACTCGCGGTACAGCACGCCCTTGAGGCGCGGGTTCTCCGCTTCGATCGCGGCCATGGCCTTGTCGAGGCGCTGGGCCAGGTCCGGCGCGGTGGCCTGCGCCAGCAGCACGCTGAAGTGCGCGTCCGGCGGGATCCAGAACACGTTGTCGAGGTCGTAGAAGGTCTTGTCGCGGGCGAAGGCGTCCTCGTTCTCCTTTCGCGTCGCCTCGTCCTCGATGTAGTAGTCCGAACGCGGATCGGCGATGCGCTGTCGGATCACCTCCGACTGCGCGTCGTACATGTCGGACACGTACTTGAGGAACACCAAGCCCAGCACCGGGTACTTGTACTGCGCCGCCGCCACCGAGCCGCGCAGCTTGTCGGCAGCGTCCCAGAGGGTGCGTTTGAATTCTTCGTTGGTCATTGCTTGATCAGGGGTGGGAAGCGGAAAGCGCGCGCATACGGGCCACGGCATTGGCAACCGCCGGCGCTGCGGGCGTATTGCGCCGCGAGAAGATCGCGACGAGGCCGTCGTAATACCACAGCGTGCCGTCGCGCCCACCGGTGAAGCGCGCGAATACGCTGCCCCCCACCCGCGGGTCTTCCAGGTCCTGCACGATGGCGCGGGCGTTGTGCAGCTTGTCGCACCCCGACACCAGCAGCACCTCGTCGTCGGCTTCGGCCAGGTGCGCGAGGTAGTCGCGTTTGCGGCGCAGCCAGTCGGCTTTCTTTTCTTCGGGCGTGACGAAGGCGCCCTTGTCTTCCGCCGTACCGTCGGTGCAGGCGCGGACGATGCGGGCGACGGTGTCGCCGCACTCGGCGCGGATGGTGGCTTCGTGGGCTTCGCCGCAGTCTTCGATGCAGTCGTGGAGGAGGCCGGCGATGGCCTGGTCCTCGGTGCCGCCGTGTTCGATCACCAGGGCGGCGACGCCGAGCAGGTGGGTGAGGTACGGGATGGTGGTGCCCTTGCGGACCTGGCCGGCGTGGGCGATGCGGGCGTAGTCGACGGCGCGGGTGAAGCGCTCGGTGAGTGCGGTCATGTGGCCCCCTGCCACGTTCCCGGGGTTGGGATGATGACGGGTGGGGGGTGGGGGTGGGGAGGGCTGGGGGTTTGAAATGGCTGAAAGGGCAAAGAGCGCCCCTCATCCGCCCTTCCCTCAGCGGCTTGCGCCGCTTCGACCTTCTCCCCGCTGGGGCGGGGAGAAGGGGGAGGCGCCGCCTACCGCAGTCCCCTCGCCGCCTACCGCAGTTCCCTCGCCGCCTGCCGTGGTCCCCTCGCCGGTCTACCGCAGTCCCTTCGGCGGCCTATCGCAGTCCCCTCGGCGCCCTCCTGCGGTCCATCGATCACCCACCGCAGTCTCCTGTCAGCCCGACTGCAGTCCCTTCGCCGGGATACCGCGCTTCGCTCGCCGAACGACCGCACTCCCCTCGCCGGCGAGTCGGGTCGGGGCCGGACCCTACTTCGGTTCGCTGCCTGGGGGACTGCGCCGGGGTGCGAGCGGGCTGGTGTCCCCGCCCGGGCCGACTGCGGTCGGGAGCCCGGGCGACACGGGTCGGAGTTTTCCTATCCCGCGGCGCGGACTTGTCCGATGGGCGCCGGCACACGCGCTGGCTAGCCTTTGCGCGTCGGCCATGGTGGCCGGCTTTCAATGGATCACGGACAAGGAGCAGGGAATGAGTCAGAACCTGGTGAATACGCATTTTTCGCCGGAGCAGTGGGACCAGCTGGATCAGCTGCTCGCCCAGGTCGAGCAGCAGCTGGCGCCGATGCTGGTGGCGCTGGCGCCCGGATCGCTGAAGCACGCGGTGCGCATGGGCGACGGGTCGGAGGCGTTCTGCCGCAAGGCGCTGGACGTGATGGCGGAGAACAGCGGGCTGCTGCCGCGCAACCTGGATGTCGAGGAAATGCGCCGCGACCTGGAAACGCACGATGCGCTCAATGCGCGCCTGGTGCGGCTGACGCGTCTGGTCGAGCGGGTGCGCGATACCGAAGTGGCGCTGGGCAGCGATGCGATGGCGTCGGCGTTGGAGGGCTATGCGTTCCTCAAGATCGCGGGCAAGAGCGAAGGTCTGCAGGCGTTGCGGCGGGATCTGGGCAAGCGCTTCGAGGCCAATGGGCGGCGCAAGGCGGAGCCGGAGGCGGTGACTGCCTGAGCATGCAGTGGCGTTTGCGTTGAGGTGGTGATGTGGGAAGGCCCTGCGGATGCGGGGCCTTTTTTTGTGTTGCGTGTGGGTTCGCGAGTCTGTGACGGCAAAGCAAAAGCAAGAGCACCCCTCCCCGGCCCTCCCCTTCGCCTTCGGCGAAAGGGAGGGAGAACAGCGCGCCGATGTTTCTCGCGCGCTGCGGCGCGTTGGGAACTATCGCGGGTGAGGCTCCTCGCGACCCCGGGTGCGCTGCGCTTACCCGGGCTACGCGCTGCGGATGCGGGGCCCTTTTTTATGTTGCGTGTGGGTTCGCGAGTCTGTGACGGCAAAGCAAAAGCAAGAGCACCCCTCCCCGACCCTCCCCTTCGCCTTCGGCGAAAGGGAGGGGGAATAGCGCGCCGATGTTTCTTTCTCGCGCGCTGCGGCGTGTCGGGAACTATCGCGGGTGAGGCTCCTCGCGACCCGGGTGCGCTGCGCTTACGCGGGCTACGCGCTGCGCTTACACGGGCTACTCGCTGGATCCCCGCTTGCCCAGCCATTCGGCCGTGAAAGGCCGCGAGGATGACGAGCAGGAACAAGACAAAGACAAAGACAAAGACAAGGACAAGGACAAAGACACTGGATCCCCGCTTTCGCGGGGATGACGAGCAAAACGGCAAGGCGATAACCAGTACAAAGGCGCTGGTTCGCGCTTTCGCGGGGATGGCGAACAAGCGCGGGGGTGCGGGCAAGTACTTCCGGCACGTTCCCCACCCATGTCGCGGGTCTAGCGTGCGGCGCATCCGTCACGTCCCGGGGCGCCGCCATGCCGACTCTCGATCGTCGTCAGTTCCTCAAGCTCGCCGCTGCGATGGGTGCCACGCTCGCGTGGGGATGCGCGACGGTGCGGCCGTCGTCGAGTGGGTGGCGCGAACGCCGCGATCTGTTTCCGCAGGGCGTCGCGTCGGGTGATCCGGATGCGAACAGCGTGCTGCTGTGGACGCGGCGGCCGTATGCGGACAACCGCGAGCGCGGGATGCTGCTGGTGGAAGTCGCGGAGGATGCGGCGTTCACGCGCGTGGTCGCGACCACCGCGGCGCCGGTGCTGGCGCGCTCGGACTGGACCTGCCGTGTGCTCGTCGGCGAGCTGCAGCCGGCGCGCGAGTACTGGTATCGCTTCGTCGACGAGGACGGCAACGGCAGCCGCATCGGTCGCACGCTGACCGCGCCCGCCGCCGACGACCTGCGTCCGGCGAAGTTCGCCTTCGTCAGCTGCCAGAGCATTCCCGAGGGCTACGGCAACGGCTATCGCCGGATGATCTACGAGGACGAACGCGCCGCGCCGGGCGAGCGCATCGACTTCGTGCTGCACCTGGGCGATTTCATCTACGAAGTCGTGCAGTACCCGGACCAGGTGAAGAACGGGCATCGCTACGACCGCCTCATCACCTTCCCGATCAAGTATCCGAAGGGCAAGACCGTCGCGAAGAACCGCTTCTGGGTGCCCGATTCGCTGGAGGATTACCGCGTCGCCTACAAGGCCTATCTGCAGGATCCCGACCTGCAGGACGCGCGTGCGCGCTGGCCGTTCGTGTGCATCTGGGACAACCACGAGTTCTCGTGGAACGGCTGGCAATCGATCCAGGAATTCGCCGGCACCGACGGCTGGGTGCCGGCGCAGACGCTGAAGGTCGCGGCCAACCAGGCGTGGTTCGAATTCCTGCCGGCGCGCGTGCTGGCGCCGGGTTCGAACCTGGCCGCCTTCGACGCGCCGCAGGTCGAGGACGTGCCGATGAAGCCCGCCGACTTCGACGACACCGGCCTGTGCACCGAGCCCAACAACCTCGCCGCGATCAACAGCCTGATCGCCTACCGTGCGCTGCGCTGGGGCCGGCACATCGACCTGTTCATCACCGACAACCGCAGCTTCCGCTCGCGCGATCCGGGCAGCCACGACGAGATCGGTCCGCTGTTCGAAGGCGACGTGCTCGGCTTCGTGCCGGAGGAGCTGTGGGCGCAGCTCGACGGCGGCCGCGCCTACGCCGACGGCCACCCGCCGGCGAAGCTGGTGATGGGCGACAGGAGCGTGGACAACTACGTCGCAAAGGATCCGCCGCAGTCGATGCTGGGCGCGAAGCAGAAGGCGTGGTTCCTCGACCAGCTGCGCGGCGCGACGGCGACGTGGAAGGTCTGGGGCAATTCGCTGGGCACGCTGGATACGCGTGTCGATCCGCAGAACCTGCCGCCCGAGTTGTCGCGCCAGTGGAAGGGCAAGGGCTACGGCCTGATGACCGTGTACGACTGGGGCAGCATGTACCACGAACGCGCGGAGATCTTCGATGCCGTGCGCGATGCCGGCATGACCGGGCTCATCGTCGTCGCCGGCGATCGCCACAGCTTCTGGGCCGGTTACGCCGCGAAGGCGTTGCCGCCGGCGGCGTTCGAACCGGTGGGCGTCAGCTTTGTCGGCGGCTCGCTGATTTCCCCGGGCGCGGCCGAGGCCAACGAGCACAACCAGAAGAAGGAAAACAATCCCACGCGCGGGCTGTACATCGCCGAGGACAAGGATGGCAGGCCGCAGTCCACCCAGAACCTGACGCTGCGCCACGGCGTGCGCTCGGCGCTGGAATACGAAAAGACCAGGGACCTGCAGAAGGCGCTGGCGGTGCGCAATCCGGAACTGGCCCCGCACCTGACCTTCTACGACGCCGGCGGACACGGCTACGCGACCGTGCGTGTGGACGGCGAACGGATGGTGACCGACTTCGTGTGCATTCCGCGTCCGATCACGCGCGCACCGGGCGAGGACGGCGGCCCGCTGCGGTATCGCGTGCGACATGAAGCGGCGTTGTGGCAACCGGGTGAGCGACCGCAACTGAAGCAGACGGTGCTGGAGGGGGATGTGGGGTTGGCGGTGTGAGGTTCGTAGTTTGAACCCCTCCCCTTTGCGCGCAGCGCAAGGGGGAGGTTGGGAGGGGGTGCTTTTGTTTTTGCTGTTGCTGGTTCCTCGCGCCACCGCAAAAGCCGCTCGCTGCGCTCGCACCCCTCCCCGACCCTCCCCTTCGCTGCGCGAAAGGGAGGGGGAGAAGCGGCGATCGGGGCGCGGCTTGCATGCATATCGAGCAGCGCATCCGCCAATCACGCAGGTGCGTTGTCGTGCGAACCGTGCTTTGAGCCCCTCCCCTTTGCGCGCAGCGCAAGGGGGAGGTGGGGAGGGGGTGCTTTTGTTTTTGCTGTTGCTCCTTCTTCACGCCACCGCGAAAGCAGCTCGCTGCGCTCGCACCCCTCCCCAACCCTCCCCTTCGCTGCGCGAAAGGGAGGGGGAGAAACGGCGATCGGAGTGCGGGGTGCATGCAAGTCGTGCAGCACCTCGGCCATCACGCCGGTGCGCTGTCGTGGAGCAATGGCTTGAAGCCCCTCCCCTTTGCGCGCAGCGCAAGGGGGAGGTTGGGAGGGGGTGCTTTTGTTTTTGCTGTTGCTCCTTCTTCACGCCACCGCGAAAGCAGCTCGCTGCGCTCGCACCCCTCCCCAACCCTCCCCTTCGCTGCGCGAAAGGGAGGGGGAGAAACGGCGATCGGAGTGCGGGGTGCATGCAAGTCGTGCAGCACCTCGGCCATCACGCCGATGCGTTGTCGCGCGAGCCTTGGTTTGAAGCCTCTCCCCTTTGCGCGCAGCGCAAGGCGGAGGTTGGGAGGGGGTGCTTTTGTTTTTGCTGTTGCTGGTTCTTCGCGCCACCGCGAAAGCCGCTCGCTGCGCTCGCACCCCTCCCCGGCCCTCCCCTTCGCTGCGCGAAAGGGAGGGAGAGAAGCGGCGACCTCATCGCGTGCCGGAATGCCGAAAGGATGGTGAGCTGGCGCCGGCGTGCGCTACGCTTCCGCGCGGCCAGGCCCGGCCGCTCTGGATAAGGACCGTCCATTCATGCGCTTCGACACGCATTCACCCTTCCCTGCCCTTCTGCTGACGCTCGCGTTGGCGAGGTGCACGCAAGCCTCCACAACGCCGACGCTGGCTACTTCGGCCGATGTAGCGGCGCCCCCGGTAGCGACCGACATGGCAACGGCGGCGGCACCGAGGCAAGCACCTGCCATTGCGCGCGATGAACCGGCGTGCCCTCCCGGTTCGGAGCCGGCGGCTGATACCTCAGCGGAGCCCGGCCACCTCTGCTATGGCGCGTTGCCCACTTACTTCGCGCAGACAGTGATCTGGCTGACGCAGCGGAATGCGTCGAGCGAAGGCAAAGAGCCCTGGCCCACCCAAGACGTGACCTTCAAGGTCATTCCGGGCCTGGGCAGGCGCATGGATCTGATGGTGGGGCGGGAGCTCGGAATTCGCTCGTTTGAAGGATCCGATCCGGCCACGACGGTGTATCTCGTCGCCGACATGTGTGCTGACCCGTACGCACCCGGATGTCGCTATGGCATGGGCCTGAAGGCCTATCGGGTAACAGGCGCTGGCGCGCCGATGGACGTCACTGCACAGCTTCTCCCGGAAAAACCGGCACTGTCACCCGCACAGCGCACGCACTACGACGACCTGGGCGGGGGGCCGCTGTGGCTGGACATGAGCAAACTGGGGCTTGCACCAACCATGCGCTGGATCATGGAATTCGACCCGGATCGCCCGATTCCATCCGACGATCCGCGTGACGCCGGAGGCGTAGCGCACTTCGGCTTCCTGGTCTGGAACGGACAGAGTTTCGAACTGAAGGAGCGCGTGGCTCGCTCGCAGTGGCCCTGCGCTCGAGTTCCTGACAACAAGACGGCGTGCCCCTACGAATTCCCGCAACACGATCGCTTCGTCATCAACGGCAGGTAAGCCACTCACAGGAGTCATGGAATGACAGGACAGACCGAAATCGACATTCGCCAGTCGGCGGATCGCGTAATCGCATTGCTGGAGCAGAACCGGACGCGCGAAGCTATGCAGTTGCTGGAACGCGAGCGCCAGGGAGAGCGTCTTGTGGTGCAGGAGGCGCTGGATCGCTATGTGGCTGCAGGCGCCGCCGACCGCATTGCTGCATTGCGCCGCGCTGGCGCGACCACAGGCGAGGAAGGCACTTACGCCTCATTGGATCGCGTCGCCGCTGCAAGCCGGGCGCCGCGATTCTCAACCGGAGGAGTCCCTGGCGAAGTCAACGAGATGGCAGGTCTGACCGACGCGCAGCAATACGACATATTCGCGAGCATCGTGGCGACGCGCGGAAACCAGGCTGCGCGCGAAGCCTTGCAGGGCCAGGACCGCGTCATCCTGGGGCTACGTCGGGAGAACTCGACGCTGGCGTCGCCTTCCGATCGAAGCGTCGCGATTCCTGCTCTTGATGATCCTCGCACTCGTGAGGCTGACGAGTCGCGCACTGGCGTGGGTGTGTACAACGATCGCGTTGTCGTGTTGTGGCGTGGTGCAGACGGAAGCCGCCATCTTCGGTCATTCGATCGCGCCAACACCGAACCCACGGCCCAGTACGACCATCATGCCGGCAGCGATGGGCATCGGCGCTTTGCCCAAGGCGGGATAGACGGACAGGTGCGCGCAGCCGCAACCGGATACCGCGACGTCACGCGTCGCAAGATCGAAGGCGTCGATGTCAACGGCGATGGACTGCGTGACCTTGGCCGTCTGGCCGAAGGCACCATCGAGATGCAGGCGACGACTCATCCGGCGCCGCATGGCCAAGCCGCCGACTTCGCGCTGCGTCCCAGCCCGGCGGCGCTGACGCCGAACGCACGCGCCGGTCGCGTGCAGCGCGATACGAATGGCGACGGGTGGTTCGATCAGGCCGACATCAATGGCGTCCAGGATCTGGACCGCTCGTTCAAGATCCATCCGGGCTCGTCGGCCAATACCGATTCCGCCGGTTGCCAGACGATCCTGCGCGGCGATTACCACAGCTTCGAGACCGCGGTGCGTGGCCGCCCGCAGCAGACGCGCTGGCAGTACGTCCTGACGTCGACGACGCCCGCCGCTGTGCATCAACGGCAGGCAGGCGATGAAGTCGCTCCGGAGCAGCGGCCCGCCGACCGCGCCCCGCCAAGGCAGCAGGCGCCGGGGCCGGGCGCGCGCGACGTGCGTGGCGAGCAGGAGCGACCGGGACATGCCGACGCGCTCTTCGATGCGATCCGGCGCCAGTTGCCTGAGGGCACGTCGCCAGAACATGCCGCCCATGCGTTCGCACAGGCGCGCATCAACGGCATCCGCGGAGTGGATCAGCTCGATCGCGTGGCGGTAGTGGAAGGACAGGCGTGGGTGATCGGCCGGACGCCGGGGTTCTTCGCGAAAGTCGATCTCGGCGCGGCACCGCCACCACTGGCCGAGTCGGTGCAGCGGGCGGAGAACGTCGCGACGCAGGAGCTCCAGGGGAATGCGCCGCGACCGGAGGCGGCGGTGTCGCTGGCGATGCGGATGAATACGCAGGTCTCGTAGCGTTCAGCGCCTCGTTTGAGAAGCCCCACCTGGGGCTTCTCTGTTTTTGATGCAGTGAAGCGCAAAAGCGCCCCTCATCCGGCGCTCCGCCCTCAGCAGGCTATCGCGCTTCGACCTTCTCTCCGCGGGGTGAGAGGAGGAGAAGCAACTGGCGCTCCACATCCGGCCATCACGCCGGTGCGTTGTCGCGCGAGCCGTGGTTTGAAGCCCCTCCCCTTTGCGCGCAGCGCAAGGGGGAGGTTGGGAGGGGGTGCTTTTGTTTTTGCTGTTGCTCCTTCCTCGCGCCATCGCGAAAGCCGCTCGCTGCGCTCGCACCCCTCCCCAACCCTCCCCTTCGCTGCGCGAAAGGGAGGGAGAGAAGCGGCGATCGGAGTGCGGGGTGCATGCAAGTCGTGCAGTTGCAGCACATTTGGCGATCACACAGGTGCGCTGTCGTGGAGCAATGGCTTGAAGCCCCTCCCCTTTGCGCGCAGCGCAAGGGGGAGGTTGGGAGGGGGTGCTTTTGTTTTTGCTGTTGCTTCTTCTACGCGCCCTCGCGAAAGCAGCTCGCTGCGCTCGCACCCCTCCCCAACCCTCCCCTTCGCTGCGCGAAAGGGAGGGGGAGAAACGGCGATCGGAGTGCGGGGTGCATGCCAGTCGTGCAGCACCTCGGCCATCACGCCGGTGCGTTGTCGCGCGAGCCGTGGTTTGAAGCCCCTCCCCTTTGCGCGCAGCGCAAGGGGGAGGTTGGGAGGGGGTGCTCTTGTTTTTGCTGTTGCTGGTTCTTCGCGCCACCGCGAAAGCCGCTCGCTGCGCTCGCACCCCTCCCCGGCCCTCCCCTTCGCTGCGCGAAAGGGAGGGAGAGAAGCGGCGATCGGAGTGCGGGGTGCATGCCAGTCGTGCAACACCTCGGCCATCACGCCGGTGCGTTGCCGCGCGAGCCGTGATTTGAAGCCCCTCCCCTTTGCGCGCAGCGCAAGGGGGAGGTTGGGCGGGGGTGCTTTTGTTTTTGCTGTTGCTGGTTCTTCGCGCCACCGCGAAAGCCGCTCGCTGCGCTCGCACCCCTCCCCGGCCCTCCCCTTCGCTGCGCGAAAGGGAGGGGGAGAAGCGGCGATGGGAGTGCGGGGTGCGGCCAGTCGTGCAGCACCTCGGCCATCACGCCGGTGCGTTGTCGTGCGAGCCCTGGTTTGAAGCCCCTCCCCTTTGCGCGCAGCGCAAGGGGGAGGTTGGGAGGGGGTGCTCTTGTTTTTGCTGTTGCTGGTTCTTCGCGCCACCGCGAAAGCAGCTCGCTGCGCTCGCACCCCTCCCCAACCCTCCCCTTCGCTGCGCGAAAGGGAGGGGTAGAAGCGGCGATCGGAGTGCGGGGTGCATGCAAGTCGTGCAGCACCTCGGCCATCGCGCCGGTGCGTTGTCGCGCGAGCCCTGGTTTGAAGCCCCTCCCCTTTGCGCGCAGCGCAAGGGGGAGGTTGGGAGGGGGTGCTTTTGTTTTTGCTGTTGCTCCTTCTTCACGCCACCGCGAAAGCCGCTCGCTGCGCTCGCACCCCTCCCCGGCCCTCCCCTTCGCTGCGCGAAAGGGAGGGAGAAGTGCGGGGATCTCAGTGGGCGCGGACGGGTCGCGACGTGCATGTTCGAGTCGTTGAACCGCTCAATCGCTCGATCACTCGATCGCTCGATCACTCGATCGTTCGCCAACTATCCGTTCAACGCCCCACTCAACTGCGCGGCAATCGCAACCGGAACGTCGTATGTCCGTCGGCGGATTCGGCGCGGATGCTGCCGGCGTGGGCCAGGGCGATCTGCTTCACGATGAACAGGCCCAGTCCGAGGCTGGCGCGTTCGGTTTCCTCGTCGGCAGCGAGGCCGGCGCGGCGGAGGGGTTCGAACATCAGGTCGAACTGCTCGCGCGGGATCTCGGTGCCGGCGTTGGCGACGCTCAGTTCGGCGCCGGTGGGTTCCTCGCGCAGTTCGACTTCGATCTCGCCGCCCCGCGCGCCGTACTTGTACGCGTTGACCACCAGATTGGACAGCGCTTCGCGGATGTGGCCGGCGTCGAAGCGGCCGCGCACCGATGCGGGCGCGCGGAAGTGGATGCGCGCGCCGGGAAGCGACGCGCGCAGCAGTTCGATTTCCTCGTGGCAGCACGGCACCAGGTCGGTGTCGTGCTTCTCGATCTGGAAGCCGACGCCGGTCTGGGCGCGGTTGTACACGAGCAGGTTGTCGAGCAGCACGCGCATGCGCTCGACGCTGCGGATCAGGCGCTGCGCGGCGTCGGCGACGGGGGCGTCCACCGCCATGCGCGCGATCATTTCCGAAGTCATCACGATGGCGCTGAGCGGACTGCGCAGGTCGTGGCCGAGCACGCCGAGGAAGATGTTGCGCCAGCGCTCCACTTCGGTGGCGTAGTGGCTGACCGACTCGGCGATCGCTTCGTCGATGGCTTCGTTGAAGCGGGTGACGTCCTCGTGCGAGGCGGCCGCGCACTCGGGTGCATCGGCCCACAGCCGCAGCACGGACGCGCGCAGGGCACGGTATTCCGACACCAGGTTGGCGATGCTGTAGCCGCTGTGGGCGCGATGCAGGGCGTGGGTGCCGGCGGCCGAGCGCGCGCGGCCGGGCGGCGCGACGGCGCGGCCTTCGGATTTCTCGATTTCCTCCGCGCGCGTCTGCGGGGTGCGCAGGTCGGCGACGATCGCCGCGACGATGTCGGGCAGGTGGTCGCGCAGGGCCGCGTCGTCGAGGACGGTGGCGACCTCGACCGAGCGGGCGAAGCGGATCGCGCCCTCCACGATCGCGTCGGTGTGGAGTTCGATGAAGTCCGCCAATTGGCTGTTCATGCGCGCTCGAGGGGCGAGTGAGATGTACGAGGAAACCGCGGTCGCGTCACGGCCGCGTGAAGATCATCCCCCGCGTGGGTGAACGCAGCGCATTCATCGTTGGCTACCGCGTGGGCGCGGTGCACTCTCGCGCGATGCCTCACTGCACCGTCCGCTACAACGTACGACTCACGCCGCGGGTGGTGGATGCGCGCGCGATGGATGCGATCGCGATCTTCCGCGAGGAGCGCGAACCGGACGAAGTCGGCGAGCCGGGACCGCTGTTGTGGCGGCGGCTTGAGAGCTTCAGCGGGCCGATCGGCTACGAACTCAAGGAGCGCGTGATGCGCGATCGCGAGTGGGACATGGACGTGCGCACGCGGATCGGGCCGCTGGAGTGGGATATCTGAATCGGGGCGGGGTGTTTTGCCGGAGCGCTGCATGGATGCGCTGGGCGCGAAACGGAAGGCGTCGCGGGCGTGGCCCGCTCCTACGTTCATGAACGCGGTGCGATGCGCTTCGCATCGCGCGCAGCAGCGACGATCAGTGCACGGTGCGTTTGCGGCTGGGCGTGACCATGCGCGCGGTCGGGTCTTCGGCGCGCGGTCGGCGTGGCTGGATCGTGCGCGTGGGCAGGGACTTGCTCGTCGGGGTCTTGCGCGCGGGGGCACGCGGCGGGCGGTTGCGCGGGGTCGTCATGTCGGTTCACGGGCTCGCATCGGGATAGCGCGCAGCGTGGACCGGGAAAGGTGACGGGCGTGCGTGGAGCGCGTGCAGGCGGTGCGATGACGCTGAGCGGTTCATGCAGGTTGGCGCCGCCGGTGCGATCGGCGTGTCGCGCGCGGGCACCGGGCTTTCGTGCGCACGCGCCCGTACACGCGCCTGCGGTGGCGGCACGCCACCTGCATGACTGCCCACACGGCGCACACGCGCGACGGGCGATCCTCGCGTTTCCTCCCGTTGTGTGGCTGCGCATGAACCGCGTACTGATCGTCGAGGACGACCGCTCGCTCGCTTCAATGCTTTCCGATGTTCTGGTGCAATCCGGCTACGAGGTCGAATGCGCGCGCGATGCCGCGACCGGCGAAGCGGTACTGGCCGCGAAGGCGGTCGATGCGGCGATCCTGGATGTGCGACTGGAGGGCGGGATGGTGTTCCCACTGGCGCGTGCGCTCGCCGCGCGCGGGATTCCCTATCTGTTGGCGTCGTCGACGCGGCGCCTGGACATGCCGCCGGACCTGCGCTGGCAGCCGCTGATCGCCAAACCGTACCGGCCCGAGCAACTGGTCACCGCGCTGCGCGCGCTGTGCGGCGATCTTGCCGCGCGCAACCGGCCGGCGCCGGCGCGCACGACGCGGCGGCATCCGGCGGTGTAGCGCAGGTGTTGTCGTGCTGCGCCGTCAGCGCATGGCGCTGCCGGGCGGGAAGTCTTCGAACATCTTCGCGACGGCGGTCTGGATGTCGGCGGTGAGTTTCTCCGGCTTCTTCGGTACGGTGCCTTCGGCGGTGCCGCGCCAGACCGCCTGTTTCGTCTGCGTGTCGAACATGTCGAGCACCAGCGTGCCGACGGTGTAGCTGCGCACGCGCGTGGTGTCGAAGCCCAGGCGCGGCGCGCCCCAGTAATGGCCCCAGTGGCCGTGCCAGCCCCAGCCGCCCCAGAAGGGGTCGTCGTAGAAGGTGTCGAGTTCGTATTCCTGGCGGCTGGCGACGTGCGCGGCGAGGGCGATGTCGCCGCCTTCGGGCATCAGGGTCCAGCCTTTCGCGCGCAGCTGCGCGTCGACGGCGGCGACGATGCGCTGCGCGACCAGCGGCGGCGCCTTCTCGGCTTTCTCGCGCCAGCTGTAGCTGTGGTAGCGGGAGAACGGCGCGTTGGGATCGTGATCGGTGAACACCCTCGGCGTGGCGCACGCGGCGAGCGCCAGCAGGAGGAAGGCCGTGGTGAGCAGGCGTTTCATGGATGTGCTCCTGGCGTATTCGGGTGCGAAGCCGCCGGCGCGCGGCGCGAGGACGGCGAACGGCGCGCACGGCGGATCGCGGGGATACGGTGCGGCGGTGGGGGTGGCGGTGTTGTGAACTGGGGGTAGTTGGGTATCTGGGAAAGCGAGAGCGAAAGGCAGCTCGCTGCGCTCGCTCCCCTCACCCGCCCTTCCCTCAGCGGCCTGGCGGCCGCTCGACCCTCTCCCCGCAAGCGGGGAGAGGGGAATGCGCGCGCGGGTTTCCTCTCCGCCCCGCGTCGCGGCGGGCTTCCTCTCCTCCGGCGTCGCGGCAGGCTTCCTCTTCTCCCCGCATCGCGGGGAGACGATGCCCGAAGGGCAGATGAGGGGCGCTTTTGCTCCGCGCTTTTGCTCTGCACTTCGGCCTCTGCACTCGTCACCCGCCAGACGCCCTGCGCACCGCCTTAACCATTCAACCGCCGCCTCGCGCATGAATGCGCCAACCGCCGCGCCGCGCGCGTCACTGTGCCGTTTGTTTGCACAACGTTCGCGCGCCGCTCACTGCCGCCTACCCGCCCGCTGCCCACCATGCGCGCACCGACATGAGTCGGCCTTGTGGAGATACACCGATGGGTAACACCAACATGGGCAACAACCCGAACCGCACCAACACCGGCAACACCGGCTCGAGCACCGAGCGCCGCGAAGGCATGGGTCGCGAGCAGGACCAGCAGCAGCGCCAGGCCGGCCGCAAGGACACGGACGAATCCACCCGGCAGGGCCAGGGCAAGCAGAGCGGCCAGAGCGGCAATACCCAGACCAATCGCGACAACAGCTGACGCGAATGCAATGACGCGCCGCTGCAGGTGGCAGCGGAAGGAGGCCCCGCCAGGCGGGGCCTTCGCGTACGTGCGACGTGACGCGCGTGTTTCGTGTGTGCGGTGTGATGCGTGCATCCGGTAGCGGTGCGGCGCTCCTGCGCGGATTCGCCGCACCTTCACCGCGGTCGCCGGAAGCTGGGCGTCCCCAAACACCGGGCCGCAGCCATGAGCAAGCGCGAACTGATTTCTCCCCGCGGCGACAAGCGCCTGGTGCGGCGCGATGAACAGGGCCGCATCCGCGAGTCCGACGATCTGGGCCGTTCGCTGAGCCAGGACGTGCGCAAGCCCGCGAAGCACGCGTCGCCGCCGGGCCAGGGCGATCGCGGCGACCGCGACAGTCGCGGCGGGGATCGCAAGCACCACTGAGCGACATGGGCCCGCCCCTGTCCTCGCCACCGGCCGCAGGCGCTGCGTCGCGCGAGGGGCGGACGCGTGCGGTGCTGTTCGATGACGACGGCAGCGATCGCCAAGTGGCCGTCGACACCGTCGATTTGCACGCACTCTCCGAACGCCAGCTGTTGTGGATCGACCACGAAGGCGAGCACGCCCGCGCACTGCTGCAGACCCTGGGGCTGGGCGATGCCGTGCCGGCGCTGGATCACGACGACGGGCGGCCGCAGCTGCAGAACTTCGGCGACTGGTTCCTGGTAAAGGTGGTGGTGGTCGCCGGCGAAAAGCGCCTGGAGTGCCGCGGCCAGTCGCTGCTGGTGCTCAGCGGACGCAACTTCGTGGTGACCGTGCACCGGCAGCCGCTGGAATACCTCGCGCAGCTCGGCGACCGCGAGCAGGCCGACACGCATCTCGGCGTGCTGAGCGCGGAGGGTTTCACCGCTTCGCTGCTGGACTGGCAGATGTCGACGTACTTCGATGCGGTCGCCGAACTCGAAGCGGACGTCGACCGGCTCGAAGTGCAGTTGCTGGAGCGGCCGCTGCCGCGCGGTTACGTGAAGGAACTGGCGGTGCTGCGCCGCGCGGCGTCGCAACTGCGCCGCCTGCTGACGCCGCATCGGCAGGTGTACGGCGCGATGGCGCGTCCGGATTTCCGTCCCGACGCGGACGAGGGCACGCAGCAGCAGTGCCGCGCGCTCAGCGAGCGCTTCGATCGCACCCTCGATGCGGTGGAAGCCGCACGCGAGCTGGTGATCGGCAGCTTCGAACTGTTCGCCACGCACACGGCGCAGCGCACCAACGAGATCATGCGCACGCTGACCTTCGTGACGGTGCTGCTGGGCACGCTGGCGGTGGTGGCGGGCGTGCTGGGGATGAACTTCCAGGCGCCGATCTTCAAGACCGGCACGATCGGATTCGTGACCACGATCGTCGCGATGGGCATCCTGGTCGCGGTGGCGATGGTGGTGGCGAAGCGACGGCGGTGGTGGTGAGGCTTGCGGTTTGACGATCGGCGGCGTTTCGCGCCCGTGGGACGCTCCTGCATGGATGTGGTGCGTGCGGGCGAGGTGGCGCCGCGTCCGCGGGCCATGTGATCGCGTGCGGGATCGTCTGCTAGGCTCCCGCGCAGATTCAGGGGAGCCCCCATGGCCCATAACCAGTTCGAGCTGCTGCGGCAGCGACGTTTCCTGCCGTTCTTCCTCACCCAGTCGCTGGGCGCGTTCAACGACAACGTCTACCGGCTGGCGATCATCGGTCTGCTCGGCTATCTCGCGGTGAGTCCGCAGGACAAGACGCTCTACACCAATCTCGCGCCGGCGATCTTCATCCTGCCCTACTTCCTGTTCTCGGCCACCGCGGGGCAGATCGCCGAGAAGCTGGAGAAGTCGAAGCTGATCCGGATCACGACCACGATGGAGATCGTGATCATGTCGTTCGCGGCGATCGGCTTTCTCACCCACAACATGATCGTGCTGCTGGTCGCGCTGTTCGCGACCGGCGTGCAGTCGACGCTGTTCGGGCCGGTGAAGTATTCGATCCTGCCCTCGGTGCTCAAGCCGGAGGAACTCACCGGCGGCAACGGCCTGGTCGAGATGGGCACGTCGATCTCGATCCTCGCCGGCATGCTGTCCGGCGGACTGATCTTCCAGGTGGCCGGCGCGCAGGGGCCGGTAGTCGCGGCGATTGCCATCATCGCGCTGGCGATCACCGGCAACGTCGTCAGCCGCTTCATTCCGCGCGCGGAAGCCGGCGCGCCCGACCTGAAGATCAACTGGAACCCGCTGCCCGAATCGCTGGCGATCATGCGCCTGACCCGCCGCCAGCCCGGCGTGCGCAACTCGGTGCTGGGCGTGTCGTGGTTCTGGTTCTTCGGCACGGTGATCACCTCGAACCTGCCGACCTACGCCGAGCTCAACCTCGGTGCGCCGCGCGACGACGCGACGATCTACATCCTCGCGCTGGCGCTGTTCTCGGTCGGCACCGGCGTGGGCTCGCTGCTGTGCGAGAAGCTGTCGGCGCGCACGGTCGAAATCGGCCTGGTGCCGATGGGCGCGATCGGCATGACCGGCTTCCTGCTCGACCTGTACTTCGCGCGCAGCGGCCTGGCGCCGGTGAGCGGGCTGGATGCGATGGGTTTCCTGCGCCAGCCGGGCGCGTGGCGGATCGTGATGGACCTGGTCGGGATCGGCCTGTTCGCCGGCTTCTTCCTGGTGCCGCTGTTCGCGCTGATCCAGAGCCGCACGCCCAAGGACGAACTGTCGCGCGTGATCGCCGGCGTGAACATCCAGAACGCGTTCTTCATCGTGCTGGCCGCGGGCGTGGGCATCGCCGCGCAGCGCGTGCTGGGCTGGACGATTCCGCAGCTGTTCCTCGCGCTGGCGATCGTCAATGCGCTGGTGGCGATCTGGATCTTCACGATCGTGCCCGAGTTCGCGATGCGCTTCGTCAGCTGGCTGCTGGTGCGCACGCTGTACCGGCTGAAGCTGCACGGGATCGAGAAGCACGTGCCCGACGAGGGGCCGGCGCTGCTGGTGTGCAACCACGTCAGCTACATGGATGCGCTGATCCTGGCGGCGAGCATTCCGCGGCCGGTGCGCTTCGTCATGTACTACAGGATTTTCAACATCCCGGTGATGAGCTGGATCTTCCGCACGGCCAAGGCGATCCCGATCGCGGGCGCGCGCGAGAACCCGGAGGTGATGCAGCGCGCGTTCGATGCGATCGACGCGGCGCTGGCGGAGGGCGAGATCGTCGGCATCTTCCCCGAGGGCGCGTTGACCAGGGATGGGGAGATCGCGAAGTTCAAGTCGGGCGTGGAGAAGATCCTCGAGCGTCGCCCGGTGCCGGTGGTGCCGATGGCGCTGCGCGGCATGTGGGCGAGCATGTGGAGCCATCGCGACGGACGCCTGGGACGCATGCGGGTGCCGCGGCGGTTCCGCGCGCATGTGGAGGTGATGGCGGAGGCGCCGCTGGATCCGCAGGGGGTTACGGCGGAAGTGCTGGAGGCGAAGGTGCGGGGATTGCGGGGGGAGGCGGCGTAGGGACTCTGTTTGGGTGGTGCGGGCGGTGCTTCGAACTTCGATGCTTCGCACCTACGCTCAGCACGAGCGGGGTTATGGCGACTGTGTCGCGCCATGGGTGTCCTTCGACTTCGCTTCGCTACGCTCAGGACGAACGGGTTCATGGTGGTGGTGTTGCGCGGGCGGGTGTCCTTCGACTTCGGTGCTTCGCACCTACGCTCAGGACGAACGGGTCCAGGAAGAGCCATCGGCGCGAAATGGTGCGACTGCCCCAACACCGTTCGCCCTGAGCGTAGCGCCGCAGGCGCGGAGTCGAAGGATCCCGCGGGCAGCGCACAGGCGCGGGAAGCGCGGCTTTTCACGATGACGCCCGCAAACCCCCGCTGCTAGGATGCCGGCCAGGGCCGCCAGGCCTGCAGGGGATTCCATTCACCATGTCCGAGGGGACGCCGTCATGAGCAGCACACCGCCGTCATTTCCGCCCGAACAGGCGCAAGCCTACGGGCCGCTTCCGAACTACCTGATCTGGGCCATCCTGATCACCATCGCCTCGCTCTGCCTGTGCTGCATCGTCGGCACGATTCCGGGCGTGGTGGCGATCGTGTTCGCCTCGCAGGTCAACAGCAAGCTGTCGGCGGGCGATCGGGCGGGCGCGGAGCATGCGTCGAAGCAGGCCAAGCTGTGGTGCCAGATCACCACCGGTCTGTGCGTGCTCGGTCTGCTGATCAACATCGGCCTGCGCATCGCCGGCTACGATTCGACGCAGTACTGGAAGCAGTGGGCGGAGCAGATGGAGCAGCGCCGCTGATCCGCGCGGACTGTCCATCCGATCGATCGCACGAAGGCCGATGACGTGAACGCAGCGCCGCGATCGGCTTCGCGCAACGCAACGATCGCGATCGCGGTCGTTGCGTCGGGCGCGCTGGTGGGAATCGGATTGCTGCGTGCGTTCGATCCGAACGCGGCGGGAAGCTGGTTCCCGTCGTGCCTGTTCCATGATCTGACCGGGCTGTATTGCCCCGGTTGCGGCATCACGCGTGCGCTGCATGCGCTGGTGCATTTCGATCTGCGGCGCGCGCTGGCGATGAACGCGTTCTTCGTATTGTGTCTGCCCCTGCTCGCGGCGATGACGTTGCAGGGTGTGACCGCGCGCGCGTGGCTGCCGAAGGCGGTGCGGCGCGTGGTGTTCGACGGGCGCTGGTGGATCGGTGCGCTGCTGGTGTTCGGGCTGCTGCGCAATCTGCCCGGCCTGGAGTGGCTCGCCCCCGGCGGGATCTCGTAGGGCGGGCCCTGGCCCGCCGTTCGTCGCGCCGTTCACCATCCCGTTACGCTGGTGGATTCGTATGGGTGGGCTTGAGCCCACCCTACGATGTTGCGTGCGTTTCGGACGAAGCGCGGGCTTGAGTCCGCCTTACGCGACGAAGCCGGCAATGACGAACAACGCCAGCACCGCGAGCCACACCAGCAGGCTGCGCCAGACCAGGCTCATGGCGTCGCGCAGTTCGGGCAGTTCGGACACCGGGGCGGCTGCGGGCGGCGGTGTCGCTTCGATGCCGGATTCGGCGATCCCGTCGGCGTAGTCGGCGGCTTCTTCCGCCAGTTCGGTGCGCACGCTGGCGCGACCGGCGGCATCGAGGAAGCGGTGCTCGAGCGTGAACGACGCGCCGCCGGCTTCGCGCCACGCGCCCAGCACCGTATCGAAATTCCCCACCAGCGCGAGGGCCAGCGTCAGCAACTGCGCGACGGGCCAGTCGAGCAGCTTGAGCAGCGTGGCGGCGCCGTCGCGGGTTTCCATCGGCACCTTGCGGGCGTAGGCGCCTTCGCAGGACAGCACCGCGAGGCGGTACAGCAGCGCGCCGGTCGGGCCCATCACCAGGAACCAGAACAGCACGCCGAACCAGCGCCGCAACGCGTTCTGGAACACCGCCGACACCAGGGCGCTGCCATCGATGGCGAGCGGCGGCGCATCCGGCCACAGCCGTGCCATGGCCGCGCGACGCGCGGTGGCGTCGGGCGCATCGGCGATGGCGTCGATGTCGAGGTCGAGATCGCGCGGGCCCCACGCGTAGAACAGCACCGCGATGGCGAAGAGCACGCCGACCAGGCCGTACAGCGGATGCCGCAGCGCGATCTGGAACAGCAGCACGACCAGCAACGGCGGTACCAGCGCCAGCGCCGCGCCCCAGCGACCGCGCCAGAAACTGCCTTCGGGAAACTGCGCGTCGAGCCAGTCCAGCCAATGGGCGTACCAGTCGTAATGGCGCACGGAGGCCGCCAGCGACTGCGCCAGGTGGCCGATGACCAGGGCGGCGACGACGGCGAGCAGGGTGACAGCCATGGGCAAATCCTTGCGGACATTCGCTCCGGAGCGAGCGCTCGGGGAGCGGGGCGGACGACGCGGCCGATTCTAGCCCGTCGCCCGTGACGCGCACCGTGCTTCTGTCAGGGTGAACGCAGCGCGCCCGCCGTTGTGGTCAAGGGGCGCGCGGAATGCGGCACCTCGCTCAGCGCACGCCTTCGACCCACAGATCGATCAACCAGCGCGCGATCGACAGGCGCGGCGAAACCAGCAGGCCGGTGCCGTCGTCGCGCGCGGGGTCGGCTTCGCGCGCCTGCGCCTCGAGGATCTCCTCGCGGGTGAACCAGCGCGCGTCCTCGAGTTCATCGCTGATCCGCGGCGTGTCCGGATGCGCATCGGCGACGAAGCCGAGCATCAGCGAACTCGGGAACGGCCACGGCTGCGAGGCGAGGTAGCGGCACGACTTCACGCGCACGCCGGTTTCCTCGAAGACTTCGCGGGCGACGGTGTGCTCGAGCGATTCGCCGGGCTCGACGAAGCCGGCGAGGGTCGAGTAGCGGCGGGCGGGCCACACGCTCTGGCGACCGAGCAGCAGGCGCTCGCCGTCGCTGACCGCGACGATCACCGCGGGATCGGTGCGCGGGTAGTGTTCCGACTTGCACTGCGTGCACGTGCCGAGCCAGCCGCCGCGCGAATACGTCAGCGCCGCGCCGCACGCGCCGCAGTGGCGATGCCGCTGGCGCCAGTGCTGCACGGCGCGCGCCTGCGCGAACACGGATGCGTCGAAATGCGGCCAGTGCGTGGCGGCGCTGCGCAGGTCGATGCGTTGCGAGGCCTGGAAGGCGGTGAGCGCGGCATCGAGCGCGAACCAGCCCTGCCCGTTCGCGTCGATGCCGAGGAACACCGCAGCGCCGGTACCGCCGGGACCCTCGCTCAGGCGCATGCCGGTCGGTGCGAGCAGGCGGCGCTGCTCGTCGGCGTAGGCCAGGCCGTTCTCGTCGAGCAGGACGACGCGCGCGTTGGGCCACAGCTTCGTCAGCGCGTCGTTGTCGTTGCGCAGGTGGTCGGCGCGATCGAGCGCGGCGCGGACGGCATCGGTTTCGACGAAGGCGAAGGGGGCTGCGGGCATCGGGGATTCCGGGCGCGATGAGGGTCGTATTATCGGTCGGGGGCGTGGTGTGGGGCAGGTGGCTTTGTTGCAGCCCTTCGACTTCGGCGCTGCGCGCCTACGCTCTGGGCGAACGGGACATGCTTTCCGGTGACGCTGAATTCCCTTCGACTTCGGCGCTGCGCGCCTACGCTCTGGGCGAACAGGTGAAGGAACCGATCTGAACCTTGGACTGCGTTCGCCCTGAGCGTAGGGCCGAAGGCCTGAAGTCGAAGGGCTCCCAGCGAGCCGGGCAACCTCAGCTTCCGTACGCAGTTCGAGTGAAGCGGATCAGCCGCCATGCGCTCATGCCGATGCCTGCCCCGCCCCAGCCGATTGATCGTCGCCCGATCGGCGCGGATCAACGCCTCCTTCTTCGCGCGACTCCACCCCTTCAGCTGGCGCTCCACCGCAAGCGCTTCCTCGCGGGTCACGAATTCCTGCGAGAACACCAGTTCGAGCGGCCGCCGTTTCAGCGTGTAACAGGGCAAGGCGCCGGCGTGATGTTGGGCCAGGCGGTACTCGAGATCGTCGGTGCGGCCGATGTAATAGCTGCGATCGACACAGCGCAGCATGTAGTCCCGGAACATTGCCCATCCATGAGCAGTGATCGAAGCGTCGAAACCGGAATGCTTACGCGGAGAAGGAAGATCCGCAGCCGCAGGTGGTCTTCGCGTTCGGGTTGCGGATCACGAACTGCGCGCCGTGCAGGCTTTCGGTGTAATCGACTTCCGCGCCCATCAGGTATTGCAGGCTGAGCGGATCCACCAGCAGGGTGACGCCGTCGGTCTGCACCGCGAGGTCGTCCTCGGCCTGCTGCTCGTCGAATTCGAAGCCGTACTGGAAGCCGGAACAGCCGCCGCCCTGGATGTAGACGCGCAGCTTCAGCGCGGCATTGCCCTCTTCCGCAATCAGTTCGCGCACCTTGGCGGCGGCGGCGGAGGTGAACTGCAGCGGACGATCCAGCGCCTGGTAATCGGGCGCGTGGGTTTCGAGGGGAACGGTGTTCTGGCTCATGCGTCGAGAATGGGGGGCGCGGGGCGGGCATTCAACCCGCGCGCGTTCATTCGGCGGCGGATTGCCCGCGCAGGGCCTCGGCCCAGGTGAACGACTGCTCGATGGCCGCGCCCGAACGCGGTTGCAGGCGCACGGTGACCTTCGCCGGCGTCACGTCCGGGGGCAGGAAGATGTCGCCTTCGACCTGCTGGAAATACTTGAACGAATAGACCACGCCCGGCGCCGACGCCTGTTGGCGCAGATCGGTCCAGGCCAGCTTCTGCAGCTTGCCGCCGCGCGTGCCTTCGACCGACAGGGTCAGCACGCCTTCGCTGATCGCGCCGCGGTTGAGGTTCTGGGTGAGCGTGCCGGTGAAGTGCCAGGCGGGGCCGTTCTGCAGCAGCTTCAACGCATGCACGCTGAGGCCGTGGCGCTGCGCGGTGGCGCCGACGAGGCGTTCGTAGAAGGCGACGTCGGCGCGCAGGCCGGCGATTTCCTCGTCGCGGTCGGCGAGCGCGCCCTGCAGGTCGCGATTGGCGTCGCGGCTGATCTGGTCGGAGCGCGTCAGGGTGGCGATGCGTTGGCGCAGCTGCTCGGTTTCGTCCCGCAGGTTGCCGTTTTCACGGCGGAGCGCGCCGATCTGCGCCTGCGGATTGCCCGAGGCCGGTGCGAACACCTGCCACAGGCCCCAGCCACCGAAGGCGAGTGCGGCGACGAAGACCAGGGCCATGACGAGCGCGACCCAGTGTTCGCGCAACCACGAAGTTTGCTGGCGTCGATACATGCGGCGAGATTATCCGCTACGGCCGGCGATGGTGTGTGCCGGCGGTAACGGTGCGGGCACACACCTCAGATGTGCCGCCCGCGGGCGTCAGGCAATCGCCACGTCCGCGTTGATCGGATGGACGTTGGCCGAATCCTGCGCCGTGGCGGCAATGGTTTCGGCATGCACCAGGCGGCCGGTGAGCGTGGAGCCGGCGATCATCTCGATCACCTTGTAGTGGACGTTGCCGTTGACGCGCGCCTTGGGATGCATCTCGACCTGCTCGCCGTAGGCATCGCCCACCAGTTGGCCGTTGATGACGACATTGGGCGCGCGCACTTCGCCTTCGACGATGCCGGTTTCGGCGATCGTGACCTGGGCCGCTTCGCCGTTGCTGGCGATGACCTTGCCGATGATGCGACCTTCGACGTACAGGCCGCCGGAGAAATGGAAGTCGCCGCGGATCACCACCTGCGGGCCGATCAGGGTGTCGACCTGGCCGGGGGCGACGGTGGACTTCTTGTCTTTCTTGAACATGGCTCTCCCCAAAGACTGGAACCGTCCCGAACGGACGGACGGCGCGCGCATCAGTGACTGGCGCCAAGCGGCCGCACGGGCCGGAATGGGCGGTTTCCCTTCCCCTATACTCGGCGCGAAGTCTAGCGGGAGACGGGCCATGTCCGATGCGCACCTGTTCGCAATTGGCGTCGTGCTGGCCTGGCTGGCGGGCATCCGCGTGTATCTCACCGTGTTCGGCGTCGGCCTGGCCGGGGCCCTGGGCTGGCTGGAACTGCCGGCGGCGCTGCAGGCGACCCAGTCGCCCTGGGTGCTGGGGGTTTCGGGCGCCCTGGCCGCCACGGAGTTCTTCGCCGACAAGATTCCGGGCGTAGATTCGGGCTGGGACCTGCTGCATACGCTGCTGCGGATCCCCGCCGGCGCGTTCCTCGCCGCCGCGACCCTGTCGCCGGACGGGCATCTGGGGGCCGGTGCGCTGGCCGCCGGCGCGGGCGTCGCCCTGACCAGCCATGCGCTGAAGGCGGGCGCGCGCGCCCTGCTCAACACCTCGCCGGAACCGGTCAGCAACTGGACCGCGTCGGTCACCGAGGATCTCGCCACCGTGGGCGGACTCGCGCTCGTGTTCGCGCATCCCTGGCTGGCGCTGTCGATCGTGGTCTTCATCACCGCGGTGTTCGCGCTGCTGCTGTGGTGGGTATGGCGCAAGCTGTTCCGGCGCCGTCCGCGGGTCGACCGGCCTTCCTCGGGGCTCGGGGCGACCTGAGGCCACGGCTCCCGCGAACGAAAAACGCCACCTTGCGGTGGCGTTTTCGTGTCCGGCGCGGTTGTCGGCTTGACCGTCAGCTTTCGATCTTCATCGCCAGGTAGTTCTGTTCGCCCACGCGATCGATCAGGGCGAGCTGCGTCTCGATCCAGTCGATGTGCTCTTCCTCCGATTCGAGGATGTCGACCAGCAGGCGGCGGCTGACGAGGTCCTTGACGCTTTCGCAGTAGGCGATGCCTTCGCGCAGCATCGGCAGCGCATCGAGCTCGAGTGCGAGATCGCAGGTGAGCACCTCGCGCGGGCCCTCGCCGATGCGCAGCTTGCCCAGGTTCTGGAAGTTGGGCAGGCCCTCGAGGAAGAGGATGCGTTCCGACAGCTTGTCGGCGTGCTTCATCTCGTCGATGGACTCGTGGTACTCGTGCTCGGCGAGTTCCTTCAGGCCCCAGTTCTTCAGCATCTTGGCGTGCAGGAAGTACTGGTTGATGGCGATCAGCTCGTTGTAGAGCGCCTTGTTGAGGTATTCGATGACCTTGGCGTCGCCCTTCATGGCGTGCTCCGTGCGTGTCGTTGGCGCGACTCTAGTCCTTGCGCGCAGGCCATGACGAAACGCGAATCGAATGCATCAACGGGCGGCGCGCGTCCGCTCGGCGCGCCGGATCGTGGCTCAGGCCGCCTGCGACAGCACCGGTAGCGGCAACGCGTGCACGGCGCGCGCCTCGTCCATCAGCTGCGCGGCCAGGTCCAGGCAACTGCCGCAGGTGGCGCCGGCGCCGGTCCGCATGGTCAGTTCGGCCACGCTCCGGCACCCGGCTTCGACGGCCTGGCGGATGTCGTGGTCGGTGACCCCATTGCAGATGCAGACGTACATGAGCGGCGGGCGCTATGCAGCCGGGCTGGCTGCCGCACTATTCCGCCATGGATGAGAATGATTGTCAATTAGACGAGGGTTCGGACCCGCCGCGGGCCTGGGAATCCGGGCGGGACCGCGGTCGCAACCGGTTGCGACCGGCATTCCGGCGCGGATCCCGCAGCAATTCCGGACCGGGCACCGGTACCGCCTGCGGCCCGGCGATGCGGCGCGCGACCGGCGCCAGGTGGCGCAGCGCGCTGCTGTAGACGCCACGCTTGAAGGTCACCACGTGCTCGACCGGGTACCAGAAGTCGACCCAGCGCCAGTGGTCGAACTCCGGCTTGTCGGTCAGGTCCAGGCGCAGGTCGCTCTCCTGCCCGGTCAGCCGGAGCAGGAACCACACCTGTTTCTGGCCGATGCAGACCAGCCGGTCGTGGCGGCGGATCGCGCGCGGCGGCAGCCGGTAGCGCAGCCAGCCGGGGGTGGCGCCCAAAACCTCGACATGTTCGGGCAACAGGCCAGTTTCTTCGCGCAATTCGCGGTACATGGCTTCCAGCGGCGTCTCGTCGCTGTTCATGCCGCCCTGTGGGAACTGCCAGCCATCGCGATGCACGCGGCGGGCCCAGAACACCCGGCCGTCCGGGTGCATCAATACAATGCCGACGTTGGGTCGGTACCCGTCCGGATCGATCACGATGCGGACTCCGAAATGCACTGCGTCCGACTCTGCCACGGGGCCCGTCGGCGGACAAGCAAGGCCGCGGAGGATTGACGGAGGACGGGCGAGCCGGAATAATTCGCGGCTCTCTGCGGGAATTGCATCCGCGATGGCTATGTAGCTCAGCCGGTTAGAGCACAGCACTCATAATGCTGGGGTCGGTGGTTCGAGTCCACCCATAGCCACCATCCGTTCCACGAAAAAGCCCCGCATCGCGGGGCTTTTTCGTTGCAGCCGTCAGTCCCGCTTCGCCCTGGCGAACGCCGCGGCCAGCGCGTTGTTGGCGGGCGCCGGGGCGTTGCGGAAGTCGCGCGGCGGACGACGCTCGTCGCGACCGCCGCGACTGTCGGTCGCCTTCGCGTCGCGCACCGGCGGCACCGCATCGTCGAGGCGTCGCGTCAGCGCGATGCGCTTGCGGGCGACATCGACTTCGAGCACGCGCACCTTGACGATGTCGCCCGCCTTCACCACGTCGCGCGGGTCCTTCACGTACTTGTCGGACAGCGCGGAGATGTGGATCAGGCCGCCCTGGTGCACGCCGATGTCGACGAAGGCGCCGAACGCGGCGACGTTGCTGATCACGCCTTCGAGGATCATGCCTACCTTGAGATCCTTGATGTCCTCCACGCCGTCGGCGAAGCGTGCGGCCTTGAACTCGGGGCGCGGGTCGCGGCCGGGCTTTTCCAGTTCCTTGAGGATGTCGCGCACGGTCGGCACGCCGAACTTCTCGTCCACGAACTGCTCGGGCTTGAGGCCGCGCAGCAGCGACGCGTCGCCGATGATCTGCTTCACCTCGCGACCGGAGTGCTTGAGGATGCGCTCGACCACCGGATAGGCCTCCGGGTGCACCGACGAGGCGTCGAGCGGCTGCTCGCCGTCGTTGATGCGCAGGAAGCCGGCGCACTGCTCGAAGGTCTTGTCGCCCAGGCGCGGCACCTTGAGCAGTTCCCTGCGCGACCTGAAGGCGCCGTTCTGGTCGCGGTAGACCACGATGTTCTCCGCGACCGTCGACGACAGGCCCGACACGCGCGTGAGCAGCGCGGCCGAAGCGGTGTTCACGTCGACGCCGACCGCGTTCACGCAGTCCTCGACCCTCGCGTCGAGCGCGCGCGCCAGGCGGAATTGGTCGACGTCGTGCTGGTACTGGCCCACGCCAATGGCCTTGGGTTCGATCTTCACCAACTCCGCGAGCGGATCCTGCAGGCGGCGCGCGATCGACACCGCGCCGCGCAGCGACACGTCGAGGCCGGGAAATTCCTTCGCCGCGAACTCGGACGCCGAATACACCGACGCGCCGGCTTCGCTGACGACGATCTTCTGCATCTTCAGCTCGGGCGCGAGCTTGATCAGGTCGCCGGCGAGTTTGTCGGTCTCGCGCGAAGCTGTGCCGTTGCCGATCGAGATCAGCTCGACGCCATGCTTCGTGCACAGCGCGCGCAGCGTGTGCAGCGACTGGTCCCACTGGCGCCGGGGTTCGTGCGGATAGATCGTGTCGGTGGCGACGAGCTTGCCGGTGCGGTCGACGACCGCGACCTTCACGCCGGTGCGCAGGCCGGGGTCGAGGCCGAGCACGGCCTTCGGGCCCGCCGGGGCGGCGAGCAGCAGGTCCTTGAGGTTGTTGCCGAACACGTCGATCGCCTCGGCCTCGGCCTTCTCGCGTGCCTGTGCGAACAGGTCGAGCAGCAGGTGCAAGTGCAGCTTGGCCTTCCAGGTGAGGCGGCAGGTGTCCTGCAGCCACTTGTCGGCGGGGCGGCCCTGCGCCTTCACGCCGGCGTGGAAGGCGACGCGGCTTTCGGCCTGCTGGTGGCCGGCTTCGGCGTCGGCGCCCGGGTCGAGGTCGAGGAACAGGATCTCCTCGCGGCGCGCGCGGAACAGCGCGAGCAGGCGGTGCGAGGGGATCTTCGCCAGCGGTTCGGCGTGATCGAAGTAGTCGCGGTACTTCGCGCCTTCGTTCTGCTTGCCTTCGGCCACGCGCGCGCGGATCACGCCGACATCAGACAGCCAGTTGCGCAGCTCGCCGACCAGCGCGGCGTCTTCCCCCCAGCGCTCCATCAGGATCGCGCGCGCGCCGTCGAGCGCGGCCTTGGCGTCGGCGACGCCCTTTTCGGCATCGACGAACGTCGCGGCGAATTCGTCCGGCACCTGGGAGGGATCGGCAAGCAGGCCATCGGCGAGCGGTTCGAGCCCGGCTTCGCGCGCGATCTGCGCCTTGGTGCGGCGCTTGGGCTTGTACGGCAGGTAGAGGTCTTCCAGGCGCGACTTCGAATCGGCCGCCTCGATCTCCGCGCGCAGCTCGTCGCTGAGCTTGCCCTGCTCCGCGATCGACGCAAGCACGGCGGCGCGGCGGTCTTCCAGTTCGCGCAGATAGGTCAGGCGCGTCTCGAGGTTGCGCAGCTGGGTGTCGTCGAGGCCGCCGGTGACTTCCTTGCGGTAGCGCGCGATGAAGGGAACGGTGGCGCCTTCGTCGAGCAGCGCGATGGCGGCCTGGGCCTGGGCGGGTTGCGCGCCGATCTCGGCGGCGATGGTGGACGCGATCTGGCGGGCGAGCTGCGGGGAAATCTCGGGCATCAGTACGGGAGTCGTTTGCTGCGGAATGCAGGCCGATTGTGGCGATGCACGCGCGGCAACGTAAGGATTGACATCCCGCATTCGCGTAGGGCGGACTCACGCCCGCCGATCGAGCCACGCGATGCCGCCATTGTTGCAGCCAGGTGCTACGCCACACAGGCTCCCAGGCGGGCGAGCGGCACGCGCCGGGTCGGGGCCCGCCCTACAATTGCGCCATGGATATCTTCAAGGTCTTCACCCTCGAGGCCGCGCACCGGCTGCCCAACGTGCCGGCAGGCCACAAGTGCGCGCGCCTGCACGGCCACTCGTTCCGCGTCGAGATCCACCTGCGCGGCGAAATCGGCGCCGATACCGGCTGGGTGATGGACTTTGCCGACGTGAAGACGGCTTTCAAGCCGCTGTACGACCAGCTCGACCACCACTACCTCAACGATATTGCCGGTCTGGAGAACCCGACCAGCGAGCGGCTGGCGGTGTGGATCTGGGAACGGCTGAAGCCCGCGCTGCCGCTGCTGAGCGAAGTGGTGGTGCACGAGACCTGCACCTCGGGCTGCCGGTACCGGGGCTGACGGCGAGCCGGGGCCGCCAAGTCCTTGATTCCGCAGAAAACTGAACAAAACCAGCCGCCGTTCGTCGGCAGGATGTTGCATCGCAACAATCCGGGCTCTATGCTGCGACGCACAATCCGCCCAGCCGGATCTGCAAAGTCCCCACAGGAGCCGCCATGTACCAGTTCAACGAACAGTTTGCCGCCGCCTCGCGCCAGTTCGCGGACACGGCCGCCCAGATCAACCGCATCGCCCTCGAGAACGCCGAGGCCGTGTTCGGCCTGCAGCTCGGCGCCCTCCAGGACCGCGCCCAGGCCACCTTCGCCTTCTTCGGTGAAGCCGCCCAGGCCCGCGACGTCGAAGCCTTCAAGACCCTGCTGCCGAAGGGCGTGCAGGTCGCGCGCGAGAACGTCGAGCGCGCCGTCGCCGTCGGCCAGGACGTCTACAGCCGCACGCTGAAGGCCAACGAAGCCATCGGCCAGATCGCCAAGGCCCAGATCGAAACCGTCGCCGCCAAGACCCAGGCCACGGTCGAGGAAGCCGCCGACAAGGTCGCGAAGGCCACCAAGGCGAAGTAAGCGAACCGTCTCTCTCTCCACTCCCCCGTGGAACAACGAACCCGGTAGTCCGCTACCGGGTTTTTTGTTGCCCGGACGCCAGAAATAGTCAATTGCTCATTTTTTGAATCTGATTCAAAATCTGCACCCTCCTGCCCCCACCCGCCCCGGAATGAGCACCAAGGAACGCCGTCAGCGCGACCTCGCGGCGCGCGAACAACGTTTCCTCGACTGCGCGCAGGAGTTGATCCAGCGCGACGGGCTGCTGAGCCTGCAGATGTCGCGCATCGCAGAGGACTGCGACTACGCCGTCGGCACGCTCTACCAGCACTTCGCCAGCAAGGAAGACCTGCTGGTGGCGCTGGCCACGCGCGACTGCCTCAACCGGGTCGGACTGTTCGAGCGCGCGGCGAAGTGGAACGGAACGACGCGCGAACGCATGCTCGCCATCGCGATCGCCGATCTGATGCTGATCCGCTCGCAGCCGCAGTTCTTCCGGCTCGCGCAGTACGTGTTCACCGACGTCATCTGGCATGCGGCGTCCGAGAAGGCGCGGCAACGATCCCTGCAGGCCGGCGCGCCGATCGGGGAACTGATCGAAGGCATCGTCGCCGACGCGCTGCATCGGGGCGATCTGCCGGCCAATACCGGGCTGACGCCGCAGACCCTGACCATCGGCCCATGGACCCTCTGCATGGGCATGCATACTTTGGTCCACGCCGAGGGCGTGCTCGAGCGCCATGACGTGGGCGAGCCCTACCGGCTCCTGATCAAGAATCTGCAACACCTGCTCAACGGCTACGGTTGGCGGCCGCTGTTCGACGTGTCGGACGAGGCTGCGATCGACGCGCAACTCACGCGCATCAGCCGTGAAGTCTTCGATTCACCTTCGCCGCCGCTGGGTGGCGCATCGCACTCCCACAAGGAAGCACCATGATGGCCAGGCACGACCCTTCGCGCACCGCCGTGCGCACGCCTTCCACCCGGAAACGCATGTTCTGGATGCTGCTGATCACCGTGCTGGTGTTCGGCCTGGTGTTCGGCGTGAAGGCGTTCTTCGCGGCGCAGACCAACAAGTTCTTCGACAACATGCCGCAGCCGCCGGCGACGATCAGCGCCGGTGTCGCGCAGCAGCAGAGCTGGCGCGATTCGGTGGAAGCCGTCGGCACGCTCGTCGCGGTCAACGGCACCCAGGTCACCACCGAGTCGCCGGGCGTGATCAGCGAGATCCACTTCAAGCCGGGCGACCGGGTCAACGCAGGCGACGTGCTGTTGCAGCTCAACGCGTCGACCGAAATCGCCACGCTGAAGTCGCTGGAGGCCACCGCGCGCCTCAACGCCGTGCAGGCCGACCGCTACCGCGAGCTCGCGGCCAGGCAGCTGGTCTCGCGCGACGACGCCGACAAGCGCATCGCCGACGCCGCCAGCGCCCGCGCCCAGGCGGACGCGCAACGCGCCCTGGTCGCGCGCAAGACGATCCGCGCGCCGTTCTCCGGCGTGCTGGGCATCCGCAAGGTCAACCTCGGCCAGTACGTGAACCCGGGCGATGAACTGGTGAGTCTGCAGTCGCTGGATCCGATCTACCTCAACTTCACCCTGCCCGAGCAGCGCCTGCCGAGCGTGCAGACCGGCACGAAGGTGACGGCGAAGGTGGATGCCATGCCCGGCCACCGGTTCGAGGGCACGATCACCTCGGTCGAGCCGCAGGTCGACCCGCAGACGCGCAACTTCCAGGTCCAGGCCACGCTGCGCAATCCGGACAACGCGCTGCGCCCGGGCACATTCGCCCGCGTCAGCTTCGACCAGGGTGGCGAACAGAAGGTCGTCGTGATTCCGCAGACGGCGATCAGCTTCAACCCCTATGGCAATTCGGTCTACGTGATCACCGAAGCGCCTGCCAAGGCCGGCGCGGGACAGGACAAGGGCAAGAGCGAAGGCGCACCGGCGGGTCCGACCCTGATCGCCAAGCAGCGTTTCGTGAAAACGGGCGCGACCCACGGCGACCTGATCGCGGTCACCGAAGGCCTCAAGCCCGGCGAGCGCGTCGCCACCAGCGGCCTGCTGAAGCTGCGCAACGACGCCACGGTGGTCATCAACAACTCGGTGCTGCCGACGGCGGAGAAGACGCCGACGCCGGCGAACCGCTGAGACCGAAGGCCGCCGCGACACGCGCCGCGGCGGCCGCACACGTAGCGCCACCCCCACGAAGGCCGCACGATGAAATTCACCGACATCTTCATCAAGAAACCCGTGCTGGCGATGGTCGTCAGCCTGTTCATCCTGCTGCTGGGCATCCGTGCCGGCAGCTCGCTGAACGTGCGTCAGTACCCCGAGCTGCAGAACGCCGTCATCAACGTCAGCACGACGTACTTCGGCGCCGACGCGGACCTGATCCAGGGCTTCATCACCACGCCGCTGGAGCGCGAGGTAGCTAGCGCCGAGGGCATCGACTACCTTGTGTCGAGCAGCACCGCCGGCGTGTCGACGATCCAGGCGTACATCCGTCTCGACCACAACGCCAACGACGCGCTCACCGAGATCGCCGCCAAGGTCAACAAGCTGCGCGGGCAGTTGCCGCCGGAATCCGAGGACCCGGTGATCGAACTGCAGCAGGGCGAACAGATCGCGGCCATGTACCTGTCGTTCGACAGCACCCTGCTCGACAACAACCAGATCACCGACTATCTGGTCCGCGCGGTCGAGCCCAAGCTGGCGACCATTCCGGGCGTGCAGCGTGCCGAGGTGATCGGCAGCGGAACCTTCGCCATGCGCATCTGGATGAAGCCGGACCGGATGACCGCGCTCAAGGTCACCGCCAGCGACGTGTTCAATGCGCTGCAGGCCAACAACGTGCTGTCCGCGCTGGGCCAGACCAAGGGCCAGATGGTCTCCATCGACCTGACCGCCCGCACCGACCTGCGCACGCCGGAGGAATTCAAGCAGCTGGTGATCCGCTCGCAGGACGGCGCGATCGTGCGCCTGGGCGACGTCGCCGACGTGGTGCTGGGCTCGGAGAGCTACGGCTCCTCGGTGTCGATGAACGGCCGTTCGGCCACGTTCATGGGCATCTTCGTCGCGCCCGATGCGAACTCGCTGGACGTGATCAAGCAGGTGCGCGAGGTCCTCGACAACGAGATCAAGCCGCAGCTGCCCGAAGGCCTGAGCGCGAGCGTTCCCTACGACAGCACCAAGTACATCGATGACGCCATCAACGAGGTGATCCACACCATCGTCGAGGCGGTGCTGATCGTGATCGTGGTGATCTACCTGTTCCTGGGCAGCTTCCGCAGCGTGCTGATCCCGGCCGTCACGGTGCCGCTGTCGCTGATCGGCGCGCTGTTCCTGATGCTGGTCATGGGCTTCACCATCAACCTGCTGACCCTGCTGGCGATGGTACTGGCGATCGGGATAGTGGTAGACGACGCGATCATCGTGCTGGAGAACGTGCACCGGCACATCGAGGAAGGGATGAAACCCTTCGACGCGGCCATACGCGGCGCGCGCGAGCTGGCCTGGCCGGTGGTGGCGATGACCACGACGCTCGTCGCCGTGTACATCCCGATCGGCTTCCAGGGCGGCCTGACCGGTGTGCTGTTCACCGAATTCGCCTTCACCCTGGCCGGATCGGTGCTGCTGTCGGGCGTGATCGCGCTGACGCTGACGCCGATGATGTGCGCGAAGATCCTCAAGGCGCACGAGCACGGCCAGGGCAAGGGCAAGCTCGAGGTCTGGCTCGACAACCAGTTCGAGAAGCTGCGCGGCAGCTACGAGACCCGCCTGCACAGCGCGCTGGCGACGAAGTCGGTGATCGCGATCTTCGGCGTACTCGTGTTCGTTTCCTGCGCGTTCCTGTACATGGGCTCGCCCAAGGAACCCGCGCCGGCAGAGGACCAGGGCTTCATCTTCTCGTTCTCGTCGGCCGACCCGGCATCGACGCTGGATTATGTCGAGCGCTACACGGCCGAGCTGACGAAGATCGGCAAGACCACGCCGGAGAACGAGAACTTCTTCCTCATCAACGGCGGCGCCGGCACCAACACCGCGATTGCCGGCTTCGTGCTGAAGCCGTGGGGCGAGCGCGACCGCACCACCCAGCAGGTGCTTGATCAGACCATCCAGCCGGAGCTGTCGAAGATCACCGGCCTCAACGTCTTCGCCCAGGTTCCACCCGCGCTGCCCAGCGCCGGTGGTGGCGGTGGCGGCGGCGAGTTCGTGATCGGCGGCACCGGTTCCCTGACGCAGTTGCAGGAACTCGCCGACGCGGTGCTCGCGAAGGCGCGCGAGAGCAAGCGCTTCATCTTCCTGGACAAGGACCTGAAGATCGACAAGCCGCGCGTGGAAGTGCTGGTCGATCGCGACAAGGCGGCGCTGCTCGGCATCGACATGCGCACGCTGTCGGCCGACATGTCGGCGATGCTGTCGGGCGGCTACGCCAACCGCTTCGCGCTGCAGAATCGCTCCTACCGGGTCATTCCGCAGGTGCAGCGCAGCGACCGCCTCAACGCGAGCGACCTGACCAACTACTACACGCGGACCAGGGACGGCGACCTGATTCCGCTGTCGACCATCGTGACCCTGAAGGAGTCGGCGCAGCCCGAGCAGCTCAAGCGCTTCCAGCAGCTCAACGCCGTGTCGATCACCTTCGCCCCGCGCCCCGGCGTGACCAAGGGCGAAGCGCTGGAGATCCTCGAGGATGCCGCGAGGCAGGTGCTGCCGCAGGGCTACAGCGTCGACTACGCGGGCGAGTCGCGGCAGTTCAAGCAGGAGGGCCAGGCGATGCTGCTGACCCTGGCGCTGGCGATCATCGTGATCTTCCTGGTGCTCTCCGCGCAGTTCGAGAGCTTCCGCGACGCGATCATCATGCTGCTGACGGTGCCGATGGCGATCTGCGGCGCGTTGCTGGTGCTCAACATCCTGGCGATCCTCAACGGCATCCTCGGCTTCATGGGGATGGCCGGATTCCCCGGCATGAGCATCAACATCTACACGCAGGTGGGCCTGGTGACGCTGGTGGGCGTGATCTCCAAGCACGGCATCCTGATCGTGGAGTTCGCCAACAAGCTGCAGATCGAGCAGGGCCTGAGCAAGCGCGAGGCGATCGAGCGCGCCGCCGGCATCCGCCTGCGCCCGGTGCTGATGACCACCGCCGCACTGGTGTTCGCGATGGTGCCGCTGCTGATCGCCAGCGGCGCCGGTGCGGCCGCGCGCTTCTGCATGGGCCTGGTGATCGCCGCGGGCATGCTGATCGGCACGATGTTCACGCTGTTCGTGCTGCCGGCGTTCTACCTCTACATCGCGCGCGACCACAGCCAGCATCGCGTCGAGGAAGCTCACGCCGAACCGGAGCTGCCGCCGGCCCCCGAAGCCGGTTGACGTTCCCCGAGTGGAACGCGAAACGGGCGCAGCGATGCGCCCGTTTCCGTTTTTGCGCAGCGCACCGCGCCGCGAAGAACTTGATGCGGGACGGTCTTCAGCGCGTCGCCGCGTAGGGCGGGCCTTGGCCGCCATCCCACCGCGAACAACTTCACCCGCATTGCCCACAGTCTTCGTAGTCCGCGCCGCGACTGGCTGCAACGCGCCGCAGCGCGGGAGAAGCATCGGCGTCCCGCAGCACACGTAGCCCGGGTAAGCGCAGCGCACCCGGGTTCGGCCCGCGCCCAGCCCGCCTACGGCAACCGCAGATGCCCCGCTGCCGCCTGCGGATCCGGCGCCGCCATGAACGGCACGCGCCCCCAGCACGGCACCGGCAGCACCCGTTGCAGGATCGCAAAGTTGTCGTCGCTGCGCGCCATTGCCGGATCGATGTCGTTGGCGATCCAGCCGAGCAGCTCGACGCCGTCGTCGGTAATCGCCCGCGCCGTCAGCCGTGCATGGCTGATGCAACCCAGGCGCAGGCCCACCACCATCACCACCGGCAGGCGCAGCGCGCGTACCAGATGGACCTGGTCGAGGCTCGCGCTCAACGGGGCGGCCCAGCCCCCCACGCCTTCCACCACGACGGTGTCGGCCATCTCCGCCAGGCGGCCGTGCGCGGCGAGGATCGGATCGAGCGCGATCGTCACGCCCGCATCGGCGGCGGCGAGCTCCGGCGCCAGCGCGTTCGGCAACGCATACGGATTCACATCGGCATAGGCCGGGCGCGGCTCGCTGGCCTGCTGCAGGAGCAGCGCATCCTCGTTGCGCCAGCCCGCCGCGGTCGCTTCGCAGCCGCTGGCGACCGGCTTCATGCCGACGGCGCGCCGTCCACGCGCGCGCAGCGCATGCAGCAGCGCCGCACTGGCCACGGACTTGCCGATACCCGTATCGGTACCGGTCACATAGAAGGAAGACAGCGTCATGGCCCGGCATCCTAGCCGCCGCGGCCCGGCTGTTACACTCCGGCGATGACCTTCACCGCCTCCCAGCTCAGCGGCGGCAAGCCCGAGCAGTACGCGCAGCTGCAGGAGCAGGCGCGCGCGCTGCTTGCCGGCGAGCGCGACCGCATCGCCAATGCCGCCAACCTGTCGGCGCTCGTCTACCACGCCTTGCCGTCGCTCAACTGGGTCGGCTTCTATTTCTACGACGGCACCGAACTCGTCGTCGGCCCGTTCCAGGGCCTGCCCGCCTGCGTGCGCATCCCGCTCGACAAGGGCGTGTGCGGTGCCGCCGCGCGTACGCGCGAAACGCAACGCGTGCCCGACGTGCACGCCTTCCCCGGCCACATCGCCTGCGACTCGGCCTCGCGTTCGGAACTGGTGGTACCGCTGTATAGCGGCGACGAACTGATCGGCGTGTTCGATCTCGACAGCCCCGAACCCGACCGCTTCGACGCCGACGACCAGCGCGGCCTCGAAGCCATCGCCCAGGCCTTCATGGAAGCCCTGTCATGACGACTGCGAAGATGCGCAACATCGGTCCCAAGAGCGCGGCCTGGCTGCGGCAGGTAGGCCTGCGCACACTCGACGACCTGGCCGCCGTCGGCACCGTGGAAGCCTTCATGCGCGTCAAGCGCGCCGGCTTCAAGCCCGGCCTCAACCTGCTCTACGCCATCGAAGGCGCCCTGCTCGACTGCCACTGGCAGGAAGTCCCCGAAGAACGCCGCCAGGAACTGATCCTCGCCGCGGACGCCGCCACCGCCAAGCTGCCACCGCCGCGCAATCGCCCCGCCGCCGGCCCGGTGACCACCACGCAGATGAGCGAGTCCACCGACTCGGGCTCGGGCTCGGGCTCGGGCTCTGCGATGTTCAGTGCGATGTTCGATTCGCACGAGAGTGGCGGCGGCGACACCGAAGACTGACGCCCGGTAACGCCGCGCAACTTATTCGATCGTCATTCCCGCGAACGCGGGAATCTCGTCAGTTCGCTCTTCATGCGGCCAGGCGCCGCCATACGACCCAACGTCGCGGGACGCATCAGCCGCAGGCGTATGCGCCGAACGAGACCGCGTCCTGACAGAGCATGCGGCGCAATTTCATTGCGCCTTGCGGCCTTGCCCAGATCTCGCGGATCTTCAGCGATGCCTTCTGGCCTACGATCTTACGTCTCGCAGGCATGTCGCACTCCCACTAGTTGGGAGTGCCAGCGTGCTACCAGGCCCGGACGACCGCTCTCGACCCGAAGTGGACATCGAGTAAGTAGCTGCATAAAAAAACGCCCCGGTTTCCCGGGGCGTTTTTTCTCACGACGCAATGGATCAATTGGTCTTGAGGGTCAGCCCGTAGAAAGACAAGAGCGGCAGCAGAGGCTGGTAGTAGCTGTTGCCGCCGCCGGTCTTGCCGGCCCGGCCCTTGCAGTTGCCGCTGCCGCCCGAGAGCACGCCTTGGCCTTGGCCGGTACCCGTGATGAAGGAACCACCCGAGTCGCCGCCTTCCGAGCAGGCCGTGGTCTGGGTGAGGTTCACGATCGTCTCGCCGCTCTGGTAATTGACGGTCACGCCCTTAGCCTTGATCGCGCCGCAGCGCCAACCCGAAGTGCGGCCGGAGCGGCAGATCGCGGCGCCGACGGGAGCCTCGGTGCTGCCTGTCACCGCGACGTTGGCGCTGCCCCAGCCATACACACTCGCCGACTGCGTGTGGCCCGACGACATCTGGACCCACGACATGTCGGTACCGGTGCCGCCCGGATTCGGGAAGGTGGAACCTTGGAACGTGCCGATCTGCGGACCGAGCGTCCATTGCGGGCCCGTTCCCGCCGAGCCTTCCAGATACACCGGTTCGCCCGCATCGCCGCAATGGCCAGCACTGACGAAGCCGGGTGTCGTGCCTTTCATGACGTTGAAGCCGATCGAGCAGGCGTAGAGATAGCCGTCGCCGGGATTGCGCAGATAGCCCAGGCCCCCTTGCAGAGTGGCGCGCACGGTCGGCTGCTCGTCCATGGTCACGAAGCGAACGGTCTGCGCATCCGCACCGCTGTGGGCGACGAAATCGATGCCGGCTTGCTGGCCGTTCCTGCCTATGGGTTCCATATGTGGGTTCAGACCGAAACCCATGTGATTGACTTCATGGCGCCGATCTTCAACGAATCCATTGAGGGCAAGGGCTATCCCAGCAGCGTGCCGCGTAAGATGTTTCAGCGCCCGTTGTCTGCGGAAGCAGAGTCCATCGACGAACTTCACGCGCCCGGCGACTACTTCACGATGCCCAACATTGAGCTGACTGACGAACTTGTTGATTCACTATTTGATCGAGCTGGAAACGTGGCTCTTCTGAGCGCAGTTGATCGTTGGTTCAAGAAGTACCCAAAGAAGTGGGATGACCTGAGTCTGTTGAATGACCTCGGCGAAGTGCACAAGCTGACCTTGAGCGCGCCCCGGATTTCAGGGGCATGGTAAGCGCATGATCACACTCAACAGTGAGCGGGGTCTCGTTCGCATTGCCTCTTGGGATGACATCGAATCTGTTCCCGGATTCACGGCCGACATTGACCCCAAGACGGTCAAGCTCAAAGAGATCATTGGCAGCTACACGTTCGATGCCTTGATCCCATGCGGTCTTTCGACCTGTCATCAGCCGCACGGCAACGGATTCCTTGTTGCGGCAGCAGACGGCAGAGTGACAAATATCGGACGCATCTGCGGCAAGAAGCACTTCGACGTAGAGTTCACTCAGATGAGCCGCGTCTTCCTTGCTGCTGTTAGAGCGCAGCAGAATCGCGAGTTTTTGGGGGAGTTGAAACATCGGCTTCCGAACATCACAGCGGAAGTCGCTGCATTCAAGGCTGGCGAGTGGGGCGCGGCGTGGATCAATACGCGAATCAATCAGCTCACTGGCAAGTCAGGCTCTTTGCCGACGCCCATCGTGAACGCTGTCCGCCAAGCGGTTAGACGTGGTGACGGCGCACTTACGATCCAACGCGCAGCAACAAAGGAAGAGCGCGAAGCGCTTGCGGCAGCGGCAGACGTCACAGGTCTGGAACGGCGAAACCGCATCAGCGACTTTGTGGAGGTGCAGGTTGGGCAGCTCGACGGATTCGCTGCCCTCGCGCCTGGCAATGGGCTCCGGGACGTTCTTGGGGCCATTGAGCCGTTCCTGGCAACGCTTTCCGAAGCTGAGATTGACAACTTGCCGGACAAGCAACTTCGCGAACTATCCAAGGCAGGCAGCGAACTGGAACCCAATCTTGAGCGTCTTCGCACGGTGATCGGTGCCGGTAAACGACTGCTAGTGCAGCAGAACGTTCAACAGCTCTCCCAATTCGCCACCAGTAGCGCGGAAAGTCGCTTGTTTGCGACGTTCTTGCGCGACCTTCCCAACTGAGCACTTAATCTTGAACATTCGCGACGCTTTGCGAGACCCCAGCATGTCCGGCAAGCTGATGCTTGCCTTGCAACGCGCGGTTTCAGACCAGTTCACTCAAACCGATTGGGAAGAATTGGGCTACGAAACCGGCGAGCACGACTACATCACCGGGCACCAGCGCCTCATGCGGAGCCTGTACTTTGGCGATGAGGACTATGGTTCTTGCGTCTTCCAAGCGCTCCGATACTTCACAGACCACAACCCGGCCGCCATTGAGGTGCTTCTCAAGCGGATGAAGATTCGGTTTGCGTTGGAGAATGATGCTCCGGAATTGCTGCATGAGTTGGGACTGGTCGAGTCGCATGTGCCGGCAATGCCCTCCGGCAGCATCACAGCGTCCCAAGTTGTGGAGCGCGCACTGGCAGACGCGGATCATCTGCTGGCGAAGAGCGGCCCCATCAGCTGCATCGACCGCCTGCACACCGCGCTCCACGGGTACTTGAAAGACTTGGCTATTCGCGCCGGGCTAGCAGTTGATGACCAAGCGTCCCTTACTCAGCTCTTCAAGCTGCTGCGCGCCAGCCACCCGAAGTTCCAGCACCTCGGTAGCCAAGACAAAGACATTGTGCGGGTGCTTAACTCGCTCTCCAACGTCGTTGATGCGCTCAACACGATCCGGAATCATGCGTCGGTCGCGCACCCCAACGACAATCTGCTGGATGAGGCGGAAGCGATGCTGATGGTTAACGTCACGCGCACGCTGTTCCACTACCTCAACGCGAAGGTGTAGCGGGCCGGTGGTCGGCCCGGCGCGCTTCCCGGAGCCGCCGCGCGCGTGAGCCGGAGGAAAGAAAGAGTGGCTCCGGAGGATGGTCAACCAGAGTCCGCTTCTGGCCGGAAGCAGCCAAAGAACTATCACGAGCGAGCCCATAACCCTCATCGACGAGGCTTTTTGCTTCGCTGTCCGACGCTTTCAACCTCGCCAACGAGGTAAATAGCCTTGCGCGCGAGGCTTGAGAGCCTCGACGCCCAGGCAAAACGCCTGACCGCCGAGGTAAATCTTGTCGCGCGTGAGGCTCCGCGCTTCGGCCGGCGACGCAATTCGCCTCGCGCACGAAGCAAAAAGCCTGGCGGACAAGGCTTGGGGCCTCGCCCGCCAGGCTCAATCACTCAAACGCTACTTCCGGCCGGTCTCAGGCCGCTGCGACGGGCTGCGCCGCCTTGCTGCCGTGGGAGAAGCGGGCCGAGAGGTCCTTGCGGACGCTCTTCAGCGCCTCGTTCTTGCCCGAAACCTTGAGCAGGCCGTAGCCCTCCAGGGCGACGGTGATGATGTCGCTGCCGAGCGCGAGGGCGGTGTCGTCGGCGCGTTCGACCAGTTGCTCCAGTTGCTGCAGGCGCGGGCGCAGCTGGTCGAGGGCGGTGAGGTCGGCCTGCGCCTCGGCGAGGTTGAGGCTGGGCGGGATGATCTGCGGGTTGGCCGCCAGCACCGCCAGCGTCTGCCGGCAGAAGGCTTCCGACTTGTCGCCCATCTTGTACAGGTCGCGGCGCTGGCTGGGTTGCAACGCGATCATTTGGGCGAAGACGCGGCGCAACGTGGAGATGGCGGCGTCGACATCGGCGAGGTCCTGCGCCGACAGGTTGAGCGAAACGAGATTCTGCATTGGCTATTCCTTACGTCCATTAGCGAGTCCGGGCTTTCCGATACGGCTGGGCCGGACGGTCCATGCTCCGCCGCGTTCCGTGCGGGGGCTCGATGCCGAACGGTCGGCGAGGGAGCGTGGGGAGTGTTGACCGGATGCGACGCGGGAGGCAATGGGTGCGTTCGGGATTGCGCGGTGCACGACTGCGCGCTCTGTTGTGTGGTGTCGCATGAAAAGGCCTCGCGGGTGCGAGGCCTTCGGGTCTTCCGCCACTGCAACCGGATTACGGCCGCATCACCATCGACAAGCCGGCGCGATGTTCCTGGTGTTGCAGCTGCACCTGCGTCTGCGCGGCATGGAGACGGCTGTTGTCCTGCGTCGCCATCAGCTCGGTGCTGTGCGCGACGGTTTGCGCGGCCGCCTGCGTCTTGTTCACCAGCACCAGGTGGCGCGCCGGATCGAGCGGGTTGCCCTGCACCGCGAACACGCCGTCGCCGCGGGTGTTCATCAGTACGTGGTCGATTCGGGTGACGCCGCTCTCCCTGGCCTTGAGCGCCAGTGCGGCGGCGACGTTGTCGATCTCCCTGCCGCCATGGAACGTACCCGCCGGCAGCTGCCGCAGGCCCTGTTGTGCCTGATGGAACAAGGCGTGGTCCGGATGCGTCTGCTCCGACAGCAGCGGGGCGCGCTCGGCCTTTGCCAATGCCGCGCGCGTGGCGGGACCGACGTCGCCGTCCACGTGCAGGCCGTGGGCTCGCTGGAAGGCGCAGACGGCGTGTTCGGTGTTGGTGCCGAAATCGCCGTCGATCTTGAGGGGGTGGTCGTCGCGACCGGTGTAGCCGAGGCGGTGGAGTTGCTGTTGGAGCTGGCTTACAGATGGGCTCTTGTCGCCTCGACCCAAGACCGCCTCGTCATCACGCGCGCCCTTCGGCGAGGATGAGACAACTTCAGGTGAAATTGGTCGCACGCTGTCCGCATGTAGAGGCGTGCGAACCTGAAACTCGGCCTTCGCGCGCAGGGCACCGACTATTTGGGTTGTAGCACCATCCCAATATCCGCCGGGCGCGACGGTTACCTGTTTGGGACCGGTGCTGCCTTGGGATCCGATGAACTGGATATGGCCGTTGGCGTCATAACCATTGAAGATGCCGACGTGCTGTCCGCCGCTGCCAGCGAACATAAGAATATCGCCTTGCCTTAGGCCACCTCGCGGCTTGCGAGCTTCGCTGGCAGGCACTACATCAAAGTGCTGTCTTGCATAAGCGGTGGTAGTCGTGCCATTGAATAGAGTTTGCGTCGTGAAGCTGGCAGCACTCTCACCAGGCACGTCAAACCCCGCGTTCTTCAGGCCTCGCCATACAAATGCGGAGCAGTCGACGCCCAGGCGACCGTCACCATCCAGATCCCGCTCCAGCCGGCTAGGATCTCGGCCTGGTTTTGGTCTATCGGGACGTCCGTATTCATAACTTTGCCCTTCGGCAAAGAAGTGCTTGTAGGCTTCGGCATAGATGGCAGCGCCAGGCGGGACTGGAGCCGGCGCTTGGGGTTCGGCGACGACTTGCCTCGAAGCAGAGCGAATTACGCGCGTTTCGCCGACTCGCCAGCCTTCAAACCCCCTTATTCCATCGGCTAACGAGGCCAGCTCATCTGCGCTCATTGCTCCAATCTTCTTGGAACGCAGATTGAATCCCTGCCTATCTCCCTCATTGAAAATGTAGTCGGCTTGGGCGCGATGATGTGTTTGACCGGAGTAGTCCGGCGTTGATTAGCTGCCGAGCATCTCTTCCACAGTGCTCTGGCCATACTTTCGCTCCAGCAGCTGAATCTTTGCGGCGCGCCCGGCTTCATAGCTCTCAAAGACAGCATTGCCCCACTGGTCAAGCCCAACTACGCCCTGATAGCGCTGCTGCGCATCCCGTAACGCCTGCCCCATCGTGCGGACTGCATGATCTTTCCGGTCCGCACTGCCAGCATAGGCAAATTTGAGGTTTCCGGGATTGTTGTTCCGCCAGGAAGCACTGCCCCCATCGCGCTCGATGACGCGTCCGTCTTCCATCTCCAGCGTTCTGGTCTTGCCTTCTGCACGTACAAGCCTTTTGATCTTTTCGTCGCTCATGCGACCTCCATGTCAGTGTGTTGTTCTATCTACTCGCCATCCTCTCCACGCAGCCCCAAGGAGAACACCTCCAAGCCATCTTCGGTCATCCAACCGGATGCGCAGTGGCCATGCAGCCCAGAGGAATCAAGGCGACAAGGAGACGCTGGCGGGACTGCGAACCGGATGTGTCTGTCCCCGTATAGGTGACACAGATCGTTGCCCTTGCACTCTGCAACCGCAGCAACGGGGACCGCGGTCACGTAGTAGTGCGAAATGAACTGGCCAATTCTGGCTATCGCACGTATGCAGACGAACTGTCCCTTGGGCAAGGTTGCATTGACCTGGGTGTCCATGGGCGGAAGTCTGTTTGCGAGCTGCGCCCCCCGACCTGCGACCACTCCTCCGTATATCCCATTCTCATCACATGCCGGATGCAATTCGACGTCGAAATAGTCAGCGGCGTGCGGATCCGTGTCATCTTGGGCTACACAGCCATCGCCCTTGTCGGGCTCTTGGCATTGCACGCCGACTTCCTCACCGAGCTCCCGAAACGAAGCGTGATTCCCCAAAGGAATCATGGAACTTTTGGCTGTTGGCGACATCGCCTCGACATTTGACGACTCAACCCCTTCCGAACCACTCGCATGACACGAAATTGCCATTGTGGCCATAACGACCAAGAACCCAAGCTTCCAGCCGTAGCACATTCGACTGCCTCCTAATCGTGGACAAATTGCGTTTTTCGCGGTCCTATCCTGCCATGCAGGCTCAGCCGGGCCTTTCAAACGAAACAGGGCGCACTCAACGCGCGATAGATTCGCCATTGGCATGATCAACACGTCGGACCAGATCGGCTGAAGTTCGGGTCTAGAGCGACTGCGGCATCCGGTACGCCCAAGCCACCCTGTTGAAGGGCACCATCCGTTCGCCATCGCTGTGCCCGGAAACCATCCTGGTCACCTTGAGCGGAAAGATGTCGCTGCCATCGTCTACCACTTCAACGGAATAGCTGGCCGTTTGGTCGTCTTCCCGAATCTCAGGAACGTCACTCACATCGGTAAACACATCGCCACGCGGCGCGACGATTTCATAATTCGCGACAGTTACCCCCTGCCAGGTGCCGCCACTGGTAAACATCCATCCGTACAATTCCTGCCCCAGGCGCACAAAGGTGGCCTTGTCGCAGCCGCAATACCCCATTGTTCCGAACGGAAGCGCGGGCGACTTGGCTACGTACCGCCACTGCCCATCTCCACCAACAGCTACCTGGAATGCGCCCATCAGTCCGGGCGTCACCGCTTCGTAACCCTCCTCTGCATTAGGCGTGTTTGATGCGCGCAGGTAAATGGCGACACCCTTGGCCGTTCTGATTACATCCGCCTTCGCCGGCTGCATGCAGTAGTCGGTTTCCACATCGCCGTCACTGTAGGTGTATTCCCAACACTGGCCGGCAGGGTCGCGGCTGGTTCCGTATTGCTGGTCCATCACCTCGGCGACGATGGTGTCAATTCGATTCTGGCTGAGAGCCGCGGTGGCAGGCGGCTCGCTGGTTTCCGGACCCACGCCGCTTTGCCCCGAACGCCCCTCCGCTACCTGGCGGAGCGAAACCCTCGCCGTGCCTGCGACAAGGCATTTCAGTTTCCTGATGCGACCAACCGGCTTCTCGCGCATGAAGTCGAAGACCGTGTAGCTCGGGGCGAATTTCCCGCCCTCCTCCTGGAAAGCCTCGACATAGGCCTTCTTTCCATTCCGAAGCTCAATCTCGAAGAAGGCCGGATTGCTCGCAAAATCCTCGCCGGAGGAACAATGCTGCGCCACGGGGATAACTTGATCCTTGGCACCGAACTGATCCTGCAGGATGTGCTGGTAGTCATCGCTCAAGTAGAACTTCCTGACGCTCAGCATCTGCACATGTCTCGCGTCACCGGTTAGTGTCAGCCCGGACTTTCCTTCGTTGTCTTCGATGGTGGCGTAATCCGACCCTGCTTTTCCGTTCGGCAGCCGGGTCATGCCGAAGCCGGTCAACAACAGGTCGCCGCTTAGCTGGAAGCGGCCCGAGGCATATTCGGAAGGCTTAGCGAAGGACCAGGTGACGCCTGTCAGTGCGTCATATGCCTTCCAGTCCCCGCCAGCCTCGGACGCAAATACGTTCAGCACATTGCCGAGGGCTGTCGCCTGATTGCCAACGCGCGACGCGATCGTCGCTTCCTGGGCTGGTTTGGGTGTCGCTGCCGCAGCCGCTTCCGCAGATGCGGTGCTGGCTATCAATGTTGCCGCGGTGGCCAGTGTCACGAGTCCTACAAACCGCATCATCGAGAATCCTTTCGATAATTGAAGTGTCATTCCGGCTTTAGCCTTGGCGTACCGAAGGATTGGGGCTCCCCGCCATGGCTTCGCCCCTGATTTCGCTATTCGATGGTTCTAATTACCAAATGGGGCTCAATCGCATCGTAGCTATAGTCGGAAACCTTGATCTTCCATGACTCCGGCGAATACGCCGCCTTTTCGTTGACCACAACGATGTCTCCGGTCGCAGGATCTTCTACCGGGTGCGCGAAACTCGCGTCGGTCACGTACCACGCGCCATCGAGCCGCTGAAGTTCGAACGTGTCGTTGCCGTTGTCTGCATCATTCGAAACGCGGATCCGATTCCCCTTGAAGGTCAGTGTGGTTTGCTCCCTTGCTGCCGCGGCATCGGACGCCAACGGACACGCGATAAGGGCATCGTTTTCTGCTGTCACAACGGGGTGATCGGGCAATCCTTCAACTATGGAGAGCGAACAGGCCGGCACCTCCCGGCTGACGCCCTTCGCCCGGTAGCGGATGACCGCCGCCATGGGCGCGGCATCTCCTGAAACAGCGACGCGCGCCAGTTCGCCGCCGAGGCGCTCGGTGGCCATCACTGCTGCTCGCTGAAGTGCGTCCTGACTACCAGCCGCTGCCGCCTCATTGGCGCCAGCAATTTCCCTTTCCTCCAATTCAGCCGCTCTCTTCGCTGTCTTCTGCAACGCACAGACATTGGCCTCGATCCGCTGGGCCTGTCCTTCCGAGTGTGCGTCCCAGCTGCACGTCGAATCGCGGTCGGATATCCACCGCCTCTCTTCACTCCGCAGTCGGCTCCTTTCCTGATCAACGAGCTTTGCCATGACCTTGCGGTATGCGGCGTTTAACCTGTCGTCCTGGTACTCGAACTCCTTTTCTATGCAGGCTTGCACGTCCCAGGTCGAACCACCGGTGTGCGCGGCGCATTCGTGGTAGGAATCGCGCAAGAACGCATCAGCCTCCGTGGCGACGATGGCGCTTCCACCGTCAGGGCGTTCGGATTGGCGTTGTGCGGTCGCTGCCTCCGCAGGGGCCGCCTTGGCCGTATCGGCGGAAACAGTTGCCGGAGCGCCCATCGCAGCGGAATCGCACGCGACCAGCAGGAGTACTGCAAGCAGGGGCGAGACTGTTTTTACACTCATCAATTCAACTCCTTTTGACTGCAAGGGGATTCGGCAGCCTGCTGGAGACCGGCTGACCGTTTGCTCATGGATTCAGCTGCTCGCCTGTCCGATTGGCTCATGAAGGATCGCCGGAGGCGACCGCAGGACCGTTCCATGTCCACTCCTCGTTCGTGCGCCTGTTTGGCGGCGCCCGGGCATCTTGCCATTGCGGCCGCGGGCGCGCGAGTTGGGGGCGTGCGGATCGTGAACGTGTCCGAAAGTGCCGAAGAGATGCCGCTCATCCAAGCCCACCCTCCGTGGGCTCTCGTCTGCTCTGGCCTTTTCCCGCCAACCGCGGCAGGCAGCGGCGGGCTTTAGCCCGCCCTACGCCCGGATGGTCATTTCGATCTCGGTAATGGAGCTTGAGATCAAAAGCGCCCCTCATCCGCCCTTCCCTCCGCGGGCCATCGCCCGCTCCGACCTTCTCCCCGCAGGCGGGGAGAAGGACGTGCTGCGAGGCCAGGGCGCGCAGCCAGGGAGCCAAATCCGTTGCCAGGCTGCACAAAAAAGCCCGGCCTAAGCCGGGCTCTTTTTTTGTTTACATGCTCCAACGGAGCCTCACTCCACCGTCACCGACTTCGCCAGATTTCGCGGCTTGTCCACGTCGGTGCCGCGCGCGAGGGCGGCGTGGTAGGCGAGCAGTTGCACTGGGATCGCGTGCACGATCGGCGAGAGGACGCCGACGTGGCGCGGAGTGCGGATCACATGCACCTGTTCGGATTCGCCGAAGTGGCTGTCGGCATCGGTGAAGACGAACATCTCGCCGCCGCGCGCGCGGACTTCCTGGATATTGGACTTCACCTTTTCCAGCAGGTTGTCGTTCGGGGCGATCACCACCACCGGCATCTCGCTGTCGACCAGGGCGAGCGGGCCGTGCTTGAGTTCGCCGGCCGGATAGGCCTCGGCGTGGATGTAGGAGATTTCCTTGAGCTTGAGCGCGCCTTCCAGCGCGATCGGGTAATGCACGCCGCGGCCGAGGAACAGCGCGTGCTGCTTCGGCGCGAAGCGCTCGGACCACGACACGATCTGCGGCTCGAGGTTCAGCGCGTGCTGCACGCTGCCGGGCAGCTGGCGCAAGCATTCGAGGTAGTCGGCTTCCTGCTCGGCGCTGAGCCGGCCGCGCAGCTTGGCCAGGGTGCAGGTCAGGGTGAACAGCGCGACCAGTTGGGTGGTGAAGGCCTTGGTCGAGGCCACGCCGATCTCGGCGCCGGCGCGGGTGTAGTAGACGAGGCGGCTGGCGCGCGGGATGGCGCTCTCGGGCACGTTGCAGATCGACAGCGTGCGGTCGTGACCGAGCGACTTGGCGTACTTGAGCGCTTCCATCGTGTCGAGCGTTTCGCCCGACTGCGAGATGGTGACGATCAGCTGCTTCGGGTTGGCGACGACGCTGCGGTAGCGGTATTCGCTGGCGATGTCGACCGCGCACGGCAGGCCGGTGATCGCCTCGATCCAGTAACGCGCGGCCATGCCGGCGTAGGAACTGGTGCCGCAGGCGATGATCTGCACGCCTTCGATGTCGCGCAGCACCGCGTCGGCCTCCTTGCCGAACAGCTCAGCCGAGAAGCCGCCGTTGTCCATTACCGCCTCGATGGTGTCGGCGATGGCGCGCGGCTGCTCGTGGATTTCCTTCTGCATGAAGTGGCGGTATGGGCCGAGTTCGAGCGAGGCCAGCGACACGTCGGAGACGTGCACGTCGCGCTCGATCGCGCGGCCTTCGCCGTCGAAGATGCGCACGCTGTCGCGGGTGACCTCGGCGGTGTCGCCTTCCTCGAGGAAGATCACGCGGCGCGTGGCCTGCACGATCGCCGACACGTCGCTGGCGACGAAGTTCTCGCCTTCGCCCAGGCCGACCAGCAGCGGGCAACCCATGCGCGCGGCGACCAGGCGGCCGGGTTCCTGCCGGCTCACCACGGCCAGCGCGTAGGCGCCGTGCAGTTCGCGCACGGTGTGCTGCAGTGCCGTGAGCAGGTCGTCGCCGCCCTTGAGGTGATGGTGGATCAGGTGGGCGATGACTTCGGTGTCGGTCTGCGATTCGAAGACGTAGCCGAGCTGGCGCAGGCGTTCGCGCTGCTCTTCGTGGTTCTCGATGATGCCGTTGTGCACCAGCGCGACGCCGTGGCTGATGTGCGGGTGCGCGTTGGCCTCGGTGACGCCGCCGTGCGTGGCCCAGCGGGTGTGGCCGATACCCAGGCGGGCAGTGAACTGTTCGGCCTGGGCGGCGTTTTCCATCTCGGCGACGCGGCCGGTGCGGCGCACGCGGCGCACGTCGCTGGCGGCGCCTTCGCCATTGACCACGGCGATGCCGGCGGAATCGTAACCGCGGTATTCCAGGCGCTTGAGGCCTTCGATCAGGACAGGAACGACGTCGCGATTCGCGATCGCACCGACAATGCCGCACATAAAGGGGAATCCGCTGCAGAAAGGCGGACAGTTTAACGTCCCCGCGCACGCGGGCCGGACGCCCGATCCGCACCACAGCGGCGACGTCGATGAACACGTTGCGGACGTCCGGACGCCCCGTCCGCCGCTGTCCGCACGGACGGCGGACCTGTCCGTCCGGACACTTGGTCGGCCATCAATGCCTTATTGATCAATAACTTGAAGTTGGCACGCGTCCTGCTTAAGGGAAGACAGCTTCCTTTTTCCAGACGCCTCCGATGAGCATCCGCGACACCTCCGCCCAGGACCGGCCCCTTCACGCCACCTCCACCCATGCGCCCGCGGCGCTGACGCCGCAGCGCCGCCGGATGCTGCTGGCCGGTGCGGGCGTCGCCGGGCTGGTCGTGGTGGTCGGCTGGCTGCTGGCGGGCTGGAGCGCGGGCGCGCGTTCCTTCGATGCCGCGCACCTGCGTATCGCCACGGTCACCCGCGGCGACCTGGTGCGCGACATCTCCGCCGACGGCCGCGTGATTGCCGCCAACAGCCCGACGCTGTACGCGATCGCCGGCGGCACCGTCACGCTGCAGGTGGTGGCCGGCGACAAGGTGAAGAAGGACCAGGCGCTGGCCGAGATCGACAGCCCCGAACTGCGCAGCAAGCTCGCGCAGGAACAGGCCACGCTCGCAGGACTGGAGGCCGAGGCCAGCCGCGCCGCGCTCGATGCGCAGGTCACGCGCTCCAATGCGCGCAAGCTGCTCGACCAGGCGGAAATCGATCGCCAGGCCGCCGAGCGCGACCTCGAGCGCAACCGCCGCGCGTACGAAGGCGGCGCCGTCGCGCAGATCGACGTGGCCCGCGCGCAGGACACGCTGAAGAAGGCCGATCTCGGCCTGGCCAGTGCCCGCAACGAGTTCGGGCTGCTCGGCCAGGGCGCCGGCCTGGACATGCGCAACAAGAAGCTGCTCGCCGAGCGTCAGCGCGCGGTGGTGAGCGAACTGCAGCGCCAGGTCGACGCGCTCACCCTGCGCGCGCCGTTCGACGGCCAGGTCGGCCAGGTCATGGTCGCGCAGCGCCAGAACGTCGCGATCAACGCGCCGGTGCTGAGCGTCGTCGACCTGTCGGTGTTCGAAGTCGAGATCAAGGTGCCCGAGAGCTTCGCCCGCGACCTCGCCATCGGCATGCCCGCGCAGGTCACCGGCCCGAGCGGCACGCTGCCGGCGGAAATTTCCGCGGTCTCGCCGGAAGTGGTGAATGGCGAAGTCACTGGCCGCCTGCGCTTCAAGGATCGCCAGCCGCCCGCGCTGCGCCAGAACCAGCGCCTGAGCGTGCGCATCCTGCTCGACACGCGCCGCAACGTGCTGACGGTCGAACGCGGGCCGTTCCTCGAACAGGGCGGCGGCAACAGCGCCTACGTGATGGAGGGCAGCAGCGCGGTGAAGCGCCCGGTGCGCACCGGCGTGAGCAGCCTGGGGGCCGTCGAGATCCTCGATGGCGCGAAGGAAGGGGATCGCATCGTGGTGTCCGGCGCCGACGGCTTCGGCGACTCCGAAAAAGTCCGCATCACTGGAGAATGAGCATGAACACGCACTCCCATTCCGCCTATCCGGTGCATGGCTTCCCGCGCCACTGGTCCGCGCTGGACCTCGCCGACGCCGTCCCGCTGAAGCTGTCCGAGCGCATCACCCTGGGGCTGGTCGAATTTGCGACCACGACCGGCGCCGCCAACTCGCTCTTCGCGATGCCCGCTCCCCGCAACTGGCGCCGCGGCTACCTGCGCAGCGCCGAACTGCCCGCCTTCGTCCGCGTGCGCTGAGGCGCGCGGACTTCATTCTCCGGAGCATGACCATGAATACGCAGTCGCTTCATCCGCAGCCGCACTGGTCCTCGCAGGACCTGGCCGATGCCGTTCCGCGCCGCCTCTCCGAACTGTTCGCGCCGGTACTGATGACGTTCGACGGCGCCGATGCGGCCAACGGCATCGCACTGTCGCCGTGGGCGTTCGACTGGCGCCGGCGCGAGGTCTTCACTGATTTTCGCGTGCGCTGAACGCTTCTGTCGTCATCCCCGCGAAGGCGGGGATCCAGTGTCTTCAGGTTGCATCAGACAAGCGAAAGTCGCTGGATTCCCGCCTTCGCGGGAATGACGGGCCAAAGCACACACCCACACGCAAAACAAACCGCAGAACCCACTATCGAGGCCCCGCCATGCTGCACATGCAAGCCGTCACCAAGGTCTACCGCACCGAACTCGTCGAAACCCACGCCCTGCGCTCGCTCGACCTGCACGTGCGCGAAGGCGAGTTCGTCGCCGTCACCGGTCCGTCCGGTTCGGGCAAGACGACCTTCCTCAACATCGCCGGCCTGCTCGAAGAGTTCACCGGCGGGACCTACACGCTCGATGGCCAGGACGTGCGCGGCCTGTCCGACGACGCGCGCAGCAAGCTGCGCAATCACAAGATCGGCTTCATCTTCCAGAGCTTCAACCTGATCCCCGATCTCAACCTGTTCGACAACGTCGACGTGCCTCTGCGCTACCGCGGCTTCAACGCCGCCGATCGCAAGCAGCGCATCGAACAGGCGCTGACGCAGGTGGGCCTGGGCTCGCGCATGAAGCACTACCCCGCCGAACTCTCCGGCGGTCAGCAGCAGCGCGCCGCGATCGCGCGCGCGCTGGCCGGCACGCCGCGCCTGCTGCTCGCCGACGAACCCACCGGCAACCTCGACTCGCAGATGGCGCGCGGGGTGATGGAACTGCTGGAGGAGATCAACGCCGCCGGCACCACCATCGTGATGGTGACCCACGATCCGGAACTGGCCGCGCGCGCGCAACGCAACGTGCACATCGTCGACGGCATGGCGACCGACATCTCGGTCGAGTCGAGCCTGCTGCGCGCCCGCAACCTGGCCGCCACCATCGAATCGAACTGAGGCCGCGACCATGGCAACCATGCTGGGCTACTACTTCAACCTCGCCCTGCGCAGCTTCAGGCGCAACAAGGTGCTCACCGCGCTGATGGTGCTGGCGATCGCGCTGGGCATCGGCGCGGCGATGACCACGCTCACCGTCTACCACGTGCTCTCCGGCGATCCGCTGCCGGGCAAGAGCCAGAACCTGTACTACCCGCAGATCGATCCGCAGACCGCGGACGGCTATCACGCGGGCGACGAACCGCCGGACCAGCTGACCCGTCTGGACGCGGAGAACCTTCTGAAAGCGCGGCGCGCCGACCGTCAGGCGATGATGACCGGCGGCGGCGTCGCGGTGCAGCCGCAGCGTGCGGACCTGCTGCCATTCTCGGCGGATGCGCGTTACACCAGTGCCGACTTCTTCCCGATGTTCGACGTGCCGTTCCTGTACGGCAGCAGCTGGAACGCGGCCGCGGACGACGCGCATGCGCGTGACGCGGTCATCTCCCGATCGCTCAATGAGAAAGTCTTCGGCGGCGGCAACAGCGTGGGCAAGACCCTGCGCCTGGACGGCACCGACTTCCGCGTCATCGGCGTGCTCGACGCCTGGCGTCCGGTGCCGAAGTTCTACGACCTCAACACCAGCCGTCACGGCTACGGCGAAACCGAACAGGTGTACCTGCCGTTCACGACCTCGCGCGACCTCAAGCTGGGCCGCAACGGCAACATGAACTGCTACGACAACCGGGCCGATGGCGTGAATGCCACCGACGTCGGCGCGCCCTGCGTGTGGATCCAGTTCTGGGTGCAGCTGGATACGCCAGCGAAGGCGAAGGCCTACCAGGCGTTCCTGGAGAACTACTCCGATCAGCAGCGCGCGGCCGGCCGCTTCCAGCGTCCCAACAACGTGAAGCTGCTCGACTTGATGGGCTTCCTGCGCCACCAGAAAGTCGTGCCCGATGACGTAAACCTGCAGATGTGGCTCGCCTTCGGCTTCCTGCTGGTGTGCCTGCTCAATACCGTGGGCCTGCTGCTGGCGAAGTTCATGCGGCGTTCGGCGGAAATCGGCGTGCGTCGCGCGCTGGGCGCCTCGCGCGGGGCGATCTTCGCGCAGTGCCTGATCGAGGCGGTGTCCGTCGGCCTGGTCGGGGGCGTGCTGGGCCTGGGCCTGGCGATGCTCGGCCTGTGGGCGGTGCGCCAGCAGCCGGTGGAGCACGCGTCGCTCGCGCATCTCGATCCGGTGATGCTCGCCACCACCTTCGTCCTCGCCCTGGTCGCCAGCGTGTTCGCCGGCGCCCTGCCCGCGTGGCGCGCGTGCCAGGTCACGCCCGCCATCCAGCTCAAGACCCAGTGAGGCCCGTCATGGAACTCCGTCCCATTCTTTCGACCCTGCGCCGGCACAAGACCGCGGCCGCGCTGATCGTGCTCGAGATCGCGCTGAGCTGCGCCATCATCTGCAATGCCGTGTTCCTGATCCGCGAGCGCGTCGCCCGCATCGACATGCCCAGCGGCGTGGCGGAGCAGGAGGCGGTGGTCATCACCCTCACCGGCATCGGCACCGACCAGAATTCGGCAGCGCTGACCCGCGAGGACCTCGCCGCGATGCGCACCATCCCCGGCGTGAGCGCAGTGGCGGCGACCAACGAGGTGCCGTTCGGCAATTCCTCCTGGAACAGCGGCATCACCCTGACCCCGGAACAGAAGGAGTCCTCGCTCAACGCCACCACGTACCTGGACAGCGGCGAACTGCTGCAGGCCCTGGGCGTCAAGCTGATCGCCGGCCGCAACTTCGTCCCGGACGAGTACAGCGATTACGACGCGAACAAGGGCTTCGAGAACGCCGGCTCGGGCGCGGTGATCATCACCAAGGCCGTCGCCGACAAGCTGTATCCCGGCAAGAACGCGGTGGGCCAGACGTTCTACTTCGGCGACAACAAGCCGCTCACCGTCGTCGGCGTGGTCGGCACGTTCGTGCGGCCGTACTTCGGCCCGAAGGACATGCTCCCCGAACACTCGGTGGTGCTGCCGGTGCGCATGCCCTACGACGTCGGCGGCTACTACGTGTTGCGCACCACGCCCGACCAGCGCGAGCGCGTGCTCAAGGACGCGGTCAAGGTTCTGGAGAAGAACAGCCCGAACCGCATCGTGCTCGACCAGAAGACGCAGGAGCAGCTGCGCGACGAATTCTTCCAGCAGGACCGCTCGATGGTGTGGCTGCTGATCGCGGTGTGCATCGCGCTGCTGGTGGTGACGGCGCTCGGCATCGTCGGCCTGGCCAGCTTCTGGGTGCAGCAGCGCACCAAGCAGATCGGCGTGCGTCGTGCGCTGGGCGCGACGAAGGGGCAGATCCTGCGCTACTTCCAGACCGAGAACTTCCTGCTCGCCACGGTGGGTATCGTGATCGGCATGATCGGCGCCTACGGCATCAACCAGTTGCTGATGAGCTCCTACGAACTGCCGCGTCTGCCCGCGCTGTACCTGCCGGTCGGTGCGCTGGTGCTGTGGGCGCTGGGGCAGCTGTCGGTGCTGGGACCCGCGCGTCGTGCCGCCGCGGTGCCGCCGGCGGTGGCCACGCGCACGGTGTGAACCTGTTCCGCCGCGTCGCGTGGTGGCGGCGCCGCGCTTCTTTCGGAGGCTGCATGCGTACGACGACTCCAATGCTGATGCTTTTGCTGCTGCTGGCCGCGTCCGCCGCCCGCGCCGGCGACCGCGAGGCCACCCTGCTCTGGGTCAACAACGACCGCACGCTCGCCATGCGCAACGGCGACGACGGCGTCGCCGTGACCATCGCGAAGCCGGCGCCGCTGCATGGCCTGCAGGCGGGCGATCGCATCGTCGCGGTCGGTGACGAGGCGGTGCCCGACGTCGAGGCATTCACCGCCGCGCTGGAACGCCATCGCCGATCGCCGGCCACGCTGCGCGTGCAGCGCGACGGGAAGGAACGGCTGGTGCGCTGGAGCGCCGCGGACGTGCGCGCGCTGCTGCCGACACCGCCGAAACCACCCACGCCACCCATGCCGCCGGCGCCGCCGCAACCGCCGCGCCACTGAACCCGCCGCTTTTTGCGATCATGGGCGCGAGCCGAAACGGCCCGCGCCTACGCCACCGACTGCCCGCATGCCGACCGTCCTCGTCATCGACGACAACCCGTCCGTTGCCACCGCGCTGGAAACGCTGTTCTCGCTGCACGACATCGACACGCGCGCAGTGACCACGCCGGCCGACGGACTGGCGCTGCTGGCGCGCGAGTCCTTCGACCTGGTCGTGCAGGACATGAATTTCCATGCCGACACGACCTCGGGCGAGGAAGGCGTCGAACTGTTCGCGCAGATCCGCGCCGCGCATCCGGACCTGCCGGTGATCCTGCTCACCGCGTGGACGCACCTGGAATCCGCGGTCGACCTGGTCAAGGCCGGTGCCGCCGATTACCTGGCCAAGCCGTGGGACGACCGCAAGCTGCTGGCGACGGTGAACAACCTGCTGGAGCTGTCGCAGGCGAAGCAGGAACTCGCGCGTCACCGCAGCAGCGGCCGTCGGCGCCGCGATGCGCTGGAACGCGAATTCGACCTGCGTGGCCTGGTCTATGCCGATCCCGCCAGCGAGGCGGCCCTGTCGCTGGCCTGCCAGGTCGCGCGTTCCGAGTTGCCCGTGCTCATCACCGGGCCCAACGGCGTGGGCAAGGAAAAGTACGCGGAGATCATCCACGCCAATTCGGCGGTGAAGCAGGGACCGTTCGTCGCGCTCAACTGCGGCGCCTTGCCGGGCGAACTGATCGAGGCCGAACTGTTCGGCACCGAGGCCGGCGCGTACACCGGTGCGAACCGCGCGCGCGAAGGCAAGTTCGAAGCCGCCGATGGCGGCACGCTGTTCCTCGACGAGATCGGCACGCTGCCGCTCGCCGGGCAGGTGAAGCTGCTGCGCGTGCTGGAGACGGGCCGTTTCGAACGCCTTGGCGGCAACCGCGAGCGCGCGGTGAAGGTGCGCGTGATCAGCGCGACCAATGCCGACCTGCCCGCGCTGATCGCCGCGGGGCAGTTCCGCGAGGACCTTTACTACCGGCTCAATGCGATCGAAGTGCGACTGCCGCCGCTCGCGCAGCGCGCCGACGACATCCTGCCGCTGGCGCGCCACTTCCTGCCGCCGGGCAAGCAACTCGATGCCGAGGCCGAGCAGGCGCTGCTCGCGCACGCGTGGCCCGGCAACGTGCGCGAATTGCGCAACACGATCCAGCGCGCGTCGTTGCTCGCGCGCGGCGAGAGGATCGGCGTCGCCGATCTCGGGCTGCCGGCGGCACCGGTACGCGCGGCGGCGGCCGGCAACGGCGGCGACGAGCCCGACCGCGCCACGATCGAAGCCGCCCTGGCACGCGCCGGCGGCGTCGTCGCGCAGGCCGCGAGCGACCTGGGCCTGTCGCGGCAGGCGCTGTATCGGCGCCTGGAACGTTTGGGGATCGATCGCGCATGAGCCGGGGTGCGACCGGCCGTAGTCCTGCGCCGCTCCGGCGGGTGTCGATGTCCCGCTTCTGCTCGTCGTCCCGGCGCAAGCAGGGATCCATCCACCCTGGCTCGCCATCCCAGCGCAAGCTGGGATCCATTTGGACCTTGTCTTTGCCATTACCCGCGACAACGGCAGAAGCGAAATCAACATCGAAATGGATCCCGGCTTTCGCCGGGATGACGAGCGGCACAAGGATGACAAGCGGCACACGGATGACGGGCGATAAGGCCTGCGTGACGGAACGCGACGGCGCGGAGTCCGCGTCCAACTTCGCCCGTCCGGCACGCAGCGGAGGCCTCCTGCCATGACCCGCTGGCTGCAACGCATTCCGCTGAGTCTGCTGTTCGGCGCGATCGCGCTGGTCTACATGGCGCTGGCGGTCGTTGTCACCCTGCTGCTGATGCGCTGGCTCGGCAATCCCTGGCTGTGCGGCGGCCTCGCGGTGGCGTTGCTGGCGCCGCTGCTCATCTACCACGTGCGCCGTGCCTTCGCTCCGATGAACTCGCTGTTCCGTGCGCTCGCCGGGACGGTCGCGAGTTATCGCGACGGCGATTTCGCCTTCGGCCTGTCCTGGCGCGGCGGCGGTGATCTCGGCCAGCTCGTCGCCAGTCACAACGCCTTGGGCGACGCGCTGCGCGAGCAGCGCCTCGCGCTGGTGCAGCGCGAACTGCTGCTCGACACGATGGTGCAGAACACGCCGGTGGCGATGCTGCTGGTGGATCCGGCGCGTCGCATCGTCCTGGGCAACATCGCCGCACGCAAGCTGCTGGGCGAAGGCAAGCGTCTGGAAGGCCTCGCCTTCGACGAGCTCATGGCGCGGGCGCCGGACGCGATGCGCGAGGCATTCGAACGCGGCGGCGACGGCATGTTCACCGTGGGCGACATCGACAGCGAGGACATCTACCACCTCGCGCGCCGCCAGTTCCGCCTCAACGGGCGCCGCCACGAACTCGTGCTGCTGCGCCAGCTCACCGCCGAACTGCGCCGCCAGGAAGTGCAGACCTGGAAGAAGGTGATCCGGGTGATCAGCCACGAGCTCAACAACTCGCTGGCACCGATCGCGTCGCTCGCGCATTCGGGTGCAGAGCTGTTGCGCCGCGGCCAGCTCGAACGCCTGCCCACCGCGCTGTCGACGATCGAGGAGCGCGCGCGGCATCTGGAAGGCTTCATCCGCGACTATGCACGCTTCGCCAAGATGCCGGCGCCGCGGCTGGAGTCGGTGCCGTGGCCGCGCTTCGTCGCGCAGCTGCGCGCGCAGGTCGATTTCGTCTACGACGGGCCCGAATCGCCGGACGCGATTGCGCGCATCGACGTGGCGCAGCTGGAGCAGGCGCTGATCAACCTGCTCAAGAACGCGCACGAATCGGGATCGAAGCCGGAAGACGTCGCGCTGTCGCTGCGCCGCCTGCCGGAAGCGTGGCGCGTCGACGTGCTCGACCGCGGCAGCGGCATGAACGAAGCGGTGCTCGCCAATGCGTTGTTGCCGTTCTACTCGACCAAGCGCCACGGCACCGGGCTCGGCCTGGCGCTCGCGCGCGAGATCGCCGAGGCTCACGGCGGGCGCATCGCCCTGCTCAACCGCGAGGGGGGCGGGTTGTGCGTGTCGCTGGTGCTGCCGGTGTAGGCTGGGTTGGCCTTACCAACCCAGCATCCACGGGCGCCAATGGCTGGGGGATTCAGCCAACCCAGCATCCATCCGGACACCTTGGCTGGGTTGGTGAAGCCAGCCCAGCCTGCGCTTCCAAGCCCTTTCCCTCGCGGGGAAAGGTATTGAAGGCATTGCGTTGCGGTTACGCCTTCGGCTTCTTCACCGGCCGCTGCCAGCCCTCGATCGCCGTCTGCCGACCGCGCGCGACGCTGAGCCGATCGGCGGGCGCATCCTTCGTGATGACTGAGCCCGCGCCGATCGTCGCGTTGCGACCGATCGTCACCGGTGCGACCAGCGACGAATTCGAACCGATGAACGCGCCGTCCTCGATCGTCGTCGTCGACTTGTTCACGCCGTCGTAGTTGCAGGTGATCGTGCCGGCGCCAACGTTGACGCCACTGCCGACGACGGCATCGCCGAGATAGGTCAGGTGGTTGGCCTTGCTCGACACGCCGAGGCGCGCGTTCTTGGTCTCGACGAAATTGCCCACGTGCACGCCGTCGGCGAGCACGGTGCCGGGGCGCAGGCGCGCGAACGGGCCGATCATCGCCGCGCCTTCGACCACCACGCCATCGAGGTCGCAATGCGCGCGCACTTCGGTGCCGGGCCCGAGCGTCACGTTCCTGAGCCGGCAGAACGGACCGATGCGCACCCCGTCGGCGAGCGTCACGTCCCCTTCGAAGACGACGTCGGCATCGATTTCCACGTCCATGCCGACGCTGACGCGACCGCGGATGTCCAGGCGCGCCGGATCGGCCACGCGCGCGCCCTGCAGGCACAGCGCACGTGCGGCGCGCTTCTGGAACGCGCGTTCGAGCTGCGCAAGCTGCCACGGATCGTTCGCGCCTTCGGTCTCGATCGGATCGGCGACGAAGACCATTTCCGCCGCATCGAATTCCGTCGACGCCTGCGCGAACACGTCGGTGAGGTAGTACTCGCCCTGCGCGTTGTCGTTGCGCAGGTGTTCGAGCCAGCGCCGCAGCGGTTCGCCGTCGGCGACGATGATGCCGGTGTTGACGGTGGTGATTTCGCGCTGGTCCTCGTCGGCATCCTTGTGCTCGACGATGCGGCCGACGCGGCCTTCGGGATCACGCAGCACGCGGCCGTAACCGGCGGGATCCTCGAGGTCGGCAACCAGCACGGCGATGCGACCCGGCGCTTCGAGCAGGCGCTGCAGCGTGTCGGGCGTAATCAGCGGCACGTCGCCGTACAGCACCAGCACGCGCGCATCGACGGGCACGTTGGGCATCGCCTGCTGCACGGCGTGGCCGGTGCCCAGTTGTTGCGCCTGTTCGGCCCACAGCAGATCGGACTGGTCGGCGAACGCCGCGCGCACCGCATCGCCGCCATGGCCGTAGACGACGTGGATGCCGGCCGGCGCGAGCGAGCGCGCGCTGTCGATCACGTGCGCCAGCATCGGTCGGCCCGCGATGTTCTGCAGCACCTTGGGCAGGCGCGACTTCATGCGTTTGCCCTCGCCGGCAGCGAGGATGATGACGTGCAGGGGAGCCGGCATTGGATTTCCGTGCGTTGGGACGGGCGAGCATTCTAGGCCGCACTGCTAGCATGCCGCGATGACTGTCGACGCATCGCTGCCCATGAACGGGCCCGCCCGCGAAACCGCCGTTCGCCCTTGGGAACGGGGCCTGCTCTGGCTCGGTGCGCCCTTGTGCGTGACCGGACTGGCGACCACCGGCATCGCGGCGCAGTGGCGCCCCGGGCGCTTCGCCGAACTGCTGATCCTCGCGCTGGCGAGCCTCGGCATCGCCGCCGCGTTGCGACGCGCACTGCGCTGGCCGCTGGCGAACGGCCTCGCGATCGCGTGGCTGCTCGCGCTCGTGGGCTTCGCCGGTCCCGTCCCGTTCCTCGCGGTCGCGACATTCGCGCTCGCCGCGCTCGCGCTCGGGGCGCTGGTGCATCCGGGCGTGCCGGTCGCCCTGCAGACGGCCGGCGGACTCGCGCTGTGCGGCGGCCTGCTCGGCTGGCTGTTGCCGCTGCCCGTGCATCACCGCGCCGCCTACCTCATCGTCTGCGTTGCATTGATCGCCGGACGCCGGCGGTGGCTGCGCGACGCCGCATCGGACGCCGCCGCACGCTGGCGCGATGCGGTGGCGTCGGCACCGCGCCCGGCCGCGTTCGCAATCCTCGCGCTGGGCCTGGCCAGCACCGGCGCCTGGTTGCCGACGCTGCAGGCGGACGACATCACCTACCACCTGCGCCTGCCGTGGCAGTTGCTGCAAGCGCACCGGTATCCGCTCGATCCCGGCCTCCACATCTGGTCCATGGCGCCGTGGCTGGGCGACGTGCTGCAGGCGGTACCGCAGGTGATGGCCGGCGCGGAGGCACGCGGCGCGCTCAACCTGCTGTGGATCGCGATCACCGCCGCGGGCGTGTGGCAGCTCGCCGGCGCGCTGCACGGCACTGCGCGCGCGGCGTGGTATTCCGTCGCCCTGTACGCGTGCCTGCCGCTGACCGCCGCGCTCGCCGGGAGCATGCAGACCGAGACGCCGACTGCGGCCCTGCTGGTGTGGCTGGCACGGATGATCGTCGCGGCGCGCGGCCGCGATCCGCGCTTCCTCGCACTTGCAGCCGTGCTGGCCGGCGGCCTGCTGGGCCTCAAGCTCGCCGCGGCGCTGCTCGCGTTGCTGTTGCTGCCGTGGGCGCTGTGGCGGCGTGGCCTGCCGTCGTTGCGCGCCGTCGTTGCGGTCGTCGCCATCGTCATGGCGATCGGCGGTTCCAGCTATGCGTACGCGGGATTCGTCGCGCACAACCCGGTCCTGCCGCTGTTCAACGCGTGGTTCCACTCGCCGTACGCCGCTCCGGTGAATTTCAACGATCCGCGCTGGCACGCCGGCTTCGATGCCTTGCTGCCCTGGAACCTCACCTTCCACACCGAACGCTATCTCGAAGCGTTTGCCGGCGGCGGCGGCTTCGTCCTCGTCGCGCTGGCGGGCGCGTGGCTGCTGGCGTTGTGGCGTCGCGAGACGACCGCGATGGCCGCGACGACATTGCTGCTCGTCGCGGGCTTGCTGCTGCCGATGCAGTACCTGCGCTATGTCTTTCCGGCGCTGGTGCTGGCGTTGCCGTTGCTGGCGGTCATCGCGTTCCGCATCGATCCCAAACGCGCCGCGTGGCTGCTGGCCGGCGTGTGCGTGTTGAACCTGGCCTTCCAGGCCAACAGCTTCTGGCTGCTGCGCGTGGGCGCGGTGAAGATGGCGGTGTTGTCCGCGGGAGACGACGCGCCGCTGTTCCGCGAATACGTACCCGAACGCAACCTGATCGCGGCGATCCGCGCCACTCCGCACCACGACGTGCTCGCGCTGGATCCCGAGCGCCCGTACATCGCCGAACTGGGCGTGCGCGGGCGCAGCGTCTCCTACCTCGATCGCGCGCTGCAGCGCGGCGCCGTCGACGCGGACGCAGTGGCGGATGGTGCGGCGTGGGCCGCGTTGCTCCGCCGCGAAGACATCAGCGATCTCCTGGTGCGACCCGCGCGGCTGACGCCCGCGCAGCGTGCCGGCCTCGAGCGACTGGGTGCGGTGCAGCGCGGCAGCGAGGGGGATGTGCAGTGGTGGCATCTGCCCGCGGCGGAGGGCCTGCGATGAGCCTGCTGCGCCAGGGCAGTCATTACGTGGCGATCGGCCTGCTGCAGTACCTCGTGGACTGGGGCGTGATGGTGACGCTCAGCCACTTCGGTTTGTCGGTGGAGCTCGCGAATGTCGCCGGCCGCGTCAGCGGCGCGGTCCTCGGGTTCTGGCTCAACGGCCGCATCACCTTCGCGAATCCGGCCAGTGCGCTCGGTCCACGGCAGCTGCGGCGCTTCGTGCTGCTGTGGCTGGTGATGACCGCAATGAGCACGTGGGCGATCGGCGGCGTGGAAGCAGCCGCGGGACTGCGCTGGGCCTGGGCCGCCAAGCCGGGCGTCGAGCTGCTGCTGGCGGGCATCAGCTTCATCGTCTCGCGGCATTGGGTCTATCGCCGCTGAGCGCAGCGCGAGTTGGGCGTTCGACATTGCGCGCGCGCCAAAAAGGAAACGCCGGCACGGGGCCGGCGTTTCTGCGCAATTCGTTGGCGTTCGCGCTCAGTGCTTCATGTTCTTGCGCAGGCGTTCCAGCGCCTGCAGCTGTGCCAGGCTCATGGCCAGCTGGGCCTCGGCTTCCTGCGCGCTCATCTTCGGATCCTTCTTGGCGAGGATGCGCTCGGCTTCTTCCTTGGCCTTGCGCACCGCGGCTTCGTCGATGTCCTGCGCGCGGATCGCGGTGTCGGCCAGCACGGTCACCACCTGCGGCTGCACTTCGAGGATGCCGCCGGACACGGCGAAGTCGAGCTGTTCGCCGCCCGGCAGGGTCACGACGACCTTGCCCGGCTTCAGGCGCGTGATCAGCGGCGCGTGGCGCGGCGCGATGCCGAGTTCGCCCAGTTCGCCGGTGGCGACGAGGAGTTCGGCTTCGCCGTGGAAGATTTCGTCTTCGGCGCTGACGATGTCGCAACGGAAGGTGGTGGCCATGGCGGTGTACTCGTTACTGCAGGATGGAAAGGCGGGAGTGAGTAGCGGGAAGGGGGAAGAGGGAACGACGCGTTGCTACGGCTTTGCGTAGGTCGCCTTCCGGAGCGGGAGTGAGGCAGGAGCGGGAGTCTTTCGTTCCCACTTCCCTATTCCCCATTCCCGCTTTTACCTGCTTCAAGCCGCGATCTTCTTCGCCTTCTCGACCGCTTCCTCGATCGAACCGACCATGTAGAACGCCTGCTCCGGCAGGTGGTCGTATTCGCCCTCAACAATTCCCTTGAAGCCGCGGATGGTGTCCTTCAGCGACACGTACTTGCCCGGCGAGCCGGTGAACACTTCGGCGACGTGGAACGGCTGGCTGAAGAAGCGCTCGATCTTGCGCGCGCGGGCCACGGCCAGCTTGTCTTCTTCAGACAGCTCGTCCATGCCCAGGATCGCGATGATGTCCTTCAGTTCCTTGTACTTCTGCAGCGTGGCCTGCACGCGGCGCGCGGTCTCGTAGTGCTCGTTGCCGATGACGTTCGGGTCGAGCTGGCGCGAGGTCGAGTCGAGCGGGTCCACGGCCGGATAGATACCGAGCGAGGCGATCTGGCGCGACAGCACCACGGTGGCGTCGAGGTGGGCGAAGGTGGTCGCCGGCGACGGGTCGGTCAGGTCGTCCGCGGGCACGTACACGGCCTGGATCGAGGTGATCGAACCGGTCTTGGTCGAGGTGATGCGCTCCTGCAGCACGCCCATTTCCTCGGCGAGCGTCGGCTGGTAACCCACCGCCGACGGCATGCGGCCGAGCAGCGCCGACACTTCGGTACCGGCCAGGGTGTAGCGGTAGATGTTGTCGACGAACAGCAGCACGTCCTTGCCCTTGCCCGACGCGTCCTTCTCGTCGCGGAAGTACTCGGCCATGGTCAGGCCGGTCAGCGCGACGCGCAGGCGGTTGCCCGGCGGCTCGTTCATCTGGCCGTACACCATCGCCACCTTGTCGAGGACGTTGGAGTCCTTCATCTCGTGGTAGAAGTCGTTGCCCTCGCGGGTACGCTCGCCCACGCCGGCGAACACGGACAGGCCCGAGTGCGCCTTGGCGATGTTGTTGATGAGTTCCATCATGTTGACGGTCTTGCCCACGCCGGCGCCGCCGAACAGGCCGACCTTGCCGCCCTTGGCGAACGGGCACATCAGGTCGATGACCTTGATGCCGGTTTCCAGCAGCTCGTTGGCCGAGGACTGGTCTTCGTACGACGGGGCCGCGCGGTGAATTTCCCACGTGGTGTCGGCCTGCACCGGGCCGGCTTCGTCGATGGCGTTGCCGAGCACGTCCATGATGCGGCCCAGCGTGCCCTTGCCCACCGGCACCGAGATGGCGCGGCCGGTGTTGTCGGCGACCAGGTTGCGCTTGAGGCCGTCGGTCGAACCGAGGGCGATGGTGCGCACGACGCCGTCGCCCAGCTGCTGCTGGACTTCGAGCGTGATGTCGGTGTTCTGCACCTTCAGTGCGTCATACACCTTCGGCACGCTCTCGCGCGGGAATTCGACGTCGACGACCGCGCCGATGATCTGAACGATCTTGCCCTGGTTCATTGCCATAGCCTCTTGATAACTCTTGAATTACTGGTTGGTGGCGCGTGCAGTCGCAGTCGTCAGACCGCAGCCGCGCCGCCGACGATTTCGGAGATTTCCTGGGTGATCGCCGCCTGGCGGGCCTTGTTGTAGACCAGTTGCAGCGTGCCGATCAGCTTGGTGGCGTTGTCCGACGCCGACTTCATCGCGACCATGCGCGCGGCGTGCTCGGAGGCGAGGTTCTCCAGCACCGCCTGGTACACGACCGACTCGATGTAGCGGGTCAGGACATGGTCGAGCACGGTCTTTTCGTTCGGCTCGTAGATGTAGTCCCAGTCGTGGTGCGCGACCTGCGCTTCCGCTGGCGGCACCGGCAGCAACTGGTCGAACGTCGCGCGCTGGACCATCGTGTTGACGAAGTCGTTGTAGGCCAGGAAGACCTGGTCGACCTTGCCTTCGCTGTACGCGTCGGTGATGGTCTTGATCACACCGACCAGCTGTTCCAGCCGCGGCGTGTCGCCTAGGTGCGTGACCGTGGCGAGCATGTTGACCTTCACGCGGCGGAAGAACACCGAGGCCTTCTGGCCGACGGTGACCACGTCGACTTCGACGCCCTGTTCCTGCCACTTGCGGATCTCGCCGAGCAGCTTGCGAAACATGTTGTTGTTGAGCCCGCCGGCCAGGCCGCGGTCGGACGACACGATCAGGTAGCCGACGCGCTTCACGTCCTTGCGCCCGACCAGGTACGGATGCTGGTAGTCGGTGTTCGCCTGCGCGAGGTGGCCGATCACCTGCTTCATGGCGCGCGCGTACGGACGCGACGCCTTCATCCGATCCTGCGCCTTGCGGATCTTGGAGGCCGAGACCATCTCGAGCGCGCGCGTCACCTTGCGGGTGTTCTGCACGCTCTTGATCTTGGTTTTGATTTCGCGTCCGCCTGCCATTGTTTTGCTCGCGTTGCTCGCTGTTAAAACCGGGAATGGGGAATGATGAAGCGGGAATGGGGAACGTAAGGTCGCTGCGATCTGGACGCTGCGTAGAGCTCTCGTTCCCTTTTCCCTATTCCCGCCTTTGCTTTCCGATTTGCCTTACCAGGTCCCCGTCGCCTTGAACTCTTCGATGCCCTTCTTGAAGCTGCCTTCGATGTCGTCGTTCCAGTTGCCGGTCCTGGCGATGTCGGCCATCAGGGCGCCCTGGGTATTGGCGAAGTGCGCGTGCAGGCCGGCTTCGAAGGAGCCGATCTTGGCGACGGCGACGTCGTCCATGTAGCCCTTGTCGACGGCGTAGATCGACAGCGCCTGTTCGGCGATCGACATCGGCGCGTACTGCTTCTGCTTCATCAGCTCGGTGACGCGCTGGCCGCGCTCGAGCTGCTTGCGGGTGGCTTCGTCCAGGTCCGAAGCGAACTGCGCGAACGCAGCCAGCTCACGGTACTGGGCGAGCGCGATGCGGATGCCGCCCGACAGCTTCTTGATGATCTTGGTCTGGGCGGCGCCACCGACGCGCGACACCGAGATACCGGCGTTCACGGCCGGGCGGATGCCGGCGTTGAACAGGTCGGTTTCCAGGAAGATCTGGCCGTCGGTGATCGAGATCACGTTGGTCGGCACGAACGCGGACACGTCGCCGGCCTGGGTTTCGATGATCGGCAGCGCGGTCAGCGAACCGGTCTTGCCCTTCACCGCGCCGTTGGTGAACTTCTCGACGTACTCCTCGGAGACGCGCGCAGCGCGCTCGAGCAGGCGGGAGTGCAGGTAGAACACGTCACCCGGGTAGGCTTCGCGGCCCGGCGGACGGCGCAGCAGCAGCGAGATCTGGCGGTAGGCCACGGCCTGCTTGGACAGATCGTCGTAGATGATCAGCGCGTCTTCGCCGCGATCACGGAAGTACTCGCCCATGGTGCAGCCCGAGTAGGCGGCGATGTACTGCATCGCGGCCGATTCGGAAGCCGAAGCCGCGACGACGGTGGTGTAAGCCATCGCGCCGTGCTCTTCCAGCTTGCGCACGATGTTCGCGATGGTCGAGTTCTTCTGGCCGATCGCGACGTAGATGCACTTAATGCCCGAGTGCTTCTGGTTGATGATCGCGTCGATGGCCATCGCGGTCTTGCCGGTCTGGCGGTCGCCGATGATCAGCTCGCGCTGGCCGCGGCCGATCGGGATCATCGAGTCGACCGACTTGTAGCCGGTCTGCACCGGCTGGTCGACCGACTTGCGCCAGATCACGCCCGGGGCGATGGTCTCGACCGGGGCATGGACCTTGGCGTCGATCGGGCCCTTGCCGTCGATCGCTTCGCCCAGCGCGTTGACGACGCGGCCGAGCAGTTCCGGGCCGGTCGGCACTTCGAGGATGCGGCCGGTGGTCTTGGCGACGTCGCCTTCGCGCAGGTGCTCGTAGTCGCCCAGGACCACGGCGCCGACCGAGTCGCGCTCCAGGTTCAGCGCCAGCGCGTAGGTGGCGTTGGGGAGTTCGATCATTTCGCCCTGCATCACGTCGGCGAGGCCGTGGATGCGCACGATGCCGTCGGACACCGAGGTGACGGTGCCTTCGTTGCGCGCTTCGGCGGCCAGCTTGACCTTCTCGATGCGGGTCTTGATCAGTTCGCTGATTTCGGACGGGTTGAGCTGCGTGGTAGCCATCTGAGTTTCCTGTAGGGCGGGTCTCGACCCGCCGTTTAGCTTTTCGAATCGCGTCAGAGGCGGGAGACCCGCCCTACACAAATCAACTTGCGAGTGCGCCCTGCAGGCGCGAGAGCTTGCCCTTGAGCGAGCCGTCGATCACCACGTCGCCAGCGTCGATCACGGCGCCGCCGATCAGCGAGGCGTCGACCGCCGTCTCGATCTGCACGTCGCGGCCGAAGCGCTTCTTCAGCGCGGCCTTGATGCCCTCGAGCTCGCCGTCGCCCAGCGCCGTCGCGGAGGTGACGCGCGCCTTGACCACGCGCTCGGCTTCCGCGCGCAGTTCCTCGAACAGGCCGGCGATTTCCGGCAGCAGCGCGAGGCGGCGGTTGTCCGCCAGCAGGGCGAGGAAGTTGCGCTGCGCGTCGCTGGCGCCATCGAGGGCGAGCAGCGACACGGCGTCGGCGTGCGTCAGGCGCGGGCTGCCGAGCAGTTCGGCCACCTGCGGATCGGCGGCGACGCGCGCGGCGAACGCGAGCGCGCTCGACCACGAAGCGTAGTCGCCGGCGTCCCGCGCGATGCCGAAGGCGGCGCGGGCGTAGGGACGTGCGAGGGTGAGGGCCTGGCTCATCGGTCTCAGATCTCGGCGGCGAGTTCGTCGAGCAGCGCCTTGTGGGCGTTGGCGTCGATCTCACGGCGCAGCAGCTTCTCGGCGCCGGTCACGGCCAGGCTGGACACCTGCTTGCGCAGGTCTTCCTTGGCACGGTTGGCGGCAGCGACGATTTCGGCTTCGGCCACCGCCTTCTGGCGGGCGGCTTCGGCGATGGCGTCGTTCTTGGCCTGATCGATGATCTGGTTGGCGCGCTGGTGGGCCTGCTCGATGATCTCGTTGGCCTTGGCGCGAGCCGTGCGCAGTTCGCCTTCGGCGGTTTCCTGCGCCTGCGCGAGCGCGCGCTGGCTGTTGTCGGCCGCGGCCAGACCTTCGGCGATTTTCTTTTGGCGTTCTTCGAGCGCCGCATTCAGCGGCGGCCAGATGAACTTCATCGTGAACCAGACCAGGATCGCGAAGGAAAGCATCTGGCCGAAGAAAGTCATGTTGATATTCACGACGCGTCCTCGACGGATTTCTCAAACCAGTGCGGCAACGCCGCACCAGGAACTACTTCGGTGCTGCGCTCCCTGCGAAGCGCAGCACCTCCGGCCTGCTTAGGCAGCAGCGTTCTGCAGCGCGCTGAGCAGCGGGTTGGCGATGCCGAAGAACAGGGCGACGGCGAGGCCGATGATGAACGCCGCGTCGATCAGGCCGGCCAGCAGGAACATGCGGCCCTGCAGCACCGGGATCAGCTCCGGCTGGCGCGCAGCGGATTCGAGGAACTTCGAACCCATGATGGCGATGCCGAGGCACGCGCCGAGGGCGCCGAGGCCGATGATGATGCCGATGGCGACGGCGGTCAGGCCCTGCACGTGAGCGATGAATTCCATGGTGGTTCTCCAGCGATTGTCTAAGGGGTGAAGCGGTGGAAGGGAAAAACGGGATTACGGGATTGCGTCAATGGCCTTCGCGCGCACCGGCGATATAGACGACGGTGAGGATCATGAAGATGAAGGCCTGCAGCAGGATGATCAGGATGTGGAAGATGCCCCACGCGGCGTTGGCGATCACGCCCGGCAGGAAGGTCACCCAGCCCGCCATCAGGCCGGCGATGAGCATGAACACGAGCTCGCCGCCGTACATGTTGCCGAACAGTCGCATGGCCAGCGAAATCGGCTTGACCAGCCACTCGATGATGTTCATCACCAGGTTGACCGGGGCGAGCACGATCGCGCCGAAGCCGTGGGCGTGGAAGGGTGCGGTCAGCAGTTCCTTGCCGAAGCCCATGCCGCCCTTGGCCGACCAGGCGTGGCCGATCAGGATCAGGAACACCGACGAGGAGATGCCGAGCGTGGTGTTGAGATCGGCGGTCGGGACGATGCGGAAGAAGGTGTGGTGCGCGGCTTCCTCGCCACCGACCAGGGTGACCAGCATCCCCGGCAGGTCGAGCGGGATCAGGTCCATGGTGTTCATGAACACGATCCACATGAAGATGGTGAGCGCCAGCGGCGTGACCGAGCGGCGGTCGCCGTGGAAGGTGTCGCGAACCTGGCCGTCGACGAATTCGACGATCAGCTCGACGAAGGCCTGGGCCTTGCTCGGCACGCCGGCCGTGGCCTTGCGCGCGGCGCGGCCGAACCACAGGACGAACAGCAGGCCCAGTCCGAGTGCGACGGCCCAGGAGTCCCAGTTGAAGTTGGAAGGATCGGCCGGAGCACCGTGGACCGCCTGATTGTGGGTCAGGTGGTGCTGGATGTATCCGGTCAAACCGCCGCCACTAGATTCACTCACGAAACGACACCTATCGTCTGATCGAATTGGCCAGCACCAGGGCCAGCGTGGCCGCAATGACACCGGCCATCAGGGGTATTCCGGGGAGGCGGAACAGCCCCAGCGCGATCACGATCGCGACCAGCACCAGCAGCCACTTCAACGCCATCCCCATCAACAGCCGCGCGAACGCGACACCCGCAGGACCCACTCCGCCTCCCAGCGCCACCGCCGCCGAAACCCAGGCAGCCAGGGTGACCGCACCACCGCCGACCAGCGCCGCCAGAAACCACGGCAGGCCTTTTACGAGGAAGGCCAGCGCCACCAGCACGGTGGCGATGGCCTGCCAGGCGACCGCTCGCTGCGCCAGCCGCCGGCCCGCGGCGATTGGATTCGACACGCGACAGGCTCCGTACGGAGAGCATTGGGATGGACTAGAGGGGCAGAAAAGCGCCCTGCGAAGCCGCGGAAGTATAGCAGCGGGAACTTTTCGGCAGCAACCGCGAAAGGCTGGGGAGACGGGGGGTCGCGCCGGGTCGGCGGGCTTGCCGGGGGCGGCCGGAAGGGGCGGTTTCGGGCCCGGGAAACGGGCGGAAAATTCACTCCGGCTGTTCACGGAACCTTCGCGGGAGGCCCGGGTCGGACCCGATAGGCCTGCTTCTTCCTCGTCGACCCAACGCAGGCCTGCGAAGCCCCGGTTCCGAGGCCGGGGCTTCGCCTTTTCCGCCTACCCGTTTCCCTCTCACGCCCTGCGGGGAGAAGGTGGCGCGGAGCGCCGGATGAGGGCGAGCGAAGCGAGCGGCTTGTGGGTCTCGTGGCGGGCAAAGCAACAGCAGGCTCGCTGCGCTCGCCGCCCCTCATCTGCCCTTCGGGCATCTTCTCCCCGCAGGCGGGGAGAAGAGAGGATCTTTCGCTGCGTGATGCGTTGCAGGAAGAAGAGCGTATCTTTCGCCGCCCTACTTCTTCTTCGGGATGTAGAGATCCGTGATCGTCCCGTCGTAGACCTCGGCCGCCATGCCGACCGACTCGCTCAGGGTCGGATGCGGATGGATGGTGTGGCCGATGTCGGCGACTTCGCAGCCCATCTCGATCGCCAGTCCGAGTTCGGCGATGAGATCGCCCGCGTGAACGCCGACGATGCCGGCGCCGACGATGCGGTGCGTGGCCTCGTCGAACACGAGCTTGGTGAAGCCTTCGGTGCGCCCCAGGCCGATCGCGCGACCCGACGCGGCCCACGGGAACTTGCCCACGCCGACCTTCAGGCCCTTGGCCTTCGCCTCGGCTTCGGTCACGCCGACCCAGGCGATTTCCGGATCGGTATACGCCACCGACGGAATCACCCGCGCCACCCACTCCTTCTTCTCGCCGGCGGCGACTTCGGCGGCGAGCCTGCCCTCGTGCGTCGCCTTGTGCGCGAGCATCGGGTTACCGACGATGTCGCCGATGGCGAAGATGTGCGGCACGTTGGTGCGCATCTGCCGGTCGACCGGAATGAAACCGCGATCGGCGACGTTCACGCCGGCCTTGCCGGCGTCGATCCTGTTGCCGTTCGGCGCGCGCCCCACGGCGACGAGCACCCGATCGAACACCTGCGCTTCGATCGACGCGGGCTTGCCGGCGTCGGCACTCTCGAACGACACCTTCAGGCCATTCTTCTGCGCCTCGGTGCCGGCCGCCTTGGTGCGCAGGTGCACGGCGACGCCCTGCTTCTTCAGGCGATCGGCGAGCGGCTTGACCAGGTCGGGATCCGCGCCCGGCATCAGCTGGTCCATGAACTCGACGACCGTCACTTCCGAACCCAGCGCGCGATACACCGTCGCCATTTCCAGGCCGATGATGCCGCCACCGACGACGAGCAGCCTCTTCGGCACGTCGGCGAGTTCCAGCGCGTCGGTCGAATCCATCACGCGCTTGTCGTCCCACGGGAAACCCGGCAGCTTCACCGCCTGCGAGCCGGCGGCGATGATGCATTGCTCGAAACGCACCAGCTGGGTGCCGCTCTTGCCGGCCACTTCGATCTCGTTCGGCGAGACGAACGTGCCCACGCCTTCGAGCACGCGCACCTTGCGCTGCTTCGACATGCCCGCCAGCCCCTTGGTCAGCTGGCCGACGACCTTGTCCTTGTATTCGCGCAGCTTGTCGAGCGTGATCTTCGGCTTGCCGAAGTCGATGCCGTAGTCGCTGGCGTGCGCGGCTTCGTCGATCACGGCGGCCGCATGCAGCAGCGCCTTCGACGGGATGCAGCCGACGTTGAGGCAGACGCCGCCGAGCGAGGCGTAGCGTTCGACCAGCACGGTGTCCAGGCCGAGATCGGCGGAACGGAACGCGGCGGTGTAGCCGCCGGGGCCGGAACCGAGCACCAGCATGCGGCATTCGACGTCGGCCTTGCGTCCGCTCGCCGCCGCGGGCTGCGGGGCCTTGGCGGGTGCAGCCGCGGCAGCCGGCGATGCGGCGGCAGGCGCGGGCTGCGGTGCGGCGGCCGGCGCCGGTGCAGCGGCAGGTGCCGGCGCGGTGCCAGCCTCTTCGCTTTCGAGGATCGCCACGACGCTGCCTTCCGACAGCTTGTCGCCGACCTTCACCTTCAGTTCGACGATGCGTCCCGCGGCGGACGCGGGCACTTCCATCGTCGCCTTGTCCGATTCGAGCGTGACCAGGCCCTGGTCCTTCTTGACGACGTCGCCGACGGCGACGAGCACTTCGATCACCGGTACGTCGTCGTAACCGCCGATATCGGGAACCTTGAGTTCGATGTTGGCCATGACCGCTTCCGTTCAATGCGTGGGGCGCGTGCGGACCCGCCGCGCGCGAAAGGTTTTATGGCGCGGCCGACGGCGCGCCCATGGTGTCGAGCACGTCGCGCATGCGGTCCAGCGATTCGCCGAGCTGGCGCCAGCGCTTGGCGCGCTTCTCGTCGCCCTCGTCGCTGGCCTCGACCAGCAGATCGATCTGGTCGCGCAGCAGCGCGCCGAGTTCGCACTGCGGCTTCAGGCCGCTGACGCGCAGGTCGCCGATGGCGAAGACCCAGGCGTCCTGGTCGGCGAAGGGCGCGGTGCTGCCTTCGGGCGCGGCGGCCGACAGCGCGCGGCGCCAGTCCGCGACCAGACGCGTGGCGACGGCGGCAGGGATGGGGGCTTCGTTGAGTTCCGGCGTCTGCGCGGTGCGCAGTTCGAGCCGGGTCGGCCCCCAGAAGTGGACGCGCTCGTCGGCGACGGCGCGACGCAGGGTCCAGTCGCCGCCCTCGCTGCCGGGAATCAGCAGCACGCCGCTTTCGGCGCCCGCGGTCGGCAGCAGGGTGAAACTCCAGCCCGGCTGCGCGCCACCGGCGAACAACTGCTCCACCGCCGCGCCGTAGTTCTCCGTCGCCGGCGGCCAGCCGCGACCCAGCGCGAGCTTGCATTCGTCGTCGGCCTGCGCGGTCGGCGCCAGCAACAGCGCCATCACGAGTGCGGCGGCGCGCATCACAACAGCACCCGCCGCATGTCGCCCAGCAACTGCGCGAGATACGCGGTGAAGCGCGCCGCGGCCGCGCCGTCGATCACGCGATGGTCGTAGCTCAGCGACAACGGCAGGATCAGGCGCGGCGCGAACTGCTTGCCGTCCCACACGGGCCGGATCGCCGACTTCGACACGCCCAGGATCGCGACTTCCGGTGCATTGACGATCGGCGTGAACTTGGTGCCGCCGATGCCGCCCAGCGAACTGATCGAGAAACAGCCGCCCTGCATGTCGGCCGGGCCGAGCTTGCCGTCGCGCGCCTTCTTCGCCAGTTCGGCGGTTTCCTGCGCGATCTGCAGCACGCCCTTTTTGTCGCAATCGCGCACCACCGGCACGACCAGGCCGTTGGGCGTGTCGGCGGCGAAGCCGATGTGGAAGTACTTCTTCAGCGTGAGGTTCTCGCCGCTGGCGTCGAGCGACGCATTGAAGGTCGGGTACTTCTGCAGCGCGGCGACCGAGGCCTTCATCAGGAACGCGAGCATGGTCAGCTTGATGCCGGCCCCGCCCTTATCAGGAGCGGCGTTTTCCTTGTTGAGCGCGACGCGCAACTCTTCCAGATCGGTGATGTCGGCGTCGTCGTGCTGGGTGACGTGCGGAATCATCGCCCAGTTGCGCGCGAGGTTGGCGCCGGAAATCTTCTGGATGCGCGAGAGTTCGCGCGTCTCGATCTCGCCGAACCTGGCGAAGTCGACCTTGGGCCAGGGGAGCAGGTTGAGGCCGCCACCCGCCGCGGCCGCCGGTGCGCCCGCGGCGACGCCGCTGCCGGTCATCACCGACTTGACGAACTTCTGCACGTCTTCCCTGCTGATGCGGCCGCCGCGTTCGCTGCCCTGCACCTGCGACAGGTCGACGCCGAGTTCGCGCGCGAACAGGCGCACCGCGGGACTCGCGTACGGCACCTTGTCGGGCATCAGTTCGTCCGCGGTGAAGGCCACCGGCGGCGTGCGCGGCGGCGCGGCTTCGGGGTCGATGCCCGGGCGGTTGTCGAGGGCCGCCGGTGCGGTGGGCACGGGCGAGGCGGGCTGACGCACCATGGACTGCTGCGCGATGCGGTCGGCCTGCGCCGGCACGGCGACGGGTTCGACCCGGGTCGCGGTCTCGGCCGCCGGCGTGGCGGCCTGGGCGACGGGCTGGGCGCGCGGCGCTTCTTCCTTCGCCGCGGGCGCGTCGTCGGTGGCTTCGATCATCGCCACCACGCTGCCCTCGGACAGCTTGTCGCCGACCTTGACCTTGAGCTCGCGAACCACGCCGGCGAACGGCGCGGGGACCTCCATCGTGGCCTTGTCGGATTCCAGCGTGACCAGACCCTGGTCCGGTTTCACCGTGTCGCCCACGGCGACCAGCAGTTCGATCACGGGCACGTCGTCGTAGCCCCCGATGTCGGGGACGCGTGCTTCCTTCAACTCAGCCATGGAGGGCTCCGCAAGCGCGAAAGTCCCTATTGTGTCCGCTGGGCGGGGATGCGCCAACCGGAACGCGGCCGCTGGAGCGGTACTGATTTCGTATTCCCGGTACGACTGCCCTGCGCGGGGCGACCGCCACGCCCCTTCGCCGCCCGGTACGCCCGCGCATGGTTTGCCGCATGTGTCTGAATGCGTATTTCACAAAGTCTTTCCGCCTGCGGGCTAGCCTGCCTGCGCCGTTTCATTTCGCTGGAGCCTTCGCGATGACCACCAAGCTCGACAAGCCCATCCGCCGCGAGATCGAAATCGACGAGAAGCCCTACACCCTGACCATCGACGGCGACGGCCTGAAGATCGTGGAAAAGGGCCGGCGCAACGGCCAGGAGCTGCGCTGGCGCGACCTGATCAGCGGCGACACCGCACTGAGCGCGGCCCTGGGCGCCAGCACCGGCGGCTGATCCGCGACCCGGGCCGCCAGCCGTGCCCGAAGGCCCGTCGATCGTCATCCTCCGCGAGCAGGCGGCCGGTTTCGCCGGCAAGGTGGTCCGCGAGGTCGCCGGCAACAGCCGGCTCGACCTGACCCGCATGCGCGATCGACGCCTGCGCGCGCTGCGCAGCTGGGGCAAGCATTTCCTGCTGTGCTTCGATGGCTTCGCGATGCGCGTGCACTTCATGCTGTTCGGCAGCTACCGCATCAACGAGCGCCGCGAAGCCGATCCGCGCCTGAGCCTGCGCTTCGCGCGCGGCGAACTGAATTTCTACGCCTGCTCGCTCAAGTACATCGAGGGCGACCTCGATGCCGTCTACGACTGGAGCGCGGACGTGATGGCGCCGGAGTGGAACCCGCGCGCGGCCCACCGCAAGCTGCGCGCCATGCCCGAGGCGCTGGCCTGCGACGTGCTGCTCGACCAGGACGTGTTCGCCGGCTGCGGCAACATCATCAAGAACGAAGTGCTGCACCGCATCCGGGTGCATCCCGAAAGCAAAGTCGGCGCGCTGTCGCCGCGCAAGCGCGGCGAACTGGTGAAGCAGGCGCGCGAGTACAGCTTCGACTTCTACGCATGGAAGAAGGCCTTCGTGCTGCGCAGGCACTGGCAGGTGCATGCGAAGACCCACTGCCCGCGCGACGGGACGCGCCTGTCCTACCGCGCGAAACTGGGCCGCCGGCAGCGCCGCGCCTTCTGGTGCGGGCACTGCCAGCGGCTGTATCGCTGACGGCTTATCGCCGGGTGCTCAGTCGCCGATGATGCGCAGACCGAAGATCAGGCTCGCATCGCTGACGTGATTGATGGTGCCGCTCACGTTGAGGCGGACCGTCGTTTCCTGCTGGAAGAACGCATTGGCCTGGGCCTCGGTCAGCCCGAAGCTGTCGACCAGCGTGCGCTTGCTCAGGAAACCGGCGATGCACACCGCCGAGTCGCGGCTGCGCTGGGTGAACGCCGCGCCCGGCGGCAGCGGCACCTCGTAGAACTCCGAGGAAGTCATGCTGGTGTCCAGGCGGCCGGCGAAGGGCAGGCCCGTCATCGGATTGATCAGCGCCGGATCGTCGAGCACGGAATTCTCGATGGTCAGCGTCGGGCTGTAGCGCACCAGTCCGTTGACCATCGACGCGCCCGGATTGTCGTAGCTCACCGTCACCAGCGGCGAGAGCCAGTAGCACAGCAGCGACTTGCTGGCCTTGGGCGGCAGGCGGATGTGGCCGAGGTCGGTGAAGCTGAAGCTGGTGAGCGCGCCGGGCGTGATCACCTGGCAACCGGGACCGGTCCAGGTCGAGCAGTCCGTGGTCAGCGCGATGTCCGCCTGGGTCACGCCCAGCCAGCGCAGGTTGCGACCGAACGAGTCGACATCGCCGACGTCTTCGACGCTGACCGCGTCCGCGCGCGGCGACAGCGGTTTGCTCAGGCTCAGGCCGCGCCGCAGTTGCGGCGAGACCAGATCGGCCGAGTGGCTGTCGATGGCCTCGGGCCGCGGCGGTGCCTGCCGTGCCTGGGCGAATACCGCGGCGAGTGCCAGACCCATGGCGCCCGCGGTGATCAGATAGGGGTTCAAACGCATTGCCGGTGCCTCCTATGGCGTGATGGCACCGGGTATTACGCAAACGCGCGCGGGTACGGGTCACCCGATCGGGGGACGCCCGCGCCTCAGGGGTGCTCGGCCTCGACATGCACGCGCTCGCGGCGCAGCAGGTACAGGCCGCTGGCCACAATGATGCCGGCGCCGAGCCAGGTCACCGCATCGGGCAGCACGCCCCACAGGGTCGCGTCCAGCAGCACGCCCCACAGCAGCGCGGTGTATTCGAGCGGCGCGATCAGCGAGGCCTCGCCGAGGCGGAAGGCCTCGGTGATCGCGTATTGCCCCAGGGCCCCGGCGATGCCGACGGCGGCGATGACCCAGGCATCGACACCGCGCACCGGCAGCCAGTCCGGGATCGCGAGCACGCCCGCGCCCAGGGCCATGAAGAACAGCAGCCACACCATCAGCGCCTGGGTGCTGTCGGTGCGCGCGATGAGGCGCACCGTGATCGCCGATACCGCGTAGCCGAAGGCGGCGACGAGCACCGCCAGCCCCGCCAGGCTCAGCACGCCCTCGCCCGAGGGACGCAGCACCACCAGCACGCCCAGCAGGCCGATGCCGATCGCGGTCCAGCGCCGTGGACCGACCCGTTCGCCAAGGAAGGGCACCGACAGCGCCGTGATCAGCAGCGGCGCGACGAAGAAGATCGAATACGCCTCCGACAGCGGCAGCGTGCGCAGCGCGAAGACGAAGCCCGCCATCATCATCACGCCCAGCGCGCCGCGCAGCAGATGCAAGGACCAGCGCACGCGCAGCAGCGTCCGCGCCCCGCCGGTCCACAGCGCCCACACCAGCACCAGCGGCAAGGACGAGGCGCCGCGGATCGCCGACACCTGGAACGGCGGATAGTGCGCACTGAGCGTCTTCAGGCCCGCATCCATCAGGCAGAACATCAGCACCGCGGCCAGCATGTAGGCGACGGCACGCAGATGTGCGTGGGGTGGGCTCACGGCGGAGTTCCTTGCGGCTAGGGCGGTCGAGGCGCGCCGACGCGCGCCGGACCTGCGGGAGGTGGTCGTCGGGCAGCGAGTTTGCCAGCGCGATGTCCGGCGCCGGGAAGAGCGACTGGAACGAAGCGTCCCCAGCGGGAGCGCGACGCCATCGGCCGCCGCTTACCGCCCGCGCACGCGCCGGCGCAGGCCCCAGGCATAGGCGAGGTAATGCCCGAGCAGCAGGCCGCCCACCGCCAGCACGCTGCCCTGCTGCGCCAGCCAGTCCGCGTGCGCGCCGGCCGTCCACGCCTGTTGCAGGCGGTAGACGCCGAAGCCGAGACGCCCGGCAACGACCAGCGTGAGGGCCAGCACCAGCCAGCGGTTCGGCGTGTAGAACAGTCCCTGCGCCGTAGTTTCGAAACGCGTCAGCGCCAGGCCCAGCATCCCCAGCAGAACGCCGATCGCCAGACCCGCGACGGCGTGGCGCAGCGCGGCGTCGATCCAGAATCCGCTGAGCCAGGCACTGCCGGCGAACACGAGGGCCGAGACCAGCAGCGTCCACGCGTTGAGCGCGATGACCCAGGGCACCGCGCGCCGCCGCGCACGCCCGGCGCGATAGCGCTGCCACAGCACCAGCGGCAGCGACAGCAGCCACAGCACGAGCATCGCCAGCAGCAGCAACGGCAGCAGCAGGAGCAGCGGCATCGCTCAGCCGCCGCGCAGGCTGGCCATGTCGATCACGAAGCGATAGCGCACGTCGGACCGCACCATGCGGTCGTAGGCCTCGTTGATGCGCGCGATGTCGATCAGCTCGATGTCGGCGGCGATGCCGTGGCGGGCGCAGAAGTCGAGCATTTCCTGGGTTTCGCGGATCCCGCCGATCAGCGAGCCGGTCAGGCGCCGGCGCCGTCCGATCAGCACGTAGGCCGCCAGCGGCGCCGGTCGTTCGGGGATGCCCAGCAGCACCATCGTCCCGTCCAGGCGCAGCAGGCCCAGGCAGGCGTTGTAGTCGTGCGCGGCGGACACGGTGTCGAGCACGAGATCGAAGCGCCGCGCCAGCCGCTTGAACGTCCTCGCATCACGCGTGGCGGCGAAGTCGTGCGCGCCCAGTGCCAGCGCGGCGTCGCGCTTGGCCTCGGAACTGCTCAGCACCGTCACCCGCGCGCCCATCGCCCGGGCGATCTTCACCGCGATGTGACCGAGGCCGCCCAGACCGATCACCGCGACCTCGCGGCCGTCGCCCGCGCCGAAGCGCTTGAGCGGCGAATACGTGGTGATGCCCGCGCACAGCAGCGGCGCAGCACGATCCGGCGGCAGCCCGTCGGGGATGTGCAGCACGTAGTCGGCATCGACGGTGATGCGGGTGGAATAGCCGCCGTAGGTCGGCAGCTGCGTGTCGCGTTCGCGCGAGTTGTAGGTCGCGGTCATGCCGCGCTCGCAGTACTGTTCTTCGCCGGCGCGGCAGGGTTCGCACTGGCGGCACGAATCGACGAAGCAGCCGACGCCGACGAGATCGCCGACCGCGAAGCTCGCCACGTCGGCACCGATCCGGGCGATACGGCCGACGATCTCGTGCCCCGGCACCATCGGGAACAGCCCGCCGCCCCATTCGTCGCGCGCCGAATGTACGTCGGAATGGCAGATCCCGCAGTAGAGGATGTCGATCAGCACCTCGCGCGCACGCGGCGCGCGACGCTCGATGGTGAATGGCGCCAGCGGCGCGCCGGCCGTGGCGGCGGCGTAGGCGGGCGTACGAAGCATGACGCGTTCTCCCACGGCGATCCGGACCGCCAGTCTATCCAGCGCCCACACCGCATGCGCTACCCTTGCGCCCCCCATACAGGCAACGCGCCGCTTTTCCCGGAGTTCCCATGCCCTCCTTCGACGTCGTCTCCGAAGTCAACCAGCACGAGCTGACCAACGCGGTCGACCAGGCCAACCGCGAGTTGTCCAACCGCTTCGACTTCAAGGGCGTCGACGCGAAATTCGTGCTCGAGGACCAGGTGATCAGCCAGTCGGCGCCGAGCGATTTCCAGCTCAAGCAGATGGAGGACATCCTGCGCGCCCGCCTGATCGCGCGCGGCATCGACGTGCGCTGCCTGGAATTCGGCGCGGTGGAAACCAACCTCGCCGGCGCGCGGCAGAAGATCACCGTCAAGCAGGGCATCGAGCGCGACCTGGCGAAGAAGATCCAGGCCACGCTCAAGGACGCCAAGCTCAAGGTCGACAGCCAGATCAACGGCGACAAGCTGCGCGTCACCGGCAAGAAGCGCGACGACCTGCAGGAAGCGATCGCGCTGCTGCGCGCGGGCAACTTCGAACGCCCGCTGCAGTTCGACAACTTCCGCGACTGACGCGCCGCGGCGGAGGATCGCCCATGGACATCGAGCTCGACCATCTGCTGGTGCCCTCGCACGATCGCTTCGCCGCCGCGAAACAGCTCGCCGGACTGCTCGGCGTACCGTGGTCGGACCACGGCGTCGGCCCATTCTGCCCGGTGTACGTCAACGACGGCCTGACGCTCGACTTCGACCAGGCCGAAGAGGAGTTCCCGGTTCAGCATTACGCGTTCCGCGTCTCGGCCGACGACTTCGACGCGATCCTCGGGCGCATCCGCGCGGCCGGCATTCCCTACCGCGGCGCACCGCACGGCGCCGACGACATGCAGGTCGGCACGTGGAACGGCGGCCGCCTCGTCTACTGGAACGTCCCCGACGGCCACGTCTGGGAACTGCTCACCGTCAGCTACGCGCGCCGGCCGCAGGCATGACGCGTACCGACGACCCCATCGCCGACACCCGCCGCTGGCTGGAGCGCGCGGTGATCGGGCTCAATCTGTGCCCGTTCGCGAAGGCGGTGTACGTCAAGCAGCAGGTGCGCTTCGTGCTCAGCGACGCGCGCGATCCACAGGACCTGTTGCAGCAGCTGCGCGACGAACTGCGGTGGCTGCACGCCGCCGATCCGCAGCAGACCGACACGACGCTGATCGTGCATCCGCACGTGCTGGGCGACTTCCTCGAGTACAACGACTTCCTCGATCTCGCCGACACGCTGATCGCCGAACTCGGCCTGGAAGGCGAATTGCAGGTCGCCAGTTTCCATCCCGATTACCGTTTCGCCGGCACGGCGCCGGACGCGATCGAAAACTGCACGAACCGTTCGCCCTGGCCGACGCTGCATCTGCTGCGCGAGGACAGCGTGGCGCGCGCGGTCGCCGCGTTTCCCGATCCGGATGCGATCGTGGCGCGGAACATCGCGACGCTGGAGAAACTGGGCCACGCGGGCTGGGCGCGGTTGCTGGGCACTGCGCCGTCGGCGGATGGCGAGTAACGCGGCGCCGTTCGGCGGCCCGCATCCCGACCTGGCTTTCCTGCAGCCGTCGCAGAACCGCGCGTAACGCGACGCGGCAGCCCGCCGCAGCGGCTAATCGCGCGCGAACAGGCGCTCGCGATCGGCCTCGTCCAGCAGCCGCCACTGCCCCGGCGCCAGTTCGCCCAACGCCAGGCCACCGATGCGGCTGCGATGCAGGCTTTCGACGTGATTGCCGACCGCGGCGAACATGCGCCGCACCTGGTGGTAGCGGCCTTCGGTCAGGGTCAGGTGCGCCGTGCGGGGGCTTACGACCTCCAGCTGCGCCGGCGCCAGCGGCGTCGTTTCCGATTCCAGCAGCAGCGTGCCGCTGGCGAAGACCCCCGCTTCGTCGCCACGCAGCTCGTGCGCGAGCGTGGCTTCGTACACCTTCGGCAGGTGCGTCTTCGGCGACACGATGCGGTGCAGCAGCGCGCCGTCGTCGGTCATCAGCAGCAGGCCGCTGGTGTCGCGATCCAGCCGCCCCACCGTCGACAACATCGGCGAACGCAGGCGGAAGCGCGGCGGCAGCAGGTCGTAGACGATGCGACCGGGATCCTTGGTCGAACAGGTGTAGCCGACCGGCTTGTGCAGCATCAGCAGCAGACCCGCCGGCGGATCCAGTGGCTCGCCCTCGATGCGGATGTCCGCGTGCGCGACCTGGTCGTCGGCGTAGAGCACCTCGCCCTGCGCGTCGGTCACCATCCCGGCGCGGAACATCGCCGCCACCTGTTTGCGACTGCCGTAACCGAGGTTGGCGATGAGTTTGACGAGCTTCATGAAGAATCCGGAAAGCGGTTGGTTTGACGGTTGCCGATGCGGCGGGTTGCGGTGAAAGTCAGCCGCGGATCGCCTCGAACACCTTGAAGCCCTGGTCCTGCGCCACCGTGCGCACCTGCGCGAAGTGCCGGGCGAGTTCGGCTTCGTACGGCAGGTGACGGTTCGCGACCAGCCACAGGCGACCGCCGGCGTGCAGCGCCGCAGCGGCGACGGCGATGAAGCGGCGGCCGATGTCGGGACGGTCGGCGCGACCCTGCGCGTGGAACGGCGGGTTGCTGACGATCACGTCGTAGCGGCGGTCCAGGCCGACGGTGACATCGTGCCAGTGCCAGCCGATGGCGATGCGCGCCGCCTGCGACGCGAGGTTGAGGCGGGCGAGGTCGAGCGCGCGATGCTCGGCTTCGTACAGGTCCAGCGACACGATGCCCGGGCAACGCGCCAGCAGCTCGCTCGACAGATACCCGTAACCCGCGCCCAGATCGGCCGCCGCCCCGCGCAGGTCCGTCGGCAGATGGGCGGCGAGCAATGCCGAAGCGGCATCGATGCGATCCCAGGCGAACACGCCGGGACGGCTGAGGAAACGTCCGTCGGCGATCGGGCGCGGCGCGTCGAGTTCGCGCCATTGCGCGAACAGCGCCGGATCGATCGCGCCGTGCAGCGGCGCGGTCCAGAACGCGCGGCACTTGTTCTTCGACAACTGGCCCAGCGGTCCGGCGAGCCTGGCCAGGTCGGCTTCACCCGATTTCGCGCCTTCGTCGTTGCGCACGCAGGCCAGCACGCGGCCACCGGGCGCCGTGCGCGCGATGGCCCGGGCGTACAGCGCGCGCGCTTCGTCGCGTTGCCGCGGCGGCAACACCAGCACCAGCGGATGCAGGCTCGCGTCCGCCGCGTCGACGAGCGTCAGGCCCGAGCGCTGCAGGGCATCGGCCGCGGGCCGGAAGCTCTGTTCGCATACCAGCCCGGGCCATGCGCGCTGGTGCAGCGGCCAGCCATCGCGCGCGCGCAGGAACAGCGCGCCGCCTTCGCGCGGCCACGACAGCGGGCCGTCCAGCAGCGGCAGCAGCAGGGTTTCGAGCGCGAAGTCGGGACCCTCGACGGACACGCGCAGCCTTCAGTGACATGAACCAGCGCGGATTCTACGCGGCGCGCTCGCGCATTAACGCGCGGCCAACGCCGGCGCGCGCATCATCCGGGACCCGCCCTTCAAGCCAGGAGTGCTGGAATGCGCGCCCTCTTCGTCGGCGGTTCCGTCGACAACAGCGAACTGGATCTGGAAACCGACCGCCCGCCGCTGCACTACCCCGAGAACACCGGCGGCGGCCACGCCCGCTATCGCCTGCACCACGTCGGCGTGCGCGACGAAGGCGACATCGCCTACGTCGTCTACGCGGCGCCCGACCTCGCCGACGAGGTCGTCAGCACCATCAGCGACGAGCGCAATTACCCGCGCCGCTTCCACGCCACGCCGGCCCTGGTGGCGCGCTGATCGCAGGCTGACGTTTCTTGTCGGCAAGACCGCGCGCGGCGCCGCGCCCGCGCCGCGCTGACTAGACTTGGCCACCTCTTGCGAAGGAGAGCGGCGATGCGCGCGCAGGCAGTGGTGCGTTCGATGCGGCTGGTGTCCGTCCCGTTGCTCCTGCTGGGCCTGGCCGCCTGCGGAGGTGGCGGTGGCGGCTCCGGCGGCGGCACCCCTCCCCCGCCTCCGCCGCCTCCCCCACCGCCGCCTCCGGGACTGGATGCGCAGTACCGCGCCTCCGGGCCTTCGCCGTTCACCGCCAACTGCGACGGCGTTCCCGTCAGCGGCACGTTCTTCCAGAACGCGGAAGTCGAGCCGTACGTCGCGGTCGATCCGACCAACCCGTCCAACCTGATCGGTGTGTGGCAGCAGGATCGCTGGTCGAACGGATCGGCGCGCGGACTGATGAGCGCGCGCTCCGGCGACGGCGGCCAGACCTGGACGCGCATGCCGCTGCCCGTGTCGCGCTGCGGCGGCGGCACCTTCGCCAACGGCGGCGACTACGCGCGCGCCACCGATCCGTGGGTGACTTTCGCGCCGGACGGCACGGCCTATGCGATGGGTCTGGTCACCACCGGCGGCTCCTTCGAAGCCGGTTCGGTCAACGCCATGCTCGTCGTGCGCTCCACCGACCGCGGCGCGAGCTGGAGCGCGCCGACCACGCTGATCCGCGACGGCGCCGGCTTCTTCAACGACAAGAACACCATCACCGCCGACCCCCTCGACGCCTCCTTCGTCTATGCGACCTGGGACCGGCTGGTGGCCGGCGATGCCGGCGGGCCGACATACTTCACGCGCACCAGCAACGGCGGCGCCAGCTGGGAGGCCGCGCGCGCCATCTACGATCCGGGTCCGTCGAGCCAGACGCTCGGCAACGTCATCGTGGTCGCGCCCAACGGCACGCTGGTCAACCTGTTCACGCAGATCGACCGCGTCGCGCCGAACACCACGCAGGCGCACCTCGCCGTGATCCGTTCGACCGATCGCGGCGTCAACTGGAGCGCGCCGGTGCGCATCGCCGACCTGCTCGCGGTGGGCACGCGCGATCCGCAGAGCAACGTGCCGGTGCGCGACGGCTCCGAACTCGCGCAGATCGCCGTCGCGCCGAGCGGACACCTGTTCGTGGTGTGGCAGGACGCGCGCTTCAACAACGGCACGTTCGATTCGATCGCTCTCTCGCGCTCGACCGACAACGGCGCGACCTGGTCGGCGCCGACGCGGGTCAGCGCCGCGGGCGTACCTGCGTTTACGCCGTCCGTGCACGTGCGCCCCAACGGCGACGTCGGCGTCACCTACTACGACTTCCGCAACAACACCGCCGCGGCGAGCCTGCTCACCGACTACTGGCTGGCGCGCTCGTCCGACGGCGGCGTCAGCTGGAGCGAAACGCACGTCGCCGCGTCCTTCGATCTGACCACCGCGCCGCCGGCCGGCGGCGCGTATTTCCTCGGCGACTACCAGGCACTTGCCAGCCGCGGCGACACCTTCGTGCCGTTCTTCGTGAAGACCAGCAGCGGCGACCTCACCAATCGCACCGATGTCTACGCCGCACCGGCGGTGTCGGTGCCGGTGACCGCCGCGGCGCCGGCGAGCCTGCGCGCCGCGGTGCAGGCGATGCTCGCGCGGCGGCAGCAGCGCCGCGACATCGCATCGCGCGCCGTGCCCGCGGATTTCCGCATGACCGATGCGCTCGCCCGCGACGTCAGCGATCGCCTCGAACGCAACCTGCGCTGGCGCATTCCGCACTGGGGCGAACGCACGATGCGGGCGCCGCCATCGCCGTAACGACGTTGCTGCTGCGAACGGAAGTGGGATGTTCCGACGCGTTTCGTTGCGTGCGACAGCGCGCATCGGAACGTCCACGATGCGGCGCATCGTGCACCGCATGCCGTCGATACCCGACGAACGGTGGTTGCACATCCGCTACGTCGCGCGTAAGGTGCGCGACCTTCGCCGTTGCGGCGATCACTTGCAGAACCGTATTTCCATGAAGTCCTCATTCTCCATCGCCAACCCGACTGCGCTGCGGCCCAACCGCCACGGCACGGCCGCGTGCGGCCTGCCGCGCGACGAACGCGCGCGCAAGGACTTCGTCCCACACGACTGATCCCGCTCGCGGAGATCGGTCACCCCGATCTCCCGAGGCAACGCGAACGCCCTCGGGTTCCCACCCGGGGGCGTTTTGTTTTGGCGTTCGCAAAGGGATTTTTCCGAGGTTTATCGCGATTGCATCGCGCATCCCGAAGCATCCGGGCGTGCTGGCCCGAGGCAGGGAACTTCCGCGAAGGCGCTTCATGCGCTGTGCCTGGATGCTTCGGCACGGGCGGCAGCGGATGCAGTCGCGCACGGATTGGCCTTTTCGACAAGAGGCCAATGCGGAACATCGATCGAACGGTTCGCAGCGGCGCAGGTTCCCCATTCCTGCCCGGTGCGCGCGGCCCTGCCGTGGCGTATGCCGAGGATCGGGAGAAGGTGTTTCGCGAAGCGACGTTGGCTGAAAGGTAAGGCACGACCTCACGGTCGCCATGCCGGTTCGAGTCCGGCACGTCACCACTGGATAGCTCAGTCGGGTAGAGCACCGAACTTCCAATTCGGCTGTCGCGGGTTCGAGTCCCGCTCCAACAACGACCTGTCACGTCGTTACAACGGGCGAAAGCCCCACCAGGAAGCGCCCCGTGCGGCGTTTCGCCAGGCGCCGCATCGTGTGTGCGGCGTGCAACGGAACCCCGCAGCGGTGGAGTCGCCGGGCCTGCGCCCTCGAGGCACACCGGCGATCGCACGAAGGCAGCGCACGGGCATGCATCGCCGTCGCTGGCGTAACGCGATCGTCGCCGTGCACAGAGCGCGCAATGCTCCGCGGCTTTGGCGTCAGGGGTGCTTCCACCTTTTTTGCCTGCTTCCTCCGGGAGAAGGCCCTGTGGCGCGATGCGCCGGAGGCGACTTCGGCAAGGCAGTCGACCCTCGGGTGTCTGCTGCTTCGCTGCACCCTCGCCCCAAACCCCTCTCCGGGAGAGGGGCTTCACAGCAAAAGCGCGACAACCGATCCATCGCGCGCAATACCAAGCGGGTCGGACCACCAGAGCCAACAAAGGAGAAGTTCCCATGTTCTGGACCAAGAGGGTCGTGATCGGTGACGGCGAGCGCGGCCTGGTGTATCGCAACCGTCAATTCGCCGGCGTGCTCGCGCCGGGCGTGTACAGGTGGTTCGACCCGCTGGGTCGGATCGAGGTGAACACGCACAACATCGCCAGGGCCGAATACGCCGGCAACGACACCGACGTGCTGATCGCTGCACTGGGCGAGCGGCTCGACGCGTACTTCGTGCTCGCCAACCTCGGCACCGACGAAGTCGGTCTGGTGCTGAAGAACGGCAAGCTCGAGGACGTTCTGGCGCCGGGCACGCGCAAGCTGTACTGGAAGGGCCTGGTGGCCGTCGCGGTGCAGGCGGTGTCGCTCGGCAAGGGCCTGGAGCTCGAGGCCGCCGTGAGCAAGCGTCTGCGTCAGCTCGGCGTGCTCGAGCGCATCGCCGTCGCGGTCACCGTGCCGGAAGAGAACGCGGGCCTGCTGTTCGTCGACGGCAAGCTGGTGCGCACGCTCGCGCCGGGCGCCTACGCCTTCTGGAACTTCCAGAAGAACGTCGGCGTCGAGACCGTCGAACTGCGCGTGCAGTCGATGGAGGTCTCGGGCCAGGAACTGCTGACCCGCGACAAGGTGAGCCTGCGTGTGAACCTGGCCGCGAGCATCCGCGTCACCGATCCGGTGGCCGCGCGCACCAGGGTCGCCAGGTACGGCGACTACGTGTACCGCGAGCTGCAGTTCGGCCTGCGCAAGGCGATCGCCGCCAAGACGCTGGACGAGCTGCTCGGCGACAAGGTCTCGCTCGACGCCGACATCTTCGGTTACGTGCGCGGCCGCGTCGGCGAACTCGGCATCGAGGTGCTCGGTGTCGGCGTGAAGGACGTGATCCTGCCGGGCGAGATGAAGGACATCCTCAACAGCGTGGTGCAGGCGGAGAAGGCGGCCCAGGCCAACGTGATCCGTCGTCGCGAGGAGGCGAACGCCACGCGTTCCCTGCTCAACACCGCCAGGCTGATCGAGGAGAGCCCGGTGCTCATGCGCCTCAAGGAGCTGGAGGCGCTGGAGAAGATCACCGAGAAGATCGACAAGCTGACCGTGTTCGGCGGCCTGGACGGCGTCATGAAGCAGCTCGTCAGCTTGAAGCAGTAACCTTCGCGTGGCGAACGGATTCGCCACGCGGAGCCTTTCAGAACGGATTCCAATCATGAGTACGCAACAACACTACGAATTGCTCCACGCCGGGCACGCGGCCACGCCGATCAAGGGCTGGGTGCACGGCGTGCCGGTCGAGGACAAGGCGCGGCAGCAGTTGCAGAACATCGCCGCCCTGCCCTTCGTCGGCCCCTGGGTCGCGGTGATGCCCGACGTGCATCTGGGCATCGGCGCCACGGTCGGTTCGGTCGTGCCCACGCGCGGCGCGATCATTCCCGCCGCGGTCGGCGTCGACATCGGCTGCGGCATGGCCGCGGTGCGGACCACGCTGACGGCGAGCGATCTGCCCGACGATCTGGCGCAGCTGCGCAACTCGATCGAGCGCGGCGTTCCGGTCGGCAACGGCCCCGGTGGCGACCACCGCCGCATTCCCGACAGCATCGAGACGAAGCTGGCGCAGTCGGCACTGATGGCGCGGCTCGCACGCATCCGCGACAAGCACCCCAAGATCCGGCCCGACAAGGTCGACAAGCAGGCCGGCACGCTCGGCGGCGGCAACCACTTCATCGAGATCTGCCTCGACGAGAGCGATCGGGTGTGGGTGATGCTGCACTCGGGCTCGCGCGGCACCGGCAACCTGATCGGCACGTACTTCATCGAGCTGGCGCGCAGGCAACTGGAAACGCGCGTGCTCGGCTTCCACGTGCCCGACCGCGACCTCGCCTTCTTCCTCGAAGACGAGCCGCTGTTCGCCGACTACGTCGAAGCGGTGTCGTGGGCGCAGGACTACGCCCGCGTCAACCGCGAGGCGATGCTGGCGCGGGTGCTGCACGAGATGCGCCACCGCCTCCCGAAGTTCCAGCTCGACAAGGAAGCGGTGAACTGCCACCACAACTACGTGCAACGCGAGCAGCATTTCGGCCAGTCGCTGCTGGTCACGCGCAAGGGCGCGGTCAGCGCGCGCGAGGGCGAGCTCGGCATCATCCCGGGCAGCATGGGTGCGCGCAGCTACATCGTGCGCGGCAAGGGCAACGCGGACAGCTTCCACAGCTGCAGCCACGGCGCCGGTCGCGTGATGAGCCGTACCGCCGCGCGCGCGCAGATCACCCTGAAGCAGCACCGCGAGGCCACCGCGCACGTCGAATGCCGCAAGGACGCGGGCGTGATCGACGAATCGCCGGCCGCGTACAAGGACATCGACGCGGTGATGGCGGCGCAGCGCGACCTGGTCGACATCGTGCACACGCTGCGGCAGATGGTGTGCATCAAGGGGTGAGGAAGGAGGCTTGCGCGCCATGGCGCGCGTCCTGACGAACGCCCGGCCATCGAGGGCCGGGCCGGGCGCTCCGAAGCCGAGTTGCTACGCCATGGATGGCACCGCCGACGCAGCCGAAGCGACTGACGCGGCCGACGCGACTGACAGCCGAAGCGACGCGTTCCCTCTCCCCGCGCGCGGGGAGAGGGTGCCCCAACGGGGCGGGTGAGGGGGAGCGATGCGCAGCGAGCTGCTTTTGCTGTTGCGGTTGCGGTTGTTCCCGAACGAAAGCAAAAGCAGCTCGCTGCGCTCGCTCCCCCTCATCTGCCCTTCGGGCATCTTCTCCCCGCACGCGGGGAGAAGAGGTCAGGCGGCGCGCTGCAGCACACGGAAACTCTCCCCCTGCGGCACCCCATCCGGCCCGAAGCGCCGTTCGGCGAACAGCATCCGCTCCGCTTCCACCAGCACCACCGTGCTGCAACGCGTGCCGTAGCGCTCACCACGCACGAACGGCGGCGACAGCCAGCGCTCCATTTCCAGGCCCACGCCCGTGTCCGGCAGCGCCGCATCCGGCGCCGGCGTCGTGTCGGCCAGCGCCGCGAACAGCGGCTCCAGCGCGGCCGCGTCGATCTCGCGCGCGGACGCCGGCGAGTCGAGCCACGCGCGCAGTGCCCGTGTGGCATGGCCGCTCTTCGGCCAGGGCGCGTCGAACGCGCCATTGGACATCGCATGGATCCCCGGACTGACCGGCCGCGATCCGGCCTGCGGGTAATTGGTGGCGAACACCAGCGCCCGCCCATCCCACGTCAGCAGGTTGTAACGGCCGTGTTCCGGCGCGACCGGCGCGAGCCGCGCGGCGTACGCGGCAGCATCGTTCTCGCCGCGGACGAAATCGCGCACCAGCGCGCCACGCGAGCGCGGTGCGGTTTCGGGATTGCGTCCCGCGCGTACGTTGGTCACCGCCGCCAGGCGACCCCGCGTGGACACCTGCAACCAGCTGCCGCCGGCCTGCAGGTCGCGGCCGCCGTACACGCCGCGCGCTTCCGGATCGACACCGGCGGGCGCGGTCGGACGCCCGTGGAATTCGTCGCGATTGGCGATCAGCGCCAATGCATAGCGCGGGTGGTGTTGCCAGGCGACCGCGATCAGACACATGCACGCATGATAGGCGCGCGCTGCCGCGCCGGCGTGCCGCCGGTGGCACACTGTGGCCATGACGGTCTATGTCGACGATGCCGTGCATCCGTGGCGCGGCCAGCGCTGGGCGCACCTGATGGCGGACACGCTCGCCGAGTTGCATGCGATGGCGGCGCGCCTGGATATTCCGCGCCGCGCGTTCCAGAACAAGACCAGCGGCGCGCACTACGACGTCACCGCGGAACTGCGCGAACGCGCCATCACATTGGGCGCCGTGCCCATCTCGCGGCATCGCGAACGTGAACTGGTGAAGGCGGTGATTGCGCGCGCCAAGGCCCAGGGGCGCGGCGAGGCATCGTAGGCCCGGATCAAGGCGCCGGCGGTTCCGCTGCCGCGCCGGCAGCGTGGTGAGGTCGCCGATGCCCTTGACGCCTGCAATCAGGCCACCGCGTGAAAGCGGGGCGATGCAGGCAAGCGGCGGCGCGGGCGCCTACAATGCGCCCTCGTTTCCCACCTGCACGACCGCCATGTCCGATACGCCTCCCGATCGCCTGTCCAACGACCCGCGCAGCAAGTTCTACGACGAAGCCCTGCTCGAGCGCGGCGTCGGCATCCGCTTCAACGGCGTGGAGCGCCACAACGTCGAGGAATACTGCATCAGCGAAGGGTGGGTGAAGCTGCCCGTGGGCAAGGCGCTCGACCGCCACGGCCAGCCGATGACGATGAAGGTGAAGGGCGCGGTCGAGGCGTGGTTCCTGACGCCGGCGCAGCAGGACGGCGAGTAAGGCGCGCGGTGGGCTTGCCCCACACTACGCCTTGAGCTTGTACCCGGTGCGGAAGATCCACGCGATCAGCGCCATGCACAGGGCGAGGAAGCCGAGGATCGCCGCCGTGCTGATCACGATGTCGACGTCGCTGACACCGTAGAAGCTCCAGCGCATGCCGCTGATCAGGTAGACCACCGGATTGAACAGCGCGATCTTCTGCCACAACGGCGGCAGCATGCCGATCGAGTAGAACGCGCCGCCCAGGAACGTGAGCGGCGTCAGCACCAGCAGCGGGATGACCTGGAGTTGCTGGAAGCTGCCGGCCCAGATGCCGATGATGAAACCGAACAGGCTGAAGCTCAGCGCGGTCAGCACGAGGAAGCAGCCCATCCAGAACGGATGGACGATCTCGTAGGGGACGAAGAAGCGCGCGGTCACCAGGATCAGCGTCCCGAGCATCAGCGACTTGGTCGCCGCCGCGCCGACGTAGCCCAGCAGGATCTCGACGGTCGACACCGGTGCCGACAGCAGTTCGTAGATCGTGCCCGACCATTTCGGCAGATAGATGCCGAACGAGGCGTTGGACACGCTCTCGTTGAGCAGCGACAGCATCACCAGGCCGGGAATGATGAAGGCGCCGTAGCCCACGCCGTCGACCTCGCCCATGCGCGAACCGATCGCCGCGCCGAACACGATGAAGTACAGCGACGTCGACAGCACCGGCGAGAGGATCGATTCCAGCAGGGTGCGGAAGGTGCGCGCCATTTCGAAGCGGTAGATCGCACGGACCGCGTGCACGTTCATGCTCATGTGCGTGCTCCGTTGCTGCCATGCACCAGGCTGACGAAGATCTCTTCCAGCGAGCTTTCACTGGAATGCAGGTCCTTGAAGTCGATGCCCTGTTCGTTGAGGCGGCGCATCAGCGTGGCGATGCCGGTTTGTTCGCGCTGGGTGTCGAAGGTGTAGACCAGGGCGTGCCCCTCGTCGGCCAGTTCGAGACCGAAGGACGCCAGCGCCTCGGGCACCGCGGCCAGCGGTTCCTGCAACTGCAGCGTCAGCTGCTTCTTGCCGAGCTTGCGCATCAGCACGTGCTTGTCCTCGACCACGATCAGCTCGCCGTTGCTGATGACGCCGATGCGATCGGCCATCTCCTCGGCTTCCTCGATGTAGTGCGTGGTCAGGATGATGGTCACGCCGTTTTCGCGCAGCGTGCGCACCAGCTGCCACATGTCGCGACGCAGTTCGACGTCGACGCCGGCGGTGGGCTCGTCCAGGAACAGGATCCGCGGCTCGTGCGCCAGCGCCTTGGCGATCAGCACGCGCCGCTTCATGCCGCCGGAGAGCGTCATGATCTTGCTGTCCTTCTTCTCCCACAGCGACAGGTCGCGCAGCACCTTCTCCAGGTACGCGGGATCCGGCGCCTTGCCGAACAGGCCGCGACTGAAGCTCACCGTCGCCCACACGGTCTCGAAGGCGTCGGTCGACAGTTCCTGCGGCACCAGCCCGATCCGGGCGCGCGCGGCGCGGTAGTCGCGCACGATGTCGTGGCCGTCGGCGAGCACGGTGCCGGTGCTGGCGTTGACGATGCCGCAGACGATGCTGATCAGCGTCGTCTTGCCGGCGCCGTTGGGTCCGAGCAGGGCGAAGATCTCGCCGCGACGGATGTCGAGGTCGACGTGCTTGAGCGCGACGTGGCCGGACGCATAGGTCTTGCTCACGTCGCGGATGGAAACGACGGCATCCACGCGGAGTTCTTCCACCAGGGCAACCGGCGCATCGTAATCGACGCGCGAGGCGAAGCCGTGAGCCACGATCAGCCCATTTCGCCCGGGCCACGCCGGCGCCGCGCCGCCGCGCGCGCCGTCCGCCGCGCCAGCCCGCGCAATACCAGCGTGACCGCCACCGGCAAGGCAACCAGGGCCGCGTTACGGGCGCCTGGCCAGATCGGCGCGGGGTCGGTACCACCCGTGTACCCGATCGCGGCGAAGGCCAGACCGATCACGCCGAGGGCGACGATCGGCATCAGCGGTACGAAGGCGAATCCGGCGTGGCGAGGCGTGGGCATGGCGCGTCCCGTGCGAGGTGTGCGGAAGAAGGCGTACAGGCTAGCCATCGCCCGCGGCGCCGATAAGCCGCGATTCGAGGGAAGAATCGTCCCGGGCACGGGGCAATCCGCGCGAACCGTTCAGGCGGCGCGTTCCATGCGCGCCGGAATGCGGGAACCGCGCGGCCAGCATGAATACGGGCCAACCCCGCGGCGCGCGGAACGGCGAAACCGGTCAAATTTCCCGAAGTCCGTGGTGAACTTCGCCCCACCGTGCGCGGCCGGCCACCTACCATCCGCCGCACCGCATCCATCACGTTCACGAGGGGGAACCATGAAACGCGTGCTACTGGCTGTTTCGCTCGCGCTGCTGTCGCTGTCTTCGGTCGCCGTCGCCAAGGGCCACGGGCGCGGACACGGCGGTCATGGCGGCCACGGCGATCACCCGCCGGGCAACCATTACGGCTGGCACAAGGGCGAGAAGATCGACGTCGTCTACCTGCAGCCGCGCTACTACGTCACCGACTACCGCGTGTACCACCTCGCGCCGCCGCCCCCGGGCCACCGCTGGATCCGCCATCCGGACGGCCGCTTCGTCCTCGTGGCCGTGGCCACCGGCATCATCGCCGACATCCTGCTGCACCACTGACCCATCGGCCCGCGGCGCCGATGCGTCGTCGGGCCAGTTGCAGGCACACCCGGAGTACGCCCATGAAACGCCTGATCCTCGCCGCGTCGTTTGCCACTCTGCTGCTGACCGCGCCGTTGGCGCTGGCCGACGGGCACCGTCATCACGGCGATCGTCACCACCACGACCATGACTACGATCGCGATTACGACCGCGACCATGACCGCCGGCACAAGCACTGGAAGCACCGCGATTACCGCCGCGGCGACCGCATCGAAGTGGTGTATCTGGAGCCGCGCTACTACGTCGACGACTACGCGTACTACCACCTGCGCCAGCCGCCGCGCGGCCATCGCTGGGTGCGCGACGACGAAGGTCGCTTCATCCTCGTGGCCGTCGCCACCGGGATCATCGCCGACATCCTGCTGCACCACTGATCCTCTGCGTGCGGACGAAAGAAAGCCCCGCAACTGCGGGGCTTTCTGTTTTTGCAGACGCGGCCGTCGACGGCGTCGCGCGACAGCGATGCGCCGGCAATCCTCAGTCCTTTTCCTTGCCGATCACCTTGCCGGTCGCCGGATCGATCTTCAGTTCCACGTCCTTGCCCTGCGGATCGTCGGCCTCCGCGTTCCAGATGCCGTCCTCGTAATCGACGTCGTGCACGTTGGTGTAGCCCGCGGCGGCGAGCTTGGCGCGCACGTCGGCTTCGCTGAGATTGGCGACCTGCTCGTCGGGGTAGATCGCGCCGGTCGCGGGATCGATGCGCACGTCCACGCGATTGCCGTTGGCACTGCGCGCATCGGCCTTCCACACGCCATCGCTGAATTTCACATCGTTGATCTTCGTGTAGCCCTGCGCCTCGAGCCGCGCCTGCACCTCGGCCCTGGTCAGGCCCGGTTGCGGCTGCGCCCAGGCGCTACCGCCCAGGCACGCCAGCGCCACGGCGAGCGCGCCTGCGGCCAGGGCCGGATTGCGCTTGCGGTTCGACTTCATCCGTCACTCCTGCGGTGGGGGGTGCCCGCAGTCTTCGCAGCCACGCGCGAATCGCCGGTGAATCCACCCGACCGCAGGTCATCGCGGATTCGGCCATGTCGAGATGACGTCACGACGCGCGCCCTCCCCCGACCGGGGGACGCAGCATGGCCGCGCCATGGCTCGACAATGCGCGACGAGGGAGTGCCCATCTGTCAGGAGCCTTCGATGTCCAGATCGATACTCGCGCTCGCCGTCTTCGCGGTGCTGAGCGCAAACGCATGGGCGGCCGATGCCGCCGCCGACAGCAAGATGATCGCGAGCGCGATGCAGGCCGCGCCCGCCAAGGTCGCCGCCAACGCCACCATCGTCGCGATGGAGAAGGACGGCATGCGCACCGTGCGCGCCGGCACCAACGGCTTCACCTGCATGGCCGACAACCCCGGCACGCCCGGCCCCGATCCGATGTGCATGGATGCGGCCGCGATGGAGTGGGCGCACGCCTGGATGGAACACAAGCCGCCTGCGACGGGCAAGATCGGCTTCATGTACATGCTGGCCGGCGGCACCGATGCCAGCAACACCGATCCGTATGCGGAGCAACCGACCGCCAGCAACCACTGGGTGCAGACCGGACCGCACGTGATGATCGTGGGCGCCGACCCGGCGTTCTACGACATGTATCCGAAGGACGCCGATCCCGACACCTCGGTGCCGTACGTGATGTGGCCCGGCACGCCGTACCAGCACCTGATGATTCCGGTGAAGTGAACGGCGCGGAGCGGGCGCGTCGCCAGGACGCGCCCGCGCAGGCTCAGTTCTCGCCCAGGTAATCGGCCTTGCCGATGGCGACGCCTGCCTGCCGCAGCAGGGCGTAGGCGATGCTGGTGTGGAAGAACAGATTGGGCAGCAGGTAGGCGAGCAGGTAATCGCGGCCGACGAAGTTCTGTTCGGAACGGGGAGTCTTGAACGAGATCGCACGGGTCTCGCTGTCCGCGAACTGCTCGGGCGTGAAGCCATCGAGGTAGGCGATCGAGGCGGCGATGCGCGCCTGCAGCTGCTCGAACGTGGTCTCGTTGTCCTCGACGCTGCGCACTTCCTGGCCGGTGAGGCGTGCCGCGCCGCGCGTGGCCATGTCGTTGGCGATCTGCACCTGTCGCACCAGCGGCAGCATGTCGAAGATCAGCCGGGACTGCAGCAGGTTCGCGGGGTCGGCGCCCTTGTCGCGCGCATGGGCCGCGCCCTTGGCGAGCACGCGGTCGAGGTTGCGCAGCGTGCGCACGAACACCGGAATGGACGCGTCATACATCGAGAAGGACATGGGCGGGCTCCGCAATTCGGGAAGACGCGCAGCTTAGCCGGTGGCTCTACGGCCGATTAGCCGCGAAATCCGGGACGACGTATCCCGCCTGCGGGCCGCGTGCCGGCAATGCGCAGGCAGTCTGCGCTGCCGCGACGATGCGCATGCGACGACGAGGTGTCTGCGCGTACGTCCGACCTGCGCGTACGTCCGATGCGCGACGCACGCACGCTCACTCCTCCCGCCAACTGCCCGCTCGCCGCGATGCGAAGAGAGCCGAAAGCGATTGTCACGTGACGCGGAGCGATTCCGTTGATCGACACACTGCAGGCACGCGACGATCGGTCGCCCGTCCCTTCGGCGCCGGCGGCACCGGATCGTGCGCCGGCGGCTGCCGGAGCTCGGGTTCATCGGGGACGGGGGCTTCGGGCGGCGGCGGCTGCGGACGCGGCATCGGCCGTACCGGAATCTCGCGATCCGGTGACGGCGGTGTCGGTGCCGGTGGCTCGTCTGGACGCGCCGGCGCATCCGGGCGCTCTGGCGCCGGCGCCGGCGAGTCCGGTCGGCCGGGCACCGGCGGCGTGGTGTGCGCGACCATCCACGATCTCCACGCACGCCTTCGCCGCGCAGCGCCCGGGTTCACGGTCAGGGCGACTTGTCCGGCGACGTCGTCTTGCCCTTCTCCTTCATCATCCCCGCGTGGCCGGCGTCCATCTCCTGGCGCGACAGGCTGCCGTTGCCGTCGGTGTCCATCTCCGAAAACATCGAGCGTGCGCCGGCCTCATGCTCGCTGGCCGACAGCATGCCGTCGCCGTTGGTGTCCAGTTTCGCGATCTTCTCGGACGAGGACATTTCCCGGTGCATCGCGCCGGTGTCCATCGCCGCATCGTTGCTGGTCATCCCTTTCGACGCGGCCTCCTTCTTCATGTGGCGCGCGTCCATCTCGGCGGCGGTGACGTTGCCGTCGCCGTTCGCGTCCATCTCGCCGAACATCTTCGCGATCGCGGCATCGTGCTCGGCCGACGACACCATGCCGTCGTTGTTCGTATCCATCATCCTGAACTTGCTGCCCGAATCGCCCGCCCATGCGGCGGCGCCCAGCGCCATCGCGCACAGCAGCGCCGATCCGGCGCCCATCACGTAGCTGCGTTTTGCATCGTTCATGCCTGACCTCCGTGGCCGCGGGATGCGGCTGTCACTGACCACCGCCCAGTGTGCGAAGCCATTTGTTAGCGCGAAGCGGAGTGCAGGTGAGGTCGCGTTAACGACTCGCGGATGAACGAGCGGCGCCGGCCCGCCGATCCGCCGGGTTTGCGGCTTCAATGCGACGCGGCCGGGGAGGACAATGCCGGTATCGACCGGTCATCTGGGAGATCCGCCATGACACTCCGCACGCCAATCTCCGGCCTGCTCGCGATAGCGCTGGCCTGCGCCGGGCTGCTCGCGCCGCACGCGGCCGCAGCGCGCATCCGTTACGTCACCGATGCCGACGCGCCCCGCAGCCTGCCCGAACAGGGACCGGTCAGCGTCAGCTGGGACGATCCGGCCGGCTTCACCGAGATCCGCTACAGCCACAACCGCGTCGAATCGCGTCGCGGCGACTGGGTCGCGCAGCTCGCCCGGCACCTGCGCGACTACGCGGCACCGCGCCTGCGGGCCGGCGAACGGCTGCAGATCCGCATCACCGACATCGATCGCGCCGGCGATTTCGAGCCGTGGCGCGGGCCGGACTTCTACGACACCCGCTTCGTGCGCGACATCTATCCGCCGCGCATCACCCTTGCCTTCACGCATACCGATGCGAACGGCGCCGTGATCGACCAGGGCGAGCGCAAGCTCATGGACGCCGGCTTCCTGATGGATTCGACCGTCGGCCGCGGATACGACCCCCTGCGCTTCGAGAAGCGCCTGCTCGAACGCTGGATCGCCAGCGAACTCCCGGCCGACCGCCGCAGCGCCGCGCGCTAGGAACAGCTGCGCCCTGAGGCAACAAAGGCGGCCCGAAGGCCGCCTTTGTTCCTTGCGCTTGCGCGCGTTGCTCAGAGCTTCAGCGTGCCGTTCTCGACGATGGGCTTGCCGTCGAGCGTGAGCGTGCTGCCGGGCAGGAACAACGTCAGTCCGTACGGCACCGAGTTGCTGCCGCCGGCCCAGACGTTGAAGCCGGTGCCCACCGTGACCGATCCGGCCGGCACCCAGGTGCCGACCTTGCTCGTCGCGGGCAGCGTCACGTTGGGATTGATGCCGACGTCGACGAAGCCCACGTCGTCCTTGCGGGCGTCGTCGACCGCGTCGTATTCGGCCTTCAGTCCGGCGTAACCGGGGCCCTCGCCGGTCATCGCCGTCACCTTGCCGCCGTCGACGGTGAGGGTGAGGTTGTTCACTTCCTTGCCGCGGAAGTAGCTGAGCGTGCTCACCACCTTGCCGTGGGCGCTGCCGGCCACCGGCGTGGCGTAGACCTCGCCGGCCGGCAGGTAGGCCGCGGCCGCGGCGGCGCCACCCTTCATGTCCTCCGCGCTGACCACGCCGTCGCTGGTGAGCACGGGACGCCCCTTCACGCTCAGCGTGAGGTCGGTGCCGTTGGGGTTGGTGATGTGCACCTCGTTGCCGCCGGCGATCGCGACCTTCACCTGCGTGCCGCGCGCCTGCAGTTCGCTGTAGTCGAGGTTGACGCCGTTCCAGAACGTGCGCGCCAGGGCGTCCTCTTCGAGGCCGTATTGTTTCGCGCGCCACGGCGTCGGATACAGGTTGTTGCCGATCTCCACGTTGCGGACCTTGCGCAGGAACTTCTGCGCCACCGGTTCGGCCGCCTTGCCGCGCGCGGCCATGCGCTTGGGATCGGCGCCTTCGAACAGATCCTGGGTGGCGTTGTTGCCCAGGGAAATCTGCACGTCGACGATGTCGGCGAGCTTGCTCCCGAGCGTGTCGGCCTGGGTGTCGTATTTTTCCGGCACGTCGAAGAACAGGCGTTTGGCCAGGCGGTCGCTGCTGTATTCGATGAAGGGCAGGCCACCGACCTTGCGTACGTTGACGGCGAGGTTCTCGAGCAGTTCCGCATCGCTCGGCCGGCCGGTGATCAGCACGACCTCGCCTTCCTTCACCGCCGCGCTTTGCGTCACCACGCGCTGCGCCAGCTGTTCCAGGTCGGTGTAGGCCGCCTTGGGCTCCGCGGGTGCGGCGGTGCTGGCGGGCGCGGGCGTTGCCGTTGCCGGCGCGGTGGCTTCCGGCGGCGCGGAGCGTTGGCAGGACACAAGCGCGGCCAGGGTGGCCGCGGACAGTGCAGTCGCGATCAGACGAGGGTTCATCGGTGCGCTCCAGGTGCCTGTATGGGCGAGCACCCCGACCAACGCGGCGCTGCCGCGGCAACGGCCAGGCCCGGATGCGCGGCGCGGCGCGCGCACGGCGCAACTTCCCTGCAATCAATGCCCTGGCGAGGCAACGTCCCCTGATCGGGTGGCGACGCCGCAAACGAAAAGCCCCGCCAGTGGCGGGGCTTTCGTGCGTGCGTGCAGGTCGCCGTTACTTGCGTGCGTCCGCGCTGGCATCGCGCGCGGCGCGGAACTCGGAGTCCTGGCCCCAGTTCGGCCAGGCGTTCGAGTTCGCCAGGTCGCTGCCCAGCGTGTACAGGATCTGCAGGTCGCGCGCCATGCCGGTGAACGGCCAGGCCGCGTCGAATTCGTCGGCCGGCTGGTGGTAGCGGTCGCGCGTGTACATCTCGCTCCACTGCTTGCTCGCGGCCGTGCCGCCGTCGACGCGGTCGTCGCCCGAACCGAACGAAATCGCCGGCACGCCGCGCTTGGCGAAGGGGAAGTGGTCGGAACGGAAGAAGTGGCCCGCTTCCGGCTTCGGATCCGGCGAGTAGCGCACGTTCCACTGCTTCGCGGTGGCCACCAGCTGGTCGAGCAGTTCGAGCTTCGCGCTGCCGGAGATGTTGAAGTCGCGCGCCGGTCCGTGCGGATCGAGCGCGTCCATGTTGATCACGCCGACGGTCTTGCCCAGCGGATACAGCGGCTTGGACGAGTAGTACTCCGAACCGAGCAGGCCCTTTTCTTCCGCGGTGACGTTGAGGAACACCAGCGAGCGTTCCGGCTTCTGCTTCGCGTGCGCGAAGGCGCGGCCCAGCTCGATCAACGCGGCGGTGCCGGTCGCATTGTCGACCGCGCCGTTGTAGATCGTGTCGCCCCTGGCATCGGGCTCGCCGACGCCGAGGTGATCCCAGTGCGCGCTGTAGATCACGTATTCGTCGGACTTCCTGCTGCCTTCGATGAAACCGACGATGTTCTGCGAGGTGATGACCTTCGAATCGACGTCGTAGTCGGCGCTGAACGTCGCGCCCTTGATCTCGACCGGCTGGAAGTCGCGCATCTGCGCCTGCTTCTTCAGTGCCTCGAAGTCGAGCCCGGCGCTCTTGAACAGGTTCACCGCGAAGTCGCGCTGGATCCAGGCTTCCAGCGGCGCGTGCACCGCCTTGGGATCGTCGCGCACGACGTCGAACATGGTGTTGGTATTGGAATTCTTCACCGTCGCCCAGCCGTACGAGGCCGGATCGGTCTCGTGCACGATCAGCAGGCCGGCGGCGCCCTGGCGCGCGGCTTCCTCGTATTTGTAGGTCCAGCGGCCGTAGTAGGTCATGGCCTTGCCGCCGAAGTCGCCCTTGCCGGTCTCGAAATCGGGATCGTTGATCAGGGCAACGATGACTTTGCCCTTGACGTCCATGCCCTTGAAGTCGTCCCAGTTGCGCTCGGGCGCTTTCACGCCGTAGCCGACGAACACCAGCGGCGCGTCCTTGATGCTGACGTGCGTATCGCCGTTGAGCGCGGCGCGCACGGCGATCTGTTCGCCCTGCGTCAGCGCCTGCGCCTGGCCGCCTTCGTTCATCGTCAGCGTCGGGGTGCCGGTGATTTCGGCGCGCAGCAGCGGCACCGCCTGCGTCCAGGTGCGCTTGCCGTCCTTGATGTCGCCACCGGGCTGCAGGCCGGCGGCCTGCATCTGCGCGGAGACGTACTCGACCGTCTTCGTCTCGCCCGGCGTGGCCGGACCGCGGCCCTCGAAGGCATCCGAGGACAAGGTCTTCACTTCTTCGGCGAGGCGGTGCGGATCGAAGCTCGGGGCCTGGGGATTCGCGGCCAGCGCGGGCTGCAGCGCGAACGCCACGGCCAGGGACAACACGGATGCGGCGAGTGCATTCCGGGAAGGACGGTTCATGCGGCACCTTGAAAGCGGCGGGACAAGGCGTTCGATGGTAGCAGCGGTGCACGGTGCGCGAGCCGATGACTTGTGGCACGGCCTCACGCCCGATTCGGCATGGTTTTTCCCGTGTTCCGTCACGCTCCGCCCACCTTGCTGATCCGGTCGCAACGAAACGGGGCGCTGCGGCCGGCGTTCACGCCGCCGCGACGCCGATTCACGCGCATGCACGCCGGCAGGGACCACGCTGCCCGCATCCGCCCGTGTGGCGTCGATGGAACAGACTCATGCGTCGTTCCAGCTTCCTTCCGTCCAGGCTTCCGCCGTACCCGATCCGGTTCGCGTCGGTGACGTGGCTGCTGTGGCTGGCGCTGGCGGGCGCGTGCTTGCCGCTCGCGGCGCAGACGCACGAGCCGATCACGGCCGCGCCACGCGCCGACACCTCGGCGCGCGATGCGGTCGTTGCAGCCGCCCCGGCGGAGCCATCGCGCGCTCGCGGCAAGCGCAGCCTGATGGGTCTGGTGATGGATGCGCTGATCGCATCGGCCGAGCAGTCGGCACGCGAGCAGCGCGCGTCCGGCCTCGATGCCGCTCCGCGACACGCGCCGACGACCACCGTTTCGCGCGACGAGGCGACCGTCGACGCCCCGCGCGAGGCCGACACGCACAAGCAGGTGGCGTTGCAGGAGCCGTAGCCCGGGCAAGGCCGCAGGCCGCACCCGGGGAATACGCTCCCGCGAGCAGGAACACTCCAAGGGAGGCCGATTTTTCTCCCGCGCTGCGGCGCGGTGGGGATCATCACGGATTACATTCCTGGCGGCGCGATGCGCTGCGCTTATCCGGGCCACGCTCCCCGAGCTACTTCACGAGCCCCAGCAACCGCGCGCGATCCACCGCGTGTTCGCGCGATCCGGCCGAGAGCTTGGCGAACAGGTTCTTGAGGTGCCACTTCACCGTTTCGCCGCCGATGTCCAGCGTCAGCGCGATGCGCTTGTTCGACATGCCGCGCTGGAGCAGGCGCAGGATCTCGGCTTCCTTCGTCGTCAGCAGGCCCGAGGCGCCAGGCGCGGACGCATCGATCGACGCGCGGCGGCGCCTGCCCGCCTTCGGCAGCAGCGCGCCGTTCTCCACTTCCGCCGCCATTTCCAGCGCCTGCGGATGGACGTTGGCGAGCAGGCGCGCATTGCCGGACAACGAGGCCAGGCTCATCGCCTCGCGCAACAGCGGCAAGGCCTGGTCGCTGCCGCGCCGTCGCGCCACGACCGCGCGCAGGACCTTGACCGCGCGCGCATCGCGCCCGCGGCGCAGCAGCGCGGCGAGCGTCGCGGCGCGGTCGAGCGCGCTGTCGGCGGCATCGATGTCGTTGCGTTCCAGCGCGACGTAACTGCGCGCGACCGACGCGACCAGCTGGTAGTGCGGCACGTATGGGCGCAGTTCTTCCTGCGCGAACACGGCCGCGAGCGCATCGAGCTCGACCATCGCCTCGTCCGCGCTCTGCAGGCACTGCCGCAGCGCGAACAGGCGCACGCGTTCGGCCAGTCCCTGCAGGCGCAGGCGCGGCAGTGCGCGACGATGGGCGACCGCATCGAAACTGTCGAGCACGCTCAGCGCACGACGCTCGTCGTCCTGCGCCAGCGCGGCGTACACCAGCGTGCGGTACGCCAGCAGGATGTTGTCGGCGAAGCCGCAGCGCTCGATCACGTCGAGACGGTTGGCGAGCAGGGCCTGCGCCGCGGTTTGCTGGTCGAGTTGCAGCAGCGCCGCCGCGAGCACCGGCGCGTGCAGGCTGGCGATCATGCTGCGGCGGCCTTCCTCGCGTTCGGCGAGCAGCAACGCGGGACGCATCACCTCTTCGGCCAGGCGCGGGTTGCCGTCCCACAGGTGGCTCAGGCCCACCAGCATCTGGCCCAGCGCCGCGGCCAGGCGCAGCGAGCCTTCGCGCCCCAGCGTCGCGGCCTGCGCGATCTGCGCGCGCGCCGCGCCGGTGTCGCCGCGGTGCAGGGCGACGAACGCGCCGACGTTGAGGCGGTTGGCGGTGTACAGCGGATCGACGTCGGCCGGCACGGGCGGCCAGCTCGCCAGCAGCTTTTCCAGCACGCCCAGGTGGTCCGCATAGGCGGCGGCGGTCGACGCCACGCGGCGCGCCACCACCGCCAGCGCCGGCGAGGTGCGCGGATTGCCGAGCACGTCGCTGGCCATGCGCAGCGCTTCCGCATTGCGGTTGCCGAACGCCAGCACCGCGGCGGCGCCCAGGCGCAGTTCGGCATCGCTTTCCAGCAGCGCCATCGGCAGGCGCTGCAGCCATTCGCGTGCCTCGTCGACCTTGCCCAACGCGCCGAGCATCCACAGCGCACGGGCCGCGTATTCCTGCGCCAGCGCTTCGTCGCCGGCGGCGAGGGCGTGGTCGGCGGCGTCGTGCAGGCGCCCGTTCTGCATGTACCAGTGCGAGGCGCGTGCGTGCAGCGCGGCGCGCTCTGGCGCGGGCAGCTGCTCGAAGCGTCCGCGCAGGAAGTCGCGCGCCAGCGGATGCAGCCGCAGCCAGCCGTCGCGCTCGCCGACCATCATGATCGGCGTCTCGCGTACCAGCTGTTGCAGCAGGTCCGCGCAGGACAGGCCCGACACCGCGTCGCACAGTTCCTGGTTGAAGTGATCGAGGATGGCGATGCGCGTGAGCACGTCGGCGGCATGCGGCGGCAGCGCGGCCAGCAGCGAATCGACGAAGTAGTCCTGCAGGCTGCCGCGTCGCGCCGACAGCGTGCGCACCGCGGCGGCCGCATCGTCCTCGTGCTCGATCGCCGCGATCGCCAGCTGCAGGCCGATCGGCCAGCCCTCGGTCGCGTCGTGCACGCACGCGCGCTCGTCCACGCTCAGGCGCGCGCCCAGGCGCCGTTCGAGCAGCACCATGGACTCTTCCAGCTGCAGGCGCAGGTCGTGCGTGGACAGTTGCAGGAAGCTGTCCTTGGCCACCAGTTCGGTCGTGCGCAGCGGCAGCGGCACGCGCGAGCCGATCGCGATGTGCAGGTTGGCCGGCGCGTTGAGCAGCAGGTACTGCAGCGATTGGCGCACGGTGGCTTCGGGCAGCCGTTCGGCGTCGTCGATCACGATCACGGTCCACGCGCCGTTGCGCGCCACCTCCGACAGCATGCGCGTCAGCGTCTCCAGGCCGGGGCTGCCGGACGGAGGGGTGTCGCGGATCGCGCAGGCGTTGCGCGCGGCTTGCAGCAGACCGACGGTGAAGCGCGCCGGATCGTCCTGCGCATCGACGCCGAGCCAGGCCACGCGCGCGCCCGCTTCCAGCCAGCGCTGCCGCCACTGCAGCAGCAGCGTGGTCTTGCCGAAGCCCGCCGGCGCCACGACCGCGGCGGCGGCGCAATCGCGCAGGCGTTCGGCGTACCGCAGCAGGCGCGGCCGCTCCATCGCCAGGCGCGGCATGCGCGGTGGCGTCGTCTTCAGGACGAACTCGGACTCGGACATGGCAGCTATCGCGATGGACCGGCGGGCCGTCGGAGCGTCCGCGCTAGGGTAACCGACTAGGGCAGCGAGCCCATCGGATCGCGCGGCGACGCCGCCAGCGGGGAGAGCAGGCGCGCGCCCTCGAAATAGGAGACCCGCAGCTGCAGCCCGCGCGGCGAGTAGCCGATGAAGGTGGAATCGGCCGCGGCGACATGGGCCAGGTCGTAGCGCGTGGCGAGCAGCGCGCTTTCCACTTCCAGCAGCACGCCCAGGCTTTCGGCCACCGGCAGCGCGGCGTTGTGCGCCTGCAGGATCTGCCGCGCGCGGTTGAAGAACGGCATGGCCTGCCCCTGCCCGCGGTATTCCGGGGCGAAGAACTGCCGGTAGTAGTACATGGGCTGGCGCAGGCGCTGCAGCACGCGCACGAACGCGGTGCCCACGCCGACGATACGGCCCTCGCCATCGCGGGCGATGCACACGGCCTGGCGCGCACGCGCGGTGGCGACGCCGGCATCGGCGATGGCCTTGTGCGCGGACCAGAACGCGACCAGTTCGGCCTGCAGCTCCGGGGTGACCTGCTTCCAGACGGATACGAACTCGACTGACACGACTCTCTCTTTCCTGATGGTGCGACGGCGGCAGCCGTCAACGGGGCTTCGCGTTGGCGTTGGCCTTCGTCGCCGGCGCCGCGGCCGGCTTCGGCGCCAGTGCCGTCACCAGCGCGACGTATTCCTCGAAGCGCAGGCCGCCGCTGCGGTCGCTGTCGAAGCGCGCGATCGGCGGCGCATTCGTGCCGGCCTTGCGGACCAGTTCCAGCGTCGCGTATTCGCCGGCATCGAGGGCGCCGTCGCGATTGCGGTCACGCGCGGCGAATTGCGCACGCAACTGACGCAGCGCCGCGGTGCGCTCGATCCGCGCCCAGCCGGCGTTGAATTCCGCCGGCGACAGCGACTGGTTCCTGTCGGTGTCCCACGCGGCGAACACCGCCGTCGGCGACAGCAGCGCGGCGCCCGGTGCGGCCGGCGTACCTGCGGCGGCGACGCCGGCGAGCAGGCACAGCGCGAGCGCCGTGCCGCAACGGGCAGTGCTCATGCGCTCTCCTCCACCGCGAAGTCCTGCTCGAAAGTGATCAGCTCGCGGATGTCCGGCGTGCGCAGGCCGACCAGCATCGGGTTGCGCACGTTGGGCAGGAAGCTGATGTCGAAGACCTCGCTGATGTCGCCCTCGAAGCGGATCCAGTGCATCACGTCGCCGGTCGCCAGCGAAACGATCTGCACACCGCACCACGGGTCGGCGTCGCGCCGGCCCAGTTCGTCGTCCAGTTCCAGACCCTCGAAGCGCTGGTTGCGCGGCTTCGACAGGCCCACCGCGGCGACGTTGCCGATGATCGACAGGCCGCGCGCGAAACCCGGCACGAAGGCCAGCGGCACGAAGCGCTTCGTCGCGAAGTCGACCCAGCCCAGGTGTCCGGTGCCGGCGTTGAGCAGCCACAGCTTGCCGTTGGCCCAGCGCGGCGAATGCGGCATCGACAGGCCTTCGCACACGATCTCGTCGGTCTCCACGTCGATCACCACGCCGCCATCGCGGCGGCGGTCGCGCCAGCCGTCGACTGTGTCGCTCCTGCACACCGCGGTCACGTACTTGGGCCGGCCCTCGACCATCGCCAGGCCATTGAGGTGGCAGCGGTCTTCCGGCGCCAGCTTGCTGATGAACTTCGGCTTCCAGATCGCCTTGAAGCTGTGCGTCTGGCTCAGCTCGGCCAGGCACGAGTACCTGGTGTTGACGAACACCACCTTGCCGTTGCTGCGGATGCCCAGCTCGTGGATGTCGAGGTCGCCGATCGTCTGCGCGTTGCGCGGCACGTAGCACTTATCGAACTGGCCGTGGATGACCTCGTTGGGACGCAGCACGTTCTCGAAGCGCCACAACTGGTACAGCCCGCCCAGGTAAATGCGCTGCGCGTTGCCGACGATGCCCATCGCGCGCTCGAAGATGCGCTCGAAGAACGAGACGCGCCCCTGCTTGTCGCTGCCGACCAGGTACAGCCGGCCGGTCTGGTACGAGGAGATCGCCAGCGAGATGCGGTTGGCGGCGAGCCAGCCGGCCAGTCCGCGCGAGCAGCTCTTCTCCACCTTCATCTGCAGCAGGTTCTTCGGCGGCGTCGCGCCGGCGTCCTTCGCTGCACTGTTGCTGGTTTCGGGTTCCGCGCCCACCGTCTGCAGAACCGCTTCGTTGCCTTCCTTGTCGCTGGTTTCGCTGACTCCCTTGTCGCGCATGTCGTCTGTTGCCACTTGCCTGCTCCCTGCCGCGACCGGGCCCCCGATCGCGGCGACTTGCCTGAAAACCGCTGGCGTCGTGCACCGTGCCATTGGGGCCAACGATGCGGCGCGACGACGCCAGCGGACACACCTGATCACGCGGGACCGACACCCGCGCGTTGACGCTTACCAGCCGTACCGCACCACCACCTGCCCACCGGCGACGCTGTCGAGGGCGCCGCCGTCGGTCCAGTTCACCCCGCCGCTCAGCGACCAGCCGCCGCGGCGCGCGCCCAGGCCGAGTTCGACCATCGCGCTGGTGCCGTCGAGGCTGCTTGTGCCGAGCAGGCCGCCGTTGATCGACTGCGCGTATTCGCCGTCGAACTCGTGCACGACGCTGAGCGCGCCGTACGGCGTGAGGGCGAAGCTGCCGCGCTGGAACGTGCGGTCGAACGCCACGCCCAGCCGCGCCCGCGAGGAGGTGCCGCCGTCGTTGACGAATTCCGCCTGGCCGTTGCTCAGCGCATCGATGTCGGCGATGCGGGTGTGCGTGTACTGCAGCTGCGGCACCACGTTGAAGCCGCCGAGCGACCACGCACGCAGGCCGGCTTCGACATTGGTCGACTGCGCCGACGCCTGCGTTTCGTAGGTGGTTTCCGCCGAGCGCAGGCGCGCGTCGACACCGGTCCAGCGGTGCGAGACGTCGAGGTAGAAGCCGTTGTCGGCGAACCAGGTCGCATACAGGCCGAAGCTGCTGCCGTCGAAGCGGTCGCTGCCCGCGCCGTCGATGTGCTGGCTGCCTTCCGACGTGCCCAGCAGGGCGCCGATGGCGAGGTGCGCGGATGGCCGCGTTTCCAGGCCCAGTTCCCAGCCGTGGTTGGACTGGTGGAAGCCGAATGCGCCGTCCCCGCCGAAGTTGGCGCTGCGCTGCGGATCGACGTCGCCGCTGTCGCTGAAGGCGCGCAGCCACGGCGCCAGGCCCGCTTCGCCCATCGCGGTGGGCACCACGCCCATGCGCTGGCGCCACGTGCCGACCTGTGCATTGACCAGGCTGTGCACGCCCGGGGCGATGTTCGAGGCCAGCGCACCGGTCGCATTGAGGCCGGCCACGTCGACGCCGAGCGAAACCGTGTCGGCACTCTGGTTGAGGCGGAAGTCCATCGTCAGGAAGCCGCCAGGCGCGTAGTTCACGTTGCCGAGCACGAACTCGCCGTCGACGGTACCCGTGGTTTGCAGCAGCGGCACTTCGAACTGCGCCGCACCCGGCAGGTCGAGCAGGTTGACGTTGATCGTCTGCAGCGTCGGCTCGATCACGCTGCCGTCGACGTAGACCCGGTCGCCGGCCTGGTCGAGGCCACTGACGTCGACATTGATCGCGCCCTCGCCGGCAAAGTCGCCGACGATGCTGAGCACGTCGTCGGCCGCGCCGTCGACGAAGCTGATCACGCCGTCGTTGGTGACCGCGAACGGGTTGTCCATGTCGATCACGTTGTCGGCGCCCGCCACGAAGATCGTGCCGAGGTTGTCGAAGGTGTTGCCGCTCGCGTAGCCGCCCAGGCGGATCGCGGCGTCGTCCAGGAACAGCGTGCCGAGGTTGAGGATGTGGTCGTCGCCCGCGCCGAAGTCGGATTCGCCGACCGCGTGCCACATCGCGCCCGCGCCGTTGGCGAAGCGGTCGTCGCCGTCGCCGGCGCGGATCGCGCCGATCACGGTGCCGGCGTTGCGCAGGTCGGCACTGCCGGTGCCGGCCGCGATCGCAATCCGCTCGCCGTCGCCGATGGCGGCGATGGTGCCGGTGTTGTCGAGCAGGTTGATGCCGCCCGATTCCAGCGAGACCGCGGTGGCGACCGCATCGCTGCCGTAGGCCGCCGCGGTGATCGTGCCGGCATTGGCGACGCTGGCGTTGCCTTCGGTCGCAGTGATCCGGACGCCGGTGGCGGCCGCGCTGGTCGTGCCGTCGGCCACGGCGAGGATGTCGCCGTCGTTCACCACCCCGGCATCGCGGTAGAAGCTGGTGGCGAACACCGCCGTGGCCAGCGCATCGTCGGCCTGCGTCACCGCGGTGATGTGCCCGGTGTTGCTGATGCCGGCGGCGAACGCGGCGAACGTCGACGCCCCGTAGGTGTAGCCGATGCCGCCCGTCGCGCTGGCGGTGGCGAGGATGTCGCCGGCATTGTCGATGCTGGCATCGCCGCCTTCGATGGTGACCATCGGGTTGGACCAGTCGCAGCCGTACGCATCGCAGTTGTAGGTCACCGACGCGTTGAAGGCGTAGGCGTGGCTGCCCACCGCGAACGCGTTGCCCGCTTCGGCGATGGCGCTGCCACGGATGCTGCCGTCGTTGGCGAGCGTGGCGGCGTCCAGGCCGTGGACGAAGGCGCCGTAGGCGGTCGCGTAACCGAAGTCGGCCTGCGCGATGGCCTCGATGTCGCCGAGATTCACCAGCGCGCTGGTCGTGATCCCGGAGTAGTGGCCGACGCTGCTGCCGTAGGCCGCCGCGCCGCCACCGTGCGATCCGTCGGGCGTGGCCACCGCCTGCGCGACGATGCTGCCGGCGTTGTACGTGGTGGCGACGTCCGAGCCCCAGGTCTGCGTGCCCCAGGCGACCGCGAAGGCCGGATCCGGGTCGCCGGGCAGGGTGCCCGCCGAGGCGTAGGCGAAGATGCTCGCGCCGGCCGCGTTGGTGATGTCGTTGCTGTACTTGCCGTGCGCGTTGATGCCGGAAGCGCCGACCACGCCGAACTCCGCCTGTGCGATCGCGTTGACGTCGCCCGCGTTGACCACGGCCACCGCGTTGCCGTAGGCATCGATGCCGGCCGCGCCGGCGCCGCCGCCGAGCATGCTCGATGCGTCCTCGGCGAGGGAGATGGCGTTGACCACGCCGTTGTTCACCACGGTGGCGTCGCCCATGAAGCTGCCTGTGGCGAGGATGCCGGTCGCGCCCGAGGCCCCGTAGGAACCCGGGTAACCGCGCGCCATCGCGTAGGCGGTGACGGTGCCGTCGTTGGTGACGTCCACGCCGTACATGCCGCCGGCGGTGACGCCGTTGGCGAAGGCACCGCCGAAGCGTTCGGCCTCGACTACCGCGGTGATGTCGGCCCCGGCCGCGTTGTGCACGGAGGTCTCCAGGCCGGAGGCCACCACGCCGTAGGAATACGCGATGCCGCCGTACACCGACGCGTTCGCCTCAATGTGGCCGTAATTGGCCACCGAGGCCGCGCCGTAATAGCTGCGCGACCGCGCGCCGTAGGCGACCGAGAAGTTGAGGCTCACGTCCCTGATGCCGCTTTCGGAATCCGCGGTGGCCACGATGTCGCCGTGGTTGACGATCTCCGATGCGCCGAACAGGTTGAGCGTGTAGGCACCGGATGCGATCGCCATGCCCACATCGACGTGCGCGTAACTCCAGATCGATCCGTCGTTGTCGACCTGGGCGATGCCGGCGTAGACGCCCGGCGATTGCACCACGGCGCCCCAGGCCACCGCGTAGCCCGTGCTGACGATGGCAGTCGCGCCGATCTCGCCGGAGTTGGTGACGAGCGTGTCGCCGATGCCGTAGCCGTTGAGGGCCATCGCGCCGATGGCCTTGGCCTGCAGGAAGCCCTCGGTCGGATCGATCGGCGTCGTCGCCGTCGCCGAGGCGAAGACCGAGCCGCGGTTGTCGACCACCGAATCGTAGTACTGGGCGAAGTTGTAGACGCCGAAGGCGATGGCTTCGGCTTCGCCGTAGGGCGCCAGGCCGCCCACGGCCGAGGCGGTGATGTCGCCGTCGTTCACGGTGACGGCGTTGCCGATGTAGGTCGAACCGTTGAGCACGCCCATAGCCTGGGCCTGGTCGCCGTTGGCGATGGCCTGGATCGAACCGGCATTGGTCGTGTACGCGCTGAAGATCACGCCCAGCGAGTACGAACCGGTGGCGCTGGCGACGCCATGGGTCGCCGTGGCCGCGGCCAGGATATCGCCGGCGTTGTACGCGTTCGCGCCGTAGTAGCCGAACGAACTCGCGCCCGTCGCGTCGGCCGTACCGCCCTCGCCGGCGTTGGCGATCGCACGCAGCTCGCCATAGTTCGAGACGGACGAATACATGCCGTAGGCGCGCGCGCCGCGCGCGTTGGCCGTGCCGCCCGCGCCGGCGGTGGCGAACGCGTTGCTGCTGGCGTCGTTGAAGACGCTGGCGACATTGGCGATGACGTACGCGCCGGTGGCGTCGGCGGCACCGCCGTCGCCGGCGACGGCGCTCGCATCCAGCTGGCCGCCATTGACCAGCACGCCAATGCCGTTGAAGGTGCCGTAGACGAAGGCCGCGTAGGCCTGCGCGTCGCCGTTCACGCTGTTGGCGGCGGCGGAAATGTCGCCGTAGTTGGCGAGCGAGGCGACATCGCCGCCCGCGGCGTAGGCGCCCACGGCCAGGGCCGTGCCGTCCAGCGACACGGCCGATGCGACGAGACTGCCGTCGACCGTGTTGGTCAGATAACCGAAGTGGTACCCGGTGCTGATCGCGCCGTAGGCGTAGGCGTCGCCCAGGCTTTGCGCGGTGGCGACGACATCGCCCGCGTTCTCGACGTTGGCGGTGTCGTAGGAGATCACGTGGATGCCGGTCGCGAGGGCGAAGGCCTCGGCATCGGCGCCGCCGGCGACCGCCGTCGCGTACACATCGCCCTGGTTGCTGACATGGGCCTCGCCGCCGTGCATGGCATTGGCGAAGATGCCGCGGGCCGCGGCGCTGTCCTCGTTCCCGTCGGCAATGCCGCCGGTGCGCGCATAGGCGGTGATCACGCCGTCGTTGTTCACGTCCGCGCCGTCGTTGCTGCGCGCACTGATGCCCATGGCCTTGGCTTCGCCGTAACCGGCGGCGTCGGCGGAGGCGGTGATGGTCGCGCCAGCGGCATTGTCGACCAGCGCGTGCCCGACACCATTGAGTTCGCCGGTCGAGGCGCCGATCGCGCTGGCGTAGCCCGCATCGGTGTTCGCGTATGCGCCGATGTGGCTGGCGTTGTGGATGTAGCCGTCGCTGGCGTCCGAGGAGCTGAGGTAGCCGGTCTTCGCCCCGATCGAGCGTGCGTAGCCGAAGCCGGTGACGCGGGTCGTCGCCAGGATGTCGCCGTGGTTGGTGATCGACGAGGCGCCGTCGATGCTGGTGGCATAGGCACCCAACGCATCGGCGAAGACGGCGTAGACGCCGCCGTCGGTGGCCGAGGCGCGCGCGTAGGCGTCGATGGTGCCGTCGTTCTCGATCGCCGCCGTGCCGTCGGCATTCAGCGCCTGGGCGATCGCGCCCCAGGCCAGCGCGTTGCTGCCGCTGCGGTCGACGCTGGCGGAGGCATGGATGTCGCCACTGTTGGTCAGCAGGACATCGTCGTGCCCGGACGGCTGCGGGTTGTAGTAGCTCTCGAAGGCGTAGCCGCTGCTCACGCGCACGCCGGCGGCCCAGGCGCGCTGGTAGTCGATACCGCCGGAATTGGCGGTCGCGCTGATCGAGCCGTGGTTGTCGACGTGCGAGCTGTCGTAGTAGACCGAGGCGATGTTGTAGACGCCGAACGCGAACGTCCACGTGGCGCCCTCGGCGTCCGCCGCGATGGTGCCATCATTGACCAGGCTCGCATCCCCCGATACGGCCTGGTTGAAGACGCCCGTGGCGTAGGCGAGGAACCCCGTGGCCGTCGCGTCGGCGGAAATCGTGCCGCCGTTGACGATGCTCGCATCGTCGACGGAGGCGAATGCACGCACGCCCGTCGCATACGCCGAGGCGCCGTCGGCATCGGCGCTGGCGCTGATGCCGGCGCTGTTGTCCAGGCTGACGGCGTCGTCGCCCAGGTACAGGCCGACGGCGGGATTCACGCCACGGACGCTGATGTCGCTGGCGTTGCTGGTCGTGAGGAACGTCGAACCGGCCCCGATATCGGCGCCGGAGGACATCCAGTCGAACGCAGAGAAATCCGCGTTGGCCTGATCGATCCACGCCGGATCGTCGAACGCCTCGGCCGGCGCAATGCCCGCGGCGGTCGCGACGTGCGCCGCATCGACGGACCAGGCCAGGCCGCCCTGCTCCGGTGCGGCCGGCAACACGCTGGCCGGCACGTCACCATCCGCGACCCAGGTCAGATCGACCGGCGTCGCACCGACGGTATCGGCACGCGCGAAGTCGGCATTGCACAGCAGCGTCGCCGCCTGCGCGGCATGGCTGCAGGGAGTGCCGGCAAAGGCACCGGGCGCCGAGAGGGCGAGCACGGTGGCCGACACGGCCATCGCGCTGCGGATCGCGCGAACGATCGGAGTGACTGCGGGTGCTGCGTTGGCACGCGACGTACGCGTGCCGCTCGACCTGGCGGCCGTATGGCTGACGTTACCGATCATTGCTTCCCCTGGGCGCAACGTTGTTATTGGAATGCGTATGGGCGCCCTGCCGGACGCCCGTGCTCGTGCTCGTGCCGGCGGCTCACTTCACGCCGACCGCGGTCCACGCGGCGGCGACGGCCTTGGCTTCCGTCGACGTGGCGCCGTACAGATCGTTGGCCGCGCTGATCGTGGCCACGCGCGCGGCGGCGTAATTGGTGGTGGAGGTGAAGTACACCGTCAGCGCGCGGTACCAGATCCGCTGCGCCTTGCTCCGACCGATGCCGGCCAGCGTGGCGCCATTGCAGGTCGGCGAGGTGTGGTCGATGCCGCTGTAGGTCTTCTTGCCGCTGCCTTCGGCGAGCAGGTAGTAGAAGTGGTTGGCGACGCCCGAGGAGTAGTGCACGTCCATGTTGCCGATCGTGCTGACGTAGCAATTGGGCGAACGGCCGTCGAGGCTCGGCTTGTACATCATGCGCAGCGCGCGCTGCGGCGGGCTGCCGGCGACGTTGTCCTTGAAGATCTGCTCGCCGATCAGGTAATCGGGCGTGTCCCGGGTGTTGTTGGCGTAGAACTCCACCATCGTGCCGAGGATGTCGGACGTGGCTTCGTTGAGCCCGCCGGATTCGCCCGAATAGATCAGGCCGGCCGAGCGCGACGTCACGCCGTGGCTCATCTCGTGGCCGGCGATGTCCAGCGAGACCAGCGGCCCGGTGACGACACCGTCGCCGTCGCCGTAGGTCATGCAGAAGCAGCCGTCGTTCCAGAACGCGTTGCTGTAGGTGCGGCCGTAATGCACGCGGTTGTAGGCGCCGCGTCCGTCGTTGGCGATGCCGTGGCGGCCGTGGATGTTGAGGTAGTAGTCCCAGGTCACCGCGGTGCCGTAATGGGCCTCGGCGGCGACGGTGAGCGGATCGGCGTTGGTGCCGTCGCCCCAGGTGTTGTCCGTGTCCTTGTAGATGCGGCCGGACGTGCGGCTGTTGGACGCATCGATCGTGTAGCTCTTGCCGCGCAGCACGTCGCGCAACTCGTAGCCGCCGGTCACCGTGTTGGTGCCGATGCTGACGGTGCCGGAATACAGCGTGCGCGCCGAACCGGTCGCCGCCGCGGTTTCCAGGTTGCTCCAGCGGTCGAGGATGCGCGCCGCGCGGGCGTTCGCCGCGACGATGTAGGTCATGTCTGCCTGCGCGTTGTGCAGGCGCACCTGCCAGGCCAGCTGCGCGCGGCCCTTGCCACGCGCGTAGACCACCAGGCGCTGTTCCGGCAGGCCGGCGAAATCGGAACCGAATTCGGTGCCGGCGGCGACGATCGCCTCGTCCGCGCGCAGCGTCGGCGTGATCGAGAGGTCGATGCGCTCGGCCTGGCCGAGGCTCGCATCGCGATAGCGGCCGTGGCGCGAATGCACCACCACGTCGCCGCCGATCACCGGCAGGCCGGCGTAGGTGCGATCGAAGCGCACGTGCTCGCTGCCGTCGACATCGACCAGCACATCGCGGGCGATGAAGCCATCGCGCATGGAGACCCGTGCCGCCGCGCGGTGTTCGCGCAGGTGGTCGATGGCCCGTTCCACCGCGCCGCCGCGATCCGCCGCGTGCGCCCCTCCGATTGCCGCGAACAACGCCAACGACAACGCCCCGTGCTTCAGCTTCATCCGATCCGGTCCCCTGTGTCCGTCATGTCGCGATGGAAAGCGACGCTCCGGCTGCCGTCGCAGCCGCCCTATGGCCCAAGTGAACCAATGCCCCCGCGCGCACGCGCCCCCCCGATCCGGGGGGGCGCACAGGGTCAGCGGATATGGCTGGCCGGGGTGACGGACGGCCTCAGGCGCGGGATGGCGGGGGAACCGTGGCTGACTGGGGGATCCGCACCGCTGCGGGCGACGACGGGCCGATGCCGATCCGGTGCGGCCTGCGCACGAACCGCGCAGGAGGCCGCTGCGTCGCAGCACGCGTGCGCACATCGGCGTGCGCTGCGTGCCCTTACTCGACGGCGAAACTCCGGAACGCGGCGATCGCGCGGGCGATGCCGGCATCGTCGACGTCCAGGTGTGTCACCAGGCGCACCCGCGGCGTGTAACCGATGGACACGCGCACCGCGGCGGCATCCAGGTGCTGCTTCAGCGCGGCGAGGCGCGGCGCCGGGATGTCGAGGAACACCATGTTGGTGTGCTGCGCGACGACGTCGATGCCGGGCAGGCCGCGCAGGCCCGCGGCCAGTTCGGCGGCGCGGCGGTGGTCGTCGGCCAGGCGCGCGACGTGGTGGTCGAGTGCGTGCAGGCACGCGGCCGCGAGGATCCCCGCCTGGCGCATGCCGCCGCCGGCGACCTTGCGCCAGCGTCGCGCCTCATCGATCAGGGCGCGCGTGCCCAGCAGCACCGAGCCCACCGGCGCACCGAGCCCCTTGGACAGGCACACCGAGACGCTGTCGAAGTGGCACGCGATTTCGCGCGGCGCCACGCCATCGGCGACGGCGGCGTTGTACAGGCGCGCCCCGTCGAGGTGCAGCGCGAGGCCGTGGCGGTCGCACAACGCGCGCGCCTCGCGCAGATAGGCGTGCGGCAGCGCGCGCCCGTGCCAGGTGTTCTCCAGGCACAGCAGGCGTGTGCGCGCGAAATGCGGGTCGCGCGGCTTGATCACCTGCGCGACCACGTCCAGCGGCAGCGTGCCATCGGCGGCATGCAGCACGGGCTGCGGCTGGATCGAGCCGAACACCGCGGCGCCGCCGCCTTCGTACTTGTAGGTGTGCGCATCCATGCCGACCAGGTATTCGTCGCCGCGCTGGCAGTGCGACAGCAGGCCGAGCAGGTTGGCCTGCGTGCCGCTGGGCGCGAACAGTCCGGCCTCGAAGCCCAGCTCGCCGGCGAGGCGTTCCTGCAGCGCGTTCACGGTCGGATCCTCGCCGTACACGTCGTCGCCGACCTCGGCGCGCGCCATCGCTTCGCGCATCGCGGCGGTGGGGCGGGTGACGGTGTCGCTGCGCAGATCGATCGGAGTCATGGCGTGGCGCGTGAAGGAAACGGCTGCGCAGCATAGCGGGCCCTGGCTGCGCGCCGTGTGTCGGTTTCTGCCCGCTCGCCGCCGCCGGCGCGACGCGATGGGCCTATCCTGTGCCCCGCAAGGAGGTTCGAACCATGAATACGCAGCGCGACTACGACCCGGACGACAACTTCGCCCGCGCGTTCGATCCCGAGGCCGACATCGACGAAGACGCCGCCATTGAAGCACTGGCGTGGCAGTTGCTCCTGCTGATCAACCCGGGCGACGAGGATGCGGCGATGCAGCAGTTCGCCGCCTGCCGCGACGCGCTGGACGAGGGCACGGAGGCGGCCGAGGCATTACGCGACGTGATCGACTGGAAGTCGGGCTTCTTCGTCGAGAACGAGGATCCGGCGGGCCTGATCGAGGTGCTGGACGAACTCGCCGCGCGCTTCAACCTGCGCATCGACTGGGGCGTGGAGGATCCGGCCGACGAGGATTTCCTCTCCGATGCGGAAGTGCCGTCGCTGATCGCCACCGCATTCGACCGTCTGCGCGAACACCACTACACGCTGTGGACCTACGAAGCCGGCGGCGAGCACCACGCCGGCTTCATCACCCACCAGCGCGACGACGAAGCGCTGCCGGTGGTGGCCGCGGCGCTGGGCCTGCATGTGCGGCCGGGGGCGGGGTAAGCGGAGATTCCGCGGAGTTGCCGCTTTTCTTCTTCTCCCTGCACGGAGCGCGCCCAGCATTTCCGCTTCTCCGCGCGCGCCGGAGCATCCCAGCATTTCCTCTTCTCCCCGCTTGCGGGGAGAAGATGCCCGGAGGGCAGATGAGGGGGAGCGAGCGCAGCGAGTTGCCTTGGCTTTTGCTTCCCGGAAGAAGCTGACAAAGCAACGGCAAAAGCAAAAGCAGCTCGCTCCGCTCGCCGCCCCTCACCCGCCCGTTGGGCACCCTCTCCCCGCAAGCGGGGAGAGGGAAAACATCTTTCCTCTTCTCCCCGCAAGCGGGAGAGGGAAAACATCTTTCCGCTTCTCCCCGCAAGCGGGAGAGGGAAAACATCTTTCCGCTTCTCCCCGCAAGCGGGAGAGGGAAAACATCTTTCCTCTTCTCCCCGCTTGCGGGGAGAAGATGCCCGAAGGGCAGATGAGGGGGAGCGAGCGCAGCGAGTTGCCTTGGCTTTTGCTTCCCGGAAGAAGCTGACAAAGCAACGGCAAAAGCAAAAGCAGCTCGCTCCGCTCGCCGCCCCTCACCCGCCCGTTGGGCACCCGCTCCCCGCAAGCGGGGAGAGGGAAAACATCTTTCCTCTTCTCCCCGCAAGCGGAAGAGGGAAAACATCTTTCCTCTTCTCCCCGCAAGCGGGAGAGGGAAAACATCTTTCCTCTTCTCCCCGCTTGCGGGGAGAAGATGCCCGAAGGGCAGATGAGGGGGAGCGAGCGCAGCGAGTTGCCTTGGCTTTTGCTTCCCGGAAGAACCTGACAAAGCAACGGCAAAAGCAACAACAACAGCAGCTCGCTCCGCTCGCCGCCCCTCACCCGCCCGTTGGGCACCCTCTCCCCGCAAGCGGGGAGAGGAAAAACACCTTTCATCTTCTCCCCGCCTGTGGGGAGAGGGAAAAAATCCCTCATCCCGCCAGTTCGCTCACCATCCGCACCCAGTGATCCACGTCGTCGCCCAGCGCCTGCACCGGCAGGCGTTCGTCGCGGCCGTGGGCGCGCATGTCGTCGGGGACGATGCCCCACGAACCGTCGACCCCGTACACCGGAATCCCGGCCTCGCGGAACGGCCGCGCATCGCTGGCGCCCGTGCTCATTTCCGGGATCACCGGCGCGGCGGGAAAGCGCGCGTGCACGCTGTCGGTGTACGCCTTGAGCACGTCCGGGCGCAGGGGCGAATCGAGCGACGTCCTGTTGTCGTCCAGCCGCGTCACTTCCACCTTCGCGCCGGCGATCTTCTGCAATTCGTCGCGGATCGCATCGGGCGACACGCCCGGCAGGATGCGGCAGTTCACCGTCGCCTTCGCCGTCTGCGGCAAGGCATTCGGCGCGTGGCCGCCGGCGAGCATGGTGGCCACGCAGCGCGTCCGGGTCAGGCCGACTTCGGTCGTGTCGGCTTCGATGACGTCGGCTGCGGCGCCATCGGCGGGATTCTTCAGCCACGCGCGCATCGCATCACCCAGCGCGCCGTGCTCGCGCTTCTGCCGCTCGGTGAAGTACGCGCGCGTGGTGGCGTTGAGCGCCGGTTCGAAGCGATACGCGGCCAGGCGATTGAGCGCATCGGACAACTCGTAGATCGCGTTGTCCGGGCGCGGCTTGGAGCTGTGGCCGCCGGGATTGTGCGTGGTGAACGCGAAGTCCGCGTAGGTCTTCTCGGCCGTCTGCAGGGTGAAGCCGATCGGCTGGCGATCGTGGTCGAAGCCGCCACCGCCGCCGTCGGCATTGAGGCCGTATTCCGCGTCGAGCAGCGAGCGCCACTGGGTCGCGCCGAGCGTGGCGCCGCGACCGGTGGTCTCCTCGTCGCCGGTGAACAGCACGACGATGTCGCGCTTCGGCCTGAAGCCCTGCGCGCGCAGCTGCATCAGCGCGGTGGTCACCGCGACCACGCCCATCTTGTCGTCGCTGGTGCCGCGGCCGTAGAAGTAGCCGTCCTTCTCGACCATCGTGAAGGGATCCATCGACCAGTCCGCCGGCAATGCCTCGACCACGTCCATGTGCGCCAGCAGCAGGATGGGCTTGGCCGTGGCCTTGCCGGCGGCGGGCCAGCGCACGATCAGCGCCGCGGTCTTGTTTTCCGGCGTCGCGTCGTAGGGCATCACGTGCACGTCGTCCGCGGCCCAGCCGGCCGCCTTGTACTGGTCGGCGAGGTACTGCGCGAGCTCGGGCACCTTGCCGCGCCCGGCCACCGTCGGAATGGCGACGGAGTGCTGCAACAGGTCGCGCGCCTTTGCGTGCCAGGGATTGTCCGCGGCGGCGGCGGTGGAAGCGGCGAACAGGGCGGCGGCGAGTATCGCGATACGCATTGCATGTCCTCGGGAAAGGCGCGATGGCGCACCCGGGACGGGTACGTCGTGCGCGGAACGGAACGGAGCGGTCACGGGGACCGGCTCACGGGAACGGATGACGGCCACGGATCACAGGGAAGACAGGGTGCGGCGGTAACCGCGGCCCGACAGCGACAGCAGCAGTCCGGCGATGCTCACCACGCCGATGACCATGTGCATCGTGGCCGCGCCGGAGACGCCGGCGAGCGCCAGCGGCTTCATCGTCGCCACCACCTGCGACAGCGCGTAATGCGCGACCGCGAGCAGGAACATCAATGGCACCAGCGCGCGGTAGCGCAGCAGCACCACCAGGAAGAGCAGGCCCAGCAGCACCTGTTCCGCGCCCATGCGCGCCATCAGCGCGATCACGTTCTGGCTGGCGCCGGCGGGATAGGTGTCCAGCGGAATGGTGGAAACCGATTGCGCGCCGCCGTCGGCGCGCAGGATATGCACCAGGCCCAGCGCCAGCTTCAGCAGCGCCAGCGGCACGAACAACCACAGCGCGAGCGTGCGCCCGCGGAAGCGGTTGTCGACCCGCCCGGGAAAGATACGACTCAGCATTGACAGCTCCGGCCCAGGAGACAGCACCGGAGTGTATTCCCTCGGCCCGCTCCGGCGCCGTGTGCCGGTAGTCCCGTGCGGTGCAGTGGCCGGGGGCGGTATCGTGGTTTTGGTCACACTGCCGGCGCGCCGGCCGGGCATGATCCTCCCCTTCCCCACGCGACAGGACACCCCATGCAATTCCTGATGCTGGTCTACACCGACACCACCCTGCTCGACGCGGTCCCCGCGGAGGAGTACGACACGATGATGCGCGGCTGCCTGGAGCACGCCGACGAGCTGCACGCAGAAGGCAAGCTGTGTGGTTCGCGCCAGCTCGAGGCGCCGGCGACCGCGCGCACCATCCGCACCCGCAACGGCCGCACCACCGTGGTCGACGGGCCGTTCGCGGAAACCAAGGAAATGCTCGCCGGCTTCAACCTCATCGAGGCCGACAGCTTCGAGGAAGCCGTGCGCATCGCCGCGGAATTCCCCTGGTCGCGCACCGGCAGCATCGAAGTGCGCCCGATCCGCGACATGGACGCGGTGCGCCACCGCGTCGGCGCCGCGAAGCCCCACCACGCGGTGGGCAGCGAGGCGCTCTAGCCGTCCTCCGCACCCGCCACCGGCGGGTGCTCCACGCGGTTGCGCCCGCCGGCCTTGGCCGCGTACAGCGCCGCATCGGCCGCGGCGATCAGTTGCTGCGGCGACCCTTGCGGACGCGGCACCAGCGCGGCGACGCCGATGCTCACCGTCACCACCGGCGCCACCGTCGAGCTCGGGTGGGCCATGGCTTCCTCCTCGACCAGCGCGCGCAGCTGCTCGGCGACGAGCCCTGCCGCCGCGCCATCGCGCCGCGGCAGCAGGAGCACGAGTTCCTCGCCGCCATAGCGCGCCACCAGGTCTTCCTCGCCATCGGCCAGCTGCGCGCACACGCGCGCGAGTTGGCGCAGGCACTCGTCGCCGTACAGGTGGCCGCAGGCGTCGTTCAGGGCCTTGAAGCGGTCCGCGTCGACCAGCAGCAGCGCCAGCGGTTGCCGCTCGCGTGCGCAACGCGCCCAGTCCGCTTGCAGTTGCTCGTCGAAGCGGCGGCGGTTGGCGATGCCGGTGAGGCCGTCGATCGACGACAGCTGCCGCAGCTTGCGGTTGGCCGCCTCCAGTTGGTCGGCCATGCGCGCCAGGTGGATCGCACCGGCGATCTGGTCGGCGACCGCATCGAAGACCGCGCACACATCGGCGGTGAAGAAGCCGGCGTCGGTGCTTTCGATGTTGAGCACGCCGTGCAGGCGCGCGCGGTGGCGGATCGGCACCAGATACTCGGCCCGCACCGACGGGTTGCCGGCGACGTAATCCGGATCGCCTTCGACGTCGGTGACCAGCAGCGGTTGCCCGGTGCGCACGCAGCGCCCCGCGGCGCCGAGCGTCACCGGCCAGTCGTTGTCCAGTTCCGGCTGCACCAGCAGCAGCTCGCCGGCGTACACCTCGCGCTCGAAATGCGTGCCGACGTCGTTGAGCAGGATGATGCTGGCGATCGCCACCGGCAGGCGCTGCACCAGGCAGTCGACGATGCCGCGCAGCACCGCATCCAGATCCTCGCCCTGCAGCGCCTCGCGCGAAACCTGGGCGAGGATCTCCGCGAGCATCGCGGCCGGCGTCGGCGCATCGCCGGCGTTTTCCGCCGGTACTGCGGGCCACCCCGGTTTCGGATCCCTGCTCGCCATGCCCTCCACGCCCCACACGGGTCGGGCCGAATCTACGCCTGGCGTGGAGCGGTTGCCATCGAGGCCCCATGCGCGGTGCCGATCGCCGCACGACGCGGCAGCACCGCCACCGGCGGCGCGGAACGTGCGCGAGGTCGCAGCTCGCCCGCCGCGCGGCAGGCGTATGCTGCCGGGCGTGCCCCGGGGGAGCCCGATGGATCGGATCGCGCACGATTCCCTGCTCGAACGGCCATGGCTGCAGGCCCATGGCGAGCCGCCGGTCGTGCCCTGGCAGGACAGCCTGCGCACGCGGATGATGCTGTGGTTCGGCACGCTGGTCGGCGTGCTGCTCGCGACGGGCTTCGTCGCCGCTTTCCTGCTCGCGCGCCACCAGATCGTCGAAGGCGCGCGGGCACGCACGCGCTACGAAGCCGCGCAGACCGCCGCGCGGGTGAATGCGGCGATGACCTCGGTGCGGATCACCGGCGACGGCATCATCGGCCTGTTCGACAGCCTGCGGCCCGATCGCACCGCCACCGTGCGCCTGCTCGAAGCCATGCTCGATGCCGATGCCAGCGCGGTGGGCGGACTGATCGCCGTGGAGCCGGGCGTGCTGCCCGACGGCGAACCGATGGCCTACTACGCCGGCGTCGCGCGCCGCGGCGTGCGGGATCGCGACCTGATCGCGGCCGGCTACGCCTTCCGCCGGCAAGCGTGGTACCGGCGCACGCTCGCCGCACGCGCGCCGTGGTGGTCGGAACCGTATTTCAACGAGACCGCCGGCGGCCGCTGGATGACCACGCTCAACCTGCCGCTGCGCGGGCGCGACGGCGCCACGCTGGGCATGGTCAGCCTGGACGTGCCGATCGAGCGCTGGGAAGAACTGGTCGAACCGCTCAATCGCATTCCGGGCCAGCGGCCCGCGCTGTTCGCACCGCAGGGCACGATCGTGCTGCACCCCGATCGGGGCGTCGCGCTGAGGACTACGCTCGCGCGCTTCATCGCCCAACGCGGCCGCAGCGACCTGCAGCCGCTGGAAGCCGCGCGCTCCGCGCAGCAACGCCTCGAAATGACCCACACGCTGCCAGGCACCGGCGAAACGCGCACCTCGGTGCTCGAACCCATCGGCGACACCGGCTGGAGCCTGCAACTGGCGCTGTCGCACGATGCCATCCTCGCCGACCTCAAGCGCACGGTGACGCTGCTGGGCGCGTTCGCGCTGATCGCACTGGGCCTGGCCACGCTCGCAGTGCGGCGACTGGCGCGACGCATCACCACGCCGCTGCGCGACCTCACCGGCTCGGCCAGCCATTTCGCCGCCGGCGAATTCGACTATCCGCTGCGCCAGACCGACCGCCGCGACGAGGTCGGAGTGATGGCGCGCGCGTTCGACAACGCCCGCGGCTCGATCAAGCGGCAGCTGATCGAGATCCAGGACATGAGTGCGGCGCGGCAGAAACTCGACAGCGAACTGGGCATCGCCCGCGACATCCAGCTGTCGATGCTGCCGGGCGCGCGGCAACTCGCGCAGGACGGCTGGCGTCTGCAGGCCACCGCCGTGCTCGAGCCGGCGACCGCGGTCGGCGGCGACTTCTACAGCTTCGTCGAACGCGACAGCCACACGCTGTGGTTCGCGATCGGCGACGTCTCCGACAAGGGCGTGCCGGCGGCCCTGTTCATGGCACGCACCGCGACCGTGCTGGAAGTGGCCGCGGGCCTGGGCGGCACGCCGGCGGACGCGCTCAGACGCGCCGCGCACCGGCTCGTGCACGGCAACGACGCGTGCATGTTCGCCACGGTGCTGTGCGGCGTGATCGATGCGCGCAGCGGCGAACTCGCGCTGGCCAGCGCCGGGCACGAACCGCCGGTGCTGCTGCGCGCGGACGGCAGCGCCGGCTTCGTCGAACTCGCCAACGGACCGCCGCTCGGCCTGGAGGCGACCGAGCACTACGCGGTCTGGCGCGGACGCCTGCAGCCGGGCGATGCGCTGGTCGCCTACACCGACGGCATCACCGAAGCGCTGGCCGCGGGCGAACGCGCCTTCGGCACGCAACGCCTGCTCCAGGCGCTGCACGCGGGCGACGACGCCGCCACGCTGTGCGCGAACCTGGTCGCCGCGGTGCACGCCTTCGCCGGCGATGCGCCGCAGTCGGACGACATCACCGCGCTGGCGCTGCGCTGGACCACCGCGTCCGCGGCGCCGGCCGGGGCGAAGGAGTAACCGCATGCAGATCCAGTTGCGCGCGCCGCAGGACCGCGAACTCCTGCCCAGCCTGTTCGCCGCGATCGACGAAGCATTGGCGCGCGCCGGCATCGCCGCGGCGCTCGCGCACGACATCCAGCTGATCAGCGAGGAAGTGCTGTGCAACGCCATCGACCACGGCTGCCGGCCGGGCCGCGAGCACGAAGTGCTGGTCGAGATCGCGATCCGTCCCGACCGCATCGCCCTGTGCTTCCGCGACGACGGCGACCCGTTCGATCCGCTCGAACACCCGCCGCCGGACCTCGATGCCGACATCGCCGCGCGCCCGCTCGGCGGCCTCGGCGTGCACCTGATCCGCACCCTCGCCGACGAGATCGCCTACGCGCGCGAAGGACATCACAACGTCCTGCACGTCACGCTGATGCGCCGGACGCCCACGGACTGAACCGCCACGGAGACCGCCATGAATTTCACCATCCGCATCGATCCGCCCAGCGGCGGCAGCCAGCGCGTCGCCCTCGGCGGCCGCCTCGACACGCACACCTACGGCGAACTCGACCGGCAACTCGCGCCCCTGCTCGCGGCGGACACGTCTTCGCTGGTCTTCGACCTGGCCCAGCTGGACTACATCAGTTCCGCCGGCATCCGCTCGATCCTGCTCGCGCGCAAGGCGCTGGCCGCGCGCGGCGGCAAGGTCGTCGTCGCCAATCCGCAGCCGCAGATCCAGAAAGTGTTCGACGTGGTGAAGGCGGTGCCGCTCAGCGAGATCTTCACCAGCGTCGCCGAGGCCGACGCCTACCTCGACCTCATGCAGCGGCGCGTGCTCGAAGGCTCGCGCGAGGACGACGACTGATCGCGACGAACGCGACGGCGCCTTCAACGACGCCGCCAGCGCTCAGCGGCAACCGATCAGCGCACGGATATCCGCCGCCTGGGCGATGAAGTAGTCGCCCTGCGCGCGGCTGAGCTGGTGCGTGCGTCGCGCCACCGCGCTCAACACGGCGAAGCCACGCAGATGCAGGCATGCCTTCGGTCGCCGCTGCGCCCCCAGCGCGCGCAGGGCGTGGTCGAGCTGCAACCGCATCGCGCGCCGCAGCGGGAACGCACGCACGCCAGCGAGGTCGTCGCGCAAGTCGCGCAGCGCCTGTTCCGGCGAAAGCTCCTCGCGCAGCGCGAGGTTGTGGTAACCGCCCGCGGCGATGCGGGTGACGCCCGTCAGGCCCGCCGGAACGGTGACCTGGCCGTCGCTGTCGAACCCCCACGCCACCACCGTGCCGTCCGCGCGCAGCGCGAGGCAGTGGTTGATGCCACCGGCAATCGCGACCACGTTGTCCAGGCCCGCCGGCACCGGTCGCGGGTTGTCGAAATCGCCCCACACCACCACCGTGCCGTCGGCGCGCAGCGCCATGCTGAGCACGTTGGCGGCGGCGATCGCGACGACGTTGTCGAGGCCGGCCGGCACGTCGAGTTCGCCGTTGAGGTTGCTGCCCCAGGCGACGACGGTGCCGTCGGATTTGAGCGCGAGGCTGTGGAAGCGCCCCGCAGCGATCGCGGTGACGCCGGACAGGCCGGCGGGCACGGTGGACTCGCCGAACAGGTCGTCGCCCCAGGCCACCACGGTGCCGTCGGATTTCAGCGCGAGGCTGTGCTGCGCGCCGGCCGCGATCGCGGTGACGCCGGACAGGCCCGCGGGCACCTGCGTCTGGCCGTCGGGATTGCCGCCCCACGCCACCACCGTGCCGTCGCCACGCAGCGCCAGGCTGTGGAACAGGCCGCCCGCCACCGCGGTGACGCCGGCGAGTCCGGGCGGCACGTCGGTCTGGCCGAACGCATTGGTGCCGAACGCGCTGACGCGGCCGTCGGCATGCACCACCAGGCTGTGCAGGTGCCCGGCGGCGATCGCGATGGCATCGTCGCTGCCCGCCGGCACGGTCGTCTGTCCATCCAGATCCAGCCCCCACGCGACCACGCTGCCCTGCGCGAAACCCAGCGCGGGCCACCACGCCAGGCAGGCGGCCAGCAGCAGCGCGACTGCCGCGCCGCGCCGGCGCGGCGCGCGCGGACGCGAACGTTGCAACGACGACCACAGGGAGGACAGCGACAACGATAACGACGGCGACCAGACCAGACTGCGCGACCCCATTCCGAATCCCTCCGAAGCGCAGGCCCCAGTGCCTGACGCGTGCCGGCGTGCACCGCACGTTCCGACCGTAACAGGAGTCACGCGAGAACCCCGCATCGCCGGACAGCCGAGGCTGAACCCATCGCGTGAATGCGTGCACGAGCGGGTATGCGCGCACGCCGCGCGTGGCGTTTTCACACGCTCTTCGCGGCACTGAATCGTTGCGCGCGATTCAGTGCGGTGTTCCGCCGTGTTCACCATCGCGCGCCCAGCATGTGCGCGCACGGACAGGACGCAGGAGTGAGCCATGAACACGCACACCCTCCGCAAGCACATCCGCAGGCACGCGCTGATCGCCCTGCCGCTGGCGCTGGCCTTCGCCGCCGCGCCGGCCCTTGCCGACGACGGCGGCCACCACGACGGCCGCCACCACGAGTGGAAGGAGCATGGCGGGAAGGAACATGACTGGAGGGAGCATGACTGGAAGGAGCATGGCCGCCACGACAACGGCCGCCACCTGGGCTGGCGGAAGCAGGCCTGGAAGCGGGGCGACCGCATCGTCTGGGGCGAGGTCGAGCCGCGCTATTACGTCGACGACTACCGCGTGTACCACCTGAGCCCGCCGCCGCCGGGCTACCGCTGGGTGCGGCCGGTGGACGACCGTTACCTGCTGGTCGAAATCGCGACCGGGCTGATCGTGGAGGCACTGGGCTACTAGCCTGGGCCAGCAACTCGCGGGCATCCAACCGGCAACAGGCCCCGCCGCGCGGGGCCTGGCCGTGCCGCGAGCCCTCCCCCACGCAGGGGAATGACAGCCCCGCCGGCTGCTCCGTTAATACGCGCAAGGCGCGCCGGCGCGGCGTGCCGACGCATCGCTACGGGGGCCACCGATGAACCTGATCTATTCGCACAGCTACGCCAGCGCGCGGGCGTTCGCGCTGCACCACGAGTTCATGCCCGGCGACTGGAAGTGGCTGCAGGACGCCGACATCATCCGCCAGAACCCGCGCGCCGACGTCTTCAAGGTCGAACGCTGGGAAGCCAATCCGCACCGCGAGAAGATCGACGAAGCGCTCGCGCGCGCACACAAGAGCCATCGACTGGGGTCGTTGAACGAGGTGGATGCCTCCAGCGGCACGCTCGGGGTATCCGGGGCCTGAGAAACAACCGTCCACCCGCAGGAGCGCCCCACGGGCGCCACTGGCGTCCGATCACCTGCGACGTCACAACGCGCGTGTGTCTTTGCCGCATCCGCGCGCATATGCACTTCACCGCGGCTGCAGCCACGCCGGCAGCAGCGCCGCCGGATCGATGGCCACGCTGTCGTCGCAGGCCACGCCGTGTTCCGTCAGCAAGGCCTGCAGGCGCCCGTCCTTCGCCAGTTCGAGCGTCTCCGTGCAGCCGCCCAGCCAGCGGCCGCCGAGGAACACCTGCGGAATCGTGCGGCTGCCGGTGCGCGCGGCGAGCAGCGCGCGGATCTGTCCACCGCGGTCGTCGCGCTGGTACGCGGTGGAATCCAGGTCGATCGAGCGATACGGCACGCCCAGCGTCGCGAACAGCTTGCGCAACGACCAGCAGAATTCGCACCACTCCAGCGCGAACAGCACCAGCGGCTGCGCGCGATCGGCCAGCAGCTGCGCGACGAAGGCCTCGACTTCCGGCGCCACGGTGGTGACCGGCGCGGCGTCCTGTTTCGCTGCTACGACCGGCGTCGGTGCCGGCGCCGGCGCATCGAAGCGCGCGCCCGGCGTGGAGCGCGAGATCGCCAGTTCCTCTTCGGTCATGTCGATACCGACGCCTTCGAACAGCGGCGTGCTCAGGTAGCGCTCGCCGGTGTCGGGCAGCATGCACAGGAGGTTCGCGCCGGGCGGCGCTTCGGCTGCGAGCTGCAGCGCGCCGGCCAGCGTCGCGCCGGCGGAAATGCCGCAGAAGATGCCCTCGCGCTGCGCCAGTTCGCGCGCCAGCCGCAGCGCGTCGGCGCCGTTGATGGGCAACACGCGATCGATCCACTGCGCGGCGATCACGTCCTCGGCGAGCTTGGGAATGAAGTCCGGCGACCAGCCCTGCATCAGGTGCGGACGGAACGCGGGATGGCTGTCGCGCACGCTGCCGTCGGCCGCACGCGGCTGCGGCAGGCCACTGCCGAGGATCGGCGAATTGTCCGGCTCGCACACCACGATCTGCGTCTGCGGCCGCTGCGCCTTGAGCACGCGTGCCACGCCCTTGAGCGTGCCACCGGTGCCGTAGCCGGTGACGAAGGCGTCGAGCCGCTCGCCCTCGAACGTGGCGAGGATCTCCACCGCGGTGGTGCGCGAATGCATGTCGGCGTTGGCCTCGTTTTCGAACTGCCGGCACAGGAACCAGCCGTGCGCCTGCGCCAGTTCCACCGCCTTGGCGAGCATGCCGCTGCCCTTCAGCGCCGCGGGGGTGAGCACGACCTTCGCGCCGAGGAAGCGCATCATCCGGCGCCGCTCGACGCTGAAGTTCTCCGCCATCGTCACCACCAGCGGATAGCCCTTCACCGCGCACACCATCGCCAGGCCGATGCCGGTGTTGCCGCTGGTCGCCTCGATCACCGTCTGCCCGGGCTGCAGCGCGCCGCGGCGTTCGGCGTCCTCGATGATCCCGAGCGCGAGCCGGTCCTTGACCGAACCCATCGGGTTGAACGCCTCGAGCTTGGCGTAGACCTTCACGCCGGGCGGCGACAGCGTGTCGAGCCGCACCACGGGGGTGCCACCGACGGTGGCGAGGATGTTGTCGTAGCGGTTCGTGCGCATCGCCCGGCTCCCGCGCGACCGGGCCGCGCGCCTGCCGGGGCGAACGTCGCGCGCGCGGCGGGAAGGCCACGGCGCGCGCGCCGGCGCCGTGGCGCGGCTCAGCAGTTGCCGGCGTCGACCCAGCCGTTGGCGACGCGGCGCATGCGCTGGTTGCCGATGCAGCGTTCGTTCTTCGTCTCGTCGCGACGCGCGGCTTCGCGCGCCTTGTGCTGCGCGCGCAGGCGCTGCTGGACCTTGAGCGCGGCCTGGCGCAGTTCGCGCGCGGCCTGCTCCTCGTCCTGTTCCGCCGATGCGGCCGTTGCCGGCCGTGCCCCCGCCGTCGCCGCCGGTGCCGGCTGGGCCGGGCCGGCCGCGTGAACGGCGGCGGTCGCGGCCAGTGCGAGCAGCGCGGCCAGCGCGCGCGGTGTCCTTCGAGCCATCGTGTTCCCCTTTCCTGGCGCCGGGCGCCGTCGAGTCCACGCGGGAAGATACCCGCAGTCGGCCCGCCATACCGCGACCGATTGCTCCGGCGCAGTGTGGCGGGTGTCCGGCGGGCGCCGGAATGTCACGAATGTTGCGGGCGCTGCGCCCGTTACGCGCGGTCCGCTTCGCGATGTGAACGCGACTCCGTGGCGACAGGCGGATGCGACATCCGTCGACGCACCGTGCCGCGTCCGGTCCGGGTTCACGCGAACAAAAAAGGCGGACCTGCGCCCGCCTTTCGCCATCATCGCGGTCGGCTGTTCACACCGCCGCGCGCCGCGGCAGCTTCCAGCCCGGCCGCACGAAGTGGCAGGTGTAGCCGTCGGGATAGCGCTGCAGATAGTCCTGATGCTCGGGTTCGGCTTCCCAGAAATCGCCCGCGGGCGCGACCTCGGTCACGACCTTGCCCGGCCACAGCCCCGACGCATCGACATCGGCGATGGTGTCCAAGGCGATGCGTTCCTGCTCGGGCGTCGTGTAGTAGATCGCCGAGCGGTACGAGCTGCCGCGATCGTTGCCCTGGCGATCGCGCGTGGTCGGATCGTGGATCTGGAAGAAGAACTCCAGCAACTCGCGATAGCCCAGCCGCGCCGGATCGAACAGGATTTCCACCGCTTCGGCATGCGTGCCGTGGTTGCGGTAGGTCGCATTGGGCACGTCGCCGCCGCTGTAGCCCACGCGCGTGGACGCCACGCCGTCCATCTTCCGCAGCAGTTCCTGCACGCCCCAGAAGCAGCCGCCGGCGAGGATCGCGCGCTCGAGGTTTCGCACTTCATTGCTCATCGCACATCCTCCGCCTGATCGAGGTACTCGCCGTAGCCCGCCGCGGCCATCTCCTCGCGCGGGATGAAACGCAGCGCCGCCGAATTGATGCAGTAGCGCAGCCCGCCCTGATCCGCGGGCCCGTCCTCGAAGACGTGGCCGAGGTGGCTGTCGCCGTGGGCCGACCGCACTTCGGTACGAATCATGCCGTGCGAGGTGTCGCGCAGTTCGCGCACGTTCGCCGGCGCGATCGGCCGGGTGAAACTCGGCCAGCCGCAGCCGGATTCGTACTTGCTCGAAGAGGCGAACAGCGGCTCGCCCGAGACGATGTCGACGTAGATGCCCGCCCGCTTGTTGTGCAGGTAGGCGCCGGTGCCGGGACGCTCGGTGGCGCTCTGCTGGGTGACGGCGTACTGCTCCGGGGTCAGTTTCGCGACGGCCTCGGGGGTCTTGCGGTAGGCGTTCATGGGAGCTCCTGTGCAGCCGGCCGGCGCGGCAGGCGCGGGCCGGAAAGACGAAGAACGGGCTTCCTCCAGATGGGGCCCGGCGCCGCGATCTCCAAGGCCGCACGCGCATCGAAAGGAGGGCGCGTGGGCGGCTTGCGATTCGCGCCGCGGGTGCGCGCGTGCCACGGCCGCTTGCGTGGCGGCGTTCGCATGGATTTTCCGTGCGCCGTGACAGCCTGTCGCGGTTGTGGCCACCGGAGGAACTCATGAACGTCACATTCAGGATGGCGGCGGCCTTCGCGGCAGGCGCGCTGGTCATGTACTACCTCGACCCGATCGTGGGCCGCCGGCGCCGCGCGCAGGTGCGCGACCGCCGCGACGCGGTGCTGCACGGGGCCGGCGCGCAGGTCGAAGCGAGGGCCCGGCACGCCGCCGATCGCGCGCGCGGGGCGATGGCGAAGACGCGCGACGCGCTGTCGCGCGAACCGCTCGACGACGAGCGCCTGCGCGACCGCATCCGCGCGCGGCTCGGCCACGTCGTGGAGCACGCCGGGCAGGTCGAGGTGCAGGTGCACGACGGCCACGTGGTGCTGAGCGGACACGCCGACGCGGCGGAGATCAAGGCGCTGCTCGCGACGGTGGCGGCCATGCGCGGCGTGGAAGTGATCGAGAACCGGCTGTCGCCGGAAGGCAGGGCGGAAAGCGGGGCGGAACCGGGCGCGGTGGCACGGCATTGACGCGGGTCGGGTCGCGTTGCGCCTGAGCCCGCGGTCCTATTCAACCGCGCCTGCGCTGCGCGCATACATGGCGTTTCCGCAACACTGCCGAACGCGACGCTGATGCAGCTGCTCAATCGCGGTACGTCGCCGGTTCCGTCGTGTGCGGCTGGGCGCCGGGTTCGTCCGCCGGCAGCCGCGGCCGCGCCTCGCCGATGCGGAAGCGGCACACCTGGCCGCCGCGCACGATGCATTCCATGTGGTGGATGCGGTGCGCCGCGGCCGCTTCCATGAAGGCGAGGTCGAAACGGCACACGTCCGGATGCGCGCGCGCGAGCGCGTGGAAGACGCAGTTGTATGCCTCGACCTGCGCCTCGCCGCCGCGCTGCGTGGCGATCGCTTCGTAGCCGAGCTGGTCCATGCGTTTCGCGAGCGCTTCGGCGACCTGCGCGCGCGACGCGTCCGGCTGCGGCGGCGGCTCGGCATGCCCCAGCTGCTGGCCGAGATCGACGAGCAGCTCGCGTGCGCCCTCGTCGCCCAGGCGTGCGATCACGCCCTCCATCAGCGCGCCGGCGATCTGCGCGTAGTTGCGCGGAAACAACACGTTCGCCTCCGCGGTGAGGCGGAAGCGCGCTTCCGGACGCCCGCCGGTGGCGCGTGGCGTGGTGCGTTCGACCCAGCCCTTCGCGATCAGCGCGGTGAGGTGCTGGCGCACCGCGTTGTGGCTGATGCGCAGACGCTCGCACAGCGCTTCCACCGCCATGCCGTCGGGCTGCTGCAGCAGATGCCGCAGCAGCGCCTGCTGGGTGGTACCGAGGTGGCGCAGTTCGGCCATGCGTCCGCTCAGCTCACCTTCTGCGGAAACTGCTTCGCCAGCGCGCCGGCCATCGCGTCGGCGATCACGTCCATGTGCTTCTGCATCGCGGTCCAGGTCTTCGCTTCGGCGACGCTGTCGCCGCGCATGATCTCGCCGATCTGCGCGGCGTGGTGCGCGCCGTGCGCCATCAGCAATCCGCGCACCGCGTCCTGCGTCAGATAGGGATTGGCGCCGGACAGGAACACCGCGATCTCGCCGGCGTTCTGCGTGAGCGTGGTCATCGCCGCATTGAACGCGTCGCGCCGGCCCGCGTGTTCGGCATCGGTCATCGCCTTCACCGCGCCCCAGTGCCCGGCCAGCAGCGCGAGCATGCGTTCGCCGGCGGGCTTGCCGTAGAAGCCGGCGACCGCGTCGGACAACTGCTTCGCATTGGCGACAACGGCATTGGCCGCCGCCTCGCTGCGCTTGGCATCGCCGGCCTTGACCGCCATCGCGTACGCGCGTGTCTGCTCGACATGGCCGTGCCACAGCGTGCGCAGCGTTGCCTGCAGTTTCGGCGCGGGCGCCGCGGCCGCGGGCGGCCCGTCGTGCGCGGCGTCGTGCGCCTGCACGGCCGGCGGCACCAGCAGGCCGGAGATCAACAGAAAGGTCAGGTATTTCATGGGTTCGCTCCTGTTCGGTCGCACACCGCGACAGGGGCATTCGGGCACTACCGGAACATATTCACAAGTTGAATATGTGTAAAGTGGTTTTAGCGGCATATTCCGCTACCCGAACCGCGCCACCCACGGAGATCCCCTCGCTTCGTCACGCGCCCTTCGACTCCGGGCCTGCCGCCCGTAGCTTCAGGGCGAACGGCAGGAGTTGAGGGCATGGCTCTTGACCGAAAGCAACACTCCTTCCCACCGTCCGCCCTGAGCGTAGCGAAGCGGAGTCGAAGGACCACCCACGGCACGCAGCCCAACGGCCACAGGCGAACTACGCGCTGCAACAGACCCGTTCGTCCCGAGCGTTGCGCAGCGAAGTGGGAGGACCACCCACAACATCACACCGCCATGGCAACGCCCCCGGACGTAACGCGTCGCTTCAGCAACACAGCCGCATCACGGACATGAGCTGCCTGGCTCATCGACAACTGCAATCGCATGACCCGCCATCGCATCGGGAACGAAGGCCGCACATCGCTGCCGTATCGCGCACATCCCAATGTCCAGCCAGCACACAGTCACACACGCGCGGCTTTACACACGCCACCACACCAACGTCGCAGAAACAGGCGTAGCGTCCTGACATCGTCAGAGGACGGAGAACCGCCATGTCCCGCACGATGCTTTCCGCGCTGTTGTGCGCCGCGCTGTCGACCTTCGCCAGCGGTTGCGGCGAGATCCCGCAGGCGCACGCAGCCACGTCGAATGGCAACAACTTGTCGCCACAGATGATCGCGGAGGGCCAGCGCATCTTCCGCTACGACACCTTCGGCGACGAGCAGCAGTGGACCGATACGCTGCGCATGCACGAGGTCGTACAGGACCTCGATCCGATCACCGCGCTCGCGGTGGGCCTGAAGGTGGACGCCGACGCATTGCCGCCGGGCATCCTCGACGGTGCCGACCTCGGTGATCCGGCGGTCACCGTCGCATTGCTGAAGCTCGATGCGGTGGTCGGCGTGCACGCCGCTGTCGATGCGAACAACCGCATCACCCGCCTGGGCATCACCTGCGCACTGTGCCACTCCACCGTCGATGACGCGGTGCAGCCCGGCATCGGCCATCGCCTCGACGGCTGGCCCAATCGCGACCTCGATCCGGGCCGGATCATCGCGCTGTCGCCGGCGGTGCCGCCCGCGGCCAAGGTCGTCTACAACAGCTGGGGACCGGGCAAGTACGACCCGCGCTTCAACATCGACGGATTGAACACGCCGCTGGTGCTGCCGCCAGCGTACGGCCTGCTCGGCATCCGCAACGAGACCTACACCGGCGACGGCCCGGTGTCGTACTGGAACGCGTACGTCGCCGTGACCCAGATGGGCGGCCATGGCAATTTCCGCGATCCGCGCCTGGGCATCGACATCCGCCAGTCGCCGGACATGGTGACCTCGAAACTGCCGGCGCTGCGCGCCTACCAGCTCAGCCTGCGCGCGCCCGCGTCGCCCGCCGACGATGTCGCCGCGGCACGACGCGGCCGCGTGGTCTTCAACGACAACTGCATCGGCTGCCACATGGGCTACACCGGCACCGACAACAACAGCGGGCGCCTGCATGGCGCGACCGAAACCGGCACGGACGGCGCCTATGCCGCGCGCACGGTGAACAAGGCCTACCGCACCACACCGCTGCGTGGCCTGCGCTATCACCCGCCGTATTTCCACGACGGCAGCGCGGCGACGCTCGATGACGTGGTCGCGCACTACGACCGGGTGCGGCAGCTGCACCTCACCAGCCAGCAGCGCGCGGACCTGGTCGAGTTCCTGAAGACGTTGTAGCAACCGGCCGCACTGAAGCGTGGGTGAGGTCGTGGATCGCGCCCACGCGGCGCTCCAGCGCAGCGATCCCTGCGGTAGGAGCGAGCCATGCCCGCGACTGACACGGCGCCGCCAGCGTTCGCGCTACTCACAGCCGCGAGGACGTCAGCGTGATATCCGCGTTGCGCCATGCCGTGGCGAAGCGCGTGTCGATCGCACGCGCCTCGGACTCGCGCTTCTGCGCGCGCAGGCTCTGTGCCAGGCCGTACAGCGACCAGCCGTTGTCGGGATTGCGCTGCAGCTCTTCGCGATACACCGCTTCGGCTTCCTTCGGCTGCTTCGCCACCAGCAGCAGGGCGCCGAGCGTCTGCCGCGTCGGCGCATGCCAGCCGGGCGGTTCGTCGTAGGGAATGCGGTCCTCGATCGTCGCCGCTTCGCGCAGTGCCGCGATGGCGGCAGCGCTGTCGCCACGCGCGCTGGCCAGCTCGCCGGCGAGCGTGCGTTCGGCAATCCGCGCCGAATGCGACAAGGGATAGCGGTCCCACATCGTGAGCGTTTCCATCACCGGATCGGCCGCGCCCTGCGCGAGCGCCTTGAGGTGCGCGTCGGCGTCGCCCAGTCGCCTCTGCCGCACCGCCGCCATGCCCTGCGCGTAATGCCAGATCGCGGTGACATAGGGCAGGTCCGGGGCGGGATTGGGCGCGGCGGCGATCTCGTCCCACTGCCCGAAACGCACGCGATAGAACCACGGCGTGAGCCAGTACTGCTGCAGGCCGGCATAACCCGGCTGGCGCATCAGCTCGGGCAGGTCGGTGCGCTCGGCGGTGTGCTCGGCCGCGGCTTTCGCCAGCGCCTGCGTGCCTTCCATGCTCGCGGCGAACCACAGGAAATGATGGTTGTGCGGCACGTACCCCAGCGGGTACACGCCCTTGGTGTTGCCACGGCAGATGGCCAGGTAGGCATCGTCGGCGGCGATCGCGACCTGGTTGGCCAGCACGGCGTCGTGCCAGCGGCCCACGCGCGAGTAGATGTGCGCCGGCATGTGCACCAGATGGCCGGACGCCGGAATCAAGGTGCGCAGGTGATCGGCCGCGGCCGCGCCGCGCTGCGGGTCGGCCGACGCCTCGACCGCATGCACGTACAGGTGCAGCGCGCCGGCGTGATCGGGATTGCGTGCGATCACCGACTCGAGGATCGACACGATCTCCGCGGTATGGCCCTTCGGCTGCAGCTTCGCGTCGTAGTAGTCCCACGGCTGCGTGTCCATCATCGCCTCGGCGTGCAGCGTGGCCGCGTCGAGATCGTCGGGCAGCTGCCGCACGAGCTCGCGCGTCGCCTCGACATAGGCGGCGTCGAGCGGTTTGCGATCCTGCGGCGGGTTCTGCGCGTAGCGCGCCGACAATGCGCGGATGAACGCCTGCTCGCGCGACGTCGCCTGCGGCGCCAGCGCAATCGCCTTCTGCAGGCGCTCCCAGGCGGCCGCGTTGCTGGATGGATCCATGGCCGCATTGACGTGCGGACCCAGCACCAGCGCCGCGCCCCACCAGCACATCGCGCAATCGGGATCGATCTGCGCCGCGCGCAGGTACGAACGTTCCGCCGCGTCATGGTTGAAGCCGTACGTCAGCATCAGGCCCTGGTCGAACCAGCGCTGCGCTTCGGGTCGCGCGGTGGTGATCGGGAAGTGGTAGTCGCCCAGCCCCTCCAGCAGGGTCGCGCCGACGATCTGCGGCGGCAGCGGCGGCGCGGAGGCGGCGGGCGGCGATTCGGACCTGCGCAGGCAGGACAGGCCGGCGGCGGCCACGAACACGACCAGAAAGACGACGAACAGACGTTTCATGGTGGAACCCCGCGCCAGTAGGGATCCGGTTTTCTACGCCCGGCCCGCACGCGAGGCAATCGGCGATCGCGGGCGAATGCCGCCATTCACCCGATCGGGGGAGGCCCGGCGGTCATCTGCCCCGCGTAACTCTTCTCCCCGCGAGCGGGGAGAAGAGCGATGCACGTATCGCCGCTGCGGCGCGGAGAAGAACCACCCTCCTTCATCCGCCGACGATGTGCCGCAGCAATGCAGTCCGGTGTGGCGTTCTCAACGCATCCGCAACTTCCGGCCCTGGTAGTTGGTCTGCTCGGCCTCGCGCAGTTCCTGCATCAGCAGCGCCTTGGTCGGGTTGTTGAGCGCGCTGCACGCCGGCGCCTTGTCCGGGTTGCCCTGGTTGATGCAGACCTCCTTCGCCCAGTACTGCAGGGACTTGAAGGGGAAGTTCATCGCGTAGTCCGCGGCGGCCAGCACCTGGCGGTTGTTCGGATCCTGCGGCTGCGTGCCCGGCCGGCTCTGGAACCAGCGCATCCAGTCCGCCGATCCTTCCTCGAAGAACACCAGATTGCCCTGCGAACTGGCCGGCACCGGCTGGCCGGTGGCGCTGATCTTCGCCAGCGGCGTGGGCAGCAGGAACGAGGCCATCGCGTACTGCGACACACCGTGGCAGCTCATGCACGAGGACATCGCGAGGTTGGGGCCGCCTACGTCGACCAGCTTGCACGTCGAAGGATCCTTGCACGTGGCCTTGGGATCGCAGCCGGCGCCGGTGCAGATGACGTACGGCGGATTCTGCTGCGCACCGTCGTTGGGACCCGACAGACGCCCGCCCCAGCCGAGCGTCTCGGTGGCATACAGCGGCGCGGCCGGGTTGATCCAGTTCTCCAGCAGCGGATCGCCGGCCTTCGTCGCCTGCGGATCGTTGCCCCACATCGCGCCCAGCGGCACCATCCGCTGCCACGCATCGCCCGCCGGCGTGCCGGTCGAGGCGGCCACGCTGTTGTCGAAGGTCAGCGTGCTGAACACCCAGCCGGTTTTCGGCGCGGCCTGCGAGTCCTTCACGATGATGTCGAACTGGAAGAAGTTCACCGCGAACTGCGACGGCGTCGATGCGAAGCTCTGCGAGTCGCAATCGAATGCCGGCGTGTAGATCGTCCAGGGCAGCGCGCCCTGCATCGGCGGCCAGGTCGCAGCATCGGCGGTGGAGAACGCCGCCTTGACGATGATCGATCCCTCATCGAACTGCGGCATGTTGTTGGAAAGATCCGGCGACATCGAGGTGCTGCCCCACACGCGCTGCAGCGAGCGGCCGGCGACGTCGTTGTAGAACACCAGCACGTAGGTGGTGAACGGCGACTTCAGTCCCGACTTCGGAAACAGCACCGGCGAGAAGCAGCTCGATCCCATGTACGTGCCGTGGATGCCGTCGCGGATCGGCGCCAGCCAGGGCTGGTTGTACCAGCCGAGCTTCGCCGGATCCCACGCCGACGGCTGGCCTTCCATGCGTGGATCGGACAGCAGTCGCACCATGTCGTCGCCGATGTACTGCTTGAGCAGATCCACGTACGCGCCCGCGGTCTGCGGCGTGATCGGCTGGCCCTTCAGCGATTGGGTCCACGGATAGCCGCCGGGAGGCGGTGGCGGCGTCTCCGCGGGATACGCATAGCTGCCGGCAAAGCCGCGATAGCCCGCGGGCGTGCCGACAGTCGGCGGTGCATACGGTGTCGCCGTGGTGGTGGCGGCCTGCGATGCCTCGGCGGCATCGGCTTTCAACGACTCGGCGTGCGAGTACTGCCACAGGCCGGCGGCAGCGATCACGGCGACACCTGCCAACAGCAACGTCCTGACGTGCACGTGCATGACTTCCTCCTTGATGCAGACGATGGTCCGGCGTACCTGCCGGCGTGGACGCGGGATGCGCGGTGGCTGCTCTCCTCGATGATGGTCTCGTGTGGCTGTCGAGCGGTTGAAATGCGCAGGACATCCTGTCCGACAGGTCGGTTGCATTGCGCAGGCCCGACCTGCAAAGCTGCATGTACTGCGGTTTCGGCGCTTCCCCCGTGCGTGCTGTATACGCCCGCACGCACGCTGCGGCAACTCGCGTTGGCAGCAAACCGATACCACGCGCACACATCCGCCGGCGCACACGGCACGCCAGCCGGGCAGGTGTCATTACGAGGTGCGCTATCCGGCTTCGACGCCCCGCGCGACCTTCGCCTCTTTCTCCGCGCCACCCGTCACTGCGATTTCGCGCAACCGCGGTTGCGCCGCACTGCGATCTCGTTCGACCACCTCGCGCGCCAGCGCGCTGTCGTCGAGCTGCCAGGGATGGAAGCGCGGACGCAGGTAATTGCGCACATGCTCGAAGCTGCGTCGCAGCATGTGATCGCGCGAGAACAGGTGCCGTCCGAACTGGCGCCACGTCGCGCGCGAACCCAGCAAACGATCCTGCCACAGCAGGTATGCCATGCCCGCGGTCATCAGCAGGTAGAACAGCGGCAGCACCAGCGCCGCGCCCAGCAGGCGCAGCGGATAGGCGGGCCACAACCGCTGCAGCACGTCGAAGGCCACGTGCTTGTGCTCGATCTCCTCGGCGAAGTGCCACTCGAACAGCGCGCGCAGGTCCGGGTCGGCCTCGGCGAGGATGCGCTGCGCGAGGAACTCGTGACCGAGATAGGCGTTGACGTGTTCGACGCAGGCGACCATCGACAACCGCACCGGCAGCGGCGTGATCGGCTCGAGGAAACGGTACAGCAGCGCATCGACGCCGCGCACGAAGCGGCGGAAGCGATACCCCTGCAGTTCGAGCACGCTCCAGTAACGATGATGCCCCGCGCCGTGCTGGCCTTCCTGCTGCAGGAAGCGCGACACCATCGCGATCGCCTCGCGGTCGTCCAGGCGCGGCAGGCAGCGTCGCAGCGTGCGGATGTAGTAGCCCTCGTTGCCGGGAACCACCAGCGTGTAGGTGTTGAGGATGTGGGTCAGCGCCGCGTCGCCGCCGCACCAGTGCCGCGGGGTGCGTTGCGAAAAGGTGGCCACGAAGGTTCTGGGCTGGATTTCCTGTCGTGCCATGCGCTTCGTCCTTGAAGAAGAGGAACGGGGACCATCGGCCACGCGCCAGTTGCGTATCTACTCGCCTTGGTCGCGCGGGGCAAGAGCCCGAGCGAATGCGCGCAACCGCGGGCGGATCGCCAGGAACATGCGATGCGGCGACTGCCAGGACGGTGTCGCAGCCGTCGGCGCCACACGCAGCGCGCGCGCCGCGCTGCAACAAGCCGCCGTGCCGGCCCGCCCCCCGAACGGGTGAGGCCGCATCCGCAAGCGGCAATTTCCCCGAAAATCCCGCGTCCGCGCGGCTGTGCACCGGTTGTCCACAGCGTTATATGCAGCCACCGCGGACGCGGCGGTGTAGCGTGCACGCCGCTGTCCGTCCCCCGCCCCGAGGTGCGCCCATGAGTTGGAACAGCGGTGCGAGCAAGCACTACCAAGGACCGATCGACCGCGTGTACGTCTCCCTGCGTGAAGTGCACGACGTCGATTTCTTCATAGACGAATACCTGCGCCTGCGCCTGCTGGATCTCAACGACGACAACCGGCGCATGGTGGGATCGCAGCTGGAATCCTTCCTCGGCCGCGTCCCCTACCGCTGGGACGATCTGGTCGACTTCCTCGACAGCGGCTGGCACGCGGAAGCCGGCGCCATCGGCTTCGGCTGATCACGCCACTTGCTTTCGCAGGAGCGCCCCACGGGCGCGACCAACGCGCGGGTGCAGTCTTCGCGAGCCATCAGGCCCGCATGCGTGCGTGCGGTTGCCGATCGCGCGAACGACTCACTGCCCCGCCGGCGGCTCCCACAGTTCGACCTTGTTGCCTTCCGGATCGAGCACCCAGCCGAACTTGCCCTGCTCGGAGGTTTCGGTGCGATCGAGCACGTTGCAGCCCTCGTCGCGCAATGCGGCGAGCAGCGCGTCGAGGTCGGCGACGCGGAAATTGATCATGAAGGACGCGGTACTCGGCGCCATGTAGGTCGTGTCGGCGGCGAACGGACTCCAGATGGTCATGCCCGCCGGACTGCCATCCCCGCCCCAGTTGAAGATCGCGCCGTTCCAGCCGGTCACGTCGAGCCCCAGGTGATCGCGGTACCACGCGGCGAGCGCCGCGGGATCGTCCGCCTTGAAGAAGATGCCGCCGATGCCCGTGACTCGCTTCATGGTGTGCTCCGGTTGTGATCGAAAAGGTCGTCGCGCGCGGCGCGCCTGCGCAGGGTGCATGGATCCGGCGGTCGCGCCCATGGGGCGCTCCTACGGGAATGGCGGGATCGGTCGAGCCGGTAGGAGCGGGTCATGCCCGCGACGCACGCCGCGACACCACCGCCCGATTGCGTCCCTCACGCCGCCACGGGCAGCACGAAACGGCACACCAGCCACGTCAGCAGCACCAGCACCGTCGGGCACACCCAGCCGAAACGCGCCGCGATCGCGCGCGTGTTGTCCTGCGCCTGCGCCGGGCCCGCGGCTGCCGGCGCCTGCGCGGCGAACGCCCAGGCGATGTTCAGCGCCCAGCCTGCGGCAACCGCGATCGCAGCTGCCGCGCCCAACGCGTAGCGCATCGACAGCCACCAGAACAACGCGACCGGGACGATCAGCGCCAGGACCAGCAGCGCAACGACGGCGGGCTTTTTCATGCGGTCTCCGGCAGCGGATGGAAGCGGGAGCCCGTGCGTCGCAGGGCTCCGGCGCGGTGATTGTGCCGCACCGCGCGCAGCGGCGAGCAACTCGCCATCGCCGGCGCGAGCTCGCCGCGCTTACGCCGGCTGCAGGCGCAATCCGTTCTCCGGTGCCGCCGCGGCGCTGCCCTTCCACTTCCACAGCAGCACCAGCGTCGCCAGGTCCACGACCACCGCGAACACCGTCGACTCCGGACCGAAACCGCCGCCCGTCATCCACGCCGGCCGGTCCAGCAGTTGCGGCAAGAACCAGCCCGGCAGATCCACGCCGCTGACGTCGAAGCCGAGCACGTGGCCCTGCATCCAGTTCCAGCCCAGGTGCATGCCCACCGGCAGCGCCAGGCTGCGCGTGCGCAGCCAGGCCATGCCGAGCATCGCCGCCGCGAGCGCGATGTCGAGCGACGCCCACACCTTGGTCGCGCCGTGCATGTCCGGATTGCCCCAGTGCGCGACGGCGAACAGCAGCGCGAGTGCGATCTGCGCGAACCACACGCCCGTGCCATCCACCAGGCGCTGGAACATGAAGCCGCGGAACAGCGTCTCCTCGAACAACGCCACCGCCGCGAACAGGTACAGCCCCTTGCCGAGCGCGCCGAGGCTACGCGCCGGATCCAGTTGCAGCGTCACCGCGCCCGATGCCCACATCATCGCCACCACGAGCAGCATCGACACGACACCCAGCAGCACGCCCGCGACGGCTTCCTTCGCCCAGCGCCGATCGAGGCGGAAGCCCACGCTGGACAAGGGCTCCTTGCGCAGCCGCGTGCAGATCCACGTGACCAGCAGGAGGAATACGAACCCCAGCGGCTCCAGCCACGGCTTGCCAACCCCCAGGCCCTGCAGGGAGTGCGACAGCGGCGTGTACGCGAAACGCGTGACGAATACGAGACCCAGGAACAACAGCACCCACCAGCCATTGCGCAGGCGGTGCCCGCGATCGAAGAAGATCTGTCTCAAGACGCGCTCCATGCCAGCGGATTCCCGCGCATTGTCGCTGGCGCTCTCGCTGCGCCGGAATGTGCAGGAGGTCATTGCAACCACGACGCAGGCGGCGCCACTTTCGCCAGGCACGCATGCACGCGGTTGCGCGCGACTGGAGGCTTCTGAACCCGGCAACCGCCTGCGCGTAGCGGTCGGCGCCGTCGCGCAACGGCAGGCGCCGCTGCCGGGAACCTCGGGTTCCGGCAGCGGCGCGGCCTTCACTCCACGCTGGGCATCGGCACTGCCAGCTCGGCCAGTTCCGCAGTCCAGTCTTCCGCGTACAGACGGCAGTACTCGGCCAGGTAATCGCTGCGGCGCGCATCCGTCGCCGATCCGGCGGCCTCCGCTTCCGTCAGTTGCTCGCGCCATGCCGCCAGCAACCGTTCGGGATGCGGGTGCGTGGCGATCAGCGCGCGCAGCATCACGCGCTGGATATGCAGTTGCGCCTGCAGACCGCAGATGGCTTCTTCGGTGTTCTGGTCCATCCCACTCCTCCATCGCAACAGACGAAGGCTGCCAGATGGCCTGGCAGCGCGCGAGGTCAGTTGTTGACCACCGTGCCGACCTGGATGCGGCGCGGCGTGGACTCCGGGCGTTTGGGGATGGTGATGGTGAGCACACCGTTGTGGCCCGAAGCGGAAATGCCCTCGGGATCGGCGCTGTCGGGCAGCGCGAAGCGGCGATGGAACACGCCGTGCCGGCGTTCGATGCGGGAATAGCGCTCGTCGGCACCGCCTTCCTGGCGGCGCTCGCCCTTGATCGTCAGCAGACCCTTGTCCATCTGCACGTCGATGTCGTCCGGATCGACGCCCGGCAGGTCGGCGTACAACAGGAAGCGATCGGCGTCTTCGCGGATGTCGACGCGCGGCACCCACTGGCTGGTCACCACCGACGACTCGTCGGCGTTCTGGAACAGGTTCCCCTCGAACAGTCGGTCGAAGATCTGCTTGACCGGATCCTTGATCGAACCCTGTGCGGGCCACTGGGGATAGCGAACCATTTCGTTCATGGCTGGTGTCTCCAATTGGCAGGGGACGGTCGATTCCGTCCGGCCGCTTGAGTAGGTTTTCCCGACGCGTTTTCAAGAGCGCATGGCGCGCGACGTCCCCGCGTTGAAAATCGATTCAGGGATGTGGAGCGGATGTCGAGATGCGACGCACACCTGCCCCTTTCGCGCAGCCGGAGCATCACACCCGAACGGCTTTTTGATGCAGCCGTTGCCCCAGGGCCGTCGGCCAGCGGCAGGCGCGTGCGCGTCGGCCCGCCGTTCTCGGCCAGCGGCGCCAGGCGCGGATCGGTCGCGGCGATGGTGTCGGCCGGCACCGGCACGTTGGCCCGACCGATCAGGTTGTGATCGCCCTGCACGTCGGTGGTGAGCCCCCGGATATCGCGATCGTCGCCCAGGCTGCAGGTATTGCCGCTGACAATCGTGCTGACCAATTGCAGTCCGCTCGGCGTGTTCATCGCGCCATTGCACTGCGAGGTGGTGTCGTTGCGGTTGTAGGCCAGCGTGCTGATGAAGATGCGCGTGGTGAACGAGAACGACGCCGCGGCGAAGGAGTCGGCGATCGTTGCATCGGCGCGTGCGCCTTGCCGCCGGCCAGCCGCAACGATGCCGCAGGCGCCATCCGCTCCTGCGGTCCGCAATGACCGTTGCGGGAGCCGGGCGATTTGAAGGCCGCGGGTTGAAACCCGCCTACGCCCCTCGCTCATTCGCCCACGCGCACCACCACCTTGCCGAAGTTGCGGCCCTCGAGCAGGCCGATCATCGCCTCCGGGGCGCTCTCCAATCCGTCCACGCGGTGTTCGCGCAGCTTGATCCGGCCCGCGGCCAGCCACGCCTGCATGTCGCGACGGAAGGCGTCGAAGCGTTCGGCGTAGTGGTCGAGGATGACGAAGCCCTGCACGCGGATGCGCTTCTGCAACACGGTGGTCATCGTGCCCGGCAAACGATCCGGTCCGGCCGGTGGCGCGGCATCGTTGTAATGGGCGATCACGCCGCACACCGGCACGCGCGCGCCGACGTTGAGCAGCGGCAGCACGGCATCGAACACTTCGCCGCCCACATTCTCGAAATACACGTCGATGCCCGCGGGGCACGCGGCCGCCAGTTGCTGCGCCAGTTGCGGATCGCGACGATCCAGGCAGGCGTCGAAGCCGAGTTCCTCCACGGCGTAACGGCACTTGTCGACGCCGCTGACGATGCCGACCACGCGCGCACCCTTGAGCTTCGCGATCTGGCCCACCACCGAACCGACGGCGCCCGTCGCTGCGGCGACGACCACGGTTTCGCCCGGCTTGGGTTGGCCGATGTCGAGCAGGCCGACGTAAGCGGTGAAAGCCGGCATCCCCAAACCGCCCAAAGCCAGCGACGGTTGCACCAGATCGCCCAGCGCCGTGAGGTCCTCGCCCGTCGACACCGCGTAGTCCTGCCAGCCCGCGTTGCCCAGCACCAGCTCGCCGACACGGAAGTTCGGATGCTGCGATGCCACGACACGGCTGACCGTGCCGCCCACCATCGGTTCGCCCAGGGCCACCGAGGGCGCGTACGCCGGAGGAATCTCGTCCATCAGATTGCGCATGTACGGATCCAGCGAGAGGTACAGCGTGCGCAGCAGCACCTGGCCCTCGCCGGCCTTCGGGATGTCGGTCTGGTCGAGCCGGAAATCCTGCGGCTTCGGCAAACCCTGCGGGCGCGCGGCAAGCACCACGCGGCGATTGACCTGGCTGTGTTGCGACATCGATCTGCTCCTCAATGAATCCGGCGTGCAAGCGCCGTCGATGCCGTCATGGTGTGTGCGCAACGCCCCCGCGATAAGGCCGCGTTGCCGGGAAAAAGCATCCGTCATCCGGGACAACCAGGCGCCGCCGTTCGTACGTCGCGTTCAGTCGATCGCCTCGCCGCCGCAATTCCGCATTGTCGGCACGCCGCCGCCGGTGCTACCGTCCGGCGCCACGGAAGAAACGGGGATGTCCGGATGACAACGTTACGCATGCTGCTGTTGGCCACCACGCTCTGCGCATTCCAGGCGAACGCCGGCGACGCGACGCCGCCGGATCGACCACGCGGCGTCGACACCTCGCACCACAACGCCGCGGTGGACTGGAAGACGCTGTCCGCGAGCGACGTGCGCTTCGTCTTCATCAAGGCGACCGACGGACTGGACTACCTGGATCCGGCGTTCGCCGACACCTTCCAGGCTGCGAAGGATGCCGGACTGCTGCGCGGCGCCTACCACTTCTACGAAACCAACGACGACGGTTCGGCGCAGGCGGCGTGGTTCATCAGGAACGTCGACCTGCAACCGGGCGACCTGCCGCCTGTGGTGGACATCGAACGGATCAAGGAGCCCGTCGACGGCGATCTGCACGTCCAGTTCGAGGCCTTCCTCGCTGCGCTCGAAGCGCACTACGGGCGGCCGGCCATCATCTACACCGGCCCCAACTTCTGGGACCACGCGATGCGCGAGCACTTTCCCGGCCGCCCGCTGTGGGTTGCGCAGTACGAGGTCCCTGCGCCGACCGTGCCCGACGGCTGGTCCGCATGGACCTTCTGGCAGTACACCGAAACCTGGCAACCCCCGGGCACCGCCGCACCGATCGACGGCAGCGTGTTCAACGGCGACGGCGCGGGACTGGAGGCCTTGCGCCTGCCTGCGGCAACGGCCGACGCGAAGGAAGACGCGCCGCCGGGGGCGTGAGGCGGGCGGCAAAGCGTAGCGAGCAGAAAGACCGAACGCTCGCAGATTCAGTCCCGCTGCATCGGCTGTCGAATGATCGTCTTCCACCGGCTCGGGTGCGCGCGGCGGATGTCGCTCAGGTAGATCTCGTGATGCCTTCCCGCCAGCGCGGAGCGGGCCGCGATGAACGCATGCACACGCTGGATCGTCGGGCCTTCCTGGTCGAACGGGCCCACGTGCAGGGTCTGCGCGCACGGGCCTTCCGTGAAGGTCTCCAGCCGCAGCGTGTCCACCGCGGGATTGGCCTTCTTCCTGCGCACCTCTTCGATGGCGTCCGCGATGGTCTGCGCGGCGACGAAGTCCGGCTGCAGGATCATCATCGTCCACTGCCACTGCGCGCGGTCGTTGGTGAGGAAGGCCGACATGTCATCGGACCACCACAGCCCCTCCAGCGGCATCACCGCGTAGTCGATGCCCCGCGCCTTCTTCACCTTGAACTTCGCCGTGTAGGAAACGGAGAACAACGCCTCCACCGCACGCGCATACGCCGGCGACGTATTGGGATCGCCGGCGCCATCGATCATGAGGAAGCGCAACGCCGGCACGTCCACCCGGACGACCTCGCGCGCGGTCGGGCGGTACAGATGCCTGAGCTCCTGCTTCAGATCGATCTTCTTCATGCGGTTGCCCACGTTCGCCCTTCCGGCAGCGGGGCATTCTAGTCGTGGACCAGGGCGGTCGCCGACCTGAGCCCTTATCCTTCGCGAAGACGCCGCCAAAGGAACTTCAGATGACCCGCCTCTTGTTGCTCGCACTGCTGCTCGTCTCCTTCAGTGCCAGCGCGATCGTCGTTCGGGATGACGTCGCCGATGCGCAGTATCGCGTTCCGGCGTCCGGGTTTCCGGCTCTGGCCGACATGCCCGGCGAAGGCCATGGCGTGCTGATTGCACCGCAGTGGGTGGTCACCGCCGCGCATGCCATCACCTGGCAACCTGAAATCAGGCAGATCACGATCGGCGGCGTGTCCCGGGATGTCGAGCGTGTCGTGATCCATCCCGGCTACAGGAAGCCGCCGCAAGCGTTGCTCGATCACGCATTGGACACCTGGGACTGGACGCTTTTCCGGGTGCTGCTCGCCTCCTCGGATGACATTGCGCTCCTCAAGCTGGCGCAACCGGTGACCGACATCCCGCCGGTCGCGATCAATACGAGCGACGACGAGTTCGGCCAGGTCGTCGAGATCATCGGCAAAGGTGCCACGGGTAACGGCGTCGACGGGTACCAATTCAGCGACCCGCACCGCACGGAATTGCGCCGCGCGTACAACAAAGTCACCAGCGCCGATGGCCACTGGCTGTGTTACCTGTTCGACAAGGACTCGGACGCCCAACCGCTCGAAGGCGGATCCGGCAGCGGCGACAGCGGCGGCCCTGTCCTGATCCGGACCGGAAAGGATTGGCTGCTCGCCGGACTGACGTCATGGTCGGATCCGCAAAGCACCGTCCGGGTGCCGGGGCGCTATGGTCAGGTCAGCTGCAATGTGCGCTTGAGCCATTACCGGGACTGGATCGAAGGGGTCATCTCGGCGCAGTCGTAAGTGCAGCGGCGGTCTGGGGTCCGGAGCAGTCCCTCTGCTGCAGGAAAGTCCACGATGCCCTCGCGGCGTCTGGGGTGCGCGTTCACGGCCGGCTGCGCTGCCGCCTTCGAGCTGGTCAGCGCAAATGTCTGGTGTGTTGGCGAAGGGGAGCAGATTCATTTGCCCGAGCGAGCAAATGAACCCACTCCCTTTGTGCGCGCCCTTATGCGCGGACTGAGCAGGGCTTAGTCCGGCTTCTTGTCGGCCGGGCTCAAGGTCGGAAGCAGTTCCGCCAACGCGGCGTGCGTGACCTTGTCGCCATCCATGTCATCGGCTGCATTGGCGACGACCAGTACGCCGCTGTTCTCGCGCGGGAACAGCGCAACCCACGCCAGCCAGTTGCCGTCGGAGCCGCCGTGCGCCAGCACCGGGCCGCGGCGTCCCGCGATGGTGGGCTGCACGCCCCAGTCGAGCCCGGCGGGCCTGCCGGGTCGGGCCGTCTGCATCAGACGGTAGGACTCGGGCTTGAGCAACGTGCCGTTGCCGCGGCCACCGGCCAGCTGGTCGATGCAGAACCGCGCCCAGTCGCGCAGGCTCATGTGCATGTTGCCCGCGGCGGTAAACAGCATCGGCACGCCGTCGTCCGATCGGGCGAGCACGGTGACGGGCTTGCCATCGCGATGGCCGCGGATCTGTCCATCGCTCGTCGGTCCGAAGCCGGCGCTGTCCATGCCCAGCGGCACGAACACTTCCTCGCGCATCAGCGTCTCGAACGGCTTGCCGGTGGCGCGCTCGGCGATGACGGCGGCAATCAGGAAGCCGGTGTTGCTGTAGGAGAACGCCGCGTCTTCCCTGGCCACCGGCGCATCCTGCAGCGCCTCGGTGATGTAGGCCAGGCGCTGCTCCGGCAGCGGCCGCGTGTCGGTGAAGTAGCGATCGACATGGCTCAGATCGCGCAGGTTCTCCGGCAAACCCGCGCCATGCGACAGCAACTGCACGAGCGTCACGGCGCGATAGTCCTCGCGCATCGACGCGGCCAGTTCGGGCAGCATCGACGACAAGGGCGCGTCCCACGACAGCGTGCCGCGCTCGACCAGCTTCGCGATCAGCGCCGTCGTCATCGGCTTGCTGGTCGAACCGATGAGCCAGACATCCCCGGGCGTCACCGCTTCCGCCGCGTCGTTGCGACGGACGCCGCGCACGGCGACATCGGCCACCTTGCCGTCGCGGATCACCGCCACGCCCACCGCCGGCGTGCGGCTCCCGTCCATCGCGCGGGCCAGCACCGCATCGAGTTCACCGGCGACCGCCGAGGTCGTCGCGAAAGTCGCCAGCAGCAGGCCCGCACAAGCCACACGAACACGTAAACGCATCGACCACCCCATCTGGACGCGCCTCGGAATTGAGCGCGGATACCCGTGCAATTTGCCCATTCGGGCACTTCGACGGCCACTGCGGTTTTGCACATTGCGGTGCAATGGCGATGCTGTTAGGGGAATGGAGGTTTCACCGGCGGGATGGGGATCAATTACTTCCGTCCCTTTTGTTGATCCGAGTTAATTGCCTCCGCCCCCTTGTTCCCTCTTGTTCCCTTGTTCCGCCCTTGTTCCCAGTTCGTGCGGCTCACGCGAGGAAGTAGTTCACTTTTGGAAATAAGTGGAAATAGGGTCAGGTTGGACTGCCCCGCATTCCACAGACAGGTAGTCAGGATACAGCCCTGACCGATTGATACTCCCGCTCGGCCTGCATCGGTGATCGATAACCCAACCCCGAATGCAGGCGAACGCGGTTGTAGAACACC
>NZ_JBHSNM010000004.1:0-213076 GCF_042655745.1 Lysobacter yangpyeongensis | reverse complement strand
TGCCCCCGCGCTGCCGCTCGACTTGCATGTGTTAGGCCTGCCGCCAGCGTTCACTCTGAGCCAGGATCAAACTCTTCACTTAAAACTGCATGGGTCCGAAAACCCAAATATTTCGAGTGCAGAGCCCATTCCAGGCACCAAATTACTCGCTTGCATTTCTGCATTTGAATTGACTTGTTGCTCTGTTACGAACGTCTGCTCTATGGACATGCATCCACCGGCCAGACGCCCGCACAAGTCACCTGCGCACACTGTCAAAGATCTCCGGAACCGGCCTCAGCGCCGCATCCCTCTTTACCGCTGCCCCGTCACACCAAAGTGTCCGAGGGAGCCGACTATCTTACAGCCAATTTCGATTCCGTCAACACCGTGTCGCAATCTTTTTTGGCCGCCCCGCCCTCCCGTTCCGCCCCCTCAAGGGCCGCCCGGTCAGCGGGGCGCGCATTGTGCACAGCCGCAACCAGATTGGGAAGGGGGAGTTGAAAAAATCTTCAGCCAGAGAAGTTGCAGCCACTCCGGCGGGCATCAGCTCTGCATGACAAAAAACCGCTGATAGCCAGGCTGCGGCTCCGACTTGAGCAGCCGGAATCCCAACTGCCCGGCGATGCCCGCATAGTCGTGCTGAAATACGTGCGGTTGCGTTTCGATCACCCGTTCGGAGGCGAACTCGAGAAGCATCACGTACTTCCCCACCCGTCCCAACTCGCGCATGGCCGCGACAATTTCGTCCGGCGGCGTGTGCAGCAACACCTTCACGGTCACGGCGACGTCGAACTCCTTGTCGCCGAAAGGCAACTGCGAAAGAGGCGCCTGCTCGACGCGCACCTGCAGGTCCAGCCGGCTGCCCATGGCACGGGCATTGGGTAGCGCCGAACGAGCCCGGTCGACCGCTGCGAACGAGATGCCCTCATCCCTCCAGAGCTGAAACCAGAAGCCAGGCCCACACCCTGCATCCAGCAGCGTTTTCCACCCGTATTGCCGGCACGCGGACCGCATCCATTCCATCTGGTTCGCCCGGGCAAGGTGCTCCTTGCCTGCAGACGGAGACAGGGAATTGATTTCGTCGTAGAACGCCCGAAGAAAATCGATCGACTTGCGATGGGAGTTGACTCTTTCCCAATAGCCCTGTGGATCGTACGAGTCGTTCACAACGAACTCCTGCGGAAGTGGCGAGGCTGCTTTCAAGCGCCCTCCGGGTGGGCGCTGGCAACGCTACTCCACATCGCCACACCTCGCCATCCGCGCGCTAGGCAGCCACCAGGCACACCCGGACGAAAGTGCGCTTGCCCACCGACAGCATCCCGACAAACCCCGGGGTCAGGATGCGCTGCGCATCCTCGACCACCTCGCCGTCGATACGCACGGCGCGTTCCTTCAGTTTGCGATTGGCTTCGGAGTTGCTCGGTGTCAGGCCTGCCGCGGTCAGCAGCGCGGCGATGCGTAACCCCTCCGCGGGCACCGCTATCTCGCTGAGCGGCAACGATGCCGTATCCCCCTCGCCGCGCACGGCCGCATTCCAGCCGGCAACAGCCGTTTCGGCCACGGCCGCGCCGTGGAAGCGCGCCGCCAGCTCGCGCGCCAGCCGCAGTTTGAGGTCGCGCGGATTGAGTGCGCCCTCCTCGATATCGCGCTTGAGCGAAGCCGCTTCCGCAATCGATATCTCGAAGCTGAGCACATCGATCCAGCGCCACATCAACGCATCGTCGATCTTCATCGTCTTGGTGACGATGTCGATTGCCGGCTCATTGATGCCGATGTAGTTGCCCAGCGACTTCGACATCTTGTTGACGCCGTCGAGGCCTTCGAGCAACGGCATGGTCAGCACGATCTGCGGCGGCTGGCCGTGGTGTTCCTGCAAGCCGCGGCCCATCAGCAGATTGAACGTCTGGTCGGTACCGCCCAGTTCGACATCCGCCTTCAGGGCGACGGAGTCGTAGCCCTGCACGAGCGGATACAGGAACTCGTGGATCGCGATCGACTGCTGTGCGGCGTAACGCTTGGCGAAGTCGTCGCGTTCGAGCATGCGTGCGACCGTGTGCTGCCCGGCGAGCCGGATCATGTCGGCCGCCGACATCTGCCCGAACCACTCGCTGTTGAAGCGTACTTCGGTGCGCTCCCGGTCCAGCACCTTGAACACCTGCTCGGCATACGTCTGCGCGTTCGCGAGCACGTCCTCACGGGTCAGTGGCTTGCGGGTGACGCTCTTGCCGGTCGGGTCGCCGATCATTCCGGTGAAGTCGCCGATCAGGAAGATCACCTGATGGCCGAGGTCCTGGAACTGGCGCATCTTGTTGAGCAGAACCGTGTGGCCCAGATGCAGGTCGGGCGCGGTCGGGTCGAAGCCGGCCTTTACCCGCAGCGGACGGCCGGTTTTCAGGCGCGCCTCGAGTTCGTCGCGCTTGAGGATTTCCTCGGCCCCGCGTGCGATCAGGTCGAGGGCGTCTTGGGTTTGGTTGTGGGGCACGGCCGTTTTCCGATGAGTGGCGTCCGCCTGAATGCGATAGGCGGCGTGAAATTCGTTAGGTGGAAGTTAACACGGCGTTAAACCGGGTTGCACGTCAAAATTCCTTTGTCCTTCAATGATTTGACGCGGACTGCTCACGTGACTATGGTACCGCCGTCGCGCGCACGTCACGCATGCGCGCAGGCGTTTCGACAGCCACATTTCGACAGCCAACGGAGCGGCCGCCGGAAATCCGAATCGATAGCAGGGGGATGGTAGCGATGGGCAAATCCGGATTGGGCGCGCAGCGGCGCGAACGACTCAAGGCACTGCGCGAAGCCGCACTGCACCGGCCGGTTCTCGCCCGTCATCTTTCCGACGGTTTCAATGGCCGCTGGTCGCGCCGGCAGTGGGCGCAGGCCAGCCTGGTGGCGACCCTCGGCATGCTGGTGGCGGCCATCGTCCCCGGGTTCAGCCCGACCCAGCCGGCCCACGCGCCCACCCCGCACCTGTCGATGGCGTTGCCGCTGCCGTCGCTGCCGCTCGCCGGTGTCCACGGGCAGGCCGGCGACAGCTGGCAGGTGGTGCGGGTCGAGCGCGGCCAGACGCTGGCGTCGCTGTTCAAGCAGTTCGACCTGTCGCCGGCGACGTTGCACGAAGTCCTGCAGCAACCGGGCGCGCGCGAGGCACTGACCCGGCTGCGCCCCGGCAGCGAGCTGGCGTTCGACCTCCCGGTCGGTCAGGACGGGAAGGGCGGGCAGCTACGCGGCCTGCGTTTCGATCGCGACGAGACCCATCGCGTCGAACTGAGCTTCGATGGCGACAGGATCCGGCAGAAGGTGATCGAGCGCCCGACCGAAACCCGCACCGTGGTGATCAGCGGCAAGGTTGGCCGTTCACTGTTCCATTCGGCACGCAAGCTCGGGCTGAGCGCCGGGGCGATCAACACGCTGACCGACGACATCTTCAAGTACGACATCGACTTCAACGACGATGTGGCCGCGAGCGACCGCTTCAGCGTCGTGGTCGAACAGACCTGGCGCGAAGGCGAACTGATCAAGACCGGCCCGGTGCTGGCCGCGACCTTCACCACCGGCAAGAAGCTGCATACCGGCTTCCGCTTCGTGCGCAACGGCAAGGCCGAGTACTTCACCGGCGACGGCCGCCCGCTGAAGAAGAGCTTCATCCGCATGCCGATTCCGTATGCGCGACTCACCTCCGGTTTCGGTGCGCGCCACCATCCGGTGCTGGGCCGCATGCGCATGCACAAGGGCGTCGACTACGCCGCGCGCGTCGGCACGCCGATCATGGCCGCCGGCGATGCACGTGTCGTGTCCGCGGGCTGGATGGGCGGCTACGGCAATGCCGTGGTGCTCGATCACGGCCGCGGCTACACCACGCTGTACGGGCACATGTCGCGCATCGGCAAGATCAAGCGCGGCCAGCGCATCGCGCAGGGCACGGTGATCGGTTATGTCGGGACCACCGGCATGTCGACCGGTCCGCACCTGCACTACGAATTCCGCGTCAACGGCGTGCACCGCAATCCGCTTTCCATCACGATGCCGCCGGCCGAACCGCTCAGCGGTCCGACGCTGGCGCAGTTCCGCCAGCAGACCGCGGTCGCGCTGATGCGCATCCAGAAGGTCGAGAACATCATCTACGCCGATGCCGGTGCTCCGCCGAAGCCGGTGGCGACGGCGACGGATTCCCGCAAGGATCCGCGCAAGGGTTGATGCCGCCCCGCGGTTGGCGCGGCACAGCGGGCACTATCCAATTGCAGGCGGGAACGCTTTACTGCGCGCATGGCGCAGAATCCCATCGCATCGCAACTGTTCGTCGGCCTGATCTCCGGCACCAGCGCCGACGGCATCGATGCCGCGCTGGTGCGTTTCGCCGGCGAAGGCCATGCCCATTGCGAACTGGTCCATGGCCGCACCTATCCGTGGCCGGAATCGTTGCGCGCCCGCCTGATCGCGCTGGGCCAGGGCGCGGCGATCGATTCGATCGACGAAATCGGCACGCTTGATGTACGCATCGGCGAGCATTTCGCCGATGCCGCCTCGCGCCTGCTCGTCGAGGCCGGTATCGCACCGGCGCAGGTGCGCGCCATCGGTTCGCACGGGCAGACCGTGCGCCATCGTCCGAGCGGCGCGGCGTTCGACGGCGCCCATCCCTTCACGATGCAGCTGGGCGACGCGCACGTTATCGCCGAACGCACCGGCATCGCCACGGTCGCCGATTTCCGTCGCCGCGACGTCGCCGCAGGCGGCCACGGGGCGCCGTTGCTGCCGGCCCTGCACAACGCGCTGCTGCATTCGCCGCACGAAGATCGCGCGGTGCTCAATCTGGGCGGCATCGCCAACTTCACCCTGCTGCCGCGACAGGGCGTCGTGCGCGGCTTCGACACGGGCCCCGCGAACGCGCTGATGGACGCGTGGTGCGTGCGCCACACCGGTCAGGCCTACGACGCCGGTGGCGCGTTCGCCGCGCAGGGGCAGTGCGATCCGGCGCTGCTGCAGCGCCTGCTGGACGAACCCTGGTTCGCCTTGCCGCCGCCGAAAAGCACGGGGCGCGAGGTCTTTCATCTCGACTGGGTACAGGTGCGCCTCGCCGGCGGCGAGAGCCCGCCGGACGTGCAGGCGACACTGCTGGAGCTCTCCGCCGCCAGCATTGCCGCCGCGTTGCTTGCGCACCAGCCGCACACGCGCCGCGTGCTGGTCTGCGGCGGCGGCGCGCACAACCCGCGGCTGCTGCAGCGCATTGCCGCGCACCTTCCGGGCATTACCGTGGAGTCCACGGCGACGCACGGCCTCGATCCCGACTTCGTCGAAGCCATGGGCTTTGCATGGCTCGCTCGGCAGACGCTGGCGGGATTGCCGGGCAACCTGCCCAGCGTCAGCGGTGCGCGCGGACCGCGCGTGCTCGGCGTGATCCATCCGGCCGCGTGAACGGCGCGAGGCGCATTACGCGGGATCCTTGCGGTCGTTGAACTCGGCGACGGTGAAGTTCATGTCGAGGCTCGGCGCGTCCAGCTCCTTCGGGCGTTCGACGCGGCCGATGAGCGAGAAGCCCGGATCGTTGGGCACGCTCTCCAATGCCGCGATCGCCTCGCGCAGGGCGTCGCTGTCGGTGTCGCTGAAGCGGACGTTCATGTCGGCTTCGACCGCGTAAAGGCCCTGTTCCAGCAGGTATTGCAGCGTGCGCGGCAAGTCCCAGCGGCGCGCGTCCGCGATGCGGCGGATGCGGTCCGCCAGCACGGGATCGATGTCGCGAAGGACGATCTCGGTCATCGGGGGAAATGCCGGCACGGGTAGGCGGGAATCAATACTACTTCGATCACTCCCTTGTCACACTTGCTCTCCGGCTGAACGCGCCGCGGCCAGCCGCTCCCGGCGCATCAGCCACAGCACCAGGATGAGCGCGGGCAGCCCCATCGCGGCGGTGTACACGAAGAACGGCGGATAGCCCCAGGCGTCGACGATGCGGCCCCACTGGCTCGCCAGGCTCTTCGCCGGCAGGCTCCACAGGGTGCCGAACAGCGCGTACTGGGTCGCGGTGTACTGCTTGCTGGTCAGCGACGACATGTAGGCGATGAACGCCGTGCCGGCGATGCCGTTGGCCACGTTGTCCAGGCTGATCGCCGCGGCGAGCCAGGCGATGCCCGGGCTCGGGTCCTTCGGCAGCGTCGCCACGTGCCCGTACAGCAGGTTCGCCGCGCTCAGCAGCACCAGTCCGAGCAGCAGGCTGCGCATGAAGCCCAGGCGCTTGACCAGCCAGCCCGCGTACACCGCGCCGAACAGCGTCAGCGCGATCCCGTAGAGCTTGGACACCACGGCGACTTCATCGAGCGTGTAGCCCATGTCCAGGTAGAAGGTGTTCGCCGCCACACCCATGGTCATGTAGTTGAGGCGATAGGTGACGATGAGCAGCAGCATCGGCACCACGAGCTTCCAGCCGAAGCGGTCGACGATGTCCAGCAACGGCAGCGCGACCGATCCGATCAGGCGCTCGCGCACGCCGCGCAGCGCGTGCAACTGCAGCACGGCGAACAGCGCCAGTTCGAAGCAGGCGATTGCCACGGCGGTGGCGTCCAGCGCGAGCGTCGAATCCTTCGCCGGAAGCAGCATGCGCAGCCCCCACCAGGCCACCACGGTGGTGGCGAGCGCGCCGAGCACCATCGTGGGCCGCAGGCGCGCCGCGGTCGCTTCGATCAGTGCCGGCTGCGGCCGGCCCCGTTCGATCGCCGCCACCGGCTCGCGGATCCGCATGGTCGCGACAATGCCCACCAGCATCAGCGTCGCGATGAGGAAGTAGGCCGCCGTCCAGCCGCCATGGCTGGCGGTGGTCAGAGCCAGGGCACCGCTGCAGATCAGCGCCACCTGGTAGCCGATCTGATACGCCGCCGAGGCACTGCCCTGCAGGCTCGCGTCGCTCGCCTCGATGCGGTACGCGTCGATGGTGATGTCCTGCGTCGCCGAGCAGAACGCCGTGATCGCCGCGAGCAGCGCCACGCGCTGGGCATCGCTCGCCGGATCGGCGAGCGCCAGCGCGACCAGGCCGGTGATGACGCCGACCTGCGCGAGCAACATCCAGGCGCGACGTTGGCCCAGCGCGCCGAAACCTGGCAGGCGGTAGCGGTCGACGATCGGCGCCCAGACGAACTTGAGCGAATAGGCCAGGCCGACCAGGCTGAAGAGCCCGATCGTGGTGCGGTCGATGCCCGCCAGGCGCAGCCGCGCGGACAGCGTGGTCAGCACCATGGGGAACGGCAGGCCTGCGGCGAAACCGAGGAACAGCATCTCGCGAACGCCGGGCCGCCAGTAGTCGGCCAGCGAGGCGAAGAACCCGGACTTGCGCGCAGCGTCAGAGGGCGTGGTCATAGTCCACCGTGAACGGAGCATGGTCGGAAAAGCGCGGCGTCGGATGGATCGCGCAGCGCCTGAGCTTGTCCTGCAACGACGGCGTCACGAACTGGTAGTCGATGCGCCAGCCCACGTTCTTGGCGCGCGCCGCGCCACGATTGCTCCACCACGTGTAGTCCTCGCCTTCCGCATGCAGATGGCGGTAGGCATCGACCCAGCCGCTGCCCTCGCGGCACAGGCCGTTGAGCCAGTCGCGCTCGGCGGGCAGGCAGCCGGAATTCTTCTGGTTGCTGGTCCAGTTTTTGATGTCGAGGCGGCTGCGCACGATGTTCCAGTCGCCGCACAGCACGTAATCGCGACCGGAGTGCAGCCACTGCTGCAGGATCGGCTCGAGCCACTTCATCACTTCGAACTTGAAGTCCTGGCGCAGCTCGCCCGACGAACCGGACGGGATGTAGAACGACACCACGCTGAGGTTGCCGAAGCGCGCCTCGATGTAGCGGCCCTCGTCGTCGAACGCCGGCCAGCCCATCGCCGTCAGCACTTCGTCGGGCTCGCGCTTCGCATAGATGGCGACGCCGCTGTAGCCCTTCTTCGTGCTCGCGTCCTTGAAGTAGGTGCGGTAACCGGCCGGGCGGAACACGTTGTCGACCGGCGCGGACGGATCGCCCAGCTGGTGCTCCTGCGCCTTGGTTTCCTGCAGGCACAGCACGTCCGCATCCTGCGTGGCGAACCAGTCGAAGAAGCCCTTGGTGGCGGCCGAGCGGATGCCGTTGGCGTTGAAGCTGATGATGCGCATGAAAAGGGATCGGGATTCGGATGGGGGATGCGCGAAGACGCGAGGTCGCAGACTACCCCATGCGGCGGAAGCGGCGGACGCTTTGACCATGCCATCGAAACCCGTCCGCGTTCCGATGCGACAATTCGCATCTCCCATCCTGAATCCCGATCCCGTGTCTTCCAGCCACCGCTCCCGCTTCCTCCAGCTCGCGCTGCGCGCCGATGCGCTGCGCTTTGGCGACTTCACCCTCAAGTCGGGGCGCCAGAGCCCGTATTTCTTCAACGCCGGACTGTTCAACTCCGGCGCGCTGCTGGCGGAACTGGCCGGCTGCTATGCCGATGCGATCGCCGCGCACGGCGTCGCCTTCGACCTGCTGTTCGGCCCGGCCTACAAGGGCATTCCGCTGGCCACGGCGGTGGCCTGCGAGTTCGCGCGGCGCGGCCACGACCTGCCGCTGGCCTTCAACCGCAAGGAGGCCAAGGCGCACGGCGAGGGCGGCACGCTGATCGGCGCGCCGCTGGCCGGCCGGCGCGTGCTGATCGTCGACGACGTGATCACCGCCGGCACCGCGATCCGTGAAGCGTTGGCCATCATCCGCGAGGCCGGTGGGATGGCCGCCGGGATCGTGATCGCGCTCGACCGGCAGGAAGCCGTCGATCCGGCGCGCTCGCGACGCTCCGCGGCACAAACTGTCGCGGATGAACACGGGCTCCCGGTGATCGCCGTGGCGACCCTGACCGATCTGCTCGACTTCGCCGGCAGCGACGCCGGGCTCGTTGCACAACGCGAACGTTTGCTGGCGTACCGTGCCGCTTACGGGAGCGAGGACGCGACCTGACCGCACGCGCGGCGCAGCTGGCGCGATTCTTGCGTTGCTCCCGGCATCCGCGATACCGGCAGCAGAATTCATGAGCAAGTTGCACGCCCCCCTGGCCTTCGCCCTGTGCGCCGCGCTGCTGGCCGCTCCGGCCAGCGCCCAGCAGGCGCCGAAGAAGAAGCTGTATTGCTGGAACGAAGGCGGCCGCAAGGTCTGCGGTGACGCCCTGCCCGCCTCGGCCACCGATGCCGCGCGCACCGAATTCAGCACCAAGAGCGGCTTGGCCACCCGCCAGGTCGGCCGGGCGCTGACGGAGGAAGAGCGCGCCGCCGCCGCCGCGCAGGCGGAACTCGCCGGCCAGGCGCAGTTCGAGGAAGCCGCACGGCGCATGCGCGAACGCGCGATGGCCGAGTCCTATGCCACCGAGGCCGACCTGCGCCGCGCCTTCAACGAGCGCATCGCGCTGCTCGACGACACCATCAAGGCCGCCCAGCTCAGCATCGGCGGACTGCGCCAGAGCCTGATCAGCCTGCTGCGCCAGGCCGGCGAGGCCGAGCTCGCCGGCAAGCCGGTGCCGGCCAACCTGACCGGCACCATCCGCACCCAGCACAGCGAACTGATGCGCCAGCAGGCCATGCTGGTCAGCCACCACAAGGACCGCAGCGAGATCGACACCGAGCTGGCCCACGCGCTGCAGACCTACCGCGAACTGAAAGCGCCCAAGGCGCCGGCGGTGACGCCCGTGGAGGGCGGCGGGACCTGACCCGTTCCGGGGTAGAAAAGTTTTGGGGTAGAAAAAAGCCGGTCGAACGACCGGCTTTTTCATTGGCGTGCCGTCGTCGCGGCGCGCGTCAGAACGGCAGCGACAGATCCGGCTTCAGCGCCAGCAGTTGCTCGCGGAAGGCCTGCTGGATGCGCTGCAGCGCCGCCTGGTTGTCGGCATCGAAACGCATCACCAGCACCGGCGTGGTGTTGGAAGCGCGCACCAGGCCCCAGCCGTCGGCGAAGTCGACGCGCACGCCGTCGATGGTCGATGTGCGCCCGCCCTCGAACTGCGCCGCGGTGCGGAAACGCTCGACGAAGGTGTGCGGATCGCCATCGGGCGCATCCACCTTGATCTCGGGCGTGGATACGCCGTCGGGCAACGCGGCGAGCGTCGCCGAAGGCGAGTCAGGCTGCACCGACAGGATCTCCAGCAGGCGCGCGGCGGCGTAGATGCCGTCGTCGAAGCCGTACCAGCGCTCCTTGAAGAAGAAGTGGCCGCTCATCTCGCCGGCCAGCTCCGCGCCGGTTTCGCGCATCTTGGCCTTGATCAGCGAATGGCCGGTCTTCCACATCAGCGGGCTGCCGCCGTGGCGCAGCACGTGGCCCGGCAGGCGGCCGGTGCACTTGACGTCGAAGATGATCATCGCGCCCGGGTTGCGCTCGAGCACGTCCTGCGCGAACAGCATCAGCAGGCGGTCGGGGAAGATGTTCTGCCCATCGCGGGTGACCACGCCGAGGCGGTCGCCGTCGCCGTCGAAGGCGATACCCAGGTCGGCGTCGAGGCGCTCGACCATGCGCATCAGGTCGCTGAGATTCTGCGGCTCGCTCGGATCGGGATGGTGGTTCGGGAAGGTGCCGTCGATGTCGCAGTACAGCGGCGTGACTTCGGCGCCGATCGCCGACAGCACGCGCGGGCCGAGGTCGCCGGCCACGCCGTTGCCGGCATCGACGACCACGCGCAGCGGCCGGTCGATCTGCACGTCGTTGGCGATGCGCTGGACGTAGTCGTCGCCGATGTCCTGGAAGCGCACGCTGCCGGGCTGGTCGGCGGTGTACAGCCGGTCTTCGGCGATGCGGTCGTACAGGTCGGTGATGCCGTCGCCGGACAGCGTCTCGCCGCCGACCACGATCTTGAAGCCGTTGTAGTCGGGCGGATTGTGGCTGCCGGTCACCGAGACGCAGGAGCCCGCGCGCAGGTGGTACGCGCCGAAGTACACCACCGGCGTCGGCGCCATGCCGATGTCGATGACGTTGCGGCCGGCCTTGCGCAGGCCGTTGATCAGGCCCTCGGCCAGTTCCGGGCCGGACAGGCGGCCGTCGCGGCCGACGACGATGTCGAGCAGGCCCTGCTGCTGCATCAGCGAACCGATCGATTGCCCGAGCAGTTCCGCAACACCAGGGTCCAGCGTCTTGCCCACCACGCCGCGCACGTCGTAGGCGCGGAAGATGCCACGGTCGATGGCCACGCCGGCCTTGGGCGACGGCGCGGCAGCGGTCGTGGCGTCGGCGACCGGAGCGGGGGCCGCTGCAGGCGTCGCCATCGGGGCCATCTGGGCCAGCGTCGGCTCCTGTTCGTCCTCGGGCAGCGCGCGCGCGCGGCCGCCCGCGATGCGCGGATAGAACCAGGCCGCCAGCGCGCCTAGCAGCAGCAGCGCCGTCACGACCGCGCAGGGCAGCCAGCCCAGCCCCAACGGGCCGCCGGCGACGTCGGGAATGGCCGCGGCGACGCGCAGATCGCTGCCCGGCACCTTGGCCGCCATCACTTCGGCGCCGCTGGCGAGGCTCTTGTCGCCGCGCTCGACCAGGCTGCTGGAGCCTTGGCGCAGGGCCAGGTAGGTGTCTTCGGGCACGCGCGCGCTTTCGACGCTGGCGGCGATGCGGTCGAGCGGCAGGCGCACGCTGGCCACGCCGAGGACCTCGGCACCGCGCAGGACCGGCGCCGCCAGGCTCAGCTTCTGCTTGCCCAGGGCGTCGACGACGATGCGCGCGACGGGCTTCTGCTCGGCCAGGGCCTGTTCCATCGCGGCGAGCCGCCCGTAACCGGTTTTGGGCAGGCCGGCATACGCGGGATCGAGATCGGTCGAGAGGATTTCCCCGTCGGTCGCGGAGGCCCAGCCCTGGGTCAGCGCTTCACCGGCCAGGCGCAGGTCGCCCGTGGCGAGCGCCGCCTGCACCGGCGCGCTCTGCAGCCGGGTGGCGAACTGCTTCTGCTCGCTCGTCAGCAGCGCCTGCACCTCCTGGACCGCGGCATCGCGCGCCCCTTCGACGGCATGACGGCGGTTGCTGTCGCGGAACTGCTCCCAGGCGCTCCAGCCGAACCACGCGGCCAGCAGCACCAGCACCACGGCAGCCAGCTGACGCAGCAGCTTCGCCTGCGCCGGAGGAAGGGTCTTCTTCTCGCTCATCATGCTTTCCTGTCGTAATGCCGGGCGCGCTCAGCGCACGCCCGTATGCCCGAAGCCACCCGCGCCGCGCGCGCTGGCCTCGAATTCGTCCACCACCTGCAGCGTCGCCCGCACGATCGGCAGCACCACGAGTTGTGCGATGCGATCCCCGGGCTGGATCGTAAAAGCCTCGCGACCCCGATTCCACACGCTGATCATCAACGGGCCCTGGTAATCGGCATCGATCAGGCCGGTGCCGTTGCCGAGCACGATGCCGTGCTTGTGGCCGAGCCCGGAACGCGGCAGGACCACCGCGCACATCGTCGGATCGCCGACGTGGATGGCCAGTCCCGACGGCACCAGCGCCGCATCGCCGGGCTGCAGCGTCAGCGCCGCCTCGAGCGCGGCGCGCAGGTCGAGGCCGGCGCTGGCCGGCGTGGCGTATTCGGGCAGGGGCCATTCGCCGCCGAAGCGCGCGTCGAGGATCTTCAGTTCGAGCGTGTGGTGCATGCGGTTCCTGCGTGTTCGGTGGCGGCCGCGCGGGTGGCTCAGCCGAGCCGGGCCGAGATCAGTTCAAGCAAGTTTTCTGCCAACTGCGTCTTCGGCGCCGGCCCCAACGCCTGCGCGAAGCCGTCGCGCCCGTACACCACCAGCGCGTTGTCGTCGCTCTCGAAGCCGCTGCCGGCGACGCCGACGCGGTTGGCGGCGATCAGATCCAGCCGCTTCTTCTCCAGCTTGCCGCGCGCGTAGTGCTCGACCTGGTCGGTTTCTGCCGCAAACCCGACCACCAGGCGCGGCCGCTGCGGATGGCGGGCGACCTCCGCCAGGATGTCCGGCGTGCGCACCAGCTCCAGCACCAGCGTGTCCATCCCCGCCTGCTTCTTGATCTTGCCCGGGGCGATGCTGCGCGGAGTGAAGTCGGCCACCGCGGCGGCGCCGATGTAGACGTCCGCCGGCAGCGCGCCGAGCACGGCGGCGTGCATCTGCGCGGCGCTGCGCACGTCGATGCGCACGACGCCGGCGGGCGTGGGCAGCGCGACCGGACCGGCGACCAGCACCACCTCGGCGCCCTGGCGCGCGGCCGCTTCGGCGACGGCGAAGCCCATCTTGCCGCTGCTGCGATTCCCGATGAACCGGACCGGATCCAGGTCCTCGAACGTGGGTCCCGCGCTGACGACGACGCGCCGTCCGCGCAGGCTCATCGGCCGGCCCCGGCGAGCGCGGCGACGATGTCGGCCGGTTCGCTCAGGCGTCCCGGGCCGGATTCGCCCTCGGCGAGCGGGCCGTCTTCGGGCCCGACGATTTGCACGCCGCGTTCGCGCAGCGTCGCGATGTTGGCCTGCGTGGCCGGATGCAGCCACATGCGGTGGTTCATCGCCGGGCAGACGGTGATCGGCGCGGTCGTCGCCAGGCACAGCGTCGTGACCAGATCGTCGGCGAAGCCGTGCGTCAGCTTGGCCAGGGTGTTGGCGGTGGCCGGCGCGACCACGATCCGGTCCGCCCAGCGGGCCAGCTCGATGTGGCCCATCGCGGCCTCGGCGGCTTCGTCCCACAGCGAGGTGCGCACGGGGAAGCCGGACAAGGCCTGGAACGTCGGGGTGCCGACGAAGCGCGTCGCTTCCTCGGTCATCGCGACCTGCACCTGGGCACCGGCCTCGCGCAGGCGCCGTACCAGCTCGGCGGCCTTGTACGCGGCGATGCCGCCGCACACGCACAACAGGATGCGCTGGTCGACGAGCGGGTCAGCGGCGCGGGCGCGTGCATCGGCCATCGGCGAGGAAAATTCCTACGGCGAAACGGGCGCTTAGCTTACCCGAACAGGCGAATTCGCCTGATCGTCAGACCCCCGGCCGCCGGGCAGGCTATGTCCATCCCGGATGCGGCGAGAATCCACTCGCCTGTTTCTGATCAGGTTCGCAGGCAGACGCTCGCTCGCCGCGTCCGGGAACCCTCTCCCACCTCTCGAGTCGCATGCACATCCGCGATTGGCCCGCCACCGAACGCCCCCGCGAGAAGCTGCTCGCCCGCGGCGCCGGGGCGCTCTCGGATGCGGAACTGCTGGCGCTGTTCCTCGGCTCCGGGCTGCCGGGTCGCGACGCGATCGCCACCGCACGCGAACTGCTGGCCGCGCACGGGCCGTTGCGCGCCCTGCTTGAACGGCCACCGACGGAACTGCGGCGCCTGCCTGGCCTCGGCCCCGCGCGCGCCTGCACCCTCACCGCGGCGCTGGAACTCAGCCGCCGCGTGCTGCACGCCGAGCTCGAACGCGGCGCCGCCCTGAGCGATCCGCAAGCGGCGGGGCGCTATTTCTCCCAGCGCCTGCGCGGATTGCCGCACGAGGTGTTCGCGGCGCTGTTCCTCGATACCCGCCATCGCGTGCTCGCCTTCGAGGAGTTGTTCCAGGGCACGCTCGACGGCGCCGAGGTGCACCCGCGCGAAGTCGTGCGGCGCGCGCTCGGCCACAACGCGGCGGCGGTGATCGTGGCGCACAACCATCCCAGCGGGAACCCGGAGCCCTCGGCCGCCGATCGCGCGGTGACCGCGCGCCTGAAGCAGGCGCTGGCGCTGGTCGACCTGCGCCTGCTCGACCACTTCGTGATCGGCGACGGGCCACCTGTGTCGCTGGCGGCGCGCGGCTGGGTCTAGCGGGACCTCGGGGCGAAGCGACATGCTGGACTTCGCACCGAAGCACGCCCAGCAGGCCGCGCGAACGCCGCCGCAACGGCGGGCCGGCAACGCTCGCGTACAATGCCCGACCCGCTACGCCGCCTGAAAATCCCCGTGAAATCCACCCTCCGCGCGCTGGTCGCGCAGGCCATCGATTCCCTGCGCGCTGCCGGCACGCTTCCCGCCGACCTGGCCACGCCCGACTTCGTCATCGAGCGCCCCAAGACCCGCGCCCAGGGCGACTTCTCCAGCAACGCCGCGATGCTGCTGGCCAAGCCCGCCAAGTCGAACCCGCGCGCGATCGCGCAGGCGCTGGTCGACGCGCTGCCGGCCAACGACGCCATCGCCAAGGTGGAGATCGCCGGCCCCGGCTTCATCAACTTCTTCGTCGCCGAGAGCGCGTGGCGCGCGCAGGTCGGCGAGGTGCTGGCGCAGGGTGCGCGCTACGGCCGCAACGAATCCGGCAAGGGCCACACCGCGGGTGTCGAATACGTGTCGGCCAATCCGACCGGCCCGCTGCACGTCGGTCACGGCCGCGCCGCGGTGATCGGCGACTGCATCGCGCGCGTGCTCGATGCCAACGGCTGGAACGTGAAGCGCGAGTTCTACTACAACGACGCCGGCGCGCAGATCAACAACCTCGCCATCTCGGTGCAGGCGCGCGCGCAGGGCAAGGGTCCGGACGACACCGGCTGGCCGGAGGACGGTTACCGCGGCGACTACATCATCGACGTCGCCAACGCCTACCTGCGCGGCGACAGCGTCGAGGTCGAGGGCCACACCGTGGTCGGCGCGAAGGACCCTGCCAACCTCGACGCGATCCGCCAGTTCGCCGTCGCCTACCTGCGCCGCGAGCAGAACCTCGACCTCGCCGCGTACGGCGTGTCCTTCGACACCTACTTCCTGGAATCCTCGCTCTACACCGACAGCAAGGTGGAAGAAACCGTGCGCGAGCTGATCGCCCACGGCCACACCTACGAGGAAGGCGGCGCGCTGTGGCTGCGCACCACCGACTTCGGCGACGACAAGGACCGCGTGATGCGCAAGTCCGACGGCACGTACACGTACTTCGTGCCGGACGTCGCCTACCACCTGTCGAAGTGGCAGCGCGGCTACGAGCGTGCGATCACCGAACTGGGCGCCGACCACCACGGCAGCCTCGCCCGTGTGAAGGCCGGCCTGCAGGCGCTGGACTGCGGCATCCCGCCGGGCTGGCCGGAATACGTGCTGCACCAGATGGTCACGGTGATGCGCGGTGGCGAGGAAGTGAAGCTGTCCAAGCGCGCCGGCAGCTACGTGACCCTGCGCGATTTGATCGACGAGGTCGGCAGGGACGCGACGCGCTGGTTCCTGATCGCGCGCAAGCCCGATTCGCAGCTCACCTTCGACATCGATTTCGCGCGCAGCCAGTCGCTCGACAACCCGGTGTACTACGTGCAGGTCTCGCATGCGCGCATGCACGGGCTGACGCGCCAGCTGAAGGAGCGTGGTCTGTCTTTCGACGCGGCCAACGGCCTGGCGCAGCCGCTCGACCTCGACGACGACAGCGCGCGCGAACTGGTCACGACGCTGCTGCGCTATCCCGACGTGGTCGAGATGGCCGGCCGCGACCTCGAGCCGCACCAGATCGCCGCGTACCTGCTCGAACTCGCGCAGACCTTCCAGACGTATTACAACGACCACCAGTTCCTGGTCGATGACGCCAACCTGCGCGACGCGCGCCTGGTGCTGGCGCTGGCGACACGGCAGGTGCTGGCGAACGGCCTGGAGCTGCTGGGCGTGAGCGCGCCGGAAGTGATGTGATAGGGAAAGAGCGGGAATGGGGAACAGGGAATCGGGAACGCAAGCGCGCAGTAGTCGGGTCCCACCCTCCATACCGGCTCTTCCGCAGTAAACATGGCGAGGGCGGGAAGCCGGGTAGCGGGAACCCCTCGTTTCCCCGTTCCCTGTTCCCCATTCCCGCCTTTCAAAAAACGTGACGGGCCAATCCAACCCAAGGCAGACCGAAGTGGCAGCAAAGCGCAGCAAGTCGCAGGCACGACGCAGTGGCGGCAACGGCAACAACATTCCCGGCTGGGCCTGGCTGGTGCTCGGCGTCCTGCTGACGATGGTGGTGGTCATCGTCGCGCCGAAATACCTGAAGTCCGATGGCGACGGCTTCTTCCGGCCGCAGCCCAACCCGGATGCGCAGCCGGCGCCGATCGCCGAGGACGAGGACGCGGTCGCGCCCGAAGGCGATGCGCCCGCCCCCAAGCCGAAGGACAAGGGCACCGGCAAGCCGGGCGAGGACTACGACTTCTACACCCTGCTCCCCGGCAAGGAAGTGCCGTTGAGCGATGCCGAGATCGCCGCCACCGAGCGCGCCGAGGCGCAGCGCGAAGCCGCGCGCGCGAAGCAGGCGACGGCGCCGACCGATGCGGTCGCCGATGCGCTGCCGCAGCCGGTGGACAGCGCCGATGCCGCGACCGCTTCGACGCCGAAGCCGGTCGCGACCGCGGTTGCCCCCGCGGACACCAAGGCCACCACGCCGACGAAGAGCAGCGACAAGCCGGCTGCGGCGACGACGCGGACCGCGACGGCACCGACGCTCGATGACAATACCCGCTACCTGCTCCAGGCCGGCGCCTTCCAGGCATCGGGCCAGGCTGAGGAGCTGAAGGCGCGAATCGCCCTGCTCGGCCTGGGCGCGCGCGTCGAAGCCGCGGATATCAAGGGCACCACCGTGTACCGCGTGCGCATGGGGCCCTACGGCACCGCCAGCGACCTGGCCGAGGCCAAGCGCAAGCTCTCGGCCGGCGGCCTGCAGGCGATGGCGATCAAGGTGAAGTGATGCGCGGGGCGATCGGCGTCGTCGTGCTGCTGGTCGCGCTGCTGCTTCCGTCGGCGGCGTTGGCCGGAACGACGCTGCGCGTGCTGTTCGTCGGCAACAGCCTCACCTACTACAACGATCTTCCCAGCACCTTCGCGACGCTGTACCAGGCCGCCGCGCCGGACGCCCGCATCGAAACCGAACTGCTCGCGCAGGGCGGCGGCCGGCTGCGCGAGCGCCTGCAGGACGGCGTGCTGGCGAAGCTGCTGGCGGAACACCGCTACGACGTCGTGGTGTTGCAGGAACTGGGCGGGTTGCCCCTGTGCCCCGACGACTTCCCGTCCTGCAGGGACGCGCCAGCCGCGTTGCGCGAGTCGGTCGAGCTCGTGCGCGCCCACGGCGCGCGCGCCGTCTGGTTCGCCACCTGGCAGGCCTCGCCCGAAGCGCAACGCGAACTGAGCCTGCGGGTGCGCGCGCTGTCGCATTCGCTGCAGCTGGAAACGGTCGATATCGGGGCGATGCTGCAACGCGTTTCGCCTACCGCACGAACGCGGCTGCTGCACGACGACGGCCATCCCGATTACCTGGGCACCTGGCTCATCGCCGCCGCGCTGGTCGACCGGCTCGCGCAGGCGCCGCTGCCGGACAGCGCGCCGCCGAGCTGCGGGTGGCAATGGCGCGACGGCGCGCTGGACGCACGGCGCCCGGCCTCGCAGCAAACGACCACGCGCGCGCCCTGCCATCACCCGGACGACACGCAATGGCGTGCGCTGCGCGCCGCCATCCACCCGTGACTCCGCACACTGCCTGCAACGAGGAACCCCGCATGACCAAAACCGCACTCATCACCGGCACCACCTCCGGTTTCGGCGCCGCCACCGCACGCCGTTTCGTCGCCGGCGGCTGGCGCGTGATCGCGACGGGCCGGCGCGCGGAGCGGCTGCAGGCGCTGGTCGAGGAACTGGGCGCCGACCACGTGCACGCGGCGGTGTTCGACATCCGCGACGCGCAGGCGATGGATGCGGCGATGGACGCGCTGCCGGCGGCGTTCCGCGGCATCGACCTGCTGATCAACAACGCCGGCCTCGCCCAGGGCACCAAACCCGCGCAGGAAGCGCGCCTCGACGACTGGCAGCGCATGATCGACACCAACGTCACTGCGCTGGTGACGCTGACGCGGCGCGTGCTGCCCACGCTGATCGAACGTCGCGGCGCCATCGTCAACATCAGCTCGACCGCCGCGAACTACCCCTACCCCGGCGGCAACGTCTACGGCGGCACCAAGGCCTTCGTCAGCCAGTTCTCGCTCGGCCTGCGCAGCGATCTGCACGGCACCGGCGTGCGCGTGACCACGCTGGAACCGGGCATGGCCGAAACCGAGTTCACCCTGGTGCGCACGCACGGCGACCAGGCGGCGTCGGATGCGCTGTACCACGGCGCGCAGCCGATGACCGCGCAGGATATCGCCGACACGATCTGGTGGATCGCGACGCTGCCGCCGCACCTCAACGTCAACCGGCTGGAGATGATGCCGGTGAGCCAGTCGTTCGCGGGCTTTCAGGTCGCGCGCGAAGGTTGAACTTCGTTACGAAGACACGCTGCGACCAGGCAGCTGCCGGCGAAAGCGAAAGCGACAGCATCAAGCCGCCTGGGCGATGGCTTCCCTGTTCGCTGGGCGCTGCGCTCCCAGCGCGTGCGCCATCCGGAGGCCGGTTCTTCACCGCGTGATGCGGCAACGCGCGCCGCCAGCGCGCCCACGCCGAAGGCGAGCAGTCCACGTCCTTGCAAAGGCCTGCCCCAGACGGAGTCGACGAGCCGAAAGGCCAGTTTGTGGCTGAGGGACAGGCTGCAGGAAGCCGCCGCGAGCCAGCCCACGCCCGGTAGCAACGACCGATCCGGCTGCTGCGCTGCGCGCCTGCGAAGACCAGCAACGCCAGAAGACCGGTGCGGTCGCGGAGCAGCAGCATCGCGAGCGCGACCCCCGCCAGGTCGCAGGGATCATCGAGGCGATGGCATGCGCATCTGGAGGGCGGCACGCATCCCCTGCGCGCCGCCGCGGCGCGCCGCGAACGATCCGGCGCTTCAGGCCAGGGGTTCGTCGCTCAGGTAGGTGTACGCGGTCAGGCCCGCTTCCAGATCGGCGGCCAGGCGCGCGGCTTCGTCGTCCGGCAAGTGCGCCGCGGCGACCTTGTCGGCGTACGCCTGGCGCAGGTCGCCCAGCCTGTAGCCGACGTAATCGAGCATCACGTCGGCGGTGTCGCCGCGCCGTTGCTGGCTCATCGCGTAGCCGCCGTTACCGTCGAGGTGCACTTCCACCGCGTCGGTGTCGCCGAACAGGTTGTGGATGTCGCCGAGGATCTCCTGGTACGCGCCGACCAGGAAGAAACCGAGCCGGTACGACTCGCCGTGCTTCATCTCGTGCAGCGGCAGCGAGCTGTCCAGGCCTTCGGTCTCGACGTAGGTGTCGATCATCCCGTCCGAATCGCAGGTCATGTCGGCGATCACGCCGCGGCGCGTCGGCGCCTCGTCCAGGCGCTCGATCGGCGCGATCGGGAACACCTGGTCGATCGCCCACACGTCCGGCATCGATTCGAACAGGCTGAAGTTGACGAAGTACTTGTCGACCAGGCGGTCGTTGAGCTCGTCGAGCAGATCGCGGTGGCTCTTCTCGTCGTAGCTCAGGCGCGCGCGCACCGCATGCGCGATCGCGTAGAACAGGTCGTCGATGCGCGCGCGGTGCACCAGGTCGATCTGGCCCAGCGCGTACAGCGACAGGCCCTCGCTGTGGTGGTGCTGGGCCTCGTGGAACAGCTCCACGGCCGGGCGCGCGTCGATCTCGGCATGGATCTCGCGCAGGTGGCGGATCACCGCGGGTTCGTCGTCGTGCTGGTCGGGCACGCGGCCTTCCGGCGCCTGCTCGACTTCCGAGACGTTGGCGACCAGCACCGCGTGGTGCGCGGTCATCGCGCGGCCGCATTCGGTGATCACACGCGGCGGCGCGAGGCCGTATTCCTCGCAGGCCTCGGCCAGCGGCTGCACGATGCTGGAGGCGTACTGGTTCACGCCGTAGTTGATCGAGCAGTAGCTGCGCGAGCGCGTGCCTTCGTAGTCGATGCCCAGGCCGCCGCCGACGTCCATGTAGCGCACCTTCGCGCCGAGCACGGAGAGTTCGACGAAGTAGCGCGTCGCCTCGCGCATGCCGTTGGCGATGTCGCGGACGTTGGAGATCTGCGAACCCATGTGGAAGTGCAGCAGGCCCAGGCAATCCTCCAGGCCGGCGTCGCGCAGCTGCTTCCACAGGTCGAGCACCTGGCGCGGCGAGAGGCCGAACTTGGCCTTGTCGCCGCCGCTGTTCTGCCACTTGCCGGCGCCGAGCGAGGCCAGGCGCATGCGCACGCCCAGGCCCGGCTTCACGCCCAGCGCGCGCGCTTCCTCGATCACCAGCGGCAGCTCGGAGGGCTTCTCGATGACGATGAAGGTCTCCAGCCCGAGCTTGCGGCCGATCAGGGCGAGGCGGATGTATTCGCGGTCCTTGTAGCCGTTGCAGACGATCAGCCCGCCCGGGCGCGACAGCGCGAGCACGGCCATCAGTTCGGGCTTGCTGCCGGCTTCCAGGCCGAAGCCTTCGCCGTGATGCGAAGCCAGCGTGCCGGCGACACCGGCGTGCTGGTTCACCTTGATCGGATACACGGCGGTGTAGCCGCCCGCGTAGTCCCACTCGCCCATCGCCTGGGCGAAGGCGCCCTGCAGCTTGCGCAGGCGGTCGCCGAGGATGTCGGGGAAGCGCACCAGCAGCGGCAGCTTCGCGCCCTGCGCCTTCGCCTGGTCGACCACGTCCGGCAGCGCGATCTTCGGGCCCTGGGGGCCACGCGGGGCGACGGTGATCCGCCCTTGCGCGTCGACATCGAAGTAGCCCTCCGACCAGTGCGGAATCGAATAGGTCCTGCGGGCGTGGTCGAGCGACCAGGCGGTCATCGGCGTGCTTCCTGTAGCGGCGAACGGGGAGGATCGGAGATCGGGCGGCGAACGGCGGAAGATCCGCAAGGATCGGCGGCGATCAGGCGCGCATTGTAGGGCTTGCGTTCGCGACGCGACGTTAGCGGCGGCCCCGTCTTCCCTCTCCTCTGGCCGCGGCCGAGGGGCGAGCCGGGGCGCGATCAACGCCACAGGCGCGAGCGGGGTTTGCTCGTGGGCGCGAGGAGGCAACCGCAACAGCACCCCTCCCCGGCCCTCCCCTTGGCCTGCGGCCAAAGGGAGGGAGAAAAGCCTGGCCTGCGCCAGCGAATGGACAAGGCCGGACCTGCTGCCAAAGAGCGGAAGAAGCGCGCAGCGAAGCCGGCCGCCACGTCCCTTTCGCTACAATCCGCGCCCCCACACCGCCTTACGGAACCGCCGCGATGACCGACACCACCTGGCACTACGAGAACTTCGAGCGCGCCGGCTCGGCCATCGGCTACCGGATCACGAAGAAGCTGGACGAGGTGCAGTCGCCGTTCCAGTTCATCGAGATCTACGAGAGCACCGACTGGGGCAACCTGATGCTCATCGACGGCGCGATGATGCTCACCACGCGCGACAATTTCCTTTACCACGAAATGATGTCGCACCCGGCGCTGTTCACCCACGCCAACCCGAAGCACGTCGTGATCATCGGCGGCGGCGACTGCGGCACGCTGCGTGAGGTGCTCAAGCACCCGGGCGTGGAAAAGGCGGTGCAGTGCGACATCGACGAGCAGGTCACGCGCATGGCGGAGAAGTGGTTCCCCGAGCTGTGCGAATCCAACCACGATCCGCGCGCGCAGCTGCTGTTCGACGACGGCATCGCCTACATGGCCAACTGCGCGCCGGGCAGCGTCGACATCGTGATCGTCGACTCGACCGATCCGGTCGGCCCCGCCGAGGGGCTCTTCAACAAGGCCTTCTACGAATCCTGCTTCCGCGCGCTCAAGGACGACGGCATCCTCGTGCAGCAGTCCGAGTCGCCGCTGGTGCTGCTCGACCTGATCAAGGAGATGCGCGGCGAGATGGGCAAGGCCGGCTTCACCACCTTCAAGACCCTGCCCTTCCCGCAGCCGTGCTACCCGACCGGCTGGTGGTCGTGCACCCTGGCGCGTAAGGCCGGCGGCTTCGATTTCCGCGAGGCCGACGCCCGCGCCAAGCTGTTCGACACCCGCTACTACAGCGCCGGCATCCACCAGGGCGCCCTGGTGTCGCCGCCGTTCGTGGCGGCCGCGCTGGGCGAATAACGCACCGTCCGGACGGACGGTGCCGGAAGCGCGCCGTACGTCCCCCGTTCGGGGCCGGGCCCTGTGTTACGGTGCCTCCCGGACGGCACCCGCGCCGTCTGCGCTCGATCCGGGGGGATGTCTTGCGCCTGTCGGGAATCATCTTGCTGGCCGTCATCGGCTGGTGCGTCGTCGTGGACGTGCCGGCACAACCGGCGCCGTCCCCGGACCGGACCGGTCTGGACGCCTTCGGCACGACCCCCGACGCCGGGCAGTTCGACCGGCTCATCGAGCAGGTCGAGCGCGGCGACCTCATCGTTTCCGGCCCGCAACAGGTGCGCGATGTCGTGCGCCGGCTCGACGCACTGCGGCCGAAGAACGACGCGCGCCGCGAGCTGCGGTTACGCGGCTTCCGCTGCGACTACGACGACCTGGGCCAGCCGGCGGCCGGACTCGCCTTCGCCCGCGCCGGCCTGGCCGACGCGGCGCGCCTGCACGATGTCGGCGAGCAGATCCGTTTCAGCCTGTGCGAAGCCAACTACATCGACGGCTCCGGCCGGACCGCACAATCCGCGGCGACGGTCGATGCGGCGCTGGTGCTCGCACGCAAGCACGACGACCCGCGGCTGCTGGCGCAAACGCTGGTGCATCGCGGCAGCCTGTATTCGCTGCTGGGGCAGCAGGCCGCGGCGCTGACCGATTTCCTTGAAGCGCAGAAGGTCTACACCGCGGCGGGCCTGCGCAAGGAAGCCGAAGCCAGCCTCGGCGACATCGCGGCCGCGTACCGGCGCATGGGCGACCACGACAAGGCCCTGGAATACCTGCGCCAGGGCATCGCCTTCGCCGAGCGCGAGGGCGATGCCGGACTGCTGTCGGTCGCCCTGCTGCAGACCGGCTACCTGCACGAGGATCTCCGGCAATACGAGGAGGCGCTGGCGGTGCTGCGACGCGCGCTCGATGTCGCCGCCGCGCACGGCCTCGAATACGACGTCGCCGCCGCGCATCTGGCGATGGCCTCGTCGCTGGTAAGGAAAGGCGATTTCGACGCCGCCGAAACCGCGCTGACGACCGCCCGCGCCGGCTTCGAGCGCGTCGGCGACCGTTCCAACGAAGCCATGCTGCAACTGCTCGACGGCATGGTGCTCGCCGGGCGCGGCGACCACCCGCAGGCGCTGGAGCACTACGACCGCGCCGCCCGGGCCTTCGAGGTCGATCCGAACCTGCGCTACCAGGTCGACCTGTACGCGTCGCGCGCGCTCAGCCACGAGGCCCTCGGCAACTACCGCGCGGCGATGGATGACCTCAAGCTCGAGCGCAGCGGGCGGAGCCGGCTCTACGAGGACTCGCGAACGCAGCAGTCGCTGCTGCTGCAGTACCAGTTCGACACGGCACGCCGCGACCTGGAAAACGCGCGCCTGCAGGCCGAACGCCGCAGCCAGCAGCAGCGACTGAAGGTCGCCGAACGCGCCAGCCGCTGGCAGTGGGCCGCGCTCGTCAGCATCGCCCTGCTCATGGTGATCCTGCTCGCGCTGTTCATGCGCCAGCTGCGCAGCATGCGCCGGATCAATCAGCTGGCTTTGACCGACGCCCTGACCGGCGTGGCCAACCGCCGCCACGTCGAAGTCGCCGCCGAACAGGCGGTGGCCAACGCGCGCGCGCAGCAGGAACCGCTGGCGGTGCTGACCTTCGACCTCGACTGGTTCAAGCGCATCAACGACGGCCACGGCCACGCCTGCGGCGACCAGGTCCTGATCCGCGTGGCGCGCGCCTGCGAAACGCTGCTGCGGCAGAACGATCTGCTCGGCCGCATGGGCGGCGAGGAATTCATCGTGCTGTTGCCGAAGACCTCGACCGACGCCGCGCTGATGGTCGCCGAACGTCTGCGCGACAGCGTGCACCGCCTGGACCTGTCCGATCTGGCCGAAGACCTCAACGTCACCATCAGCCTGGGGCTGGCGATGCTGCGCCCGCAAGACGACGGCGTGCACGACGTGATCGATCGCGCCGACGCGGCGCTGTACCGCGCCAAGGAAGCCGGCCGCAATCGCGTGGCCATGGAAATCTGAGCGCGCGCCGGCGTATCCGGCGCAGCTTTAGCGCGGCGTCAGAGCGCGTCGCCGTCCATTTCGCCGGTGCGGATGCGCACCACGCGGTCGAGGTCCCAGACGAAGATCTTGCCGTCGCCGATCTTGCCGGTGCCGGCCGCCTTCATGATCGCCTCGACCACGGCATCGGTCTGATCGTCGGTGACCGCGACTTCGAGCTTGATCTTGGGCAGGAAGTCGACGACGTATTCGGCGCCGCGGTACAGCTCGGTGTGGCCCTTCTGGCGGCCGAAGCCCTTGACCTCGGTGGCGGTGATGCCGGCGACGCCGGCTTCCGCCAGCGCTTCGCGCACATCGTCGAGCTTGAACGGCTTGATCACCGCCATGACCATCTTCATCGCATGTCTCCCGGCTTGCGCGTGGAGGATAAGCCGCAGCGGGCACGCGGGCGAGTCCGGGCGGAGGTCTCGATGCATCGACGCAACGATGTATCGACACGTCGCCGCACGGCGGCGGCCTACAATGCGCGGATCGGATGTTTCCTACCCCGGGACGCGGCACCGCCCGACTGATTCGCCGCGGCGAACGGTCCACGCTGGAACCATCCCCGACGGAGCCCGCCCATGATCGACCTGAGCCACCTCGATGACCTCGCCCGCCGCCTCAGCGCGCTGGTGCCGTCCGGCCTGCGCGAAGGCAGCGACGAGCTGCAGCAGAACTTCAAGGCGGTGCTGCAGTCCGGACTCGCCAGACTCGACCTGGTGACGCGCGAGGAATTCGAAGTGCAGCGCGCAGTGCTGCTGCGCACGCGCGAGAAGCTCGAGGAATTGCAGCGCACCGTCGCCGAACTGGAAGCCCAGCAGGGCACCGGCGCGGCGCAACCGCCGCGCCACTGAGCCGGCCGCATGAACCTGGCACTCGTGCACAGCCGTGCGCGAACGGGCGTGCGTGCGCCCGCGGTGCGCGTCGAGGTCCACCTGGCGGGCGGGCTGCCGCGCTTCTCGCTGGTGGGACTGCCCGAGGCGGCGGTGCGCGAAGCCAAGGACCGCGTGCGCGCGGCGATCACCTGTGCGCAGTTCGAATTCCCCGCGCGCGTGATCACGGTGAACCTCGCGCCGGCCGACCTTCCCAAGGAAGGCGGACGCTTCGACCTGCCCATCGCGCTGGGCATTCTCGCGGCGAGCGGACAGGTGCCGCTGGAAGCCCTGCAGGATTGCGAATTCGTCGGCGAGCTCGGCCTCACCGGCGAGTTGCGCGCGGTCGACGGCGTGCTACCGGCGGCACTGGCCGCCGCGCAGGCGGGGCGTCGGCTGATCGTGCCCGAGGGCAACGGCGCCGAAGCTGCGCTCGCCTCGCACGTGGTCGTGCATACCGCACGCACCCTGCTGGAGGTCTGCGCGATGCTCGCGGGCCGCAAGCCGCTGCCCGCCGCGCAGCCGATGCCGGTGCGCCGCGCCGCCACGGTCGACCTGGCCGACGTCCGCGGCCAGGCCCACGCGCGACGGGCGCTGGAAATCGCGGCGGCGGGCGGCCACCACCTGTTGCTGGTCGGACCGCCCGGTTGCGGCAAGACCTTGCTCGCCTCGCGCTTGCCGGGCCTGCTGCCCGAGGCGAGCGAGGACGAGGCGCTGGAGACCGCCGCGATCGCCTCGGTGAGCGGTCGCGGCCTGGATCCCTCGCGCTGGCGTGAGCGGCCGTTCCGTGCGCCGCACCACACCGCCAGCGCCGTCGCCCTGGTCGGCGGCGGCGGCGAACCGCGGCCCGGCGAGATCTCGCTGGCCCACCACGGCGTGCTGTTCCTGGACGAACTACCGGAGTGGGACCGGCGGGCATTGGAGGTGTTGCGCGAACCGCTGGAATCCGGCGTCGTCACCATTTCGCGGGCCGCGCGGCAGAACGAGTTTCCCGCGCGCTTCCAGTTGGTCGCGGCGATGAATCCCTGCCCGTGCGGATGGGCCGGCGATGCGAGCGGTCGCTGCCGCTGCAACCCCGAGGCGGTGCGCCGCTATCGCGCGCGGATCTCCGGTCCCCTGCTGGACCGCATCGACCTGCACGTCGACGTGCCGCGCCTGCCGCCCGCGGAGTTGCGTCCGGACCTGCCCATGGGCGAATCCAGCGCCGACGTGCGCGCCCGGGTGATCCACGCGCGCGAACGGCAACTGGCCCGCGCGGGCAGGATCAACGCGCGCCTCGACCAGGCGCAGACCCAGGCGAGTTGCCGACTCGCACCGCATGACCAGCTGCTGCTCGAGCGCGCCGTCGACGCGCTGCACCTGTCGGCGCGTTCGATCCACCGCATCCTGCGCGTGGCGCGCACGATCGCCGATCTCGACGGTGCGCCGCAGATCCTCAGCCCGCATCTGACCGAAGCGCTGGGTTACCGCGGTATGGATCGCGGCGACGCGGCGCGGGCGGCGTGAGGGAATCGCGAAGCCGCCGTATCGCCGCGGTCGGGCTTGACACAGAGCGAAACGCGAGGCGCGCCCGCTCACTGCTTCATCGCCTCTCGCGGAGTACCACGACCTTTCGGCAAGTCTTCGATCAGGCGGGCAGCGCGGGTCACCGCACGACGCGCAATGCGCGAACGCGAGGGATCTCCGTTTCCCTCGCGTCTTCATCGCAGCAAGGACCACAACGTTCTGCGGCACTCGGACGCCCGCTCACGCGGGTAGCGAGTGGCACCGACCCGACGCGCAGCACGCGGACGCGAGGGCGGTTTGCCTCGCATCTTCATCGCTTCGCAGGGCCACGACGACCTGCGGCTATCGGCGAGTCTTCGATCACGCGGTGGCGCGCCGCCGATTCCGCTCGCAGCAGGGGGCAGTCGTTCCGGAGGCCGTATCGCAAGCCGCCACGCACGCATGGCGTCCGCGGCCCTGCGTAGCGCCAAGCCGGCCTTGCGAGTTGTGCGCGCGAATGCCCGGCACTACAGCCCGCCGCACTGCTGCCCGCAAACCTTCGGCCGCTCCAGGTAATCGCGCGCGCCTTCGCGGGCCTCGCGCATTTCCGCCTTGGTGCCGCAGCGGGTCTTCTTCATCCCGGTGCCGCTGACACGTTCGCGCCAGCACACGTTCTGCGCGTCATTGGACGTGCGCGTGTTCTGGACCTCGGCGTTGATGCGTTCCAGAGCGTTCTCGACGCGGATCTTCTCGTCCATGGACAGATCGGCCAGCCGCGCCTTGCCTTGCGTGGCGGCGAAGAAGTCGTCCTGCGCCGTACGCACGATCCGGCTCTGCCGCGGCGTGAGCGATACCATGCGGCCGCCGTCGAGATCCGCGCGCAGCGCGCGTTGCTGATCGACCAGGACCTGGAGCGAATCGGGCCCGGATGGAGTGGGGGCAGGGGCCTGTGCGACCGCCAGCGGCGGCAGGCACAGCAGGACTGCCAGGATCAGGGTTTTCATGTTCGCCTCCGTTACCGTTGCGGCCGGGGCGCAACCCCGGGGCCGCGTGTGACGCAGGGCGACATTACGCCTGCGGCCGGGGCCGGACATGAAGGTTCCGGAAACGAAAAAAGGGCGGATATCCCGCCCTTTTTTCCTCGCCCGATACGTCGGCAGTCCGCGGCGCGTGAAGGCGCGTCAGGTGCCGCCGCACCCGGGCGGAACGCAGACCTTGGGCTTTTCCATGTAGTCGCGGGCGCCTTCGCGTGCTTCGCGCATCTCGGCCTGGGTGCCGCAGCGCGTCGTCTTCAGCTTCGAGCCGCTGACCCGCTCGCGCCAGCACACGTTCTGGTCATCGCTGGCCTGGCGGTTGTTCTTCACTTCCGCATTGATGCGCTCCAGCGCGTTCTCCATGCGGATCTTCTCGTCCATCGACAGCTGGTCCAGCCGCGTCTTGCCTTCCGTGACCGCGAACACCTCGGCCTGCGCCTTGCGCACCAGGTTGTTCTGCCGGGCGGTGAGCCCGTCGATGCCGCCGTCCTCGAGATCGGCGCGCAGCTCGGCCTGCTGCTTGAGGATGACCTGCAAGCCGTCCTCGTTACCTTGCGCGGCATTGCTTTCCGCTGCCAACCCCGACTGCGCGAGCGCCATAAGGCATGCGACGATCAGATAGCGTTTGAGCATGTCCGTCTCCCCGATAGGCATGGCCCGGCGGCAGGTGTCGCTGACGCAACGCGCGGGCCGATCCGTTGCGAGCGCGCCGACACTACGCCCGGCCCGCAGGCACCGCAACCGATGGCCCGAAACGAGGAGAGGACGGCTTGCGCCGCCCTCTTTTCGCGAATCCGAATGGTGCCTCAGTAACGGCCGGTCTGGGTCTGGATGCGGTCGAGTTCCTGCTTGGAGCGTTCGTGATCCTCGCGCACCTGCGCCGCCGTCCTGCATACGCGTTGTTTCCTGTTGCTGCCGATCGTGCGGGTGTACTCGCAGACCATGCGTTCGTCGTCCTCGCGGTTGATGGCGGCCTCGATCCACTCCAGGTCGTTGAACACCTCGGTCCGCTGCTCCTGGGTGAGGTCGGCGGACACCTGCTTGCCGTCGATGGTGTTGAGCACGCGGGTCTGCCGGCTCAGCAGCTCGCTGCGGGTGCTCTCGGCCATGTCGCGGTAGCGGCCGCTCCTGGCGACGACGCCGGCGCGGATCTCCGCCTGCTGGCTGCGGATGTCGTCAAAGCGCAAACCGCCCTCGTTGGCGGTCGCGAGCGAGGAAACCGCCAGGCCGGCGGCGAGGAGAAGGATCGAAAAGCGAAGGCGCACGGGGGGCTCTCGTGAGAGGTGAAGGAGCGGCCGAGACTACCTGCGGCGCCCGGGAATGTCGCCTGCCTGCGGTCATGGCGAGCCGCAGGGTCAGGCCGTCCAGACCTCCGCGTTGGGATCCAACTCCGCCGTCGCCATGGCCGCGCCGCGCCAGCCGAAGCCGCACACCGCCAGCGCCCCCTGGCTCACCGGATCCAGCCCCAGGGCCTGTTCCAGCTCCTTCTCGTTGATCGCCCCGGTGATGAAGGCGCCCAGGCCGGCGTCCGTCGCGGCCAGGTACAGGGTCTGGGAGAGGTGGCCGGCCTCCAGCGCCACGACGCGATAGCCCTTGGCGTGCTGGCGGTACTTCCAGAACGTGCGGTCGAAGCGCGGCGACAACACCACCGCCACGTGCGCATCGGCGAACCAGTGCTGCTGCGCGACCATGTCCTGGAGGAAGCGGCGCAGCCCGCCGTCCTCCCAGCTGCGCCCGGCGGGCACCGGCAGGGGCTCCAGCGCATGTTCGACCGCCTGGTAGTGATACAGGCCGGGCGCCAAGCCCTCGACGTTCTGCACGATCAGGTAGCACTCGATCGGATGCAGCCCGCCGCCGGAAGGCACATTTTTCTTGAGGAACACGGTGTCGTCGCTGATCCGCACCTCGGCATGGGCGGCGAACACGCGCTGCAGCAGCTGCGCGAACAGTGCGCACGGCAGCGCGCGTTCCGGATCGAAGTTGCGGCAGGTGACACGGCGCGCGAGCAGATCGTCGAAGGCGGTGGCTGCGATGCGCGGGAGTTTCAGTTGCGAAGACGCGTCGGTGCGGCGCGCGGCTTCCACCGGCGGCGCGCCGAGCACCGCGCGCATCTGCACGGCGGTTTCCGTGCCGCTGTCCTTGCCGTTCTGCACACCGTCAACGCCGCTCCAGCGGGTGAAGGCGTGCAGCGTCGCCGCAAGCGGGTGCCAGTGCACGGAACGCAGGGCTTCATCGCGTTCGCGCCAGTGCGCGTGAGCGGCGGCATCGCTGATGAGCAGGCCTTCCGCGAGCAGGCGCTGCACCGCGGCGGGCGCATACGCGACGAGCGCTTCGGCATCGACCCAGCGCGCGGGGCCGATGGCGCCGAGCACCTCGCGTTCGTCGGCATCGATCTCCAGCTCCTCGCCGCGGTGCGGCGCGAGCGCCAGCCAGCGCAGCTCGCGGCGCAGGCCGTCGCCGCCGGACAGGAGCAGATGGAGGTCGAAGCTGGCTTCCTCGCGCGGTTCGAGAAAGACGGTGGCACAGCGGCGGATCTGCATGCGTAACTCCGGTTGCGTCGCGCGAGTTCGATTGTAGGAGCAGCTCCTTTGCTGCGCCCGGACGACATTCATCAGAGACCTTCGCGTTGACTGGATTCGCCTGGCCGGACCAGCGTCGGCGGTCCGCATTCGGCGCTCGTGAACCCCGACGCACCGGGATCACCACGAACGTGGCGGCAAAAGAGGTTGTTTCTCCCGCCGAACCGGCGCTAGATTCCCCGCAACCACGCCAACACCGGCGATCAGGGGACGGGGAAATGGCTGAGAAGGTGAAGACGGCGCCGCTGGATCCGCGGCTTGCCGACCGGTTACTGGACTTGCTGAGCACGGACGACGACTACCGCGCGCGCTTCCAGGCCGATCCGCGTGCCGCGCTTCACGAGATAGGTCATGAGTCGCCGACACCGGCGCAGATGACGGCCTGCGGCAGCCTGCCAGTCGCGTTGCCCGAGGCCTTGGTCGACTGCAAGGTCGAACGACTCGCGCCAAAGGAATCGATTGCGGCGGCACGGGAAGAAATCCGCGCCATGCTGCTGAGCGGCCTGGATCAAACGACACCCAAGCTGGATGCCGGCAATCCGCTCCGACGTCACCTCCGCAGGTGAGCCGGCTGGATTTCAACCGGCCACAGCCGGTTGAAATCCTCCAGTTTCCGCGCGGCTTCGGCCGCCTTCCCCTGCTTCTCCAGCAAGGCTGCCTCGATCCGGATCGCGCGATCGCTGTCCACGACGTTCAGCGCCTGGAGGCAGTGACCGCACTCCAGCTCCACATAGGCCGTGCCACGGTGCTGCTGGAGCCAGCGCGCGTGCCAGAGCGCTTCATCGTTTCGTCCGGACAAGGACAGGGACTCCATCATTTCAACATGTGCCTGGTAGCGCTCGTTGCCATCGAAAAGCGGTGACAGCAACGCAATGGCATCGTCCGGGCGATCCGCAAGGCGATTTCTGGCGGCCTTGGTGATCGTCGCCAATTCGGCTATTTGCGGGATGTCGAGGAGCGCCGGACGTTCCTTCAGGACGCCGAGAACTTCGTCGGTCGTATCTCCGCCGCCCATGCGCAACAGGGCCAACGCCGCACCCAGGGCCAGGGCAGCATCTTCTTCCGAATCCGCGCCCCGGTATCCGCGAAGCGCCGATAACGCTTTTTCAAGCGCGCTGCGTGCATGGGCGCGGGCGCTTTCCACATCTCCTGCCATCCAGTCGGCAACCGCCACCGGCAGTGTCAGGTAGCGGCTGGCTGCACCTTCATTTCCTGCGAGATCGACCGCTTTGCGCGCCATCCGCTGCGCGTCCTGCCAGCGCCCCTGGTCTATGGCCAGGCTGGTGCGTTCGATATACACGAAGGGGTTATCGGCTTCGAGCCGTCGTTCGTACGCGCGCGCCGCCTTGAAATCACGCCGCGCAGCGGCCGTGGAAACCAACCGCCGCATGCTGCCGCCACCACTCATGGCGAAGGATCGCTTGAATGCCGCTTCGGCCTGTGCGTACTGCTCCAACCCCAGATAGGCACGCCCCACGGAATCGAATTCCTGCCCTTGCAGCGGGTTCTGGGGGATCGCGGCAGCCTGAGTGTGGACCAGCGCCTCCTTGAATCGGTTCTCCTTGTATAGCCACGTCGAGGCATTGCCTCGACCCGGCAGATAATCCGGATAGAGCGCGGCAAGTTCCACCCATTTGGTAGCCGTTTCCGCGGGCGTATCGAACTCCGATACCCATGCATCCAGGTACAGCGCTTCACGTGGCGGGAGGTGCTCCCGCAGCGCTTGCGCACGGCGCAACGGAACTTCGCCGCGCCCGGCATTTTCCTGGCTGTAGTAGACGCGCACCTGGCCGAGCCAGGCCAGAGCGAACTGCGGGTCCAGCTGCGTGGCGCGCTGGAACAGCTGCAGCGCCTCGGCATAGTTGAACCGCGCCAGCGCATTCTGCGCCAGGGCATAGGCACGCAGTGCGTCGAGGCTCTTCGACGTCACCGCAGGCAGCGGCGTGGAATCCCTCTCGATGGATTTCACCGTTTCACCGAGTTTGCCGCGCAGCGAGGCGGTGACCCTGTCGATGGATTCCAACATGGACTCGAAGCCGCGTCCGTCAGCGGACTCGGCATACACCGTCGTCTGCGTGTGCGGATCGATCACCTCCGCGCTCACGCGCACACGACCGCCGACTTCGGCCACCGTCGGCAGAATCACCGCGCGCGCGCCATCGCGCAGGGCAATCTCCGAAGCCACGGCGCGATCGAGCACGGTGTCGCCCGGACGCTGCATGCGGCCGAGCGTGTCGCGCGCCTTCAGGTCGCTCAACACGTTGACGTAGCGCGACTGCTCCAGGCTGATGCGGAAGGCCTGTTCCAGCGAATCGTCCAGCGCGCTCTGTCCGGTGAGGTTGCGCAGGTCGCCGATGACGACCCAGTCGCGCTGGTTGAACGCGATGGCGGGCTCGGGCCGGGTGACGAACCACGCGCCGACCGCGAGCCCGGCCAGCAGCGCGGCTTCGGCGGCGAGCGCCGCAGGGCGTCGCCACAGCGGGATGTCGCGCCAGGCCTTGGGCGTGTCGGGCGGCCGGCGCAGCGGGGCGATGCCCGGTTCGCCGACCTCGAAGATCTGCTGCGGCTCGGGCACGCCCTTGAAGCGCCAGTTACCCCACGATTTCCACGCCAGGTGCTGGCCGCGTTCGCCCAGTTCGCGCGCGGCGCGGTGCGCGAGCGGTTCGGCCACGGCCGAGAGCAGGATCTGCCCGGGCCGCGCCATCGCCATCAGGCGTGCGGCGATCGGTTTGGCCAGGCCTTCCACTTCCAGCGGCTTGGCGCCGATGCTCACGGCTTCGTCGCTGTTGCGCCAGGTCAGCACTTCGCCGACGTGCAGGCCGGCGCGCGCATGCAGGGCGATGCCGCGGGAGCGGCCCATGTCCGCGAGTCCGCGCACGTAATCGAGCGCAAAGCCGAGTCCGTCGATCGGGCGCTCGAACAGCAACAGCAAGCCGTCGGAACGATCGATCAGGCGACCGCGCCATTGCTGCTGCAGCTGCAGGACCAGGCGGTCGTGCGCGCGGAACAGATCGCTGGCTGGCCCGTCGCCGAGGCGTTCGACCAGTCCCATCGAGTCGACGAGGTCGGTGAGCAGGAGCGTGCGCAACTGCGGCGCATTGGCCGGCATGCGCGGTGCCGCATCGGGCGTGGGGTCGAACGTCTGTACCGCGGTGTTCATCGGCTCGGGTCCATTAAGCCGCGGCAAAGGCATCGTCCTGCCACTCGACGCGATTGCCGCCCAGGCGCTTGGCACGATACAGCGCCGTGTCGGCCTGCGCGTACCAGTCGTTCCAGTCGCGCTCGCCGTCGATCAGGCAGGCGCCGATGCTGACCGAACAGGCCAGCGGTATTTCGCCGGGCTCGGCGTGGCGCGGCACCTGCAACAGGCCGCGCGTGGTGGTCACGATGAAGTCGGCGAAGCCGAGCACGGCCTCGCGATTGTCCGCGCCGATCAGCAGGCAGAACTCGTCGCCGCCGAGACGGCAGGCGATGTCGCCTTCGCCGGCGACCGAGCGCAGGATGCTGGCGACGCTCTGCAACACGCGATCGCCGACCAGGTGGCCGTGTTCGTCGTTGACCTGCTTGAAGCGGTCGCAATCGACCAGCACCAGGCCCAGGCCCTTGAGCGATCCGTTGCGGCGCCGCTCGGCCAGGTGCTGGGCGAGGCCGCGCCGGTTGTGCAGGCCGGTGAGCTCATCGGTACGGATCAGCTCTTCGGTCTGGTTGAGCTGGTGCGCGGTGGCGCGCAGCGAATCCAGCGCCGACTGCAGGTCCTGGTTGCGGCGACGCAGGCGGCGGATGAGGCTCTGTTCGTTGAGTACGACGCGCATGATCGCGCGGCGCAGGAAGTGCGAGACCAGGCCGGGATCGTCGTCGACGAGGCGCTGGAATTCCTCGTGGCGCAGTTCGATCAGTTCGCCGTCGGTGGCGGCGACGGCATCGGCGCTGCGCGCGTGATCGCCGATCAGCAGACCGAGTTCGCCGAAGAATTCGTACCGGCTCAGACGCTTGGAAATCAGGTCATCGCCGAAGTCGAGATCGATGGCGCCGCTGGCGATGACGTACATCGTGGTGCCCAGGTCGCCGCGGCGGAACAGGGTCTCGCCGGCATAGCAGCGGCGCGGGCGGCCGACGGCGGCGAACAGCGCGTATTCGGCAGGGGTCAGCGCCGCGGTCGCCGCATCGGGCGCCGTGGTGGGCATACCGGCTTCCTGCAGCGACTCCGTCGCAGTGCTGCGCTTCATCCACACGTACCCGGCCCTGCGGAGAGGGGGAGAATATCACCCGACCCTCAGGATTACGGCGGCAGGCGCGGGGCGCGGCCAACGGGATCCGGGGGCGGGGGCGGACAATGGGAATTTGAGAAGCGGCGGCCGCACTCGGAAGAAGCAGGCTGGCTGCGCTCGCACCCCTCCCCGGCCCTCCCCTTCGCTGCGCGAAAGGGAGGGGGAAAGGCGTCGATCTGGAGGTGGGTTAACACCCACTTTTTCCGCTGGTCTTCGCTGTTGTTCGCCGCCTGGATCGGTTCCGCAATTCGCAGCTCGCTGCGCTCGCGCCCTCATCTGCCCTCCGGACGGCTTCTCCCCGCATGCGGGGAGAAGATGTGCCTTGGCCCGTCAGGCTTGCGGCAATGCATCGAATGCGCCTTACGCCGCCTTCTGCTCGTGGAACTGCTCTTCCTCGGTCGAGCCTTTCAGCGCGGTGGTCGAGGACTGGCCGTTCTGGATCACCTGGGTGACGGCGTCGAAGTAGCCAGTGCCGACTTCACGCTGGTGCTTGACCGCGGTGAAGCCCTTCTCGGCCGCGGCGAACTCGGCTTCCTGCAGTTCGACGAAGGCGCTCATCTGTCGGCGCGCGTAGCCGTGCGCGAGGTTGAACATGCCGTAGTTGAGGCTGTGGAAGCCGGCCAGGGTGATGAACTGGAACCTGTAACCGTACGCGGCAAGTTCCTTCTGGAACTTCGCGATGGTCGCGTCGTCGAGGTTCTTCTTCCAGTTGAACGACGGCGAGCAGTTGTAGGCGAGCAGCTTGCCCGGGTACTTCGCGTGGATCGCCTCGGCGAACTGGCGCGCGAATTCGAGATCGGGCTTGCCGGTCTCGCACCACACCAGATCGGCATACGGCGCGTACGCCAGGCCACGCGAGATCGCCTGGTCCAGGCCCTTGCGGGTCTTGTAGAAGCCCTCGACGGTGCGCTCGCCGGTGCAGAACGGCTGGTCATTGGCATCGACGTCGCTGGTGAGCAGGTCGGCGGCTTCGGCGTCGGTGCGCGCGACGATCAGCGTCGGCACGCCCATCACGTCGGCGGCGAGGCGCGCGGCGACCAGCTTCTCGACCGCTTCGCGCGTGGGCACCAGCACCTTGCCGCCCATGTGGCCGCACTTCTTCACCGAGGCGAGCTGGTCCTCGAAGTGCACGCCGGCGGCGCCGGCTTCGATCATTGCCTTCATCAGCTCGAAGGCATTGAGCACGCCGCCGAAACCGGCTTCGGCGTCGGCCACGATCGGCTGCAGGAAGTCGACGTCGCCGCCGCCTTCGGCGCACTGGATCTGGTCGGCGCGCAGCAGCGTGTTGTTGATGCGACGCACGACCTGCGGCACCGAGTTGACCGGGTACAGCGACTGGTCGGGGTACATCTCGCCGGCGATGTTGGCGTCGGCCGCGACCTGCCAGCCGGAGAGGTAGATCGCCTTGAGTCCCGCCTTCACCTGCTGCATCGCCTGGTTGCCGGTCAGCGCGCCGAGCGCGTTGACGAAGTCCTCGGTGTGCAGCGAATGCCACAGCTTCTCCGCGCCGAGGCGGGCGAGCGAGTGTTCGACCGGCACCGTACCGCGCAGGCGCACCACGTCTTCGGCGCAATACGGCCGGGAAACGCCGGCCCAGCGCGGGTTGGTCTGCCAGTCGTGGCGCAGCTGGTCGGCGGTGGCTTGCTTGTTCATGGCGGGTGCCTCGTGGGTGGCGTTGGGGCGTGGGTGTGGAGGTGTTCGGGTTTGTCGATTCCTCATTCCCGCTTTCGCGGGAATGACGAGCAAGGGCAACAGCAACAACAGCAACAGCAGCAACAGCGACAGCAGCAGCAATGGATCAGCAGCTGCGGCGCTCCGTGACCGCGACCGGAGCGGCTCAATCCAGCCGCGCGTACGCAGGCAGGGTCAGGAACTCTTCGAGCGTGTCGGCATGGGTGAGGCGATCGAGCATTCCGATCGCCTCGTTGATGCGGCTGCCGCCCGGCAACTGCGTGCGGTCGCCGAGCTTCATCGGCAGGTTGAGCAGCGCGCGCTCGAACAGGGCGAAGTCGAGTTCGCTGCCGTCGTCCAGGTGCAGGCCGCCGCCGCGCGGCGCTTGGCCGCGCGGATCAGCGTGATGCAGCCACTGCCACAGCTGCGCCCGCGCGATCTCGGCGGTGGCGGCGTCTTCCATCAGCCAGTGGATCGGCACGCAGCCATTGCCGTCGAGCCACGCGGCGAGGTAGCGCACGCACACCTCGACGTTGTTCTCGAAGCCGGCGCGGGTGATCGATCCGAGGCTCGGCTTGATCAGGTCGTCGCGGGTGACGAGCACTTCCTCGCGGCGCACGGCGTGCTGGTGCGCGGACGGCATGCGTTCGTCGAAGATCGCCTTCGCCAGCGGGACCAGCGCCGGATGCGCGACCCAGGTGCCATCGTGGCCGGCGGTGACTTCGCGCAGCTTGTCGGCGCGCACCTTCGCGAGTGCGGCTTCGTTCGCCGCCGCGTCGCCGCTGATCGGGATCTGCGCGGCCATGCCGCCCATCGCGTGCGCGCCGCGCTTGTGGCAGGTCTGGATCAGCAGTTCGGAGTACGCGCGCAGGAACGGTTGCGTCATCGTCACCTGGCCGCGTTCGGGGAGCACCTTGTCGCGGTGGGCGCGGAAGGTCTTGATGTAGGAGAAGACGTAGTCCCAGCGTCCGCAGTTGAGGCCGGCGATGCGGCTGCGCAGGACGTACAGGATCTCGTCCATCTCGAACACCGCCGGCAGCGTCTCGATCAGCACGGTGACCTTGAGCTGGCCGCGCGGCAGGCCGAGTCCGGCTTCGACGTGGTCGAGCACGTCGTTCCACAGCTGCGCCTCTTCCATCGACTGCAGCTTGGGCAGGTAGAAGTACGGGCCGCGGTCCTTCGCCGCGAGCGCGTGCGCGTTGTGGAACGCGAACAGACCGAGGTCGAACAACGCGGCCGACATCCGCTCGCCATCGACCCGCAGGTGCTTCTCGTCCAGGTGCCAGCCGCGCGGGCGCACGATCAGCACCGCCTGCTCGGCGAACGGCTTCAGCGCGTAGTGCTTGCCGGCGACGCCGTCGACGGCCGGGGCGGTGAACCGGAGGGTGCCCTGCACCGCCTCGCGCAGCGCGCGCTGGCCGGTGAGGAGGTTGGCCCAGGTCGGCGCGGTCGAATCCTCGAAGTCGGCCATGTAGCAGCTGGCGCCGGAATTGAGCGCGTTGATCACCATCTTCGGATCGGTCGGCCCGGTGATCTCGACCCGGCGGTCGCGCAGCGCGGCCGGCAGCGGGGCGACGCGCCAGTCGCCGGCACGGATGGCGGCGGTGTCGGCGCGGAAATCGGGCAGGCCGCCGGCGTCGAAGCAGGCCTGGCGGTCGCGGCGGGCGGCGAGACGGGCCTGGCGGGCCGGCTCGAAGCGGCGGTGCAGGCCGGCGAGGAAGGCCAGGGCCGCGGGGGTCAGCAGGGTCGCGGCGTCCGGATGGCGGGCGAGCACCTCGACGCCGTCGTCCCCGCTCCGTTGATCCTGTGATTCCAGCACTGCCGACATGCGTCGCTCCTCTTCGTGGACCCGGGTGACGGGTGTAACGGGTGAGGCGTGACCATGCGGTCAAGTCTGGTATAAGACAATCAAGTTTTTTCAATACATATCATTTGTTCGTTTAATAGTTCACTGCGGAATCCGACCCGCCATGCCGACCCGGAGCAGCCCCAAGCCGCCCCCCGCCCCGCGTTTCGCCTACAAGGGCGACCGGCTCAAGCCGCTGCGGGCCTTCTGCCAGACCGCCCGGCTGGGGTCGATCTCACGGGCGGCCGAGGCCCTGTTCCTCAGCCAGCCGGCGGTGACCCTGCAACTGCAGGCGCTGGAACGCGACCTGGGCGCCCGCCTGCTCGAACGCAGCGGCCGCCGCATCACCCTCACCCGCGAGGGACAGGAGCTCTACGACCTGGCCCGGCCCCTGGTCGAGGGCCTGGACGGGCTGGACACCGCGTTCCGCGACCGGGTGCGCGGGCTCGACGCCGGCGAACTGCACGTTGCCGCGGGCAGCTCGACCATCCTCTACCTGCTGCCGAAGATCGTCGAAGCCTTCAAGGCCGGACACCCGGAGATCCGCCTGAGCCTGCACAACGTTACCGGCGCCGGCGGACTGGAGCTGCTGCGTTCCGACGCGGTCGACCTCGCCGTGGGCTCGATGCTCGACGTGCCGGCCGACCTCGACTACGCGCCGGTGTACCGCTTCGAGCCGATGCTGATCACGCCGCGCGAGCATCCGCTGGCGCAGAAGGCCGAACTCGCCCTGCAGGACCTGTCGCCATACGGCCTGATCCTGCCGCCGCAACGCCTGACCACGTACCGGCTGGTCGACCTGGTGTTCCAGCAGAACCGCGTGCCCTACACCGTCGCGCTCGAAGTGGGCGGCTGGGAAGTCATCAAGCAATACGTCGCGATGGGCCTGGGCATCAGCATCGTCACCGCGATCTGCCTCACCGACGCCGATCGCGAACGCCTCGCCGCGCGCTCGCTGGCCAAGTACTTTCCTTCGCGCAGTTACGGCGTGGTGGTGCGCAAGGGCAAGTTCCTGTCGCCGCAGGCGCGCGCGTTCACCGCGCTGATCAAGCCGGCATTGTTCGAGCGCGGCGGCTACGACGACACCGGGCAATCCGAACGCTGAGCACGCCTCAGCGTTCGCGCTGCGCCTGGCTCCATTCGCGGTAGCTGCGGTAATGGTGCAGGGCGAAGCCGGCGAAGGCCGGCGATTCGCCATAGGCCGCTTCGGTCGCCGCCATCTCGCGCGCGAGGTCGGCCTCGCTGCGGTGGTGGAAGGTGACCTTCTTCAGTTCGTTGTCGCCCAGTTCCAGGCCGATCACGACGCGCTTGCCGGCCTGCCGCGCGTAGTCCATTTCCTTCGCGGCGTGCGCGACGATGCCGTCGCGGCCGTCGGCGTGGTCGCGGTAGTCCATCAGCGCCAGATAATCGTAGAGGTCGGCGAGGTGTTCGCTCGCCGGCTTCGTGGTTCCGCGCCAGCGCACCGGAATGCCGTCGAACCAGAACGGCACCGCCGGGCCGATCGCCAGCGTCTGCTTCGACGCCTGCTTCATGCGCATCCACTCCGCGCTCACGTCGAGCATGTCGCGCAGCAGGTCCTCGCGGTGCGCGTCGTCCCAGGCATCGAGCAGATGCGGCTCGATGTCGAGATTGATGCCATCGAAGCGCGCGTCCGCGGGCGCCGCCGCGTTGTAGTCGAGCACGCGTTGCAGCATCGCCACCGCGTCGCGGCGACGCTCCGGCAGGATGTAACGCTCGGTCTTGAGGTAGGCCGAACCCAGCAGGGCGTAGACCTTGAACCCGCGCATGTGCGCGTCCGCGATGAAGCGGCGGTACCGTTGCGGCTGTTCGCTGATCAGGTTGCGGCCTTCGAACGCATCGGCGTACAGGTAGACGGTGTCGATGCCGCGGCCGTGCAGGAACGTCAGCGCGCCCTGCGCTTCCTCCGCGGATTCGAGCATCGCGTAGCTGTCGCGCTCCCAGGTCCACACCGCGCGCGAGGCCGCCGATGCGGGCAATGCCGCCATCGACAGCAGCGCCAACACGAAGCCCAGCCAGTGCCGCCTGTGCATGTTCGTCTCCGCGTCAGGGCCGCGCCCGCGCGCCGCCCCCGGGCGCGCAGCAACGGACCTTGATGGGAATGCGGTAGGCACCTTCGCCCACGCGCTTGCCGCTGTCCGGATGCGTGGGCAGGACCGCGATGAAGTACTGCCCCGACTCGATGCCGTCCAGCGGCAGCGTGAAGCGTGCCTGGCCGCTGGCGCCCGGCGCCAGCTGCAGTGCCGCGGCATAGCTTTCGCGCCGTTCGCGGCCGCCCGCATCGCTGAGCACGAGCAACGGCACGAACGGACCGCTGGCGCGGTCGCTGCCGTTGGTGAAGTCGGCGGTCACCTGCACGCTGCCCGCATCGGCGCCGTCGGGCGCGACCACGTCGTGCGCGTGCAGCGTGTGCCGCTGCAACGCCGCGGTTGCGCTTGCTTCGGCTACTGCGGGCGCGGCTTCGGCGTAGGGCACCAGCTGCGGCCGATCGCCTTCGGGCGAGAGCTGCAACGTGCGCGCGAACTGCGCATTGGCCTGGCGGTAGCGCTCGAAGCGCGCCACGACCTGCGCGCGCGCGGCCGCGTCGTCGGACGGCACCGGTTGCAGCCCGTCCTCCAGCCGGTAGAAGTCGCCGCGGCTGATGAACCACGGGCCGGCGACGAAATCCGAGAGCGTAGTCTTCTCGTGCTTGAGCGGGATCTCGCGCTGGTTGCCGAACGCGGTGCCGGTGTCGAGGCCGGTGCCCGTCCAGGTCACGCGCGCCGGCCGCTGCAGGCCGTAGTTGTGCGCGAGGAAGGCCAGCAGCGACGGCGTGATGTCCAGGTGCGAGGACACCGCACCGAAGCGCGCCGGCCGCTTCAGCAGCGGCGAGAACACGATCAGCGGCACGTGGTAGCGCTCGATGCGCGTGTCCATCGGCAGTTCCGGCAGGCGGTGGTCGCCGGTGATCACGAAGATCGTGTTGTCGTAACCGGGCGTGCGCGCGGCGGCCTCGAAGTAGCGGCGCAGCGCGTCGTCGGTGAACAGGATGGTCGCGTAGATGTCGGCGAACGCACGGTAGCCGGGCTTGTCGGCATCGGCCACGTGCAGTTCGTCCAGACGCTGCTCGAAGCGGCGTCGCCACGCGTCCTGTCCGGCGAAGCGGTACGAGGTGTGCATCGAGATCGTCTGGATCGCGGTCACCGTCGGCTGCGGGCCGCCGACCGCGCCGTCGGCGAGCACGCGCGCCACCAGCGCGCTGTCGTCGTAACCCCAGCTGCTGTACGGATTGCGCTGGTAGCCCGGGCCGAACGTGGTGAGGTCGACGATGCGCTGCACGCCTTCGCGCTGCAGGAATGCACGCTCGTTGTCGAAGGCCAGGTCGGTGCCGGCGTAGAAGCGCGTGGCATAGCCCTGGCGCGCGAGCACGTTGAACAGGCCGGCGTGCGCGGGCATGCGTTCGCCCAACGCGGCGAAGCCCTGATCGGCGAACGGCAGCGAACCGAACACCGACGGCAGCACGCCGAACGTGCGTCCCTGCGGCGCGAGGAAGTTGCTCCAGTACAGGCTGCGTTCGCCCAGTTGGTCGAGGAACGGGGTGAAGCTGCCGCGCGGCGCGCCGGGACCGGAGAACGACCGGCCGAGGCCTTCGACGATGATGACGACCAGGTGCGGCGGCTGCGCCGATCCCTTCGCGAAGTACGGGCCGAGCACGTCCGCTGCCTGCTCGCGGCGCAGGAAGGGATGCCCGGGATCGGCTGCGGCGTCGGCCGGCGTGGCCGCGCTCGCGACGGCGGCCGGCGGCGACAGTTCCGTCCAGTAGCGCAGGCTGTCGCCGGCGAAATGACCCAGCTTGTTGCACGCGAGATTGCGCAGGTCCTCGCTGCCGCCCCGCCCCAGCGTCGACGGCAACGGCACCAGCCACAGCAGCGCGCAGGCGAGCAACGCGATCACCGCCGGCTTCGCGCGCCACGGCCGTGCATGGCCTGCGCATACGAACAGCACGGTGAGCAATGCGCCCAGCGGCAGCAGCCAGCCGGCGACCGTCATCGCGTCCATGCGCGCACCGCCGGCGACCGTGGTGGCGATTTCCTGCACCGAATAGCCGAACAGGTCCGCGCCCAGCGGCACGCGCGTGGCGAGGAAGTACTGCTCCAGCGCGACCTGCACCGCCAGCCACGCCGACCAGACCACGGCGAGCGTCGCGATGCGCCAGCGCGCGTTGCGCAGGCGCAGCAGCGGCCACGACACCAGGAACAGCAGCGGCAGGCTGCGCCCGAGCACCAGCAGGTCTTCGCCCAGCGCCGCGGCCACGTCGCGCCACGGCAACGGCTGCGCAGCCGCGGCCATCCACAGCGACCACAGGCGCAACAGCAGCACGCCCGCCAACAACGCGGGCGCGAGCGACAGGAATCCCGACACCGACCGGCCGCGCGTGCGGCCGGTCGCGACGTCACCAGCGCGAGTAGAGCGAGGCGCTGACGCTGCGCTCATCGAATCCGTCCACGTCGTTGTCGAGGCCCGCACCCAGCTTGAAGCCCCAGCGCGGCGTGAAGAACTTCACGTAGTTGACGCCGAACGAGGAGTGGCTGTTGGCGACCACGCGATCGAAACCGCTGACATCGCGTTCGTGGCTGCGGCCGTGCCCGGCGCTGACTTCGAAGTAGTCGTCGGCATTGCCGGCGTAGTACCAGCGCAGCTGCGCGCGGTGGCTCAGGCTGCCCGAACCCACGCCCGGCACGTGCAGCGCGCGGTAGCGGGCGTAGAAGTTGCCGAAGTAGCGGCCGACGCCGACGCCGTACATGTCGGTGTCGGAACCGTCGAACTCGAGGTGGTCGTAACTGGCCGACAGTTCCCAGCCCTGGCCCACGCCCTGGAACAGTTCCGCGCGCCACGCGTTGCCCGGAAACAGGTCGCCGCTCGGCCCGCGCTGGTAGCGCACGTTCGCGTATGCGCGCTGCCAGAGCGAGACGTAGCCGTCGAGCGCCCACGCCGTGTCGTGCTCGTCGAAACGGTGCGCGCGCAGCATTTCCAGCGCCAGCGAACCGCGCGCGAACTTGCGCCGCAGCGCGCCTTCGTACTCGTTCCAGCTGTCGCGCGAGGACGGATCGAAACTGGTGTGCGTGCCGCCCACGCGCAGCGCCCAGCGGTAGCCCTCGGGCAGGACCGCATCGGGTTCGACGTTGCGCGGCTGCAGCGAGGCGAGGTAGTCGTCGACCTGCGCCGGTTCCGCGCCGCGCGCGCGCGCGGCTTCGAAATCGGCCTGCGCGGCGGCGGTGTCGCCGGCGGCGCGATGCGCGCGGCCGAGCGCGATCGTCGCGGCCGGATCGTCCGGCGCGAGTTCGGCCCAGCGCGCGTACGCCGTCGCGGCCTGCTGCGGGCGGTCGCTCCACTGGTACATGTCGCCCAGCGCCGACCACGCATCGGCGTAATCCGGCTTCGCCGTGGTCACCGCGGTGAGGTCGGCTTCCGCTTCGGGCCAACGGCCGTCCCACGCGTAGGTGCGGCCGCGCGCCAGCAGCACGTCGGTGTTGCCGGGCGAGCGCTGCAGCAGCGTCGTGTACAGCGCGATGGCGTCCTCGCGGCGGCCGTTGGTGGCCAGCGCATGCGCCTGCGCGAACTGCGCTTCGTAGGACTCGGTGCCTGCGGCGGCGGTCCCGGCCGGCGCCTCCTGCGCGAGCACCTGCGGCGCCAGTGCGAAGGCGCAGGCGAGCGCGAGGGCCTTGACGGTCAGGGGGACGAAACCGCGATGCATGGTGCTCTCCAGAGTGTGGGTGTGGATCCGTTGCATGTTCAGTCCGCGACTCCGGACGAACGCGGCGGCCACTGACCGCCGGAGATGCCGGCGACGTGCGGTGCCGGGACGCTTTCCTCGGCACCGCCCTCGGGCTTGCCTTCGTGCTGCCAGCTCGCGTTGCGGTTCATGCGGCCCCAGGTCGGACGCCCGCGCAGACGCATCACCCAGCGCATCAGCCCCATCAGCCGCCACACCGAGGTGAGCTGGCGGTAACCGAAGTTCTCGAAGATCGCGACGAGGAACAGCTTGAACTGCTGACCCGGGCGCGGATACAGGTGGAACGAGAGTTCCTCCAGCACCAGCGCGTTGGTCGACAGCAGCACGCCCAGGCCGACGCTCGCGAACAGGAACACGAAGAACGCTTCCGGCGACAGCACGCCGGCCAGGCCGAGGATGATCATCGACACGTAGCCGAGCACCTCGATCACCGGGCCGATGCATTCGAAGAACAGCATGAACGGGAACGCGATCCAGCCCACCGCGCCGCCGTTGCGGCGGAACATCAGCCGCCAGTTCGGCAGCAGGCTCTCGGCCAGGCCCTGCTGCCAGCGCATGCGCTGGCGGCACAGCGAGCCCATGTCCTCGGGCGCCTCGGTCCAGCAGATCGGATCGGGCACGAAGGTGATGCGGTAGTCGCGCTTCTCCTCGCGCAGCTGCTTGTGCAGGCGCACGACCAGTTCCATGTCCTCGCCCACGGTGTCGCCGTGATAGCCGCCCGCGGCGATCACGCGTTCCTTGTAGAACACGCCGAACGCGCCGGAGATGATCAGCAGCGCGTTCATCGGCGACCAGCCCAGGCGGCCGAACAGGAACGCACGCAGGTATTCCACCGTCTGCACCAGCGGCAGCACCTTCTTCGGCAGGTCGACACGGGTGAGGAAGCCGTCCTTCACCTGGCAGCCGTTCACCACGCGGATCACGCCGCCGGCGGCCACGGTGGTCGAGTCCTCGAGGAAGGGCTGCACCACGCGCGCCAGGCTGTCCTGCTGCAGGATGCAGTCGGCGTCGACCACGCAGAACAGCGGATAGCGCGCGCAGTTGATGCCGGCGTTGAGCGCGTCGGCCTTGCCGCCGTTGACCTTGTCGACCAGGCGCACGTTCGGATACGCCGGCGAGGCGTAGACCTTGTTCACGTCGCGGGTCTTGATGCGCTTGCGGTAGGCCTCGGGGAACTCGACCAGCGAGAACGCCTTGATCACTTCCGCCAGCGTGTTGTCGGTCGAGCCGTCGTTGACCACGACGATCTCGAAATTCGGATAGCCCAGGCGCAGCAGCGAACGCACCGAGGACACGATCGTGCGCTCCTCGTTGTACGCCGGGACGACGATGCTCACCGGCGGCTGGTAGGCACGGAAGTTGTTCCACATGAACTTCGTGCCGTGCTCGTGCATGTGCCGCACGATGCCGAACATGGCGATGTAGTTGAGCGCCAGGTAGGTCAGGTTGATGACGATGAAGTAGGCGAAGAACACCCACTGCAGCCATTCGAGCGCATCGACGACGCCGGGCGGGAGGGTGAGGGTGGCGGCGTTCATCGTTCGACTCCCATGTTGCGTTCCGCGATCACCTGGTCGAGCACGTCGCCGGCGAAGCGGTCGGTGAGGCCGGCGCGGATGCGCTGGAGCTCCTCGTCCCCGATGCCGGGCAGGCGGCTGAGCGCCTGCGCGGCGCGGTAGCGCACCCACCACTGCGTGTCGGCCAGCAGCGGCAGCAGGTTCGCCGCGTCGCCGGCCTCGCCCAGGCGGCCGAGCGCCGCCGCCGCGTGCATGCGCACGTGCCAGCGCTCGTGGCCCAGCAGCGAGCGGATCAGGTCCCGGTCGGACGGATCGCTCATCACCTGCAGGCAGGTGGAGATCAGGTGGTCGTCCGGATGCGAGGCGATCACGTTGCGGATCACCGGCGCGGCGGCGGCCGGGCTGACGTCGGCGAGGAAGCGCACCAGGCGCGGCGCGACGTCCGCGTTGGCGCGCAGCGCGACTTCGCCGAGTTCCTTCGACACCAGCGACGGGTTCGCGTCGTGCAGGATCTGCGCGACGCCGCCCTGCGGCCAGTCGTTGCGCTCGACGATGTGCGGCACCAGCATCGTCACCGCGCGTGCCGGATCGATGTGCATCAGCGCGCGCGCCGCGCTCAGCGAGATGATCGTGCTGCGGTCGTCGAGGTAGCGCGCGAGCTTGTCGAACTGGCCGCGGCTGCGCAGGTAGCCCAGCGCGATGATCGACATCACCCGGTTGTGGAAGCTGCCGTGGTCGATCGCGACGCTGAGGTGCTTCTCCAGGCCGATCTCCTGGGCGACGCGCTGCAGGCCGCTGTCGTCGTGGCCGGCCAGCGACTGGTGCACGTGGTTCCAGGCATCGACGAAGCCGGGCACGTCGCCGCGCGGCAGCGACGGCGGCGAGATGGCCAGGCCCTGCACGGAATCCAGCAGGATGCGGTGCCACTGCGTGGCCGCGCGGATGCGGTTGCGCTCGCGACGCATCACCACCTGGCGCATCACCAGGATGACGGCGAGCATCAGCAGCGCCATCGCGATCACGACGACGCCCAGCCAGAAGGCGAAGACGACGCGGGGATGGGCGTTAATCAGGAAGTCCACGACTGCACCTTCTTTTTCTTCAGGACAACGGCGGTTGCAAACGGAATGGTCACGGCGTGGCGGACGCGGTGGTCGACGACGCCGCGGCAGCGGGGCGCAGGCGTTCCAGCATCTGCTGCGTTTCGGTGTTTTCGGGATTGAGTTGCGCCGCGCGCTCGAACAGCACGCGCGCCTCGTCGCGGCGGCCCTGGCGGTAGCGCACGTGACCCATGCCCTCGACCGCGGACACGTCGTCGGCCTTCATGCTCAGCAGCTGGGTGAAGGCGAGTTCGGCGTCCTCGAGCCGGCCTTCGGCCAGGCTGCTGTAAGCCAGGCCACCGAGCGAGTCGAGGTCGGCCGGATATTCGTCCAGGACCTTGCGGAAGCGCGCGCGCGCCTCGGGAATGCGGCGCAGGCGGTAGTAGTTCCATGCTTCCAGGCGCGCCGCGCGCAGGCCCTTGTCGCGGATCTGCGCCAGCGCCGCCAGGCTGCGCTCGTAGTCGTTGGCATCGAACGCGGCCTGGGCGATGTGTTCGTTGTCGAGGTCGGCGGCGCTGGCGGTGGCATTCGCGCCGGAGTAAGTGCTCGTGCGCACGCGCTGGGCCAGGTAATCCTGGACGTTGCGCGCGCGATGCAGGCCGAGGTAGCAGTGGATGTAGGCGATGCCGTCGGCGGCGAGCGCGGCCTCGGCGGCGGCGCGCGAATTCTTCGCGTAATCGCCGCCGAACTTCTGCCCGAGGATGCTGCCCATCGGGAAGTTCTTCACGGTCATGCCGTAGCGCGCGGCGCGCTCGCGTTCCTGTTCGAGCAGCACCTTCTCGTAGGGCACGTTCGGTTCGAGCAGGCTGATGATGGTGGTGACGCCGCGTTCGCGCAGCGCGATGAAGTCGGCCTCGACGGGATACGGCCCGAACCACACGTTTTCGGCCGCGCTCGCCGTGCGCTGCGCGCGCCAGGGCTGCACGAAGACGCTGGCCGGATGCAGCAGCACCCACACGCCGAGCGCTCCCAGCAACGCGCAGAGCGCGAATCCGATGGCGAGGACTCGCCGGCTGGGCCTGTACATGTGTTCCCCATGCGGCCGTGCGTCGTCGACGCGTGCCGCCTCGTTTGCGTATCACGGTCGTCGGGCCCGGGCTCCCCGCCCGGGACGCCGACTCCCGCCCCCTGGTGGTCCGCTCGCTTCCGCGGCCCGTGCCGTATTTGACGCATATCCCGTGCCAGACCGGCCACGGGCGTCTTCAGGGGAACCAGTGGGAGCCGCGCCTGTCGCAGGCCGGCGGACGAAGTGCGAATTTTGTCACATTTCGACACCCGCCCTGCTGCGGTGCGGCGGGTGCGTCCGGCGGGAAGCTGACCGGCTCAGGCGTCGTGCAACTTGCCCCTGGAGACGCCGCGGTACCAATCGCGGATCCGGGTCATGTCGGCGGCCATGTCCTCGCCCAGTTCGAACGGAGGACCGATCCCGATCACCTTGTGGCCGTAGTGGAAGTAGGCCGGCAGCACCGGCACCCCGGCGGCCTTGGCGATCTTCCAGAAGCCGGTCTTCCAGCGCTCCACCGGCTTGCGCGTGCCTTCCGGCGCCAACCCGTACCAGAAGCGCTCGGCGCGCCGGATCATCGCCGCCGACTGCGCCACCACGCCGTGCGCGGCGCTGCGGTCCACCGGGATCACGCCCAGGCGCCGCAGCAGCAGGCCCAGCAGCGGCACCCTGAACAGCGAGTCCTTGCCCAGGATCTTGATGTCCAGGCCCAGCGCGAGCTTGGCGGCCAGACCCCAGATGCCGTCCCAGTTGGACGAATGCGGCGCGCCGATGAGCACCAGCTTGGGCAGGTCGGGGAATTCGCCGACCATGCGCCAGCCGCCTAGCCGCAGCACGGTCAGGCCGAGCCAGCGGGTCAGTGCATTGGGTTTCACCCGGGGTGCGTTGGGCGGCAACGGCAATACCGTTCTGTTGTCGTCGCTCATCGGCCTGTCGTCTTCCCCGGCGCGCAACGCGGCCTGGGTCAATCCCAGGTACGGCGGGCGCGGTCCTTCTTGATCGTACTTCTTTCGCGTTTGGCGTCGAGCCGGCGCTGCTTGGCGGCGCGGCCCGGCTTCGTCGCGATTCTAGGGGCCGGCGCGTGCAGGCCGGAAGCGACGAAGGCGGCCAGGCGCTCGCGCGCGTCCTCGCGGTTGCGCTCCTGGGTGCGGAAGCGCTGCGCGTTGAGCACCAGCACGCCGGCGTCGGTCACGCGGCGATCGCGCCGGGCCAGCAGGCGCGCGCGCACGACCTCGGGCAACGACGGCGAGTGGGCGATGTCGAAGCGCAGCTCGACCGCGGTCGCGACCTTGTTGACGTTCTGCCCGCCCGGGCCGGACGAACGCACGAAGCGTTCGACGAGCTCGTCGTCGGGAATGGCGAGGTGTGCGGAGACCTGCAGCATCCGTGGATTGTAGGGCGGGCCTTGGCCCACCTACGCGTAGTCGAACAAAGCGAGCGCCTTGGCGAACTCCGCATCCACCGGCGCGTCGACGACGATGCGTGCGCCGCTGTGCGGATGCGTGAACGCGAGTCGCCGCGCGTGCAGCAGCATGCGATGCACGCCCAGCATGCGGAAGGCGCGGTTGTGGCGGCCGTCGCCGTGGCTGGTGTCGCCGATCAGATGATGGAAGACGTGCTTGAGGTGGCGCCGGATCTGGCGGAAGCGGCCGGTCTCCGGCTGCGCGCGCAGCAGCGCGTAACGCGACGTTTCGAAACCCTGCGACGGCAGCGGCAGTTCGCAGGTCGCCAGCCGGGTGAAGCGCGTCACCGCCGGCTTCTTCTGCGGCTTGCCGGGACCGCCATCGAGCGGATGGTCGACGACGAATTCCGCCTCCGGCCAGCCGCGGCACACGGCCCAGTAATGCTTGTCGACTTCGCGCGACATCATCACCTGGCCCAGTTGCGCGGCGGTGGCGCGGTCGAAGGCGAGCAGCAGGCAGCCGCTGGTGGCGCGATCGAGGCGGTGCACGAGGAAGATCGGGCGCTCCAGCTGTTCGCGCAGGCGGTCGGCGAGGAAATCCGATTCGCCGCCGGCCAGCTTGCTGTCGTGGACCATCAGCCCGGCCGGCTTGTTCACCACCGCGAGCGCGTCGTCCCTGTACAGCAATTGCAGCGGCGCCTGCGCGGGCGCGACGGGCGATGACTCGATCATGGAAATAACACGCGATGGCTACAATCCATTGTCGCCCACGTCGCGCGCGACCACACGCATCCTGCTTCGAGGGAAGGACTCCATGCTCCGCTGCCGCTTCCTGCGCGCCTTTGCGCTGGCCTGTTCGCTGCTTTGCACCGCCGCTCCGATCGCGGCCGCGCCGACACCCGCGTCCGTCGCCGCACCTGCTGCCACTGCGATAACGCTGCCGCGCGGCATCACCGCCGGCCCGTGCATCGAAGGCATCTGCGAGTACACCCTCGCCAACGGCCTGCGCGTGCTGCTGTTTCCCGACGCCACCACGCCGACGGTCACGGTGAACATCGCCTACGGCGTGGGCTCGGTGCACGAGAACTACGGCGAGACCGGCATGGCGCACCTGCTCGAGCACCTGCTGTTCAAGGGCACGCCGACGCATCCGGACATTCCCGCCGAACTGAAGAAGCGCGGCATCGCCGCCAACGCCACGACCTCGTTCGACCGCACCAACTACTACGGCTCCTTCCCCGCCAACGACGACACGCTGGCCTGGCTGCTGGGGCTGGAAGCCGATCGCATGGTGCACTCGTTCGTCGCGCAGAAGGATCTGGACAGCGAGATGACCGTCGTGCGCAACGAGATGGAGCGCAACGAGAACAACCCGGCCGGCGTGCTCGCGCAGCGCGTGCGCGCGGCCGCGTACCTCTGGCACAACTACGGCAACACCACGATCGGGGCGCGCTCCGACGTCGAAGGCGTGCCGATCGCGAACCTGCAGGCGTTCTATCGCGCGTGGTACCGGCCGGACAACGCGACGCTGGTGGTCGCCGGCCGCATCGATCCGGCGAAGACGCTGGCGATGGTCCACGCCGCCTTCGCGCCGGTGAAGCAGCCCACCGCGCCGCTGCCGGTCTTCCACACCACCGAGCCGACGCAGGACGGCGAGCGCGAGGTCACCGTGCGCCGCAGCGGCGACGTGCGCGTGCTGATCGCCGCCTACCACGTGCCCTCGGTGAACCACGCCGACGGCGCCGCGTTGAGCGTGCTGGCCAACGTGCTCGGCGACGCGCCGTCCGGACGTCTGCACAAGACGCTGGTCGAACCCGGACTGGCCGCCGCCATCGGCGCCGGCACCGACAACCTGCGCGACGCCGGCCTGCTCAACCTGGTGGCGATCGTGCCGCTCGACGGCGACATGGCGAAGACGCAGGACGCGCTGCTGCGCCAGGCCGAACGTCTCGGCGACAAACAGATCGGCGAGGACGAAGTCGCGCAGGCGAAGCAACGCCTGGCCAATGCCTGGGAACGCAGCCTAACCGACGTCAACGCGGTGGCGATGGGCCTCACCAGCGCGGTCGCCGCGGGCGACTGGCGCCTGTACTTCCTGCGTCGCGACCAGATCGCGCAGGTGACCGCCGCCGACGTCAACCGCGTGGCGCGCGCCTACCTCAAGCCGAGCAACCGCACGCTCGGCCGCTTCGTGCCCACCGACGCGCCCGATCGCGCGCCGATTCCCGCCGCGCCGCCGGTTGCCGGACTGCTCGCCGGCTACACCGGCCGGGCCGCGGTCGCCGCCGGCGAAACCTTCGATCCCTCCCCGGCCAACATCGATGCACGCACGCAGACGTTCGTGCTCGGCGATGGGCTCAAGGTCTCGCTGCTGCCCAAGGACACGCGCGGCGACACGGTCCAGGTCAGCGCGAACTTCCGCTTCGGCGACGTTCCGGCGTTGAAGCGCCATCCGCGCCTCGTCGGCGGCGTGGTCGGGGCGATGCTGATGCGCGGCTCGACAACACTCGATCGCGAACAGATCGCGCAACGCCTGGAAACCCTGCGCACCACCGGCAACGTCAATGGCGGGATGCAGGCCGCGGGCATCGCCCTGGACACGCGCCGCGACACCCTCGCCGACGCGCTGCAGCTGGCGGCCGACCTGCTGCGACATCCGGCGTTTCCGCAGGAGGAATTCGAGCAACTGCGCGTGCAGGCGATCACCGGCCTGGAAGCCGCGCGCAAGGAACCCGGCACCGCCGTATCGCAGGCGCTGCGTGCGCATTTCGACCCGTGGCCGGCGGACCATCCGCTCGCGTTCCGATCGCTGGATGCGCAGATCGCGGAGTGGAAGGCACTCCGGCGCGAGGACCTGGTGGCCTTCCATCACGACTTCTACGGCACCGCGCAGGGCGAGATCGCGATCGTCGGCGACTTCGATCCGGGCGCGGTGAAGACGCAGCTGCAGGCCTTGTTCGCCAGCTGGAAATCGCCGACGCCCTACATGGCGATTTCCACGCACTACACCGCGGTCGCACCGGAGTCGCAGCGCCTGGAGACGCCCGACAAGGCCAACGCGGTCGTCGCCGCGCGCGCGAACCTGCCGCTCAACGACACCGATCCCGACTACCCCGCGCTGATGGTCGCCAACCACGTGCTCGGCGCCGGCACGCTGGCCTCGCGCCTGGGCAAGCGCCTGCGCGAAACCGAAGGCCTGACCTACGGCGTGTCCAGCCGCCTCACCGCCGATGCCAGCCCCGACGGCAAGGACGATGCCGGCAGCCTCTTCATCCAGGCGATCGCCGCGCCGCAGAACGTCGATCGCCTCACCGCCGGCCTGCGCGAGGAAGTCGCGCGACTGGTGCGCGAGGGCATCACCGCCGCCGAACTGAAGGACGCGGTGAACGCGATGCTCACCCAGCGCGCGCAGGCGCGTGCCGGCGACGACGTGGTCGCGGACATCCTCGCCCGCAATCTCTACCTGGACCGCACCATGGCCTGGTCGGCGGCGATCGATGCGCGCCTGCAGGCGCTGACGGTGGCGCAGGTCAACGAGGCGATCCGCCGCCGCTTCGATCCGGACGCACTGAGCGTGTATGCCGCGGGCGATTTCGCCGGCGTCGCGCACATGAAACCCGCGGCGGCCACTCCCGGGCAATAGCGCCGCCTCAGCGGATCGATTCGAGCTTGTCGGCCGCGCCGTTGGCGCCCTGCGTCTTGCAGCGGTACAGCGCGCGGTCGGCGCGATCGAAGACTTCGGCGGGCAACTCGGGCTCCTCGCCCGAGGGAAACACCGCCACGCCGGTGGAGGCACCGACGCTGACGCTGCGGCGGTCGGGCAGCACCACCGGCTGGCGGATCGCCTCGACCGCGCGGTCGACGAGGTGGAACAACTCGCGCGTGCCGCGCTTGCCCTGCAGCAGCAGCGCGAACTCGTCACCGCCCAGACGATAGACGTTGTCCTCGCTGTGCGTGACCTGCTGCAGCCGCTGCGCGACCTGTTGCAGGACCAGATCGCCGGCGCGGTGGCCGTAGTTGTCGTTGACGGGCTTGAAGCGGTCCAGGTCGATCAGCACCAGCGCGCAGCTGCGCGGCTGGGTCTGCTGCATCGCCTCGTGCAGCTGCAGGTCGAAGGACTTGCGGTTGAGCAGACCGGTGAGCGCGTCGTGGCCGGCCAGCATGCGGTCGCGACCCTGGCTGGCCAGCAGGCGGTAGGTGAACCAGCCCAGCAGCAGCGCCAGCACGTGCAGCGGCACGCGCACGTACAGCGGCGCGCGCATCGCAGCCAGGCCGTCGCGCGGCAGCGCCGCCAGTTCCCAGCGTCCGCCGCCGGGCAGCGGGTAATAGGTCGTCACCGGCGATGCGGCGAACACGGTGGGGTCGCCGAAGAACGCCTCGCCCGGGCGTTGGCCGGGGTCGGCGCGGCGCGCGGCCATACGCAGGCCGTTGCGCTCGGCGACGCGGCGGATGTCGATCAGCAGCGGATCGACGTTGACCGCGAGCGAGACCAGGCCCCAGTAACGCGTGTCGCGCCCGCCCGGCCCGCGCAGGAACACCGGCGTGCGGCTGACCACGCCATTGCCGCCCTGGATCAGGCCGATCGGCCCGGACACCACGGTGCGCCGGGTGCGGATTGCCTGCTGCACCGCCTCGTACTGCGCGGGCACGTCGACGTAACGCAGGCCCAGCGCCGCTTCGTTGCCGCGGCGCGGGTGGATGGCGGTGATCACCCCGCCCGGCGCCAGCGCGACGTTGCGGATCGAGGGATTGGCGCGCACCAGGCGCGAGGCGATCGCCTCGAAGGTGGGGTCGTCGATGCGCTCTTCGGCGGCGATCACCGCGGCCAGGGTTTCGGGCACCGCCAGCGCGGTCTCCAGGCGACGATCGATCTCGTCGCGCGCCTCGCCGAGGGCGACGCGCACCTTGCCGGTCGCTTCCAGGCGCGCCTTCGCATCCACGTAGTACAGCAACAGCGAGGCCAACCCCGCGGCCGCCAGCCATGCCACCAGCCCTGCCAGTGCCGGCATGAAGGACTTCAGGACATGGAATTGCGCTCGCCTCGTTCCCACACGGACCGTCCCCAAGCGGATCCTCGCTCGGCCTGTACCGGGGCCACTGCGCCCGATATTGGCACGGTCGCGCGCGTTTGCGCGACCGCCGCTACGCGCGCCGCGGCCAGGCCGCGCGCAGCGCCCACAGGCCGCCGATCGCGGCGATCCACGCCGACGCCGGCACGCCCAGCAGCCGCGGACCGCCGGCCTCCAGCGCGTACAGCAACGCCGCGACCACGAGCAGGCCGGTGCCGAAGATGGCGGCGATGGTGCGGCGCTGCGCGCTCTGCAGGGCCCGCGTGAGCGCGCGCAGGTCCTGCGACTGCATGCTCAGCGCGTGCTTGCCTTCGACCTGCTGCTGCAGCCACAGGTGCAGCAGGCGCGGCATCTCCGGCGCGTGGGTGACGAATTCCGGCAGGCGCTTGCGGAATTCGCCGGCCAGCCGCTGCGGGCTGTAGCGCTCGACCAGGATCTTCGCCAGCACCGGTTGCGCCACCGCCCAGATGTCCAGCTTCGGATCCAGCAGGCGGCCGACGCCTTCGATGTTGAGCAGGGTCTTCTGCAGCAGGATCAGTTGCGGCTGCAGGGTGAGCTCGTAGCGCTGCGCGGTGCGGAACAGCTTCACCAGCACTTCGGCCAGCGAGATCTCGCTCAGCGGGCGGGTGAAGTACGGCTCGCACACCGCGCGCGCGGCGGCTTCGAGCTCGTCGATGCGGATGTGCGACGGCATCCAGCCGGCCTGCACGTGCAGTTCGGCGATGCGGCGGTAGTCGCGGTTGAAGATCGCCATGAAGTTCTCGGCGAGGTAGTACTGATCCTCGTCGGAGAGCTGGCCCATGATGCCGAAGTCGAGCGCGATGAAGCGCGGGTTCGCCTTGCGCGCCGGGTCGCTGTCGACCCAGATGTTGCCGGCGTGCGCATCGGCGTGGAAGAAGTTGTCGCGGAACACCTGCGTGTAGAACACGCGCACGCCCTTGGCGGCGAGCGCATGGCGGTCGATGCCGGCGGCGTCGAGCGCGGCGATGTCGTCGGAAGGAATGCCGCGCACGCGCTCCAGCGTCAGCACGCGTTCGGCGGTGTGCGACCAGATCACCTCGGGCACGTACAGATCGTCGCTGCTGGCCCAGAAGCGACGCAGCACGCTGGCGTTGCCGCCTTCGCGCTGCAGGTCGAGTTCGGCGGCGAGCGTGTTCTCGATCTCCCCGACTATCTCGCGCGGGCGGATCTTGTCGGCCGCCGGATGCGTGCGTTCCACCACGCCCGCCACCGCCCTGAGCAGCGCGATGTCGGCGGCGATCTGCGTCTCGATGTCGGGACGCAGCACCTTCACCACGACTTCGCGCCGCGTCGCATCGCCTTGGGCATGCAGCGTCGCGGCGTGCACCTGCGCGATCGAGGCGGACGCCAGCGGCTCGGTGTCGAAGCTGGCGAAGGCCTCGCCGATGCCGCGGTTCAACGCCGCTTCGACGATCGCGCGCGCGGCCTGGCCGTCGAAGGGCGCGACGCGATCCTGCAGCAGCGCCAGTTCGGTGGCGATGTCGGGCGGCACCAGATCGCGGCGCGTCGACAGGATCTGTCCGAACTTGACGAAGATCGGCCCCAGTTCCTGCAGCGCCAGGCGCAGGCGCGCACCGCGCGATTGCGAAGCGACCTCGGCGGAGGCGCGCGGCACGAACGGACGCGCGAGCCGGAGCCAGCGCTCGGCCGGCGTGCCGTCGAGCAGGTCGTCGAGGCGGTACCGCAACAGCACCCGGCCAATGCGCCAGGCGCGGAACACCGGCGTCATGCGCGGGCGCTCCCGATCGCGCCGCGCAGCCGCGTCACGCGCGCGGCGATGCGCTCGACGTCGTCGCGCACGGCATCGACGTCGTCGAAGAACGCGTTGAGTTCGTCGCGCCCGACCACATCGCGCGATTCCTCGGTGACGTACTCGGCGGCGTTGCTGGCGAAGGCGCCACCGGCCTCGCGCGCGTGGCGCAGCGCGGCGCGCACGGCATTGGCGACCTGTACGCCGACCACGTCGCCGAACACCGCGGCGAAGGGCTGCTGCCAGTCGGGATCGAAGCGTTCGGCCAGGCGCTGCAGCCGGCGCGCGAGATCGGCGTCGCCTTCGATGCGCAGCTTGCCCACCGGCGGCGCGTTGTCGTTGCGGAAGAACGGCAGCTGCGCGATGAGTCCGCCCAGGGTGCTGCGCACCGACAGGTCGGCGGCTTCGCCCTCCGGCACCGGCCCCACCCGCAGGCGGTTGCCGGCGACGGCGACCTGCAGGGCCAGCCGCGGCGCGGCGACGTGCAGCGCCACGCTGCGGCCGTCGAGCGCGCGCAAGCCGTCGCGGGTATCGGGATCCAGGGCCAGCGCGCGGTTGAGCGCCGCTTCCAGCGCACGGCCGGCGAGGGGCTTGAGCGAATCGAGGGGCGTGGCGCCGGCGGTCATGCCGGCATTGTAGCCGCCGGGGACCGGCGCCCGTCCGGCCCGCGACGCGTAGAGGTGCCGCGGGAGGCGGGCTGGCAGGTTGCCGGCTGCGCTGCGACGAGGCGCGTCAGACGCGACGGCCGCGCAGCAGCGAGATGATGCCCAGCACGAGGAAGATGACGAAGAGGATCCAGGCGATGTTGCCGGCGGCACCGGCGATGCCGGTGAAGCCGAGCACGGCCGCGATGATCGCGATCACGAAGAAGACGACGGCGTAGTGCAGCATGCGAGCCTCCAGACCATGCACCGGTTCGGCGCGTGGCCATGCTCGCCGCAGCGCGGTGGTCGCGCGGTGACGGTTGCCGCGCGTGGCCAGCCGGCCTTCAGCGCGATGACGTCCGCGTCAGCGCGATCCGTTCAGTGGCGGTGATGATGGTGGTCGTGGTGGTCGTTGTGCCAGCGCCACAGCGCCGAGAGCGAGAGGCCGAAGAAGACCGCGAACCAGAACCACGCCAGCGTACCGGCCACGGTGGGCAGGCCGCTGAGCGCGAACGCCGCGGCGATCAGGGCGAGGACGAGAAAGATGGCGGAGCCGTACAGCATGGGAACCTCCCGGACGCACGCACGGGTGGGAAGCCGATGCTCGCCGAGCGGGGCTTAGCGGCGGGTGATGATCGGCGCCGCCGCGCCGCGCCGCCGCGTACCGCTGCGAGCAACATGAGCGGCCCTGCTCTGCTCCGCCACGCGCCGCCACGCGCGACGCCGTTTCATCCGCGACAGGCCGCTGCCAGCCGCGTCAGCCCCTCGTCGATCGTCACCTGCGGCACATAGCCGAAATCGTGGCGCGCCGGGGTCATGTCATACCAATGCGTCGTGCTCAGCTGCTCCGCCAGGAACCGCGTCATCGGCGGCTCGCCCTTCAGCGGCAGCACATGCCACAGTCCTTCGCACACCGCGCCGGCGACGTAGGCGACGCGGAACGGAATCGTCTTCTCCACCAGCGGTGCGCCGGCCGCACGCAGCAGGCCGTTGACGATGTCGCGCACGCTGCGCGGCTCGCCGTTGCTGATGAAGTACGCGCGCCCCGCGCAACGCGCGCCGGGGGCGAGCTGCGCCAGCGCGTCGAAGTGCGCCTGCGCCGCATTGTCGACATAGGTGGTGTCGATGCGGTTGTGGCCGTCGCCGACGAAGCGCAGGCGCCCCGCCTTCGCGCGTTCCACCAGGCGCGGCAGCAGCTGGTTGTCGCCGACGCCCCAGATCAGCCGCGGACGCAGCGCGACCGTCGCGAGCGTCTGGTCGTTCGCCGCCAGCACCAGCCGCTCGGCGATCAGCTTGGTCGCCGCGTACGGCGCCTTGAGGTGCTCGCCGTAGGGCACGGTGTCGGCGGTGCCGCCCTCGACCGGGTGCGTGGCGCGATGGGTGACGCTCGGCGTGGAGGTGTAGACGAGGCGGTTGACGCCGTGGATGCGGCAGGCCTCGATGACGTTCTCGGTGCCGACCACGTTCGCATCGAAATAGCTGCGGTAGCTGCCCCACGCGCCGGCCTTGGCCGCGTTGTGGATCACCGCGTCGCAGCCCTGCGCGGCGGCGATCACCGCGTCGCGCAACGCGAGATCGCCCTGCACCTGGCGCACGCCGATCGCGGCGAGCGCCGGATAGAGCCCGCGGTTGAAGCTGACCACTTCGTGCCCGCGCGCACGCAGGCCGCGGCACAGGGCCTGGCCGAGGAAACCGCCGCCGCCGGTCACGAGGATCTTCATTCGTTGCCTTTGCCTTCGTCGTTGCCGTCCGCGTCCTCCCGTTCGCGCAACGAAACGGAGGATCGGGGAAGGGTGCCTTTGCCCGTGATGGACGCCATGACCAGATGCCGGTGAATGTCGTCGACGACCGATTCCAGCCGAAGCAGCACGTCGCCATTCCAGTAGCGCAGCACTCGGTAGCCCAGCGCTTCCAGCTTCCTCGTGCGGGCTGCATCGTACTCCGCCTGCAACGCGTGTTGGCCGCCGTCGATTTCGACGATCAGTTTTGCCTGCGGGCAGGCGAAGTCCGCGATGTAGCCACCGATGGGCACCTGACGGCGGAAGCGGAACCCATCCAGCTGCTTTCCGCGCAGTGCGCGCCATAGGGCGCGCTCGGCGTCGGTGGCATGGTTGCGCAGCGTCCGTGCACGAAGTCTGAGACGGTCCATGTCTCTCCCTGTTCGATGTACAGCGATAGCTTGCTCTTCCCCTCCCCTTTGCGCGCAGCGCAAGGGGGAGGCCGGGAGGGGGGCTTTGGATTTTGCCGTTGCTTCCTGCAACGTCCGGAAGCAACCGCACTCGCGCCTGCGGCGCTCGACCCCTCCCCAACCCTCCCCTTCGCCTGCGGCGAAAGGGAGGGAGCCCTGCTCTTCCCCTCCTCTTCGAAGGAGGGAGCCCCTGCTCTTCCCCTCCCCTTTGCGCGCAGCGCAAGGGGGAGGTCGGGAGGGGGTGCTTTGGATTTTGCCGTTGCTTCCTGCAACGTCCGGAAGCAACCGCACTCGCGCCTGCGGCGCTCGGCCCCTCCCCCGCCCTCCCCTTCGCCTGCGGCGAAAGGGAGGAGCCTCTCCCTCGCTACCCGCGCAATTGCCCCGCCGCCCACACCGCCAGCTTCTCGCGGCCGATCTTGGCGTTGTGGCGGATGTCAACCGGGAATTTCGCGTGGCGCAGGAACCGGTCGATAGCGCGCGTATGCCCATGCGCCTGGCCGAGCGCGCGCAGTTCGCGCTCCACGCGGGGCCATTCGCCCGCCGCCACGCCGGCGTTGAGTTCGACGCACAGCACCGGCACCTGCGTGTCGTGCGCGCCGATGCCGACCAGCGCGGTGCGGCGCACGTCCGGATGCGTGTTGAACACCGGTTCGACCTGCTCGGTGTACAGCGGCCCGGCGACGGTCTCCACGCGATGCGACTTGCGCCCGCAGAACCACAGGCGGCCATCGGCGTCGAGATAACCGACATCGCCCATGCGGTGCACGATGCGCTCGCTGCCGTCGACGCCGCGTTCGCGGATCTTCGCCAGCCGCGTCTGCGCCTCACGGTTGAAGTAGCTGTCGGTGGCGGTCGGGCCGGCGACGGTGATCTCGCCGACCTCGCCCCGCGCCAGCTCTTCGACTTCCGACCAGTCCGCGATCGCGTCGTCGCGGATGCGGATGATGCGCACGACGTTGGGCGCGACGGCGCGGCCCACGCAGGTGCCGGCGCCGGCTTCGGTCGCCGCGCGCGTGGCCTGCAGCTCGCCGCCTTCGATCACCGCCACCGGCAGGCATTCGGTGGCGCCGTACGGCGTCCAGAACCGCGCGTCGGCGGGCAGCAGTTCGCGCATGCGCGCCACCACGTCCGCGGGCACCGGCGCGCCGGCGGAGGTGACGCGACGCAGCGTGGGCAGCGGCGCGCCGTGGCGCGCGAGCACGCCCATCAGCGCCGGCGAACCGAACAGCTGGTCGACGCCGAAGCGCGCGATCGCAGCGTGCAATTTGCGCGGATCGGCAAGCGCGGGTTTGGTCGGATCCATGTCGGGAATCACCGAGGTCACCCCGAGCGCCGGATCGAACAGCGCGAACGGCGGGAAGGTCGGCAGATCGACGCCACCGGCTTCGATGCCGAAGGCCTCGCGCAGCAGCGCGATCTGCGCGACGAAGTGGCGATGGCGGTACACGACACCCTTGGGCACGCCGGTGGAGCCACTGGTGAACAGGATCGCGGCAACATCGTCCGGCTGCGTGTCGGCCAGTTGCGAGCCCGCGCCGGCGCCCTCGCGTTCGACCTGCGCCAGCGTCGCGTCGGCGAGCAGCGCGCGCGCTCCGGTGGTGATGCGCACGCGCGCCGACTTCGCCCAGCCCAGCAGCACGCGCGCGCACTGCGCCAGCGGAATGCCGATGAAGGCCGCCGGCTGCGCTTCGTCCAGGCATTGCTTCAACGCGCGCCTGTCGATGCCCGGATCGACCAGCACCGGCACCGCGCCGGCCTTGAACAGCGCGAACATCAGCAGGAAGAACTCCGGCGTCGGCCGCACCATCACCACGGTGCGGGTGCCGCGCACGATGCCGCGCGTCGCCAGGCCGGCGGCGATCGCGTCGCTGCGCGCGTCCAGCTCGCGGTAGGTCAGCGCGGTGTCGTAGCGCGCGAAGCCGTCGCGGCCGCGCGCGCCGGGGCAGCGCATGGCGATCCGGTCGGGGAATTCCGCGGCCAGGCGCGGCAGTGAAGCGGCGATGTTGCAGCGGTCGCGGGGAGCGTCGTTCATCCGCCTATTGTCGCCGACCCGCGTTCTGCGACGGCCGGCGTCGGCCTCCGACGACCGGCCGGTTGCGGCGCGTCGGAAGTGGCCGCGCCGCCCCTAGAATTGCCGCCCCGTTCCGGCTGCGCGCCCCCGTGTCGTCCCATCCCTGCCTGTCCTGCGGCGCCTGCTGCGCCTTCTTCCGCGTCAGCTTCCACTGGTCGGAGACCGACCCCGCGCTGGGCGGGCGGGTGCCGTTCGAACTGACCGAGCCGCTGCGGGCGCACGAGCGCGCGATGCGCGGCACCTCGCAGGCGCATCCGCGCTGCATCGCGCTGGATGCGGACATCGGCCGCTACAGCCGCTGCACGATCCACGACCGCCGGCCGTCGGTGTGCGCGCTGGTGCCGGCGTCGTACGAGTTCGGCGAACCCAGCGCGCAGTGCGACAAGGCGCGACTGGCGCACGGCTTGCGCGTGCTGACGCCGGCGGATTGGGTGGGCGTGGGCGACGCGGAGCGCAATCCGTTGCCGGAGGTGTGAGCGTCCCCGTTCGACGCGTTCCTCTCCCCGTCGCGCAGCGATGGGGAGAGGGTGCCGAAGGCGGGTGAGGGGCGCTTTTGACTTTGCCGTTGCCCGAAGCAAGGGCAGCTCGCTGCGCTCGCCTCCCTCTCATCCGGCCTTACGGCCACCTTCTCCCCGCGCGCGGGGAGAAGGAAAACATCGGGCAATCCTGTTCCCCGCACGCGGCGAGCAGGAAAAACGCCTCACCCGATCGGATGCGAATCCAGGAACCGCCGGATCGCCGGCACCAGCACCTCGGCCTTGTCTTCCAGCACGTAGTGGTTGGCGTCCTCGAACGCGTGCACTTCCGCCTGCGGCAGCGCGGCGCGGAAACCGTCGAGGAAATGCTTGTCGAACACGAAATCGCGCAGGCCCCAGCCGATGAACGCCGGACGATCGCCGAATTCCGGCAGGCGCCGGCCTGCCTCCTCCAGCAACGGCCAGGCCTTGTCGCCCGGACGCAGCGGAATGTCCTGCATGAAGCGCACGGTGCTGATGCGATTGGCCCAGGAGTCGTACGGCGCGACGTAGGCGCGGCGCACGGCGCGCGGCATCGGCTTCTCGAGGCCGATGAACGAGGCGCCCGCAGAGAACGCGTTGAATGCGCGGATCACCAGCGCGCCGAGCTTCCAGTCGCGGCCGAACGTCAGTTGCCACGGCATCGGCTTGGCCGCGGGCAACGGAAATGCCGCGGTGTTGGTGATCACCAGCCGCTTCACCTGCGCCGCATGCGACAGCGCCCAGCCGAAGCCGATCATCCCGCCCCAGTCGTGCACGGCCAGCGTCACCGGGCCGGTGATGCCCAGGCGGTCCAGCAGCGTCGTCACGTCGTCGACGCGCGACTGCAGGGTGTAGTGGTAGCGATCGTCGCCGGGCTTGTCCGACAGGCCCATGCCGACGTGGTCGGGGACGATGCAGCGATAGGCCTTTCCCGACGCCGGATCGCGCAGTCCGAGCACCAGCTTGCGCCAGTAGTAACTCCACGACGGATTGCCGTGCAGCATGACGACGACCTCGCCATCGCGCGGGCCTTCGTCCAGGTACGACATCGCGATGCCGGGGCGGATTTCGATCCGCTGCGGCGCGAACGGGTAGTCGGGGAAGCGAACCGGGGACGACGCGGTCATGCAGGCCTGCCAGTGGTCTGTCGGTGGTGCCGGACAGGACAGCCCCGCCGAACAAGGGGCGCCATTATGCGGTGCCCGCCGCCCGAACCCCAGCCGCGGCGCGGATTGCCGCCGCGCGCGCGACCACGGCCGCCGGCATGGCGAACCGTGACGCATGCACGGAAGGCTCTGGGGGCAAACCCCCACTCTGACGGCGGACGCGGATGCGTCCTGGACACGCCGGCCCCGACCGGGCCGGCGCTCTTTCGCCTATCCAGGGAGAACGGTAATGGCCGCAGTAATGGATCTGCATCAATCCGATCGCATCGTCGCCGACGCGACCGCCCTGCGCGACCTGCGCACCCAGCTCGAGCTGCACCCGGTGTTCGAGGCGCTCGCCGACATCGGCGACCTGCGGCGCTTCATGCGCGCGCACGTGTTCGCGGTCTGGGACTTCATGAGCCTGCTCAAGCGCCTGCAGCGCGACCTCACCTGCACGCAGGTGCCGTGGGTGCCGCCGCGTGACCGCATCGCCGCGCATCTGGTCAACGAGATCGTGCTCGGCGAGGAAAGCGACCTGCGTCCTGACGGCGAGCCCGCCAGCCATCTCGATCTCTACCTCGACGCGATGCGCGAAGTGGGCGCGGACACCGCGCAGTTCGAGCGCTTCCTCCAGCTGGTCGACGACGGCATGGAACCGCTGGATGCGCTGCATACGGTGGGCGCGCCGGCGCACGTGCGTGCGTTCGTGGGGCATACCCTGCGCATCGCCCGCGACGGCAGCACGCTCGCGGTGATGACCAACTTCTTCCATGGCCGCGAGAACGTGATCCCGCGGATGTTCGACGCGCTGCTCGCGCGCTGGCGCATCGACGAGGCCGCGGCGCCGATGTTCGTGTTCTATATGCGACGCCACATCGAAGTCGACGGCGAATCGCACGGACCGATGGCGCAGCGGATCATCGATCGCGCCGTCGACCACGATCCGGCGCGCCAGCAGCAGGTGATCGAGGCCGCCGCCGAGGCGGTACGCGCGCGCCTGGCGCTGTGGGACGGCGTGCTGGTGGATCTGCAGGAGCAGCCGGCGGCGGGCTGAGGCCGGGGAAAAGAAAACGGGGCGCACCAGGCGCCCCGTTTTTCATGCGCGGATCGCGCCGGTTACCAGACCACTTCGGCCATCGAGCAGTTCAGGCCCGAGCCGATGCCCAGCAGCGCCACGCGCGTGCCCTTCTTCAGGCGACCCATTTCGCGCAGCTTGCTCAGCACGATCGGCACCGAGGCCGGACCGATGTTGCCGTGCTCGCCGAAGATGGTCATGACCTTCTTCGGGCTGATACCGAAGGCCTTGAGGAAGGCCTGGGTGTGCGCCTTGCTGACCTGGTGGATGACGAATTCGTCGAGCTCGTCGACCACCCAGCCCAGCGCCTGGCGCGCGGCGGCGAAGGTCTTCTGGCCGAGCTTCACGCCTTCGATCATCAGCATGCGGCCGTCGGCGACCATGCGGTCGTGGTTGACGTCGCCGCGGCACAGGTGGTTCCACTCGGTGGCCGAACGGGTCACGCTGCCCTTGTAGCGCGGCGCGCCCGGCACGAGTTCGGCGCGGGCCAGCACCATCGCGGCGGCCCCCGAACCCAGCGTCAGCGTCGCCATCTCGTCGCGGAACTGCTCGGCGGTCACGCCTTCGCGGCTCAGGCGCTCGATGGTCTTCTCGTAGGCGAGGTTGGCGGTCTCGCCGTCGACGACCAGCGCGTATTCGATCTCGCCGCGTTCGATCATGCGGCTGGCCACGTCCATGCCGTTGAGGAACGCGAGGCAGGCGTTGGCGATGTCGAAGTTCTGGCACTCATCCCCGAGGCGCAGGTTGCCGGCGACGATCGAGGCGGTGGACGGCTCGAGGTAGTCGCGGCTGACCGAGGTGTTGACCAGCAGGCCAATGCGATCGGCATCGATGCCGGCATCGGCCAGCGCCTTGACGCCGGCGAGCGTCGCGGCGTCGGAGGGCAGCACCTCGCCGTCCCACAGGCGGCGTTCGTTCACGCCGGCCACGTCCTGCAGCACGTTGGCCTTGATGCCCAGACGGTCCATCGTCGGCTTGAGTCGGGCGTGGATCTCGTCGGAGGTCAGCCGACGCGGGGCGTCGATATGGGCCAGACCGGCGATGGCAACGTGTTGGAACAGCATGGCGGGCAACCGTGGGCGAAAAAAGCGCGTCAGATTAACGCTTTGTCGACATGGTTGCACCGGCCGCAGGTCGCAAGCCCCCCGATGCGGTGGCGAAAATGGCGGGTTCAGGCCGGGATCGGCACAGCGGCGGCGCGCGCGGGTCCGGCCGGCATACGGTTCACGGTCTGTGGGTATGGAACGCCACGATCCGGCCGCAGTTCGCGCGGCGGCGTTATTTCCGGCAGCGCCAGGCGAGGAAGCGCTGCTCGCCGTCCTGCGGCTCGGTCATCGGCTGCAGGGTATCGGCCTGCAGGCCGGGACCCTCGTTGCGGGCGAGGGTTTCCAGTTCCTCGCGCACGCGCAGCGGGTTGCGTTCGTAGAAGCCGATCTTGCCCTTCACCGACACCGCGATCTCGCCGCGCTGCTCGCAACCGGCCGGCGCCGCACCGGCGGGAATCACGCGCACCGCCGAGGCGCCGGGGGCCATGTGCACCCAGGTGCAGCCGCTGGCGGCAAGGGCGAGGGCGACGAGGGTGGGAGCAAGGACGACGAGTGGACGCATGCGGCATCTCCGGATAGCGAAGCGCGTCATTGTTGCCTTGATGGGTGAATCAGGCAAAACCCGGTGTCGCGGGGGAATGAAAACCGGGGATCGGCGAACGCAGCGTCTGCTTCCCCGTGTGCACATCCGATTCCCCGTGTGCAGCGCCCTCTTCTCCCGCATGTAGCGGCCTCCTTCTCCCGCATGTAGCGGCCTCCTTCTCCCGCATGTGGCGGCCTCCTTCTCCCGCATGTGGCGGCCTCCTTCTCCCGCATGTGGCGGCCTCCTTCTCCCGCATGTGGCGGCCTCCTTCTCCCCGCTCGCGGGGAGAAGGTGCCCGAAGGGCGGATGAGGGGAGCGAGCGCAGCGAGCTGCTTTTGCTGTGCTCCAACGCCCGAACAAATCAAAAGCAACGGCAAAGGCAGCTCGCTGCGCTCGCCGCCCCTCACCCGCCCGTTGGGCACCCTCTCCCCGCAAGCGGGGAGAGGGAAAGTCCAATCAGGCCCCGTCCGCGCCAGCGGGAGAGGGGAAAGCCAAATCCGGCCGGCGCCATTCGCCGGCCGGTTTCAGAGAGTCGACTCAGACAGTCGACTCAGTCACCCGGCTTACTTCGCCGGCTTGCCCGCGCCCACCGGCTTGCCGTCGGCATCCAGGATGGTGATCTCGCCAAAGTTCAGCGCACGCACCTTGGCTTCCATCTCCTTGAGGTCGCCCACGACCACCCAGGTCAGCGCGTTCGGATCGATCGCCTTGGCGGCGGCGTTCACCTGCGCCGCGTCCATGCCTTCGATCTCGGCCTTGCGCTTGAACACGTAGTCGTCCGGACGCTGGTAGCGGACGATGCCGCCGATCGTGCCCATCACCGCACCCGCGGTCTCGTAGGCACCGGGCAGGCTGCGGATCTTGATCGCCTGGATGCGCGCCACCTCGGCCGGCGTGGCCGGCTTGCTGCCGTCGGTGTACTCGGTGATCTCGCGGCGCATCTCGGCCATCGACTCGGCGGCCTTGTCGATCTGCACCGGCGCGACCGCCAGCCACGGCCGCTGGCCCACCGCGTCGCGCAGCGAGGAACGCGCGCCGTACGACCAGTGCTTGTCCTCGCGCAGGTTCATGTTGAGGCGCGCGGTGAAGTCGCCGCCGATCACGGTGTTGGCGATGTCGAGCCTGATCGCACCCGGATCCATCGTCGACGGCATCAGCTCACCGGCGTAGATGTTGGCCTGCACCGAACCGGGCTGGTCGATCAGGAACACGCGCGGCTTGTCCGGACGCGCCACCGTCGGCAGCTGCAGCGCGGCGGGCCTGGCGCCTTCGACCTTCCAGTTGCCGAAGTGCTTTTCCAGCACCGGCACGATGTCCTTCAGCGTGGTGTCGCCGACCACGACCAGCGTGGCGCCGTCCGGACGCACCCAGCTGCGGTGGTAGGCGAGCAGGTCGTCGCGGGTCAGGGTCTGGATCGAGGCTTCGGTACCGGTGCCGCTGAGCGGCATCGCATACGGATGGCCTTCGCCGAACAGCAGCGGCGGCAGCACGCGCGTGGCCGCGCCGTTGGGTTCGGCCTTTTCCTGGGCGATCGCCGCGAGCCACTGGCCGCGCAGGCGTTCGATGTCCTTCGCGTCGAAGCGCGGACGCTCCAGCATGTCGGCGAACAGCGCGAGCGACGGATCGAGGTTCTCCTTCAGCGCCGACAGGTAGGCGGTGCCGCCGTCGAGCGAGGCGCCGGCGCCGAGGCTCGCGCCCAGCGATTCGGCGCGATCGGCGAAGGCCAGCGCGTCGTAGTTGCCGGCGCCTTCGTCGAGCATGCCGAGGGTGAAGTTGGCGGTGCCCAGCTTCTTGCCCGCGTCGGTGGCGTAGCCGCCGTCGAAGAGGTAGCTGAACTGCACGACCGGAATGTCATGGCGCTCGGCCAGGATCACCTGCGTGCCGTTGCTCAGCGTGGCGCGCTGCAGCTGCGGGAACTTCAGTTCCGGGAAGTCCTTGGGCACCTGCACGCCGGCCTTGCGGTCGACGTCGCTGGCGATGGTCTTGTACTTCGCGTCGACCGGCGGCAGCGCCAGCGGCGTCGGCGCGGCGGCCGGTTCTTCCGGCAGCGCGGTGCGCGCGCCCGGCTCGATCACCAGCGTGTGATCGCCCTTGCCCAGCCAGCGCTGGCCGGTGGCCTGCAGTTCGGCCGCGGTCGCGGTCTCGATGGTCTTCAGGCTGTCGCGGTAGCAGTCGGGCTTGCCGGTGTAGACGGTGCATTCGGCCAGCGTGTCGGCCTTGCCGCCGAAGCCGCCGATGCGCTCGATGCCGCGGATGAAGCCGGCCTTGAACACCGTGCGCGCCTGCGTCAGTTCGCTGGCGGTGGGACCGTCGGCCAGCAGCTTCTTGATCTCCTCGTCGATCACCGCTTCGACCTTCTGCGCGTCCACGCCCTGCTTCACGTCGGCCATGATCACGAAGTTGGAGCCCAGCTGCGACGAGTACGCGCCGGCCGAGATGCTGTCGACCAGCTTGTCCTGGTGCACCAGGCGCTTGTCCAGGCGTGAGCTGCGGCTGCCGCCCAGCACCTGCGCCAGCAGCTGCAGGCGATCGAGGTCCGGCGCGCCGTATTCGGCGACGTTCCACAAGCGGTAGATGCGCGTCTGCGGCACCTTGTCCTGCATCACCGAACGCGTGGATTCCGCGCGCGGCGCCGGATCGATCTTCGGCTGCGCCATGCTCGGCGTCGCGGGGATGTCGCCGAAGTACTTCGCGACCTTTTCCTTCGCCGTCTTCGCGTCGATGTCACCGGCCAGCACCAGCACCGCGTTGTTCGGGCCGTACCAGGTGCGGAACCAGTTCTTCACGTCCTCCAGCGAGGCCGCGTTGAGATCGTTCATCGAGCCGATCACGGTGTGGTGATACGGATGACCCTTCGGATACATGATCTCGGTGAGCACGTCGAAGGCCTGGCCGTAGGGCTCGTTCTCGCCCTGGCGCTTCTCGTTCTGCACGACACCGCGCTGCTCGTCGAGCGTCTTCTGGTCGATCGCGCCGAGCAGGTGGCCCATGCGGTCCGATTCCATCCACAGCGCCATGTCGAGCGCAGTGGTCGGCACGTTCTCGAAGTAGTTGGTGCGGTCGGTGTTGGTGGTGCCGTTCTGGTCGGTGACGCCGACCTGCTTGAAGGGCACGAAGTATTCGCCCGGATGGTTTTCCGAGCCGTTGAACATCAGGTGTTCGAACAGGTGCGCGAAGCCGCTGCGACCCAGGGGTTCGTCCTTGCTGCCCACGTGGTACCAGATGTTCACCGCCACGATCGGGGCCTTGCGATCGGTGTGCACGATCACGCGCAGGCCGTTGGGCAGGGTGAATTCCTCGAAGGGAATGGCGACGTCGGCGGCGGCGGGCGCCTTGGCATAGGCGGCCTGCGGGGCGAACGCCGCGCCGCCGATGGCGGTGGCCAGGGCGACGGCGAGGACGGCAGCGCGCGGGTGGGCTGCACGCTTGAGCGAAGCGAAGGACATGCGAACTCCTGTTCGGAAAATGGATGTGCGCACGGCGGTCGGCCCCAACCACCGGACCGCCGGATGGTAGCGGCGCCGGCCGCAGGCGGCATGGGTCACAAGTCCCGCGCCGCGATGCAACCCCGCTTGCGGGAATGCGCAACGCGCCGCAGCGCGCGAGGGCGCTCGCCCACGGGCGGTACCGCTCGTGGGCGGGCCGGACGCGCCCCGCGGGCGGGTCGGAATACCCGTGCGGGCGGCTTCCGGTCGCCGCCCGCCCCTAACCCCCGCCACACCCCGCTTCGCCCATACTCGCCCCAGCCCCGGAGCCCGCCATGCCCATTGCCCAGCCCCGCCGCAGCCTCGTCACCGGCGCCAACCGCGGCCTCGGTCTGGAATTCGTCCGCCAGCTGCTCGCCCGCGGCGATCGCGTCGTCGCCGCCTGCCGCCATCCGGGCAAGGCCACCGCGCTCAACGCCCTCGCCGGCGAGCACCCCGGCCGGCTGCATGTGCTGCCGCTGGACGTGGCCGACGAGAAGTCGCGCACCGCCTTCGCCCACGAGCTGCCGCTGGTCTGCGACGGGATCGACCTGCTGATCAACAACGCCGGCGTGCTGCATTCGGGCGAACGCTGGGGCGGCATCAGCGCGGCGAACCTCGAGGACAGCCTGCGCACCAACGCGATCGGCCCGTTCCTGCTGACCCAGGCGCTGTCCTCGCAACTCGCCGATGGCGGCACCGTCGCCAACCTGTCCTCGATGATGTCCTCGCTCGGCACCGATCCCGACTTCCACTCGCCCAGCTACCGCATCAGCAAGACCGCGCTGAACATGGCGACGAAGATGCTGGCCAAGGCGCTGGAACCGCGCGGCATCACCGTGATCGCGCTGTGCCCGGGCTGGGTGCTCACCGACATGGGCGGCAGCGGCGCGCAGATCACGCCGGGCGAATCGGTGTCGGAGCTGCTGGAAACCATCGCCGCGGCGACGCCCGCGCGCAGCGGCGGCTTCTACGACCGCTACGGCAAGGCGATGGCCTGGTAGCCGCAGGCGATACTGCGCGTCCGTTTCGCTGCCGCGTCGCTGCGCCGATGTTCCACGTCATCCTGTTCCAGCCCGAGATCCCGCCCAACACCGGCAACGTGATCCGCCTGTGCGCGAACACCGGCGCGCGCCTGCACCTGGTGAAGCCGCTGGGCTTCACCCTCGAGGACGCGCAGCTGCGGCGCGCGGGCCTGGACTACCACGAGTACGCCTCGCTGCAGGTGCACGACACGCTGGATGCCGCACTCGCCGCGATCGCCGATGCGGAAGGCGCCGCGCCGCGCGTGTTCGCGCTGAGCACGCGCGGCACCACGCGATTCGACACCGTCGCCTACCGCCCGGGCGATGCGTTCCTATTCGGGCCGGAAACGCGCGGCCTGCCGGGTGAGGTGCTCGCCAGCGTGCCGGACGCGCAGCGGCTGCGCCTGCCGATGCGGCCGGACAACCGCAGCCTCAATCTCTCCAATACGGTCGCGGTGGTCGTGTTCGAGGCGTGGCGGCAGCAGGGTTTCGCCGGCGGCGCCTGAACCCCGCCGGCGCAACGCAATCCCGCCATCGACGACAACGCGCGGCCGCGATCACCGGCGTACCCTCGCGCCATGGCCGACCGCAAGCCGCCCACCCCTCCGGATGCCACGATGCGGGTCGCGCGCCTGCACCGCGGCGCGCTGTCGGTGCTCGACTTCCGCTGCCTGGCCGGCCCGCACACGCCGCTCGCGGTGGAGCGCCACGATTTCACCTCGGTGTCGTACGTGCGCCGCGGCAGCTTCGGCTACCGCGCGCGCGGCGAGGACTACGAGCTGGTTGCCGGTTCGGTGCTGGTCGGGCGCGGCGGCGACGAGTTCGTGTGCACGCACGACCACCACCACGGCGGCGACGAATGCCTGTCGTTCAAGCTCGCCGACGAACTGGTCGACGAATTCGACGCGAATCCGCAGCACTGGCGCGCCGGCGGGCTGCCGCCGCTGCCGGAACTGATGGTGCTGGGCGAACTCGCGCAGGCGGCGGTGCGCGGCGACAGCGATTTCGGCGTCGACGAAGCGGGACTGCTGCTGGTCCACCGCTATCTCGCGCTGGCCGGGCAGCGGCGGCGGCCGGCCTTGCAGGCCAGCGCGCGCGACCGGCGCCGCGCGGTGGAAATGGCGCTGTGGCTCGACGCGCACGCGCACGAGGACGTCGACCTGGAAACGACCGCCGCGCAGGCGGGGCTGAGCGCGTGGCACTTCCTGCGTCTGTTCGCGCGCGTGGTCGGCGTGACGCCGCACCAGTACCTGCTGCGCGCGCGGCTGCGACGCGCCGCGCAACTGCTCGCCGGCGACGAGCGGCCGGTGACGCAGGTCGCGCTCGAGGCCGGCTTCGCCGACCTGTCGAATTTCGTGCGCAGCTTCCATCGCGTCGCCGGATTGCCGCCGCGGCATTTCCGCCACGCCGCGCGCGGCGACCGCGAGCGCATCGCCGCCCTCGCGCGGCGGCTCGAACGGCGGCGCCACTAGCGCAATTTTCTCCAAGTACGGATCGGCGTAGCGCGCGAGGCTGGGCTCCCCAACACGGAGCATCGCCATGTACGACCATCTCGGACTGCAAGTGAAGAACCTCGACGCCAGCGTGCGCTTCTACGAAGCGGTGCTGGCCCCGCTCGGCCACGTGCTGGATTCGCGCTACGAGGGCGGCGCCGGCCTCGGCCCCCAGGGCGCGCCGTCGCTGTGGCTGTACGACAACGCGAAGGCGCAGGGCGGCACGCACGTCGCGTTCCAGGCGCGCGACCGCAAGGCGGTGGATGCGTTCCATGCCGCAGGCCTGGCCAACGGCGGCCGCGACAACGGCGCACCGGGACTGCGCGTGGATTACGCGCCGACGTATTACGCGGCGTTCCTGATCGATCCGGACGGGAACAACGTGGAGGCGGTGTGCATGGATTGAGTGGTTTGGCGCCGCTGCGCGGCGCCGCCCCTCATCCGCCCCTGCGGGGCACCTTCTCCCCGCCGGGCGGGGAGAAGGGCAATCCCCCGGCTCTCCCACCTCATCTCTCGCCCCACTTGTTCCCTCGCCCCACTTGTCTTTGTCCCTCGCCCACTTGTCTTTGTCCCTCGCCCGCTTGCCCTTGTTTTCCTCGCCCCGCTTGCGGAGTGAAGGCGGACGTTTATGCGCCACTGGCACATGTCCGACCGAACGCCCTTGCGCCATGCGCAAGGGCCGGGGGCACCCCTCGCCCCGCTTGCGGGGAGAGGGACAGCATTGCGGAGCAATGCAGGGTGAGGGGACGTCGCGCCACCCGCCAACATAATTCAACCATCTAGTTGACAATCGTCCGCACCGGCGTATATTCAACCTTATGGTTGATAAATCCGCACAGCTCGACGAAGTCTTCCGCGCTCTCGCCGACCCCACGCGCCGCGCGATGCTGAGCGACCTCGCCAAGGCGCCGCGCACCGTCGGCGAACTCGCCGCGCCCTTCGACATCTCGCTCGCCGGTGCGTCGAAACACATCCAGATGCTCGAGCGCGCCGGCCTGATCCGGCGCGAGGTGCAGGGCCGCGTGCATACCTGCCGCCTCGATGCGCGACCGCTGCACGCCGGCGCGGAATGGATCCGCCACTACGAACGCTTCTGGAACCAGAAGCTCGACGCCCTCGAAGCGCTGCTCGAGGCCGACGACGCCCGCTCCAGGCCGGCCAGGCCCACGGCCGGAACCGCCCGCAAGTCCCCGCCCCCACGGAGAAAACCATGAACCTGCATACCGCCCTGCCCGAAGTCGATTACGGCGTGCGCACCGCGCCCGACACCGTGCGCATCGAACGCCTGCTGCCCGGTCCGATCGAACGCGTCTGGCAATACCTCGTCGACCCCGAATTGCGCGCGCAGTGGTTCGCCGGCGGCGACATCGAACCGCGTGCCGGTGGCCGGCTCGACCTGCGTTTCCACAATTCCGCGCTGACCGAGAACGACGATCCGCCGCCGCCGAAGTACGCCGCGCATGCCGGCGAGTTCCACATGCCCTGCACGGTCACCGAGTTCGACTCGCCGCACGTGCTGGCCTTCACCTTCGGCAGCGACGAATCGCCCTCGCAGGTGCGCATCGAACTCGCGAAGCGCGGCGACCAGGTGCACCTGCTGCTGGTGCACAGCCGCCTGGCCACGCGCGAGGGCATGCTCAGCGTTTCCGCCGGCTGGCATGCGCACCTCAACATCCTGCGCGCGCGCATGACCGGCGCCACGCCCGACGGCCTGTGGCGCACGCATACGCGGCTGGAAGCGGAATACGCGCAGCGACTGGGCTGATGCGCGTCACGCACGGCAGGCGTCGCGACGACGCAGTGGGGCGGTGGTGACGTACGGCATCCACGGCCATGCGTGGGATCGCGTGGACGCGGCATTGCCTCGATACGACCGCATGGTGCCCGCGTGAGCGGAAATGCTCCCGCTTCCGCTTGAACGCGCGGGCGCCTCGATCCGGCGCCCACGCGGAAAGTTCCTCGTGGTTCGATCAGGCCCGATATTTTCGGCCCGACGCCGGCTGCACCGTGTGTTGCGTTGTTGCTTACTTCAACGTCGCCTGGATCTCCTTCGCCTTGTCCAGGTGGCGCGCAACGGCGGCGCGCGTGGTGGTGAAGTGCTCGCGCACGCTGGCGTCGGTCGCCGCCGGCATCAGCGTGTTGTCGATCAGTGCCAGCACGTCGCCGTGGCCTTTCACCATCGCCTCCATGTACGCCTTCTCGTAATCGGCGCCGCTGTGGGTGTCGAGCGCCTTGAGGTCGGCTTCGCCCTTGTCCTTGAGCGCCGTCACCGCCGGCGCCGTGGAATTCGCGGCGCCGAGCTTCGTCGTGTCGGTGAGGTTCTTGCCGTGGTCGGTCTTCATCATCTGCGCGAAGTCGCGCACCGCGCCGGTCACCTTCTTGCCCAGGGCCTGGTCGGCGGCGGCGATCTCGTGTTCGTCCGCGGTGGCCAGCAGCGCGAGCGCATCGGCCTGCGACGTCGTGCCCGCGGGCGTGGCGGTTTCGCTCGCGTCCGCCGGTTCCGGCGCGTTGGTCGCCACCGGTGCGTTGACGTCACTGTCGGGCGACGAAGGCGGCGCGCCGGTGTCGGGCGACGCCGGCGCTTCGGCGGGCGTGGCCGTGGTCTCGTCCGCGACGTCGCGACGATCGCAACCGGCCACCAGCAGCGGCCCCGCAAGCAGCGCGACGAGCGCCGCGCGTCCTGCATTCTTTGCTACGGATTTCATGGCAGTTCTCCTGTGCGCCGGCAGCAACGGCTGCTTCGACCAGCGCACGCTAGGCCGCCGCTCGTATAGGGGACGTGGCAGCAGCCGCCGCTTCTTCACGGCGCGCCGACATCACCCGGCGCCGCGCGGTCGCGGTGTAGGCTGCGCGCGCTACGGATGAGGTACCGCGTGCACGCCAGCGCCCATCGCCACGGATTCGCATGGATCGCGCTGTGCGCGGTCGCGCCGGCGTGCGCGGCGCCGCCGGTGGCGACGCTGCCGCGCGTGCAGGTCACGGCCACGCGCACGCCCCAGCGCGCCGACGCCGTGCCGGCCGCGGTCAGCGTCGTGCCGCTGCGCGAAGGGCGGCGCGACCTCGCCGGCGCCGCCGTGGCCGAGCGCCTGAACGGCGTGCCCGGCGTGCTGGCGAGGTCGCGGCAGAACTACGCGCAGGACGAGCAGCTGTCGATCCGCGGCTTCGGCACGCGCGCGAGTTTCGGCATCCGCGGTGTGCGCCTGTACGTCGACGGCATTCCCGCGACGATGCCCGACGGCCAGGGCCAGCTCTCGCATTTCCCGCTGCTCGACGGCGCACGCATCGAAGTGCTGCGCGGGCCGTTTTCCGCGCTGTACGGCAATGCGGCGGGCGGGGTGCTGCAGTTGTTCACCGTCGACGGCGTCGCGCCCGCGCAGACGCGCGTCGAAGCCGCTGCCGGCAGCTTCGCCAGCCGCCGCTTCGGCGCCGAACGGCGCGACCGGCGCGGCGCGTTCGATTACGCGCTCGGCCTCAACCACTTCGCCACCGATGGCTACCGCGCCCACAGCCGCGCGCAACGCACGCTGTTCAACGGCAAGGTGAACATCGCTGCCGGCGCCACGCAGCTGACCCTCGTCGCCAATGCGCTGTGGGCGCCGGACGCGCTCGACCCGCTGGGCCTTGACCGCGCGCAGTTCGACACGGCTCCGGCGCAGGCCGTCGATGCCGCGCGACGCTTCGACACGCGCAAGTCGGTGACGCAGCGCCAGTTCGGCGCGACGCTCGCGCACGACTTCGGCGGCGATGCGCAACTGCGCGTGCTCGCATACGGCGGCCGGCGCGACACCACCCAATACCTCGCCATCCCGGTCGCGGCGCAGGCCAGTCCGCTCAGCGGTGGCGGCGTGATCGACCTGGCCTCGCCGTACGCGGGCGTCGATGCGCGCTGGACGCAATCGACCACGCTCGCCGGCGAACCCGTGGAGTTCGTCGTCGGCGCGTCCCTCGATCGCCAGCAACAGGATCGCCGCGGCTACGAGAACTTCGTCGGCACGCAACTGGGCGTGCGCGGCGCGCTGCGCCTGTCGCAGGACGACCGCGTGCGTGCCACCGGTGCGTATGCGCAGGCAACCTGGCATCCCGCCTCAGACTGGATGCTGATGGCGGGCGTGCGCCGCAGCGACATCCGCTTCCGTTCGCGCGATCGTTACGTCGCCCCCGGCAATCCCGACGACAGCGGCGCGGTGCGTTATCGCGCGACGACGCCGGTGGCCGCGGTGGGCTGGCAGGTATCGCCGGACTGGCACTGGTTCGCGGCGGCGGGGCGCGGCTTCGAGACGCCGACCTTCAATGAACTGGCCTATCGCAGCGACGGCGGCAGCGGCCCCAACCTGCAGCTGCGGCCGGCACGCACGCGCAGCGTCGAAGCGGGCGTGAAGTTCGCACGCGGCGAGGCGGTCTCGGAATTCGTGCTGTTCCGCGCCGACACCCGCGATGAGCTCACCGCCGCGACCAGCAGCGGCGGCCGCACCACGTTCCAGAACGCCGGCGCGGCGCGACGCCAGGGAGCGGAATGGTCGGCGCAGTGGCCGTTGGGCTCGCGCTGGCGTGGGGAGTTTGCATTGACGTGGATGCAGGCAGAGTTCCGCGACGGCTTCCTCGCGTGTGCAGGCACGCCGTGTCCGGTCGCCGATGTGCCTGTCGCCGCCGGCACGCGCATTCCCGGCGTGCCGCGCCGGCAGGCGTATGCGGCGTTGCAGTGGGGCGATGACACGGGCTGGCAGTTGCGCATCGATGCGCAACATGTCGGCACGGTGTCGGTGAACAACGTCGACGACGAGCGCGCGCCGGCGTACACGGTGTTCGGCGCGAGTACGGGGTATGGCTTCGCTCGCGCTGATGGCGAGGGCCGGGTGTTCCTCGCCGTGGGCAACCTGCTGGATCGCCGGTACGCCGGGTCGGTGATCGTCAATGAAGGCAATCGGCGTTATTACGAGCCGTCGCCGGGGCGGAACGTTACGGTAGGGGTGGAGTGGGTTTGGGGAGCGGGGTTGCGGTGAGGCGGCGGGTGCGTCGGAAGAGCGAAGACACCGGATTCCCGCTTGACCGGACATCCGTCCGTTGAAAGCCGCGGGATGACGAAAAAAAGCCACGGCAACAACGACAGCAACGGCAACAACAGGAACACGGGCCAGTAGCGACATCACGTTACGTGCACGCCGCACCCGCCGTTAACTCACGCTCGCGTCATAGCACCTGCGCCACCCTCGGTCTGCAGGCGGCGTCCTGCCGCCGCTGCAAGCGAAGGAGAGCCGCCATGTCCTCCGTGTTGAGGCTGTCCGCACTGGCGTTGTCGCTGCTCGCGCTCGCGGCGTGCGGCGGTTCCGCGCGACTGGCCGCGCGGGCCGATACCGGACCGGATCCGGTGTTGCCCGAACCCGATACCTCGCTGATTCCCACCGTGCAGGTGGCGCAGGCCACCGGTTGGCCCGCGGGCGCGACGCCGACCGCGGCGGCGGGTTTCGCGGTGAAGGCCTTCGCCACCGGGCTCGCACATCCGCGCTGGCTGTACGTGTTGCCCAACGGCGACGTGCTCGTCGCGGAAACCAATCGTCCGCCGACCGAGGATCCGCCGGCGAACCCGATCCGCGCCGCCTTCATGAACGCGGCGTTCGCCAAGGCCGGCGCGGCGATACCGAGTCCGGACCGCATCACCCTGCTGCGCGATGCCGACGGCGACGGTGTCGCCGAAACGCGCAGCGTGTTCCTGCAGGGACTGATGTCGCCGTTCGGCATGGCCCTGGTCGGCGACACGTTCTACGTCGCCAATGCCGATGCCGTCGTGCGCGCGCCGTATCGCCGCGGCGATCTGCGCATCGACGCGACACCGGTAAAGCTCGCCGACCTGCCCGGTGCGCCGCGCAACCACCACTGGACCAAGAGCCTGCTCGCCAGCCGCGACGGCACGAAGCTGTATGTCGGCGTGGGCTCCAACAGCAACGTCGCCGAACACGGCATGACGATCGAAGCCGGCCGCGCCGCGATCCACGAGATCGACCTCGCCAGCGGCCGCGATCGCGTGTTCGCCGGCGGCCTGCGCAACCCGGTCGGTCTGGCCTGGCAGCCGCAAAGCGGCGTGCTGTGGACGGTAGTGAACGAACGCGACGAACTCGGCAGCGATCTGGTGCCCGATTACCTGACCTCGGTACGCGAAGGCGCGTTCTACGGCTGGCCGTACAGCTACTACGGCGCGCATGTCGACACGCGCGTGCAGCCGCAGGATCCGGCGCTGGTCGCGCGCGCGATCGCGCCGGATTACGCGCTGGGCGCGCACGTGGCGGCGCTGGGCCTCGCGTTCTACGACGGCGACCTGTTGCCGCCGCGCTACGCGAACGGCGCGTTCATCGGCCTGCACGGCTCGTGGAACCGCAAGCCGCCCAGCGGCTACAAGGTCGTGTTCGTGCCGTTTGCGAACGGGCAGCCGTGGGGACCGATCGAGGACGTGCTCACCGGTTTCCTCGACGAACAGGGTCGCGCGCGCGGACGCCCGGTCGGCGTCGTCGTCGATCGAACGGGCGCGTTGCTCGTCGCCGACGATGTCGGCAACACGGTCTGGCGCGTGACGCTGGCGCACTGATGCTTTGCGGCGTATTCGCAGCGCGCGATGCGCTCGATCGCGCGTCGCGGGTTCATCGCGTGCGGTCGCCATTCGATCGGCGTTGGATCATCCCATCGACGGGAAGAAGAATCTCTCGTTTCCGCCATTGTTCCGGCGTTGCCGGCCCATACACCGGTCTCGCTGCGATGGCAGCCCAGGCATCGGGCCGGGGCCCACGCACCGGCGTGACGCATTCGCCGCCGGATTCAAGGAACCTGAGAACCATGCGCAAGACCAAGCTGCTTTCGACCCTGTTGCTCTCCGCCACCCTCGGTGCCGCCGCGTTCGGTGCGAACGCGCAGGACAAGGGCTTTTACGCCGGCGCCGGCGTCGGCCAGTCGTTCGTCGACGAAGGGGCCTATGACGACGAGGACACCGCGTTCTCCGTCTTCGGCGGTTACCAGTTCAACAAGTACTTCGGCCTCGAAGCCGGCTATGTGGACTTCGGCAAGATCGAATCCGATACCGTCGGTCCCGATCTGGAAGGCGACAGCGCCTACCTCACCGCCGTGGGCACGCTGCCGATCACCGAAAAGTTCTCCGCCTATGCGAAGGCCGGCCTGCACCGCTGGAACATCGACAGCGACCTGCCCGGCGTCATCGGCAACGACGACGACAGCGGCAGCGATCCGACCTACGGCATCGGCGCGCAGTACCGCTTCACCGATCGCGTCGCGCTGCGCGGCGAGTACAGCCGCTTCGAGGTCGAGGATGTCGATGCCGACCTGGCACAGGTGCAGGTGCGCTTCGACTTCTGATCCATCGCGGCGCGCGCCATGTGCGTCACCAACGAAAAGCCGCCGGCTCGTCCGGCGGCTTTTTCGTGCGTGTTCTCCCGCGCCACGTCAGGCCGCGAGCTCGCCATCGGCGGTCCGGTGTACCTGCCGGCCCGAGGCCTTCCACGCTTCGAAACCGCCGGCGAGGGGACGCACGCGACGGAACCCGCGCTGCTGCAGTTCGCGCGCCAGCACCGCGGCGGACACTTCGTTGGGACAGTCGCAATACACCACCACTTCCTCGCGCACCGGGATCTCCACGTCGCCGGGCGCAAAGGCGAACACCGCACCGGGAATCCAGCCGCTCGCCGCGCGCTGTTGGGGCGAACGCACATCGAGCAGCAACGGCGGTGCGTCACCCTGCAGCAGGCCGTGCAGTTCGTCCACGGAGATGCGCGCCATGCGCAGCTGCTGCAGGAAGTGGCGGCGGCGCAGCCATTTCCACGCGACGAAGGCGATCGCCAGTGCGACCAGCACCGGGATCGCGTAGTGGCCGAGTTGTTCGAGTTGCAACAGCACCCGATCGACCGCGCGGTGGAAGACCACGCCCAGCGCCACCGCCACGCCCGCCCACAGCAGCGCACCGATCGTGTCGAACAGCAGGAAGCGGCGCGTGGAGGTGCCGGTTTCGCCGGCCAGCGTGGTCGCCACCGCGGCGAAGCCGGGGACGAACTTCGCCACCGCCAGCGAACGCACGCCCCAGCGCGCGTAGACGCCGCGCGTGGTGCGCACGCACGAATCGGGCGACAGCGACAGCCGGCACATCAGCCGCACCAGCTTCGCGCCGAGCCGGCGCCCGCCGAGGAACCACAACCAGTCGGCGAGCACCGCGGCGAGCGTCGCCACCAGCAGCACCGGGAGCCAGCCGTGCCCGGCATCCACGCCGATCGCGGTGGTGACGATGATCGGCGGATACGCGGGAATCGGAATCCCGCCCTGGTCGAGAAACACGCTCACGAACACCACCAGCAAACCGTACGTGGCGATCAGGTGCAGCAGCGTGTCCATCGGCAGGCGTTTCGGGGCGGGCGCGTCATGGTAGGCGCGCGGCGTGCGCGGCGCCGCATCGTGCGCGGCCTGCTGTGTTGTGCGCATGGACGCGTGGCGCGGGCGGACCACATCGTCGCTGGATAGTTCCTGTACCGGAGCGTTTGCAATTAAGCGTCGATTCGATCCGCCTTCGGATACTGGCCGCCACCGGAGCTGGCCCGTTCACGCGGCACTTCCCTCAGTCAGCTCCGGCCCCACACAACACGAAGAAGGCTGAGACCTTATGAAGAAGTCCCTGCTTGCCCTGACCCTGCTCGCCGCCCTGCCGTTCGCCGCTTCCGCGGCCGAGGGCCTGTCCTACAACTACGTCGAAGGCGGCTATGTCGGCACCAATGCCGACGGCGCCGATGCCGACGGCTGGGGCATCAACGGCTCCGGCGCGCTGACCGACAATTTCCATGTCTTCGGCGGCTATACCTTCCAGAAGACCGACGACGAAACCATCGGCGGCGTGCGCTTCGACGGCGTCGACGTCGACCAGTGGCGCGTCGGCCTGGGCTACAACCATCCGATCGCCGCCAACACCGACCTGCTCGCCCGCGTCGCCTACGACAACTACAAGGTCGAGCACGCCGACAGCGTGGATGGCTACAGCGCCGAAGTGGGCGTACGCAGCGCGCTGACGCAGAACTTCGAGGGCTACGCGCTGGCCGGTTACGAGGACGGCGACGAGTTCGACGGCGACTTCTACGGCCGCGTCGGTGCCCAGGTGAAGTTCAACCAGAACTGGGGCCTCACCGGCGACGTGAAGTTCGCCGACGGCGACACCCAGTACTTCGTGGGTCCGCGCCTGACGTTCTAAAGGCGCGCGGAACGGGCCGGTTTTCCCCGGCCGGCCCGTTCCTTTTATTGCTACACGCGACAAATCTCTCTCCCCCGGAATGTCGCGTATTCGAAGCCCGGTTCCTTCCGGGCTTCCTTTTGTCTGCGCGACGACGAGCGGCAGGCGATCGCCCTGCAGGATCCGCCACCGCGGCCGATGCCCTGGAAGAGGCCACACGTGTCCGTCCGCGCGAAGCGGCGACGTTGGCTGGATCAGGGGGCACGCAGATGGAACACAGGGGAATCAAGGCGTCGCGCACGCGCAACTGGCTGGCGCTGCTGCTGATGGCGGTCGCCGTGTTCACGGCGGAACGTTCGCAGGCGGCGACACCGGCGCCGGCGGAACTGCACGTTCCGCGTTGACGCGCGCGGTCAGCCGAACAGGCCGACCGGATACTCGGGCTTCTGCTCGCGCGCGAGCAGTTGCCGCAACGCATCGGTGGGCGTGAGTTCGCCGTGCAGCACGCGCTGCACGCCGCCGGAGATCGGCAGTTCGATGCCGTGCTTTTGCGCCTGGCGCATCACTTCGTCGGCGGTCTGCACCGACTCGACGACCTGACCGATCTCGCGCACGGCATCGGCGATCGACTGGCCGCGGCCCAGCGCCAGGCCGAGGCGGCGGTTGCGCGACAGGTCACCGGTGCAGGTCAGCACCAGGTCGCCCAGGCCGGCCAGGCCCATCAGCGTTTCCGCCTTGCCGCCGATCGCCTGGTTGAGGCGCAGCATTTCGTTGAGGCCGCGGGTGATCAGGCCGGCGCGCGCGTTGAGGCCGAGCTGCATGCCGTCGGCGACGCCGGTCGCCACTGCGAGCACGTTCTTCATGGCGCCGCCGAGTTCGGCGCCGAGCATGTCGTCGCCGGTGTAGGCGCGGAACGCGGGGCCGTGCAGCACATCGGCGACGGCCTGCGCGAACGCGGGCGTATCCGAATGCACGGTCAACGCGGTCGGCAGGCCGAGCGCGACTTCCTTGGCGAAGGACGGACCGGTGACGACCGCGAGCGGGACTTCGCCGCCCAGCACTTCACCGGCGACTTCGTGCAGGAAGCGGCCGCTGCCGGGTTCGAAACCCTTGGTCGCCCAGGCCACGCCCGCGTGCGCGGGCCGGTGTGGCGCCAGCGCGTGCAGGGTTTCGGCGAACGCGTGCGAGGGCACCACGACCAGCACGAGGTCGGCGGCGCGCACGCACGCCGCCAGATCGGTGGTCGCCGCGAGGGTCTCGGGCAACGCTATGCCCGGCAGGTAGCGCGGGTTTTCGCGACGTTCGCCGATCGCCGCGATGCACGCGGCATCGCGGCCCCACAGCACGGTGTCGCAACCGTGCCGGGCGATCAGTGCGGCGAGCGCGGTGCCCCAGGAACCGGCACCCACGACCGCGACCTTGGCAGGTGCCTGCACGCTCACGCGGAAGCCGGTGCCGGGACGCGGTCGCCGATCAGGCGTTGCCGGCGGTCTCGGCGCCGGCGAGGTTGGCGCCGTCGGCCGCCTGCTGGGCGGCGCGCTGGCGCAGGCCCTCGGCGTACAGGGCTTCGAAGTTGATCGGCTGCAGGAAGAACGGCGGGAAGCCGCCGGCCTGGATCAGGTCGCTGATCAGCTGGCGGGCGTAGGGATACAGCACGGTCGGGCAATGCACGCCGAGCATGCCGTCGAGCGTGGCGGCGTCGAAGCCGGCCAGGCCGAACACGCCGGCCTGCTTCACTTCGGCCACGTAGATCGCCTTGTCGCCGACCGCGCAGGTCAGGTTGATGCCGAGGATGACCTCGTAGGCGTTCTCGTTGAGGCGCTGCACGGCCTGCTGCAGGTTCATCTGCAGCTGCGGCTGGGTCTGCTCGTTGAACACGGCCGGCGCGCCCGGGACCTCGAACGACACGTCCTTGACGTAGATCTTCTCGACCGAGAACACCGGTCCGGTGGTTTCGTTGGCGGTGCCGTTGGCGATTTCTTCGGACATCGGTGTTACTCCAAGCAGGAATATGCGGAAAAGGCGGCGATTATGGCATGGCCGCCCGGGGCGGCCCCGGAGGCACCGCGGCTCGCGGCCACCCCGTCGACGTGGGGCGCGCGCGGGCCCTTCGCAAGGGTCAGCCGCGGCCCTTCACCAGCGGCAGCTCGGCCTGCTGCCAGGCGGCGATGCCGCCGTCGAGCCAGTACACGTGCTCGAAGCCGGCCTTCTTCAGCCGCCTGGCGGCGTCGCCCGAGGCCTGGCCGTTGCGGCACACGACCACGACCGGCAGCGCCTTCGCGCTGGTCAGCAGCTTGTTCTCCGGATCGAACTGGCTGGGCTGCACCGACTTGCTGCCGGCGATGTGGCCCTTCTCGAAATCGTTGCTCGCCGACAGATCGATGACGAGGGCGTTGTCGCGGTTGATCAGCGCCGTGAGCTCGGCCGGGCGCAGCGCCTTGTAGCCGCGGAACAGGCGCGCGATCTCGGTGTAGACCAGCGCGACGGTGATCGCCACCAGGCCCAGCGAGAGCATGGGATGGCGTTCGGCGAAGGCGAGCAGTTCCTGGAAATTCACAGGCTGGGACTACCGGGCAAGAGGGGGCGGCGATTGTCGCCCAGTGGGCGGGAGGGCGCAAAAGCGGGAGCGACGCGGCGGTCAGTGCGGCGTGTCGTGGCGGGGAATGCTGGGCCTTTTGCAGCAACAGCAACGACAACAGCAAGAGCAACTCGCTGCGCTCGGCTCCCCTCACCCGCCCTTCCCTCCGCGGCCCGGCGACCCTCTCCTCGCAAGCGGGGAGAGGGGACAAATGGCTGCTGGCGAGGAAATAACCGGCGGGAGAGGGAGCGCGGGAGCGCTGTACCCGACTTCTTCTCCCCGCTTGCGGGGAGAAGATGCCCAACGGGCAGATGAGGGGCAGCGAGCGCTGCTCTGCTCCCCGCACTAGCGCGGAATCGCCAACTGCCCCGCGCTCAGCGGCGCCGCCGCCGGCGCCGTTTCGATCACCGCACTCGCCGGCAATGGCTGCGCGGGATCGTCGAGGTGGGCCATCACCCGATCCAGCGCCGCATACACGTACGGCAACAACGGCACGTAGCGCGCGCGATAGTCCGGCAACGCCAGGAACGCGTCGAAATGCTGCGCGTGCCGCACCTGCCAGTAGCGCACGTCGCGGCCGGCGGCCCGCGCCTGCGCCACCCACGGCTGGCTGCTGAAGGCGATCGGCACCAGGCCGTCGTCGGTGCCGTGGATCACCGCCACCGGCAGGTCCGCGCGCGGCACGCCGGCGCGCAGTTCGGCGATGCCGCGGCGCACGCGCGCGGCATCGGCGCCGTCGCCGGTCCACAAGCGACGCAGGCACTCCAGGCCGGCATAGGTGAAGTCGGGCGCGGCGAGTTTCGTGTCGACGATGCCGACGCCCGCACCGGGCGCGATGCCGCTGCCGTCGGCCCACCACGCCGCGCGCTCGGCGTCGCTCGCGGCGCGCGGGCTGAAATCCGGGTTCTGCGCGGCGAAGGCGAAACCGCACGGATGCTCGCCCGGTGCGTAGCGGCCGTAGGCCGAAGCGTAGGTCACCGCGATCGCGCGCCACAGGTCGAAATCGACCGACAGCGCGCCGCTGCGCAGCGCGTCCTCGCTCCAGCCCGATGCGCGCAGCGCTGCGTGCGCCGCGCGCGCCTGGGTCTTGGTGTCGCCGGCGGGCAGCACGCCGGCATTCGCCAGCGAGGCGCAACGCGCCGGCGCCAACGCGCGCGCCGGCGCCGACAGCGGCGAGGCCGGCAGCCCGTCGAGATCGAGCAGCGCGCACGGCATCAGCAGCGCCGCTTCGGTGGCGAAGTCGTACAGCGGTCGCGCGCCTTCGACCTCGACCTCCGGTTCGCCGGCGACGACCGCGTCGAGCCAGCCCGCGCCGTCGAGTTCGGCCGCGCGCAACACCGCGCCGCCGCCGTTGGAGATGCCCACCGCGATCACGCGCGTGTTGGCGAAGTCGAAGCCGCGTCCCGGATATGCCTCGTTGAGCGCATGCAGTGCGAACTGCGCCGCCTGCTGCACGTGACGGCCCCAGTCGGCCTCGGGATTGTCCTGCGAGTGCGCGTGCTTCATCGCGATGCCGCGCGCGCCGGCCGCGGCCTGCGGTTTGAAGGCCAGCGTTGCCGCGGCATCCGCGACCGTACCGTCAGGCGCGATGCCCTGCCCCGCGTCGAGGTCGGAGTAATCGGTGCCCGCGCCCTTGTCGGTGTAGGCGACCGCGCACCCCTTCGGCAGCGCCCACGGGCCGGCCACCGCGATCGCGCCGTAGATGCCGCGCGAACCCGACGAAGCCGCAACCACCACGCACGGCTTGTCCGCATCGAACGCATCGGGCAGTTGCAGCAGCACGCGGTGCGGCTGCTTCGCGCCGGGCACCGTCGCCAGCGCGCTGAATTCGCGGCCGGGCACGTTCGCCGTGCTGCCGTACCACTCGCCGTAGCCGCCGCCGGGCGCGAGATCGGCGATGCCGCGCCAGTTGCTCCAGATCGCGCGGCGGCGCAGTTCGGCGGCGGTGGGATGCGCCGGATCGGCGAAGGCCGGCGCGACCGGCGAACGCAAACCGGCGAGACCAAGGCCGGCGGTGAGCAGGTCGTCGCTGCCGCGGTGTTCGGTGACGCGCAAGGCGGTAATCGGCATGGCGGTGCCCTGCGGAGAGTCGGAACGACGCGAACCATCGGTGGCAGCGCAGCCGGCCAGCGCCAGCGCGGCGATCAGGCCGGCGACCACCGCACGCAACGGCGCACGCACGGGCGAGGTGAGGGGCAGTGTGTCCATCCGCCGACCCTAACAAGCCGCGCCCGCGCCGGCATCGTACTTTCGTACCACGTGGCCCGCGCGACCGCCTGCTAGGCTGGCGGCCCCACCGCGATCGACGTCCCACACGCCATGATTTCCCGCTGCATCCTCGTCACCGGTGCCGGCAGCGGCATCGGCGCCGGCATCGCCACCGAACTCGCGCGCGCCGGCCACCACCTTGTGGTCACCGACGTCAACCGCGACGCCGCCGAAGCGGTGGCGCAGGCGCTGCGCGCGGCCGGCGGCTCGGCCGAAGCGCTCGCGCTCGACGTCACCTCCGAACACAGCATCGAAGCCGCGCTCGGCGCGGTCGCGCGTCCGGTCGACGTGCTGGTCAACAACGCGGGCCTGCAGCACGTGGCGCCGCTGGAGGAATTCCCGATGCAGAAGTGGGAGTTCCTCGTCGACGTGATGCTGGTCGGCGTGGCGCGGCTGACGCGCGCGGTGCTGCCGGGCATGCGCGCGCGCGGCTTCGGTCGCATCGTCAACATCGGCTCGATCCACTCGCTGGTCGCCTCGCCGTACAAGAGCGCGTATGTCGCCGCCAAGCACGGCCTGCTCGGCTTCTCCAAGGTGATCGCGCTGGAAACCGCGAACACCGACATCACCATCAACACGATCTGCCCGACCTACGTGAAGACGCCGCTCGTCGACAAGCAGATCGCCGATCAGGCGCGCACGCGCGGCATCCCCGAATCGCAGGTCGTCAGCGAAGTGATGCTCAAGCCGATGCCGAAGGGCGTGTTCATCACCTTCGAGGAACTGGCCGGCATCACCGCGTTCCTGATGTCGGCGCACGCGCGCAACGTCACCGGCCACACCATCGACGTGGACGGCGGCTGGACCGTGCAGTAGGTGCCGGCCGTGGAGATCGCGCTCGCCGATCTGGACAGCCCCGCGTTCGCGGCGCTGCTGGAAGAACATCGCCGCGCGATGCAGGCCACCGCGCCGGCCGAGAGCCAGCACGCGCTCGACCTCACCGGCCTGCGCCGCGCGGATGTGCGCGTGTGGGTGCTGCACGAAGACGGCGCCCTGCTCGGCTGCGGTGCGCTGCAGCACCTGGACGCCGCGCATGCGGAGATCAAGGCGATGCGCACCGCACGCGCACACCTGCGCCGCGGGGTGGCGCGCACGCTCCTCGACCACCTGATCGCGCAGGCGCGTCGCGACGGGTATGCCCGGCTGAGCCTGGAGACCGGATCGATGGCGTACTTCGAACCGGCGCGGCGGCTGTATGCGAACGCCGGCTTCGTCCCGTGCGCGCCGTTCGCCGGCTACGTCGACGATCCGCACAGCGTCTATCTCACCCGCACGCTCTGACCGATGCCGTCCCTGCTCGTCGCCGACGACCACCCGCTGTTCCGCGCCGCGCTGCGCGGCGCCGCGACCGATGCCGTCGCCGACCTGCGCGTGCGCGAGGCCGATTCGCTCGACGGCGTGCTCGCCGCGCTCGAGGCCGAGCCCGACATCGATCTGGTTCTGCTCGACCTGCACATGCCGGGCAACCATGGCCTCGCCGGGCTCGCGGCGATCCGCGCCCAGTTCCCCGGCGTCGCCGTCGTGGTGGTGTCGGCCAACGACGATCCGCGGGTGATCCGCCGCGCGCTCGACCACGGCGCCGCAGGCTATCTGCCCAAGAGTTCGGGGCTGGAGGAACTGCGCGAGGCGATCCGCAGCGTGCTCGCGTGCGAGCAGTGGCTGCCCGCGGCGTTGCGGGCGCCGGTCGCGCGCGCGCGCTCGAGCGCGCACGACGCCGAGCTCGCCGCGCGTCTGGCCAGCCTGTCGCCGCAGCAGTTCCGCGTGCTGGTGCTGGTCGCGCAGGGCCTGCTCAACAAGCAGATCGCCGACCGCCTCGACGTGCAGGAGCGCACGGTCAAGGCGCACCTCACCGCGATCTTCGAGCGCCTGGGCGTGCGCAACCGCACCCAGGCGGGCGTGGTGCTGCGCGAACTGGAACTGAGCGATCCGGCGCGGTTGATCGAGGGCTGATGGCAGGGCGCGGGGCGCGTTTCAATCGCCGCTCCGCGCATGACGATGGCGGGCCTTGACCCACCTCCCTTCGCACGCCGCGATGGCGGGTCAAGACCCGCCCTACGCCTGCCTTGCGAGCGCCGCGCGCCGGATGCGTTCCTGCAGCCAGTGTTCCGCCGGTTCGGGATGGGCGAACAGGAAGCCCTGCCCGTACACGCAGCCCATGGCCTGCAGCACTTCGCGCTGGTGGTCGGTCTCGATGCCCTCGGCGACGATCTCCGCGCCCAGCGCATTGCCCAGCGCCAGGATCGCCTCGATCACCGCCGAGCTGCGCGGCGCGACGCCGGCGGCCGCGAACGGGGTGATGAAGCTGCGGTCGATCTTGATCATCTTCAACGGGAAGTGATGCACGTGGCCCAGCGACGAGTAGCCGGTGCCGAAGTCGTCCAGCGCCGATTCGATCTCGGCATCGCGCAGGCGCTGCAGCGTCGCCGCCACCGCGACCGGATCGCCCAGCAGCGTGCCCTCGGTGACCTCCAGGCGCAGGCGGCGGCGGTCGAAGCCGACTTCGTCGATCAGTTCCAGCAGGCGCCGGTCGAAGTCGTTGTGCTGGAACAGGCGCGGCGACACGTTGAGGGTGATGAAACTGCCGTCGCGCACCAGCTCGCGTCCCGCTTCCAGGGCGAGGCGGAACTGGCGCCAGTCGATCTCCTCGATCAGGCCGCTGTCCTCGGCGACCTTGAGGAACTGCGCCGGCGCGATCACGCCGCGCTGCGGATGGCGCCAGCGCAGCAGGGCCTCGTAGCCGACGATGCGCTCGTCGTCCAGGCGCACCAGCGGCTGGAAGTACGGCATGAACTCGTCGTGGGCGAGCGCGCGACGCAGCGCCTGCTCCATGTCGAGCACGACCATCGCGGTCTCGTGCATCGCGTCGTCGAACAGCACGAAGCGGTTGCGGCCCATGCTCTTGGCGCGGTACAGCGCGGAATCGGCGTCGTGCAGGATGCGGTCGGCCGAGGCGCACGTGCCGGTGGCCATGGCGATGCCGATGCTCGCCGACACGCGCAGCTCGCGACCGGCCACCTGCATCGGCGCCTCCAGCGCTTCCAGCACGCGCTGGGCGACGCGGCTGGCGGTTTCCGGCTGCACCACGTGTTCGAGCAGCAGCACGAATTCGTCGCCGGCCAGGCGCGCGACGGTGTCCGGCTCGCGCACGCAGAACGCCAGCCGCCGCGCGACTTCGCGCAGCATCTCGTCGCCGGCGCCGTGGCCCAGACTGTCGTTGACCAGCTTGAAGCGGTCGATGTCGATGTAGAGCAGGCCGAAGCCGTCGCCGGCATCGCGACGCACGCGCGCCAGCGCCCGCTCGATGCGGTCGCGCAGGTAGACGCGGTTGGGCAGGCGGGTGAGCGCGTCGTGCATCACCTGGTGTTGCAGCTGCGCCTCGATGCGTTCGCGCACGCTGATCTGCTCGCGCAGCTCCAGCGTGCGCGCTTCCACGCGCTTCTCCAGTTCCGCATTGGCCTGTTGCAGCAGCTCGGCGGCATGGCGGCGCTGCAGGCTGCTGGCGATCTGGTAGGAGACGAAGGTGAGCAGCTCGGCGTCGCGTTCGTCGTAGGCGTTGACAGCCTCGTAGCTCTGCACGGCGACCACGCCGTTGGTGCCGTCGACGCCGAGCAGCGGCGCGCCCAGCCACACCTGCGTCGCGCCGTCGGCCAGGGCCGGATCGACTTCGCCGGCGTCGATCAGCTGGCGCATGCGCACGCGGTCGACCAGCTGCGGCCGTCCGGTGCGCAGCACGTACTCGGTGAGGCCGCGGCCGCTGCGGCGCGGTACCCAGTCGCGTTCGTACTGGTCGGCCGCGTAGGGGAAGGTGACGCTGGCATCGTCGTGCGCGCACAGGGCGATGTAGAAATTGCGCGCGTCGATCAGCTCGCCGACGATCGAATGCACGTGACGGTAGAACGACTCGCTGGTCTCGTCGAAGCTGGCCAGCGCGGCGATGCGGTACAGCGCCGCCTGCAGGCGCTCGCCGCGTTCGCGCTCGCTGACCTCGCGGCGCAGTTCGCGGTTGGCGGTTTCCAGCTGCTGGGTGCGTTCGATCACCCGTTGCTCGAGTTCGGCGCGCCCGCGCTTGCGCTCCAGCGCGGTGAGGATGTGCTCGGCGACGAAGGCCAGCAGCGACATCTCCGCGGTGGTGTAGTGGCGCTGGCCGGTGTAGCTCTGCACGACGACGACGCCCTGCACCACGCCTTCGCGCATCATCGGCACGCCGAGCCAGTCGCTGCTGTCGGTGCCGTGCAGGCGCAGCGGACCGGACACCTGGCGGCGCAGTTCCTCGGTGCTGCCCATCAGCGGGCGGCGGTCGCGCACCAGGTGCCAGGTGAGGCCGCGCTCGATCTGCGCGAGCGGGACCTCGTCCTCCTCGACCAGCAGCGACTGGTCGACCACGTCGGCGAAGTACAGGAAGCGCAGGCTGTCGCGCTCGCGGTCGTACAGCGCGATGTAGAAGTTCTCCGCATACATCAGGTCGGCGACGATGCGGTGCAGCCCGCGCAGCATGTCCGGCATTTCCAGATCGGAGCCGGCCATGTCGGCGATGGCGTAGAGCGAGCGCTGCAGCTTCTCGGCTTCCTCCAGCCGCGCCAGGCTCTCCCGCATGCGCTGCAGGCGCAGCAGTTCGCCCAGGCGCATGCCGATGCTCTCGTCGACCACCGGGCAGTCGAGCGCGCAATGCAGGATTGCGACCGTGCTGTCGCCGTCGTCGTGCAGCACGCGCATCGAGGCGGACTGGCCGCCCGCGCGCGCGTCGTGCAGGAAGTCCATCGCCGAGGCGGCGATGGCGGCGGCGTCGCGGTGTTCGGGATAGCTGACGATGTCGAACGGCCAGCGCGTCGACCACTGCAGGCAGGCGCCACGCTGGCGCAGCCACGGCATGTCGTCGAACAGGACCGCGGCCAGTTCGACCGGCGAGGCGGCGCGCAGCAGCCTGGCGGTGAGCTCCGCCCGGTGCTGGCTATCGTCGATTGTCCTGATCGTGCCGACCCGTCGCCCGGCCATTGCCCACCCCTGTAGTTCAGGTCGTCCTGTTGCCCTCCGGCCGTCCAGCTGGCCTTCCGGCACACGCCACCGCAGCCGGGGCGCCGACCTGCCGGCACAGGGTAGGTACGCGCAGAAAACGGTTTCGTGACCCGTGTCACCCTCTTATCGGCCGGCCCGCGCCGCCCTGAACCGTTGCGTGGGATGAAGCCCCGTTCAGGGAATTTCGCGGTTTCAGTGCACCCGCCGCGCCGCCAGCAGGCGGTCCAGCACCGACTTCAGCGCCAGCGGCTTGAGCGGCTTGAGCAGCAGCGGCAGGCCCGCGTCCTGCACGGCGCGGCGCACGCCTTCGCCCGGATCGGCAGTGAGGATCACCGCCGGCCGCGCACCGTGCGCCTGCGCCAGCCGGCCGTGCAGGGCGACACCGGTGTCCGCGTCGAGGTGGTAGTCGAACAGCCAGGCGTCGGCCGGATCCGCCGCGATCGCCGCCTGCGCCGCCTCGCCGTGGCCGGCGACGCTGACGCGGCAGCCCCAGCCCTCCAGCACCCGGCGCAGGGCATCGCCGGCGAGCGGTTCGTTGTCGACCACCAGCACGTGCAGGCCCGGCAGCGGCGGTTGCCCCACGGGCGGCGGCGCCGGCTCGCGCACCTGTGCCGGCGCGGCGGGCACGGTCACCGCGAACACGGTGCCGCGACCGGGCTCGCTGCGCAGGGCGAGCGGGGCCTGCAGCAGGCCGGCGATGCGGTCGGCGATCGCCAGGCCCAGGCCGAGTCCCTGTCCGGGCGCATCGCCGCCGCGGCGGAACTCCTCGAAGATCAGCCGCTGCTGTTCGCGCGCGATGCCCGGGCCGGTGTCGTGCACTTCGATGCGCACGCCCGCGCCGACGCGCCGCACGCCGAGCAGCAGGCTGCCGCGTGCGGTGTAGCGCACCGCGTTGGCGAGGAAGTTCTGCAGCACGCGCCGCAGCAACTGCGGATCGGTCTGCACCCAGCACGCGCTGCGCACATGGCGGAAGCCGAGGCCGCGTTCGGCCGCGAGCGCGCGGAATTCCGACACCAGCGGGTCGAGCACTTCGGCCAGCGGTAGCGCGCGCGGTTCCGGCACCAGACCACCGGCCTCCAGCCGCGACATGTCGAGCAGGCCGGTCAGCAGCCCGGTGGTGGAATCGAGCGCGCCGTGGATCTGCGCCAGCGTCGCGCGCGCCGTGGCGGGCGCGTGCAGGGCATCGAGCTGCTGGTCCAGCGCATCGGCGAACAGGTGCGCGGCGTGCAGCGGCTGCAACAGGTCGTGACCGATCGCGGCGAGGAAGCGGCTCTTGGCGTCGTTGGCGGATTCGGCCTCGCGCTTGGCCTGTTCGAGCAGTGTGGTGCGCTCGCCGACGCGCTGCTCGAGCGTCTCGTTGGCGCGCAGCAGTTCGTCCTGCGCGCGCCGGAAGGCGGTGACGTCGGTGAAGGTGGCGACGAAGCCGCCGCCGGGCATGGGATTGCCGCGGATTTCAATGATCCTGTCTTCGCTGATGCGGCCGTCGGGATCCGCGCCGTGGGCGAACACCCGTTCGGACAGGTGCGGCGAACCGGCGCGCATGAACGCCAGGCGTCGCGCCAGCGCCTGTTCCGGCGAGCCCTTGTGCGGCATCGTGCGCAGCGCCCACGCGGACAGTTCGGCCACGGGCGTGCCGACTTTGAGCAGGGATTCGGGGAAGCCGAACAGTTCGGCGTAGCGGCGGTTCCACGCCACCAGGCGCAGTTGCGCGTCGACCACGCTGATGCCCTGGCTCATGTTCTGCAGCGCGGCTTCGAGCACACGCTGGTTGAAGCGCAGGTCCTGCGCGGCGGTGTCGACGATCGCGGCGACGGTGTCGAGATCGTGGCCCGCGCCGCCCTCGCGACGCGCGGCATCGAGCAGCACGCGCGCGGAAGCCGCGCCGAGCACGGCGCCGAGTTCGCGCTCCATCGCCGCTTCGACGGCGTGCGGCACCGCGCCGGTGACGGGTGCAACCGCGAGCAGTTCGGCGACGCGTTCGCGCGGCAGGAAGCGGCGGCCGGCGCTGCGCAGCGTCGCCGCGTCGAGGCCGCGCGATTCGCGTCGCGCCGGCGCGCTGCGCCAGGTGGCGAACAGCGCGGTGGCCGCGGTGCCGACGAACAGGCTCGCGCCGACCGCGCGGCCGAGCCGGCTCCAGCCGGTCAGGCCGAACAGCGCATCGGGCGCGAGCCACGGCACGCCGAACGGTCCGTCACCGATCCACGCCGGTGCCGCGCCGTGCGCACTGGCGAGCACCGGCAGCAGCAGGCACCACGCCCACGTCGCGAAGCCCGCGACGATGCCCGCGATCGCCGCGCGCGGCGGCGTGTGCGGGCGCCAGACCGCGAACGCCAGCGCCGGCGCCAGCGTCGCCAGGGCGGAAAAACTCACCGCGCCGACGTCGGCCAGCGCCGCGCTGCCGGCGACCATGCGACCGTACATCCACGCCAGCAGCATGATCGCGACGATGCCGATCCGCCGCAGCAGCAGCACCGCGCCGCGCAGGTCGCCGCCACCGCGCGTCCACGTGCGCCGCAGCAAACCCGGTGCGAGCCAGTGGTTGCCGATCATCAGGCTCAGCGTGAGCGTGCTCACCACGACCATGCCGGTGGCAGCGCTCAGTCCGCCGAGAAAGGCGAACAGGCCGAGCCCCGCATGGCCCTGCGACAACGGCAAGGCCAGCACGTACATGTCCGACGACACGCCACTGCCGCCGAGCAGGGCCTCGCCCGCGCGCGCCAGCGGCAACACCGGCAGCGCGATCAGCACCAGGTACAGCGGGAACAGCCAGCGCGCGGTGCGCACGTCGTGTTCGTCGCGGCACTCGACCACGGCGATGTGGAACTGGTGCGGAAGGATGAACATCGCGAACGCACCCAGCAGCACCAGCGGCACGAAGCCGCCATCGCTCGCCGGCGCCGGCGCGGTCACCGTCGGCAACTCGCCCAGTCCCCACCACACGAACGCGCCCAGCGCGAGCATCGCGCCCAGCTTCAGCAGCGATTCGAACGCCATCGCCAGCACCAGGCCGCGGTTGTGCTCGGCGGCACTCACGCGGCGCGTGCCGAACAGCATCGCGAACAGCGCCATCGCCAGCGCGACGTACAGCGCGATGTCCTGCCAGGCGGGCACGCCGTCGGCGTGGCCGGCACGGCCGGTGAGCACGGCGAAGCTCATCGCCATCGCCTTGAGTTGCAGCGCGATGTACGGCACCAGCCCGAGCGCAGCGACCGCCGTCACCGTCGCCGCGAGCCAGGTGTCCTTGCCCAGGCGCGTGGCGATCAGGTCGGCGATGGAGGTCGCGTTGGTCTCGCGCGCCAGCTTCACCAGCCGCACCATCAGCGCCGCGGCGAGCAGATACAGCAGGATCGCGCCGAGGAAGGTCGGCGGCAGCGGCCAGCCGTAACGCGCGGCCTGCGTGACCGTGCCGTAGAACGTCCACGAGGTGCAGTGCACCGCCAGCGACAGCGCGTAGACGTGCTTCCAGCGTGTGGCGAACGCCTGCGGGTGGCGCTCGCCGTACACGCCCGCCGCGAACAGCAGGCCCAGCCACAGCAGCGCGGCGAAGACGATCAGGCCGGTGTGGAGCATGGCGTCAGGGAATCAGCGTTCGGGTCGGATGTCACGGCGCGAGCATAGCGTGCGTGCGGGCGTCCGTCGGCTGCGCTTGCGTGCTCCCCGCAAGTCTCTTCCCTTCTCCCCGCAAAGCGGGGAGAAGGTGCCCGCAGGGCGGATGAGGGGCGCTCTTCGCGCAGCTCCGCACGTCCCCTCACCCTGCGTTGCTGCGCAACGCGGTCCCTCTCCCCGCAAGCGGGGCGAGGGATCATTCCAGGAGGGCAAGTGCGGCCAAAAAAACAGGGCGCGACGATGCGAACCGTCGCGCCCCACGCCCCGCAGAGAGATCAAGCCTCAGAATTCGTAACGCGCCGTCAGCGAGAACTGGCGCGGCGCGCCGTAGAAGCCGGTGCGGATGCCCAGCGCCGGGATCACGTAGCCGGTCGTGCGGTATTCCTCGTCGGTCAGGTTGCTGCCGTTGAGCGAGAACGACCACGCATCGTTCATGCGCCAGGTCACGCCGGCATTGACCAGGCCGTAGCCGTCCTGGGTGATCGGCTGCACGTTCGCGCCGGTGACCGGATCGTGCACCACTTCGGTGGTGGCGGTGACTTCGCTCTGGTAGCTGTAGCCCACGCGCGCCGACAGGTTGCCGCCGTTGGCCAGCGGCATCCGGTACTCGAGGTTCACCGCGCCGGAGAAGTCGGGCGCGTTGGTGAACTCCTGCTGGTCGGCGATGTTCACGCCCTTGAACATGTACTCGTCGAACTTCGCATCGAGCCAGGCCAGGTTGCCCGACAGCACCCAGTGTTCATTCGGCAGCCACTGGTATTCGAACTCGGCGCCGTTGACCGTGCCCGAGCCGGCATTGGTGAAGTCGCCGAAGAACGAATCGTCGGTGCCGTCGCCGTTGCTGTCGAAGCCGGTGAAGATCGACAGCTGGATGTCCTCGTACTTGTTGTGGAACGCGGCGAGGTTGAAGAACAGCGTGTTGTCGAGGAAGGCCATCTTGCTGCCGATCTCGTAGCTGTCGACCTGCTCGTCGGCGAAGGGCTCGGCCGACTGCGGGAACACGTTGGCCTGGGCGCGGATGTTGAAGCCGCCCGACTTGAAGCCGCGCGAGGCCAGGCCGTAGACCATCACGTCGTCGCTGACCTGCCAGTCCAGCGAGACCTTCGGCGAGGTGTTCTTGAAGTTGACGGTCTTGTCGAAGTCGGCGAGTACGGCGATCGGCTGCGAGAACGTGCCATCGGCGTAGGCGCGGTTGAACACCACCGCATGCTTGTCCTCGTCGGTGTAGCGCGCGCCGACGTCGAGCTTCAGGCTCTGGGTGAGATCGAAGGTCCAGTCGGCGTAGAACGCGACGCTCTCGGTGGACACCACGCCCTGGGTGTCGCCGAACTGCAGGTTGAGGAAGTTGTTGAGCACCTGGCCGCCGGCGTCGCCGTCGAAGGCATAGATGCCCATCACGCCGCGCGCGCGGCCGCCGGCGTCGAAGTTGGCCTGCAGCTCGTGGCTGACCTGCTGGTCGGAATAGAACGCGCGCACGTCGACGATCGGCGCCGGCGTGGTGTCGAAGTCGATGTTGGTCTCGGTGTCGGACTCGCGCTTGGCCAGCACGTACTTGAAGGTCCAGTCGTCGCTGGCGCGCCAGTTCGCCGCCATCGACGCACCCTTCATTTCGGTGTCGTTGATGTTCTTCATGCCGCTGCGGATGTCGTAGCGGTCGTCGAGCGGCGCGTTGGCGCCGTACTGCGGGAACAGCGCGTTGAACGGATTGGCCGCCAGCATCTTCGCGCCGCGCACGCCGGACTGGTCGTCCATCCAGTCGAAGGCGAACTGCACGTCGAAGTTGTCGCCCGCATACGCGCCCAGCTGGCCGCGCAGGGCGAGGATTTCCTTGTCGCTGACGTCCTGGTCGGTCTCGAGGTTCTCGCCGAAGCCGTCGCGGTTGAGGCTGGCCACGGCGATGCGTCCGCGGAGGCCGCTGTCGGCGCCGCCGATCGGCCCGCCGACCGCCGCCTTCACGTCGAGCTGGTTGTAGTTGCCGACGGTGACCGAGGCGTTGCCGTCGAATTCGCGCGGCAGGCCGCGCGAGATGTACTTGATCGCGCCGCCGATGGTGTTCTTGCCGTACAGCGTGCCCTGCGGGCCGCGCAGCACTTCCATGCGCTGCACGTCGAACACGTCGAGCAGCGCGCCCTGCGGGCGGGCGATGTAGACGTCGTCGAGGTAGATGCCCACGCCCGGATCCACGCCCCACAGCGGATCGGACTGGCCGACGCCGCGGATGTAGGCGGTGACCGTGCTGCTGGAACCGCGCGCCGCATAGACGGTGAGGTTGGGCACCTGCGCGTCGAGGTCGCCGAGGTCCTCGATGTCGAGCTTGTCCAGCGCATCGGCGGTGAAGGCGGTGACCGCGACCGGCACCTCCTGCAGCGTCTCCTCGCGCTTGCGCGCGGTGACGGTGACGGCATTGAGATTGGTGGCCTGCGTTTCCTGCGTGGCCGTGTCGGAAGGAGCTTCCTGCGCCCAGACCACCGGCGATGCCAATGCGGTGACCAGCACCGAACCGATCGCCAGACTCAGATACTTGCGCTTCATCGCGTCCCCTCCCGCGGGTACGTGTGCATGAGTTGCAGCGGGACCCCTGTTCCGCCGTTTCCGCAAGGCTAGGGCGGCACCCCGCGGGGGCGGCATCGTACCTTCGGACAATGGGCCGGGTGGTTCGCCATCCCGACACTGCCGGCGTGCTCCCGGACGGGAATACGCAACGTCGTCATTCCCGCGCAGGCGGGAATCCAGTGTCCTGGCGCTTTGCCTGCAGATCGCAGGCAAAGTCGCCGGATCCCCGCCTGCGCGGGATGACGGCCGACTGGCGCATGGCGCCGATCAACCCCGCGCCGGATCGTGCGCGCTGGAGCCGTGAATGTCCTTCCTGATCGTCCTGGCCGCGCTGTGCTTCCTGATGTACGTCGCCTACCGCGGCCACAGCGTGATCCTGTTCGCGCCGGTCGCGGCGCTCGGCGCGGTGCTGCTGACCGATCCGGCGCTGGTCGCGCCGATGTTCACCGGCCTGTTCATGGACAAGATGGTCGGCTTCCTCAAGCTGTACTTCCCGGTGTTCGTGCTCGGCGCGCTGTTCGGCAAGCTGATCGAGCTGTCGGGATTCTCGCGTTCGATCGTGTCGGCGACGATCCGCGTGTTCGGCGCGGGGCGCGCGATGCTGTCGATCGTCGCGGTGTGCGCGCTGCTGACCTACGGTGGCGTGTCGCTGTTCGTGGTGGTGTTCGCGGTGTATCCGTTCGCGGCGGAACTGTTCCGCCAGGGCAACATCCCCAAGCGGCTGATTCCCGGCACGATCGCGCTGGGCGCCTTCACCTTCACCATGGACGCGCTGCCGGGCACGCCGCAGATCCAGAACATCATCCCGACCGCGTTCTTCGGCACCGATTCCTGGGCCGCGCCATTGCTCGGCGTGAGCGGCTCGGTGTTCATCCTGATCGCCGGCCTGTCCTACCTGGAGTGGCGCCGCCGTGCCGCGCTGAAGAACGGCGAAGGCTACGGCGAGGCCGCCACGCTGCTCAACGAACCCGCTCCATTCGCCGGCGAGGCGCTCGCGCATCCGCTGGTCGCGATCCTGCCGCTGGTACTGGTCGGCGTGTGCAACAAACTGTTCTCGGTGCTGATCCCGCAGTGGTACGGCGCCAGCCATGCGTTCGTGCCGTCGGCGATGGGCAAGGCCACGCCGGTGGTGCAGGAAGTGGCGAAGGTCGCCGCGATCTGGGCGGTGGAAGGCGCGCTGCTGGTCGGCATCGCCACGGTGCTGCTGTTCGCCTGGAAGCCGGTGCGGGCGCGCTTCGCCGAAGGCAGCAGGAACGCGATCGGCGGCGCGCTGCTGGCGTCGATGAACACCGCATCGGAATACGGCTTCGGCGCGGTGATCGCGGCGCTGCCGGGCTTCCTCGTCGTCGCCAACGCGCTGGGTTCGATCCCCGATCCGCTGGTGAACGAAGCCGTCACCGTGACCTCGCTGGCCGGCATCACCGGTTCGGCCTCGGGCGGGATGAGCATCGCGCTGGCGGCGATGGCCGACAGCTTCATCGCCAACGCGCAGGCGGCCGGCATTCCGATGGAGGTGCTGCACCGCATCGCGGCGATGGCCTCGGGCGGCATGGACACGCTGCCGCACAACGGCGCGGTGATCACCCTGCTGGCCGTCACCGGCCTGAGCCACCGCCAGTCCTACAAGGACATCTTCGCGATCACGGTGATCAAGACGCTGGCGGTGTTCGTGGCGATCGCGACGTACTACGCGAGCGCCTGAGCGGTGTCCTTACTGCCCGTCCCACAGGTCGGGCAGTTCGCTGGTGACCCACCACGCCTTGGCGTCGGCGTCCCAGCGCCACTTCTCGCGATAGCGCACGGTGCGCTCGGCCATGGTGTGGCGGTTGATCACGCCGATCTCGATGTCGCGCACCGCGGTGCCGGCGTCGAAATTGGTGCTCGAACCGACATCGCGGTACGAGGAAATCTGCACCTGCTTGTAACGCTCCAGCTGCAGCTCGGTGAGGTCGAGCTTCTCGCGCACCTTCGGATCGATCAGGTTCACCGCGCCCTCGAAATCGCCCCAGCGGATCGCGCCGGACCACGCGTACTGTGCCTGGTCGAGCTTGTTGCTTTGCGCGCCGCCGGACGCGCAGGACGCGAGCAGGACGAACAGCAGGGCGATGGCAGTGGTGCGGAAGGCGGTGAGCAGGCGGGTCATGCAGGCGGTCCCGTGGGCGGATGCGTGCATCCTAACGCGCCGCGCGTGCCGCGGCGCCGCGACGGAATTCGGTTGCTGCAGAGTCCAGCGCGGCGCGATGCGCGTGGAGCTCCGCTTGCGGGCTGTCCCTGCCGCTCTTACTTCACAATCGCCACATACCGCGCCGCAAGCTCCGTCGCGAGCCCACCATCGGGCAGCCGCGTCTGCGCGACCAGCCCCATGCGTGCGCGGCCGCGCGTGCGCAGCGTGGCGAGGAATTCGTCCGGATCGGCGTCCGCGGCCGGTTCGGCGACGACGTCGAGGTCGGCGAACAGCGGCGCGAGGTAGCGGATCTGACTGTCGGCGACGTAGATGTCGGCGTGCAGGCCGGCGCGTTCGACCAGCAGGTTGACCACGCCCCACGAAGCCAGCGTCATCATCGAGGCGAGGCTGCCGCCGAAGGCGCAACCCTTGTCGTTGACGTGCACCGACAGCGGCGCGTGCAACTGCAGGCGGCGGCCGTCGTAGCCGGCGATGCTCAACTGCATCAGCGCGACGGGCGGCATCGACTGGTAGTGGGCGAGCAGGCGTTCGAGTTCGGCGGCGTGGGGCATTGCGACAGCGGATCCGGTAGCGACGGCAGGGGAGACGGGCAGCGATGCGGCGAAGGCTGCCTGTAAGCTGCGCGGATGCACCGGCGCAGCGACCCGACATGGTATGTGATCTCGCTGCGCCCCCGCGGCGAACACGCCGCATTGCGCCGCGCGGCCGCGCGCTGCGGCGCCGGCTTTATCGCGCTGTCGCCCTGGCGCCTGGCGGCGCGCGACGACGCGGCGACGCGACGCGCGCTGGACGCTGCGCTGGCGGCGTCGGCGGTGGTCTTCACCAGTCCGGCCGCGGTGCGCGCGGCGCGCGCCCTGCACGCCTTCGTCCCGCGCCCCGGACAGGCCTGGTGCGCGGTCGGTGCGGGCACCGCCGCCGCGCTGCGCCGCGCGGGCGTGCCCGCGGTGCACACGCCCGCGCGCATGGACAGCGAGGGCCTGCTCGCCCTGCACGCCCTGCAGGATGTCGACGGCGCGGTCGTCGGCCTGGTCACCGCGCCCGGCGGTCGCGGCGAGATCGCGCCGGCGCTGCAGGCACGCGGCGCGGACGTGCGCCGGGCCGACGTGTACGCGCGCGAACCCGTGCCGTTGCCGGCGCGTGCCCTGCAGCAGTTGCGCGAAACCACCGCGCCGCTGGTGCTGGCGCTGAGCAGCGGCGACGCCCTGCGCCTGGCCATGGATGCGCTGCCCGCGGAACTGGCGACGAAGCTGCGCCGCGCCCACGTCGTCGCCGCCAGCGAACGCCTGCGCACGCTGGCGCAGCAACTCGGGTTCGCCGACGTCGCCGTGGCGGCGGGCCCGCGTCCGGCCCAGCTGCTCGCCGCAGCGACGCGACGGCATCCGGTAGCATGAGACCCTGATCACGATTCCGGATCGCGCCGTGTCCATTTCCCCCGATGACACACCCGCTCCTGACACACCCACTCCGCGCCGCGGCCGCAACGCGGGGTTGTGGCTGCTCGTGCTGGTCCTGCTGGCGATCGGCAGCTACGCCGCCTGGCGCCGCTGGCATGCCCGCGAACAGGACGATGCCGTGGCGATGCGCCAGCAGATCGACGCGCTGTCCGAACGTCTCAATGCGATGCGCACCGAACAGCGCTCGCACGCGCGGCGCCTGCAGCAGGCCGATTCGCTCAACCGCGTGCTGCGCGACGAACTCGACGGCATCACCCAGCGCGCGGCGCTGCTCGAAGCCAGCGTGGAGAAGCTCGCCGATCCCGACCGTCACGGCGCACAGGCGCTGCGCCTGGACGAGACCGAACTGCTGCTGACCCTGGGCGACCAGCGCCTGCGCATCGCCGGCGACCTCGATGGCGCGCGCCGCGCGTACGCGCTCGCGGCCGGCGTGCTCGAAGGCATCGACGATCCGGCCTACCTCAGCCTGCGCCAGACGCTGCTGCAGGAACGCACCGCGCTCGATGCGCTCGGTGCGGATCCGAAGGTGAAGGCGATCGCGCAACTCGATGTCTTCGCCCAGGACGTCACCGCGCCGGTGGAGCGCGAAGTCGCCGCGCAGACGTCCCTGGCGCCGTGGTGGCGCCGCGCCTTCGGCAACCTGATCCAGGTGCAGCCCACCGATCGCGCCGTCGCCGTGCAGGCGGCGGATCGCGCGGCTGCGCTCGCCGGCCTGCAACTCGAAATCTCGCTGGCGCGCGCCGCGGCCGAGCGTCGCGACGTCGCCGGTTATCGCGAGGCGCTGCGCCGTGCCGGCGTCTGGCTGCACCGCCTGGCGCCGGGTCCGGCCGTGCTCGCGCGGCAGCGCGCGCAACTGCAGACGCTGGCGGCACTGCCTCTTTCACCCGCCGTTCCCACGCTCGGCAGCACGCTGCAGCAGCTGCGGCAGATGCGCGCGCGCTAGTCGCGCGGTGCGGACCTTCCTCCTGGCGAACGCACGACCATGAACCTGTTCCGCAATCTCCTGTTCTGGATCGCCCTGGCCCTGCTCGGCGCGCTGGTGGCGCAGGTGTTCGTACAGGATCCCGGCTACGTGCTGGTGCGTTACGGCGGCAACGACTACAGCACGACGCTGGTCGGCGCGCTGTTCGCGACGGTGGTCGCGTTGTTGCTGTTGTGGCTGGCGTGGAAGGTGCTGAGCCTGCCGTTCGTGGCGTTCGGCCGGCATCGCAAGAAGCAGGCGCGCGCGCGCCTCACCGACGGTCTGCTCGCCGCCGAATACGGGCACTGGACGCGCGCGGAGAAATCGCTGGCGCAGGCCGCGCAGGGCGAGGAAGTCGCGACGATCGCGCAACTCGCGGCGGCGCGCGCGGCGCAACAGCGCGGCGACACTGCGCAGGCACACCAGCACCTCGCACCGCTGGCGACGAAGCAACCCGCGGCGCATGCGCTCGCCGTCGCCGAACTGGCGATTGCCGAACACCGCTACGCCGATGCCCTCGCCGCGCTCGACGCGCCCGCGGCGCAACCGCTGCCGCCGCGCGGCGTGTTGCTGCGCGCACGGACGCTGGCCGCGCTCGGACGCGGCGGCGAGGCCTATGGCCTGCTCGGCGCGCTGCGCCAGCAGCAGGCGGCGTCGGGCGCGCAGCTGACCGAACTGGAGGCGCAATGGGCCGAGGCCGGGCTGCGCGAAGCCGCCGATGCCAACGTGCTCGCCGACCGCTGGGAAGCGCTGCCCAAGCCGCTGCGCAGCGAGCCGCGTACCGTCGCCGCCTATGCCGAACGCGCCGCCGCGCTGCGCTGGGACGATGCCGCGGCGAAGAGCATAGAATCCGCGCTGGACGCCTCGTGGGACGAATCGCTGGCCGCGCTGTACGGTCGCCTGCCGGTGCCGCAGGACCGCACGCGGCTGGATGCGCGCCGCGCGCAGGCCGAACGCTGGCTGCAGGCGCGGCCGATGAGCCCGGCCCTGCTGGTCACGCTGGCGCGCCTCGCGCTGGCGCAGGGGCAGTGGCCGCAGGCGGAAGGTTACCTGCACCGCGCACTCGCGCAGGGCGCGGGCGCGGAGGCGTGGGAGGAACTGGGCCACGGCTTCGCTGCCATCGGCGACGAACCGCGCGCGCGCCAGAGCTACGTCAACGCGCTGCGCGCCACGCGCGGCGAAGCGGTGGACGAACTGCCCGGCCGCGACCTGCGGCAGAAGATCTTCGACCAGGCCGCCGTCGAGGAACGCGACGAACACGGCGTGCCGCGGTTGAGGGAGTGATCGGCGGCAAAGCGCGCGCTTGCATCGACAGCGCGCGGAAGGTTCAGCCGTCGACGGGATAAACCGCCGCCACCTGGCACTGCACGCGCGACGCCAGGCCGCCGCGGAACAGCGCCGGTGCGCCACCCCCCGGCGCGTCCGGTATCACCTCGACGGTGTCGCCGGCATTGCCGCAGACCACGCCCACGCCCATGCCCGAATGCAGCGCGACGGTCACCGCGTTGGCGAGTTCCGGGCAGCTGCTGCCCAGTTCGATGCGGTAGAAGCGGTGCCCGTGCGCGCGCTTGGGCGAGACTTCGATCAGCAGGCCGGTCGGATCCTCGCTCCAGCCGCGCATCCAGCGTGGATCCACGCAGTACGCCGGCGAACCGGCGAAACCGTGCGCGCGCTCGCCCTTCACCGTCACGGCATCGAGCGTGGTCACGCCATCGTCGCCGTGGCTGGCGCGGGCCAGCGCTGCGTACGCGCGCGCGTCGATCGGCGCGACTGCGGTCACCGCGCAACGACGCGCACTGTCGGCGACGAAGGCCGGTGCGCCGGTGCAGACCCAGCCTTCGCGCGCCAGCAGGTTCGCGCGTCCGTCAGTGGCGATCACATCGGGGCAGGCGTCGGCCAGGTCGAGGCGGAAGGCGGCGCCATCGTCCTGCAGGATCGCCAGCGTCCGCGCATCGGCCTGGCGCGCCTCGCTCATCCGCCGCGCATCCAGGCAGCCGGGCGCCGGCGCTTCGCGCGTCCAGGCGGGCGCGTGGACGGCGCACAGCAACAGCGCGATCAGCATCCGGTGCACGGGATTCCTTCGATCATCCAACGGGGCGCGCAGTATCCGCGTGCAGTGCGGCCGCGCCAAGACGATGCCGGCGTGCGCATCGCCAGGCAGCCCGTGCGCTGCCCGATCAGCGTTCCAGGATCGCCACCACGCCCATCCCGCCCGCGGTGCAGATCGACACCAGCGCGCGGCCGCCGCCACGTTCCTTCAGCTGCTTGGCGGCGGTGGCGATGATGCGCGCGCCGGTCGCGGCGAAGGGATGGCCCGCGGCGAGCGAGGAACCCAGCGGGTTGATCTTCGCCGGATCGATCCGACCCAGCGGCGCGTCCAGGCCCAGGCGGTTGCGGCAGTACTCCTCGCTCTCCCACGCGCGCAGCGTGCACAGCACCTGCGCGGCGAAGGCCTCGTGGATTTCGTAGATGTCGAAGTCCTGCAGGGTCAGGCCGTTGCGCTTGAGCATTTCCGGCACGGCGATGGTCGGCGCCATCAGCAGGCCTTCGCCGTGGACGAAATCGACTGCGGCGACGTGCGCGTCGCGCAGGTGGCACAGCACTTCATGCCCGTGCGCGCGCGCCCAGTCTTCGGAGGCGAGCAGGCAGGCGGCGGCGCCGTCGGTGAGCGGTGTGGAATTGGCGGCGGTCAGCGTGCCGCGGCCCGAGGTCTTGTCGAAGGCCGGCTTCAGCGAGGCGAGTTTTTCCAGGGTCGAATCCGGACGCAGGATGTTGTCGCGCGAAATGCCGCGGAAGCTCACCACCAGGTCGTCGAAGAAGCCGCGCTCGTAGGCCGCGGCGAGCTTCTTGTGCGAGCTCAGCGCCCACTCGTCCTGCGAGTCGCGGGCGATGTTCCATTCCTTGGCCATGTCCTCGCAGTGGTCGCCCATCGACTTGCCGGTGCGCGGCTCGGCGACACCGGGAAAATCCGGCTTGAGTTCGCGGAAGTGGAAACCCTTGAACGCGCGCAGCTTGTCCTGCGTGGTCTTGCCCATCGCCGCGTTGAGCAGGCGGCGGCGCAGCTGCTTGCCGTACACGATCGGCACGTCGGAAGTGGTGTCCGAACCGCCGCCGACGCCGACCTCGATCTGGCCGGTGGCGATCTTGTTGGCGATCGCGACGATGGTGTCGAGCGAGGTGCCGCAGGCGCGCTGCATGGTGATGCCCGGCGTCAGCGGCGACAGTCCCGAGGACAGCGTCGCCTCGCGGCCGAGGTTCCAGTCGCTGGAGTGCTTGATCACCGCGCCCATCGCGACTTCGCCCAGCTGCTGTCCGTGCAGGCCGAACTTCTCGACCAGCGCGCCCAGCGTGCGTACCGACATGCCCAGGTTGCCGACGTCCGCGTAGGCGGTGTTCTGGCGGCAGAACGGGATACGGACGCCGCCGAGCACGGCAACGGGACGGATGGGTCGCATCGGGCACCTTCGGTTGTGGCGACGACGCCGCGCGGGCAGCGCGACCGGCATCGTCATGGGCGGTACCGCCCGCCATACTCTTGCGGACGGTGATAATGGCCGCGAGTGTAGCGCCGCCTCCGGGCGCGACCAACCGCGGACGCGGCCTTCACGGCCCGTCCGCCGACATCGAGACAGATTCCCGCATGAGTTCCGCCGACGACGACGCTTCCCGCCGCCCTGTTTCCGCGCCGCCCCTGCACGTACTCGGCGCGCTGGCGCTGGAACTGCGCGGCGCCGCGCCGGTGGCGCGGACCCAGCTGGCGCAGGCCGAAGCGGGCGAACTGGCCGCGCACATGGCGCGCGATCTGGCGACCTTCGCGCCCGAAGCGGCGCAGCTGCAGCTGGTGACGGTGGGCGCGCACTACGACCCGGTCGAACTGCTGCGCCCGGGCTGGGCCCTGCACCGCGAACTCGACCAGCTGTCCGCGCGCGCACCCGGCGACGCCGCGGGCCGTGTCATCGCCTTCGGCGCGCACGAGGCGCAGCTGCCCGGCGCGCTGGCGCCCGCAGCCGATTACGTCGGCGGACCGTTCCGGCTGGTGCCGTTCGTGCTCGGTGGCGAGGCCGACATCGTCGCGCGCGTGGGCGACCGCTTCGAGCGCGAACTGATCGAGAAAGGCATGGCTGGCGCGGCGACCGCGCTGGCGGCGCAGGCCGCGTTCGGCGTCGAGATCGAACACGCGCGCTACCTCACCGCGCACGATCTCGCCGCGATGACGGCGCTGCAGTACGAACACGCGGGCCTCGCGCCGCTGTGGCCGCTGCTGGAAACCGCCCTGCTCGACCCCGATGGCGAAGCCTGGCTGGACGCGCCGCCGGAGCCGCTGGTGCATTACACCGGCGGCGAGGCGCGCATCGCTCTGTTCGAACCGCGCGCGTGGAAGCAGCGCTACGCCGGCGACGCGCCCTGCCACACGCCCGAATGCCGGGCGAAGCTGGAACGCCAGCACGAGCATTTCCTTGCGCGACAGCGGCAGATCGCCGCGGTGCTGGGCGCGCATGGGGTGGCGGTCAACTTCGTGCATTGCGCCGGCGAGGCCGACGCGGAAGCGCAACTGCAATAACGTCCGCGCTAGAGCGACTGGCGGCCGGCGCGTCGCTCGCATTCCGCCAGGCCGATGCCGCCGCTCCAGGCCGCCGCCAGCATCGGCGGTTTCACGAACCGGGACATCAGCGTGGTGAGCGTCCGGGTATCGTCCGCCTCGCAGGCGAAGTGCGCGTAGTTCTGGTAATTCCACTGGTCCGGATAGCGCGCGACGACATCCTCGAAGCCGCGCTTCATCAGGTCCCACCGGGCATTGGTGGACCAGAACAGGTCATTCCGGAAGTCGCCCTGCGCGGCGAACCAGTAGATGCGCGCGTACATCGAGTCGCCTTCGAATGCCTGGGTGCGCCGCACCGCGTCGCGGGCGAAGCGTTCGATTTCCGCGGCGTCGCCATGCCACTTCGGCAACAGGTAGTTGAGGATCTCGAAGTAGAGCGGGTAGTAGCCCGGGTAGCGGCGGTCGCATTCCGCGAGCAGGGCATCGATGTCGCGGCGCGGCTTGCCCAGGGCCTTGGCGATCTCGGCGAGGGCCAGGTAGTAGTCCGGCACGGCGGCGGCAACGGCCTTTTCCTGCTCCAGGTAGGCCTCGGCCCGGCGCAGTCCGGCGTGGAAGGGCGCCCATGCGTCGTCCGGCACGGTGTACGCATAGCCGCCGCCGCGGATCCGCCAGGCACGGCGCACGATCACCTGCGCGTGCAGCACGCGCGCGACCGCCGAGTGCGGCCGCTGCCGTGTCCATTCCAGGGTGCGCTGTTCCAGCACGCCCAGCATCTCGTCCGTCTGCGGCGTATCGGTGATGACCGCCGATCGGAGGCCGCCGTAGTACAGGCCGCTGACCCACAGGCCACTGCTCGTGCGGGTGGAATCCCGGACCAGTTGCGCCATCCGCGCGTCAATCTCGGCCATCCGCCCGGAACGGAAGTCCTCCGCGGCGCGCGCCTGGATGAACTTGCGCGCCTCCAGCTCGGGCAGGTTCGACCATTCGCTGGCCTGCGGCTGGCCCCACACGGTCAGGCAGAGCCCGGCCAGCACCCACGACGCGATTCGACGCATCCGATCCTCCCCTCGTCCGGCGCCCATCATCGCAACGGCGCCACGCCGACGAAAGACGGACCGCTACGCGGGCGGCCTACGGCACCAGCGTGACCACCCCGCAAGCCACGCGCGGGCCGGCATTGCCTGCCGGCTGCGTCGCGTAGTCGTCGGGCGCGCCGTGCACCACGACCGCGCGGCCGCCGATGTTGCCGGCGCCGCCGCCGAGGCTGACGCCCAGTGCGTGCACGTCGACATGCGCCACGCCGTTGGCATCGGCGACGATGTTGTCCATGTCGCCGCCGTGGTGCGGACCGGCGCCGACGCGTCCGTGCGGCTGCTGTGCGGGGTTGAAGTGGCCACCGGCGCTGGTCGCGTCGGCCGCGCTGCAATCGCCCTTCTCGTGGATGTGGATCGCGTGCGTGCTGTTCGGGGCGAGGCCTCCGATCTCGCCGGTGAGGTGCACGCCGTTCGCCATCGGCGTCGCGCTCAGCTTGCCGCTCACCAAACTGCCGGATGCCGGCGCGAGCGTGACCGTGGCGCCGCGCGCCATCGGCACTTCCGGTGCGGCGACGGGCGGCGGGACCGTGGACGGCGCGGGCGACGAGGTCGGCGCGGTACTGCATGCGCCCAGGGCGGCAGCGATGGCGATGGCCAGCGCGCAGCGCAGACGGATGACGGACATGGGATTCCTCCTTGGTCGGCGACGAACGTCCGAATCTAGCCCAAGGCCGCTTTGCGGCGTGTGTGCGCTGCGCCGCGGCCGCCGACTCAGCGGCGCTTGCGCCCCGCGCCCAGCTTGCGCGTCAGCGTGTTGCGGCCCAGGCCCAGGCGCGCCGCCGCCTCGGCGCGCCGGCCGCTGGTGTGTTCCAGCGCGGCTTCGAGCAGGGCGCGGTCGAAGCGCTCGCGGGCCCGCGCATGGATGTCCTCGCGCCCGGCATCGAGTTGCGTGCGCGCCCAGCGCGCCAGTGCGGCATCCCAGTCGTCGCTGGCGGTGGCGGACGTCGCCGTCGCGGCCGCAGCCGGCAACGCGGCTTCGACATCGGCGACGCCGATCGCCTCGCCCGGCGCCAGTGCGGCCAGCCGCCAGCACAGGTTTTCCAGTTCGCGCACGTTGCCCGGCCAGTCGTGCGCGAACAGGCACTCCAGCGCGGCCTTGCCCAGGCGCTTGGGCGGCGTGTCGAAGCGCTGTGCGGCCGCGGCGAGGAAACGCGCCGCCAGCAGCGGGATGTCGTCGCGGCGTTCGCGCAGCGGCGGCAGGCGCAGGCGCACGACGTCGAGGCGATGCAGCAGGTCGGCGCGGAAACGGCCGTCGGCCACCAGCGTTTCCAGGTCCTGGTGCGTGGCCGCGATCACGCGCACGTCGACGCGGATCAGCTCGCGCCCGCCGACACGGAAGAATTCGCCCTCCGCCAGCACGCGCAGCAACCGCGTCTGCAGCGGCAGCGGCATGTCGCCGATCTCGTCGAGGAACAGCGTGCCGCCGTTGGCCTGTTCGAAGCGGCCGAGGTGGCGGCGCGTGGCGCCGGTGAACGCGCCGGCTTCGTGGCCGAACAACTCGCTCTCCAGCAACTCGGCCGGAATTGCGGCGGTGTTGAGCGCGACGAACGGCCGCGACGCGCGCGGCGATTCGCGATGCAGGGCGCGGGCGACGAGTTCCTTGCCGGTGCCGGTCTCGCCGGTGATGAGCACCGACAGCGGGGCCTGGGCGAGGCGGCCGATCGCGCGGAACAGCGCGCGCATCGCCGGTGCGGTGCCGACCAGTTGCGGCTCGACGGAGGGCGATCGGGCCCCGCTCTCGCTGGCGGGCCCGGTTCCCATACCCGCACTTCCCTGTGCAGGCAAAACATCATTACGCAAGGGCAGTGCGCGACCGGCCAACGCCACCGCGTCGTCGAGGTCGAACGGCTTGGACAGGAACTCGTGCGCGCCGCCACGAAACGCCCCGGCGGTGCTGGCCACGTCCGTGTACGCGCTCATCACGATCACCGGCAGCTCGGGGTGCGTGGCCTTGAGTTTCTCCAGCAGCACCAGACCGTCGTCGCCGGGCATGCGCACATCGGTGAACAGCAGATCCGGCACCGCGCGCGTGCGCAGCGCAGCGAGCGCATCGGCCGCGTTCTCGAAACCGTCGACCTCGTAGCCTTCGTCGCGCAGCGCCGTGGCCAGCACGAAGCGGACGCTGCGGTCATCGTCGACGATCCAGATGCGGGGCGTGGCGGGCATGGGTTGGTGGCTTGGCTTTACGCTGGAAACGGAGGCTGGAAGCGGGAGGCTGGAAGCGGGAGGCTGGAAATCGGGCGCTGCTATTGCTCGTCATTCCCGCGCAAGCGGGAACCTCATCCTTGCCACGGCAGCGGTGCGAAGCGCATCACCCGCCATGTTCCGCTTCCCCGTTCACCGGCAGCAGCAGCGTGAACACGGTGTGCCCCGGCCGCGAGCGGTATACCAGCGAACCGCGGTGTTCGCGCGCGACCTGCTGCGCGAGTGCGAGGCCCAGCCCGGTGCCTTCGGCGCGGCCGGTCACCAGCGGCAGGAACACGCGCTCGGCCAGTTCGTCCGGCACGCCGCGGCCGTCGTCGCTGATCTCCAGACGCAGCGCGAGCGTGTGCGCTTCGTCGCCGATGCGCACGCCGTGTTCGGCGCGCGTGCGCAGGGTGACGTTGGCGGCGCCGGCCTCGATCGCGTTGCGCACCAGGTTCCACACCGCCTGGGTGAGGCGGTCGGCGTCGCCGGTGAGTTCGGGCAGGCTCGGGTCGTAGTCGCGCACCAGCTTCACCGCCCAGCCGGCATCGGCTTCGGCCAGGCGCAGCACGCGCTCGAGCACGGCGTGGATGTTGAGCGGTTCGTGCGGCTGCGCCGGCGTGGGCGACAGCAGGCGGTCGAGCAGCGCGGACAGGCGCGCGACTTCGGCCTCGACCAACGCCACCAGTTCGCGCGAATCGCGATCGTCCTCGCTGCTGCTGGCGATGCGGCGCGCCAGCAGCTGCGCGGCGCCTTTCAGCCCGGCCAGCGGATTGCGCAATTCGTGGGCGAGGCCCTTGAGCGCCGCCGACAAGGCGGAGGGCAGCGCAACGGCCGGATCCTCGCCGGGGAATTCATCGACCGGGTGCGCCTCGAACAGCCAGCCCGTGTCGGTGCGCAGCAGGTTAACGTCGGCGAAGCGGGGCGCGTCGTGCCCCGGGAAGGCGAGCGCGAGCCGGCGCAGCCGGGCGGAGTCGCGCGGGGCGGACGGCTCACCGGCGCTGTCGGCCAGCACGCGGGCGAGCATCTCGCCATCGACCTCGAGCGCGGCCAGCGGCACGCCCGGCAGACGCCGGCTGCTCACGCCGAGCCAGCGGGCCAGCGCTGCATTGCCTCCCAGCAGCACCCCGGCCGCATCGGCCCAGCCCAGCGGCGTGGTCAGCTGATCCAGCGGTGGCGCGGCCTGTTCGGACATTGCACCAATATAGTGCATGTGCGGCGCACGCTGCCCGTGGGGGGGCGGGGCGGCGCTCTGGTGCTCTGCGGCAGTGTTGCTGTTCCCGCTGTTGCGGCTGTTGCTGTGCTGTTGCTGCTGTTGCTGCTGTTGCTGCTGTTGCTGCTGTTGCTGCTGTTGCTGCTGTTGCTGCTGTTGCTGCTGCTGCTGCTGTTGCTGCTGTTGCAGCTGTTGCAGCTGTTGCAGCTGTTGCTGCCGTTGCTGCCGTTGCTGCCGTTGCTGCCGTTGCTGCCGTTGCTGCCGTTGCTGCCGTTGCTGCCGTTGCTGCCGTTGCTGCCGTTGCTGCCGTTGCTGCTCCCTTCTCCCTCCGGGAGAAGGTGCCCCGAAGGGGCGGATGAGGGTTCGGCGAAGCGACTCCGCTCCGGATGGCGCTGCAAGCAATGCACCTGTGTCGAACACTGCACTGCTGCCGCAAACCACGCCGTACCGCTTCGCCGAACCCTCACCCCAACCCCTCTCCCGGAGGGAGAGGGGCTCAAGCGGCGTGCGCGTTGCAGCGGTGCTGCTGTTGCTCGAGTCCTCACGCCAACCCTTCTCCCGTGGGAGAGCGGTTCATAGCGATGCGTGGTGCTGCTGCTCCCTTCTCCCTCCGGGAGAAGGTGCCCCGAAGGGGCGGATGAGGGTTCGGCGAAGCGACGCCCGCACCGGATGGCGCTGCAAGCAATGCACCTGTGTCGAACACTGCACTGCTGCCGCAAACCACGCGGTACCGCTTCGTCGCACCCTCACCCCAACCCCTCTCCCGGAGGGAGAGGGGCTCAACAGCGACGATGCTTGGGCAGATTTTCGTGAACGCTGCCGGCACGGAGTGTTCGGACATCGTCGCTTCGCCGCACCCTCACCCCAACCCCTCTCCCGGAGGGAGAGGGCTTCGAGCCAAACCGCTCAGATCGTGTAGTACATCTGGTACTCGAGCGGGTGCGTCGCCGCGCGGAAGCGGGTGACTTCCTGCATCTTCAGCGCGATGTAGCCGTCGATGAAGTCGTCGGTGAACACGCCGCCGGCCTTGAGGAACTCGCGGTCCTTGTCCAGCGCTTCCAGCGCCTGGTCGAGCGAGTGGCACACGGTCGGGATGTTCTTCTCTTCTTCCGGCGGCAGGTCGTACAGGTCCTTGTCGCTGGGCGCGCCCGGATCGATCTGGTTCCGGATGCCGTCCAGACCGGCCATCATCAGCGCGGCGAAGGTCAGGTAGCCGGAGTTCATCGGATCGGGGAAGCGGATTTCGATGCGGCGCGCCTTCGGGTTGGACACGTACGGAATGCGGCACGACGCCGAACGGTTGCGCGCCGAGTAGGCCAGCATCACCGGCGCCTCGAAGCCCGGCACCAGGCGCTTGTACGAGTTGGTGGTCGAGTTGGCGAACGCGTTGATCGCGCGCGCGTGCTTGAAGATGCCGCCGATGTACCACAGCGCCATCTGCGACAGGCCGCCGTAGCCGTCGCCGGAGAACAGGTTCTTGCCGTCCTTCGCCAGCGACTGGTGCACGTGCATGCCGCTGCCGTTGTCACCGACGATTGGCTTCGGCATGAACGTCGCGGTCTTGCCGTTGCGGTGGGCGACGTTCTTGATGACGTACTTCATCGTCAGCAGTTCGTCGGCCTTCTTCACCAGCGAGTTGAACTTGGTGCCGATCTCGCACTGGCCGGCGTTGGCCACTTCGTGGTGGTGCACTTCCACTTCCATGCCGACCTGTTCCAGCGTCTTGCACATCTCGGCGCGGATGTCGTGCAGCGAGTCGAGCGGCGCGACCGGGAAGTAGCCGCCCTTCACCATCGGCCGGTAGCCGGTGTTGCCGCCTTCGTATTCGCGGCCGGAGTTCCAGTGCGCTTCTTCCGAATCGATGTGGAAGAAGGTGTGGCCCATTTCATTCGCGAAACGGACGCTGTCAAAGATGAAGAATTCCGGCTCCGGACCGAAGAAGGCCTGGTCGGCGATGCCGGAGGACTTCAGGTAGGCCTCGGCGCGCTTGGCGACGCCGCGCGGATCGCGCGAATAGGCCTGCATGGTGGCCGGATCGAGGATGTCGCAGGTCAGCACCAGGGTCGGATCGGCGGTGAACGGATCCAGGAACGCGGTCGACGCGTCGGGCAGCAGCACCATGTCCGATTCGTTGATGCCCTTCCAGCCGGAGATCGACGAACCGTCGAACATCTTGCCGTCCTCGAACAGCGAAGGCTCGACGATCGACTTGGGGAAGGTCACGTGGTGCTGCACACCGCGCATGTCGGTGAAGCGCAGGTCGACGAATTCGACCTTGTGGTCCTTGATGAGTTTTTCGACGTGTTCGAGCGACATGGTCTGGGGTCCGGATGGGTGGGTCGGGATCGGGATTCGCAAACGCCTTGCGACGCACGACTGGTAGCAACTGTCATGCCAAACCGATCCGCGCGCTAAGCCATTGATCTGGGCAGTGCCGATCGAATCCAACCAGCACCAATCTGGTGCGACTGACTCGCCTCCGCCCCATCCCGGTGCACACACCCGATTCGCTATCCTGCCGCTCCCCCAGGGGTTCGCTTTCCCGAATCTCCCAACCCGGATCCCCAATCCCCGCTTCCCAATGACCGACCTGCTCGCCGCGCTGCTGCTCGGCATCATCGAAGGCATCACCGAATTCCTGCCGGTCTCCAGCACCGGGCACCTGCTGATCGCCGAGCGCTGGCTCGGCGCGCGCAGCGACCTGTTCAACGTCGCGATCCAGGCCGGCGCGATCCTCGCGGTGGTGCTGATCTACCGCCAGCGCCTGTGGCAGCTGGCCAACCAGTTCTTCAGCGAGCACGAGAGCCGCGCCTACGCGGGCAAGCTGGCCGCGGCCTTCGGCGTCACCGCCGTGCTCGGCCTGCTGCTGAAAAAGGCCGGCTTCCAGTTGCCGGCGACGGTCACCCCCATCGCCGTCGCGCTGGTGCTCGGCGCGCTGTGGATGCTGCTCGCCGAAACGCTCGCGGCGCGCCGCGCGGCGGTGCTGGGCGAACGCGCGACGATCACCTGGACGGTCGCGATCCTGGTCGGCCTCGCGCAGGTCGTCGCGGGCGTGTTCCCGGGCACCTCGCGTTCGGCGACGACCATCTTCGTCGCCCTGCTCGCGGGCACCACCCAGCGCGCGGCGGCGACGGAGTTCGCGTTCCTGGTCGGGATTCCCACCATGTTCGCGGCCACCGGCTACGAACTGATCGCCGTGGTCGGCAGCGGCGGCGCGGCGCACGAGGACTGGTCGGCGCTGGGCGTGGCCTTCGTCGCCTCGGCGCTCACCGCCTTCGCCGCGGTGAAATGGCTGCTGCACTACATCCAGCACCACCGCTTCACGGTGTTCGCGCTGTATCGCGTGGCGCTCGGCATCGCCCTGTTGCTGCTGGTGCCGGCGGGGCAGTGACCCCGCCGGCCGCGCGGTTCACTCGGTGATCGCGGGATTGAGCGAATAGGTGCCGTAGATCGAGGCCTCGCCGAGCACGTGGCCGTGCATCGCCTGCAGCACGTCGCCGGCGGTGAAGCGATCGGGCACGTCGAGGCGTTCCACGTCGAGCGCGAACACGCGAAAGAAGTAGCGATGCAGGCGCTGGTCGTGCGGCGGCGGGAACGGGCCGTCGTAGCCGCGCCAGTCGCCGCTCATCTCGGCGTCGTTGGCGAACCAGCCGGTGTAGTCGTTCAGGCCCTGGCGGCTGCCCGCCGGTCCGCGCGGCTCACGCTTGCCGCGCGCCACCACGCCGTCGCTGCAGCTGCCGGCCGCGAGTTCGCGCACGTCGGCGGGAATGTCGACCATCGCCCAGTGGGTGAAGTCGGTGCGCGGCTGCGCGCTGGGAATTTCCGCCACGCCCGGGTCGGTCGGCACGTCCGGATCGATGCACAGCAGCGCGAACGAACGCGTGCCCTCCGGCACGTCGCTCCAGGCCAGGTGCGGATTGCGGTTGGGGGCGAAACCGAAACCGTCGGCCGTGGGCTGGCCGGCGGCGAATTCGGCGGGGATGCGGTGGCGGTGTTCGAAACTGTCGCTGCGGATCTGCATGGTCGGGGCTCCTGGGTCCTGGAAGCAGCCGCCCGCAGGCACGGGCGGCCCGGCGACGGTCGCGGCCGTCGCGTCAGTTTTCCGGATAGCCCAACCGTACCGCGACCGGCGTGAGCAGCGCGAACGCCTCCGCCAGCGGCCCGGCGTAGTCGCGCCAGTGGCCCGGCGCGAAATGGCGGATGCCCAGCGCCGGCAGCGGCGGCAGGGCGATCTCCAGCGCCGCGCCGACCGCGGCCGCCAGTGCCGGCGGGTCGTAGGCGATGTCGTCGAGCCTGAGCAGGCGGTGCGGGAACAGGTCGCCTTCGTGCAGCTCGGCGATCTGCGCGAGCGACGCGGCGAGCCATTGCGCAGCCACCTCCGGCGAGGGCAGCTGGAAGCGTTGCGGCGAATCGAAGGCCAGCCATTCCAGCAGCATGTCGCGCGGATCGCGGATGGCGAACATCACCACCGCTTCGGGCAGGTGCGGGCGCAGCGCGTGCAGCAGGGCGTTGTCCCACCACAGCAGCCAGTCGAACACCTGGCCGTCGGCGATACCCCGCTGCGGCAGCGCGGCGCGCCACTGGCTGACCAGGTAGGCGCCGTCGAGGCGGCCGTCGAGCAGTTCCTGCGGCGTGCCGTAGCGCTGCAGCGGATCGCGCGGCGGTTGCGGGCCGTACCGGTCGATGCGGATCGGGCCGCGCGCGTAGTCGAAGTTGAGCGCGATGCGGTCGACCAGCGAGCCGGGCGGACCCCACAGCAGCAGCACGCCGGGCGCGGGGTCCGGCAGCGGCGCCAGCGGCGCCAGTTCACCGGTGGCCGCGGTCAGCGGCGGCAGCGGCAGGCGCTGGTCGGCGACTTCGGCCTGCAACGCCGCCCATTCCGCGGCGGCCTGCGCGCTTTCGCCGGCGACGTCGAGACAACGGCCCAGCAGCTGGCGCAGCAGGCGCTTGGCGTCCACGGCCGGGGCGCGCTCGATCAGGTCGCGCACGCGGGCGACGGCGGCGAGCGGATCGGTCTGCAGCAGGCGATCGACGATGCGCAGTTCGGCCTGGGTGTGGCCCGGCTGGATGGCGACGATCTGGTAGGCGATCGCGTCGGCCTCGTCGGTTTCGCCGAAGTGGTCGTGGATCGCCGCGCGCGCCTGCAGCGCCGGGATGTAGTCGGGCGCGGCTTCCATCCAGCGTTCCACCACCGCGAGCGCTTCGGGCCCGGCGAAGGGCTCGGCCGCCAGGCGCGCGCGCCACAGGTTGTCTTCCTGCGGATGCGCGGCGAGCGCCGCGTCCAGGGTGGCGCGCGCGTCGTCCAGGTCGTTGCTGCGGCGCCAGTATTCGATCAGCGCTTCCAGGGTGCGGCGATCGCGCGGCATCGCGGCGAACGCGGCCTTCAGCGGCGCCAGCGCCTGCTCGTTGCGTCCGGCCTGCAACTGCAGTTCGCCGACCACGCGCTGCAGGCCCGGCGTGCCGCGGCCGGCTTCCAGCAGCGCGGCGGCTTCGTCGGCCGCCTCGGCGAAACGGCCCTGGCGGCGCATCAGGTCGGCGATGAGCGCGCGCAGCGGCACCGATTCGGGCTGCCCTTCCAGCTGCTTGCGGAAGCACTGCTCGGCGAAGGCGAAGTGGCCCTTGGCGATGTAGGCGAAGCCGAGCGCGTTGCGCAGGGTGGGTTCGTCGGGCGCCTTCTGCGCCGCCTGCGAGAGGATCGCCAGCGCGCGATCGGCATCGCCGCGGCGCAGGGTGGTCATGCCCTCGATCGCCGCCACCTGCGGATGGTCCGGCGCGATGCGCGCGGCGAGCCGGGCCAGGCGCTCGGCTTCGGCGATGTCGCCGCGGCTCAGTGCGAGCTGGCCCTGCATGATGTAGGCGGGGAACTGGTTCGGATCGAGACCCGTGGCGCGGGCGAGCGCGGCCTGCGCCTCGTCAAGCTGGCGCGCGCCCAGCAGCAGGCCGGCGCGCTCCACGTGCAGGCCCGCGTCGTCGGGCGCCAGCGCCAGCGCGGCGTCGACCGCGGCCAGTGCCCCGGCGCTGTCGCCGTCCAGCTGCAGCGACGCGGCCAGCAGGCGGTGGGCGGTGGGGTCCTGCGGGTTGGCGGCGACGGCGTCGCGGGCGGCGGACAGCGCGTCGGCGGCGGCGCCGCGGCGCAGCGCGTCGAGAATGGGCTCGTACATGGGAGGGCTTCGTCGGAAATGCAGGAAAGTCGGCGATTGTAAGCCGCGCGGCCGGCCCGCGCCGGCCGCGGTTTTCCCTAGGAATCGCGCGCCGCCGGCAGCGCCGCGGCCAGGCGTTCGGCGGTCCAGCGCTCGGCGAAGCCTTCCAGCCGGGCGTTTTCCAGGAAGCCGCAATGCCCGCCCCAGGGCGAGATCTCCAGCCGCGCATCGGCCGGCAGTTGCAGCTGGTCGAAACCGGCCACCGGGATCACCGGATCGTCCGCCGCCATCAGGATGCTGGCGGGCACCTGCAGGGCGGCCAGGCGGCTGCCGGCGATCGAGTAGCCGTCGAAGTAGTTGTCCAGCGTGCCGAACTCGGTGTGGCGCTCGACCAGCCACTGGGTCAGCGGCCGCATGCGCAGGCCCAGCACCTGGTTGTCGAAGGCGTGCACCTGCGGGAACAGCTCGCGCTTGCGCGCCAGCGAGCCGCGCCACTTGCGCTCGAAGTACCACATGTACACCGGCAACCCGCGTTCCATCGATTCCATGGTGCGCGCCGGATCGAGCACCGGGCACACCGCGCTGACGTGGGCGAGGTCGAGGCCCGCCGCCGGCGCGCGCAGGGCCAGGCGCAGGGCGAAGTTGCCGCCCAGCGAATACCCGGCCACGACCAGCGGCCGGCGCGCGAAGCGATCGGCCACATCGCAGGCGGCGTGCACGACCTCGTCGATGCGGTTGGAGTGGAAGATGCCTTCGTTGAGGTGGTGCGTGTCGCCGTGGTCGCGGAAGTTGAGCCGGAACACCTCGAAGCCGCGCCGCAGCAGCTGCGCCGCGGTCAGTCGCATGTAGCTGGATTCGGCGCTGCCTTCCCAGCCGTGCAGCAGCAGCGCGAGTCCGCGCGGAGTGGTGCCGGGGATCGTGCTGTGCAGGCCGTGCAGGCGCACGCCGTCGCCGCCGTCGATCAGGTGGCCGGTGGTCACCGCCCCGCAGTCGCGCAGCGCGCGCTCGCCGTGCCAGCGCCGCAGCCCGCTGGTGCCCAGCAGCGACTGCACGTGCGCGTTGCGCAGCCAGCGCGGCGGGCGGTAGTCGGCGGCGGTGAGCATGCGCCGACCTTAATCCCGCCGTTTGGAGCCGGCACTCGACCGCGTCGGCGCGGCCGCGGCGGCCCCGCGACGCGCTGTCGTACGCCCCACTACGGCCTCGCCATCGCCGCGACGATGCGGCTGCGCGCGAGTTCGGCGATGCGGCGACGGCCGTCGGCTTCGCCCGGCGCGATCGCTTCGAGGAAATGCACTTCGGCGGCGCGCGGCGGCTCGCCGAGCAGGCGCAGGAAATTGGCGAAGAAACTCTCGCGCGGCTGGAACGCCACCACGTGCTGCGCGCTACCGCCTTCGCCGTAGCGCAGCGCCACCGGCTGCACCGGCACGCCGGCTTCGACCGCGGCGAGGAAGATGCGCGCGTGGAACGGGCCGATCTCGCGCCCGCCGCGCGTGCCGCCTTCCGGGAACACGCCGACGCTGCGGCCGTTGCGCAACCGCGACAGCATCTCGTGCAGCACGCCGCCCAGCGATTCGGTGCTGCCACGCGCGTGGAAGATGGTCTCGCCGCGCTGCGCCAGCCAGCCCACGACCGGCCAGCTCTGGATCTCGCGCTTGGCGACGAAGCCCATCATGCGCTGGCTGTGCAGCGTCTCGATGTCGATCCAGCTGACATGGTTGGCGACGAACAGCGTCGCGCCCGGCACCGGCGTACCGACGCGGCGCAGGCGGAAACCGAACACGCGCATCAGGCCGGCGGACCAGGCGCGGATCACGCGGTGTTCGAGCGATTCGTCGCCCCAGCGCAGGCGCGCGGTCAGGGGCGTGGTGAGCAGCATCGCCAGCGGCAAGTGCACCAGCACGTGCCAGAGCAGCAGCGGGACGCGATAGCAATAACGCAGCGTGCGCGCCATCCGCGCCTCGGGCGCAGTGGCGCCGATGGTGGGGGACGGCGCGGTCATGTGCGAACGATACCGACCCCGGGTGAGCAATGAAACCGCAACGCCATCACTGCCGCTTCGGCGACCGATGGAAGTGAAACCGCGTCGGCGACGCGGTGTCGGCGACGCGTCCTGCACACTGCGGCGTACGGAAAGCGATTTCCGTACTGCCGCTTCGATCCATCGCGGATCAACCGCGCGCCACCACCGCCAGCGTCAGCCGCGAGATGCACACCAGGCGCCCGCTCTCGTCCTCGATGCGGATTTCCCACACCTGGGTGCTCGCGCCCACGTGCAGCGCACGCGCGGTGCCGGTGACGATGCCCTCGCGCACGCCGCGCAGGTGGTTGGCGTTGATCTCGATGCCGACCACGCCCTTGCCTTCGGGCGCGCACAGTCCGCCGGCGGTGCTGCCCAGCGTCTCGGCCAGCAGCACCGACGCGCCGCCGTGCAACAGGCCGTAGGGCTGTTTCGTGCGCGCATCGACCGGCATCGTGCCGCGGAGGTAGTCGGGGCCGATCTCGGTGAAGCGGATGCCCAGCGGGATCATGGCCGTGTCCTTCGACAGGGCATTGAGCTGGTCGAGGGTGGTGTCGGTGCGGAACAGCGGGCGCGCGTGGCGCGGCGTGGGGGCGGGTTGGTTCATCGCGCGACGATACACGCGACGCCCGATTCCGGTGCCGGTGTTCGAGCAACACCGAAGGGCGCGACGGAAGGCGGATCTCCGGCCAGCGCGCGCGGCGGGGAGGGAACCTGCGCGCCGGCCGGGGCCGCACCCACGGGGAAGGGGCTCAAGGCCATCGCGCGGGGCGACGCGATGGCGAAGAAGACTCAGGCGAAACGGAACAGCGGCGCGAAGCCGTTGCTGGTGTAGCGGCGCTCGAGGCCGTAGCCGCTGCTGTTGCCATAGCCGACACCGAAATCGCGTTCGCGGTGCAGATGGCGGGGGGCGGCGGCCTGCGCGGCGCCGGGGGCGGCCACGGCGACGGCGGCCGGGGTGTTGGTGGGGGAGGTGCGGACTTCGGCAAAACGGGTGTTCATGACGTTCTCCTCGGGGCGGGCGGGGGCGGCGCGGCGACCCGGAGCGGGGGCGCGTTACGCGCAGCGGAACAGGGGCTGGAAGCCACTGCTGGAATAGCGGCGGTTGCTGGCGTAGCCGCTGGAGTTGCCGTAGCCGACGCCGAAATCGCGTTCGCGGTGCAGGTGGCGGACCGGGGCGGGCTGGACGGCGGGAGCGGACTTGGCGTTGTCCTGGCGGCGGGCTTCGAAGTTGCGGACGTTCATGGCGGTTTCCTCGGGGGCGGGGTGGGTGTGCCTTGGTGTGTTGGTAAAGTACAACACCACTTCGATCATGCACCTGTGCCGGAAGTCACCCCACCAAAGGCCTGGTCTTGGGCGGGGGAGTCCGGTGAGGCGGAACTCCCTGATTCAGATGCGTTTTTGGCCAAAACAGTTGCCGTGACCGATGGCCTATCCCGCGCGCCCCTCCCCCGACCGGGTGGCTTTCAGGCCGCGCCGGGCGCCGGAATCGGGGCCCCGAGCTCGCGACCGGAGTGCGGATCGATCGAATAGGGGTGCATTTCCGCCCCGAATCCCGGCTGCGCCCGGACCCGCGCCAGCCAGGCCCCCAGCCGCGGGTGGTCCGCCAGCGCGAAGCCGGCCTCGTCCGCCCGGCTCGTGTAGGCGAACAGCGCGATGTCGGCGATGCCGTAGCGGTCGCCGGCGATGAAGTCGCGCGTGGCCAGTTCGCGTTCGAGGATCGCCAGCGCATTGGCGCCGGCCTGGCGCTTGAGTTCGACCAGCGCGGCCGGCCGCCGCGCCAGCTTGCCGGTCAGCGTCCAGTGGCGCAGCGCGCCGATCTGGCTTTCGATGCGTTCCTGCTCGAAGCACAGCCACTGCCATACCCGGGCCTGGCCGTAGGCGTCGTCGGGCAGGTACGGCGTGCCCTGGGCGAGAAACATCAGGATCGCGTTGGATTCGGCGAGCGCGCGCCCGTCGTCGAGCACGATCGCCGGCACCGTGCCGGTGGGGCTGATCGCGCGGTAGGCCGCGGTGCCGCCCTCGCCTTCGAAGATGCTCACCGGTTGCGTGCGATGCGGCCGCTGCAGGTGAGCGAGCAGTTGCCGCACCTTCCAGGCGTTCTGCGAAGGCAGGTAGTCGTAGAGCGTGAGCATGGCGGTTCCGTGCGAAGGGGAAGCGCCAGTGTCCGCAGCGCGCGCACGCGGCGATATCCGATTCCTGCGCGGTGCCGCACGCGCCGGTAAAATCGCCGGATGACTGCGCCTGCCGCGAATCACGACCTCCCGCTCGGCCGCCACGTCGACTATCCGCGCGAATACGACGCCTCGCTGCTGTTCCCGATCCCGCGCGCGCTCGGCCGCGGCCATATCGGCATCGACGGCGACGCCCTCCCCTTCGTCGGCGTCGATCGCTGGCACGCGTACGAACTGAGCTGGCTCGACGCGCAGGGCAAGCCGCGCGTGGCGACGGCGACGTTCGAGGTGCCCGCGCACTCGCCGCACCTGGTCGAGTCCAAGTCGCTCAAGCTCTATCTCAACTCGTTCAACGCGACCCGCTTCGAGAGCGACGAGGCGGTGCGCGCGCGCATCGCCGACGACCTCGCTCGCGCCGCCGGCGCGAGCGTGGCGGTCGCCTTCGGCCTGCCGCCGCTCGACGAGCGCGACGCCGGCGAATCCATCGACGGATTGCCGGTGGCGATCGACTCCTACGGCCCGCCCGACGCCGCGCTGCTCGCAGCCGATGCGGATGCGGTCGTCGCAGAAACCCTCAGCAGCGCGCTGCTCAAGTCCAACTGTCCGGTCACCGGCCAGCCGGACTGGGCGCGCATCGTGATCGCCTACCGCGGCCCGCGCCTGGACCGCGCGGCGCTGCTGCGCTACCTGGTGTCGTTCCGCGACCACGCCGAATTCCACGAGCAGTGCGTCGAACGCATCTTCACCGACCTGCTCGCGCGCACCCGCCCGCAGTCGCTGTCGGTGGAAGCGCGGTACACGCGCCGCGGCGGGCTCGACATCAATCCGTGGCGCGGCACGCCCGACGCCGCGCGCCCGGACGCCGGTCGCGATGCGCGGCAATGACGCCACGCCGACCTGAATCCGCGATATTTCCTTAACAGGTCGCGTGCCACCGTTGCCGCGTCGTCACGACGCCGGGAGGAAACCCCGCAATGAGCAACGAGAAGAAGCCCGACTTTTCCAACGTGCAGAGCGGCTCCGGCAGCACCGAACAGAGCCGTCCCGATTTCTCCAACGTGCGCTCCGGAGCCTCGTCCACCGAACAGATCACCGGCGGCAGCGGTGGCACGGGCGGCGCCGGCGAAACCACCTACACCGTGGCCAAGGGCGACACGCTTTCGCATATCGCCAAGGAGCACTACGGCAAGGCCAGCAAGTGGCAGCTGATCTTCGAGGCGAATCGCGACCAGCTCAGCGATCCCGACAAGATCTTTCCCGGCCAGGTGCTGAAGATCCCCTCGATCGACGCCGAGTGATCGCGCGTCACCGCATTCCCTTCCCTGCCCCAAGGAACCAGACGCATGAACCGCCATCGCATTCCGCATGCCCTGCTGCTTGCCGTCCTCGGCGCCGTCGCCCTCGTCGGCTGCAAGAAGAAGGAAGAACCGGCGCCGGTCGCGAGCACGCCGCCCGCGGCGACGACACCGACGCCCGCACCGGCCCCGATGCCCGCCACCGCCACGGTCACCAGCGTCGATCTGGGCAATGCCGTCGGCGCCGACATGAAGATCGGCACGCCGATGACCAGCTTCGCGCCGAAGGACACGATCTACGTGTCGATCGGCACCAGCACCAGCGACCCGGCCGCCAGCGTGCCCGGCAAGCTCGGTGTGAAGTGGACCCACGTCGACAGCAACCAGACCGTCAACGAGGAAAGCCGCGACCTCAACCTGACCGGCATGGGCAACACCGAATTCCACATCGCCAAGCCCGACGGCTGGCCCAAGGGCAAGTACAAGGTCGAGGTCTCGCTCGACGGCAACGTCGTGCAGTCGCGCGAGTTCGAAGTGAAGTAGGCGAACCGTCTCTCTCCGCCCCGCTACCGGCGGGGTTGGGCAAGCCCGGGCGTGGCGCGAGTCACGCCCTTTTTTTGTCTGGGCGATGCGTGACGGTTTCGCCGTTGCGGTTGCTCGTCCGTCGTCATCGCAGGAAAGGCAGCTCGCTGCGCTCGCCTCCCCTCATCAGCCCTCCGGGCAGCTTCTCCCCGCGCGCGGGGAGAAGCGGGATTCAATGCGCGGGGCAGCAGCGGATTTCAACGGACGGGAACGGCGGATTTCAGCGCGCGGGAAATTCCCCATCGACATAAAACCAGCGCCCCTCCTCACGCACGAAGCGACTGATCTCATGCAGGCGCACCGCCGGCGCCCCGCCGATGCGATATCGCGCAACGAATTCGACCACCGCGTGCTCCGCGTCCTGGCGCACATGCCGCTTCACGTCCAGCCCAAGCCAGCGCGTGGCCGCCGCGTCGCCGAAGTCCAGTCGCTCCGGTCGCGTGCTGGCGTGCCAGGTCGCGAGCAGATAGTCGGCATCGCCGCGCACGTAAGCCGCGTAACGCGAACGCATCAGCGCTTCGGCATCGGGCGCGGCCGCGCCCTGGTGCAACGGCGCGCAGCACTGGGCATAGTAACGGCCGGACTGACAGGGGCAGGCGGAAGCGGCGGTGTTCATGCCGCCATTGTCGGCGATCGCGACGGTGTGCCGGCGCGGGAGCGGCGGACGCGGACATGGCAGAACCTCCAGGCACGAGGGCCGACACGAGGAGCAGTGTGCAGCGCATGGCGAGCCTCCCGGACGGCACGTCACGCTGCAACCGGCGCCGGAGCCGACCATGTGCCAGAGGTCCGGCCCGGCGCGCAGCGGCCAACGAATGCCACGCCGCGCGCGAACGACTACCCTGTGCGCCCCTCTCTTCGCCCCCGCCGCCATGAAAGTCCCCGCCTACCTCGACGACGCGCAGATCGAGCGCCTGTCCGATCTGCTCGACCAGCGCGCCGTGCCCTTCAAGGGGTTCAATCTGGAAGCGCTGGACGGCTATCTCTCCGCGCTGGTGGTCGCGCCCGAGGACGTGAAGGCCGAGGAGTGGCAACCGGCCGTCTGGGGCAAGCCGCCGCGCTGGGCGGACGAAGCCGAACGCGCGGAAGTCGAGGCGCTGCTGCAGGGCCACTGGAACATGGCCAGCCAGCGCGTGCGCCACGACGACGACGACCTGCCCGAACACCTCGCGCCGCTGCTGTGGCTGCCCGAGGAAGCCGAGGCCGAACATCCCGACGAACTCGACGTCGGCCGCGACTGGGCCTTCGGCTTCTTCCGCGGCGTCGAACTGCGCGAGGCGGCGTGGGAGACGTGGCTCGACGAGAACGAATGGATCGAGGACATCTTCGCGCGCCTGGACCAGCTCGCCAGCGGCGAAGTGCTCGGCGAGGACCCCGAGGCGCCCGGCACGCCGGTGAGCTACCGCGAACGCCTGGAGATCATCGCCTCGCTGCCGGGCATGCTCGCCGACCTGCACCACCACCGCATCGACGCGCTCACCCCGCGCGAACCGATCCGCAAGGCCGCCACGCCCGATCGCAACGCGCCCTGCCCGTGCGGCAGCGGCAAGAAGTACAAGAAGTGTTGCGGCGCGTGAGCGGGCTTTCCCTCGCGCCGCTGGCGCGGTGAGGCGACGCAGGCCGGGTTGGTAACGCGACCCGGCCTACTTCTTCACCACCTCGGCCGATTTCGTGCCGGCGTCGAGCTTCAGCGGCGGCATCAGCAGCGCCTTCGCCGCCGTGCCGGTCGGCAGGCCGCGGCGGTCGGCAGTCGGATTGTCCGAAGGGCACTTCGCGTCGGGGAAGCCGAAGCGCGGCTCCAGCGAACGACCGCACTGGTCGAGCACCTCGAAGGCCTTGCCCGGTTCCAGGCATTCGTTTTCGAACGCGCGCAGCCAGGCATCGCGGCGGCGGGCGAAGTCCTCGCCGCAACGACGCGTCAGGCGGATGCGGTCGAGGTCGTCCTGCACCGCATTGCTGCCCGACAGGCCGAATTCCTTCAGCTCGGCGGTGCTGAGCAGGCGCAGGCGGCGGTTGGCCACGGTCATCATCAGGTCGGCGATGCGCACGTCGGCGCCGTTGCGCATCAGGTAATCGCGCACCTGGCCGCTGACGTCGCGCAGCTCCGCGCTGAGTTCGGCGCGCGAGGTCGCCTTGGACTGGTCGCGGAACAGGCGGTGGATGCCGACGTCGCCGGCGATCGAACGCGTGTCGCCACCGGCCAGGATCAGCACGCACGAGCTGTGGCAGTACGAGCCTTCACGCACCCAGATCGCCCAGCGCGACTCGGCCATGCTGTCGCCGGCGCGGATCGCTTCCTCGACGTGGCCACCGGAGGACTCGATGTCGAGGATGCGCACCGGAATTTCCAGGCGATCGGCAATCGCCGCCACGCGCTGCACCAGCGCGGCGAAGCCGGCGTTGATCTTGCCCTCGTAACGCAGGCGCACCACGCCCTTGGGCTGGCACGGCGTCAGCGCGTCGACGACGGCGAAGAACGACAGCGATTCCAGCCGCTCGCCATCGCCGTATTGCACGTAGTCGAAGTCGCAGCTGATGTAGGCCTCGCCGGCATCGAGCTCGGCGTTGGGCCAGTAGGTGGTCTTGAGGTAGTCGCGCGGCGCCATTTCCGGCAGCGGCTGCGACACCACTTTCGTCGTGGGGCCGGTGCTGGCGTCGTCGGCCAGGGTCACCGGCGCGGGTTCGCCCGCCTTCTGGCAGGCGGCGCCCAGCAAGCACAACAGCAACAGGAGCGACTTCTTCAACATGACCGTACCACCGGAACGCGTGATGCCCACCCTGCATCCACCGTGCCAGTACAGCGCGGTTGCACCGCGGGGGCAAGGCGTTTGTTGAGCATTTGTGAAGGCCGTGTCCATGAACACGCAATCGAGTGTCGCGAGCCGCGCATGAATGCGCTTTGACCTTTCCGCGTGCTCCCCTGTTCAGGCCAACGCGACCGGGTCGTCGCAGCGGACGCAACGCTGCGTACGCGTCCGTGCGGTTCGCTGTGGCTTTGCCCGGCCCCAGCTGAACCGCGACAATGGCGGGTCTTTCCGCCCGCGGCCCGCGCCGCCGGCCGGCGGTTCTCCCGCCGCCCTCCCCTTACCGAACGACGAGCCAGCGAGACCCTTCATGTCCGAGAGCAGCGCCCCGAAGATCCTCTACACCCTGACCGACGAGGCGCCGTTCCTGGCCACCGCGTCGCTGCTGCCGATCGTCGCGGCCTACACCGGCACCGCCGGGATCGCGGTGGAGACCCGCGACATCTCGCTGGCCGGCCGCATCCTCGCGCAGTTCCCCGACGTCCTGCGCGACGACCAGAAGATCGCCGACGATCTGGCCGAACTGGGCCAGCTCGCCACCACGCCCGAGGCCAACATCATCAAGCTGCCCAACATCAGCGCCTCGGTGCCGCAGCTGCTGGCCGCGATCAGGGAACTGCAGGCCAAGGGCTACGCGCTGCCCGACTATCCCGAGGAACCGCGCGGCGAACGCGACGCCGAAATCAAGGCGCGCTACGACCGCGTCAAGGGCAGCGCGGTCAACCCGGTGCTGCGCGAAGGCAACTCCGACCGTCGCGCGCCGCTGTCGGTGAAGAACTACGCGCGCAAGCACCCGCACAAGATGGGCGCGTGGAGCGCCGATTCGAAGTCGCACGTCGCGCACATGGCCGACGGCGACTTCTACGGCAGCGAGCAGTCGGCGGTGATCGCGCAGCCGACCGCGCTGAAGATCGAACTGATCGGCAGCGACGGCCGCAGCCAGGCGCTCAAGACCGGCCTCAAGGTGCTGGCCGGCGAAGTCGTCGACGCGGCGGTGATGGACACGCGCGCGCTGGGCGAATTCATCGATGCGCAGATCAACGACGCCCGCGCCCAGGGCGTGCTGTTCTCGCTGCACCTGAAGGCGACGATGATGAAGGTCTCCGACCCGATCATGTTCGGCGTCGCGGTGAACCGCTTCTACGCGCCGGTGCTGGGCAGGCACGCCGCGGCGCTGGAACAGGTCGGCTTCGACGCCAACAACGGCATCGGCGACCTGTACGCGCGCCTGTCCGCGCTGCCGGCCGACACGCGCGCGCAGATCGAAGCCGACATCGCCGCGCTGTACGCGCAGCGTCCGGGCGTGGCGATGGTCAACTCCGACAAGGGCATCACCAACCTGCACGTGCCGTCGGACGTGATCGTCGACGCCTCGATGCCGGCGATGATCCGCGACAGCGGCCGCATGTGGAACGCACAGGGCCAGCTGCAGGACACCAAGGCGGTGATCCCGGACCGCTGCTACGCCGGCATCTACCAGGCGGTGATCGAGGACTGCAAGGCGCACGGTGCGTTCGATCCGGCGACGATGGGTTCGGTGCCCAACGTCGGCCTGATGGCGCAGAAGGCCGAGGAATACGGCTCGCACGACAAGACCTTCCACATCGCCGCCGACGGCGTGGTGCGCGTGAGCGACGAGGCCGGCCACGTGCTGATGGAACACGCGGTGAAGTCCGGTGACATCTGGCGCATGTGCCAGACCAAGGACGCGCCGATCCAGGACTGGGTGAAGCTCGCGGTGAACCGCGCGCGCCTGTCGAACACGCCGGCGGTGTTCTGGCTCGACCCGCAGCGCGCGCACGACCGCAACCTGATCGCCAAGGTCGAGCGTTACCTGAAGGACCACGACACCAATGGGCTCGACATCCGCATCCTCTCGCCGGTCGAGGCGATGCAGCTGTCGCTGCAGCGCATCCGCCAGGGCCAGGACACGATCTCGTGCACCGGCAACGTGCTGCGCGACTACCTCACCGACCTGTTCCCGATCATGGAGCTGGGCACCAGCGCCAAGATGCTGTCGATCGTGCCGCTGATGGCCGGCGGCGGCCTGTTCGAGACCGGCGCCGGCGGTTCCGCGCCCAAGCACGTGCAGCAGTTCGTGCAGGAGGACTACCTGCGCTGGGATTCGCTCGGCGAATTCCTCGCCCTGCAGGCTTCGCTGGAATTCGTCGCTGACACCACCGGCAACGCCCGTGCCCGCGTGCTCGCCGATGCGCTCGACGCCGCCAACGCGAAGTTCCTCGACAACGACAAGTCGCCGGGCCGCAAGCTCGGCACGATCGACAACCGCGGCAGCCATTTCTACCTGGCGATGTACTGGGCGCAGGCGCTGGCCGCGCAGGACGCCGATGCCGGGCTGAAAGCGAAGTTCGTCCCGATCGCGAAGGCGCTGACCGACAACGAGGCGAAGATCGTCGAGGAACTGATCGCCGTGCAGGGCAAGGCCGTCGACATCGGCGGCTACTACAAGCCGGACATGGCGAAGCTGGCGCAGGCAATGCGGCCGAGCGCGACGTTCAATGCGGCATTGGCGGCGTTGTAAATCGCGGCGCTTCCTCGCAACAGCAGAAGCCCGGCCTCACCGCCGGGCTTTTTTTCGCTCGTCATTCCCGCGAAAGCGGGACAAGCGCGCAGAACGTCGCACAGCGACGGCCCGGAGGGCGAGTGCAGCGAGTAATCCATGGACCTTATTGTTGCCTTGGCATCGACGCCGTAAAGCAACGCCCATGGATTCCCGCTTACGCGGGAATGACAAGTCTCGACCTTACCGGCAAAACCGCTTCTCGTAATCCAGCGCATTCTGCAACACACGCGAATCACCCGCCTGCGACAGCTCATTGATGCTGTCGCGCACGCTGCGGCACGGATTCGTCTCGTAGTCCTTGCCGCCGAACAGCTTGCCGATCTTCGCGACGCGCGACGCCAGCGACGGCGGTGGTCGCATGCGGAACGTATGCGCCTCGCGTCCCGGCAATTGCACCGTGCGGTTGGCCAGCGGATCGCGGCGGAACGACCCGCTCGCTTCCTCTCCCGTCGGCATGGTTTCACCCGGAAATGTTGCGACCGGTGGCGACGTCTCCAATGCGACGTTGGTTTCGTCCGGATTCGGCACGATGACCTGTGTGTCGGAAACGATGCGGGTTGCGGTGTTCCTTGCCCGTTGTCGCATCGGAGCCGGCAGGATCGATTCCCGCTTCGGCGACGCCACGCGTGGCCGCGCAATCCAGAAGACGTCCGTCGTCGAAGCGGCTTCCTCTCGCTCGCGCAGTTCCGGGACCGGCAAGCGCGTGATCAGCCAGGCCAGCACGGCATGGATCAGTGCGACCACCGTCCATGCCGCCATGCGTTCGTAACGAATTCTTTCTGCCCGCATCCCGCAATCCATTGTCGAAGCGGAATGGACAGACCTCGTGTGGGCGGATTTGGTTCCGCTTCGGACTCGGACTATTTCTTCGCGTGCGTCGCGCTCCAGCGCTCCAGCGACAGCCGGCCCGCCGCGGCCTGCTGCAGGATCGCAGTGCTGGTAAACATCTTGCCCACCGAAGCGAGATTGAAGCGGGTCCGCGTCGTGACCGGCGCATCCGCCTTTTCGTCGAGCTTGCCGTAGGCCTTCTCGAATACCACGCGCCCATCGCGCGCGACCAGGACGACACCGGAAAACTGCGCAGCTTCCTGCAGCCCGAGCGCGAAGCCATCCAGTTCCGCCAACGCGATGGCATCGGGCGCCTCCTTGGGTTCGCTAGCTGCTGCGGTGGTAGCGATTGCTATCGACAATGCAGCCGCAACCGCGGCTTTCCTGAGCACGTCACGCGTCTGGCTTCTCCTTTTGATGACATGGATTCGCTGATATGGATTTGCTTTGACGGTCACCGCACATACGGCACTTCCGCATTGCGATTGCGCTCGCGCTCGCGCTGCTCGAACAGGCGGTTCGCCTTCTCCTCGGTCATCTCGTACTTCGGCGCCACGTGCGGGATCAGCAGGCGCAGCCAGGCCTTGCTGACGCGACGCGCTTCGGCGGGGCAGGTCTTGGCGCGCGCCTCGGGCAGGTCGCCGTCGGTGACGATGCCCACGTAACGCGCCGGATTGCTGCCGTAGATCAGGCATTGCAGGTTGAAGTAGCGCTGTTCGCCCAGCGCATGCTCGTCGGCGTAGGCGTCGAGGTTGTAGGCGCCGGTGCTGCGCACGAGGAACCAGTTGGAGGCCATGCGCAGGTTGTCGGCGGTCTGCCGCGAGGATTCGTTGAGGCCGGCGAAGCGCTGCATGAGCGTGGTCGCGAGCTGGTCGACGGCGTCTTCCTCGCGCCCGGTGATCGGGATGTCGAGCATGTCGATCAGCGCGTGGCCGGTCTCGTGCAGCAGGATGAAACGCAGGTTGGCGGCGAGGTACCGCTGCGCGTAGTCGTCGCCAAGCTCCTGTTCCTGCGCCAGCTGCTGGCCGCGGTCGCGCAGCACCTTCAGCGTCTCGTAGCACATCACCACTTCGCTGCGCTCGGGCGTGTAGAACGCGTTGGGCTCGCGGCATTCGGCCATCACGAACTTGATCGGCCGCGGCAGCATCAGCAGGCCGTCGATGGCCTGGATCTCGGGCAGGTGGTGCAGCAGGTCGCCGTCGTGGGCGAGCTGGTAGAAGGGTTCGAGCTCGGGGTTCTTCGGCTTGACGTATTCGTAGGCGAAGTGGACGCCGTCGGGCTTGCTCTCGGCGTTGGCGACCTTCTTCAGCACCACCGGCTTGAGCGCGGCCAGTTCGTCGGCCATCGCCTTCTCCGCATCGGCGCGGCCCTGCGCGCGCGCGGCGACGAGTTCCTTCTGGTGCCGCTTCTCCGACAGCAGCGAATACAGGAAGGCGCCGCTGACCAGGCCCAGGGCCACCGACAGCAGCACGATCAGTCTGAGCTTCATTGCGCTCCCCATGCACGCGTGGGCGCGCGGTGCGCCACGCGCGGATCGTAGCGAGTCCGCCGGGAGCGCGGAATATTCCGGAGCTCAGGCCGCGTGCCTGAGGCGGCACGATCGCGTGCGCGCCTGCGGTGTCGCCGCGCTCAGCGGCAACCGCCGATGGCCGCGAGCGTCGCGTCCTCGCCCGGGAGCTGCGTGGCAATCGCACCGAAGCGGCGCTGCGAGGCGGCGCGGTTGCCGAGTTCATCGACGAACTCGTTGGCGGCGGTGGCGGCGCCGTAGTGGCGCGCGTCGATCAGGACCGGCGACGCCGGCGTGTCGTTTTCGAGCAGATACAGCAGGCCTTTGAACAGGTTCATGGCGGTCTCCGGGCAGATGCGGTGTAGCGGGTGGGCACGCCCTAGCAGGCGTGTTCGGACAGATGCGGGTCGGCGGGACGCGGCGTGGCGGCGCGCGCGGGGCTGGCGTCGAAGGCCTGCGGCACGGCGGCCGCGGCTTCGTCGTCGGCGAGCTGGCGGGCCAGCGACACGTCGGCCACGGCCCCTTCCAGGAACAACAATCCGGTCCAGATGCTCATTGCCTGCTCCTCGGCCGATGCGGCCCTGTTTTGAGTGAAATGAAATCTAGACCCTTGATAAGCCTCGAAAAAGCGACGATTCTGCAAGCCATCCTTGAAGGAGATTCAAGATGATCCGGCCGCCGCTGCACGCCCTGCAGGGTTTCGTCGCTGCCGCGCGGATGGGCAACCTGTCGCGCGCGGCCGAGTCGCTGCACCTGACGGTGAGCGCGCTCAGCCACCAGATCCGCGGCCTGGAGGAACGCCTGGGCCAGCGCTTGTTCGTGCGCGTGGCGCGCGGGGTCGAGCTCACCGCCGACGGGCAGTCGCTGTTCGAACGGGTGTCGCCGCACTTCGATGCGATCGAGCAGGCGCTGCAGCCGTACCGCGCGCGCCGCGACGACGTGCTGACGATCACCCTGATGCCGTCGTTCGCCTCGAGCTGGCTGGTGCCGCGGTTGCCGCGCTTCCTCGCCGCGCATCCGCAGATCGAGATCAACCTGCAGTCGACGGTGAACAAGATCGACTTCGAGCGGCAGACCGACGTCGACGCCGGCCTGCGCTACGGCCCGGGCGACTGGCCGGGGCTGCAGGCCGTGCATCTGCTCGACGACTGGGTCGCGCCGACGGTGAGCCCGGAGCTGCTCGCGCGCCTGGGGCGGCCGACGCTGGAAACGCTGGGCGAGTTCCCGCTGCTGGGCGCGCCGGGCGGGCGCTGGAGCGACTGGTTCGCGCACTTTGGCGGCACGCCGCCCAAGCGCTTCGTCGCCACCTTCGACGATTCCGAGACCTTGCACCGCGCCGCGGTGGAAGGACTCGGCATCGCGCTGGGCCGGCTCACGCTGACGCGGCCGATGGTCGATGCCGGGCGCCTGGTGACGTTGTTCGAGGAGCGGCTGCAGGCGGAGTACGCGCACTACCTGGTGTTCCCCGAACGCTCCGCGCGCCACCGCGGCCTGCAGGCGTTCCGCGAGTGGCTGCTGCAGGAAGCGCGCGACTACGCGGCCTCGGCCGAGTGCGTGCAGGCGCGCGCGTCGGGCAAGGTCGTGCCCGCGAAGCCGTCTCGCCGTCGCGGCACACGCTGACGGCCGGACGCAGCGGACAAGCGCGGCCATGGCCGCCCTCACGCCCGCGGCGGTAGGCTCGCGTTTTCCCCGCATGGAGCTCCGCATGAAACGCCTGCTGCTTGTCGCCCTGCTACCGGTCGCGTTCGCCGCCTGCGCGGCCACGTCCCCCTCCGCCACGCCCGCGCCGGCCGCGGCGCGCGATGCGGGCCTGGACGCGGTGCTCGCCGGCAGCTGGCGCGATGCGAAGAACAGCGCGCGCGACCAGTACCGCCATCCGCGCGAGACGCTCGCGTTCTTCGGCGTGCGCGCGGACCAGACGGTCATCGAGATCACGCCCGGCGGCGGCTGGTACGTGGAGGTCCTCGCGCCGTACCTGCGCGAGCACGGCCGCTACGTCGCGGCGGTGTGGGACGACGCGATCCCCGACCAGCCCGGTTACCGCTACGGCCTCAACCGCCAGCTGCGCGCGAAGCTCGCCGGCAACGCCGCGGTGTTCGGCGCGCCGGAAGTGCGCGTGTTCGATCCGAAGGCGCCGGTGTTCGGCCCGCCGGCGTCGGCCGACGCGGTGCTGACCTTCCGCAACGCGCACAACTGGGTCGCCGACGGCAATGCCGACACGTACTTCAAGGCGTTCTTCGACGTGCTCAAGCCGGGCGGCACGCTCGGCGTGGCCGACCATCGCGCCAGGCCCGGCACCGATCTGGAAACGATGAAGGCGTCGGGCTACCTCACCGAAGCGCTGGTGATCGAATACGCGACGAAGGCCGGCTTCGTGCTCGAGGCGAAGAGCGAGATCAACGCCAACCCGCAGGACAGCACCGACCATCCCAACGGCGTGTGGACGCTGCCGCCGACCAACCGCCACGACGCCGCCGACGATGCGAAGTACCAGGCGATCGGCGAGAGCGACCGGATGACACTGCGGTTCCGCAAGCCGTCCCGCGACTGAAGCGGCGCGGCGGTGCGTGGGCCGCAACGGCGGTCCGATGCGGGAGAACCACGCATCGGCGCGCCGCCACGACAGCAGCGGCACTGCGCCTCACCACCCACGAAAGCCGGCCCTGCGCCGGCTTTCGTGTCCCGGCGTCCGTCCTGCGGTCCCCCGGCGGTAACGGCTGCGAACGCGCGCAGCCATCACGCCTCGCGCGCCGGCCCGCCAACACACTGCGCGCCATGACCCACCTGGATGCCCTGCGCCGTGAGGTGGCGCGCATTACCCGGCGCGGCATCGGCATGACCGCCGCCGCATGCCTGTACTGGCTGGGCCTGGCGCTCGTCACCGCGTTCGCCGGGCTGGCGCCGCGGGCGCTGGCCGCGTTCTTCGTCGTCGCCACCGCCGTGGTGTATCCGCTGGGCTGGCTGTTGAACCGCGCCTGCGGCGGCGATCTGTTCGCGCGCGGGCATCCGCTGTCCGGTTGATCGCGATGCTGGCGGCGACCGAGGCGCTGGGCATTCCGCTGATGGCGATGCTGTTCCGCGACGAACCGGCGCTGCTCGCGTTCGCGCTCGCGGCGATGCTCGGCGCGCATTTCGTGCCGTTCGGCTGGCTGTACCGCTCGCCTGCGTACTACGCCCTGGGCACGGGCACGGTGCTGTTGTCCGCGCTGTTGCAGTGGCGGTGGCCGTTGCAGGCGCCACTGCTGGTGCCGTGGGCGATGACGCTGTGCTACGCGCTGGCGCTCGGCGCGGTGTGGCGCGAAGTGCGCGTGCGCGACGCGGTCGGGTAGCCGCGTCGGCGCTGCGGTCACGTAGGGAGCGGCACGAGCGTTCGCTAAGATCGCGCGATGCTCATCGCCTTCAACAAGCCCTACGGCGTGCTGTGCCAGTTCACCGATCGCAGCACGCCGCCGCGGCCCACGCTGGCGGAATTCGGCCTGCCGCCGGACGTGTATGCCGCGGGGCGGCTCGATCACGACAGCGAGGGGCTGCTGCTGCTCACCGACGAGGGGCCGCTCGCCCATCGCCTCACCGATCCGAAACACAAGCAGCCCAAGACCTATTGGGTGCAGGTCGAGGGCGAGCCGCAGCCGGCGCAACTGGCGACGCTGCGCGACGGCGTGGTGCTCAACGACGGAAGAACGCGCCCGGCGCAGGCGCGACGCATCCAGGCACCGCCGCTGTGGCCGCGCGATCCGCCGGTGCGCTTTCGCAAGACCGTGCCCGATGCGTGGCTCGAACTCACCATCGGCGAAGGCCGCAACCGCCAGGTACGGCGCATGACCGCGGCGGTCGGCCTGCCGACCCTGCGGCTCGTGCGCGTGGCGATGGGCCCGTACGCGCTCGACGGGCTCGGTCCCGGCGAATGGCGGCGGCTGTAGGCGCGAATCGCCTTTCTGCACGCGGTCTTCACCTTGCTGAGCCGAAGAGTCTGACTTGTTCAGGTAGCTGTCTGGGCGGACCCGTCCCGGTGTTCCGCTTCTGCTAACTTGCAGGCCCCGTCCGCGTTGTGGAGCGTCGGCGCTTTCGCCACCGCATGAGCTACGTCGCCCAAAACGGCCGCATCCTCGTCGTCGACGATCAGCCGGTGAACCTGCGTGTCGTCAGCAGCCTGCTGTCGCGCCAGGGGTACGAGGTGATCACCGCCGGCAATGGCGAGGAAGCGCTGGCCCGCTACCGCGAGAGCGCGCCGGACCTGGTGCTGCTCGACATGATCATGCCCGGCATGGACGGCTTCGACGTGCTCAAGGCGCTGCAGACCCTGCCGCCGCCGGCCGCGCCGGTGGTGTTCGTCACCGCCGCACAGGACCGCGACATGCTGCTGCGTGCGTTCGAGGCCGGCGTGGTCGATTACGTCACCAAGCCGTTCCTGCCCGAGGAGCTGCTCGCGCGCGTCAATGCGCACATCGGCCTCAAGCTCACCCGCGACCGCCTCGAGCGCGTCGCCCGCGAGCGCGAGGAACTGGTGAACCTGGTCGCGCACGACCTGAAGAACCCGCTCAGCAGCGTGCTGTTCGCCAGCGACCTGCTGCGCGCGGAAGGCTGCCGGCCCGAACGCGTGCCGCACTACCTCGCGGTGATCCACGACAGCGCGCAGGATGCGCTGGGCTACATCCGCGAATACCTGGAAACCAGCATGGGCGCGGCCATGGCGCGCGGCGAAACCCACTATGCGGGGCTCGCCGACACGGTGGACTGGCTGGTGCGCCGTTACGGCATGCAGCTGGAAGCGCGCAACATCCGCGTGATCGCGGTGCCGCCGCCGACCGAGGTGCGGGTCAGCATCGACGAGCGCGTGCTGCGCCAGGTCGCGGAGAACCTGGTTTCCAACGCGCTCAAGTACGCGCCCGACAGCGAACTGACGCTGGCCGCGCGCAGTGGCGCGCCCGGCTACTGGCAACTGATCGTCGCCGATCGCGGCCCGGGCATTCCGCCCGAGCAGCAGCGCCTGCTGTTCAAGCCGTTCACGCGCCTGCAGGAGCACGACGACGGCATCTCGCATGGGCTGGGGCTGTCGCTGGCCAAGCAGATCGTGGTCAAGGCCGGCGGCCAGCTCTGGTACGAAACCCGCGAGGGCGGCGGCGCGCAGTTCGTGATCGAACTGCCCGAAGCCGTCACTGCGGCGCCCGACGCCCAGCCCGTCCGGGCGGAGTGAGCGTCGGGCGCGCTGCGCCCTCCCGTTCGATCAGTGCGGCGCCGGCGCCTGCGGCGTTGCGCGCTTGCCGCGCGTGCCCGCGGTGCGCGGGGTACGCGTGCGGCGCGCGCCGTTGCCGCGCTTGGCGTCGACCCGGCGCGCGGTTCCCTCGATCGTGCCGCGCGACTCGCGATCGCCTTCCTCGGCGCGTTTGGCGCGCCGGTGCGCCGCATACCAGAGCAGGCCCGCGCCGGCGACGGCCGCGGCGATCACCACCGGATTGCGCCGCACGAACTTGCCGGCCACGCGCGCACCGCTCTTGAGCACGCCGAGCTTCGCGCCGGCGTCGAGCAGCTGCCCCGCCTTCGGCAGCGCCTGGCGGACGTTGTCGCCGACGGTGCTGGCCAGTTCCAGCGCGCGTCCGGAAATCGCTTCGATCCTGTTCATGGCGCCCTCGCGTGCTATCACCAAAACCGGCGGTCAGTCTCCGCCGCGATTCGTTGGCGCGGCGTGAGCGGTTGCCGCGGACGCGGCCAGCGCCGATCATCGGCGCCACGCCCACACCTGCCGACGCCATGATCCGCCTCCTGCCCCAAGTCCTCAGCGCCGCGGAACTGCAGGCCGTGCGCGAACTCGTGCCGCAGGTGGCCTTCGCCGACGGGCGCATGACCAACCAGGCCTCGGGCGTGAAGCGCAACCTGCAGGCCTCGCAGGAGGACCCGGTCAACGCACGCATCGCGCAACTCGCGCGCGACGCACTGGCCCGCCATCCCGACCTGCGCAGCTACGCGATGCCGCGCACGGTCGCGCGGACCACGGTGGTGCGTTACGAACCGGGAATGACCTACGGCTGGCACGTGGACGAGGCGCTGTTCCCCTCGACGCCGCCGATGCGCAGCGACCTGTCGTGCACGATCTTCCTCAACGATCCGGCCGACTACGACGGCGGCGAACTGGTGATCCAGCTGGGCGCGCAGGAACTGGCCTACAAGCTCAACGCCGGCGACGCGATCCTGTATCCGTCGACCACCATCCACCAGGTGGCGCCGGTGACCCGCGGCGTGCGCGTGGCGGCGATCACCTGGTTGCACAGCTGGATCGCCGACGCCAACCGGCGCGAACTGCTGGTGCAGCTCGACGAAGCGCGCGCGATCGCCGCCCGCGGCGCCGCGCCGGGCGATCCGCGCCTGCAGGTGCTGCTGGAATCGCTGAAGACCAATCTGTTCCGGATGTGGGCGGATACCTGAGGGATTGCCGTTCGCTTCCCCTGTCGCGGGCATGGCCCGCTCCTTCGGCGGACGCGTGACCCGGTAGGAGCGCCCCATGGGCGCGACGGAAGGGATGGACTGCTACTGCATGCCTCGCCACCAGGCGCCTGCCCCGGTGCAGATTTCTCACGCCGCCACGGACGCCAGTTGCGGATGTCGTTGGACAAGGGCATGGCACCAGTCCTCGCCGGCGGCGATGTCGGCCGCGTAGCGCTGCTGCGCCAGCTGCAGGTCGTGCGCGCGATCCTCGCGCCCGTAGCCGTGATCCTGCGCCTTCGAGTACTTCCCCCACGCCGGCGACTGCAAGGCGGCCGGTACCAGTGCGGCGTCGAGCTGCAGGTGCGCCGCGATGCGTTGCAACTCGGCTTCGGGTTGCGCCAGCAATTGTTCGAAATCGACACGCAGCACGCGCCCGGGATGCTGCTGCGCGAGCGCGGCGAAGCGCACGCGTTCGGCCAACCAGCCCATCGCGCACTGCTGCGGCAACGACAAGGCATGCAGTGCCAGGCCCTCGCCGTAGCCGCGCGCGTGCAGGTCGCGCAGGCGTTCGCCGGCGGCGCTGGCGGCATCGCGCAGCGAATCGGGCGACTTGAGCAGCGTCGCCAGGTACGGCCGCAGCGGCATGTCCAGCAGCACCGCGCGCATGTCGAAGTTGGAAAGCAGCGGTTCGATCAGCCCGTTGCAGCTGCTGGTCGCCTTGATCACGGTGCGGCGCTGCCCGGGCAGCGGCCGCGACCAGGCCTGCCAGCAGCGCTGCAACAGCTGCGCGGCCTGCGCGGGCGCGAGTCGCGAATCCACTTCGGAGAGCAACGGCCAGGCCTCGGCCAGCGTGCGCAGCGGCAGCGGTTCGCGCAGCGCCTGCACCTCGGTCCAGCTTTCCAGCAGTCGGCTCAGGAGAGTCGAACCGCAGTGACCGATGTGGAAGATCGCATCGGCAGGACGTTCGCTGCGCACGTCGCTGGCAGCGAACGCGGCGAGCGGCAGCCAGCCGCCTTGCGCATTCGCCGGCAGCGCGCGTTCGTCGAGGAAGGCGGCGGCGCGACGCTGCTGCGCATCCAGCCGCACGAACAGGACGCGTTGCGCGACGGGATCGAGCTTGAACGGCAGGTACTCGGCGGAAGTCAGCGGCGTGGCAGGCATGCGGCGAGTGTAGCGGCGGAGCGGGCGCCGTTCGTGGTGCGTGGCCCAGGGGCCGCGCGGTTTCACCCGTTCTGCCGCGCCGCCATGACCTGCAAACGCGATACAGCCGCACCGCCGCAGCGGGGAGACCTCACGTTCCGCGCGGTTTCGCTCTATGCGTCGCCGTCGCACTCCACGGGTCGTCTGGCCACGGATGCTTCGGATACCGCCCCTTCATCTCCTTCTTCACTTCCGGATAGGTTCGATCCCAGAAGCTGCGCAGGTCGCGGGTGATCTGCAGCGGTTTGCCGCCCGGCGAGAGCAGGTGCAGCGTGAGCGGCACGCGGCCGTCGGCGATGCGCGGGGTGTCGGCGAGGCCGAACAGTTCCTGCAGCTTCACCGCGAGCACCGGCGCCTCCGGCGCGCCCCCGCCGTGGTTCGCGCCGTCGTCGAAGCCGTACTCGATGCGCCGCTCCATGCCCGAGGGCACGATGATCCGCGTCGGCGCGAGCGCGTCGATCTTCTGCCGCGTCGCCCAGTCGGTGCGCGACTTGATCGCTTCACCCAGCGCCGCTTCGTCGAGCGCATCCAGCCGCGTCTTGCCGCTGAGCGCCGGCTTGAGCCAGTCGTCGAGCGTGGCGAGCAGCGCGGCATCGGACAGATCCGGCAGCGCGTCGATGAGTTCCGGCAGCCACGCGCGCAGGCAGCGCACGCGCTCACGCCATTGCCGCAGCGCTTCGGTCCAGGGCAATGCGTCGAGGCCGAGCTGGCGCACCGCGTCGACCAGCGCGTCGGCGTAACGCGCCGGATCCGGCTTCGCCAGCGGCCGGCTTTCCAGCACGATGCGGTCGAAGCGGGTTTCGCGCACGGCGGCGATCCCGCGCGTGGCCGCGTCCCACACCACCCGGTCCTCGCGCACGAAACGCTGCGGAAAGTCGCGTTGCAGGCGTGCCTCATCGAGCGGCGCGGCGCGCAGCACGCGGGCATCGCGGTTCTCGTCCCGGAGTTCGCTGACGACGATCCAAGGTTCGCCGTACAGCGCGCTGTCGTCGAACAGCTTCGCGCTGCGACCGTTCGCGAGCTGGTAGCGGTACGGATCCGCCGGATGCTGGCGCGCGATGCGGTCGGGATAGGCGTGCAGCAGCACGTCGCCGATCGCGTGCGCGGGCAGGTCGGCGGACGGCGGCGCCGCGACGCGCAGGCGCCGGCGCCATTGCTTCGCCGCCTGATCGAGCGCGATGAGTGCGGAACGCGAGGCATCGCTCACGAGGCGTCCGTTGCGGAATGCGGCGAGTGCCTGCCAGCGCTCGGCCAGCGCATCCGAGCGCGAGCGCAATGGATCGCGCGCTTCAATCAACGCGGCGAGATCGCAGGCGAGCGCGCGTTCGTCGTCATCGTCCGGAGCGAGCAGCATCGCGGCCAGGCGCGGATGCGTTCCCAGCGCGAGCATGCGCCGGCCGAGCGCAGTGATCGCGTTGTTTTCCAGCGCGCCGAGCCGGTGCAGCAGTTCGCGCGCGGCGGCGAGCGCGCCCGGTGGCGGCGCATCGACGAAGCGCAGGTTGGCATCGCCCCACGCGGCCAGTTCGAGCGCGAGTCCGGCCAGTTCGACCTGCGCGATTTCGGCGCGGCGCTGCGCTTCCAGCCGCTGCGATTCCGGCCACAGACGATACGCGAAGCCTTCGGCGACGCGGCCGGCACGGCCGGCGCGCTGGTCGGCCGAGGCCTGCGCGATGTTGACGACGTCCAGTCGCGCGAATCCGCTGTTGGGGTCGTAGCGCGGCTCGCGCGCCTGGCCGCTGTCGATCACCACGCGCACCCCCGGCAGGGTGACGCTGGATTCGGCGACGTTGGTGGCGAGCACGACGCGACGATGGCCGTCGGGACCGGGTTGCAGCACGCGCGACTGCTGTTCGACCGGCAACTCGCCGTGCAGCTGCAGGACGTCGACGGCGCGCGCCGCATCGCTGGCGGCGAGCGCGGCCTCGGCGCGCGCGATCTCGCGCTGGCCCGGCAGGAACACCAGCACGTCGCCGGGATGCTGTACGAGCGCGTGTTCGACGGCGCGCTTCACCTGGTGCTCGAGCGCTTCCTCGCGCCGCCCCGGGAAGTGCGCCACGGTCACCGGGAAGCTGCGCCCCGCGCTGCTCAGGCGCGGCGCGTCGAGGAAGCTCGCAAGCCGCTCGCCATCCAGCGTCGCCGACATCACCACGATGCGCAGGTCCTCGCGCAGCGAGGCCTGCACGTCGAGCGCAAGCGCGAGGCCCAGATCGGCGGACAGGTGGCGCTCGTGGAATTCGTCGAACAACAACACGCCCACGCCGTCGAGGGTGGGATCGTCCTGGATCATGCGGGTGAGGATGCCTTCGGTGACGACCTCGATCCGCGTCGCCGCCGACACCCTGTTCTCGAAGCGGATGCGGTAGCCGACGGTGGCGCCGGGCTCTTCGCCGCGCTGCTTCGCCATGAAGGTCGCCGCGGCGCGCGCGGCGACGCGGCGCGGTTCGAGCATCACGATCTTCCTGCCCGCCAGCCACGGCGCATCGAGCAGGGCCGGCGGGACCTGCGTGGTCTTGCCGGCGCCGGGCGGCGCTTCCAGCACCAGGCGCGGGTGCGTGGCGAGCGACTCGCGGATGCGCGGGAGAAGTTCGTCGATGGGGAAGGCGGGGCGATTCACGCGCGGAAGGATACGGGGTCGCGGTTCGCTGCTGCCTGCGGGCGCGCGATTTCCTCTGCCGGTGCGGTCGCGCCACGTCCCCTCACCCTGCGTTGCTTCGCAACGCGGTCCCTCTCCCCGCAAGCGGGGCGAGGGGCAAGCGGGACAGGCGGAGAGGCCAGGCAGCACGATGGAATTGCGCGCCGGATGAGGGCGCGCCGGCGCATAGCATCTGCACTGCTACGCAGCGCTGTCCCTCGCCATGCCCCGGCCCCTCGCGCATGGCGCTTTGCGGGCGGGGCGTTTGCCCGGATCGCTACAATCTCCCGATGCAACTGATCGACATCGGCGCCAACCTCACCCACGACTCCTTCGACCCCGACCGCGACGCGGTGCTGCAGCGCGCGCGCGACGCCGGCGTGGTGCAGATGGTGGTCACCGGCGCCTCGCGCGAGCACTCGCCGCTGGCGCTGAAGCTGGCCAAACGGCATCCGGGCGAACTGTTCGCCACCGCCGGCGTGCACCCGCACCACGCCAGCGAATACACCGCCGAATGCGACGCGGAAATGCGCGAGCTGCACACGCACGCCGAGGTCGTGGCGGTCGGCGAATGCGGCCTGGACTACTTCCGTGATTTCTCGCCGCGGCCGGCGCAGCGGCGCGCCTTCGAACTGCAGCTGCAGATCGCCGCGGAGACCGGCAAGCCGCTGTTCCTGCACCAGCGCGACGCGCACGCCGACTTCATGGCGATGATGCGCAACTTCGACGGCCGCCTCGGCCCCGCGGTGGTGCACTGCTTCACCGGCACGCGCGAGGAACTGTTCGACTACCTCGACCGCGACTGGCACATCGGCATCACCGGCTGGCTGTGCGACGAACGCCGCGGCCAGCACCTGCGCGAACTGGTGAAGCACATTCCCGCCAATCGCCTGATGATCGAAACCGACGCGCCCTACCTGCTGCCGCGCACCGTCAAGCCGGCGCCGTCGCACCGGCGCAACGAGCCCTTCTACCTGGCGCACATCGTCGAGGAACTCGCGCGCGATCGCGGCGAGGGCGTGGAGACGGCGGCGGCCAACAGCACGGCCACGGCGCGCGCGTTCTTCCGCCTGCCCCTGCCGCCGACGGCCGCGCAGCCGTCGGAATGACCCGCCAAGCGCCGCGCGTCAGCGCGCGGCGACGACAGTGAGGCGGCGCGCGTCCGGCGCGTGGCGATCCAGCACCAGCATCACGCGGGCCGCGCCTTTCTGGCAGCCGCGTTGCACGTCGGCCATGGCGCGCGCGCGACGCGCATAGATCTGGCCGAAGTTGTCGCTGCCGGCGATGCGGGCGAAGTCCTGCTGCGAGGGCAATGCGATGTGCTCGCAGTCGATGAGCATGCTGTCGGGATCCCCCGCCGCGAGGGTTGCCGGCGAGGCGAGGCACAGCACGAGGGGCAGGAACCGGGTCGCGGTCTTCATGGCGCACTCCTTGGTTGCGGGGCGGGTGCGACGGCGTTGTCGCGCCGGCACCGGCGATAACGCACCGGCCGCGATCCGGTTGACCGTCGGCGGATCAGCGCGGCGCGGACGCCTGCGCGACTTCCATTCCACGGACCTGCACGCGCGGCGACTCGAAGACGATCAGCAGCTCGCCGGCGCCGCGACGGCAGGCGCGCAGGCCGGCGACGATCGCCCGTTTGCGCGCGTGCTCGACCGGATCGAACGCGGAAAGGCCCGTCTCCTGCGCGACACGCTCGAGGCTGGGCCAGTTGCGCTGCGCGCAGTCGACGACGATCGGGGACGGCGTCGGTGGTGCCGCCGCAGCGGTAGCCGGCAACGCGATCGCCAGCAGGAAGACGTAACGCGCGTTCATGGCGGGCCTCCGGACGGGAGCCGACGGGTTCGGCCACCTTGCCCATGGGTTCGGCAAGCGGCGCGGCCGATTACGTGTGGCCCGTACGCCCGGGCCGTAACGTCTGGCCCGGAACGGCAACGGCCCGCCGAAGCGGGCCGTCGCGGCACACCTGCGTGCGGGCTCAACTCACCACGCCGCCGTTGTCCTTCTTGCGCGCAAAGACCCCGAAAATTTTCTTGAAGAAGGCACCGATCACCAGCACCAGCGGGATCAGCAGCTTCTTCAGACCCAGCAGCAGCGCGCCGAGCTTGGCGAACAGGCCGGCCTTGGCGGCGATGCCGCCGCCGATCAGCGCAGCCAGCCCGTAGGCGGCGACCTTGTCGGTACTCTTGTCGTAGTCGGCGTAACGCGAACCGGCGTCGAATTCGACCATCGGCAGCAACTGCTGCATGCCGGTCTTCACCTCTCCCAGCTCGCTCATGCGCGCGACCGCATTGAGGCTGAGGTAGCCGCGACGACCGAGCACGCGGATGTCGTAGTTCACGGTGTTCTGTTCTGAACCTTCGCTCTTGAGTTCCTTCGCCCAGTACAGCTTCTTGCTGGCGGCGTCGTAATGCGGCGGCTCGGCCCAGCCGACCAGATGCAGCGCCGGGTAGCCGGCCTGCTTGCGCGCCTCGTTGTCTTCCTCGTCGGCGGCCTGCATTTCCTTGAGCATGTCGTCGTAGTCGATCTTCGCCGCGTCCTCGTCGGACACGTAGCCTTCGTCCGAATACGTGACCACCACGGCCCAGCCGGTGTCGTCGAGCACGCCGCGCCCCTTGGGCACGATCATGCCGAGCACGCTGTCGTCGGGCGGATTGCCCCACAGATCCTCGAGCACCTTGCGCGCGTCGGTGGCACCGAGGTAGCGGTAGTTCTCGTTGAGGTTGAAGCGCGCCTTCGCCTCGTCCACGCCCACGGTGCCATCGCGCCACTGGAAGCCGGCGACGATCGCGCGCATCTGCGCTTCCTGCTCTTCCTTCGACGGCGATTCCTGCGCATGCGCGCCCAGTGCCACGGCCAGCAGGCCGAGCAGCATCCACTTCAGCTTCATCGTGATCCCTGGAGTTGGGCGTCCCCACGCCCTCGCCGCCAGTCTCGCAAGCCGGCGGCGGGGATCGCAAGCGCGCCCACGACCGGACGTCGGTCCTTGCGCGGCGGCGCGCGGCATTCGGCCGCGCGCCGGACGGTGTCAGCTGCGCAGGCCGACGCCGCGCTTGAGCAGCCACAGCGCCAGCATGCTCAGGCCGACGATGAAGCCGAGCATCAGCACATAGGCGGTCGTCATCGAAACGTCGCTGATCCCGAGCAGGCCGTAACGGAACGCGTTGACCATGTAGAACACGGGATTGAGGTGCGTGGCGGCTTCGGCCCAGGACGGCAGCAGCTTCACCGAATAGAACACGCCACCCAGGTAGGTCAGCGGCGTGAGGATGAAGGTCGGCACGATCGCGATGTCGTCGAACTTCTTGGCGTACACCGCGTTGACGAAGCCGGCCAGCGAGAAGATCGTCGCGCCCAGCAGCACGGTGGTGAAGGTGATCAGCGGATGCGGCATCGACACGCGGGTGAACAGCATCGAGATCGCGAGCACGATCACGCCGACCATCAGGCCGCGCAGCACCGCGCCGGTGACGTAGCCGCCGAGGATCACCCAGTTCGGCATCGGGCTCACCAGCAGTTCCTCGACGTGACGGCCGAACTTGGCGCCGAAGAAGCTCGAGGAGATGTTGCCGTAGCTGTTCTGGATCACGCTCATCATCACCAGCCCGGGGACGATGAAATCCATGTAGCGGATCCCGTCCATCGCCTGGATCTGGCGCCCGATCAGGCCGCCGAAGATCAGGAAGTACAGGGTCATGGTGATCGCCGGCGGCACCAGGGTCTGGCCCCAGATGCGCAGGATGCGGGTCAGCTCGCGGCGGACGATGGTGCCGTAGGCGGTGAGGTTGCGCGCGGTCGCGCTGGTTTCGGCGGCGGCGTTCATGCCGAGGTCTCCGGTTGCACCTGCACGCCGTTGCCCTGCGTGCCTTCGCTGGTCAGGCGCACGAACAGTTCCTCCAGGCGGTTGCTCTTGGTGCGCATCGAGCGCACGCGGATGCCCGAATCGTTCAGCGCGGCGAAGACGCGGTTGAGGTCCATCGCGCGCGGCATCTCCACGTCGAGGGTGTGGTCGTCGGTGGCGTGGATGCTGGTGCCGGCGATCGCCGGCAGGGTCGCCGGCAGCGTGCCGTCGATGTCGAACAGGAAGCCTTCCACGTCGAGCTTGGCGAGCAGCGCCTTCATCGGGCCCTGCTCGACGATGCGGCCCTTGTCGATGATCGCCAGGTTGCGGCAGAGGCTCTCGGCTTCTTCCAGGTAGTGCGTGGTGAGGATGATCGTGGTTCCCGCGGCGTTGATTTCCTTCAGCGTCTTCCACATGCCGCGGCGGATCTCGATGTCGACGCCGGCGGTGGGCTCGTCGAGGATCAGCAGGCGCGGCCGCGTCATCATCGCCCGCGCGATCATCAGGCGCCGCTTCATCCCGCCCGAGAGCGTGCGGCTCATCATCTGCGCCTTCTCCCACAGGTGGGCGCGGCGCAGTTCTTCCTCGGCGCGCACCAGCGCCTGCTCGCGCGGGACGCCGAAGAAGCCGGCGTAGTTGACCAGGATGTCGAGCGGCTTCTCGAACATGTTGAAGTTCAGCTCCTGCGGCACCAGGCCGATCAGGCGCATGGCCTCGTCGCGGTGCGTGAGCAGGTCGGTGCCGAAGATCGAGACGGAACCGGAGGTGAGGTTCACCAGCGAGCTGACGATGCCGATCAGGGTCGACTTGCCCGCGCCGTTGGGACCGAGCAGGGCGAAGAAGTCGCCGGGCTTCACGTCGAGCGAGACGCCCTTGAGCGCCTCGACCTTGTTGTCGTAGGTCTTGCGCAGGTCGCGGACGGACAGCGCGGGTGCGGCCGTGGCCGCAGGAAGTTCGGTCATGGGAAGGCCCGTTTCGTGCCTTGGCGCCGCGAGCGCGCGGCCTCCGGCGTGAGGGGCGAACGCCTCCGGCGTCCGCTGCCGGTAGTATAGGCGGCCCGGTGGCGAGGCCTTCGCCACGCTGTGTTCCATACGACCGGTAGAACGTCCACTTGGCCATCCAGCACTTCCCGCTCAAGCTCGTCTCGCGCCGCATGCTGGCGCCGACCGTCGGCCACTACACCTTCGTGCGTGGCGACGGGCAGCCGCTGGACTTCGTCCCCGGGCAGTTCATCCAGGTCCACTTCGCCTACGCCGACGGCACGCCGACCAAGCGCTCCTACTCGCTGGCCACCATCCACGACCACGCGCTCGGTCCTGGCGAAGGCGTGGAAATCGCGGTGAGCTACGTGACCGGCGGCGCCGCCACGGCGCTGTTCGAAGGCCTGCAGGAAGGCGAGAGCGTCGATGCCAGCGGTCCGTTCGGACGTTTCTGCCTGATGCCGGCCGACAGCAACCGGCGTTACCTGCTGATCGGCACCGGCACCGGCGTGACGCCGTACCGCGCGATGCTGCCGCAGCTGGAAACGCAGATCCGCCAGCGCGGCGTGCAGGTCGTGCTGCTGTTCGGCGCGCGCAATCCGGGCGAACTGCTGTACGGCGACGAGTTCCGCGCGTTCGCCGACAAGCATCCGGACAACTTCCGCTTCGTCCCTTGCCTGTCGCGCGAACTGCCGGCGGCGGATTCGCCGCATGCCCACGCCGACGTCCGCCACGGCTACGTGCAGCAGTTCCTGGCCGAATTCGCTCCGGACGCCGCGCACGACATCGCCTACCTGTGCGGCAATCCGAACATGGTCGATGCCTGCTTCGAGTCGCTGAAGGGCTACGGCCTGCCGATTCCGCAGATCCGTCGCGAGAAGTACGTCAGCAGCAAGTAGGCGTCCGTCGCCCTAACCGGCGCGATGTAAAGGACGCTTGACACACGCCGCGCGGCCGGCGTACCGTGCCTGTCAAGTTACCTTGACACGCACCGATGCCCCTTCTTCGCTGCCCACGGGCACTGCCCGTCTCGAACCGCGGCACGCGCGACTGCGCCCACCGGAGCCGCGCGTCGTGAGCCGGTGCAAGCGCGCCGCCATCGCGATCCTGGGCGGCTGCGTGGCGTTGTGGATCGTCGCCGCGGGCACGGCGTGGCTGCACTGGCCCATTCCCGCGCGCCTGGCCGGCTTCGGCGCGGGGCTGACCGTGGGCGGCGTGCTCGTCGCCGCCATGCTGTGGTTCTCCCCGGGCGGCCTGCACGACATGGCGACGCCGGCACTGACCCGTCGCTACTACCGCGAGTTCGCGCCGCCGATGGTCGCCTACGTATTGGTCATGCTGGTGTGGAAACCGCTGCTGCACAGCATCGGGCTGCCGTGGCTGCGCGTGGCCGTCGCGCTGCTGCCGTCGCTGCTGGTGTTCCTGGCGATCCGCGCCATCGGCCGCTACGTGCGCGATTCCGACGAACTGCAGCGCCGCATCGAACTCGAATCGGTGGGCCTGGCCGCCGGCGTGGTGAGCACCGTCTACATGACCGCCGGCTTCCTGCAGAGCGCGAAGATGATCGCGGTCGGCGCGACGGCGGCCATGCTGTGGGTCTTCCCGGCGCTGTGCCTGTGCTACGGCGTCGCCCGCATCGTGATCGCGCGGCGCTACGCATGAACAACCGCCTGCGCGAACTGCGCGAACGCAGAGGCTGGTCGCAGGGCGAACTCGCCGAGCAGCTGGACGTCTCGCGCCAGACCGTCAACGCGCTGGAGACCGGCAAGTACGACCCGAGCCTGCCGCTGGCCTTCCGCATCGCGCGGCTGTTCGGCAAGCCGATCGAATACGTGTTCCTTCCCGACGAGGCCTGAGCGGCCCGTCTTCCTTCCACGCTGACCGCATCCTGCAAAAGGGGAAACCGCACGATGTCCCGCAAGCTCCGCATCGCCCTCGTCGCCGCCGTGGCGCTGGGTTTCATCGGCTACCGGCACTGGTCCGCCGCGGAAAGTCGCGCACCGCGTGCGACCGCGCCGCAACCCGGCGGCGACGCCACGCCGATCCGCCAGTACGGTCGCATCGCCTTCAGGCCCTGCGTGCTCAGCAACGAACAGGGCCTGCCGCCCGTGGAAGCGCAGTGCGCGACCTTCCGCGTGCCCGAGGACCGCGCGCATCCACAGGCGCGCACCATCGATCTCAACATCGCCTGGCTCCCCGCCGACGACAAGAGCGGCGGCGCGCCCGATCCGATCTTCTTCCTCGCCGGCGGCCCCGGCCAGGCCGCGACCGAGTACGCCGCGCAGATCGACATGGCGCTGGACTCGGCGCGCAAGCAGCGCGGCATCGTGCTGGTCGACCAGCGCGGCACCGGCCACTCCAATCCGCTCGACTGCCGCGATGCCCAGGGCGCGCCGCTCAAGCTCGACGACAGCGCGCAGCTCGACGAAAGCGTGGTCGCGGCCTACGTCGGCCAGTGCCTGAAGTCCCTCGCGGGCCGCGCCGATCCGCGCTTCTACACCACGGGAGAAGCGATCGCCGACCTCGATGCCGTGCGCGAGGCGCTGGGCGTGGCGAAGATCAACGTGATGGGCGGCTCCTACGGCACGCGCGTCGCGCAGCAGTACGCCATGCACTACCCGCAGCACGTGCGTACCGTGGTGCTCGATGGCGTCGCGCCGAACCGGCTGGTGGTGGGCGGCGAATTCGCAAAGCGCCTGCAGGAAGCATTACGCAAGCAGGATGCGCAGTGCGCGAAGCTGCCGGCCTGCAAGGCCCGCTTCGCCGGCAACGGCGGCGACCTGATCGCGCGCCTGGGTGCGCTCAAGGCGCGCCTGGCCGCGGCGCCGGTGACGGTGAGCTATCGCGATCCGGACACGCACGCGCCGCGACAGGACGTGCTGACCGCCGACATGCTGATCGGGCTCACCCACGGCGTGTCCTACGTGCCGCTGCTGTCTTCGCTGCTGCCGCTGGTGGTGAGCGAAGCCGAGCAGGGCCGCTACGAACCGCTGATGGCGATCGCGACGTTCTGGAGCAATCAGGTCGGCGACCAGCTCAACCGCGGCATGCAGTGGTCGGTGATCTGCGCCGAGGACGCGCCGCGCTACCAACCCGATCCCGCGGACGCGACGACCGTGCTCGGCGCGGACATGGCGAAGGGCTTCTTCGCCGCCTGCGCGCAGTGGCCGCGCGGAACGGTGGCGGCGGATTTCACCCGGCCCTTCGCGTCGAAGCTGCCGGTGCTGGTGATCTCCGGAGAACTCGATCCGGTGACGCCGCCGGTGTACGGCGAGGAAGTGGTGAAGCAGCTGCCCAACGGCCGGCACCTGGTGCTGCGCGGCCAGGGCCACGGCGGCATGAGCGTGGGCTGCATGCCCAAGCTGCTCGGCCGCTTCTTCGAGACCGCCGATGCCAGGGCGCTCGATGCGAAGTGCCTCGACAGCCTCAGCTACGTGCCGCCGTTCACCTCGTTCAACGGTTGGGAGCCGTGACGGCCGGGAGCGCGAATTGAAGCGCTGCCGTTGGTAGGGCGCCTCGAAACGCTTCCGCCCTTGCCATCCCGAATCCCCAACAACGAATCCCGGATCTCCCATGATCAACGCAACCGATCTGCACAAGAGTTTCAAGACGCGCACCGGTGTGGTGAAGGCCGTCGACGGCGTCAGCTTCACCGCCCGCGACGGCGAAATCACCGGCCTGCTCGGCCCCAACGGCGCCGGCAAGACCACCACGCTGCGCATGCTCTACACGCTGATGAAGCCCGAGCGCGGCAGCATCACCATCGACGGCCTCGACGCGGCGCGCGAACCCGAAGCGGTGCGCCGCGCGCTCGGCGTGCTGCCCGACGCGCGCGGCGTGTACAAGCGCCTGACCGCGCGCGAGAACATCGCCTACTTCGGCGAGCTGCACGGCCTGGCGGCCGCGGACATCGCCCGCCGCACCGAGGTGCTTTCGAAGGCGCTGGACATGGGCGACATCCTCGATCGCCAGACCGAAGGCTTCTCGCAGGGCCAGCGCACCAAGACCGCGATCGCGCGCGCGCTGGTGCACGACCCGAAGAACGTGATCCTCGACGAACCCACCAACGGCCTGGACGTGATGACCACGCGCGCGATGCGCGGCTTCCTGCAGCAGCTGCGCGCGGAGGGGCGCTGCGTGATCTTCTCCAGCCACATCATGCAGGAGGTCGCCGCGCTGTGTGACCGCATCGTGATCATCGCCAAGGGCCAGGTCGTGGCCTCCGGCACCGCCGACGAACTGCGCGCGCAGACCGGCGAATCCAATCTTGAAGACGCCTTCGTCAAGGCCATCGGCTCGGAGGAGGGCCTGCACGCATGAGTACGTTCGCTGCTGCCAGGACCGGCTTCATGCCGACGTTGTTCGCGGTGATGCGCAAGGAGCTGCGCGATATCTCGCGCGATCGCCGCACGCTGATGCTCGCGCTGCTGCTCGGTCCTCTGCTTTATCCGGTGCTGATGCTGGGCATCGGCAAGATGGCCGAGAACCGCGCGCGCACCGAACTGGACAAGGTGCTGGAAGTGCCCGTGGTCGGCGCCGAGCGCGCGCCGAACCTGATCGCCTTCCTCGCCACGCGCGGCATCAAGGCGATCGCGCCACCGACCGACCTGGATGCCGCGATCGCGCGTCAGGACGTCGACGTCGCGCTGAGCATCGAGGCCGATTACGGCAAGCACTGGCGCCAGGGCAACGCCGCGAAGATCGAGATCGTCGCCGACAGCACGCGCAAGGCGGCGGACATCCCGATGGCGCGCCTGCGTTCCGCGCTCGAGGGCTATCGCGACCAGGTCGGTACGTTGCGCCTGCTCGCGCGCGGGATCGATCCGGGCATCACCCGGCCGCTGAGCATCGGCAACCGCGACCTCGCCTCGGCGGAGGCCAAGCGCGGCGCACTCGCCGCGGCGCTGCTGCCGTACCTGCTGATCCTGACTTCGTTCCTCGGCGGCGCGTACCTGATCATGGATGCCACCGCGGGCGAGCGCGAACGGCAGTCGCTCGAACCGCTGCTGGCCACGCCCTCGGCGCGCAGCTCGATCGTCAGCGGCAAGATCGCCGCGGCCTGCGCGATGGGCATCGCCTCGCTGCTGCTGACCCTGCTCGCGTTCAAGCTCAGCGCGCAGTTCGGCAGCAACGCCGGCCAGGTCATCGACGTGACCTTCCTGGCGATGGGCAAGATGCTGCTGGTGCTGCTGCCGATGCTGTTCATCGGCACCTCGCTGCTGACCTACCTGTCGGCCGCCGCCAAGAGCATGAAGGAAGCGCAGAGCCACATGATGTGGCTGATGCTGCTGCCGATGGTGCCGTCGATCATGCTGATGGTGAATCCGCTCAAGGAACAGCCATGGCAGTACGCGGTGCCGTTCCTCGCGCAGAACCAGATGCTGCTGAAGGTGATCCGCGCCGAAGCGATTCCGATGCAGGTCTGGGGCATCTACCTCGCCGCCGGCATCGGCCTGGCCGCAGTGCTGTGGTTCGCCGCGGTGCGGCGCTATCACCAGGAGCGGTTGGCGATTTCGGGGTGAGTGGTTGCGTACCCGCTGCAGAAAAGCCCCGCGTTCGCGGGGCTTTTTTCTGATCGCAGTTTTTCGCTCGATGTCTTTTGTCTTTTGTCTTTTGTCTTTTGTCTTTTGCCTTTTGCCTTTTGCGCTTTGCTTTTGTCTCGGCTTTCGGCATTTCGCCTCTTGCTCGTCATCCCAGCGAAAGCTGGGATCCATTTTGCTGTTGCCGCTGCCTGCTTCCGGTCCCCGGAAAGCGGCGCAAAGAAAAAGCCCGGCAATGCCGGGCTTCGTGTAGTTCCATCGCGGCCCTCCATGGCGCAACGGCAATCGCTTCGGAAACTCCGGCCCGGCCATCCATGGCCGGGCGTTCGGCAGGCCGCGCGGCAGTGCCGCGCAAGCGGCCTGCCTCACCCCTGCGGGTTGAAGCTGATTTCGCGGCGCGTGGTCACCGGTGCGGCGATCGGCTGGAAGCGCCACTTGCGCACCGCGTTGACGGCTTCGCGGTCGAACACGCGGGCCGGGTTGGAACGCACGACGCGCGCGGCGGTGACGGTGCCATCGGTGCCGACGGTGTACTCGACCAGCACCGAACCGGACTGGCCGGCGCGCAGCGCTTCGGGCGGGAACTTCGGTGCCGGCATCGAGATCGGGCGCAGGTCCGACGCGCTCGGCGCGGCGGCAGCGGCGGTGCGCTGTTCGGCGGCGCGGCGGTCGGCGGCGGCCTTCTCCGCGGCAGCGCGATCGGCGGCCGCCTTGTCTGCGGCGGCCTTGTCCGCGGCAGCCTTGTCCGCCGCGGCCTTGTCGACGGCGGCCTGCTGCGCGGCGAGCTTCTTGGCGGCCTCTTCCTGCTGCTTCTTCTGGTCGGCCAGGCGCTGTTCTTCCAGCTGCTTCTGGCGCCGCGCTTCCTCTTCCGCGGTCAGCGCCTGCGCGCGCTGCGCGGCGGTGGCTTCCTGCGCGGCGATGCTGGCCTTGAGGCGGGCGAGCGCCGGGTGCTGCGCGTCGGCCTTTTCGAGCAGCGCGGCCAGGCGCTTGGCTTCGCTGAAGTCGTCGCGGTTGACGCTCTGCTCGATGGCGATGACGGTCATCGGCAGCAGGTCGGTCAGCGCGCTGGAGACGGTGGCATCGCCCTGGGTCTTGTCGCGCAGGGCGAGGTAGTACTCGACCGCGTTGTCGCCGGCCGGCGCGTACAGGCGGTTCTCGGCGTAGGCCTTGCTCGCGGCTTCGCGCAGCTGGTCGGCCGTCATCGCCGCGACCTGCGAGGACACGGCCGTGGCGGGCGTCGGCGCCGGTGCGGCGGTCGTCGCCGGCGCGGCGGCCTGCTCGGCCGGCTGCTCCTTGCCGCACGCGGCGAGCACCAGGCCGAGGGTCAGCACGGCGATGAACTGGAGGGTGGCGGGCCGGCGCACGGAGCGGGCCTCGGAATGGTTGGAAATCATGGTGTTAAGTCCCCTGGAGGTGCGGCGATCAAGTGCGCACCGTGCAAATGACACCCGCGCCCTGCCCTTTGTCAAGCGCGAAACGCCCGTGAATCCGGGTGAATCCCGCGACGGGGCGCGATCTGCGACCCCGCTTCACTTTCCGATGCAAAAACTGGAAAAAATGTGACCTAAAAGGTCATCCGCGCGGACGTGGCCGGTGATCTCGCCGAGGGCCTCGTGCGCCTGGCGCAGCGATTCGGCGGCGAGCTCCAGGGCGTCGGCGTCGAGCTGGGCGCGGGCCAGGGCGAGCTCGCCGCGCGCCCGCTGCAGCGCATCGACGTGGCGGGCCCGCGCGGTGAACGCACCCTCGCCGCCCGCGCCTTCGCCCTGGGCCAGCGTCCGCAGGCGCGCGTGCAGGGCGTCGAGGCCGGCGCCGGTGCGCGCGGACACCGGCAGGTGATCGGCGTCCGGCGGTGTCGCGCATGCCGGCAGCAAGTCGCTCTTGTTGTGGATCCACAACCGCTGCGGCACGGCGGCGATCGCATCGGCGACGGCGCGGCGGCCGGCCTCGGCATCGCGCGCGTCGAGCACGACGAGGGCGAGATCGGCGCGGGCCAGTTCGTCGCGCGCGCGGCGCATGCCTTCGCGTTCGATCGCATCGCCACCTTCGCGCAGGCCGGCGGTGTCGACGAGGGTGAGTTCGACGCCGTCGATGCGCACGACTTCGTGCAACAGATCGCGCGTGGTACCGGCGATGTCGGTGACGATCGCGCGTTCGCTGCCGGCCAGCGCATTGAGCAGCGAGCTCTTGCCCGCGTTGGGCGGGCCCACGATCACCGCGTGCAGGCCATCGCGCAGGCGGCGGCCGCGTTCGGCGGCGCGCAGCAGTTCGTCGAGGGAATGTGCCGCCGCATCGAAACGTGCGCGCAGTTGTGCGCCGCCGAGGGTGTCGATCGGTTCGTCGGCGAAATCGATCGCCGCTTCCACGTGCACGCGGATCGCCAGCACGTCGGCGGCGATGGCTTCGACGCGGCGCGAGAATTCGCCTTCCAGCGCGCGGCGCGCGGCACGCGCCGCCTGGGCGTCGGCCGCGGCGATCAGGTCGGCGACGGCTTCGGCCTGCGCCAGGTCGAGCTTGCCGTTGAGGAAGGCACGCTCGCTGAACTCGCCGGGTCGCGCGCGCCGCGCGCCCAGTTCGATGCAGCGCTGCACCAGTTCCGCGAGCACGACCGGACTGCCGTGCGCCTGCAGTTCGACCACGTCCTCGCCGGTGTAACTGGCCGGTGCCCTGAACCAGAGCGCGATGCCGTCGTCGATGGTGTCGCCGTTCGCCGCGGCGAAGCGCGCGTAGTGCGCATGGCGCGGCGTCAGCGCGACACCGCAGATCGCTTCGGCGATCGCGCGTGCGCGCGCACCGGACAGCCGCACGATGCCGACGCCACCGGCTCCCGGCGCAGTGGCGATGGCGGCGATGGTGTCGGTCGTGGGTGTCATTGGGCAATGGTGCGTCAGTGAGTCTGCGGCGTCATCCGATGCCGGCTTCCCGGATGAAGCGGACGGCCCGCTTCTGCGGACCTCCGGGTGCCCGGAGGAGGAGCAACTGCCGGAGCAGGAATCGTCACACCCGCCGGGAGCGCAGCCTGTCGGCAGCGGGGTGGCGGAGAGCGGATCAGGATGATCCGCGTCCCGACTTGAAGGCATGGATGCCGTCAGGAGGGCGCAGCCACCCCGCTGGCGGCAGGCTGCGCGTCCCACCGAAGCGAGTGGTTCTTTGGCATCAATCCATGAAAACGAATCCCGGCTCGCGCCGGGATCGTCTGCAAATCAGGGAGCCGGAAGGATCACGCCTTCGCCGGCGCCGCCTCTTCCGCGTAGCGCTTGGTCATCCACCACTGCTGCAGCAGGCCCAGGCTGCCGTTGGTGATCCAGTACAGCACCAGGCCGGCCGGCATGAAGGCGAACAGCACGCCGAACACCAGCGGCATGAACTGCATCATCTTCTGCTGCATCGGATCCATGCCAGGCGCCGGCGGCGTCATGCGCTGCGTCAGGAACATCACGCCGAGGTTGATCGCCGGCAGGATGAAGAACGGATCGCGCGCGGTCAGGTCGGTGATCCAGCCGATCCACGGCGCGTGGCGCAGTTCGACCGATTCCGACAGCATCCAGTACAGGCACAGGAACACCGGCATCTGCAGCAGGATCGGCAGGCAGCCGCCGACCGGATTGATCTTCTCCTTCTTGTACAGCTCCATCATCGCCATCTGCAGCTTCTGCTTGTCGTCGCCGTAGCGCTCCTGCAGCTGCTTGATGCGCGGCTGGAACTTGCGCATCTTCGCCATCGACTTGTACTGCGCGGCCGACAGCGGATACATCAACGCCTTGATCAGCACCACCAGGCCGACGATCGACCAACCCCAGTTGCCGAGCAGGCCGTGCAGCTTGTCCAGCACCCAGAACAGCCAGCCGGCGAGCGTCGCAGCCCAGCCGTAGGAGGAGAAGTCGACCGCGCGGTCGAGTCCCTTCACCTGTTGCGCGTCGATCTGCTTCACCAGCTTGGGGCCGACCCACAGGCGCGCGGAGGTTTCCGCCTTCGCGCCGGGGGCCACATTGACGCCGGGGCCCATTTCGCGGATCAGGTACTGCGTCGTGCTGCCGTTCTGCGGCGCGGCGAGCGTGACCGTGCTGGTGTCGCTCGCCTGCGGAATCCACGCGGCGAAGAAGTGGTGCTGGAGCATGCCGATCCAGCCGCCCTTCACCGGCTTGTCCGGCGATCCGTCGGACACGAACTTGTCGTACTTGCGCTTGTTGTATTCGCCGTCGAACCACGCGGCGCCTTGGAAGCTGTAGCTCTCCGCACTCATCGGGCCCTTGCGGGTCAGCGCGCGCGGCACGCGGGTGAGCTGGCGGTACACGAAGCCCTGCCACGGCGCGGTGCCGGCGTTGACGACTTCATCGCGCACCTGCACGACATAGCTGCCGCGTTCGAACACATAGCGGCGGCGGATCGTGACGCCGTCGGGGCCCTGCCACACGAAGGGCACGACCAGCTCGCGCGCGCCGGCGCCGAGATTGAATTCGCGCGCACCCGATTCCGGCTGGAAACCGGCCTCGTGGCTGGGCGCGGCGCCGTTGTTGCTGACCCAGCCGCTCTGCGCGACGAAGAAATGGGACGTGTCGTCGGCGAGCAGGCGCACCGGCGCGCTGTCGGCCGCGGCCAGGCTCGGGTAGCGCAGCAGGTCGGCCTGATGCAGCTCGCCGCCGTCCAGCGTCACGCGCAACACGTCGGTGGTGACGGTGACCGTCGGTGCGCTCGCGCCGGCGGCCGGCGTGGCCGCGGGCGCGACGGGCGTGGCGAGCGCCGTGGACGGCGCATTCGGCACGGTGCCCGGAGCCGTGGTCGGCATGACCGGCACGGTCTGGGTCGCGGTGGGTGCTTCCGGCGCCGCCTTCTCCTTGCCCCACTCCATCCACAGCAGGGTCGCCACCATCAGCCAGGCGAAGATCAGGAAAAGGCGGGTCTGGTTCATGGGAGGCAGGCAGGCTCGGCCGATGCGGAGGATCGGCGCAGTCAGGGGGAGGTGGGGTCGGGCCCGATCGACGCAAGCCCGGCTCCGCTGGAGGACGAACCGGTGGCGGACGCGTCCGGCGCGGGCGGCATTGTGCCGGGCACCATCGACCCCGGCAACGCGGCCAGGGCACCGAGGCGGCGCAATACGTCGAGGAAGTGGCGCTCGAGCTGTTCGCGCGTGGCCTCGCGCGCCGACGGGCGCACGACCACGACGTAATCGCCGTCGGCCAGTTGCGTCCGCCAGTGCCGGAAGATTTCGCGCAGCGCGCGCTTGATGCGGTTGCGGCCGACGGCACGCGGATCGACCTTGCGCGATACGGCCAGGCCCAGTCGCGCCGGCGTCGCGGTCGCATGCCAATGCACGGCGAGCCGCGGCGTGGCCTGGCGGCGGCCGTGTTCGAAGATGCGGTCGAAATCCGAACGCGCGCGTACCCGCGCGCTGCGCGGGAAGCGGGAAGTCATCGGAGTCATGCGGCCGCCCGCATGGCGAGGGCGGCCTGGGACGTGCCTACTCGGAGCAGGCGCAGCGCAATGCGCTTAGGCGCAAAGACGCTTGCGGCCCTTGGCGCGGCGGCGGGCGAGGACCTTGCGGCCATCGGCGGTCGCCATGCGGGCACGGAAGCCGTGGTCGCGCTTGCGCTTGAGGTTGCTGGGCTGGTAGGTGCGCTTGGTGGCCATGGTCGGCTCGGCGTAAACGACGGAAAAGACCGCGGATTCTAGCGGCCGCCACGGCACGAAGCAAGCCGCCGGTCCGCCGCGGGTCACGATGCCGCCGCGGCCGGCACCGACCCGCGGGTGTGGACATCCGCCACACTCCGGTATGGGACGGGCGCCCGGGACCAGGTGGAACCGGTGGGAAGCCTGTGGACAAGTCCTGTTCCGCGCCCCGGTGCGGTGATAGGCTGGCCGCCTCCCACTCCTTGCCCGGCGCGATCGCCGCATCGCGATGAGCCCCTTTTTCGCCGCGACTCCGGCCGCGGACGTCGCAGAACGAGTAAGTCCCGCCCGATGGAAGCCTGGCCCCGTTGTCTCGAACGTCTCGAAGCCGAATACCCGGTGGAGGACGTCCACACCTGGCTCAAGCCGCTGCAGGCGACCCGCCGCGACGACGTCACCGTCCTGTATGCGCCCAACGCCTTCGTGGTCGAGCACGTGCGCGAGCGCTATCTGGCGCGCATCCGCGAACTGCTCAGCCACTTCGCCGGCAGCGCCGAGGTGCAGCTGGAGATCGGCGCCCTGCCCCGCGCCGCCGCGCCGGCCGCCGCGGCCGAACCGATCCCGGTGCGCGGTGGCGCCGAACCCGTTCGCAGCGAACCGTTCGAAGGCAATCTCGACGCCCACTACACCTTCGACAACTTCGTCGAAGGCCGCAGCAACCAGCTCGGCCGCGCCGCCGCGCTGCAGGCCGCCGCGCGCCCGGGCGACCGCGCCCACAACCCGCTGCTGCTCTACGGCGGCACCGGCCTGGGCAAGACCCACCTGATGTTCGCCGCCGGCAACGCGATGCGCGCGGCCAACCCGAACATGCGCGTGCTGTACCTGCGCAGCGAGCAGTTCCTCGCCTCGCTGATGAAGGCGCTGCAGGACAAGACCAACGGCATGGCGGCGTTCAAGCGCCAGTTCCAGCAGGTCGACGCGCTGCTGATCGACGACATCCAGTTCTTCGCCGGCAAGGACCGCACGCAGGAAGAGTTCTTCCACACCTTCAACGCGCTGATCGACGGCAAGCAGCAGATCATCCTCACCTGCGACCGCTTCCCGCGCGAAGTCGACGGCCTGGAGCCGCGGCTGAAGTCGCGCCTGGGCTGGGGCCTGTCGGTGGCGATCGATCCGCCGGATTTCGAGACGCGCGCGCAGATCGTGCTGAGCAAGGCGCGCGAGCGCGGCGCGCATATTCCCGAGGACGTCGCGTTCCTGCTGGCGAAGAAAATGCGCAGCAACGTGCGCGACCTCGAAGGCGCGCTCAACACGCTCGCCGCGCGTGCCAACTTCACCGGCCGCACGATCACCACCGAATTCGCGCAGGAAACGCTGCGCGACCTGCTGCGCGCGCAGCAGCAGGCGATCGGCATTCCCAACATCCAGAAGGTCGTCGCGGACTACTACGGGCTGCAGATCAAGGACCTGCTCGGCAAGCGTCGCACGCGCTCACTGGCGCGGCCGCGCCAGGTCGCGATGGCGCTGGCCAAGGAACTGACCGAGCACTCGCTGCCGGAAATCGGCGATGCCTTCGCCGGCCGCGACCACACCACCGTCCTGCACGCCTGCCGGCAGATCCGCGGCCTGCTCGAGACCGACGGCAAGCTGCGCGAAGACTGGGACAAGCTGATCCGCAAGCTCAGCGAGTAAGGGCCGCACGCGCGCCGCCAAGCGGCAGCGCTTGTGGCCCGGCTGCCCCGTGGCCGCAATATTTTCCACTGACCCGCTGCGCGGCGTGCCCGTAGCGCGGTATCGTTCGCATCTGCGCGACCGCGGCTGTGGGCAACGCCCTGCGGGCCACGGTCGGCGGAGCTTTCCGGAACGTGGGTGGCTGTGGACAAGCGCTGGATAGCGGCGGTTTCCCACAGCGGCCTGCCGACGAGCTGCGCGCAAGTTGTGGACAACTCGCGGGCCGCGCCGCGCACCGAAAGTTGTCCACAGCTTGTGCTCCGCCTGCCGGCGGGTTTTCACAAGCCTTTTGTTTCCGTTTTTTCTAATGTAAATCAATAAGTTAAGTGATGTTTCCGCAGTTTTTCGCGGCTCCATCATCACCATGCTTTTGATTTATTCACCACCTTTGTTTTGGTATCGGGGAGCGGCATCGAATGCGTTTCAGCCTGCAGCGCGAAGTGTTCCTTAAGCCATTGGCGCAGGTCGTCAATGTCGTCGAGCGTCGGCAGACCCTGCCGGTCCTCGCCAACCTGCTGGTCCAGGTCAAGGGCGGGCAGCTGTCGCTGACCGGTACCGATCTGGAAGTCGAGATGGTCTCGCGCATCGGCGTCGACGATGCCCAGGATGGCGAGACCACGATCCCGGCCCGCAAGCTGTTCGAGATCGTCCGTGCCCTGCCCGACGGTTCCAAGGTCACCGTGTCGCAGTCCGCCGAGAAGATCACGGTGCAGGCCGGACGCTCCCGCTTCACCCTCTCGTCGCTGCCGGCGAACGACTTCCCCTCGATCGATGAAGTCGAAGCGACCGAACGCGTGCGCGTGCCCGAGGCCGGCCTGAAGGAACTGATCGAACGCACCGCGTTCGCCATGGCCCAGCAGGACGTGCGGTACTACCTCAACGGCCTGCTCTTCGACCTGCGCGAAAGCAGCCTGCGCTGCGTGGCCACCGACGGCCACCGCCTGGCGCTGTGCGAAGCGGCGCTAGACGCCGGCGCCAGCACCAAGCGCCAGATCATCGTGCCGCGCAAGGGCGTGACCGAACTGCAGCGCCTGCTGGAAGGCGGCGAGCGCGAGCTGGAACTGGAGATGGGCCGCAGCCACCTGCGCGTGAAGCGCGACGACGTCACCTTCACCAGCAAGCTGATCGACGGGCGTTTCCCGGACTACGAGGCCGTCATCCCGATCGGTGCCGACAAGGAGGTGCGCATCGACCGCGAGGTCCTGCGCGCGTCGCTGCAGCGCGCCGCAATCCTGTCGAACGAGAAGTACCGCGGCGTCCGCATCGAGGTTTCCCCGGGCCAGCTCAAGATCAGCGCGCACAACCCGGAGCAGGAAGAGGCACAGGAAGAAGTCGAAGCCGACACCCGCGTGTCCGACCTCGCGGTCGGCTTCAACGTGAACTACCTGCTCGACGCGCTGACCGCCCTGCGCGACGAGACGGTGGTCGTGGCCCTGCGCGATGCCAACTCCTCCGCCCTGGTCCGCGAAGCCTCCAACGAACGTTGCCGGCACGTGGTCATGCCCCTGCGGCTCTGATCCAGCGACAATGTTTCACGTGGAACGCCCGGCTTGCCGGGCGTTTCTTTTTGGGTTTCCTCGCAGCCGCTCCGGCCGCCCTTCCCGCCGCGATACAGTCCCTGCATGCACGTCACCCGCCTGGATCTCCGCAACCTGCGCCGCTTCGAGGACGTCAGCCTGCGTCCCACCCCCGGACTGAACCTGATCACGGGCGAAAACGGCGCCGGCAAGACCAGCGTCCTCGAGGCGCTGCACCTGATGGCGTACGGACGCAGTTTCCGTGGCCGGGTACGCGACGGCCTGGTGCGCGCGGGGAGCGCCGCGCTGGAAGTCTTCGTGGAGTGGATGGAACGGCCCGCGATCGCCGCCCCTGCCGTGTCCGCTATCGGCGAGGCGGTGCCCGGCTATGCCGGCCGGCCGCGCAAGGCCGGTCTGCGCCATAGCGGGCAGGACTGGAGTGGGCGCCTCGACGGCGGCGCCGTGGCCCATTTGGGCGATCTGTGTGCGGCCCTGGCGGTCGTCAGTTTCGACCCCGGCAGCCATGTGCTGGTCAGCGGCGGTGGCGAGCCACGCCGCCGTTACCTCGATTGGGGCTTGTTCCACGTGGAACCAGACTTCCTGCCCCTGTGGCGGCGCTATTCGCGCGCCCTGCGCCAGCGCAACGCGCTGCTCAAGTCGCGAGCCGGCGGCGCACTGCTGGATGCCTGGGACGCCGAACTGGCCGACGCCGGTGAACCCCTCACCCGCTTCCGACAGGCGTACCTGGATGCCCTGCTGCCGCATTACGCCGCGCTGCTGCACGATCTGGCGCCCGCGGTCGGCGCCGGCGCCCTGCATTACGTGCCGGGATGGCGTCGCGAGGAGATGTCGCTGGCCGATGCCCTGCTCCTCAATCGCGACCGGGACCTGGCCAGTGGCCATACCTCCGTCGGGCCGCACCGGGCCGACTGGGCGCTGTCCTTCGCCGGCCTGCCCGGTCGCGAGGCCCTGTCCCGCGGCCAGGCCAAGCTTACGGCCCTGGCCGCCCTGCTCGCCCAGGCGGAGCATTACGCGGCCCAGCGCGGGGAATGGCCGGTCGTGGCCCTGGACGATCTGGCCTCGGAACTCGACCGCCGGCACCAGCAGCGGGTGCTGGAGCGACTGACCGGCTGCCGGGCGCAGGTGCTGATCACCGGCACCGAATGCCCGCCGGGCCTCGCCGCCCTGCAGGCGCCGGTGAGCGTGTTCCACGTGGAACACGGACAAATCGCCGCCGCAGATCCCTGAGCTGGCTCGCCGCCAACAAGCGGCGCCGTGTCCACCCCGCGCCAGCCGCGGACCTTCACCGACCCGTTATACTTCGTGCACATATAGCTAAAGAATCTCGGTGCGCCCCCGGCTGGCCCGTGCGGTGCACTGGCGGAGCCTGTTTCACCTCATGACGATCCAGAACGATCCCGCGCAAGACGCGACCCCGGTCGAACCCTCCCAGACCTACGACTCCAGCAAGATCACCGTCCTGCGTGGTCTGGAAGCCGTGCGCAAGCGTCCGGGCATGTACATCGGCGACGTGCACGACGGCACCGGCCTGCACCACATGGTGTTCGAGGTCGTCGACAACTCGGTGGACGAGGCCCTCGCCGGCCACGCCGACGACATCGTGGTCACGATCCACGAAGACGGTTCGGTCTCGGTGCTGGACAACGGCCGCGGCATGCCGGTCGACATCCACAAGGAAGAAGGCGTCTCCGCGGCCGAAGTGATCCTCACCGTGCTGCACGCGGGCGGCAAGTTCGACGACAACAGCTACAAGGTGTCCGGCGGCCTGCACGGTGTCGGCGTGTCGGTGGTGAACGCGCTGTCCGAACACCTGTGGCTCGATGTCTGGCGCGACGGCGGCCACCACCGCCAGGAATACGCGCTGGGCGAGCCCGTCTATCCGCTCAAGCGCCTGGAAGATTCCGGCAAGCGCGGCACCCAGCTGCGCTTCAAGCCGTCGGCGGAGATCTTCACCGACGTCGAATTCCATTACGACATCCTGGCCAAGCGCCTGCGCGAACTGTCGTTCCTGAATTCGGGCGTGAAGATCACCCTTATCGACGAACGCGGTGAAGGCAAGAAGGACGTGTTCCAGTACGAAGGCGGCATCCGCTCCTTCGTCGAGCACCTGGCCCAGCTCAAGACCCCGCTGCACCCGAACGTCATCGCGGTCAGCGGCGAGCAGAACGGCATCACCGTGGACGTCGCCCTGCAGTGGACCGACGCCTACCAGGAAACGATGTTCTGCTTCACCAACAACATCCCGCAGAAGGACGGCGGCACCCACCTCGCCGGCTTCCGCGCCGCCCTCACCCGCACCCTGTCCAACTACATCGAGCAGAACGGCATCGCCAAGCAGGCCAAGATCGCCTTCACCGGCGACGACATGCGCGAAGGCCTGATCGCGGTGCTGTCGGTGAAGGTCCCGGACCCCTCATTCTCGTCGCAGACCAAGGAAAAGCTGGTCAGTTCCGACGTGAAGCCTGTAGTTGAAAGCACGTTCGGTGCACGTTTGGAGGAGTTCCTGCAGGAACACCCCAACGAGGCCCGCGCCATCGCCGGCAAGATCGTCGACGCCGCCCGCGCCCGCGAGGCCGCGCGCAAGGCCCGCGATCTGACCCGCCGCAAGGGCGCGCTGGACATCGCCGGCCTGCCCGGCAAGCTCGCCGACTGCCAGGAGAAGGATCCGGCGCTGTCGGAACTGTTCATCGTCGAGGGCGACTCGGCGGGCGGCTCGGCCAAGCAGGGCCGCAACCGCAAGACCCAGGCGATCCTTCCGCTCAAGGGCAAGATCCTCAACGTCGAACGCGCGCGCTTCGACCGCATGCTCTCCTCCGCGGAAGTCGGCACGCTGATCACCGCGCTGGGCACCGGCATCGGCAAGGACGAATACAACCCGGACAAGCTGCGCTACCACCGCATCATCCTGATGACCGACGCCGACGTCGACGGCTCGCACATCCGCACGCTGCTGCTGACGTTCTTCTACCGGCAGATGCCGGAACTGCTCGAACGCGGCCACATCTACATCGGCCTGCCGCCGCTGTACAAGGTCAAGCAGGGCAAGACCGAGCTGTACCTGAAGGACGATGCCGCGCTGGATGCGTATCTCGCCGGCAACGCGGTCGAAGGCGCGTCGCTGATTCCCGCCGATGGCGAACCGGCCATCACCGGCGAAGGCCTGGAAAAGCTGCTGCTCGCCTACGCCGGCGCGCGCGAGGCGATCGCCCGCAACGCGCATCGCTACGATCCGATCGTGCTCGAGTCGCTGATCGACTTCACCCCGCTCGATGCCGCCACGCTCGCCAGCAACACCGACGAACGCGCGGAACTCGACGCGCTGCAGTCGCGCCTCAACCGCACCGGGCTGGGCAAGCCGCGCTACCGCCTCGAAGTGCATCCGGCCACGGACGCGCGTCAGGCGGCGCTGCTCGTGCATCGCACGCACATGGGCGTCGAACACACCCAGGTGCTGCCGATGGCGGCGTTCGAGAGCGGGGAACTGCGCGCCGTGCGCGAAGCGGCGGCGATGCTGCACGGACTGATCCGCGACGGCGCGAAGATCCTGCGCGGCAATCGCGAACAACCGGTGCAGAGCTTCGCCGAAGCGCAGGCCTGGCTGATGGACGAGGCCAAGAAGGGCCGGCAGATCCAGCGCTTCAAGGGCCTGGGCGAAATGAATCCCGAGCAGCTGTGGGACACCACGGTCAATCCGGAAACGCGCCGGCTGTTGCAGGTGCGCATCGAGGACGCGGTGGCCGCCGACCAGATCTTCTCCACGCTGATGGGCGACGTGGTCGAACCGCGCCGCGACTTCATCGAAGAGAACGCGTTGAAGGTCGCCAACCTCGACGTGTGAGCCGCGCGCGACCGCAGGCGGCGCACGCAACGTGCGTCGCTTGCGCGCGGTTGGCATTCGACTGGATTCGTTCCTAAACGTTGACGAAGCGTTAATCCCTCCGGGACTACAACGCCGATCACCCATTCAGGAAGATCGCGATGAAACGTCTGTTGCTCGTTGCCGCCATCGCTGCTTCGCTGGCGGGCTGCGCTACCACGACATCCCCGACTGGGCGCCGCCAGATCGTGGGCGGCGTTTCCGAATCGCAGCTCGCGCAATTGGGCGCGCAGGCCTTCGCGGAAACCAAGGCCAAGACGCCACAGACGAAAGACGCACACCAGAGCGCCTACGTGCGCTGCGTGGTGCAACAAGTGGTCGCGCAGTTGCCGCCGGACTGGCAGCGGCTCAGCTGGGAAACCGCGGTGTTCGTCGATAGCTCGCCCAACGCGTTCGCGCTTCCCGGCGGCAAGGTCGGCGTCAACACCGGGATCTTCACCGTGGCAAAGAATCAGGACCAGCTCGCCGCCGTCGTCGCGCACGAGGTGGGCCATGTCTATTCGCACCATCACGACGAGCGCATCACGCGCCAGTTGCAGGCGCAGTTCGGCTTGAATGTCGCGGCGGCGATTCTCGGCGGCCGCTACGGCGAAGGCGCGGCCAATGCCACCAGTCAGCTGGGCGGAATCGCCGCCCAGACCCTGTTCCTGTTGCCCAACAGCCGGACCCAGGAATCGGAAGCCGACGTAGTCGGCCAGCAGCTGATGGCGCGGGCTGGCTTCGATCCCCGACAGGCGGTGGACCTGTGGGAAAACATGATTGCCGCCAGCCGCAGCCGGCCGCCGGAATTCCTCTCCACGCACCCGAATCCCGAAGCCCGCATCCAGGAACTGGGCAACCGCGCGGCCAGCCTGGTGCCCGTTTACCAGCAGGCCCGAAGCAGCGGCCATACGCCCAGGTGTGGGTGACGAGCCATGTGCGGCACACAAAACCCCATATCGCCCGGCCGGCCGTTCTGCTAGCTTGGCGGCCCCCTGGCCCGCCGCTTTCCGATGCGGGCAGCAACAAAGGTGATCGCAATGACCCCCACTTCTACCCGTCGCACCGTTCTGGCTGCCGCTGTGGCTGCCGTGCTCGCCTTTGGCGCCATCTCGCAGGCGAGCGCGCAGAGCGCCGCCGAGCGGGCCCAGCAGCGCCGCGCCGAACGCGAGGCCGCCAAGGCCGACAAGGGAGAAAAGAAGAAGGAAGACGCGTTCCCGAACGCGACCCGCAAGGAGCCCAGCACGAAGGCGTCCGCCAAGGCCACGCCGAAGCTGCAGAAGATGATGAAGCTGTACGACGCCGACAAGGCGGCCGAAGCGCGCGCCATGGCCGACGAGATCCTCGGCAACGAATCCTTCAACGCCTACGATCGTTCCTTCGCCGCGCAGATCGCCGCGCAGATCGCCTACGAGTCGGACGACTCCAACGCGGCCATCGCCTACCTCGACAAGGCCCTGTCGCTCAATGGCCTGGACAACAACGGCCATTACAACGCGATGTTGATGAAGGCCCAGCTGCAGTTGCAGGAAGACAAGTATCCCGAGGGCCTGGCGACGATCGACCAGTTCCTGAGCGAAACCAAGAGCCAGAACCCCGAGCATCTGGTGATCAAGGGCAACGCGCTGTACCGCATGGAGAAGTACCCCGAAGCCGCGGCGGTGCTGAAGCAGGCCATCGACGCCACGCCGGAACCGCGCGCCGACTGGCAGCAGCTGCTCATGGCGGCGTATGCCGAAAGCGGGCAGGCCGACCAGGCCATCGCGATGGCCGAGAAGGTCGCCGCGAAGAGCCCGAACGACAAGCGCGCGCAGATGAACCTGGTCGCCGTCTACCTGCAGTCGGACAAGTACGACCAGGCCGCCGCGACGCTGGAGAAGCTGCGCGCCGCCGGCCAGTTCACCGAGGACAAGGACTACCGCCAGCTCTACGCCACCTACCTCAATTCGGAAGGCAAGGAGAAGCAGGCGGCGGTCGTGATCAAGGAAGGCCTCGACAAGGGCATCCTGAAACCCGATCACCAGGCCTACCTGGCGCTGGCCCAGTCGTACTACTTCTCCGACCAGCCGATCCCGGCGATCGACGCGTACAAGAAGGCCGCGCCGCTGGACGACGATGGCGAGACCTATCTCAACCTCGCCCGTCTGCTGTGGCAGGAAGACCGCATCCCCGAGGCAAAGGAAGCCGCCAAGCAGGCCATTGCGAAAGGCTTGAAGAAGCCGGATGACGCCAAGAAGATCCTGGCGCTGCCGGCAAAATAAGCGCCTTACCGCACAAAAATCCCGATTCGCGCTTGGAAGCCCCGGCGTGAATTGGTATATGCTAGGAGGTTCCTGCGATCTCGCCCGCGAGCGCCGGAATCGAACATCGCCCGCGGCGCCCTGGCGTCCGGAACACTTCCCGAGCTACGGCGCATGACGCAAGTCCTCGAATCCCATATCCACGACGACGAGTCCGAAGGCCTTAACTGGGCTCGTATCACCGGCATCAGCATGGCGCTGGCCGTTCACGTCGGCGCGCTGCTGCTGCTGCTCGCTCCGCTGGCCGCGCCTCCGAGCGAGAAGGCGAAAGAAGAGACCACGATCGTGAACATCGTGCGTCCGCCGCCGCCGCCCCCGCCGCCGCCGCCGCCGCCGCCGGAAGAGCCCAAGCCGCAGCCGGTCCGCCAGCTGTCGCCGCCGCAGCCGACCCCGCTGCCGCCGCCGCCGGAGCAGCCGCCGATCGAGGTCGAAGACCCGAGCCCGGTCGACCTGCCGCCGGTGCCGCCGTCGCCGCCGGCTCCGCCGCGCCCGTCGGAGACGATCGCCGGTTCGATCGACCCCTCCTCGCAGCGCATGAACCCGCCGGACTACCCGCCTGCGGCCGTGCGTGCGGGCATCACCGGCACCGTCGTGATCCTGGTCGACATCGACGCCCAAGGTAATGTCCTGAGCGTCCGCGTCGAGAAGTCCAGCCGCAACCGCGACCTCGACCGCGCCGCCCAGGAAGCGCCGAAGAAGAAGAAGTGGCGCTTCAACCCGGCCAAGGAAAACGGCCAGCCGGTGCCCAGCACCGTGCGCGTCCCGGTCGTCTTCAACCTCTAAGTTTCATCGCCCCGGCCCGCGCGGCCGGGGAGCACTGTTGTAATTAGCAATTCCACCTTCCACGACTAAAAGGTAAGCGTCATGTTGCAGGAAACCACCGCCGCCACGACGGCCCAAACCGGCGGCTCGAACGCCGCCGCTCTGTCGCAGATGGGCTTCGGCAATCTGCTGCAGGAAATGATCAGCAACCCGGGCCATTACGCCGTTTCCTGGGCGGTGCTGATGACCCTGACCCTGATGTCGGTCCTGTCGATCTACTGGATCGTCACCAACTTCATCAAGAACGTGCGCCTGAAGAGCACGTCCGACCGCGTCATCACCACGTTCTGGGAAACCCCGAACGCGCAGGACGCCATCCGTTTCATGGAAGACCAGCCGCGTTTCGAGCCGTTCTCGAAGATCGCCCTGGACGCCGCCCAGGCCGCCGCGCACCACCAGCGCCACGAGGGTTCGCGTCTGGTCGAATCGCTGAACCGCTCCGAGTTCGTTGACCGCGCCCTGCGCCAGGGCGTAACCCGCGAATCCTCGCGCCTGGAAGCCGGCCTGACCGTGCTCGCCACCGTCGGTTCGACCGCGCCGTTCGTCGGCCTGCTCGGCACCGTGTGGGGCATCTACGGCGCGCTGATCCGCATCGGCGCCTCGGGCAACGCCTCGATCGACGCCGTCGCCGGTCCGGTGGGCGAAGCGCTGATCATGACCGCGATCGGCCTGTTCGTCGCGATCCCGGCGGTGCTGGCGTACAACTTCTTCACCCGCCTGAACCGCGTGACGAACAACAAGTTCGACACCTTCGCCCACGACCTGCACGACTTCTTCGCGACCGGTTCGCGCGTCGGCGAAGTCGCCAAGCGCTGATCCACCGCCCACAGGTCTGCCCAGTAGTCGCTCCGGAGTTCGAACATGGCTTTCAGTTCAGATAGTGGTGGTGGCAAGCCGATGGCGGAAATCAACGTCACGCCGCTCGTCGACGTGATGCTGGTGCTGCTCATCATCTTCATGATCACCGCGCCGCTGATGACGCATAAGGTCAAGGTCGACCTTCCGGAAGCGAACCTGTACAAGCGCGACGAAACCCCGCTCCAGGCCACTCCGATCACCATCGCGGTGGAAGACACCGGCGCGTTGTACTGGAACGACGAGCCGGTGACCAAGGGCGTGATCGAGAGCCGCTTCTCGGTCGAGGCGCAGAAGACCCCGCAGCCCCAGGTCAACGTGCGTGGCGACAAGACCGCCAAGTACAAGCTGGTGCAGGAAGTGGTGCAGATCGCCCAGCAGCAGGGCATGCGCAAGGTCGGCTTCGTCGCGATCAAGGATCGCTCGGGTCAGTAACCGCTAAACCGGAGAAACAGTCATGGCATTTGCAAGTGGTTCCGGCGGCGGTCCGATGGCCGACATCAACGTCACGCCGCTCGTCGACGTGATGCTGGTGCTGCTGATCATCTTCATGGTCACCGCGCCGATCCTGTCCTACCCGATCGAAGTCAACCTGCCGCAGCGTTCGCTCAACCAGCCGCCGCAGACCAAGACGCCGCCGCCGCCGATCAGCCTGCGCATCGACGCCAGCGGCACGATCTACTGGAACGATTCGCCGGTCGACATCCGCGTGCTCGAGCAGCAGATGAAGAACGAAGTGGCGAAGGATCCGACCAACCAGCCGTTGCTCGAAATCGATGTGAATCCGGATGCCGATTACGGCATCCTCGCCAAGGTGCTGGCCCGGGCGAAGAACGCCGACATGCAGAAGATCGGCTTCGTCCAGCCGCAGTAAGCCTGGCAACTGCCTTATCCACTTACCGCAACAAGTCGTGAAAGCGCCGCCTTCGGGCGGCGTTTTTTTTTGCACGCGAACGCCTGCGATGCGGCCCACCGGCGGGCGCCGGTCGTCGCCCTGTCGCGACGATTTGCGCCGGCTCGCTTTCGGTTTCAACCCCAACCATCACTTGCGCGCGTTGCAGCCCCGGGCGTAGCGTGAATCAGGCCTTTGGCGCTCACCAGCGCACCGCTGCCGCGATCACGCGGACAGCGGCCCATCAACGCAGGCAGAGGAGGGGGACCATGGCGACATCCTTGTTCGTGAGCGATACCCGTGGAACGACGCATCGGGCGATGGCGGAAATGAACATCACGCCGCTGGTCGACGTCATGCTGGTTCTGCTGATCATCTTCATGGTGGCGGCACCGATGGTGACGCGCTCGATCGACCTGGGGCTTCCGCAGGTGCCAACGGAGCTGGTTTCGGCCAAGCCGCCGCATGCGAGCCTGACCGTGCAGGCCGACGGCAGCGTCGCCCTCGATGGCGTCGTGCTGGGCGAGCCGGCGCTGGCCGCGGCATTGCAGGAGTTAGCGCGTCGCGCGCCCAACACGGTGCTCGACGTCCGGGTGAATGCCGACGCCGATTACCAAGCCTTCACCACCGCCGTGGCCGCGGCGCGGCACAGCGGCCTGGGCAACATCGCCCTGCAGCAGAAATAGGGCGCAATCGCACGGGCCGACGCAGTGTCGGCCCGTGCGCGCAGCCTGCCCGAAACGACACCGGCCATCTGCCGGGGACGTTCCCGGATCGGAAACCTCGCAACACCCGAACTCGCGCGCCGGCGGTCGCAGACCCGTTGGGCGATCAGACCGTGGCCAGGATCGCCAGATACCGGCGCACCGTCGCCTCCAGGCCCGCGTACAGGGCCTCGCCGATCAGGGCGTGCCCGATCGAAACTTCCTGGACGTTGGGCACCGCGGCGAGGAAGTCGCCGAGGTTGTCCTGGCTGAGGTCGTGGCCCGCGTTCACAGCCATCCCGGCGGTTTGCGCGCGTCGGGCGGCGGCGGCGAAACGCGCCAGCATCGGCGCCGCATCGCCCGCCGCATGCGCTTCCGCATACGGGCCGGTGTACAGCTCGATCCGGTCGGCGCCGATGGCCGCGGCCCGCCGCATGTCGTCGGGATCCTCACCGTCGGCGTCGGCAAACAGGCTGACCCGGCAGTGCATCGCCTTCAGTTGCGCCACCAGCGGCCGCAATGCCGTCGCATCGCGCGCGAAATCGAAGCCGTGGTCGGAGGTCAGCTGCGCATCGCCGTCGGGCACCAGGGTCGCCTGCGCCGGCCGCACCTGTTCGCACAGTGCGAGGAAGCCCGGATACCCCGCGCGCGGCGGCGCGAACGGATTGCCTTCCAGGTTGAATTCGACGCCGTATTCGCGGGTCAGCTCGGCCAGCGCGTACACGTCGTCGGCGCGGACATGGCGCGCGTCCGGGCGCGGATGCACGGTGATGCCATGCGCACCGGCGTCCAGGCACGCGCGTGCGGCGCGCACCACGTCGGGCTCGCGACCGCCGCGCGAATTGCGCAGCACCGCGATCTTGTTGACGTTGACGCTGAGGACGGTCATCGCCGCGGTACAGGCAAGTGCACGCAGGTCACTCGAACCCGCCGGGCGCACAGTGCTGTGTTCAACGCGCCGTATCGTTCTGCGCGGCGGCGAGCCGGCGCGCTTCGGCCTGTTCGCGCAGCCTGCGCAGTTCTTCCGGATCGAGCATCAGGGCTTCGTCGCGCGAACGGCTGCCGATGCGATCCGATGCCAGCTTCAGGACGAAGCCGAGGAACAGCACCAGCCCGGCCAGCAGGGCGAGGATGGTGACGACGGGCGAGGTGGCCGTGAGCGCGGCCCACAAGGCACCGAAGGCGAGCAGCAGTAACAACCAGGCCATTGGCCAACTCCACAGAGTGCTGCGCGCAAGTGTAGCGCGCGGCACCGGCGCCGGCCGCTGCGCCGGGCCGCCCCGTCCGGCCGCCGGTCGCGTCCGCCCCGCCTTGCGTCCGCCGGATGTGCCGGTCAGAGCAGGGGCGACACCAGGCGGGCCAGCGCCTCGGGCAGACGGGTTGCGAACAGCGGGCGCGCGCGCCCGATCTGCACCGGCACCGAGGCCGCGCACTCGCGCTCCATCAGCGCGGCCAGCTCGGCGCACAACGGCGCGCCGCCGAACATCAGCGACACCTCGAAATTCAGGCGGAAACTGCGGTGGTCGAAGTTGGCGCTGCCGATGATCGCGCGATCGTCGTCGCACAGCAGCGCCTTGGTATGCAGCATGCGCGGCCCGTATTCGTAGACCTTGACCCCCGCCGCCAGCAGTTCGTCGAAATACGAGCGCGCGGCGAGGGTGACCAGGCGGCTGTCGCTGCGCCGCGGCACCAGCAGGCGCACGTCCAGGCCGCCCAGCGCCGCCGAGGTCAACGCCATGCGCGCGGCCTCGCCGGGAACGAAGTAGGGCGTGGCGAGCCACACCCGCCGCTGCGCCGCGTGGATCGCGGCGACGTGCAGGCGATGGATGGCTTCCCACGACGAATCCGGCCCGGACACGATCACCTGCACCGGCACCTGCCCGCGGTGCGGCTGCGGCGAGGGCAGGGCGAGTGGCGCCTGCCCGGTGGCGTAGGCCCAGTCCTCGATGAAGACGAGCTGCAGCGAACCCACCACGTTGCCTTCCACGCGCAGATGCAGGTCGCGGTAGGCGTCGGCGCGCAGGCGCTCGTCTTCGGCGTCGGTGATGTTGATGCCGCCGGTGTAGGCGATGCGGCCGTCGATGACCACGATCTTGCGGTGACTGCGCAGGTTGAGCCACGGCCGCTTCCACACCTGACCGAACCGCGCCGGATGGAACCACGCCAGTTCGCCGCCCGCCGCCACCAGGTCGCGGAAGAAGCGCGCCGGCGTCTGACCCGAGCCGACCGCGTCCAGCAGCAGCCGCACCTTCACGCCGGCGCGCGCGCGCTCGACCAGTGCATCGCGCAGCGCGGCGCCGGTGCGGTCGGGATCGAAGATGTAGTACTCGAGGTGGATGTGTTCCTGCGCGGCGGCGACGTCGTGCAGCAGCGCCGCGTACTTCGCGCCGCCGTCGATCAGCAGGCGCGCAGCGGTCGCGGTGGTCGGCGGGAGCCCGGTGGTCGCCTGGCCCAGGCGCGCGAGTTCGAGCGCATCGGGACCGGGGTGCCAGCCCTCGGGCAGCGCCGGAAATTTCGCCCGTGCGCGTACGCGGCGCAGGCGCTGGCGATGGATGCGCTGCGGACCGAGCAGGTAGTAGATCAGGAAGCCGACGTAGGGCAGGGCGGCCAGGCTGACCAGCCAGCTCAGCGTCGCCACCGGCTCGCGCTTCTGCAGCACGATCCAGCCGCCCAGCCACAGCAGGTACACCGCCCAGGCGAGCGACAGATACAGGCGCAGGTGCGGCACGGCGAGCAGCGTGGTCCAGAACTCGCGCAGGGCGTCGGGCATGCGGCGTGGGGTCCTCGGCGTCGCGCGTTCGCGACGCGGCGAGCGTATCCCATGCCCGCGAGCGGCTCCGTGCCCCGTTCAGACGCGGCGGTTTGCCTGTTAGCAGTATTGCTAATACGCTTCGCCGCGAACCACGCGTGCCGGATCCCCGCAACCATGGAAGACGCCCGCAAACCCCAAGCCCCGATCAAAGGCCGCGGCGCGGCCTCGTACGTGCACGGCCGCTACGCCGTGACCACCACGCACGGCACCGACGACGGCTGGGGTTCGGTCTATGCCGACCAGGCCGAGGCGCCGCGTCCGGCCACCACCGTCACCGAGGAACAGGCGCGCAGCGTCGTCAGCCGCAATGATTCGCCCGACGTCGGCTTCGCCGCGTCGGTGAATCCCTACCGCGGCTGCGAGCACGTAATACGTACCTGAGGGAATCTGTTTACCAAAGAGGCTGTCCTCCTAGAAGAGGCCTAGACACCGGGCACATGCTCTGCTTAACGTCTGTCACCTCGTGAACAGATGAGTTGGCATGGACACTGAAGTGGTCGTCCATCGGATCGGTAGCAATAGCCCGCTTTGTCGGACGAGCAAATTCGCCCTGTTCCGTTGGCCTGAGATGACACTGATGGAGCAGCCGTCGTCGTACTTGGCTCATCTCGGTAGGCGCTCGCCATCAATAGCGACGAGTCGAAACAGCGCGTATGCGCTGTCGTATTGGTTCAACTTTTGCCGAGCTGCGGACATCGATTGGCAGCACTCGTCAATCGACGACTTGTACGACTACAAGACCGCGCTGGAGACAACTGTAAGCCAGAAGACCGGTGCGCGCCGGTCTGCTGGTACCTCGTATCAATACGTTGGGGCGGTCGTTGAGTTCTATGACTTTGCAGCCGGGAGGTGCTGGTACGCCGGAGACATCCGAAAGAGTGAAGCGCCTCAGCGAGCAATTCGTGCAGACCATGACAAATTAGCCCACACAAAAAGCGGGGCGCTGCCAACAAGGAAGCGTTCACCTATTGCGCAAAAACGCAATCGGTCGGGAACGATGATTAAGCCGCTGTCGATCGGCTCGCTGCAAAGACTTTTGTCCGAGATGGGACCAGATGCGAACGATGCGCCTGCAGGTTCTTCGGTCCGGAATCGACTTATAGCCGATTGGGGATGGGCAGTTGGGCTGCGAATTAGCGAGATACTTTCACTGCGAGCAGACCAATTCTCAGACTTGGTCGGTGACCCATCAGTCCCTTGGGTGCACTTTTCAATAGAAGTTCTCGGCAAGGGCAACAAACTAAGACGGGTTTCCGTTCCAAGCTGGCTGATAGAACACACGCAGATTTACGTACGCGGAGAGCGTCAGCGCTGTGTTGCGTTAGGAAGAACAAGCGAAGAGCGGCTCTTCGTCTCGACTGCAGATAGCAAGTCTCCAGGACAGGGCATTACACCGCGTCGTGTGGAAGCAATCTTTGGGGCAGCATGCTTGCGGGCAGGACTCTTCGTGAATGTACGTCGGCTAGACCCTGAAACGGGGCTGATGTGCCTCCGACAGGTTCCAGCTCACTGTGTCCATGATCTGAGGCACACCTACGCTGTTCTGACATATCACGCTGAGGTAACGCAGGGAAACAGTGAGCCGTGGAAGAAGATCCAAGCCCAACTCGGGCACTCGTCGCTAAAGACAACCACGGACATCTATCTCGAATACGTCAACGCGCATAACGACTTTCGCAACGCCTCCATTCGTGACCTTGTCGGACTGTCACGCAGGTGAAGCGTAAATCGGTCGGCACAAGCCTCGGTAAGCGCGTTAAAGCCGCTAAGGCAGAGAGTTTGTCCGTTGGCAGTATGTGCAGCGACTCGAAGTTGCCACGCAATCAGCTTCTTGAGCACGGCACCCTGCATCGAATAGATCGAGGAACTGTTAGTGCTCCATGCCTAAAGGTGATATTCCCGCTCAAGTCTGTTGGATCACACGCGATCGACCTGGGATTCGTAAGGCAATTCGAATCACTAGCCGAGCCAATCGCACAGGCATTTTTGATATGGGGCAGGGAACTAGAGCCCGGCACCAGAATGGAAACTGCAAGACAGCTACGCAGGGGATTCTTTAGATTCCTGGAGCAATACTATCCGAATGCTGCTTTAGCAGATTTTGATGAGGCACTGCTCTTCTCATTCATCAAATGGCTTGATTCCAGGAACGCCACTGGCGCTGTTCGCCACCCCTCAACGCGACGCCACACGTTGAGCTCGCTAAGAAAGCTCCTATCGTCTCTCGTGGGGCATCCGAGGTGGGGACATGAAGTTGAGAGGGTGCTGGAACTATTCCCTGAGCGCCAATACCGGATGTCCGGCCGAAAATCCGTACCGCGGCAGCGCTTAAGGCGCGAACACCTTGAATCGATCGACGTCGCGGCGCAACGAGACGCAATGGAAATACGTGCCCGCATTGATAAAGGGGTCAGTCTCATAGAGGAGGGCCGCAAAGCGATAAAGGACGGCAATCTAGACTTCAGCAATCTAGCTGTGCATTTGGCAGAGATCACCACGCGTTACCCGAACACGCTGCCGAACTATAAGCAACTGAAGGTCGAAGCACCTGACCTCTATGAGTGGGCCTATAGGAGCAACAAAGGCAACAACGGATTTGGACTCGTGTATCTGGGGAGCCTTCTCTACGCGTCGCCCAGGGATCTCGTGCCCTTTGTCCTCCTCATCGCAATCGAGGGAGGATTCAACGCGGAATCACTGCTCAATATAGAAATTAGCGACGTTGCTGTAGTTGACAGAATGGGAGTTCCGGCTGTTCGCGTAAGTCCAAGAAAGAGGAGGGCCAAGGACGACCCAGTTAAATACCTTGATCCAGAATGGGTACTTCCCTGGTTCGAGACCTTGGAACTGTTAACGCAACGTTTGCGAGCCGAGCTCCCCGTTGCAGAAAGAGAAAGACTATTCGTTTATGCCCAAAGATGGGGAGAAAGAAGATCCGCGAAAACATTTACGGGAGAGCTTAGACGAGAAGGCCCAAATGCTTGGGCACAAGCTCTTAGAAGCTTCATAAGAGATTACAACCTTGAGCCATTTACGCTAAGCCAGATTCGCCCAACTGAAGCGGATGAAGTGGGCCAAGCACATGGGTCGCTGGTTGCTTCCCAAGCCATGAACCATGCCAGCTTCAACACAACTGAAGCGAGCTATCTGTCTTCCGGAACACGATCGAGGGAAGCCGAACAGCTGAGCCTGGTCGTGGATCAGATGAAGCGGTGGGTGGACACGGCTGGTGTGATTGATACTCGCCGGTCAACTAGAACTGACCACATGGACAAGGGTTCGGCCACGCCGGGTTATCACTGTGCCGACCCATACGATAGTCCACGTCCTGGCCAACGAAAGGATCGTCTTTGCAGAGCTTATGGAGAATGTCCGTCTTGTCATCTCGCTTCAACTGATCACAAAGACCCGGTTAGCGTCGCCTACTACGTCGCGTTGGGTGACGCCATCGTGAGGGGAAAAGAAAACATGTCAGCGCAAGCATGGGTGACGAAGTGGCAACCCATATTGATAGATCTGAACGGACAAATTGACCACATCTCGCAACCGGTATTGCGAGAATCACAGCGTTTTAGGGTGATTCTCCCTGCTGTCGGGTAGGTATAAATGCAAACCGCGGAAATAATTAAAGGAAACGCGGCTAATCCGCTGCACAGGTGGCCAGCGAAAAATTTACTAGACGTCTGGATCTCCAGTAGGAGTCAGTGGAGGGATAGCCGTTGGTACCTCGATGACCCGACGCATGGTTCGACAAATCGAAGAGTCGCTAAATGGGACATTGAGCTAGAAGATGGCGACAGCCTGATGGAAGCCCGCTACGAGCAAATGCTCGACTGGCTACGTCGCTTCGTCTGGACAATGCATGCCGCCCCTGGGAGGCGGGCCGCCGCGGTCAAGCCCGCCACCATTAGCAGCTACTCGGCGGGCCTAGCGATTCTGGTCCCATGGATGGTCGACCATCGCGTCTTCTTGCCACACGAACTAACGCGTGATGTCCTGAGCGCATACCTCGAAGACTTGCCGGCAATCCTTGCTATCAGGAGTAGTCGGAGGGGCGAAGAAGGGCCACGAGTATCTGTAAGCACGGCATATGTGGCGGTTAATGTCGTGTACGCAATTTGGCGCCAGAGGAAGGTACTCGAAGAAGCAGGAATACGCCCCATGCCCGAAAAGCCATGGGGCGAGTACAAGGGCGCCCATTCCATTGCGACTCAGATTGCAACGGAGGAGCTTGGGTGGATTCAACCGCTGCCTGACGAAGTAGCAGTGCCGCTTCTAAATCGTGCCACTTGGTTTCTACACACGCCGGCGAGTGACCTCTTAGAACTCCAGGCCGAAATGGAGGCAGCGTATTATCGCCTTCCCGGACGCCATCCAAATGGTAATGGAACAAGTGAGTCTGCCCGAGAGCACCGTCAGAGCAAGATCTGTAAAGAATGGCGGTTCAGTGTGTTCGAAGGAGACGAGCGCTCATGGCACCCGCCTTTAGCTGCCTGTGCCACGGCACCCACGCAAAGAGCACTTCGCCTGATCAAGTCGTTGCAATCCGCGGCGATGCTGACTATCCAGGGCTTTACCGGTTTACGAGTAAGCGAGCTTTGTGGTCTGCCCGCAGGAGTTGATCCTCACACCGGGTTACCCCATTGCGTCGAGTGCAAGCTTAGCGCGAGTGGCCTGCATGAAATCTTTGTTCTGAAAACCGAGTTAAGCAAGACAGAGGAAACGCCGAGGGATACGTGCTGGCAGATCGGCCTAAGGCCGGTTGGATCCGAAGAGCTCCCAATTCCAGTGCGAGCCATTATCATCCTTGACGAGTTGCTTGCTCCATACAGACGGCTCATTAACTCCAAGCAACTGCTGGTTTCGCTACGAGCATCGAGAGGATTGCCAAAGACTCCGAGCGGTGTTGAGAAAATCACCCGTGATCGCGTACTCGCAATGTACAAAGACTTTGTTGAGGAATGGGTCGATTTATCGGAGCTTCCGGAGGAATCAGCGCATCCCACTCAGAGCCTAGACCTCAAGGATTGGCGAGAATCCAAGGGTCGAATTTTAACAACGCATCAACTTAGAAAGACCTTTGCGTTGTATGTCCTCTCTGTGGATCCACGTTTGTTGCCAGCGATAAAAAGGCAGTTCCAGCACGTATCTCTGGCTATGACCGAATCCGGGTACTGGGGAGGAAATCCTAACCAGGTCGAACCCGTTCATTCGGTCTCAGCACAACAAACGGCGTTGATCATGTACGAGCTGGCGACCGGCCGAAAGAAGATCGCAGGCCAAGCATCGGAACGTCTTGAAGTAGGTGCTAGTCAGCTCAAGAAGCTTGTCGAAGGCCTCAGCCTGGAACAGGGGTGGCGCAAGGCAGTCAGATGGGTGCGAGATAACGACATCCATAGCGGCTTTTCGTTCTACGGCGGATGTTTGCCACTCGCCACAAGCGAGATGGAATGCTGGAAAAGAACCGGCGCCAAGCCCCTCGGGCATCAGAATCCGAATTACCTCACGAGAGATCAGGGGGTTTGCTCTGGATGCAGGTGCTTCTGGATGGATGCCAGGCACGTGCCAAAATGGGAGCAACGGTATGTGGAGAATGAGACTGCATTCCGACTTGCCGAGAGCCGGGGCGACACGGCGTCATTTCGGAGAATACGAGAGCGAGCTAGACAAGCAGCTGCGCTCCTTCGAAGCATAGATTTTGATCTCTCAAGCGCTGAGCAAAAAATCAAAGAGGAATTAGTCCGTGGCAACGCCATCTAAGAGGCTGGGTCGTGCGCCTCGATCCGTGCTCGAACAGGACTTCAATGCAGCGATCGATCGACTGCTCGCTGGAAAACCACGCAACAGGAAGCTTCGTGATCTGGCTGACTCAGGACGACTCTCGATCACGTTCGCAAACGTGGCACTAGAAGCAGAGAGATCCCGATCTCTTATCGCACACAAGAACTGTGCATATCAGGAAGTAAGGTCACGCATAGTCGCGCTAATGGAGAGCGCCTCCCGTGCAGACGGGAATACCACTCAAGACAAGATCGCCAAGTTGCGCTTGGAAGTTGCGCACCTTAAAGAGCAGCTCGCCGCAGCACTGGACGTGCAGGTCGAGAGTTTACTTGCCAGAGAAAGGGCCGAAAGAGAAGCGAACAAATGGCGTCAAGCTTTCAAAAGACTGAAGGATGATGTCAAAGGAATTGCGGTTCTCCGAAACGCCTAGACGTTCAGCCCGATGGTGAAGAGCCGGAGCTGATCAACGTCTCGTTTCGGCCTCCGCCGAATGCGATTCCTCCTACGTATCTGCAAAAAAACAGACCCGAGTCGAACCTCAGAATAGTTCCCCCTGAGCCGACAGAGCTCGCGGCGGAATGAATCGACTCGTATCAAGGGGTGGTAAGCGACCAAAGCCGAGTCGAGCATGAGCTTTTGCAAACCGTTGCTGAATCAATTGCGCAAATGGGCCCTCGCCACGCATGCGCTTGCCAAAGGTACTGTCGTAATCCTTCCCGCCGCGCATCTGTTGAATCAGGCTCATCACGTGTGCGGCCCGATCCGGATAATGCAATTCCAGCCATTCGCGCCAAACTTGCTTTAGCTCGTGTGGAAGACGTAGCAGTACGTAGCCAGCAGCACGGGCGCCATGCTCGTACGCGGCCTCGAGGATGTGCTCAAGTTCGCAATCATTGATCATCGGGATCATCGGCGCGGCCATGACGCCAACGGGGACGCCAGCTTGATGCAGCGCCTTCATAGCGCGCAGCTTCGCATGCGGAGCAGAAGCTCTCGGCTCCATCTTCGCGGCGAGCCGATTCTCCAGCGTAGTAACGGAAAAATACACATTGACCAAGCGGTCGCGCGCCATCGCAGCCAGCAAATCGATGTCGCGTTCTATGAGAGCGCTCTTGGTAATAAAGCTCAATGGATGCCGCGTCTCAGCCAAGACTTCAAGGCATTGCCGTGTGATGCGATAACGGCGTTCAATCGGCTGGTATGCGTCGGTGTTAATGCCGAGCGCTATCGGTGTGCAGCGGTACGACGGGCGCGATAGCTCGACGCGCAGCCGCTCGGCGGCGTTAGTCTTAGCAAAAAGCTTTGTCTCGAAATCGAGACCAGGCGACAAATCGAGATAAGCGTGAGATGGCCGAGCAAAACAATAGACGCATCCGTGCTCACATCCTCTAAACGGGTTAACAGACTGTGCGAAGCCAACATCAGGCGAGTCGTTCCGGCTAATGATGCTCTTGGCAGTCTCCTCGGTTACGACCGTGCGCGGCCGCAACGATTCGGGTCCTTGATCTTCATACACGGAGCCCCAGCCGTCATCGACCCCATGGGTGGTCGTTACTGAATAACGACCATGAACATAGGAAGCAGCGCCACGGCCCTTTATGGGTGCTTTCGGCTTGTGAGCGTCCATGCGTCTATCCAGCAGCTTCTTGCACGTCGCCGGAGCTCTCGCCGGACGTAACTTTGCCGAGAGCATCGGCCAGTCGCACGTGCTCGACTTGGTAGGGCCCCTTCCCTCCCTCCAGCTCCACCAATGCAAGCCCAGCCCAGACGAATGCAGGCCCAGCGGTCTTCATGCGAAGTCGCTCCTGAGACCTGAGTAGGACTTCCACGGTCGATCCTTTCGGGCAGCACTGATTAAAACGTCGGGCGGCGTCTAGGCAATTCATGGCATGCATGGCTCATTAGCAATAATACTAATAGCCTACCTGTGGCCAGACAAGCGCCGCGCCGCGTCGCCTGCTTGGAGCGCCTATTCATTCCCTTGTTAGTCGCTACCCGGGCGGGCAGCGGCCACCCGGCGGGTATTAGCCAAGGTCCCGTCGAGTGAGCGACGCTGAAAGGCCTCCGGGCTAGCAGCTATTTGGCGTAGCGGAGAGGCCAGACGGATACCAAGCGCGAGTTGCCGAAGACGCATCCTGCGTGTTTCAGCCCTCTATCAGGGTGACTTCCTCGTCGGTCAGATCGTAGAGCTGGTAGACGAGTCGGTTGATCTCGTTCTCCAGTGCCTTGCACTTGCGCTCGGCGACTGCTTTCGCGCTGCCGGTGGCATCAGCTTCCTGCTGCTTGGCAACTATTAGCGCTTCGACTCTCTCGACGATGAGGTCATGGCGCCTCTTTTCACCTTCGTTGCCTGGAATCAGCAACGGGAGCGACTCGATTTCGTTCGTACCGACATTGTTGTTAGTACTAGTCAGTTTGAATCGCCATTGCATCAGGCGAGAGTTCAAGATAGCAAGGATGTACTTGGGTTTAATCGGTGACGTTTCGTCAACGACGATCGAGTTTGTCGAGTCCGCAAAGTAGGCCGGCACGGGCGCGACGGCTGCTACCAACCGCAGTCTCTCGTCAACGCCCGTGATTCGCTGGGTGGCGATTCGTTGTTGTCTGACAATCGGCTTTGCCTTCGCCTCTTTCAAATAAGCGGCTTCGTCAAACCATTCTTGCTGGCCTTGCGAACGATCGGTACGAATTCGATATTGAGCAACCTCGACGCCCTTAAGAAGGCGCGCGTGCTTGGGACTGCTGGTTATGAACCTTCTGTAGTTTGTCTGGTTGATCTCACCGCGAGTAACTTTAACGCCAGTCGCATCGCCGAACCGGACCACACTGGGGTTGTTATGAATCTTTCGACAGAGACTCCATTGCTCTCCGCTGACTAGCGGAATAGGACAGTTTTCAGGATCAAGAAGCTTGATGTCTTCCATTAGAAGCGTCGAGCTACGAGGGACGTCGTCGAAAGAATTCCAGGGGTAAACACGAATATTGACATCACCGTCAAGTGTTACGTTGGCCGATGAGACTTGACCGGTGTAGACCATGGTGGACAGCTTTGCGTCTCGGAAAACGCGCTTAGACGCGTTGTCCTTCTGAGGGAAACAGTCGATATCCACAGGGCGCAGCTGATTAATCATGTACGCCCTCGTCGCCGCACAACTAATGTCTGCAAGTAGAGACAATGGGACGATCAGGCCAGTTCGACCGCCATCTTTAAGGAGCTTGATAGTACGCACGACGAAGAAACGGTACATGTTCCGCTTTCCGCCAAGTGCAGAATCGTAAAAGTCAGTCGTTTTGATGGCATCGATGAAGGCCTGGTGCGGCCAAGAGGCTTCACTTCGCTCTTTTTCGACGACTTCGTATGGAGGATTGCCAACAATGGAGTCGAATCCGCCAGCCCTCATCACTGCAGGGAATTCGTCCTCGTAGTTCATCGGATTGAGGCGCTGCTCGTCCTCATTGCTCAGCCCGGCCGGCCCCGCCACGTCCCAACCGATCAGACTGTTGCCGCATTTGATGTTGCCGCTTAGGTCAGGGAGCAGCCTCTTCAGATTCGTATCGCGTCCATAGTCCAGTTGATACTGCCGCGCACTGGTGGCGCGTTCGTCCTCCAGTAGTTTCAGGAACAGCGACAGCTGAGCCACCTCCACTGCCTGCCGATCCAGATCCACGCCGTATACATTGTTTAACAGGATGGCTCGCCGTTGCGCCAACGATAGGCGCCAGTGCTCGTCCTCGGTTTTGACGCAGCCGTCCTTTTTCGCCTGCTTGTCGTTCTCCGGTCGGTTGTACCAGTCGGCGTGATACCGCAGCAGTTCGTCGTATATGCCCAGCAGGAAGCTGCCGGATCCGCACGCGATGTCGGCGAAACGCAATTTGGCGATTTCTGCCGGCGTCTTCCCGGTGATTTGCTTGCCGACCGTGTTTGCCACGATGTACCGCACGATGTATTCCGGCGTGTAGTAGACGCCGCCGGCTTTGCGGACCTCCGGCTTCTCCTCAACCACCGCTCGCTTCTCGGTAGCGCGGATGACGCTGCCGAGGAATCGCTCGTAGATGCTGCCCAAGATGTGGATGGGGATGGCGTCGAAGTTGTAGGGACTGTTCTCCGCGGAAAGTCGTTCGCAGATGTCGGCAATCACGCCGTTATCGACGTTAAAGCCTGGATCATCAAGGACATCAAGGGGCTTGAACACGATGCCGTTGTAGATGTTGTCCAGGCGGCGGCTGGCGGCACGGAAGTCATCCCACGCGCCCTTGCCCTTGCCGAAGTCTGATAGGCGGATGTCGGTCTCAATTTGCTTGTCTTCAAGGAAGCGTAGGAATACCAGCCGGTCCAAGGTGCGCTGCACGATCTCGGTGAGTGTGGCCGAATCAAGCGACTGGTCCGCCTTCTTGAAGGCCTTGGCTAGCGCTTCGCGGTGATCGCTCAATTCCTCCAGGAAGCTGTCGTCGACCGGCTGGTACCCGCCCTTGAATAGTCCCCTCTGTTTGGCGCCACCCCTGGGCTTGGGCAACTCATCGATGCGGCGCTGATAGGAGCCGTCTAGGTGCGCCTGGCGCGAGAACAGCCAGTAGAACTCGGCGAACTTCGCGGAATCACGGAACTCGGTGTAGTGCCAACTTTTGTAAGTCTGATCGAGAGCGGTGTCGGGATGCGGGCGACGCCGGCAGTCAAGAACACGGATCTGCTCGAAATCTGTCAGCACCGCCAAAGGCGCTTTGGCGCTGTACCCATAGCGCAGGGTTTGAAAGTGCGCGTCGGCACTTCTATTTAGGTCGACGCTGGGCTTCTTGGCTTCGACATAGAAACGCACGTCACGGAAATTCGGCGCGAGGTGGAAGGCGTAGTCAGCGCGCTTCTGGCTGCGTGCATCATGCACGCTGAGGCCGCGCTCGACCTTGACTTCCTGTTCGTAAGGGTTGTGCTCGCGTTCGTGGTCGACGTCCCAGCCGAGTGCCTTAAACAAGGGGTCGATAAAGTCCTTGCGGGCTTCGGCTTCCTGATAGTTCGGAAGCAGGTACTTCTCCCTGGCATATCTCTCAAAGCGATCGATCAGGTCGCAGACACGGGCGTGCGAAACGAGAAATTCGGCGTTATCGGTCGGTTGGTTCATGGCCTGATTGTGACGTGGTGATGCCTGATGGGCTAGTTGACTTCGAGCTACGCCAATGCCCCTGGCTGAGTATCAGTGTGCTAACGAACGTTCCACCTGTTCGACGTGCGAAGTTCAAGACCTGAGACATAATTACCTTGCAAACTGCCCATAATGGGAAGCGATCTCCTCGTCGACCTCGACCCTGATTCCGTCGTCGGAAATCCGCAGGAGGCCAGCGTCGTAAAGTCGATGGACATCGCGGCGCAAAAGCCATCCATCTCCCGCGCGGTTATGCCCTTGGCGCCAATCACGGCCATGGCGATGAGCGGCGTCGAGCGCGGCATCTATGTCGCACCCAGTAACGATGCATCGACCACCGGACGCAATGAAGAGTCGATTTCGGAAAGCCTGCTGCTCGGGCCGGGTCGCTACAAGAGCAAACCGCTGTGCGCGTTGACGCAGGCTATCGTCAGGAGCAGAGGAGAGCTGATCGCCTTCCTCCGGCGCACCCCAGAACGCATAGCAGGCTTCGCGTTCCTGGGCATCATCGCGTCTGAATTCCTTGTAGAACCCGTCAGCGCAACGTCCAGTTTCCGGTCTCACGATTAGGGAGGTGAGTACGGGCTCGCCGGCTTCGACGCATTCGCGACCAAGGGCCCGTAGCGCGTTGGTCATGCCAAGGGTGCCCAAACCCAATGGGGTGCGGGCTTCCTCGTTGGTGTACGTGCGTCGCGTCTTCGCCAAATCAATCAGGAGGTTCCGAAGCGCAGGAAGCTTGCTGGCCGTCGGCCCAAGCTTCTTCCCCGGCCCCTCCATAGACTTCGCCTTCGCAATGGTTGGGAAAGCGCCGGAAGCGGGAAGTAACCGATGATTGACCGCGTGCTTCTCCAGTTTGGAAACAGAGACCGGCTCGCCCAACTCGGCCCAGATGGAGCCATCCGCGGCCTCATCAAGGGCAACAATTTCGCGAACGTATTCCCGATTGAAGTCTTTCACCTGGCGCGGGACAGCGTTGACATCCGTGGCGGTCAGGACCAGCGCGTAACCTGCAATGCCGCCGCTCCACAGAAGTCGCAGGTGATCAACGCGCTCCCAGAAGCCATTTGCTCGCTTGGACTGCAGTTCCCGCACTGCGGGAGGGCCTAGCACCATCACGCGCTCTGAGACTATCTCGTCAGCCCATATACGTAACAGGATGCCGCGCGGGCTCAATGCTCCCCAGCTATTACGCACATTATTCAGTGGAAACCCAAGCGCATCGAAGTGCGCGCTCATCGATAAAGACGTTTCCCCCATATTCCCCACTTCGGCTCTCCCTAGTTTGATTGCTGACGATCGTCATCCGGCATCAGCCAAGGCATCAGCGCCTCCGGCTCATCAACGCAGAGCTGATACTCTGGCGGAAATTGCTTGGCTGGGTTCGTGGCGCAGCGAAGGTCGTGCAAGGTGTAATGAAGAAGTGCAGCTCGCACTCTTATGCGCTGAGCCGCGGTTCCCTTGAAATATTCACCACGGATCACCTGCTTTTGGGCGGCTGACAATTTGGGGTGCGGGACAACGCGAACATCCACCTTCGTTTGCCAGGCGGAATCGTTACTAGGATCTGCTTCCGGAGGCCGCTTCTCCTGCTGCACCACAACCGATCGAAGTCGAGAAATGGCTAGATCACGGAACTCGCCTTGAGCGTTGTCAGCGCCAGCAGGCAGCAAATACACGCGTGCATGCCATCGGCGTCCAGCCTCAACCAGGGCGTGGGGATAGAACCGCTTGGTGGTCGGTTCCGGATGGACCATGGATGCATGAGTTGCCTTCACGCCAACCCCTTCCCTGGCGGCGCGATGGAGCTTGGCGAACACCGCTCGATCCAGCTCCCCCAATCTCAGATGGGTGCTATGGACTATTCCATCGGCACCGTCGCCGGTGATCAAAGCCAAATATTCTTCGACCACCCCTTCGGTGAGGAGCGGCTTGAAGTCTGGTCCGGCGAGGTACCCCCGGACTGAGTTGGAGTAAGAGACGCCCTGTCCGTTGAGCTCGGAATATTTGTTCAGAAGCCGGCTGACAGTAGTGAAATGGAGGTCGAAAACCTGCCGGACCCGTTCATTGGTCACCATTCCCTCCCACAGGAGGAGGGTTTCGATGGCCCGGAGGGACTCGGGACTCTTGTCAGGGTTTGGGGGGGTACGGGCCATTTGTACGATATAGCATAAGCGCTATCATAGCATTTATGCTATAGAAGCAAAAAGCGATATGGCCCAAAAGAGGGGATGGTGCTAGCGGCTCAAATGCCACCTTTGTTTGACGTGCTGCCTAAGGAGCTCTTCAGGCCCCTGGCGTCGGCCAACCGTGAGCACTATTGGCGGCTGCTCACCTCAGTGTATGCCCAGTTCTTCGGCCCGGACGCAGACCTGCCCCCGGCGAATGGGTGGGAGCGCCGACTCATCGTCCAGTCGATCGAGACCTACCTCGAGAACGACGACCCTTGGGTAGAAGAAGACGAGGAGCCACAGGACAGCCCACTCAACGTACGAGCCAATATGTATCTACAACGGCTCGCGAAATACGGGTGGTTTCAGGAGGAACTGGTAGGCCTCTCCCGAACGATCTCCATGCCACCGGCGGTCTCCCGGTTCATGGCGACTTTGATCAATTTCGCGGAAGAAACGCCCGGCGCCGTAGGCGCGAAGATGCGATCCATCGAGGATGCGCTCAAACGCGTGATGGATCCGGCCAGCAAAAGCCCTGGTGACGACCTGGATCTGGCGGCGAAGCAGGCGAGGGACTTGGTGACGTCCATGTCTTCCATGAGCCTGCGGGTGCGCAACCTGATGCGCGAGCTTTCCCGTCAGGAAACGACCGCTGCCGCTATCCAGAAGATCTTCGAGGAGTACATCCAACGACTGTATTTGTCCGACTACACCCTGCTCGCCGGAGCGGATCATCCCCTTGCACGCAAATCCGACGTGCTCACGCTTGCCCAGGAGATTGCGTACACGGAGCCACGTGACCGGCTTATCACGTGGTACGCGGAGCGCACCTATGGGGGCGTAGAGGAAAAGGCGACGGCTCACTTTGAGCGGGCGATCCAGCGCCTGTTTGATCTTCGACGCCTGCAGGACTACCTCGATCGTCTGGAGCTGGATATCCGGAACATGCATCGGCGCATGCTCGCCTTGATCGACTATCGCCTGCGTGCGCCCAGCCACTTGGAAGTCCGCATCAAGCGTGCGATCGCCGGTGTTCTGGATGCTGAAAACTTCGATGTGGCAGTCCCTGCCGGACCGGGTCAGCTCCTTACCGCAGAAGGTCTGTACGTGCCGCGGGTAAAGCGGCCGCCCATCCCCCGTTGCGCGGATGAGAGGCGCGAACTGGCGCCGCATCAGGAAGCCAAAATGCGGCTCTATCAACGAGCCAGAGACGCGCGTACCGCGATGCCAAGCGAGGTTCGGGTGTACCTCCGAGCTGCCATGGGCAGTCAGCGGCAGATCAGGGCTTCGCAGCTACCGATTACCTCGATCAAGCAATTCCGAATCGTTCAAACGCTCTCGACCTACGCACAAGAAGCAATTACGAGGCAAACGAAAAATCACGGAGCTGGCGAAAGCCAAAAGCTGCCGGACTATCGGTTTTCCTCTGCAGGAGCGGATCGGTTAGACGGCACGCACCTGGACGTCCCCGACTTCATCATCAGCAGGACGAAATGACATGGCAGGCAATTGGGACAGGGCGCTGGCACGCGACGGAAAGTATGTCCAAGAGGACTTTGAGCGCGCGGCTTACCGATTGATCTCGCATCAGGTGTTGTCTGCGATGGACGCATCCACGCGCAAGGACTATTTCCTGGTGCATATGAATATGTCCGACTTCGCCCAGGTGATGGCGCCTTTGGGTGTGGAGATAATCCACGATCCCCATTACCAGTACGTAGTGGCCAAGCCCAAGCACGTACTCAATCCTCATCGCGCAAACAAGCAGGTAACCCTGCTTGTGCTTGTGCTGGCAAGCATCCACCACAAGGTTCGTTTCGAGGGACAGGAAGGTGAGTTTGGCGAAGCCTACGTCGAGCTGCCGGACCTGCAGGAGCACTATCAGGGACTGACGGGCCGGCCAATGCTCAAGCCCGGCGAGTTGCGTGCACTTATGGCCGAACTCGAACGCTGGGGGATCGCCTCTGAGCAGAAGAACCCGTTGGAGGATGGGCAACCGTTCCGAATAGTGATCCATCCGGCCATTAGCGCGATCGTAAGCAAGGAGTGGTTGAATCAGCTCGACGCATTCCGAAGGGAAGCCCAAGGCAACGATGAAGATGACTCGGACGTGATGGTGGAGGTTGACGATGTATCTGCTTGAAGAATTCCACCTGGTCCAATTTTTTCTTTTCACGGCCCAGACCATCCACTTCCACGCGTCCTCCGGCATCGTTGCGCCTAATGGGTCCGGCAAATCGGCACTGCTGGATGGCATGCAGATCGTTCTTCATGGCGGCGACCAGCACCAGATCGATCTTAACGCTCAGTCGGGCGGTGCATCGGGCGATCGCGGCCGATCCATTCGCGAGTATTGCCTCGGGTACTACCGGGGTGACGAGCACGTCAGGAAGAACGCGAACACCTACCTCACGATGGTGTTTCGCGACAGCACCGGAAAGATGCCGCCCGTATCTGTTGGCATTGCGATGGGCGCTTCGGAAAAGGAGCCAAAGCACCGGATTTACGGGCGTTACATCGCCGATGTCGCACTGACAATCGAGGATCACCTTGAGAACGCCGCCAATGGCGACGTGTTGCCACTCAGCTGGCCTTCCTTCCTTGCCGCGCTGGAGGACAAGGTCAAGGCGGCAAAGGGACGTCTGAGCCTGCCCAAGACAGCGGCTGACCATGTGGAGTCGATGCTGTTTCGGCTTCGTCCGACCGGTGCCAGTTCCACATCCCCAAAGGCCTTCGTTCGCGCAATCAAGAACGCCCTGAACTTGAAAACCGTCAAGGATGCCAGCGCCTTTGTCCGGGACTACATCATCGATGCCCGTCCGATCGATCTGAAGGATTTTCGCGATCAGCTAGAGACCTTTCGCACCCTACAGGGGCGGGTGGAAGAGGTAATCGAGCGCATTGGCAAATGCGACGGGATGCTTGAGGTCGGCAAGAAGGCTAAACATGCCCGGATGCAGCACGCCACATACAAGGCGATGGTCGCCGAGCTCGAGCGGGATCTCCATATGGAGCGTTACGACGAGGTCGTCGAGCAGCTGGAAAAGGCTCAGGAGAACCTCGCCCAGGCTAAGAGGGATGCCGAGAAGGCCAAGCTCGCAAGCGAGCGGTTAAACCAGGCGTACGTGGAGGTCGAGAAGCAGTCGGCCAACGATCCAGCATTGCAAGCGGCCCGCAATCATCTGCAAGAACGCGAAAACTTACTGGTGCCTATTAAGCGCAACTTGGCTACCACGTTGCGCCGCATCGTTGCTTCCTATGCCAATGCGGCCAATAAGGATCCAGGAATCGGCGGATGGAGCTTCCTGTGCCAGCCGTGGCAAGAACTACTCTCGGCGATCAGCGGTGCGAACGGTGCTGAGGATCTGACCGTCGACCGCGAGGGAATGATCAAGGCCCTGCGACAGTCAGCGACCCAGACCCAGCCGCTCCTGGAGAAGGCCAAGCAGGATGAAGCGGAGGCGCGACGTCGCTTGCAGGAACTCCAGCTGCAGTTCCGATCCATGACTGAGCAGCTGAAGCGGGCAGATGAAGGAAAAGCAATCATGGAGGGTCCGCTTGGCAGGGTGTACCAACTGCTCGCCGATGAAGGAATCGACAGCACTCCGGTGTGCGACTTGGTTTCGGTCAAAGATCCAGACTGGGCGCCAGCGATCGAGTCGTTTCTCGGCAAGTCCACGACGGCGCTGCTCATCGAGCCGGGCCGATTGAATGATGCGCTGGCGATCTATTCCCGGATTCCAGCGGGCCACAATCCCCACGAAGTTCTAATAGTCAAGCCACCCAAGAGCCCGGTCGATCTTTCCACTCTGCCGCAGCGTGCAATAGCCCACCTCATTGAAGGATCCAACGAGATAGCGGTGTCTTATCTTCGGGGGAAATTGGGCCGGCGCGTGCAGCTAGATCGTGTTACCCAAGACAGTCCAGAAGGGTTCACCCGTGAAGGCGTTAGCTCAAATGCCGCGGACTTCGGCCGGCGTCGACCGGCGGCGCTCTCGGAGCTCGTGCTTGGCCGCCAGGACCAGCGCGCACGGAAGGAGCGCCTGACCCGGGAACGACAACTGCTCACCGAGCAGTTGGAGGAAGCTGATCGCAGCGCCCAGAAGCTGAAGGGCGTCCTCGCTGTGATTGAGGACCTTCAGTCCCTTGGCTCACGGGTGGAGGACGTTGAGGGATGGCTCCTGGATCACGAAGACAAGCAGCGATCGCTGGCCAGTCAGGCGGCGCTGTCATCGCTCGCTAACAGCCCCGACTTGATCGCCACTCAGCAGCTCATCTTCGATGCGAAAAAAGAGTGGATCAAGGCGGACGAACTCAAGGTAAAGCTCAGCAAGCTTGAGGGACAGTACGCCCACGCTGTGGAAACGGCGCAACAGGAGTTCGACAGGCTCAGCGCTGCTACCGACGCCATTGCGCGCAAGGCTGCCGACTCCATGCGCTTGCTGCATGTGGATGCGGCTTGGATGCAGGCCAAGCGCGAGGAATACGAAAAGCAAGAACGGTCCCTTCAGTGGATGATTAGCAAGTGTCGCGAGAACCAAGAGGCCGCCACGGGCCGGGTTGAATCCCACAGCTCGGAACTTCGCGCCCAAGTTAACCAGTACGCCGGCCAATACCCGTTCGAGATCACGGCCGACATTTCCGACCTGGATGCTTTGGTCGAAATGGTCACAGAAGAGCAGCACAGACTGAAAGACTCCGAACTGGCTCGGTATCAACAGCTGGCCAAGGACGCCTACGAAGGGTCGGTGCGGACGTTCCGATCCCGTATTGCCGCTAGTCTGAGAGATAGCTTCAACACTATGGACGCCACGCTTTACGAGCTCAACAGGGCGATGGATCGCCTGCCTCCGTTCTCTAACAATGAGAAATACCACTTCCGCCGGGAGATCAATCCATCTAGTCGGGCCCTATACGACTTCATCATCAAGGCGGCCGATGTCGGTGCGGATGACGACATGTTCAAAGACCCGGTGAACACTCCGGAAGAATTCCGGCTGATGCTTGAGGGCAAGGATGTGGCGTCGGCCTATCTGCTCGAGGACTACAGGCACTTTTTCAATTTCGAGGTAGAAGTTCGCAACGCTGGCGTCCGGGTCACGGACTTTGCCAAACGAATGGACAAGGGCTCGGGGGGCGAACATCGCGCACCACTATTTATCGTTGCCGGCGCAGCGATGGCCAACGCCCTCGGAAAACTGAAGGGTGACACCACTGGCATGTCGCTCATCATCTTTGATGAGCTCGGCGACAAGATCGATTCGACTAACACCCGTGCGGTTTTTGAGTACCTGAAGTCCTTGGGTTTGCAGCCTATCGTGGCTGCGCCAGACGACGCCCTTGGCAAGATCAACGAGTCTGTCGAGGGCTACGTCGAGATGTACCGCGATGACGATCTGCTGACCGTCAAACATGTGCGCATCGGCGAAGATGGCCAGATCTTGCTGGACTCCGACAACTGGCGAAAACACCCCCATTTGCTTGAGGACGAAATTCGCCTTGTCGAACAGGAACGGTCGGGAGCGGAAGAGGTCGCCTGATCAATGGTTGCCCGCGAGTTTCTCTCGAGCTTGTTCCGAGCCGCGCAGAATGCGGTCAGCCGCGGTAATGCACCCAGCGTTCGTTTGCCGCTTACGCCGGCGAAGTGCCCTGCGTACTTCGAGATGCGTGACATCGAGGAAGCGAAGGCATTTCGAGCGGAGCTTGACCTTGCGGAACGGAAGGGAGCGATCACAGTTGAGACCTCCCCACGTGACGAGCGGCCGCGGGATGTTCGAGCGGTCATCGTCGCCAATCTCAGCGCGCTCGCTGAGTATCTGAATGTCCCCCTGCGTAGTGCATTGGCCAGCCACGCGTTGGCCCAGCTGAATCCCCACTTGGATTCCTACCCGGTCTTGAGGCTGATTGTCGAGCGCTGGCGGGAGGGCAAAAAGGTCCGGGGCGAGGAAGCCAGCCTTGGAAGCGTCGACGACCTGCTCGACGCGATCCGCGTCATGAACGTTCGCCAGGGCGCTACCGATGAACTCTTGCTTCGGAGGGCCTCCATTGCCCTCTTTAACGACAGCAAGCGGATCGAGGCGCTACCAAAGTGGCTCGACGTCCTGATGAGCAATGATCTGTCGCCATCAGGGTTGGACTCGCACGAAATCTTTTCCTCGCTGGGTTTGCTCAAATCGCCTATGCCCTTTCTCATTGCAGGCGACGTACTGGCCGTGGGAGAAGTTGGGAAGGCGCCACTGCTGAGGCCCTACATGGGCCTTCCGTCGGGATCTGTCTTGTCCTTCGAGTTCCCGTTGGAGCCCTCGTGCGTCCTGACCATTGAGAACCTGCAGACCTTCCACGAGTTCTCTGCGGCTGGGACTGAGCAGAGAGGTCTGATCCTCATCTATACGGGGGGCATGCCGTCGCCTGCATGGCGCAGGATGTTCGGACTATTGCTCAGGGCCCTGCCCAAATCCGGCGTATCTCTCTTCCATTTTGGGGATGTCGACGTCGGAGGATTTCGGATCAGCAAAGTGATTGCCCAGTCTGCTCGCGAATTTGGCCTTGTGTTGAACCCTTGGTTGATGGATCCCGATGCGCTACGAATGATGGGATTCACACTGCGAACCGCAACTACAAACCAGGCCGCCGAGATGACGAGATGTTGCCGAGACGTGGGATGGGACGCGCTTGCTGACAGTATCGCTAGAGCACCCGGGCTTCTGGAGCAGGAAGCCATTTCCCCATCCTTTCCAACGCGGATGGATTGTCACAGCCAATAGATCTCAGTAAGAAAAAACATGAATGAAAGCCCTTTGCGCTAGTCCCAAAATCGAACGTGGCGTTAGCTCATGTGGCTTCAACTGACGTCCCGATCCAACGACTAGATACAGCGCACGGTTTACGCTCACGTTCGCCTCATAAGAGACCTCACCACCGGTAGGAGACAGCTCGCCACTGGTTCCTGTCGGACCAGATCTAACCAACGCCTCAACTCGAGAAAGGCCCCTAGCCTCTCGCTTATCTACCGTTCCCTTGAAGGGCTTTGATGAAGCGACGTGTATTTTGCGCTCGGGGGCTCAGAAATCGCTAAGGGGGGGCAGGCTCAATCCGTAGTCGCGGCAATTGATTGCGCTAAGAGCCAAAACTAGGATGCGCTCTCAGGGGAAAACATGCATATCGCATTAGTTGAAATCGGAAACTTCCGTAAGCTCGTAGCTGCCAGAATTGCTTTTGCGCCAGAGAAGACTGTATTCGTAGGCGCAAACAATAGCGGCAAGACGTCCGCGATGACCGCACTTCATCGCTTTCTCGTCGATGCGCGCAGCTTCAACGTCAATGACTTCTCCCTTGCACACTGGCAAGGACTAAACGCTGACGGGGCAGCGTGGGAAGCAGCTATCGCGGCCAACGAGACTGTTCCAGCACCAAATCTCCTCGACTTACTGCCGCAGCTTGACGTGTGGCTAGAGGTGGGAAAGGGGGAAATGCACTACGTGCAAAAGCTCCTTCCCACTCTAGATTGGAAGTCTGGCCCCCTCGGGGTGCGGCTGCGGTACGAGCCAGATGAGCCGATCAAATTTCAGCAGGAGTACATAGCTGCGAGGACAAAGGCGGCGGAAACTATGGCTGCTGCGGCCAAGGCAGCAGAGGGACAAGGCGATCTACCTCAGCTAGAACTCTGGCCGCAAAACCTGATCGACTTCCTTGATCGGCGGTTGCGTTCGTTTTTCAAGGTGAAAGCGTACCTCTTGGACCCTGCAAAGCTAACAGATCCTAAGGATGGTTTAGCTGTGATGCAGGTGCTTCCGGAGGAATTAGAACCTGTAGAGGGGAATCCCCTCGACGGCTTGATCCGAATCGACGAGATCAGTGCACAGCGAGGCTTCGGCTCGTCTACGCAGTCGCGCGCACAGCGCGACGAAGCACGTGCAGATGGCAGCCGCAGCCGCCGCCTCTCAACGCAACTCCGCTCCTATTACGACAACCACCTCGACTGGCAGGACACTCCGGAGCCTTCCGATCTAAAGGCTATGGAAGCACTCGAAAAGGCTCGCAAGGCTTTCGACGAAAAGCTGTCTGAAGCATTCGACAAAGCACTGACTGAGCTTCGGAAGCTCGGCTATCCAGGCATCTCAGATCCAAAGCTCAAGATCGCGACCAAGCTCAAATTGCAGGATGGTCTGAGCCACGATTCCGCGGTTCAGTATGAAATCGCCGGCGTAACAGGGGGGTATGCACATCGATTGCCCGAAGACTCCAACGGACTTGGTTACCAGAACCTGGTCTCGATGGTCTTTAGTCTTATGAGCTATCGCGATGCGTGGATGCGCGTCGGAAAAGCGTCAGCAGCAGGCGACGACACTAAACCTCCGCCCCCGTTGCATCTAATGCTGGTCGAAGAGCCCGAGGCCTATCTGCACGCGCAGGTACAACAGGTTTTCATCAAGCACGCCTACGACGTCTTACGAGCCGACCCAATGCTCGGGAAGTCGACGAACTTCCGCACACAACTTGTCGTGAGTACCCACTCCAGCCACGTGGCCCATGCTTGCGATTTTTCAGCGCTACGCTATTTCCGTCGCCTTCCTGCCACAGGAGAATGCGAAACGCCCACCGCGTGTGTGGTCAATCTCTCATCGGTATTCGGGCACCCAGATCAGACGGCCAAGTTTGTTGCGCGCTACCTCAAGGCCACGCATTGCGATCTGTTCTTCGCTGACGCAGCTGTCTTCATTGAAGGCAGCGCTGAGCGAATCCTGGTTCCGCACTTCGTCGAGCAGATGGATGCATTTGAGTACTTGCGGAGTTGCTACATCACGTGGCTTGAGGTCGGCGGTAGCCACGCGCATCGATTCAAAGGCTTGGTCGAGGCCCTTGGTCTGACGACACTGATCGTCACTGATCTAGATGCCAAAGACCCAACAACAAACAAGGCTGAGAAGCCAGCACTGGGAAAAGGACTTGAGGCTCGCAATGAGACTTTGCGGGCTTGGGCCCCAAGACAGACCGCAGTCGACGTGCTCATGAAGCTAGAGGAGAAGGACAAAGCTCTAGTTCACCCTGACGGATACGCCGTTCGTGCGGCTTACCAGACCGGAACAAAGCTAACGATCGGCGCGGTCGACGCGGACGTTCACGCAAATACCTTCGAGGACGCACTGTTTTATAGGAACTTGGGGTTTTTTAGGGGACGTGAGGCTAACGGTCTTGCTGGCAAGTTTCAAAAGATTGCCGATGAATCCAAGGATCACGACGAGCTTGCAGCAAGGGTGGAGAAGGCTATAGCTGATGGCGATAAGGCTGAATTCGCGTTGGAACTATTGTTCAGCGACGACATCGAAAAGCTCGGTGTCCCTGCCTACATTGAACACGGACTACTTTGGCTGAAGGAACAGCTTGAGCGCAAAGAGGCGGACCTTGCCCCGAAGGCAGGCGCAGCATGACGGTGACGGCCGCAGTCGCGAGCGATGACATCGATCTACATGTGGACGAGGAAATAAAGAAGTGCCTCGACCCCCAATCGCCACAGAGCTTCTTCTTGTTTGCTGGAGCCGGCTCGGGCAAGACTCGCTCGCTTGTAGCCGCGCTCGACCACCTGCGCCAGGCAATGGGGAAAAGCTTGAGAATGCGCGGCCAAAAGGTAGCGGTCATTACCTACACGAAGGCGGCGCGCGACGAGATTGTCCGTCGGACTCAGTTCGATCCCGTAATAGCAGTTTCGACGATCCACAGCTTCGCTTGGACTCTGATCGAAGGTTTCAATCACGACATCCGAGAATGGCTTCGTGTCGAGCTCAACGCTGCGATTGCGGATCTAAAGGCCAAAGAGGCAAAGGGGCGCGCAGGCACAAAAGCATCCGCGGAGCGTCAAGCGGATATCGCTTCCAAGCAGCGACGTCTCGCCCGCCTCGATAGCACTAAGAAATTCGTCTATAGCCCTGACAGCGACAATCGTGGAAGAGATTCGCTAAATCACGCAGAGGTCCTCAAGCTCGCTGGCGACCTCGTGAAGACAAAGCCAGCGCTGAGGCAGATCCTGCGCGATGGCTATCCGTACATCCTTGTTGATGAGAGCCAAGACACTAATCGGCATATCGTTGAAGCCTTGTTTGCTTTCCAGGCTTCATACAAGGGCGAGGTGGTCGTCGGTCTCTTTGGAGACATGATGCAACGCATCTATGGCGACGGTCATCCAAGCCTAGGCGAAAGCCTGCCGATGGACTGGGCTACGCCAACAAAAAAAATGAATTTCCGATGCCCGCGGCGCGTAATCGAACTCATCAACAAGATCCGCGACGTCACCGACAAGCAGGTTCAGATTCCTCGTAGTGCGGCTCATGAAGGCCACATCAGAATGTTTGTGTTTCCCTCTGAGGGAGTCGATAAGGCTGCAGCGGAGCAGGCGATCTGTGCACATATGGCAGATCTCACCGCGGATCACGACTGGCTAAATGAGGAAGCAGTCAAGATTCTCATCCTAGAGCATCGAATGGCTGCGCTGAGGATGGGTTTTGATGATCTTCTCGCTGCGCTCTATCCGATCACGCAGTTTCGGACCGCACTTCTCGACGGTTCACTGCCGTTGGTTAGTTTCTTTTCGAGTCTGATCCTTCCACTCTGGGAGGCGAAAGGCGAACCGTTTGCCATTGCACGCATCGTACGTGCAGCGTCGCCACTCGCCTCGGCGAGCGCCTTGAAGCAAGCAGAAGACCAATTAGAGCAGCTCGGCAAGGCACAGGATGCGGTTGATGCGCTCATCCGACTACTTGATGGGAATCCAGATGTCACGTTCCGTGAGGTAGTTGAAAATGTAGCTGAAACCGGACTCTTCACAGTCCCGGATCTTCTCAAGGTCGCGCTGGCTGGAGCCGGCATTGAGGAGACTGATGAGGATGAACAAGAAGAGAAGTCAGAACGCGACAAGGCGATTGCGGCGTTCCTGACTGCACCCTTCCAACAGGTTCGGGCTTATACAAAGTACGTGGCCGGAAAGGCTCGCTTCGATACGCATCAGGGTGTAAAGGGCCTCGAATTCCCACGAGTGATGGTCATCATGGATGATCAAGAAGCGCGCGGATTCATGTTCAAGTACGAAAAGCTCTTTGGCGGGGGCGTAGACGACAGTCAGACGGCTTCAACGCGTCGCCTGCTTTACGTTACTTGCAGCCGCGCCCAGAGATCCCTTGCTTTGGTTGCGTATGCTGAGAACCCTGAGCGCGTACGAAGCCAGCTAGTAGCAAATGGCTGGTTCAAGCCGGAGGAGATATCACTTGGTCTGGCTTAGCTTGCAGGATTCCTATCGTAGAGACCGCATGATTCGATAGAGCGGTTAGGCGTGTTGATCATAAAAAGTTGAGCGGGCGATCAGTTCAGCCCTTTTGTGCAAATGGAGCACCTGCCGGGCGTCCATTCCGTGGGTCCAGCTACGATGCGATCGGCTGGGTGCCGCGAGGGTGGGGAGCCTCATGATCGAACTCGTCGACATGGCATGATTGGGTGTGACATCTAACAAGTGAATCTAATGTCTGACCTCGCCTCAATCGAAGTTTTTCAGGACCTCACCATTTGGCCGGGGCAGCAGAGGCTCGAGAATATTCGGGCTGCGCTCATCGGACAGACAAAGACGCCATGGCGGCACGCGCCCGAGCGAGAGGCTGGCGTGGGGTCGAATGAGTTCGCGGCCTTCGAATGCTCCGCGCGGGAGAGCTTTCCTTCGGTTGGGCTGATCTTGTGGCGCAGCGAGGGCTGCTTCCGTGTATCAAACATTGTTCCGCGTGAACATGGGCAGTTGACTTATGCGCAGTACAACGCAGCGTTGGAGAGCTTCTTCAAGCTGGTGGTCGAACCCGTAGCGAAGACTTTAGATCTAAAGGTTGAGACCACGAAACCCCGAGTGTCTCCGACTGACTGGATGTCTCAAAAGACAGCACAGAGTCTGTCGATATTTTCGTCATGTGCCAACAAATCAACTGGCGCAAGCCATCCATACGACGAAGAGCGTTGGCTTGCCTTCATCTTGGACGCTTACCAGGACGAACATGATGCTGGTGCCTACCTGGCTCGGTGGCTGATTGAAGCAGAGCATTGGCCCGAAGATGTCGCCCACGACTTGGTTGGGCAGTACGAGTTCGCTATGCATCTGTTGGCCCGATACGACCGGACCCGCTAAGAATGGGATTGTCGCGTGGCGAGATCGCCCGCCTGACTTCGCAAGGGCGACCCATTCTGTGCATCGACACTTGCTCGGTCCTCGACATCATGCGAGATCCAACTCGCGACACTATGCTGCCTCGCGAGTCGCAGGCCGCACTGCATTTGTATGAGTGCATGACTACGCACAGCAGCCTCGTCACGCTGATTAGCGACCAGGTGCGATTCGAATTGGCAGCAAATATCGATGCAGTCGAAAAGGAAACGAAAGCTGCGTTAGAGAAGCTAAGCGCCCGTATTGCGCGCGTGGATGCAATCGCGGCTGAGTTTGGCGCGACGGGGGCTGCCTTGACTGGCCATCTGGCTGACCATTCTTCGCGAGCAAGGTCAGTCACAAACAGATGGGTCGCTGCCTGCGAGACAGCCCCCCAGTCGGCAGATGTTGCCAACCGTGCGCTGTCGCGTGTCAACCAAGCTCTTGCCCCTGCGAGAAAAGGCAAAGAGTCAATGAAGGATTGCGTTGTTTTGGAGACTTATCTGGAAGCTGTGTCACGTCTGCGGGCGGCGGGCCTGACAAGCCGCATCGTCCTACTTTCCTCCAACGTAAAGGACTACACCGATGAGGGTGGGCGACTCCGACCGGAGCTAGTTTCAGAGTTCACTGCCTTAGGCATGGAGTATGCCCAGAACTTCGGGGCGGCTCGACACTTCCTGGGCGTCTAAGCCGAGCTCCAATTGCCACGGCGGGCGAACGGTCGCGCCGTTGCTCGCGGAACTATGCACTTCAGGCCGTTACCACAGAATGGTCATAGTCGGACTGAGGCGCGCTCGAGCTTGGCTCGCAGGGCCCGTGTGCATTGATCGCGTCAACGGCGATTCTCCGGATGCGCGCCGCTGCTGGGAGTGCATGGACCACTAGCCGGCCTGCCAGCTCGCGGGAACGGGTTGGCCACGTATTCACGTGCAATGTCATCGGCAAGTGGGGAATCGGCGTCGGGTCCCAGAGAACGCGTCGATGGACGAGCCGGCCGTCGACTAGCCAGCGGATTTCATCGGGCTCCCATTCGATCGCATACGTATGGAACGCCTTTGAGGCGTCGAAGCCGAGATCGATACTAGCGGGTGTGCCGCGATAACCGTAGTCAAACCTCGCGCCGTCAGAACCCGGGTTGTAAAACACGTTCGCCAGAATCCGGTCTGGGCGGTCGCCGGTGATCTCGACGTCAATTTCCTGACGAGGTGAGTCTCGGTGGAGGAAGAAGCCGGTGACCAAGCCGGGGACGTCCGTGGCTTGCAGGGTTGCCTCGAAGCGACCGTACAGGAAGCGCTCCCGACTGGAGATCGCCGCCGCGCTCATGTTCCGGACGCCGAGCGACGCCTGCGCAACCTGCAGCTCAACACCGAGCGGGCCCGCGCTGACGTTCGCAGGCCGAAATAGCGCCAGGTTTCCGGGGAACGTGTCCTCGCGAAGCATCCAGCGCGAAGGTTGGATCGCGAGCAGATCGTCCTCGAAACGCGTCCACCTAACCGAGGGCGCTGGTGGCTCAACAGGGTTCACTTCGATTCCTTCCCAGCCGCGACGCGCCGGTACCACCCACGGTGAAACATCGTGTCGGAGGCTCTTCCCAGTCGCCAAGGCAGGCCTGCCACTTGAAGGGCTTCTTAGCGTGCGGTTTCCGCGGCCGGGCACGGACGGATAGCCAGCGCTCGGGGGCGCAAGGCGGAGGTGCTCACAGAGGGCTCGCCAGTCCCCGGCGCGGTCTTCGTCCAAGTGCAGCACGCCTTGTCCGACCCCAGTTAGAAGTGCTGCGATCTCGGCGGAGAGAGGACCGGAACCGCACACGATGAACCTTGCACTCGGGTAACGTTGCCTGAGCTTTGTAATGTGCTGAGCAAGCGAGGCGACGTTGACGTAGGCGTCGAATATGCGCCCGTGCCGCCCGTCGAGCAGCCGGTCCAGCTCCGAGTGCGGCAGGGCGTCCAGATCACAGCAGCAGCGATAGCCGAGCATCGACAATGCCATTGCGAGCGACGACAGGCGGGAGTCCGACGCTCCGAACGCGAATACGGGGGTTTCAGTGGGGCGCTGACGAAACTTGCCGGGTGTCCCGTCATTGAGCACGCCAATCTGACTCAGCGCAGGCAAGATTGAGTAGGAGTTTGTCGACTGCAGGTCCAGCCGCTGGGCGATGACGGAACGGCGCACGGCGCGCACGTCCATCTCGTGAAATTTCTGGTTTATCCATAGATCAACCGGCCCGCGGCACGGTAAAAGCGCGAGGAGCCGCTCCGCCCCCCGTTGGGACAGCACGTATCCGGACAGGTACCAGAGCCCACGCTCGGGACGAAAGACGCTCTGCGAGACGGAGGTTTTTGGGGCGCCATGCCTGACTTCCTTGTACGACAGGTACAGCACGTCAAAGAAGGGCTCGGCTTGATCGGCCGCACTCATTTCGCGCCAAGCCGTGTCGACGAGCCGCCCAAACCCCCGTTCGAACCAGACGTCGTCTTCAAGAACTAATGCATACGGAGCGGCGGAGGTAGCGATTTTTCTCCAAACGTCGATATGCGACTGGGCGACAGCCACCTCTGCGTCGCTCATCCGGATTGGACGGCCCAAGTCAAAATTTGCCGGAAGCGCATGAGGCTGCGGTTCGACGAACAATTGATCAGCGAGCGTGTAGTAGGGGGCGATGTCCGGGCTTTCCAGTGTTCCCAGGGGGAAGGCCCGGGCGTCACAGGCTGGATGCCGAATAAGCCGCAAGGACAGCGGTTGGCTCGCGGCATCGACGATCCGATCCAACTCACGACGCACCGCCGACAAGCGCTCAGGTTGCCGGTCCAGATTGATCACGTGAATGTCAGCGATGTGGTCGCGCCCGCCTACGACCGCGTGGCCAAACGCCATCGATTGCTGTACCGGTAGAAGTGACCGTGCGCGTAAAAAAAGCGAATGCAGCAGTCGCCGCGCGACCCCTAACGGTTCGAATAAATTCATTGCACATCCTGAACTGCAGCATGGAAACGCTTCCCGTTTGACAGGCGCCAGTTCCTCGCGTCGTGGCGATAACTCAGCGGCCATCGCGAGATGGCGATCGAGTTCCAGTCGCGCAATACCAGCATTTGATCCTCGATCGCGGACGCCATTCCCAACTCGAATATTGTCCTTGAGAGGTTGCCAGGCCCCGCGGTTGATTGGATTTCCGGGAACTCCCCATCCGCAGCGCTGTTAAGAAGCTGGGTCGCCCGCTCAAGTGCGCGCCTAATGATCGGATGCGCGGGACTCGCAATCAGCGGATTGTTATTGAAGTAGAAGATCCAGCCTTTGCCATTCGCGCCCGGCTGCAGAAATTCTGTTGGGCTTACCATCGAGTCGGACCCGATGTCGTAACAGAGAGGCTGGACCTTAAGTCGGTCCCCAACAAACAGGTCGGCGATATGGGTCGCGATGCATACATCATCCGCGTCCACATACAGCCCACCTTCGACCAACAGGTAGCACAGCCGGAAATAATCGGCCTGCATCGCGGGGTGGTAGCAGCGAGCGAACGCTCGCGCGTGGTCTAGGTCTAATGAGCGGCTGATAAATTCTCCGGCAGCGGCCGTGTCGAATACGTGGTGGGAAAAGCCGCAGGTTTCCCACCTAGACCAAGAGAAAATGCACTCCCGAACATCTTCAGGGAGCTGCGCCGGGTCGTGCCAGAACTGCACGATAGTGGTAGGAATGCTTGGCGCTTCGCTGTCAGTGTTCTGCGGTGCCCTTGGCTTTTGGACAAGGTTCCTGATGAACTCTGAGCGCTGTTGATGGTGCTCTGGACTATCGGGTTCGGAACGCATTGCGGTCGCGGTGAGAGCAGGGCGGTTCCACTGTGGCGGACACTGCCGGCTGTGTCCAACGCGCTGGCGCTCCCCGAACGAGGGGCTTTTGTGCGGAGCCCCATCCCCAGTGCCTGACGATACGCGTCAAATGAACGTCATGCCTCCGGAAAAGCCTCTTGATCCTCGGCGCATAGCTTGCTCGAAAGCCCAGCGCAGCGCTTCGGCGTCGACGCGCGCGTGGTGGCGCTTCATTCTGGCCTCGGGACGAGTCTCGAAATAGTCCTCGATGCGCGTCAGCACGTCACCGAAGGTCACTAGCATCTGCCTATAGGGCGGTGTTGGCGACAGGCGCATTCGCCCAAATCCGCTCAAGGCGTGAGTAAGCATCTTGAAGTCAAGGGCGTCGTCAGCCAAAACCAACGGCTCGCAAAAGCTACTCAGAAAATTGCGCAGATTGTCGGCAAAAACCGCGTCCGGCAATGCTGCGGGACCCCTGTCTAGCAGCGGATAAACGACCGCGCACACAAAGCTGGAAGGAGCGCTAGGCAGCGGATTCCGCTCGGCATAAAAGATCTCGCCGTCTTGGCTTACGAGTGCCAAGCTCACCAGCTCGCGGCCGATCTCGTCAGCCCACTCACAATCGAGAAACAGCCTAGTCATAGGCGTCCGCGAAGTCGTAACGATTGGCGGTCTGCCGAATTTGAGTCTGTCTCCATTCTCCAGAACTAAACGGCTGAAGTTGGGGGTGCAATGCGTATCCGAACTACGATTCTTGGTTCCAATGGGCCCAGAATTCGATCCGTTCGACTTCGCTCATCGCATGCGTGTGACCGGTTTCTTCTGCCAGCTGCACCTCTGAGGAGCGCACGCCAGCCTGCTTCAAGGCCGCGACCAATTCAGCGAGCGTAGGGCGGCGTTCGACAATTGGGCCAGCGAGCACGGCGACATACCCCTTTCGATTCCATCCATCCGAGTCCGAGCCAACGATCACGGTCATATCTCTTTACCTAAAGGCGTGCCAATGCGCTTCGTTTAGTCATCAAGACCAGTAGGCTCATTAGGCGGCCGGCCACTAACCCACCGGAGCCAGTCGTCTGCATGCGCGCATGGGCCGAGCACGGCGTCCTTTTCAGCCAACTTTCGCCCAGCCATTGCAATGAAGAACTGCACTCTCCATGGGTCGGGAATGTCGCCGAAGGCTACGACCTCGACAGCACGATCCCCTAGCCGGCGAATTGGCACCATGTTCCGGAGTTCGCTGCGCGTCATTCACGTGTCTGGCGCTGATACATATATGTAGACTACATATAAAGGAGTAGCTGTAAAAGTAGCTGTTTCTTAGGGTGGCCCAATGGAACCGGCTACCCTGCAAATGAAACTTGGGACGGCCATTCGGGCCCGACGTATTGCCCTAGGCTTCAGCCAGGATTCCTTCGCCGACCGAATTCGCATGCATCGCGCCTACTACTCTGCGATCGAGCGGGGCGAGCGAAATGTCACCCTGCACACCGTTTACCGTGTAGCTCAGGGCTTGCTGACGAGCGTGGCTGATCTCATGGCGGACGCCCGGCTGTAGCCGGCCGGCTCCGCAATTGCCCCTTCGCGGTCGTGGACTGCGGACAGCTGGAGGAGATCCCTGGCACCTGTTGAGTCACGGCGGGCGGATTCCGACGTCGTTCATGAACAAGCAATACCGCAACTCAAGAAAAAGCGCGGAAAAAGCGGCCATTTGGCTCATGAACAATTCTCCGGTGCGTATTACCGCGGGCTGCGTGTACTGCTTCGCGCGCCCCTCGCACGCCTACCTCGACCTGTCGCCGGGACTCGACTTCGAGACGCGCCTGTTCGCCAAGACCAACGCCGCCGAACGCCTGCGCGCGGAACTGTCGCGCCCGTCCTACCGCTGCACGCCGATCGCGCTGGGCATCAACACCGACGCCTACCAGCCGATCGAGCGCCGCTACCGCATCACCCGGCAATGCCTGGAAGTGCTGGCCGAAACCCGCCATCCGCTGAGCTTCGTCACCAAGAGCGCGCTGATCGAGCGCGACCTCGACCTGCTCGCGGCGATGGCGCGCGAAAGGTTGGTGAACGTGTATTTCTCGGTGACCACGCTCGACAACCGCCTCGCCGCACGGATGGAGCCCCGCGCCGCCGCACCGCACGCACGGCTGCGCGCGATGCGCGCGCTGGCCGACGCCGGCGTGCCGGTGGGCGTGCTGGCCGCGCCGATGATCCCGATGATCAACGACCGCGAGCTCGAACACATCCTCGAAGCCGCGCACGCACACGGCGCGCGCGCCGCCGGCTACGTGCTGCTGCGCCTGCCGCACGAACTCAAGCAGGTCTGGCGCGAGTGGCTGGAGCTGCACTATCCCGACCGCGCCGCGCACGTGATGAGCCTGATCCGGCAGATGCGCGGCGGCCGCGACTACGACAGCGCGTTCGGCCGGCGCATGCGCGGCGAGGGGCCGTTCGCGCAGCTGCTGCAGCAACGCTTCGCCAAGGCGCACGCACGCCTCGGCTTCGGCCGCCTGCCGCCGCTGGATGCGAGCCGCTTCACGCCCCCGCGCGCGGCATCGCCGCAGGGCGAACTGTTCTGAATGGCGGCGCAGCTGCGCCACCCACGCCTTTTTCGCGATATCCGCCAGCGGCATCGCGCGGCGCCGCCACGTCGCGGGCGATAATCGCCGCTCCGACACTGCCGGAACGTGCGCCCGTCGCCCATGACCGAAGCCGACTCCCAGGCGCAACTCGACGCCGCGCGCCGGCAGCTGCAGCTGCTGACCGACACGATCGCGCACGACCTGCGCGCGCCGTTGCGCAGCATCGACAGCTTCGCCGGCCACGTCGCCGCCAGCGCGCACGAACGCCTGACGCCGCGCGAACGCGAGCACCTGCAACGCGTGCGCGACGCCGCCACGCGCATGGGCGCACTGCTCGATGCCCTGGGCGAACTGTCGCGCGCCACCCACGCGCCGCTGCAGGTCGGCGAGGTCGACCTGAGCCTGCTGGCCGAATGGGTCCTGGCCGACCTGCAGGCCGCCGATCCCGGCCGCGTGGCGACGTTGCAGGTGCAGCCGGGACTGTCGGTGCGCGGTGACGAGCGCCAGTTGCGCCAGTTGCTGGCGCACCTGCTGCACAACGCCTGGAAGTTTTCCGCGGCCGCCGCCGCAACCCGCATCGAGGTCAGCGGCGCGCGCGCCGACGGCCGCCTGCGCCTGAGCGTGCGCGATGCCGGGATCGGCTTCGATCCGCGCTACCAGGACAAGCTGTTCGAGCCGCTGCAGCGCCTGCACGACGCGGCGCAGGGCGCCGGTCACGGCCTCGGACTGGCGATCGCGCGCTGCATCGCGCGGCGCCATGGCGGCGACATCACCGCGACTTCACAACCCGGTGACGGGGCCCGCTTCACTGTGACCCTGCCGGACGTGTGAGGGACGCGCATGGCGCACAAGGACATCCTGCTGGTCGAAGACAATCCCGACGACGTCGAGCTGACCCGGCTCGCCTTCGAGGAAGCCAACGTCGCCAACCGCATGACCGTCGTGCGCGATGGCGCGGAGGCGCTCGACTACCTGTTCGCGCGCGGCGCGTACGCGGGCCGCGACCGCCACGAGCTGCCGTCGATCGTGCTGCTCGACCTCAACCTGCCCAAGCTCGACGGACGCGAGGTGCTGCAGGCGATCCGCGCCGAGCCGGTGACGCGCGACCTGCCGGTGGTGGTGCTGACCACCAGCGCCGAACCGTTCGATGTCGAGGCCAGCTACGCGCTGGGCGTGAACAGCTACATCCAGAAACCGGTGGACTTCGAACAGTTCGTGGCCGCGGTGCGCCAGGTCGGGCTGTACTGGCTGGTGCTGAACCATCCGCGCGTGGCGTAGGGCGCCGCGCAGATCTCCGGCCACGACGCCGCTTACCGCGCCGCCGCGCGCCGGCAGAAAGGGGCATGCGCCGCTTGCTGCCACCGGCAACACACTCAGGGCGATGGCGGGTCGAGACCCGCCCTACGCGGGCGGACCGAACAACGCTTCCGCGCGCTGGAACAGGATCCAGCTCGTCGCGATGAACTTGTCGCCGCCCAGCGGCCGATTGCCGCGATGGGTGTGGGTGAACGCGGCCGGCGCGATCAGCAACGAACCGGTGCGCGGCGCGATCCGGCGCTGCTGGTAGAGGAATTCGGTCTCGCCCTCGCCGAAGCCGTCGTTGAGGTAGATCGTCCACAGCAGGTGGCGGTGCAGGGTCTCGTTGCGCGGATCGCGCGGATACAGCTCGCAATGCCAGTACGGGTAGCCGCCGCGTCCGCCGGCGTAGCGCTGCAGATTGATCGCGCCGGGACGCAGCACCGTCTGCACCACCGGCGCGAGCGCCGCATCGTCCATCGCCTGCAGGCGCTCGGCGGTGAGGCGGTGGCGCGCGCCGCCTTCGCCCGGCACTTCCAGCATCAGCGGCGCGATCAGCGTGTGCGGGTAGCGACGCAGGTAGGCCAGCAGGCCGCGGAACACCGCCTGGTTGAGCTGCGCTTCGGCATCGCGCCATTCCGGCTGGCCGCTGATCGAGATGTCGAGACTGTCCTTCAGCTCCGGCAGCACGCCGCCGCCCACGCGGCCCGGCGCTGCGGCGTTGCTGGCGAGGAAACGCGCGACCAGCGCCGCGCACGCCTCGCGCGACAGCGCGTCGTCGTAGACCTCGATGAAATCGGCGATGGGAGTCATCCGGAACCGCGGACGGAACGATGCCGCAGTAAAACAGATTCGCGCGTAGCCCGGGTAAGGCCGCAGGCCGCACCCGGGGCCGTCACGCAAGCGCGCCGCGCACAGCTTCCACACCGCATTGGTGTGCAACCCCAACGCGGGATCAGCCTGTCGTCGCGCGCCGCGCGGCTTCAGGCCTCGCCAGCGCCCCTCAGGCCGCCGCCACCTGCCCGTGCGCGGCATCGTGCTCGCGGTGGTAGCGCGTGGCGGTTTCGACTTCCTGCTTCGAACCCAGGAACACCGGCACGCGCATGTGCAGGCCGGTCGGCTCCACGTCGAGCAGGCGCACGCGACCGGTGGTGGCCGCGCCGCCGGCCTGTTCGACCAGGAAGCTCATCGGGTTGGCTTCGTACATCAGCCGCAGCTTGCCGCCCTTGTCGCGGCACTTGCTGTCGAGCGGATAGCTGAAGATGCCGCCGCGGGTGAGGATGCGGTGCACGTCGGCGACCATCGAGGCGACCCAGCGCATGTTGAAGTCCTTGCCGCGCGGGCCTTCCTTGCCGGCGAGCATGTCGCCGACGTACTGCTGCATCGGCGCTTCCCAGAAGCGCTGATTGGACACGTTGACCGCGAATTCCTTCGTCTCTTCCGGAATACGCATGCCGCGCGTGGTCAGCACGAACGAGCCGACTTCGCGATCGAGCGTGAACGCATGCGTGCCGTGGCCGACGGTGAGCACCAGCATCGTGCTCGGGCCGTAGGTGCAGTAACCGGCGGCGACCTGCGCGGTGCCCGGCTGCAGGAAGTGTTCGTCGGTGGGATGCGTCACGCCATCGGGGCAGCGCAGCACCGAGAAGATCGTGCCGACGGAGATGTTGACGTCGATGTTGGACGAGCCGTCGAGGGGATCGAACAGCAGCAGGTAGTTGCCGCGCGGGTAGACGTCGGGGATCGGCTGCGAATGGTCCATCTCTTCCGAGGCGAGGCCGGCGAGGTGCCCGCCCCAGGCATTGGCCTCGAGCAGGATCTCGTTGCTGAGCACGTCGAGCTTTTTCTGCGCCTCGCCCTGGACATTGATGCTGGCCGCGCCGGGCGTGCCGGCATCGCCGAGCACGCCACCGAGCGCGCCCTTGCCGACCGCGATCGAGATGGTCTTGCAGGCGCGCGCCACCACTTCGATCAACAGGCGCAGGTCGGCGTTGATGTGGCCGGCCCGTTCTTCCTCGATCAGGAAACGGGTCAGGGAAACGGACGGGGGACTGGACATGGCGGACGGCGGTGGCGGCGAGGGGCGCCATTGTCGCCGATGCGCGTGGCGTCGCGGCGGACCGGCCGCCGAGACGGAGCCCGCGGGCGGAAGGAATCAGGCGACCTTGCGGGTCGCGCGCGCGGCGTGCCGGTGCACGACCGTCGCCAGGCTCTGCCGCGCCATCGTCAGCATCAGCAGCGGCGCCGCCGGATCGGCCGCGGTCAGCACGCGGCGCGCAGCGTCCAGCACGTCGTTGACCATCTGCCCGGTGTCGGGGCCGAGCAGGGCGCGCAGGCCGCGCGAGGCGCTGTCGAGGTGACGCTCGCAATCCGGTCCGCAGCCGCGTCCGGCGCGCCGCACCACCAGCGCCATGGCGGCGTCCAGGCGGGCGAGCGCCTGCAGCAGTTCGTCGGCGGAAGCGGCGGCGTGTGAGGTCGTGTTCATGCGGATCAGTCTCGAAGCAGGCCGTCGCAACGGCTGAGATGCGGCCCACCCGTCAGTACGGGGTCGGGGGCCGGCGAAGGACAGCGTGCGTGGCCGGCGGTGGCGGGGCGGTGAAGGCGGGTTGCGGCGGATGCCGCCGGTTCAGCCGCGCAGCGGGCCCTGCTGACAGCAGGTTGGCAGCAGGGCCCGGGCAGGCTGGGCGTCCCTACATCAGGAACCTCGTCATGCCGCCTGTCCGCCGTCTCCGCGCCCGCGCCTGTCCGCTTTCCTCGTCCCGCGCGGAGGTCGCGCGATGACCAGCCGCCGCGACTTCCTCGCCGGCGGCGCCGCCGCCCTGGCGCTGATCCTGCCCGCGCCGTCGTTCGCGGCCGCGACGGACCCGGCCGCCGCCGGCGACGACGGCCGCCACGACTTCGACTTCTTCCACGGGGTCTGGGACGTGCACAACCGGCGCCTGCAACAGCGGCACGTTGGCGCGAACGCGTGGGTGGAATTTCCGGCGACGCTCGATTGCCGGCCGCTGCTCGGCGGCCTGGGCAACATCGACGAGTACCGCAGCGCCGAGGTCAACGGGCTCACCCTGCGCCTGTTCGACCCGGTGCAGCGACAGTGGAGCGACCGCTGGGCCAGCGCCCGCGACGGCCAGCTCGGCCTGCCCGCGCACGGCCGTTTCGTCGACGGCGTGGGGACCTTCATCGGCGAGGACAGCGACGCAGGGCGGCGCATCCTGTCGCGTGCGCGCTGGTACGACATCGGCACCGATCGCTTCGTATGGGAACAGGCGGCTTCGCTCGACGACGGCGCCAGCTGGGAAACCAACTGGATCATGCACATCACCCGGAGGCGCTGAGCCATGACCGAACCCGCACGCGACGGCCGCCACGATTTCGATTTCATCCACGGCCGCTGGCAGGTGCACAACGAGCGCCTGCGCCAGCGCCTGGTCGGCAGCAACGACTGGGAGATCTTCGCCGCCCGCGACGAATGCCGGCCACTGCTGGGCGGCGTCGGCAACCTGGAGGAATTCCACACCGGCTGGGACGGCGGCTACGAAGGCCTGGCGCTGCGCCTGTACGACATCGCCGCGCAGCAGTGGCGCATCCACTGGGCCAGCAACCGCAGCGGCGCGCTCGAGCCGCCGGTGAGCGGGCGCTTCGCCGACGGCGTCGGTACGTTCCATGGCGACGACACGCACGAAGGCCGGCCGGTGCGCGTGCGCTTCCTCTGGGAACCGCTCAGCGCGAACGGTGTGCACTGGCAGCAGGCGTTCTCCGCCGACGACGGCGCGAGCTGGGAAACCAACTGGCACATGTGGTTCCGCCGCCTCGACGCCGCCGATCGCCTGCTGCACGAAGACAACGTGCTCGAGTTGCGCCAGTACACGCTGCACCCGGGACAGCGCGACGTGCTGGTCGAGCTGTTCGAACGCGAGTTCATCGAGCCGCAGGAAGCGGTGGGCATGCACGTGATCGGCACGTTCCGCGATCTCGATGCGCCCGACCGCTTCGTCTGGTTGCGCGCATTTCCGTCGATGGCGGCGCGCCGCGAGGCGCTGCAGGCGTTCTACTTCGGTCCGGTCTGGCAGCAGCATCGCGAAGCCGCCAACGCCACCATGATCGACAGCGACAACGTGCTGCTGCTGCGGCCGGTCGGTGGCGACGCGGGCACGCGTGCGGCATTGCCGCGGCCGGCGCTCGGCGCGACGGCACGCGCGGGCGCGTTCTGCCTGGGCATCTGCGCGCTGCGCACGGCGGCGGAAGCGGGCTTCACCGCGCAGTTCGATCGCGACTTCGCCCCGCGCCTGCGTGCGCACGGCGCGCAGCTGATCGCGCGCTACTGCACCGACGCGAGCGAGAACACCTTTCCGCGCCTGCCGGTGCGCGAAGGCGAACGCGTGCTGGTGTGGCTGGCGCGCTTCGACGATGTCGCCGCGCTCGATGCGCACCTGGCCGCCTTGCGCGCCGATCCGGCGTGGCAGCAGGCGCTCGACGCGTCGCGCGCCACGCTCGCGCAAGCGCCGGAACTGCGCCGGTTGCTGCCGACCGCGCGCTCGGAATTGCGTTGACGGTTTGCGCCGGCGCGGAGACGGGCCATCATGCCGCATGCGCCGCGCCGACCGCCTGTTCCTGCTGATCCACGCCCTGCGCGGTCGCCGCTCCGCGATCACCGCGCAGCAACTCGCGCAGACGCTGCAGGTCTCGCTGCGCACGGTCTACCGTGATGTCGCCGACCTGCAGCGCTCGGGCGTGCCGATCGAGGGCGAAGCCGGTGTCGGCTACCTGCTGCGCAAGGGCGCCGACATCCCGCCGCTGATGTTCAGCGAGGACGAACTCGAGGCGCTGGTGGTGGGCACGCGCTTCGTGCGCGCCTTCGGTGGCGAACGCCTGGGTCGCGGCGCCACCGCGGCCTTGCTGAAGATCGAAGCGGTGTTGCCCGAGGCCCTGCGCGAGCGCAGTCGCCGCACGCGCATCTTCGCGCCGCCGCGCGACAACCGCATCGAGAGCAGCGGCCTGATCGACGCCTTGCACGCGGCGATCGAATGCATGCAGGTGCTGCGCCTGGAGTACCGCGACGGCAACGGCGCGATCAGCGCGCGCGAGATCGAGCCGCTCGCGCTCGCCTTCTGGGGCGGCGTATGGACGCTGGGCGCGTGGTGCCGGCTGCGTGGCGACTTCCGCAGCTTCCGCCCGGACCGCATCGTGGCCCATGCGCCGACCGGCGAGGTCTTCGCGGAGGATCCGGCGCGCAATCTCGATGCGTATCTGCGGGCGGTGGGAAGTGGTGGGGCGCGATAGCGGGAGATGATGTTTCCTTCTCCCCGCGCAGCGGGGAGAAGGTGCCCAACGGATGAGGGGCGCTTTTGCTTTGGCTAACCCGAACTCCGCGCCAGATACAACGCCGGCCGCCCGCGTTCGCCGGCCTTGCGGCGCGGGAACAAGGCGAGGCACTTGGCGAACAACGCCACCGCATCGCGGATCTCCCCCGGCGACATCGCGCTGAACCCCATGATCAGGCCGGTGCGTTGCGGCGGCTGCAGGTAGCACGGCGCGATCGAATACAGCGCGAGCTTGCGTTCGGCCGCCGCGCGGATCAGCGCCTCACCTTCCTCGACCGGCATGTCGCGGATCCACGCCACCAGGTGCATGCCCGAATGCGATTCCATGATTTCCAGGCGGTCGCCGCACTGCGCTTGCAGCGACGATCGCAACAGCTGGCGCCGCTCGGCGAGCTTGCGCGTCACCTGGCGCAGGTGGCGGTCGTACGCGCCGGAGGTGATGAAGTTGGCCAGCGCCGCCTGGTCGAGTGGCGGAGAGCCGAAATCATCGGTCCATTTCGCCGCGATCAGGTCGTCCTTCAGCCCGGGCGGCATGACGATGTAACCCAGCCGCAGCGACGGGAACAGCGTCTTGGAAAAACTGCCGACGTAGAGCACGCGGCCGTCGCGATCGAGTTCCTGCAGGGCGCGCACCGGTTGCCGGTCGTGGCGGAATTCGCCGTCGTAATCGTCCTCGACGATCCAGCCCGAGCCCAGGCGCGCGTACTCGAGCAATGCCAGGCGCCGTTCGTGCGACAGCACCGCGCCGGTGGGGAACTGGTGCGAGGGCGTGACGTAGGTGAGCTTCACCGCGGGATCGGGCAGCCGGTCCACCTGCATGCCGTCGGCGTCGACCGGCACGCCGACCAGGCGCGCGCCGTGCACCTGCAGGATCGTGCGCGCGGTGAAGTAGTGCGGTTCCTCCAGCGCGACCTCGTCGCCGACGTCGAGCAGCACGCGCGCGATCAGCGACAGCGCCTGCTGCGTGCCGCCGACGATGAGCACGTCGTCGGCGCTGCAGGCGACGCCGCGGGTGCGTCCGACGTGGCGCGCCACCGCTTCGCGCAGCGCGGGCAGGCCCTGGATGCGCGGGTAGTTCGGTTGCACGTACGGCGCGGCGCGGGCGAGTTCGCGCACCCACTGCGCGGTGAGCGCGGTGTTGACCATCGGCACGCCGAACTGGAACGCGTAACGCATGCCCGGCGGACGGCGTCCGGGAATGTTGCCGATGTCGCTGAACTCGCGCAGGCGCCGGCTGTAGTCGGACTGCGCGACGACCGCGCGCCGCACCGGCGGCGACCGCACCGGCGTCGTCCACGGCGAGGTGACATAGCTGCCCGAGCCGACGCGGCCGGCGATGAAGCCTTCCGCGCGCAGGTGCTCGTAGGCCGCGACCACCGTGGTGCGCGACAGGTTGAGGTCGTAGGCGAGCTCGCGGCTCGAGGGCAGGCGGGTGCCGTTGGCCAGGCGGCCGGCGGCCATCGCCTCCTTCAGGGCACGGGCCAATTGCAGATACAGCGGGCCGTTGTCGTCGAGAACCAGGTCCATTTCCTTCCTCCGGCGGCCATTGGAGCCTGCGGAAGAGGCCATTGGCAGTCCACTTCCGGCGCGGAAGGCCGGGCCACTGCCGGCACCGGCCTCAGCGGCAGTCGCGCAGCGGCAGCACCAGGCTCTGCAGCGTGCGTGCATCCTGCGCGCTTTCGGCGAACAGCACGACCCCCAGCCCGGCCGGATCCAGGCCCTGCAGCGGGATCTGCACCGCGCCCTGCGTGCCGGCCGCGTCGAGTTTCCACGGCCCGGCGAGCTTGCGCACGACATGGGTGTGGTGCAGCGACACGCCGCGGTTCTCGCCGGCGGTGATCTCCCGGTCGACGCCGGCCTGGTACAGCGCCAGCCACAGCATCGGCGCCGCTTCGGCGGCGGCCGTTCGCGTGGTGCCGGTGGCGGGCCGCGCCGAGAGCTGCAGTTGCGCGCGATCGCCGGTCACGTTGCCGGACAGCGACAGCTCGACCTCCGCCGCGCCTTCGCGCGCGCTGCGCAGGGCGCGGTTCACGCCCGCCGGCGTGCGCCAGTCGAGCATCGTCTGCGCGCCCAGCATCACCTGCGGCGTGACCAGCGTCTTCTTCTTCGCCAGGCGCACGCGGTAGCTCTGCCGCTGCGTGTAGGCGGCATCGGAGAACGGATCGACCCAGCCTTCGTCGTTCCAGTAGTCGACGTGGAAGGCGAGCGCCGCCACCTCCGGCTGCGCTTCCACGAGCGTGCCCAGCCAGCGATCGGCCGGCGGGCACGAGCTGCAGCCTTCGGCGGTGTAGAGCTCGACCAGCGGCACGCGCGCCACGCCGCTGTGCACGGCGCACGCGGGCGACGCGGCCCACGCGGGCAGCGCGAGACAGCAGAGAAGGACGACAGGCAGACGGCGCATGGATCGCCTCGAGGGGAACGCGGGGAGCCTAGCGGACGCGCGGGTGCAGGAGCGGTCCATTTGCGTGCGCGGATGCAAGGCCATCGCGCGCGAAATCCACGTTCGCGCACACCGAAAACGTCCGATGCGCTACGGGAGCGGTGTTAACGATTTGTAAGTTGACTCACCCGGCCGTCCGGCGGGTTCCCGATCTGGAGTTTGGAATGACACACCAACCGCAACAACATCCGCTCGCGCACGCCCTCAGGCTCGCACTGACCTCGACGCTGGCCGCTGCGGCGATGCCCGCATTCGCGCAGGACGCCGCACCCGCGCCGCAGGAAAAGGAAGCCACGACCCTCGAGCGCATCGAGGTCACCGGTTCGCGCATCAAGCGCACCGACATCGAGACCTCGCAGCCGGTGTTCTCGCTCAGCC
>NZ_JBHSNM010000003.1:326781-351357 GCF_042655745.1 Lysobacter yangpyeongensis | reverse complement strand
GTCGCCACGCTCCAATAGCCGAACCGCCTCTCGCTTGAATTCCGCAGTGAACCGCTGCCTTGCCATCCAAACACCTCCGGGGTTGTCCCCATTTTCAGGTGTCTGTGGAAGCCGGGCCACTCCAAACCTACATCATATGGCTCGGTCGATTGCTTATCGCGGCAGTGAGCCTTCTCGGAGCAGTCTTCATTTCGGCCAGGCTTGGCACGTACGCGACGTTAGAAATTCTTAAGATAGTCGCATGGCCAACTGTCGCCATCATCACTCTAGCTACCGTTCGCCCCCATTTGAGCCGCATCCTAAGCGGCGCGAAGATCAAGCTTAGCCTCAGTGGTCTATCGATTGAAACCACTCTTCCTGAACTTAGGCAGATTTTAGAGGAGCAGACAGGGGAGGCATTGTCAGAACAGCATGTCTCGTACCTGGAGAATCTTCTACTTCGCGGACCTAAGGATTACCCGGCAGGAGTAACTGAGAGTGCAGATCGGAAGTTTCTTCGCCCACTTCGCAACGGCGGATTGGTGCACACACAACCTCGTAATGCATTTTTGAGGGACGCGAGAGCAATTGAAATATCGGGGTTGGGCCGTCTCTTTCTTCGCGGCAGGAAAGAAGCCAGGGGCGTCACCTAACAATTCATTCAAGCCGAAGCCGCTTCGCGGCTCGGCTTCATCCTGTTTCACCTTCAAGCAAACGGATCCTGGTAAGAGACGGAAAGGGGCGAAAAGACAGGCTCACGATACTGCCAGACAGACTGGTAGCGCCTCTGCAACGCCACCTCGTCAAAGTAAAGGAGCTTCACGTTAAAGATCTTGCCAGCGGCTACGGAGCCAGTGTCATGCCGCGGGCATACGCCAAACGAATGCCGCATGCGAGCAAGGAATTCATTTGGCAGTTCGTCTTTCCTTCAAATGCACTTTTCCATGACAAGAGCACTGGTCTCAGTGGCCGCTGGCATGTTCACAAGAGCACGCTTCAAAAGGCTGTCAAGCGCGCCTCGAAGGCTGCTGATATACGCAAGCGGGTGTCGGTCCATGCACTCAGGCACAGCTTCGCCACGCACCTGCTGCAAGGCGGTTGCGATGTTCGTCGCATCCAGGCCCTTTTAGGGCATACCCATATCAATACGACCATGGTTTATGCTCATATCGTTGATGGGCTGCAGCTTGCCGTAATAAGCCCCTTGGACAGTCATGGCGGCTTGGGCGGCTCCTGACAATTCATTCATGCCGACACCAATCGCTACGCGTTTGGTGTCGGCTTAAGACGCTATCCGGATGAGCAAGGATTCCTCGGTCGTTGTATTCGATTTCGATCTCACTCTGACACGGTGGGATACCGCCGAACGTTTTTTCCGATGGATGCTTCGACGTGACCCGTGGCGGTTGGCCCTGGTTCTCGCCGGGCTCCCTGTTCTCGGTCCGCTGCTGCTGATACGAGCCACCCGTAAGTGGCCCATCCGGTTTGCCGTCTGGGTCGCAACCTTGGGCCGCACGCCGGAGGCCCTGGCCGCACTCGCCGAGGAATATATTCGGTCCTTGCCGATGGGTCATGCATCGGTATTCCTGCCCGCCGCTATTCAGCAGCTACAAGCCCACCTGGCTCGAGGCGACCAAGTCGTCATTGCTACGGGTTGCGTGGAGGCTCTGGCCCAGACCCTGTTACGGCATGCCGGCCTCAGCCATGTACCGCTGGTAGCGTCGACGCTTCGGCCTTTCCTCGGCGGGCTGGTGCGCGATCAGCACTGCTTCGGCCCCAACAAGATTCCGATGCTTTCTGCGCGTGGATTCGCTCCACCGTGGGCGACCGCCTACACGGATCATCGCGCGGATATTCCGGTACTGCGACTGAGTTCGGAGCGCTACCTGGTCAGCCCAACGCCCAAGTGCGTTGCCCACATTGAGCGGGCATTGGGCATCAAAGCTACCATCCTCGCGTGGCGGTAAATGGATCGTCCGCCCAGGAATTCAATCAGGCCGAAGCCGCTTCGCTGTTCTGCTTGAGTAACAGGGCTCGCCCGAATAGATGAAAGCACCGGCAGGGCACGACATCATTCCCGTGCGAAAAGGCGGCGCCATCGCGCCGCGATGGTTCGAAGTCATGCGCCGCTGTGGCGACGATGTCCGCGAATTGCTGCATGACGTCCAACCGACTGCATGCGTCGGCGACGCGACATTCGGCTACGTCGACGTTTTCACCCATCACGTCAATGTGCGATTTTTCCGGGCGCGCAGCTGGATGATCTGGAGGGCACGGGCAAGTTCATGCGTCACGTGAAGCTCATGGCCAGGTACGAAGTGGATACGTCCGCGCTCCGGATGGTGGTGATCGACGCGTGCGAAGGCATGACCAGGCTTGCTGCAGTCCGCCGGTCCGCACGCAGTCGGCTGATGTTCCCCCGCGATCGCAAAACCAAGGGCCTCGCGCGCAGGATCCGCCCGGTAAGCAACGACGTTTCCACCACTTGCCCGCAGGCATCGAGCGACCGTAGGCTGCGTCCCATCTTCGCTCCGTTCCTAGCTCGACGTTCGGAGCGCTTCCTTCCAGGCGCCGCCATGATGACCAACGCACTGCTCGTCCCCATGGCCGCGCACGTGGCACTCACGGCCACGCTGTACGTCCTGCTGACGGTGGCTCGAGCGCCGGCCATCTGGGAAATCGGGCGTAGTCCGGATGGCAGTAACCCGATGGCGAAGATCGAGCCGCGCATCAGCGCCAATCTTTCCAATCAGTTCGAATGGCCGTTGTTCTTCCATGTCGCCTGCCTGGTTCTTGCGCTATCTGACGCAAGACCCGCCGCACTCGTATTGGCGTGGGTTTTTGTCGCTGGCAGGGTGCTGCACAGTCTGGTCCAGATCCTGACGACGAACGTGCGGCTCCGGGGCATCGTCTTCACGATCAATTTTGCGGCGGTGCTGGGCCTCTGGTGGCTGGCCATGCAACCAGTGGACTGACACCCACGGACGTTCTGCCTCATGCATGACGGATCGATTCCGCATCGGCGGATTCGCCGACACTGCACATGATTCGACAAGCGCCACCTTCCGGGAGACGCTCCATGTTCGACCACATCGACTTTGCGGTGCGCGATCTCGAACGCAGCCGCGCGTTTTACGCCACGGTGCTGGCCACGCTCGGCATCGCGCCGGTCATCGACATACGACGCGAAGACGGTTGCACGGGCACGGGCTTTGGCGTCGGCGGCGATGCGAGGTTCTGGATAGGCGGCGGATTGCCGGTCAGGGGGCGCCTGCACGTCGCCTTCGAGGCGGAAACCCGAAGCGCTGTGGAAGCCTTCCATGCCGCCGCGATCGCCGCCGGCGGCCTCGATCACGGGCCTCCCGGTTTGCGACCCCGATACGGCGAACCGTACTTCGCCGCCTTCGTGCTGGATCCGGATGGCCACGTGATCGAGGCCGTGTGCAGGCGCAGGGAAGCCGGCCATCAGCTGCCCTCAGCTGAAGCCGCGACACACACGGATCCACTACTGGCCGCAGGCGACATCCGGCTGCGACCGTTCACCGCGGACGATGCCCTGCCGCTCTACCGCGCGGTGCGCGAATCCAGGGACTCGCTGAGCGCATGGCTGCCCTGGTGCCATCCGGACTATTCGCAGGCGGATGCTGCGGCCTGGGTAGCGCATTGCGCCCAGGCCTGGCGCGAGCAGAGCGGATACCCGCTGGGGATCTTCAACGACCGCGGCGAGCTTCTCGGTGGCGCGGGACTCAGCCAACTGAACCGCCCATGCAATCTGGCCAACATCGGCTACTGGGTCGGCGTGCCACACCGCGACCGGGGCGTCGCCACCACGGTCGCGCGACTCGTCGCGCAGCTGGGCTTCCGGTTGGGTTTTACCCGCCTGGAGATCGTGACCCATCGCGACAACCGGGCCAGCCAGCGCGTTGCGGAGCGGATCGGGGCAACCCGCGAAGGCGAGGTGCGCAACCGGGTCCTGTTCCGGGGGCAACCGGCACCGGCGATCCTCTATTCGCTGATTCCGGGCGATATCCCGTAGACAGGCGTAGCCGACCATTGCCGTTCGCGGCCGTATGCCGCCATTACGTACATCCCGGCCCCAGGCCCTGACTTTCGACACCTCTCGCGGCTGCCGAAGCTGGCTAATGTCGGCGTTTGCCCCGGGAGCCCCCGGGTCATCCCGTGTCCTGCCGGAGTCCCTGCTGCCCATGAATGCCCTGAAGAAGCCACAGATCCTGATGTTGTCGCTCGCCGTTGCCGCCGCGCTGGCCGGCTGCAAGAAGGAAGAAGCAACGCCGGCGCCTGCCGCGGATGCGTCCGCGGACGCCGGGTTCACGCTCGACGAAAGCAAGCTGCCGCCCGTCAACCGCTTCGCCGCGGCCGATCTCGACACCACCAAGGACGCCTGCGTCGACTTCAACGGCTACGCCAACGGCAAGTGGCTCGCGGCGAACGCCATCCCGGGCGATCGCACCTCGTGGGGCTCGTTCGAGATGCTCGGCGAGCGCTCCAAGGCCGTGCAGCGCCAGCTGGCCGAACAGGCTGCGGCGAAGACGAATGCGACGGGCGTCGAGAAGATCGTCGGCGATCTGTTTGCCACCGGCATGAACGCGGAGAAGATCAATGCGCAGGGCATCGAACCGCTGAAGTCGCGCCTCGACGCCATCGCCGCGCTCGACAGCAAGGACAAGGTCGCCGATTACCTGCGCACGAGCGCCGCCAAGGGCGAGAACGTGCTGTTCGGCTTCGGTTCGTCGCCGGACTTCAAGGATTCGTCGATGAACATCGCCACCGCCTTCCAGGGCGGGCTGGGCCTGCCGGATTCGACCTACTACACCGACCCGAAGCTGAAGGAAAAGCTGGCCGCGTACGAGCAGCACGTCGCCAAGGTCCTGGAACTGTCGGGCACCGCTGCGGCCGATGCCGCGAAGCAGGCCAAGGACGTGGTCGCGTTCGAAACGCGTCTGGCCAAGGCTTCGAAGTCGCGCGCGCAGCTGTCGCGTGATGCCGAACTGTTCTACCACCCGGTGAGCCTGGAAGAAGCCGACAAGGTGTCGCCGAACTTCCCGTGGAGCAGGTTCTTCGAATCGCAGGGTCTGGCCGCGCCGAAGATGTTCTCGCTGGCGATCCCGTCGTTCCACGCCGAAGTCAGCAGGATGCTCGACGACGTGTCGCCGGCCACCTGGCAGAGCTACCTGCGCTATCGCACCGTCGATACCGCCTCGCCGTTCCTGTCCGACGCGTTCGTGCAGGAAAACTTCGCGTTCTACAACCAGACGCTGAGCGGCCAGAAGGAACTCAAGGAACGCGGCAAGCGCGTGCTCGACCTGATCGAAGGCCAGGCCGGCGAGACCATGGGCCAGCTCTACGTGAAGGTCGCCTTCCCGGCCGAATCGAAGGCGCGCATGGAGAAGCTCGTGCAGAACATGCGCGATGCGCTGAAGGCGCGCATCGAGAAGCTGGACTGGATGAGCGATGACACCAAGAAGAAGGCGCTCGAGAAGTGGGCGGCGTTCACGCCGAAGATCGGTTACCCCGACAAGTGGCGCGACTGGACCGGCCTGAACACCTCGCGCGACAGCTACATCGGCAACGTGCTCGCGGTGAACGAGTTCAACTACAAGTGGGACCTCGGCAAGATCGGCAAGCCGGTCGATCGCACCGAATGGGGCATGCCGCCGCAGATGGTGAATGCCTACTACAACCCGTCGCTCAACGAGATCGTCTTCCCGGCCGCGATCCTGCAGCCGCCATTCTTCGATCCCAACGCTCCGGATGAAATGAACTACGGTGGCATCGGCGCGGTGATCGGCCACGAGATGACCCACGGTTACGACGACCAGGGCAGCCGCTTCGGTCCGACCGGCAACTTCGAAGTGTGGTGGACGCCGGCCGACGCCAAGTCGTTCGCCGGCCGCACCGACAAGCTGGTGGCCCAGTTCAACGGCTACAAGGCGACGCCGACGCTGAACGTCGATGGCAGCCACACGCTCGGCGAGAACATCGCCGATCTGGGCGGCCTGGCCACGGCCTACGACGCGATGATCAAGGCAACGGAGGGCACGCCGGATCCGAAGACCGACGGCCTCACCCGCGATCAGCGCTTCTTCCTCAACTGGGCCACGGTGTGGCGTCGCAACTTCACGCCGCAGGAACTGGAAAAGCGCATCACCACGGACGAACACGCACCGGCGAATTTCCGTGCGATCGGCGCGCCCTCGAACCTGCCGGCGTTCGCCGCGGCGTTCTCGTGCAAGGCGGGTCAGCCGATGATGCGTCAGGGCGATTCGCAGGTCGTGATCTGGTAATCGCAACAGGTACGTAAAGGTTTGGCCGCCCGTCTCCGGCGGCCGATCCGGAAGGCCCGGCACCTCGTCGTCCGGGCCTTCTTTTTTGGTGCATGGCGCGAAGCTTCCGCATTGGCGCGGATGGTCATGACGTTCGCGGCCCCCTTGTTACACTCGGGCGCCCCCGCTTCCCAGGACGTCGCAATGCCATTGCCCCGCCCGCTCACCTGCGCCCTGCTCCTCACGTTGATCGCCGGCGCGATTGCGCCCGATGCGACCGCCGCGAAGAAGAAGTCGGCCAAATCCAAGACATCCGCTGTCGCCGCGCCCGCGGCCTGCACCGATTTCCACGCCTACGCGAACGCGTCCTGGCTGAAGTCGAACACCCTGCTTCCCGATGTTTCTTCGCTGTCGGCGATGGAACAGCTCGGCGATCACGCGCGCCAGCAGCAGATCGACCTGCTGAACGCCGCGATGACCGCGCCGCAGGGGAACGTGCAGAAGCTGCTCGGCGACTTCTGGGCGAGCGGCCTGGACGAAGCCGCGGTGGAGCGCGACGGCGCCAATCCGGTTGCACCGCTGCTCGGCCGCATCAACGCGATCAGGAAGGCCGGCGACGTGTCGGCGGCGATCGCCGCATTGCACCAGGTCGGCATTCCGGTCGTCTTCAACTTCGGCGCCGACGTCGACCTCAACGACCTCAACCGTCACATCGGCTATTTCAGCCAGGGCGGACTGGGACTGCCCGATCCCGCGTACTACACGCGCAGCGACGCCGACACGCGCCGGCTGCTCGGCCAGTACAACGGGTACGTGCAGAAGATCCTCGTGCTGACCGGCACGCCCGCGGAGAAGGCCGCTGCCGAGGCACAACAGGTCATCGATCTGGAAACGCGCATCGCCCAGGCGAGCCGGCCGCTGCCCGACCTGCGCAATCCGCGCACCAATTACGCGCCCGTAGCGGTAGACGGCCTGGCGAAGAGCTATCGCAAGCTGCAGCTGGCCGAGTTCCTCAAGGCGCAGGGCGTCAACGACGATGTCGTGTCGATCGCCAATCCCCAGCTGTTCGCGCAACTCGACAAGCTCGTCGGAACGCTCAAGCCGGCGCAATGGAAGACCTATTTGCGCTGGCGCGTGGGCGACGCGATGGCGCCCTACATGGCCAGGGCGTGGCGCGACGCGAACTTCGACTTCCGCGGCCGCGTGCTGGCGGGGCAAGTCGCGCCGCCGTCGCGGCAGCAACTCGTGCTCGACGCGATCAACCTGGCCGCCGGGCCGATGCTGGGTCGTGAATACGTCGCGCGCTACCTGCCCGCCGGCACGCGATCGGGTGCGGAAGACATCGCCGCCAGCGTGCTCCACGCGCTCGACGCCGCAGTCACGACGGATGCCCGCCTGGGCGATGCGGCGCGCAACGAAGCCAAGGCCAAGCTCGCCCGCCTGAAGATCGAAATCGGCGCGCCGCATCGCGATCTCGACTACACGATCCAGCCGATGGGCCGCGGCAGCTTCGGCAGCAACATGCTGATCGCCTCTACCTGGCACCATCGCGAGGAGATGAAGCGGATCGGCCGCGGCAACGCCGATCGCCGCTGGGACGTGCTGCCGCAGCAGCCCGCGCTCGCCTACGACATCGCCGGCAATCGCCTGATCGTGACCGCCGCTGTGTTGCAGCCGCCGGTGTTCGATGCGGGCAGCGACCGGGCCGCGCAGTACGGCTCGTTCGGCGCTTTGGTCGGCCGCGAGCTCAGCCATGCGATCGATGCGAAGGGCCGGCTGGTCGACGCGAAGGCCGAATTGCGCGACTGGTGGACGCCATCGGAAACCTCGGCCTGGGAGTCGCTGGGCAGCCGCATCGCCGCGCAGTATTCCGCTTACCCGGATCCCGTCGCCGGCAGCAGAGTTCAGGGCAATCTGGTGCGCGAGGTCGCCCTGGCGGACCAGGCGGGCGTGGAGCTGGCCTGGAATGCGTTCAACACCGCGCAACCGTCGCCATCGAAGGAGGCGCGCCAGGCATTTTTCGCCGGCTGGGCGCACCTGTGGCCGCAGCAGGTGACCCGTGAAGTCGCCGCGCAGCGCGCGACCAGCAGCGTGTACGCGCCCGGCCAGTGGCGCACGAACGGACCTCTGTACAACCTCGCGGCATTCGGCGACGCCTATGGCTGCAAGGCGGGGGCAGCGATGCAGGCCAAGGCCGATCAGCGCATCTTGCTGTGGCCCGCGGCTATGCCGGTGGTGACGCCGGCGAAGAAGTAGACGCCTGCATCGCCACGATTGTGGTGGTCACGACGGCAGCGTCGCGGCCAGGCTCGATCGCACTGAAAGCAGAACGGCGCGAACAGGCAGCGCCGTTCCGCAGATATCGTCCTGGAATCAACGCACCACGCGCATCTTCGGTCCGCGTCGCTTGCGGCCGAACGGTGGCTTCCCGCTCCAGTAACGCAGCAACAGCCAGCCGAACAACATGCCGCCCAGGTGCGCGAAGTGCGCGACACCGGGCTGCCAGCCGTTCAGGCCGAACAGCAGTTCGGCGACCGCATAGAGAATGACCAGCGTGCGCGCCTTCATCGGGATCGGCGGAAACAGCAGCATCACGCGCTGGTTCGGGAACATCAGGCCGTATGCGAGCAGCAGGCCGAAGATGCCGCCGGAGGCGCCCAGTGTCGGATAGGCATCGCCACCCTGCGACAGGGTCCACCAGCCCACCAGCAACTGGCACACCGCCGCACCCACCACGCACACCAGGTAGTAGGTCAGAAACCGTTTCTGGCCCCAGACGTATTCCACCTGCGATCCGAACATCGCCAGCGTGAGCATGTTGAACGCGATGTGCGGCAGGTTGCCGTGCAGGAACGCATAGGTGACCACCTGCCAGGGCATGAAGCCGTGCGCGAATAGATCGCCGTCGATGCCGATTGGCCATAGCGCGAGTGCGCCCAGTTGCTCGTCGCCGAGCAGCCATTGCAGGAAGAACATCAGCCCGTTGGCAATCAACAGGCCCTTGGTCACGGGGGGAAGTCGGGAGAACATCGGGGCACCTCGGGGGATGCCACATGGTAACGGGATCGCGGCTAGGCCCGCGTGCCCCTGCGCGAAGTGGTGGCGCCGGCCTTGCGTGTCCGCGGGGCAGCGGGATGCGCAGCCGCCCCGGCAATCCGATTGCCCTTCTTGCCGGTGCGGCCCTTCACGGGCGTGGCGACAGCGCCCTCTGCCGCTGTCTTCGCCGCTGCCGCCACTTTCTTCACCGCCTTCACCTTCATCGGCGGCGGCGCGCCCCACAGGGCCGCATCCAGCGCTTCTTCGGGCGTCGCGGCGGCACGTTGTCCGCGCACGCGGCCGTTCTCGACGATCACGCCCTCGCTGCGCAGGCGGGCGCTCTGCTCGCGCCAACCCTCCGAACCGTCCGGAAACGCGATGCGTCCATCCGAGCGCAGCACCCGATGCCACGGCAGGCGGCGGTCGCCGTTCTGGCTCAGCAAGCGCGCGACCAGGCGCGCGCGGCCCGGCAGGCCCGCACGCCGTGCCACTTCGCCGTAACCGGCCACCTGCCCCTTCGGGATCGCCCGGATCACGTCGAGAATGCGCTTGGTCGCGTCCGCTTCCATCGCGGTAGCATAGCCGTCCGATGCCGCGCGCGGTTCCGACCACCGCTTGCGGCCAGCCAAGGCAAGGAGCTTCCCCCGTGCGCAACTTCGAATCCATCCGCCGCCACGTCAAGACCGCGGGCTACAACGCGACCCTGCATGAGGAGGACGTGATCTGCATCGAACTGTCGCTGGAGAAAGGCACCCGGCATCAGTCGATCTTCCTGGCCGAGCTCGACGACGACGACGGTCGCCCCTACCTGCGCGTCAGCACCGCGATCGCCCCGACCACCGGCATGGACCCGCGGCGCGCGCTCGCCTTCAACTGGCAGAGCGTGGTCGGCTACCTGGCGATCGGCGACCTCGATGGGGTCCCGTATCTGCAACTGATCGAGAATCGCCCTTACGAAGGTCTCGACGCGGCGGAAGTGGACCGTCTGGTCCTGGAAATCGGCGGGCTCGGCGACCGCATGGAGAAGCTGATGTCCGCCGGCGGCGACCTGCTCTGAACCTGCTTCGCAATACGAACAAAAAGGCCCGCCGAAGCGGGCCTTTTTGTTGCCGGATGCGGACGATTACGCCCAGCCCATCCACTTGAACAGCCGGAAGAAGGCGTAGGCGAACCCACCCGCCGCGGGGATCGTCAGGATCCACGCCCAGATCATCTTCTCGACCACGGTCCATTTGATCGCGTTGAAGCGCTTGGCCGTGCCCACGCCCATGATCGAGGCGGAAATGTTGTGCGTCGTCGACACCGGAATGCCCAGCGACGATGCCAGCAGGATGACGGTCGCCGCGCTGGTTTCGGCGGCGAAACCGTGGATCGGGTGCAGCTTCACCAGCTTGTGGCCGAGCGTCTTGATGATGCGCCAGCCGCCGGCCGCGGTGCCGGCCGCCATCACCATGGCGCAGGTCATCTTGATCCAGGTGTCGATGTCGTTGCTTTCGATCGCGTGCTGCGACGGATGCAGGAACGAAAGCCACGACGGCAGGTTGGCGAGCGTGCCGTCGGCCTGCGCCGCGACCAGGGTCAGCGCGATGATGCCCATGGTCTTCTGCGCGTCGTTGGAGCCGTGGGCGAAACCCATCGCACCGGCGCTGAGGATCTGCGCCTTGCCGAAGAAGCCGTTGACCCAGCGCGGTCGCGCCGCCCGGCGCAGCCAGCCGCCGCTCGAGGCCATGCCCGAGATGATGGCGAAGATGACGCCCATCACCACGAAGCCGGTGACGAAGCCCAGCACCGGCGAGGTCACCATCGGCACCACGACCTTCCACAGCACGCCGGCGCTCTTCCACACCGGCTCCTTCGCCTGCGCCCAGATGATCGCGTCGAAGTTGTTGGAGGCGGCGGCGAACGCGGCGCCGCACAGGCCGCCGATCAGCGCGTGCGAGGACGAAGACGGCAGGCCCAGCGCCCAGGTGATCAGGTTCCAGACGATGCTGCCCAGCAACGCGCACAGGATCAGCTGCGAGCTGACGTCGACCACGCCCGCGTCGATGATGCCCGAGGCCACCGTCTTCGCAACGGCCGTGCCCCACAGCGCGCCGAACAGATTCATGCCCGCCGCCAGGCCGACGGCCTGCATCGGCGAGAGGACCTTGGTGGCCACGACCGTGGCGATGGAATTGGCCGTGTCGTGGAAGCCGTTGATGTATTCGAACACCAGGGCCGTGGCGACCACGACGAGTACCAGGGTCAGCATGACCGCATCTCCTCCGGCGCGTCGCTTACGAGTTCTTCAGTACGATTTCGTAGGCGACCACGCCGGCCTCGCGGCAGCGGTCGATGGCCTTTTCCAGGATCTCGAAGAATTCCTTGAGCAGGAACATCTGCAGGTGGTCGAGCTTGCCCGAGTAGATGTCGCGGTAGAGCTCGAGCATCAGGCGGTCGGCTTCCATCTCGATCGAGCGCAGCTCGTCGTTCAGTTCCTTCATGCGTTCGAGCTTCATGTTGCGCAGCTCGTGCACCATCTTCACGACCACGGCCGCCGCCTGTTCCAGCATCGCCGCGCGCGGCGCGAAGTCGATGCCTTCCAGGTGGGTGATCGCGAGCGAATAGCGGTCGGCGAACTTCTCGACCTGCTTGGGAATCTTGTACAGCGCCGTGCCGAGGGCCTCGATGTCCTCGCGCTCGATCGGCGTGATGAAGCTGTTCACCAGCTCCCGGCTGATCTTGTCCGACGCCTCGCGCTCGCGCTGGCGGGCCAGCTTGAAGGCGTCCAGCGAGGGCGACCGCTGCGTGTCCCGGAGCATCCCGTGCAGGGCCTTGGTGCTGTCGTGCGCCGCGTTCGCCGCCGCCTCGAGCAGCGTGTAGAACTGCATGCCTTGGCCGAAGATGGTTTGCAGGGAGAACATGCCGGGGAGCCTCTCGCGGTCTGGCTACTGAAGGGGGCCGACTGGGCGGCGGCGCGAATTATGACGGCTCGGTGCTGCCCAAGGCCAATTCCGGTGCGGAACCGCGCGGCGCCATGGCTTGTTCCCGACGCTTGCAACCCCCAGTTCACGGGGGCCGGCGGCCTTCCCGGAGGATGCCGGGGCCCGCACGGGCCGCCTGATACCATCCCCCCGCCCCCGCAACCGCCCTTCCCATGGACGACGACCCAAAACCGCAGTTCACCGCACCGGCCCGGCTCGCCCCGGCTCCGCACCGTCGCGCAAGCGCTGACGTGCTCTTTTCGGAACGGACCGGATGCTGCACTTCCTGATCGTCCTGGCCCTGATCCTGTTCAACGCCTTCTTCGCGATGTCGGAGATGGCGGTGATGACGTCGCGCAAGAGCCGCCTCAAGCAGATGGCACTCGGCAGTCGCCGCGCAGCCAAGGCGCTGGAACTGTCCGAGCACCCCGAAAGCTTCCTCTCCGCGGTGCAGCTGTGGATCACGCTGCTCAGCCTGCTGACCGGCTACTTCGGCGGCGAATCGATGGGCGACGAAATCGCCGCGCCGCTGCGCGATATCCCGCTGCTGGCGCCTTACGCGGGCAAGATCGGCTTTGCCGCCGGCTTCCTGCTGATGCTGTTCCTGTTCGGCCTCGTCGGCGAGCTGATCCCCAAGCGCATCGGCACGCTGCGGTCCGAACAGATCGCGGCGGCGGTGGCCTTCCCGATGGATTTCTTCGCGAAGGTGGCCAAACCCTTCGTGATCGCGCTGGCCTGGTGCACGCGCACCGTCATGCGCCTGATCGGCCTGGGTGGCGGCAATGACGAGCGCGTGACCGAAGAAGAGATCCGCCTGCTCGTCAGCGAAAGCCACGAGCAGGGCGTGATCGACGCCGACGAACGCAAGATGATGAACCGCGTGCTGAGCCTGGGCGATCGCACTGCCGAGAGCCTGATGACGCCGCGCGTGCGCATCGTCTGGCTCGACGCGGCCGCCAGCCTCGAGGAAAACCTCGCGACCATGGGCGAACACGCGTACTCGCGCTATCCGGTGTACCGCGACAGCGATCGCGACGTGCTCGGCGTGCTCGAGGTGAAGACGCTGCTCGACCGGCTCGGCCAGGCGGGCGATCCCGACCTGTTCGGCGAGCTGCGCGAAGCCCTGTTCGTCTCCGAATCCACGCACGCGCTGAAACTGCTGGAGATCTTCCGCGAGGAGCAGCAGTCGTTCGCGCTCGTGGTCGACGAATACGGCGACGTCAGCGGCCTGGTCACGCTCAACGACCTGATGGGCGCGGTGATGGGCCGCATCTACGACAGCCTCTCCGACGAGGACGCCCAGCACGAACCGCCGGTAGTCGCTCGCGAGGACGGCTCCTGGTTCGTCGACGGCGCCCTGCCGCTGGAGGAACTGCGCGAACTCGTCGGCGGCGGCGCTCTGCCCGGCGAGGACGAGCACGACTTCCACACCGCCGCCGGCATGGTGATCGCGCATTTCGGGCGCATCCCGCACGTCGGCGAGCATTTCACCTGGGATGACTGGCGCATCGAAGTCGTCGACCTGGACGGTCCGCGCATCGACAAGCTCATGCTGCAACACGAGCGCGGAGACGAGGAAAGCGAGCACGATGACGCCTCCGTCTGAGCGCAGCCGCCACACCACCGGCATCCCGGAGGCCAGCACGCGCATGCTGCTCGATCGCTTCGCCGAGGGCGATCCGGCGGAAGTGATCCGCCTGGACGACGTCGTCGGCGGACTGGAAGAGCGCGCGTTCGGCATGCTCCTGTTCCTGTCCCTACCCATCGCGTTCATTCCCGGCGTCGCCGGCGTGATCAGCGGCCCGCTGGTGATCCTGGTCGGCGTGCAGCTGCTGTTCGGACGCAACGAACCCTGGCTGCCGCGCTTCCTCGGCAACCGCGGTCCGCATCGCGCGGCCATGGCAACGTTCCGCAACCGGCTTGGCCCCTGGCTGGGGCGGCTCGAACGCCTCGTGAAGCCGCGCACGCATGCGCTGCTGGATCACCCTGTGGCCAGCGCCTTCACCGGACTCCACCTGGTGGTGCTCGGCCTGCTGCTCTCGCTACCGATTCCCTTCACCAACGTGCTGTTCGCCCTGCTCCTGCTGCTGTTCGCACTCGCCCTGCTGGAGCGGGATGGCCGCCTGATGGCGGGCGCATGGGTCGTCAGCGTCGGCGCGATCGCTGCCTTCGGCCTGCTGTCCGGCAGCCTCGCCTCGTATCTCACCCGCTGGATGGACCTGCTGTTCTGACCGCTGCCCATGGCAGCGGCGCGGCGCAGGCGTCCGGTTACAGCAGCTTTTCGAATTCGGCCATGCTCAGCGGATGGCCGAGCAGGTAACCCTGCGCCAGGTCGCAATCGCGCTCGCGCAACAGGTCGAACTGGCCTTCGCGCTCGACGCCCTCGGCGATGACGATGATGCCCAGCGAATGCGCCATCGCGATGATGGCAGTGGTCAGGGCCAGGTCGTCCGGATCGCGCAGGATGTCCGCGATGAAGCTGCGGTCGATCTTCACGCCGTCGATGGGCACGCGACGCAGGTGGCTGAGTCCGGAGAAGCCCGTGCCGAAGTCGTCCAGCCAGACCTGCACGCCCGCGTCGCGCAATTGCGACAGCATCGCGCTGGCCAGCGTTTCGTCGCCCAGCACCGCGGTTTCGGTCAACTCCAGGTGCAGCTGGCGCGGATTCAGGCCGGTGTCGCGCAACACGTCGGCGACGATCTGCGGCAGGTCGCCGCTGCGCAACTGGCGCGGCGAGAGGTTGACCGACACGAACAGCGGCTCTCGATCGCCGCGCAGCGCACTCCAGCGCACGGCGTCCTGGCAGGCCGCACGCAGCACCTGTGGACCGATCGTCTCGATGAGCCCGCTCTGCTCGGCCACGTCGATGAACACCGACGGCGCGATCGTGCCGTGCTCCGGATGCCGCCAGCGCAGCAGCGCTTCGGCGCCCAGCAGCGCGTTGTCGGAGACGCGGTAGAGCGGCTGGTAGACCAGGCTCAGTTCGCCGCGGTCCCAGGCGCCGCGCAGTTCGTGTTCGAGGTGGACGCGCCGTTCGACGGCCTGGTCCATCGCGCGGCTGTAGAAGCGGTAGCAGTTCTTGCCGGCGACCTTCGCCTGGTACATCGCGATGTCGCCGTTCTTCATCAGCGCGTTCGCGCCGGCGGCGTCCTGCGGGAACAGGGTGATGCCGATCGAGGTACCGAGGAAGACCTGGCGGTTGTGCACCGTGATCGGCTGGCCCAGTTCGGTCACCAGGGCTTCGGCCAGGCGGCTGGCGACGTCGCGCGCGTCCTGGCCGCTCTGCGCGTCGGGCTCGACGAGGATCACGAACTCGTCGCCGCCGAACCGCGCCAGCGCCGCGCCGGCACCGCCGATGCGCTTGACCGTCTCGCGGATGCGCTGGGCGAACTGCAGCAGCACTTCGTCGCCGGCATCGTGGCCGAGCGTGTCGTTGACGCGCTTGAAGTCGTCGATGTCGGCGAACAGCAGCGCCAGCTGGCGACCGGCGCCCTGCATCTGCAGCAGGCGTTCGTCCAGCGTTTCGCGGAACGCGAGCCGGTTGGCGAGGCTGGTCAGCGCATCGGTGTAGGCCATGCGCCGGATCTCGCGATCGTGGCGCGCGACCGAGGTGTTCATGCGGTTGAACGCGCGCAGCAGGTCGCCGACTTCATCGTTGCGGTCGCTGACTGGCGTGCGCGCGACCTCGAAGTGACCCATCTCGATCGCGTGCGCTGCTTCGGCCAGTTGCCGGATCGGCTGCACGAGGAAACGCTGGATCAGCCACAGCATCAGCACGCCCAGGCCGATCAGGCCGGCGCTCAGCACCACCACCCACGACAACTGCCGGCGTCCCAGTTCGTCCAGGCGCTGGCGCAGTTCGCCCACGGCCGCGTCCTGGTCGTTGCGCAGGCCGCGCAGGTCGAAGCCCACGCGCACGCCGCCGATGCGCTCGTTGCCGATCATCACCGGCGCGGCCACGTCCATCACGTCGTCGCTGAACTGGGTGAGCAATTGCGGCGCGGCGATCGCCGGGCCCGCCATCGCATCGTCCATGCGCTTGCCGTAGCTCGGGATCTCCTCGCTGCCGTCGTGCACGATGTTGCCCACGGCGTCGTACACCAGCACGTAGCGGATGCCGGGCTGGTTGAGCGTGGCGCGGCCGAGCACACCGATGGCATCGAGGTCGAAGTAGTAGAGCGGATTGGCCAGCGATTCCGACAACTGCGTGACCATCCCCTCGCCCTGGCGGCGCAGGCTGGCGCTGACGATGCGCTCCATGCCGTCGCGGGTGACGTTCTCCACCTCGGCCTGCATGCGCGCCTGGCGGCCCCACAGCAGGGCCATCAGCGCCAGCACCACCAGCAGGGCCAGCGCCATCAGGGCGAGGAATCGGGCCTGCAGCCCGTAACGAAGATTCATCCGCGTAACGCCCTGTCGATCGCCGGCATGTTTCGTTGCGCCCTATTCCACTTCTCTGCGTACGCGGCCGACGCCGTCGGACAGTTCGTCCAGCGCCTGCCGGGATTCGGCGTCCATCGGCAGGAAACGGGTCGTCTGGAAGAACCCCAGCAACGCATCGTGCGCCTGCGGATCGCCGGCGGCACCGAGCAGGACCTCGCGCAGCCGCGCTTCCACTTTCGGATCGAGGTCGCTGCGCACCAGTTCCAGCGCGCGCGGCACGTCGCCGGTCCGGCCGATCACGCGCAGGTCCGGACGGAAGGCCGCGGGCACGCGCCGCGGGTTTTCCCAGTCGAGATTGCTCATCACGCCGACATCGACCAGGCGCTTGTGCACCCACGTGGCGATGTTGAGTTCCGAACGCGCGAATACGTAACCCACCACGCCCGAATCCAGCCGGTCGGTGGGCGACAGCAGCAACTCGAGCGAATTGCCCCGGTGCAGCAGTTCGGTGGCAGGCAGGAAATACGCGCTCGTCGACGACGGGCGCTGGAAGGCGACGCTGTGTCCGCGCATGTCGTCGAGCGAACGGACGTCGCTGTCCGCGCGGGCAAAGAACACGGCGTGATAGTGGCTGGTGCCGTCGCGCTCGGTCAGCAGCAGCGGTTTCGCGCCGGCGCGCTCCTTGAGCAGCATGCCGGTGCCGGCGGTTTCGGTGACCCAGTCGACGCGGCCGCGTCGCAGGTAGCTCGCCATCTGCGTCGCGTCCTTGGCCATCAGGATGCGGCCTTCGCGGATGCCGACGTCCTTCATCCTCGGAACGACGTAGTCCAGCAGCGACTTGAGCTGCTCGTAATGGGCCTTGGGATCGTCGCTGATCCGTCCGATGACCAGCACGCCGGGATCGCCGGCCAGTGCCGGCAGCGGCAGCAACAGGGCGAAGGCGAGCGCCAGGGCGGCGATACGTCGCAATGGGGCGGTCAGGCTGGCGCTCAAGCAGGAAACCGGAATGCAGACGACGCCGCAGACTAAAGCAAAAGCAGTGGCGTGGGGAATTGCCCGAAACACCCCCCGGAACGTCCCCCGGATTGTGCGCCTAGCGCCCGTTTCCGGCCGCCAGGCGGGCCATCCGCTGGGCGTCCGCGAGGACTCCCCGCAGGATCCGGACCTCGCGCGCGTCCGGCTGCGCGCGCAGAAACAGGCGGCGCAGCTTGCGCATCGCCGACTCCGGGGCCCGGCCCTTGTGGAAGTCGATCGCGTCCAGGGTCTCTGCCAGCTGGGTGAAGAAGCCTTCCATCGCCGCGTGCGAGGCCGGGGGCTCGCGGCGCTCCTCGCCCGCGTCCGGGGGCGCGGCGGCCAGCGCCGCCATCCGCACCTCGTAACCCAGTATCTGCACCGCCATCGCCAGGTTGAGCGAGCTGTACTCCGGGTTGGCGGGGATGTGCACCGCGACATGGCACAGTTCGTATTCGTCGTTGCTGAGCCCGGTGCGCTCGCGCCCGAAGACGATCGCCACCTCGCCGCCCGCGGTCGCCTCGGCCACCGCCCGGGCACCCGCGGCCCGCGGTTCCAGTTCCTCCAGCGCGATGCGGCGGCTGCGGGCGGTGCATCCCAGGACGACGCGGCAGTCGGCCACGGCTTCGGCGAGCGTTGCGCAGGTCGTGGCGGCGGCGAGGATGTCGTCCGCTCCGGCGGCGAGCGCGTACGACTCGGCATCCGGTACGCGCTCGGGCGCGACCAGGACCAGCCGCGACAGGCCCATCGTCTTCATGGCCCGGGCCGCCGAACCGATGTTGCCGGGGTGCTGGGTGCCCACCAGGACGATACGGATGCGGTCAGCGGCGGCAGGGAGGGTCAGGGAATGGCCGGTCGTCGGGTCGGTAGTCATGCCGCGCAATGGTAAACTCCGCGCCCCGGCCACAGGCGCCGGCCCGTTCTTTCGCACCGCCAGCCCGTCCCCCGCCCCGATCAGGAGGCTCGTACCGCCATGCAGAAACCCGCCGTCACCCTCATGATCAAGGCCGCCCGAGCCGCCGGCAACGTCCTGTTGCGCAACATGCACAAGCTCGACGCGCTCAACGTGGTCGAGAAGGACCGGCTGGATTACGCCAGCGAAGTCGACGGACTGGCCGAGGCCGCGGTCATCAAGGAATTGCGTCGGGCCACGCCCGATTACGCCATCCTCGGCGAAGAAGGCGGCGCGCAGGGTTCCGGCCGCTTCACCTGGGTTATCGATCCGCTCGACGGCACCAGCAACTACCTGCGCGGCCTGCCGCATTTCTGCGTCTCGATCGCCCTGGTCGAGAACGGCGAGCCGATCCATGGCGTGATCTTCGACCCGCTGCGCAACGACCTGTTCGCGGCGAGCAAGGGCAGCGGCGCCACCTTGAACGACAAGCGCATCCGCGTGGCCGAGCGTAAGGACCTCAACGGCGCCATGCTGATCACCGGTTTTCCGCCGCGCGAACGCAAGAACGCGAGCGTCCAGCTGAAATGCATCGACGCCCTGCTGCTGGAAGCGGAAGACATCCGCCGCACCGGTTCGGCCGCCCTCGACCTCGCATATGTCGCCAGCGGCCGCGCCGACGCCTACTTCGAGTCCGGAGTGAAGCCGTGGGACATCGCGGCCGGCGTGCTCATGGTGCGCGAGGCCGGCGGCAAGGTCGTCGACTACCGCGGTCGCTCGACCGGCCCGATGGACACGCGCGGCCTGATGGGCCGCCCGCTGGTCGCCGGCAACCTGAAGATCTGCGACGCGCTGCAGAACCGGATCGTGGCGACGGGCTACGCGAACGCGCTGGATTGACGGCTTCGAAGGCCTTTGCCGTCACCCAGCGCAAGCTGGGATCCATTTTGATCCTGCTATTGAAGGCCGCCGCGAAGGCGGCCCGGTTCCGACCCAGGCACGACCTTTGCCGTCATCCCAGCGCAAGCTGGATCCATCTTGATCTGGCTTTTTCATTGAAGGCTGCCGCGAAGGCGGCCCGGTTCCGACCCAAGCCGACCTTTGTCGTCATCCCAGCGCAAGCTGGGATCCATTTTGATCTGGCTTTTCGAGGCAGCGAAGCAGGAAAAGCAACATGGATCCCAGCTTGCGCTGGGATGACGAGCTTCGCGTCGGACGACGAGCCTGGCCTCGAATGACAAGCCGAGCGCCGATTCCGTAACAGGCCGAGCTTCAGACTCGGGGACGAGAGACCCGATCGCACAACAAAAAAGGCCGCGCAATGCGCGGCCTTTTTCGTTGCACCGGACAGTCGCCTTACGGTCGACGCGCCAGCGCCGCCTCGTCGCGCGCCTTCGGCATCAGGTCCTGCTTGCTCGCACCCAGCCACATCAGCAGCGGACAGGCCACGAAGATCGAGGACAGCGTGCCGATGATGATGCCGATCATCTGCGATTCGGCCATGCCGCGCAGCGAGGAGCCGCCGTAGATGTATAGCGCCAGCACGGTCAGGAAGGCCACGAACGAGGTGATCACCGTACGCGACAGCGTCTGGTTGACCGAGGCGTTCAGCACTTCCGACGGCGTGGCGCGCATCGAACGGAAGTTCTCGCGCACGCGATCGAACACCACGATGGTGTCGTTGACCGAGTAACCCATCACCGATAGCGCACCGGCCAGCACGGTCAGGTCGAACTCGTGTCCGCTCAGGGCGAACCAGCCCACGACGATGATCACGTCGTGCAATGTGGTGATGATCGCCGCGACCGCGAACTTCCATTCGAAGCGGAACGAAATGTAGATCAGGAAGCCGACGATCACGAACACCAGGGCGAGGATGCCCTTGTCGCGCAGTTCCTTGCCCACCTGGGCGCTGATCTCGGCACTGCTGCGCACCTCGGCCGGATTCTCGGCGGTTGAGGCCGCCTGCTTCACTTCCTGGGCGATGCTGGTGCTGGCACTGCTGCCACCTTCGCGCTTCTGCAGGCGGATCAGCAGGTCGGTGCCGGTGCCGAAGCTCTGCACCTGCGCATTCTCATAGCCAGCACCGGCCAGGCGCGAACGCACGGCCTCGACTTCCACCGGCTTGGCGAAGCGCAGTTCGATGCCGACGCCGCCGGTGAAATCGAGCGCGAAGTTGAAGCCGTTGACGGCCATCGCGCCGATGGCGGCGAACATCAGCAGGGCCGCAATGACCAGCGACACCATGCGCACGCGCATGAAGTTGATGTGGCTGTCGTAAGGGAACACGTTGAAAGGTTTCATGGAAGCGGCTCCCTCAGATCCAGATCGACTTCAGCTTGCGGCGGCCGCCGTAGATCAGCGTGGCGATCGCGCGCGAGACGGACACCGCGGTGTACGCCGAAGTGGCGATACCGAGCATGGTGGTGATGCCGAAGCCACGCAGCGGGCCGGTGCCGAACGCGGCCATGGCCAGGCCGACCAGGAACGCGGTGATGTTGGCGTCCAGGATGGTGCCGGCGGCGCGGTCGTAACCGGTGGCGATCGCGGTCTGCGGCGGCAGGCCAAGTCGCAGTTCCTCGCGGATGCGTTCGTTGATCAGCACGTTTGCGTCCACCGACATGCCGACGGTCAACGCGATGCCCGCCAGGCCCGGCAACGACATCGTCGCACCGAAGAACGACATCAGCGCGAACACCATCACCAGGTTGAGCAGCAGCGCGATGCAGGTGATCAGGCCGAACATCCGATAATAGACCAGGAAGAAGATCAGCGCGAAGGCGAACGAATAGGTCACCGCCTTCAGGCCGCGCTCCACGTTCTCCTTGCCGAGGCTCGGCCCGACGATGCGCTCCTCGACGAAGTCCATCGGCGCGGCCAGCGAGCCGGACTTCAGCAGCTTCGACAGGTCGGTCGCTTCCTGGCTGCTCAGGCCGGTGGTCTGGAATTCGTTGCTGAAGACGCTCTGGATCGTGGCCACCGAGACCACTTCCTCGCTGACGCGGGTGCTGCGCACTTCCTTGCCGTCGACGACGCGCACTTCCGGCAGGCGCTCGATGTACACCACGGCCATCGGCTTGCCGACGTTCTCGCTGGTGAAGTCGAACATGCGCTGGCCGCCCGCGCTGTTGAGGCGCACCGACACCGTCGGCGAGCCGCTGCGCTGGTCGAACCCGGCCGTCGCGCCCACGAGCTGGTCGCCGGAGGCGATCACGCGCTTGTTGAGCAGGATCGGGATCGGCTTGCCGCCGGGACCGCGCTCGCGCCGGTAGTACACGCGGGCTTCGGGCGGAATGTTGCCGCTCTCGACGGCCTCGATCGGGTTGCCTTCGACCACGGCGCGGTATTCCAGCGTCGCGGTGGCACCGATCATGCGCTTGGCCTGCGCGGTGTCCTGCACGCCGGGCAGCTCGACGACGATGCGGTCGTTGCCCTGGCGCTGGATCACCGGTTCGGCGACACCCAGCGCGTTGACACGGTTACGCAGGGTCGAGACGTTCTGCTCGATCGCGTCGGCGGCGTACTTCTGCAGTTCGGCGGGCTGCACCTGCAACACGATCTGGTTGCCCTGCGCCTGCTGCACCAGGCCCGGCTGGTTCTTGGCGATCACGCCGGCCGCGGCGGCGGCCGCGGACGCATCGCTCAGGGTGGCGACGATGCTGTTGTCGGGACGCCGATCGACGGAGACGTAGCGGATGCGGTTGTCGCGCAGCAGCACGCGCAGGTCTTCGGTGGTGGCTTCCAGGCGCTTCTCCAGCGCCGCCTTCTGGTCCACCTGCATCAGGAAGTGCACGCCACCCTGCAGGTCGAGGCCGAGCGACATCGGCCGCGCGCCCAGCTTCTCCAGCCAGTCGGGCACGGTCGAGGCGATGTTGAGCGCGACGATGTAATCGCTGCCCAGTTCCGGACGCAGCGCGTCGGCCGCCTTCACCTGCAGGTCCGGGTTCGACAACCGGACCAGGAGGTTGTTCTTCTTCTTGTCGAGCTCGACCTGTTTCACCGCGATGCCGGCCTTGCCGAGCTCGTCGGACACGCGCTGGCGCAGCGCCTCGTCGACGGGCGCACCGTGGTTGGCGGTGACCTGCACCGACGGGTCCTGCGGAAACATGTTCGGCACCGCATACACGGCGCTGAGCAGCAGGACGAACAGGAAGACGACGTATTTCCAGCGTGCGTAAGTCAGCATCGAAGAGATCCCGTGGCAGCTCCCCGGCCGCCAGCTAGTGAATCGGTGTGGCGGCGGCTCAGGCCGACTTCAAGGTGCCCTTGGGCAGGACGTTGGCGATGGCGCCCTTCTGCACGCGGATGCGCACGTTGTCGGCCACCTCCACCGAGACGAAGTTCTCGCCGATGTCGGTCACCACCCCGGCGATGCCGCCGTTGGTCAGCACTTCGTCGCCCTTCGACAGCTTCTCCAGCATGGCGCGGTGTTCCTTCTGCCGCTTCATCTGCGGGCGGATCATCAGGAAGTACATGATCGCGATCAGGCCGATCATCGGCAGGAACGTGATCAGGCCACCGCCCTGCGGCTGCGCCGCGGTCTGGGCGTAGGCGGGGGCGATCAGGAGGTCGAGCAGGTTCATCTTGGACGCGTCCGGAAGCGAAATAACGGCGGATTATGCCATGCCCCCGGGGTCAGCCCCCGAGCGTCGGGACCGGCAGGGAACGGGCGGCGTAGAAGGACTCCCGGAACGCCAGGAAGGTTCCCGCCGCTATGGCCTCCCGCATCTGTGCCATCAGGCGCTGGTAGTACCGCAGGTTGTGCAAAGTCCCCAGGACCGGGCCAAGCATCTCGTTGCAGCGGTCCAGGTGGCGCAGGTAGCTGCGGCTGAAGCCGTTGCGGCAGGCGTAGCAGTCGCAGCCCTCCTCGATCGGGCGGGTATCGCGCTCGTAAGTCGCGTTGCGGATGCGCACGGCGCCGGTGGACGTGAAGAAGTGGCCGTTGCGCGCGTTGCGGGTGGGCATCACGCAATCGAACATGTCGACGCCGCGCGCCACGGCTTCGACGAGATCTTCCGGTCGTCCCACGCCCATCAGGTAGCGCGGCTGGTCGACCGGCAATTGCGGCGCGGTGTGGTCGAGCATGCGGTTGCGCTCGGCTTCCGTTTCGCCGACGGCAAGGCCGCCGATCGCATAGCCGTCGAAGCCGATGTTCTTCAGGCCGTCCGCCGAACGTGTGCGCAGCTCATGGTGCACGCCGCCCTGGACGATGCCGAACAGCGCCGCATCGTTGCCTTCGTGCGCGCGCTTGCTGCGCTCGGCCCAGCGCAGCGACAGTTCCATCGAACGCCGCACGCGGTCCTCGCTCACCGGCTGGCCGTCGACGTGCACCGGCGGGCATTCGTCGAAGATCATCACGATGTCCGAACCGAGCACCTTCTGGATGTGCATGCTCTCTTCCGGACCGAGGAACACCTGCGATCCGTCGGTCGGCGCGGCGAACTTCACGCCCTGCTCGGTGATCTTGCGCCGGTGCGCCAGCGAGAACACCTGGAAGCCGCCCGAGTCGGTCAGGATCGGCCCGTTCCAGCGCGCGAAGCCGTGCAGTCCGCCGTGATCGGCGATCACGTCCAGGCCGGGGCGCATGAACAGGTGGAAGGTGTTGCCGAGGATGATTTCGGCGCCGAGTTCGCGCACCTGCTCGGGCAGGACGCCCTTGACCGAACCGTAGGTGCCGACCGGCATGAACGCCGGCGTCTCCACCGTGCCGCGCGGGAAGGTGAGCCGGCCGCGGCGCGCGGCGCCGTCGGATTTCAGGAGTTGGAAGGACATCCGGCTCATTGTTGGTTGCCTGTGGTGCGTGCGCGGGGCGCGGTTGTTGCTGTTGCTGTTGCTGTTGCTGTTGCTGTTGCTGTTGCTGTTGCTGTTGCTGTTGCTGTTGCTGTTGCTGTTGCTGTTGCTGTTGCTGTTGCTGTTGCTGTTGCTGTTGCTGTTGCTGTTGCTGTTGCTGTTGCTGTTGCTGTTGCTGTTGCTGTTGCTGTTGCTGTTGCTGTTGCTGTTGCTGTTGCTGTTGCTGTTGCTGTTGCTG
>NZ_JBHSNM010000003.1:0-326683 GCF_042655745.1 Lysobacter yangpyeongensis | reverse complement strand
CTGTTGCTGTTGCTGTTGCTGTTGCTGTTGCTGTTGCTGTTGCTGTTGCTGTTGCTGTTGCTGTTGCTGTTGCTGTTGCTGTTGCTGTTGCTGTTGCTGTTGCTGTTGCTGTTGCTGTTGCTGTTGCTCGTCATTCCCGCGAAAGCGGGAATCCAGCGACTTTGCTCTTCGGACTTATTGCGCCACGTACCGAAAGACACTGGATTCCCGCTTTCGCGGGAATGACGACTCAAATTTCCACTGCCCTTCGGACTGTTCTGCAGTACGTACCGAAAGACACTGGATTCCCGCCTTCGCGGGAATCACGACCTAATGCGGAAACAACAACATCGCATCGCCATACGAGAAAAACCGGTACCGATCCCGGATCGCATGCTCATACGCCGCGAACATGCGCTCCTTGCCGGCAAACGCCGACACCAGCATCAGCAGCGTGCTTTCCGGCAGATGGAAATTGGTGATCAGCGCATCGACCGAGCGGATGCGATAGCCGGGCAGAATGAACAACCGGGTCTCGCCGGCGAAGGGCCGCAACTCGCGATCGCCGGCCTCATTCGGGCGCGTCGCGCTTTCCAGCGCGCGCACCACGGTCGTGCCCACGGCCACCACGCGCCCGCCCGCCTCGCGCGTGCGCCGGATCTTCTCGACCAGTTCCGCCCCGACGTTGAGCCACTCGCTGTGCATCACGTGCTGGGCAAGGTCGTCCACGCGCACCGGCTGGAACGTGCCCGCGCCCACGTGCAGCGTGACATGGCCGAACTGCACGCCCTTCGCGCGCAAGGCATCGAGCAGCGCATCGTCGAAATGCAGGCCCGCCGTCGGCGCCGCGACGGCACCGACTTCGCGCGCGAATACGGTCTGGTAGCGCTCGTCGTCGTTCGCGCCCGGTTCCCGCTGGATATAAGGCGGCAGCGGCAGGCGCCCCGCGTGCAACAGCCACTGTTCCAGCGATTCGTGCACATGGAAGCGGACCAGATAGAACTCGCCTTCGCGGCCCAGCACTTCCAGCTCGCCGCCCGCGTCCAGCGCGATGCGCGCGCCCGGCTTGGGCGACTTGCTCACACCCAGTTGCACGCGGGCATCGCTGCCGCCGAGCAGGCGCTCGATCAGTATCTCGACGCGGCCGCCAGTCGCCTTCTGCCCGAACAGGCGCGCGGGAATCACCCGCGTGTCGTTGAACACCAGCAGGTCGCCTTCGCGCAGCAGCGATGGCAACTCCCGGAAGGTGCGGTCCTGGAACGCGGCATCGCCGGGCGGCACCACCAGCAGGCGGCTGGCCGAACGTTGCGGCAGTGGCGCCTGGGCGATCAGCTCCGGCGGCAGGTCGTAATGGAAATCGGACTTCTTCAAGGCGATGGCGCGCAAAAGAATCGGCAATTGTAGGGCGTTGGGCCGGCGCGCCCGTCAGCGTTCGAACTTGGCCGACAGGATGATCGAGGACGTCGTCCGCTCGACGCCGTCGATGGCGCCGATCCGGTCGGTCAGCTCGTCCATCTCGGCCGCGGTCGGCACCACGCCCATCGCCATCAGGTCGAACGGCCCGCTGACCGAGTGCAGCGCGCGCACCTCGGGCATGGCGCGCAGCGCCTCGACCACGGCCGCCATCTGCTTGGGCAGCACGGTGATCATGATGTGGGCGCGGATGTGGCTGCGTTCGGCCGCATCGTTGACCCGCACCGTGTAGCCGCCGATCACGCCCTCCCGCTCGAGACGCTCGATGCGGCTCTGGACCGTGGTCCGCGACAGCTTCAGCCGGCGCGCGATCTCGGCGGTGGACGCGCGCGCGTTCTCGCGCAGCACGGTCAGCAACTGCTGGTCGGAGGCGGTGATCTTCACAAAAGCGCGGCCTGATTCGTCGGATTGACGAAATATACGATTATTTCGTCCAAATCCGTACTACCGATCGACGAATTAATCCCGATAATAGGTCGGATTGGCCCCAGACCCGGAGACTCCCATGGCAGCCGTTACCGACAAACTCGCGCCCCTGCGCGCCCATGCCGGCAAGCGCCGCACCGTGGGTCTCGATGACGGGGTCATCGCCCGCTTCGCCGCCTCGCACCCCGACCTGGTGGAGGCCATCGACGCCGCCGTGGCCGAATACGAAGCCATCAAGGCCGACTTCGCCGACCTGCTCGACCTGGACGAAGACGCGCAGCTGCGCGCCGTGCAGGCCGGCTACGTCAACTTCTACCCGGACGACGGCGTGAACCCGTACGTCGCCCTCACCGCCCGCGGCCCGTGGATCGTCACGCTCAAGGGCGCGGTCCTCCACGATTCGGGCGGCTACGGCATGCTCGGCTTCGGCCACGCGCCCAAGGCCGTGATCGCGGCGATGGCCAAGCCGCAGGCGATGGCCAACATCATGACCCCGTCGCTGTCGCAGCTGCGCTTCGAGCAGGCGATCCGCGCCGCCATCGGCCTGAACCGCGGCGCGTGCCCGTACGAAAAGTTCCTGTGCCTGAACTCCGGTTCGGAGTCGGTTTCGCTGGCCTCGCGCATCGTCGATGCCAACGCCAAGACCATGACCGACGCCGGCGCGAAGCACGCCGGCCGCGCGATCAGGCGCCTGGTGGTCAAGGGCAGCTTCCACGGCCGCACCGAGCGTCCGGCGCTGTACTCGGATTCCACGCGCAAGACCTACATGCAGCATCTCGCCAGCTTCCGCGGCGAAGACACCGTGCTGACCGTCGAGCCGTATGACATCGACGCGCTGAAGAAGGTGTTCGCCGACGCCGATGCCAACGGCTGGTTCATCGAGGCGATGTTCCTCGAGCCGGTGATGGGCGAAGGCGACCCGGGCCGCAGCGTGCCGGTGGCGTTCTACAACGCCGCGCGCGAGCTCACCAAGACCCACGGCTCGCTGCTGCTGGTCGACTCGATCCAGGCCGGCCTGCGCGCCAATGGCGTGCTGTCGATCATCGACTACCCCGGCTTCGAGAACGTCGAAGCGCCGGACATGGAGACCTACTCCAAGGCGCTCAACGCCGGCCAGTACCCGCTGTCGGTGCTGGCCGTGAGCAAGCGCGTGGGCGAGATCTACAAGAAGGGCCTGTACGGCAACACCATGACCACCAACCCGCGCGCGCTCGACGTCGCGGTGGCGGTGCTCAAGCAGGTCACGCCGCAACTGCGCGAGAACATCCGCGCCAAGGGCAAGGAAGCGACCGACAAGCTCGAGCAGCTGAAGGCCGAGCTCGGCGGCATGATCACCAAGGTCCAGGGTACCGGCCTGCTGTTCTCGTGCGAGCTGTCGAACGAGTTCAAGTGCTACGGCGCGGGCTCGACCGAAGAATGGCTGCGCGAGCACGGCATCGGCGTGATCCACGGCGGGGTCAATTCGCTGCGCTTCACCCCGACCTTCGGCATCACCAGCGAGGAAATCGACCTGCTGGTCGGCATGGTCGCCCGCGCGCTGAAAGAAGGCCCGCGTGCGCAGCAGGCGGCTGCGGCCTGAGCGCGTTTCCCTCCCCCGATTTGCGCTCCGGAAGGCCGGCTCTTGCCGGCCTTTCTGTTTCTGGATGCGCACACAGGTGGGAGAAGCGAGTCGAAACGGTGTGCTGTTGCGTCCCCTCTCCCCGCCTGCGTGGAGCGGGTGCCGAAGGCGGGTGAGGGGGCGCGAGCGCGAGCTGCTGTTGCTTTTGCATTTTTGCTGAAGCCAGAAACAACTCGCTACGCTCGCCGCCCCTCATCAGCCCTGCGGGCAGCTTCTCCCGCGCGGCGGGGAGAAGCGCGAATCAAACGCGGCGCGCGCGCAGGGGGGGCCCTTCTCCCCGCGCACGGGAGAAGCGAAAACAAGAGCGCTGCGCTAACCTGCGCCGCATGAAAATCATCGAAGTCCGCCATCCCCTGGTGAAGCACAAGCTCGGCCTCATGCGCGCCGCCGGCATCAGCACGAAGGAGTTCCGCGAACTTGCTTCCGAGGTCGCCACGCTGCTCACCTATGAAGCGACCGCAGACCTGGAAACCGAAGACGTCGTCATCGAAGGTTGGGCCGGCCCCGTCGCCACGCAGCGCATCAAGGGCGCCAAGGTCACATTGGTCCCGATCCTGCGCGCGGGCCTGGGCATGCTGCCGGGCGTGCTCGAGCTGATTCCGGCCGCAAAGGTCGGCGTGGTCGGCCTGCAGCGCGACGAAGGCACTCTGCAACCGATTGGTTACTACGAAAAGCTCACCGGACGCATGGACGAACGCACCGCGATCATCCTCGACCCGATGCTGGCGACCGGCGGCACACTGATCGCGACCATCGACATGCTCAAGGCCGCGGGTTGCCGCCGCATCAAGGGGCTGTTCCTGGTCGCAGCACCGGAAGGCCTGCGCGCACTGGAAGCACGCCATCCCGACGTCGAGATCTACACCGCCGCCATCGACGAGCGCCTCAACGAGGTCGGTTACATCCTGCCGGGACTGGGCGACGCGGGCGACAAGATCTTCGGCACGCGGCAAGCCTGACCGCGCGCTACTTCCCGTGACGATGCCGCCGGCGACGCGCGGCGACCATCACCGCGATAACCACCACCAGGCCGCCGCCGAAGAACGGCCACACGCGCTGGGCATGCTGCGGCTGTGCCGATACCGACGGTGGCGTGTTCACCCGCGGCGCATCGGGATCCTCCGCCAGCCGCCAGACGCCATCGCGCAACACGATCTTGCCGCCCAGCGGCGGCAGGACCAGCTCGCGCCAGGTGATGCGCAGGTCGCCGATCTCCGGTTCGAGCGGATTCTCGGCACTGCCCAGGCCCTCGCCTTCGGGCTGGAACGACGCCGCCAGATTGGCCGGGAGCCGCGAGAAGCCGGGCCGCAACGTGCGCCATTCGCCCAGGGTGCGCAGCACCGCGGGATCGAGCGGCTTGCCGTCGAGCGTTGGCTTCTCCGCCCACCAACGGCGGTTCTCCAGCGGCAGCGCGCGCGGATTGGCGTGGGCCGCATCGAAGCCGCTGGAATCGATCAGCGCCCCATGCCACACCCGCTCGTAGCCGTCCTCGCCGATGCGCCACTGGTACATCTCGACGCGACGATCGAGGCCGAATTCGCGCGTGGCCACCTTGAAGTCGGGATCCACGATCGGCGCGCCCGGGTCGGGGAAATCTTCCGGCTCGGTCTGCGCCGCCACCGGCGTGGCGAACGCGGCCGCAAGCAGCGCTGCCACTCCCAGGAGCACGGCGCGCGGCGCGGCCACGCGGATCATGCCGCCAATGCCCGCGCGTGCAGTTCGGCCACTTCGTGGGCCGTGCCGAACCGGCCCTTCTCGTCCCTGACCACCTGCGCCAGTGCGCACCCGGGGTCGTGGGTGAAGAACAGATGCACGTTGCGTGCGAGCTTGTCCTCAAGGAACTGCTTCTTCTCGTCGATGAGCAGTTCCGCGTTGCGGTCGTAACCCATCGTGATCGGCACGTGGACCCACGGCCGCCCCGGGATGAGATCGGCGCAGAACACCACCCCGCCGTGTGCATCGCCGTCGACCATCTCGGGGCCGACGATCTCCGAAAGCATCAACCCCGGCGTGTGGCCGTCGCTGTAGTGGAAACGCACCGCGTTGCCGAGCAGCTTCGAATGCGCGCCTGCGACGAGTTCGAGGCGGCCGGTGGCTTCGAGCAGTCCCGGCAGTTCGGCGATGAAGCTCGCGCGGTCGCGCGGATGCGGATGCCGCGCGCGTTCCCAGTGATCGCGCCCGACGACGTAGCTGGCATTGGGGAACACCAGCCGCGGCGCGACGCCCTCCTCCCACTTCGCCAGCACGCCCCCGGCATGGTCGAAATGCAGGTGCGACAGCACGACGACGTCGATGTCTTCCGGCTTGAATCCGGCCGCGGCCAACGAATCGAGCAGCACGTGCCGCTCCTCGTTCACGCCGTAGCGCTCGCGCAGCTTGGGTTCGAAGAAGGCGCCGATGCCGGCTTCGAACAGCACCGTCTTGCCGGCCAGCGGCGTGGCCAACAGCGCACGGCAGGCCAGGTCGATGCGGTTCTGCGCATCCGGCGGCGACCACTTCTCCCACATCGCGCGCGGCGCGTTGCCGAACATCGCGCCGCCGTCGAGCTTCTGGCTGTTGCCGGTGAGGGACCAGAGTTTCATCGCCACGCATCCGATGGGGGATGCGCGGATTATCGCCCCGATCGCAGCTCGCGCGAAGCGGGCGCCGCTGCGCGCCGGATCAACGCTTGCCGCGCGTCAGCACTTCCGCGCTGCCGACCGGATTGCGCGGATCGGAGCCGCCTTCGAGCACGCCGCTGCGCTTGTCCCACGACACCGTCTGCAGGTTGCCCCACGTCGACTCGGCCGCGTTGACCGTGTGCCCCATCGCCTGCAGCGCCGCCACGGTGGCCGGATCGATCGCCCCCTTCTCGGCGGAAATCACGTCGGGCAGCCATTGATGGTGGAACCGCGGGAGCGCGGCGACCTGCTGCGCATTCAGGCCTGCGTCGTAACCGAGGATCCCCAGCAGCACTTCGGTGATGATGCGGCTGCCGCCGGGTGCACCGAGCACCGCGAGCTTGTCCGCGGACTCGATGAAGCTCGGCGTCATGGAACTGAGCATGCGCTTGCCCGGCTCCGGCGCATTGGCCGCGAAGCCCATCACGCCGAATGCGTTCGGCGTGCCGGGCCGCAGGGCGAAGTCGTCCATCTCATCGTTGAGCAGCACGCCGGTGCCGGGCGCCACCATGCCCGAGCCGTACAGCAGGTTCACCGTCTGCGTCGCCGACACGCGATTGCCTTCGGCATCGAGGATGGAGAAATGCGTGGTCTCGTCGTCTTCGAGCGGTGCGGGCTGTCCCGACAGCAGCGCACTGGGCGTCGCCTTGTCCGGATGGATGGTCGCGCGCAGGCCGGCGGCATAGTCGGGACTCATCAGGCGCCGCATCGGCACCTTCACGAAGTCCGGATCTCCCAGGTAGATGGTGCGATCGCGGTAGGCGCGGCGCATCGCTTCGACGACCACGTGATGGCGATGCGCATCGTCGAGCGCGGCCAGATCCCAGCCTTCCAGCACCTGCAGGATTTCCGCGAGCGCCACGCCACCCGACGACGGCGGCGGCGCCGTGGTGATCTCCCAGTCGCGGTAGCGGAACCGCAGCGGTTCGCGTTCCTTCACGCGATAGCCGCCGAGTTCGTCCGCGCGCCAACTCCCGCCTTCTTCCTTCACCGCGGCCAGCAGCCTGTCGGCGGTTTCGCCGCGATAGAAGCCGTCGAAACCCTTCGCGGCGATCAGTTCGAGCGTGTGCGCCAGTTCGGGCTGCCTGAGGACCTCACCGACGGTCGGTGGCGTGCCATCGGCCAGGAACACCGCGCGCGTGCCGCGATAGCGCTCCATCACCGCGCGCCGGCTCGCATAGCCCTTTTCCAGGCGCGGGTAGATCGGGAAGCCTTCGCGCGCCACGCGGATCGCCGGCGCCAGCGAGGTCGCCAGCGGCAAGCGGCCGTACTTGCTCGCCAGGTGCACCAGCGCCGCGGGCAGGCCCGGAATGCCGGCCGACCACGGTCCGTTGGTGGCGCGGTCGCGATCCAGTTCGCCTCCGGCGTCGAGGAAGGCGGCGGGCGTCGCGGACGCCGGCGCGGTCTCGCGCGCATCGACGAAGATATCGCGGCCGCTCTTTGCATCGTGCAGCAGGAAGAAGCCGCCGCCGCCGATGCCGGAACTGATCGGCTCGACCACCGACAGCATCGCCGACACGGCGACGGCCGCGTCGAAGGCGTTGCCGCCGGCGCGGATCATCTCCATCCCGGCCTGCGTGGCCAACGCATGCCCGCTGGCGATGGCGGCGCCGGGCGGTTTCGTTGCCTGCGATGCGCGGGGCGCCTGTGCGGCGAACGTCATCGCCGGTACGCACAGCAACATCAGAAAAAGCAGCTGGCGCAACGGCCGAAGCATCTTCGTCACAGGCGGTCACTCCTCCGCTGGGCGGGGTTCGTGACAGCTGCGTCAGCCCTGCGCCTGCAGGCGCGCCAGCTTGGCCAGCAGCTGTTCGTTGGATTCGGGAAAAGCGGGATCCGGATCGATGCATTCGACCGGGCAGACCACCACGCATTGCGGTTCGTCGAAATGACCCACGCACTCGGTGCAGCGCGCGGGATCGATCACGTAGATGGTTTCGCCCTGCGAGATCGCCTGGTTCGGGCACGCGGGCTCGCAGACATCGCAATTGACGCAGAGTTCGTTGATCTTCAGCGCCATGGTTTCAGATTGGCGGTAACGCCTACTCCTCTTCGACGGAATCCCGTCGTTCCAGCGGAAGCTGGAACCCATTTTGTTGTTGCCTTTGCGTTTGCTCATCGGTAACAGCAACGGCAACCGCAAAATGGATCCCCGCTTCGCGGGTTGACGCAATGGCAAAGGCGTCCGCGCCAGCGGCGCGGACGCGCCATTGCGTCACTTGGCTTCGACGAACTTGTAGCTGGCACCCGTCGGCTCGACCGCCGCCTTGACGCGGTCGCTATCGGCCTGCGCGCCGATGAAGAGCACCTTGACGCCCTTCATGCTGTCCGGCGCGGCCTTGGCGAAGGCGGCGACGGCCAGGTCGGCGCTCTTGGCCGAATTCGGGCCGCCGAACGCGAGCAGCGTGCCTTCCACGCCGCCGCGCGACATGTCGGTCTCGGCCTTTTCCAGCTGACGGTCGTACGCGCCCTGGAAGTCGGCCGACGAGTCGGCCGGCAGCGTGTAGACGTAAGTGCTGGTCGCGTTGTCGAGGTTGCGGGTGACGACGTCGGTCAGGTACGCGTTCCACGCGTTTTCGTCGGTGGCGACGGTCGGCATGGCCACCGGAGCCTTGACGGTTTCCTGCGCGGTTTCCTGCTTCTTGCACCCGCCCAGGAAGGGCAGCGCGAGGCAGGCGGCGAGCAGCAGTCGGGTCGAAATCTTCATCGGGCGTTCCCCCAGTCTTGGTGATGCGTGGTTGTAGTGCGTGGTTGATGCGGGTGGATCATGCAACGTGGTTCTGCTGCCACTGCGTCTGCAGCGCGGCGGCCACCGCCGGCGGCACGAAGCCCGAGACGTCGCCGCCGAGGCGGGCGATCTCGCGTACCAGCGACGAGGAAATGAAGCCGTATTGCTCTGCCGGCGTCAGGAACAGCGTTTCGACGCCCGGAATCAGGTGGCGGTTCATGCTCGCCAGCTGGAACTCGTATTCGAAGTCGGACACCGCGCGCAGGCCACGCATCAGCACGCCCGCGCCCATTTCCTCGACGAAATGCGCCAGCAGGCCGGAAAAACCCCGCACTTCCACATTGCCGTGGTGGGCGATCGCATCGCGGGCGAGCTGCACGCGCAACTCGAGCGGCAGCGCCGGGCCTTTGCCCGGACTGGCGGCGACGCCGATGATCATCCGCTCGAACAGCGGTGCGGCGCGGTCGACCAGGTCGACATGACCGTTGGTGATCGGATCGAAGGTGCCGGGATAGACGGCGATGCGGTTGCGGGCGGTCATTCGCGGGAGGGTCGCTCTGGAGTGGCTCGCTCAGATTGGCGATGTGGCGGCTGGCCCGGCCGGACTGTCCGCAAGTGTAGCAGTGGCCTCCGGCCGCCGCCGGTAGAGCGCGTAGTGGACCTCGCGGGTGCGGCCCTCGCGATGCAGCGACCATTCCTGCGGCGGGGCGGCATCCGCCGTGGGCGGCGCCTCGACATAGAGCCAGCCCTCCGCGGAGAGCTTGGGGGTCAGCGCCGGCAGGATCGCGCCCCAGAAGTTCGCATCGAAGGGCGGATCGACGAAGGCGATGTCGAAGCTCCCGTGCGCCTGCCCGTGCAGCCAGGCCATCGCATCCGCCTGCACCACATGCGCCGCCTCGCCGCCCTGCAGTCGCGCGGCGGTACTGCGCAAGGCCGCGGCGAGCTTTGCATCGCGCTCGACCAGCACGGCGGAAGCGGCGCCGCGCGAAAGGGCTTCCAGCCCCAGCGCCCCGCTGCCCGCGAACAGATCCAGCACCCGCGCGCCCGGCACGGCCGCCTGCAACCAGTTGAACAGGGTTTCGCGCACGCGGTCGCTGGTCGGCCGCAGACCCGGCGCCGGCGGCACTTCCAGGCGCGTGCCGCGCCAGCGGCCGCCGATGATGCGGACCTTGCCCGGCACCGCGGACGCGGACGGCGGACGGTTCATCGGGCGAGGCGGGGTCGGAGGGCTATCATGTGCGCCATTCTCGCGCACTCCCGCTTTTGCCCGCGATGCTCAATTTTTTCCGCCGCAAGAAACCCGAAGCGCCGCCCGCGACGCCGAACGATCCGCGCTCGCCGCAACCGGGCCTTCCGGCTGCGGACGAGATGCCGCCGATCGCGGACACCATGGGCGCCGCAACCTCGCACGAACCCGTGCCCGCCGAAGTCATCGCCGCGGCGATGGACGTCGAACCCGCCCCGGCTCCCGTCATCGAAACACAGGAAGCGCCGGCTGCCGCCCCGGGAAAGAAGGGCTGGCGCGAACGCCTGCGCGGCAGCGCCTTCGCGCGCACGCTCGGTGGCCTGTTCTCGCGCAATCCGCGCCTCGACGACGAACTGCTCGACGAAATCGAGACCGCGCTGTTGATGGCCGACGTCGGCGTCACCGCGACATCGCAGATCGTCGATGACCTGCGCAAGCGGATGAAGGCGCGCGAATTCGCCGATGCCAATGCGTTGCTGGCGGCGCTGCGCGGCGATCTGGTCGCGATGCTGCGCCCCGTCGCGCAGCCGCTGCAGATCGAGCGCGATGCCCGGCCGTTCGTGTTGCTCACGGTCGGCGTGAACGGCGTCGGCAAGACCACCACCATCGGCAAGCTCGCGAAGCGCTTCAAGGACGAAGACCGTCCGCTGATGCTCGCGGCGGGCGACACGTTCCGCGCGGCGGCCGTCGCGCAGTTGCAGGCCTGGGGCGAGCGTAACGGCGTGCCGGTCGTCGCCCAGGGACAGAACGCGGATGCCGCCTCCGTCGCCTTCGATGCGCTGCAGGCCGCCAAGGCGCGCGGCACCGAAGTGCTGATCGCCGACACTGCCGGACGCCTGCACACGCAGCAGGGATTGATGGCCGAGCTCGGCAAGATCAAGCGCGTCATCCAGAAGCTGGATGCATCGGCACCGCACGAAGTGCTGATGGTGATCGACGGCACCACCGGCCAGAACGCGTTGTCCCAGCTGCGCCAGTTCCACGCCGCCGTCGGCGTCACCGGACTGGTGGTGACCAAGCTCGACGGCACCGCCAAGGGCGGCGTGGTGTTCGCGCTGGCCCGCGAATTCGGTATCCCGATCCGCTTCGCCGGCATCGGCGAGCGACCGGAGGACCTGCGCGTGTTCGACGCCGAAGCCTTCGTCGATGCGCTGCTGCCGGACACCCTGGGGACGACCAGTCCCGAGTGATGACGCGTCGTCGTCGCCTCCTGCTCGTCCTCGCGCTGATCGCGGCTGTACTGCTGCTGGCAGCGGGCTGGCTGTCGCGTCCGCGGACAATCGCGGGCCTGGTCACCGGCCAGGTCGGCAACGCCCTGGGCCTGGAAATCCGCGCCGAAGGCGCCACGCACTACCGCCTGCGCGGAACACCGCAACTGGTACTGCGCGAGGTCAGCGTGCGCGAGCCGGGTTCGACGCAACCGCTGCTGACGGCACGGCGCATCCTGGTCGCATTGCCCTGGTCGACCCTGCGCGCCGGCGGCAGCGCGCTGGTGGCACAGCGCGTCGAACTCGATGCACCGCACCTGGACCTGCCGGCGCTGCAGCACTGGCTCGCGTCGCGACCGCCTTCGGCAAAGCGCCTGCCCACGCTGACGCGGGGACTGCGCATCCGCCAGGGCGAGATCGCCAACGATGACTGGCACATCGACGGCATCGACGTCGACCTGCCGCTGCTGGCACCTGCGCAACCGCTGCGCGCGCGCCTGCGTGGCCGCTACCGCGATGCACCGCTCGCTATACCGGTCGATGTCGCGGTGGCAGTGATCCACCCGGAGGCGTTGATCGCCGACCGCGCGACGGGGTTCGCCGCGTACGGCCGGATTTCCGTCGAACGGGGCGCGCAATGGCGCCTGCCCGCGTACGTGGCGCTGTCCGGACCGTTGCGGCTGGGCGCCGACGAACTGCACGTCGTCCCGGCACGCCTGGGCGTGGCGGCCAGCTACGAATCCGCCGCGACGCACATTCCCTTCGCGCTGGGCCTGCACGGGCCGTTACGCTTCGATGAAGCCACCTGGACGCTGGCGCCGGTGGGACTGGCGCTGCGCGGCCGCGACGCGGCACACGACGATCCCGTGCCGACGCTCGACGCGCAGGGAACGCTGGCACTGGGACGCACGCTCGTGCTGCGGCTCGACGGCGCACTCGCGGGATGGCCGCCGTCGTGGCCGGCGCTGCCGCCGCCGTTGGGCCAGTCCCAATCCGCGTTGCCGTTCGCGTTGCGCTACGACGGCTCGCCTGCGCTCGACGATGTCGCCGCGTTGCGCCTGCGGCGCGACGCCACGCGCTTCGACGGCCGCTTTCGTCTGCCCGAAGTGCTGGCCTGGATCGATCAAACGGACGGCACGCCGCTACCGCCACTGTCGGGATCGCTGCAGGCGCCCACCATCGAAATTTCAGGCGCACGACTGGAAGGCGTGCAGGTGGAAATGGACGCGGGCGAACGCCCGTCGGAACGCACTACGCCATGACTTCGCACCACAAGACTGCAACCGTTTCGATCGCCCCGGCTGAAACGGAAGCCTTCGCCACGCGCCTGCTGCGCTGGTTCGATCGCAATGGCCGGCACGACCTGCCCTGGCAGCATCCGCGCACGCCTTACCGCGTGTGGCTGTCGGAGATCATGCTGCAGCAGACCCAGGTCAAGACGGTGATCCCCTACTTCGAGCGCTTCGTGGCCGCGCTGCCGACGTTGCCCGCGCTCGCCGCAGCAGCGCAGGACGAAGTCATGGCCTTGTGGTCGGGGCTCGGTTATTACGCGCGAGCCCGCAACCTGCAGGCCGCCGCGCAACGCTGCGTGGAACGGCACGACGGCGAACTGCCGCGCGACCTCAACGCGCTGACGGGCCTGCCCGGCATCGGCCGCAGCACCGCGGCCGCCATCCTTTCGCAGGCGTGGGGCGACCGGCACGCGATCCTCGACGGCAACGTGAAACGCGTGCTGTGCCGCTACCACGACATCGCCGGCCATCCGGGACTGCCGGCCGTGGAGAAGCAGTTGTGGACGCATGCCGAGTCGCATCTGCCGGATGCACGCATGGCCGACTACACGCAAGCGCAGATGGACCTGGGCGCCACGCTGTGCACGCGCAGCGACCCGGCCTGCGTGCTGTGCCCGCTGCAGGACAACTGCGTGGCGCGTCGCGAAGGACGCGTTGCCGAATTGCCCACCGCCCGCCCCGGAAAGGTCGTGCCGCAGAAGCACGCATGCATCCTCTGGCTGGAAAACAGCGATGGCGCCGTGCTGATGCAGCGACGGCCGCCGACGGGCATCTGGGCCTCGCTGTGGACGCTGCCGCAGGCGGAGGATGCCGCGGCATCCCGTGCCTGGTTCGAACGCGCGCTGATCGGCGACTACGACGCCGCCGAAGCGCTGCCGCCCATCGACCACGCGTTCAGTCATTACCGTTTGCGCCTGCATCCGTTGCGCCTGCGCGGCATCGCGCTCGATCGACGCGTCGGCGACAATGACGACCTGCGCTGGGTCATGCGCGACGAATTCGCGGGGCTGGGCATGCCCGCGCCGATCCGCAAGCTGCTGGAATCCTGATCGATGGCACGCATCGTCCATTGCGACTACGAACACCGCGAGACCGAGGGCTTGGATTTCGTGCCGTGGCCCGGCGAGCTGGGCAAGCGCGTGTTCGCCCACATCGGCAAGCCGGCGTGGGCGAAATGGCTCGCGCACCAGACGATGCTGATCAACGAAAACCGGTTGTCGCCGATGAATCCGCAGCACCGCGCCTTCCTCGAAGGCGAGATGGAGAAATTCCTCTTCGGCGGCAACGCGCAGAAGCCGGCCGGCTACGTTCCACCCGAAGAATGACCTGGTCGGTGTCGCGTCGCGTTAGCCGTTGTCGCGCTGCCGGCGCATGTCCTTCTCGGCGGACTTGATCGCCTTCACGTCGAGCGGCCGGATCTGACCGATGTGGCACGGAATCGGATTCGCGCCACCGTGCGTCCGCGGGATGACCTTGTCGAAACGCGAATACACCGTGCCGGATTGGTTGGTCAGGCCGATCGCGCTGGCGAAGTCGAGGTCGGGGCACGGCCCATCGACTTCGAGCAGGTACGCGACGTTGGGACGGGTCCAGACCGCGACCGCCGTATCGCCCAGCGGAGTCCATCCATCGATACGCCCCAGATAATGGAAGCTCGGCACCGGTGCCAGCGCATGGGCACGGTAGAGCGCGAGCTTCTCGGTATCGGTCATGCCGCCGCTGGCGCAGGCGGAAAACGCGAACGCGAGCGCGGCGAGAGTGATGTGCGAAAGCTTCATGGCAGCCTCGGAAAGGGAACCCTCGCCATCATGCGCCCGCACGATGGCGGCGGAAGACGCGGGGCATCCGGTGTTCAGCGCAGGTCCGGCTTGCCAGCACGGCCGGCGCACCGTATCATTTCGGTTCTTCACGGCCGTTGTGCGGCTTGTGACCGGCCGGGTAGCTCAGTTGGTAGAGCAGGGGATTGAAAATCCCCGTGTCGGGGGTTCGATTCCCTCCCCGGCCACCATTGAATTCATCAAAACTAAAACGGGCCTTTCGGCCCGTTTTTTTTGCGACCACCGTCGTCAAATCCAATTGCCCGGCGCGGCCACGAAAAGCGAGGTCGCCATCGACGACGTAGCACGGCCATTGCGACCCTTGCGAATCTGCCGCCAGGTCCACCCGCAGACAGGAAAGGCCGGCATCTGGGATACCGGCCTTCTGTACGCGTCACGCGGTCAGCTCACGACGCTCACCGCGACTATCAGGGGACAACCTTCCAGGCCTGGTTGGTCTGCGCACCGATCGTCACGCGGTAGTTGGGATTCCCCGAGCGCCACATCACGTTTGTTCCGGTGTTCTTGTTGCGCCAAAGAATGTCGGACCGCCCGTCCCCGGTGTAATCGCCCACCGCAGCCAGGTCGAAGTCCGGCCCCACTGCCGCAGCCGGAGGCTGGCTGGCGTAATCCGCTCCACGCCACATGGTGACCACGCCGGTATTGGCGTTGCGCCAAAGGACGTCGGATTTTCCGTCGCCGAGAAAATCCCCGACCCCGACAACCTTCCACGCAAGGTCGGTCACGGCAGTCGCCACCCGCGATGTGGAAGAGTTCGCCGACATCCAGATGACATTCGATCCGCGAACGTTGTCGCGCCAGAAGACGTCCGAGGCGAAATCCCCGTCGAAGTCACCGATGCCGGCTACGGTCCAGTTGGTGCCAGCTGCACGCATTGTCTGCGTCGTGGTCGAATCCCCCGACAGCCAGATGACATTCGCACCGGTCTGGCCATTTCGCCAGAAGATGTCGGAACGCCCGTCCAGATTGAAGTCGCCGATTCCGGCAACCTGCCAGTTCTGGTCTGCGACGGTCAGCAGCGACGCTGCGCTGGTAGCGACTCCTCCTTTCCACAGCACATTGGCACCGGTGCCGGTGTTCCGCCAGAGGATGTCCGCGTGGCCATCGGCATCGAAATCCCCCGTTCCCGCCACTTTCCACTGCGCAACATTCTGCGGGGCGACAGCCGTCACGGCCGTCGAACTCGCCGAACGCCAGATCATGTTGTCGCCGGTCGTCGCGTTTCTCCAGAGGATGTCGTCGGTCTTGTCCGCATTGAAGTTGCGCGCATTCGTGCGCAGGCTGCGGATCCCATATCGGGTGATGAAGGCGTCAGCGCCGCCGCTGTTGCTCGACTTGAAAGGCACGTTCGTGGCGAGGTTGGTCGAACCTGTCACGCCTCCCACGAAGATGGTGCTCGATCCGTAAAGGGCGACGGCGGAGCCTTGGTCGGTGCCGCCGCCACCGAGATACGAGGCCCAGAACAGCTCGCCCTCGTCGGAGTAGCGCGCGGTCATCGCGTCATAGCCGCCGCCATTCGTGGACTGGAGGCCAAAGTATGGCGACGTTCCGAAGACGTTTGTGGAGTTGGTTGTACCGATCACGTAGGCAGTGCCGAATTCGTCGACTGCGACGTCTTCGAGCCGATCGTCGGCGGATCCGCCGAAGTACGTGCTGTAGCTGACCGTTGGGGTGGATCCGAGCGCGATCTTGGCGATGAAGCCATCGGTGGCGCCGGCGGGCTTCGGCTGCCAGGCCTTCACCGTCGGGAACGGTGCCGACGAAGTGCCCAGCGTCGCGCCGACCACCACCGCATTGCCGTCGGAGTCCACAGCGATCCCATGGCCTGCGTCCGCGTTCGCGCTTCCCAGGTACGTGCCGAAATGCAAATTGACGTACGGTGCCGAAGCCACCGGGTTCAGTACCGCCACGAACGCATCCGCGCCGCCGTTCAGAGCCGTCTGGACGGCACCGGCGGTCGGGAAATCGGTCGAGGTGGTTTCGCCGGTCAGGTAGATGCCGCCCGCATGGCCCGGAGCACGATCGATCGACATTGCATTGATCTGGTCGCTACCCGCGCCACCGAAGAACGTGCTGAACACCATCGCAGTGCCGGCAGGAGTGAGCCTGGTGAGAAACCCGTCGCGCGTGCCGCCGATGGATGTGTCCAGCGCGGACGCGCTGGGGAAGTTGGCGGACGCCGTTGCACCGGCGACGTAGGTGTTGCCGGACCGGTCGAGATCGATTGCGGTGCCGGTATCGACGCCACTACCTCCAAGGTAGGTGCTCGATTGCAGTGCGCCAGCTGCATTCAACCGGGCGACGAACGCGTCTTCAGCGCCGTTGTCGGCGGCGTGCGTGGCCTGCAGCGCGGACAACACGGGGAAGTTCGTCGACTTGGTGGAACCGGTGATGACCGCATTGCCTGCGCCATCCACCGCGATCGCGCCGCCGGCGTCCGCGGCTCCGCCCCCGAGGTAGGTGCTGTAGACGAGCGCGTTGCCGTCCGCGTTGAACTTGCTGACGAATACCTCGTCCGCACCGCGATTCGCTGTCTGCGCGCCATTCTTCAGCGGGAAGTTCACCGATGTCGTAGTGCCGATGGCGTAGAGATTACCCGCAGCGTCGGTCGCCAGCCCGGCGATGCCGTCGTCGGCGCCGCCGCCGAAGTAGGTCGCGTATCCCACGACCGGATCGATCACCAGCGGCCGGGTCGCGTCGTAGCGCGCGACTTCGAAACCGACCCGGTTACCGCCCAGCAGGCGGTAAGCGCCCTGCACGGGGCGACGCTGGCCGTCGACTTCCTGGTACAGCACGGGCTTGTGCTGGACGAGATCGCCGCTGGCCGTACGCAGCAGCAGGTTGCCCTTGTCGTCCAGGCGCATGGAGTCGATGCCGGCGAACTGCACGGCGATGCGGGCCGGATCGCGACCGGGCGCGACGACGAAGTCGTATTCGAGTTGCTGCTGCTTGCCGTAATAAACGAGGTCGATGCCCGGGTAGACATCGCGATACCGGACCTCGCCGTAGTGCTGCACGTTGCTGTGCCACTCGGCCGGTGTTGCGCCGTGGTAGTAGTTGCTGATGCCTTCCTGCTCGCGTCCGCCCTCGACGACCGGGCGCGGATTGGTGCCGAGCAGCGACATCCGCACGATCGCGGGCGCCCTGGCCGTGGAAGCACCATTGGAGGCGTGCGTCAGGCTCAGGACCGCCTCGGTGGGCGTCAGGAACAGGCCATAGCCGGGACCCCGCGCCAGGAACAGGACTTCCGCGTCCGTCTGCCCCACGTTGCGCTCGAAGGCCATCGGAGCCTGGCTGAAGGCGGCCTCCGCGCTGGCTGCCGCCGCCGGAATTGCTTTCGAGAGAACCGGAGCTTCCGAGAAAACCGGAGCTTCTTGCGAACCCCTGCCAAACCACAGTGCGACAGCAATGCCTGCGGCGAGCGCCGCAAGCCCAAACTTCTTGTTCATTATTCACCCGGAATGGCAGGTTCTCCGGCGCATTCTACCGATCGACCAGTGCCCGTCCATTGGCACGGGCAGGTGCCGCCGACACCTGGCGGGGCGCGTTCAGCGAAATCGGGCGGCCTTGTTGCGGCCCGCCGGCACCCGACCGCCCACGGACGGTCCGCACGAGGCACCGGTGCCGGGACGAAAAAGCCCGCCGGATGGCGGGCTTTTTCCACATGCGGACGGAAGCCGGCGGTACTCAGTCTTCCGCTGCCTGATACGCAGCCTGGTAGCGGCCGGCCGCCACGGCATACGCGGCGCGCGTGACCGTCTTCGACGGATCGAAGTACGCATGCAGCGTCGGCTGCAGGTCGAACGGCCCCTGCGTGACGGTGAAGCGAGCGTTGATCAGGCCCTGGTCCAGTGCCAGTTGCGCATAGCCGCGCAGGCTCGCCGGGATCGAAGCCGCATCGTCGACGGGAATGCGCCTGCCGTCGTAGAACACGGTGAGGTTGCCTGTGAACGCCCGCGCTTGCTCCTGCAGGCCCAGCGATTGCACTAGGGAATACGCGAGGCTCGCGCGGGTGACGTAGTCGTTCGGGCGGAACTGGCCATTGACCAGGCCCATCACGCCGTCGTGCGAATTGCCCAGATCGCGCAGCGGCGCACCCTTGGCGACCGCAGCTTCCGCATAGGCATAGACCGGCGAGCTCGTCGACACGTCATTGAAGCTGCGCACGCCGTTGAACGGGAGGTGCTGGCGCACGCTGGCGCCCATCAGCAGGTACTGCGCCATTTCCCCGCGTCGGAGCGGCTGGTCCGGACGGAAGTTGCCGTCGGCATAGCCGTCCATCAGACGGTTGGCGATGGCGAACTCGATCGCCTGGCGGGCGGCATGGCCGGAGATGTCGTTGAGTCCGGTGTAGCCGCCGCTGCGCAGGAAGCTGATCTCGCCTTCGATTGTCCCGGGCAGCGCATAGCCATTCGTCACCTGCAACGGATCCAGACCGGTGCCGGAAACGGAACCGATGCCGCGCACGGTCACCGTCCAGGTGCCGGCCTTGCCCGGCGCGCCCGTGGTCACCGTGTCGCCCAGCACCGGCAGCGCGATCGCGGAGCCGTAGCTGATGCCGTCCGGATCGGTGAGGACGATGGCGACGGTGTTGGCGTCCACGGTGGCGCGCGCGGCGACCCAGGCGATGTCGCTGCCCACGGTGAAGCTCTGCGACTCGACCGTGCCCACGGGCGCGAAGTCGATCGAGAAGGGAACGTTCGGCACGCCGCCCAGCAGGATGACGTTGCTGTTGAACGTCCGCAGCGTGTTGACCGTCGCGCCGAAATCGTTGCGCAGTCCGCTCGCCGCGGCCAGGGCCTCGTAGGCATTGACGTGCCCGCTGCCGGCTTCCCACGCCAGGCGGCCGGTCATGTTGGTGGCAGTCCGGATCAGGATGTCCTTGACCTGCGCCGGGGTGAGGCCCGGATTGGCCTCCAGCATCAGCGCGATGATGCCGGCGACATGCGGCGTCGCCATCGAGGTGCCGCTCATGTGCGTGTAGAACGGCAGATACTGCGGCTCGAGCGTTTCGGCGTCGTGCTGCGCTTCCAGTGGCGGCAGGACGCCGAGCAGGTCGCGGGTCGACACGATGTCGACACCCGGTGCCACGATCGTCGGCTCGTTGACGTAGGTCCAGGTCTTGCCGTCGGCGGTGGTGAACGTGCCACTTTCCCCGCGTTTGCCGCGCGAGGAGAAACCGGTGAGCACGCCGTCCTTCTCGCCGGCGCCGACGGAGATCACCCACGGCGCCTGCGCGTACGGGTTGTGCGTGTCTTCGCCCGGACCGTCGTTGCCGGCGGCGAACACGCTGACGATGCCGCGCTTGTACAACTCGTAGCTGGCGATGTTGACGGGGTTTTCCGGATCGAACGCGCCCGACGACCCCCAGGAATTCGACACGACGCGGATCGGCGAGGCGTAGTCGAACTGGTGCGTGGCCGCGTAGTCGAGGCCGCCGACCGCATCGAGCACGAACAGCACGGCGCCCGAGCCATAGCCGACCAGGTCCGCTCCCGGCGCCGCGCCGCGGTACAGGCCGTTGCTGCGCGCGCCGTTGCCGCCGACGATGCCGGCGCAGTGGGTGCCATGGCCCGACCCCAGGTCGGTGTTGGGCACATTGTTGAGATGGGTGATGGGCACGATGCCCGGCGCGGTTTCCCCGGCGACTTCCGCCAGCACGTTCTGCGGCGCGAGCACGTTGTCGACCACGTGCGTGCCGAGCTTGACGTCGTCGTGGGTGGCATCGATGCCGGAGTCGTTGACCATCACGGTCACGCCGCGTCCGCTGAACGGCAGTGCGCGCCCGTAATCGCCCGGATTGTCCTGGGCACGGGCGACACCAGTGATCTCGCGCGCTTCGGTGTTGAAGTAGCGCAGCGGCGCATTCCAGTAGATCGAGGCGACGTCGCTACGCCGGGCCAGCGCGCGGATCTCCGCGGGAGTGGCCAGCACGCCGGCGATGGGCAGCGTGTGCAGGGTTACGCCGCGGGTGATGCCCAGCGACTGGAGGGCCGCGACCTGGCCCGGCGTTACCGCCGCGGATTGTTTGTAACTCACCACCACCTGCAATTCTTCGGTGGCAGCGGCGCCGTCCATGCGCGAAACCAGTTGCGGATCGAGATGCGCATCGGCAAGGGCGACGCCACTGGCCAGCAGGCCGATGGCGAGCGCGCTCAACTTGACGCTGCGACGCATGGAAGGAGCACGGAACGGCATGACGGGGACTCTCGGGGCGCTCGCGAAGTGGAGCACCGCAAGTGTTGGAGCCGTGCGCGAAGGCGCCCATCCGGGAGAGCCTCCATGCGGCGAGGGGGAAAGCCCCCAGCGCTCACCTGACGCATGCGTGGGGCTCACGGCCGCTTCATCCCGCTGAACCTCGCGCCAACCTGGGGGATTCCCCCTACAGACGGGCGACAGGTCGCCACGTACGCTCCGTGTGCGCGGCTGTGGCCATCGGGATGGGCAGGGATCGCGCCAGGCGCGCCGCCCGGGCCCCGCGGCGCGCGATCCGGAATGGAGCCGGATCATCGGGGATCGCTTTGCGGAGCAGTCTGTGATGAGTTCGCTCTTGTTCCGGAACCGCCCTGGCGTGTTCTTCTTCGTCGCGTCCGTGCTCGTCGCCTCGGTGTTCGCCAGCGGCACTGTCGCCGCGCAGAGCCTGCCCGTCGGCGTGACTGCCTCGGGCAACCATGCCGACATCGTCATCGGTACGCCGACCAGCCCGGTGGCCGAGGTCAGTCTCGATTTCCAGGACGCCACCGGCCTGAGTCCCGCAAGCCTGGGCGTCAGCGCGCAGCAGGTGAACCTGCTTGATCCGACGCTGCTCGCGCGCCTTCCCGACACCAGCCTCACGACCCCGCCGGGCGCCCTGCCCTTGCTCATCACCATCGAGCCGCCGGCCATCGGTGGCCTGCGCTTCCGCAACACCGGCCGCCTCGAAATCCACACCCACGCGATCCCCTACGCCGTCGGCAGTTCGTTCCGCGTGCTGAAGGCGCCGCTGGGTGGCGCGTTCCGCGACGTGACCGACGAAATCGCCCCGGGCAGCGTGCGCGCGCGCACGACCTACGGCGGCTTCTCGCAATTCCTGATCGTGACCGATCTGCGCACCAGCGGCGCGGTCATCGACGAGAAACTCGCCTGGTTGCGCGGCAAGGTCGCCGCACTGCCCGTGGCCGAACGCGGCGCGCTCTCCGCCTTCCTCGACCAGGCCGAAGCCGCGGTGGACGAGAACGACTTCGCTACCGCGATCGACGCGATCGACGCCTTCCGTTCGCGCGTGCAGGCGCGCGCCGGAACGTTCATTCCCAACGAATGGCGCGCCACGCACGACGTCGACAACCAGGCCGGCGACCTCGTCGCCGGTGCCAATACCCTGCGCTTCAGCGTCGCCTACCTGCGCGACTACGGGCAGTAGGCGACGCGGACCGGCGCCCGGGTCGGCTTGCGCCTGCGCCACGGACCCCGCGCTAAGATGCGGCCATGCAGGCCCGCCTGATTGCGTATCCGCCCGATACCGCGGCCGTGAGTCGATGGCTGCAGCCCGATCGCGGGTTGCGCATCGGCCGCGACCCGGGCTGCGATCTCGTCATCGCCCATCCTTCGGTCTCGCGCACGCACGCCGAGCTCTACCATCGCGACGGTCGCTGGTGGCTGCGCGACCTGGGCAGCAAGAACGGCAGCTTCGTCGATGGCATTGCGGTGGCCGACCATCCCCTGCCCGCCCAGTGCTGGCTGCGCCTGGGCGACAGCTACTGCGATTTCGGCGAACTCGACGACCGCCAGGCGGAAGCCCTGCGCGATCGCCAGCACGACCGGCGTGCGCTGTCGCAGGCGATGGCGCTGCGGGTTTCGCAGCAATCCGATCCGGACGCGCTGCCCGCGCATGTGTTGCGCGGCGTGATCGAACTGTCCGGCTGCACGCGCGGCTTCATGCTGCTCGCCGACAGCGCGGGCGAACTCGTCGTCGGCGCCGGCCTGCAACTCGACGGCGATGCGCTCGACCAGCGGGTGTTCCCCGGCAGCGTGGGCGCGGTGGAACGCGTGCTCGCCAGCGGCCAGCCCCTGGTGATCAACAACATCGGCAGCGATGCGTGGCTGTCGGCGCGGGCGTCGGTGATCGCGGGCGGCCTGACCACGCTGGTGTGCCTGCCGCTGTTCGACGGAAGCCGTGTTTTCGGCGCGGTCTACGCCGACCGGAGCGGGCCGGGCGAACCCATCACCGACTTCGACCTGGAACTGCTCGGCGCTTTCGCCGAAAGCGCGACGCTGTACCTGCTGACGCGGCGCGCGATGCGTTCCATCGACGACGCGCCGCGCTGGCAGGCCGTCGTCGGCGACCGGAAATCTGCGACCCCCCTGGATACCTCGACATGAGCGAGCCGACCGCCACCGGCCTGCATGCCCAGCACCAGCACGCGCCCGGCACGGTAGTGGCCGGGCGTTTCCGTATCGAGGCGATGCTGGGTATCGGCGGCATGGGCGTCGTGTATCGCGCTACCGACCTCGCTCTGGACGTTCCGGTCGCGCTGAAACTGTTGCGTCCCGAACTCGCCGCGCGCCCCGATGCCTTCGAGCGCTTCCGCCAGGAACTGCTCGTCGCGCGGCAGGTCTCCAGCCCGCGCGTGGTGCGCATCCACGACCTCGCGCAGCACGAGGGACAGTGGCTGATCAGCATGGACTACATCGATGGCGAGGGCCTCGACCGCCGCCTCGATCGCGATGGCGCGCTGGCGCCCGAAGTTGCCGCCGGCATCGCGCGGCAACTGGCCGAAGGCCTGGCCGCAGCGCACGCGCGCGGCGTGATCCACCGCGATCTCAAGCCGGCGAACGTGCTGATCGATCGCGACGGCAATGCCTACATCAGCGACTTCGGCGTCGCCCGTTCGCTCGCCAGCAATGGCCTGACCCGGACCGGCGCCGTCGTCGGCACGCCCGACTACCTGTCGCCGGAACAGGCGCGTGGCGACACCGTCGATGCGCGCAGCGACCTCTATGCGCTGGGACTGATCCTGTACGAAATGCTCGCCGGCGCGCTGCCGTTCCAGGGCGGCACGCTGAGCGAAATCCTCGCCCAGCGCATGCTGCGCTCGCCGCCGCCGGTGACGCAGGCCAGGCCGCAGACCCCGGCGTGGCTGGCGCGACTCACCGATCGCCTGCTGCGCGTGCAGCCGGCGCATCGCCTGCAGAGCGCGCAGGCGGTGATGCGTGCGCTCGATACGCGCGAAGTGCCGCGCGACTTCACCCTTACCCGCCGGAATGCGATCGCTGCCGCCGTCCTCGTCGCGGCGCTCGCCGGCGGCGGCTACTTCGTCTGGCAATCGCTGCATCCACCGCCGCGCGCGGAAGTCACCGAAGCGAAAATCGCGGCTGTCGCGCCGCTGCATCGCGTGCTGGTGCTGCCGCTGCAGGCGCCCGCCACCGCCGTGGACGCGGCGCATGGCGCGGCGCTGACGGCACTGCTGCGCGACGCTCTGCAAGCCACGCCGGGCCATGCGACCGTCGACGACGAACGCACGCACCAGGCTCTGCGTCAGCTGGATCCCACCGGCGCCGCCCGCGTCGACGGCGCGGCACTGCAGCGCAGCGTCGGCGCGGATCGGATCCTGCGTGTGTCGCTGCAACCGTCCGGCACGCGCTGGCAGGCGATCGCACGGCTGCAGCAGAACGGGAAGCAGGACGCGTCGTTCGCCGCCACGGCGGGCGATCCCGACGCTGCGTTCGCGCGCCTGGCGACGCTGCCCGGACTGGCGGCCGCACTCGGACGCAAGTCGGCGCTCCCGTTTGCCCTGCCCTGCCCAGACGCCTGCGGCAAGCAGGCGCTGGACGCCTTCGGCCAGGCCCTGCTCGCGCAGCAGCGCAGCGCGCCCGCCGTCGCGCTCGCGCAGGTGCGCAAGGCGACGAGCGCGGCTCCCGGTTTCGCATCCGCATGGCTGCTGCAGGCGGAAACGGCGCTGGCCATCGGCGAAGCCGACATCGCCTATGAAGCGATCGAAGCCGGCCAACGCCGTGCGGATGCCGCGCGCGCGGTGTCGCTGCAGCACCGCTTCCGCGCCGAACGCGCGCTGCTCGACGGCGATCCACCGACCGCCGCCGCGGAGTGGCAGGCGCTGCGCGCGCAGTCGCCGGACGACACCTTCGCGGAACTCGGCCATGCACGGGCGCTGGGCGCAGGCGGCGACTTCAAGGGTGCGATCGCCGCGCTGCAGGCGCTGGTTGCGCGCGATCCGAACGATCCTCGCGCCTGGTTCGAACTGGGCAAATTCTCCATCCTCGCCGGCGGCGCGCAGCGCGCGGTCGACGATTACCTGGTCCGCGCCCTGGTGCTGTACAAGCGCAGCGGCAATCGCTACGGCGAAGCGGAAACCGCCAACGCGCTCGGCATCGGCTACGCGCGCCTGGGGCAGACCGCCGATGCGGAGAAGCAATATCGCGAAGCGGTGGATCTGCGCCGCGCAGTCGGCAACCGCCGCGGCCTGGCCACCAGCCTGCGCAACCTCGGCAACATCTTCAGTCAGCAGGGCAAGTTCGCCGAAGCCGCCACGGTGCTCGGGCAGGCCGCGGAACTGCATGCGGCGCTGGGCGACCGCGGCGGCCTGGCCGCGGTCGAGAACGAGCGCGGCATCCTCGCCGAGGAACGCGGCGACTATCCGGCCGCGCTCGCGCATTTCCGCGCGGCCCTGCAGACCTGGCAGAAACTCGGCGAGAAGAACGGGATCGCGCAGGCGCTCAACGACATCGGCTTCGCGCACTACCAGCTCGGCGCTTACGACGACGCGCAGGCCTACCTGGTGCAATCGGCCAATGCCTACGGCGAACTCGGCGACCAGACCGGCATCATCCGCACGCGCCAGAACCTCGGACTGCTGGCAATCGCGCGCGGCCACTGGAGCGAGGCCCGGCGCCAGCTCGAAGGTTCGCTCGAGGCTGCCGAACAACAGCAGATGCTCGAGGAAGCCGCGGTGAGCCGGCGCAACCTCGCCGAACTCGAACTGCACCAGGGCCACATCGAACAGGCCATCGCGCAGGCCACCAAGGCCGAGACCCTGTTCCGCGAACGCGAAGACGATCGCGGCGTCGCCGATGCCGGCCTGCTGCGCGTGCAGGCATTGCTGGCCGCGCGCGCGGACGCGGATGCGGACAAGGCACTGGCCGGACTCGCCGACGCGATCGCGTACGCATCGGCGGAACAACGCGGCATCGCCGCGTTGCTGCAGTCCGAACTGGCGGCGCGGCGCGGCGACGAAGCCGCGGCGACGAAGGCGGCCGCGCTGGCCGCGCAACTGGCGCAGGCCTCCGGCGTGCGCCAGCTGCAACTGCAGGTCGCACTGCAGCGCCCGCAATCCGGCATCGAACTGGACCGCGATACCGCTGCACTGGGCAACGTTCCGCTGCGGCTTCGCTACCTGCTGACCGCGATGCGCGGCGCAGCGCAACGCCACGACGACAAGGCGCTGCTGGCCGCCTATCGCGAAGCCACGCCGATCCTGCGCCGTGGCGACTACCTCGAGGCGTGGCGCCTGCACGACCTGGCCCGCCGTGCCTGCGTGGACAGCGCCGGCCGTGCTTCGACGTCCTGCGCAAGCGCCGCGGACAGCGCATTGGGCGCGCTGCGTGCGCATGTCCCCGCTGCGCTGCGCGACGGATTCGACCGTGCGCTGCCACGGCACGACGACCTGCCGCTGGCCGACGCCGATGGATGATCTCGCCGCGTTGCGCCAGCAATACCAGGCCCTGCTCGATCGCCTGCAGCGCAACGAGCGCGAATTCCGCCGCCTCGGCCGCGCGGTGTGGCGCGTGCAGGAAGACGAGCGCCGGCGCCTCGCCCGCGAACTGCACGACGGTGTCGGCCAGAACCTCACCGCGATCAAGCATCGCCTCGCGGCCATCGCGAACACCCTCCCGCAGGACGCGAACAACGTGCAGGCGGCGCTGGACGCGGCGATCGCCCTGTGCTCGGACACGCTCGAGGACACGCGACAACTCTCGCGCCTGCTGCGTCCGCCGGTCCTCGACGATCTCGGCCTGGAAGCGGCGTTGCGCTGGCTCGCGCGCACGCAGGGCGAAGCCAGTGGCCTCGACATCGCCGTGGAGATCGGCCCCTTGCCGGCGCTCGACACCGACCTGCAGACGCTGTTGTTCCGCGTCGCCCAGGAAGCGTTGAACAACATCGCCCGGCACGCGCAGGCGCGCAGCGTGCTGCTGCGCCTGGTGGAGCGCGCGGGCAAGGTGCAGCTGCAGGTCGCGGACGATGGCCGCGGCTGCGAGCCCGAAGCCGCCATGCGCAGCGGCGGCAGCGGGCTGGGCGGCATGCGCGAACGCCTGCGCCTGTACGACGGGACGCTGGACATGCATTCCACGCCGGGCGCGGGCACGCGCCTGCGCGCCGTGGTGCCGCTGCCTGCCGGCTGACGCCGCGCACGCGCCGTTCGTCGCGACAGGCTCGCAACATTTCCTGCGGCCTCCTGCGCCGTCTTGACGCCGCCGCCTCGCGGCGCGCAGGTTAGCCCGCATGGGGAACCTCGCCGCCGTCCGTGTCCTGATCGCAGACGACCACACACTCGTCCGCGAATCGCTGGTCAACCTGCTGCAGGCCTCCGGTGACATCACGGTCGTCGCCCAGGCCTCCGACGGACTGGAAACCGTGGAGAAGGCGCTCGCCACGCGCCCCGACATCGTCATCACCGACATCTCGATGCCGCACCTCAACGGCATCGAGGTGGTACGGCGCCTGCGCGAGTCATTGCCCGAGGTGCGCGTACTGGTGCTGACCATGCACAGCGAGGACGAGTACGTCCTGCAACTGGTGCGCGCCGGCGCGTCCGGCTACCTGGTCAAGGACAGCGCGGCTTCCGAACTGCTCGCGGCGATCCAGTGCCTGCGCGACGGTCGCGGCTATTTCGGGCCGCAGGCGTCGCGGATCCTGGCCGAACAGTTGCAGAACCCCGATCGCCAGGTCGACGACCCCTACGGCCGGCTCACCGCGCGCGAGCGCGAGGTGTTCCACCTCATCGCCGAAGGCATGACGACCAAGGAAATCGCCCGCGCGCTGGACATCAGCGCCAAGACCGCCGAGAACCACCGCGCCCGCGTGCTCGACAAGGTCGGCGTGCGCAACACGGCCGAACTGGTGCGCTTCGCCCTCAGGAAGGGCCTGCTCGACTGACCGCCACGCGGCAAGTCGTTGCCGCGCGTGGGGGAAATTCCGGATATCGCCGGCGACCGCGTACCGACATGCTGGCCCTGCCCCGCGAATGCAGGCCCGACACTCGCGCGGACGCAGTACGGGCCGGACCATCCCCTGGCCCGCGAAGCCCGCTACAGGAGTGGCGGGCTTCATCTATTTGCGTGCGTTGTATGCTCGTTCCTCCACACGGCGGAGCGACGGCATGAAGGCAGGACAGTGGATGCGCGCAATGGCGGTGACGGGACTGGTCCTGTTGCTCGGTGCCTGCGCGAACGGCCCGGTGCGCCGGGTTTCCGAGCCTTCCGCCCTGATCCAGCAGCTCACCGTGCGCGCCGACGGACGCTGGGCCGTCGAACTGCGCATCGAAAACTTCAGCAGCATCCCGATGCGTTTCGATTCGGTCGACCTCGCCCTGGCAATCGGCGACAACGAAGCTGGCCACGTGACCGCGCAACCGGCGATGTCGATCGGGCCGGAATCCGCGGATGTCGTCACGGCGGTGTTCACTCCGCAGGCCGCGGGCAAGCTGGCCGTCGCCGACGCGCTCGCCGCCGGACGGAGCGTGGGCTACACCCTCAGCGGCGACATCACCGCGACCCCGGACGACAAGCGCCAGCGCAGCTTCACCATCCAGCGTAGCAGCCAGCTCAACCCGGCCCCGGGCCTGCCCGGCGTGTTGCGCTGATCCCACCGCACGACGCCCGATCGCCAACGCCGCGCGGCGCTTGAAGTCCCGGCTCTAGCGCACGCACGCAGACTGCGGCGCAGCCGCTTCGCGACCCGCCGCGGTACTCCGCCCTTCCGCTTCCATCGGTTGCAGACATGAGCCTCTACAAAGCCCCGCTCGGCGACATCCGCTTCGTGCTGTTCGATCTGCTTGGCGCCGCGGAGGAATACGCGCGCCTCGGCCATGCCGATGCCACCCGCGACGTGCTCGATGCCGTGCTCGACGAAGCCGCGCGCTTCACCGAGACCGTGCTCGCGCCGCTCAACGAAACCGGCGACCGCATCGGCTGCACCTTCGACAAGGCCACCGGCGCGGTCACCACGCCGTCGGGCTTCCGCGAGGCCTACGCGCAGTTCGTCGAAGGCGGCTGGACCGGACTGGTGTCGCCGGTGGAATTCGGCGGCCAGGGCCTGCCCTACAGCGCCGGCGTGCCGCTCAAGGAAATGATCGACGCGGCGAACCTGGCCTGGGGCAACTTTCCGCTGCTCTCGCACGGCGCCACCGATGCGCTGCTGCATCACGGCGAGGACTGGCAGCGCGAAGTGTTCCTCAAGCCGCTGGTCGACGGCCGCTGGACCGGCACGATGTGCCTCACCGAACCGCACTGCGGCACCGATCTGGGCCTGCTCAAGACGAAGGCGGTGCCCAACGACGACGGCACCTATTCGATCACCGGCACGAAGATCTTCATCACCGCCGGCGAGCACGACATGACCGACAACATCGTGCACCTGGTCCTGGCGAAACTCCCCGATGCGCCCGCGGGCAGCAAGGGCATCTCGTTGTTCATCGTGCCCAAGTTCAAGGTCGCCCGCGACGGCACGCTGGGCGAAGCCAATGCAGTCCGCTGCGGCAGCATCGAGCACAAGATGGGCATCCACGGCTCGGCCACCTGCGTGCTGAACTTCGACGGCGCGCAGGGCTATCTGATCGGGCAGCCGAACAAAGGCCTGATGGCGATGTTCACCATGATGAACACCGCACGCCTCGGCGTCGGCGTGCAGGGCCTGGGCCTGTCCGATCGCGCGTGGCAGAACGCACTGCGTTACTCGCGCGAACGCCTGCAAAGCCGCGCGCTGTCGGGCGCGAAGTTCCCCGACAAGCCCGCCGATCCGATCATCGTCCAGCCCGACGTGCGCCGCATGCTGCTCACCTGCAAGGCGCTCGTCGAAGGCGGCCGTGCGCTGAGCTACTTCGCCGGATTGCAGGTCGACATTGCCGAGCGCGCACCGACGGAAGAAGAACGCCAGCAGGCCGATGCGCTGGTCGGCTTCCTCACCCCGATCGTGAAGGCCTGCCTCACCGAGTGGGGCGTGGAGTGCACCTACCACGCACTGCAATGCTTCGGCGGCCACGGCTACATCGCCGAGCACGGCATGGAGCAACTCGCCCGCGACGCGCGCATCACCACCCTGTACGAAGGGACCACCGGCATCCAGGCGCTGGACCTGCTCGGCCGCAAGGTCATGCAGTTGCAGGGGGCCGGCCTGAAGCAGTTCCTCGGCCTGATCACCCGCTTCTGCGATGCCTGCACCGCGGGCACGCAGCCCGGCAGCGAAGCGGCGGCGGAATTCATCGGACCGCTGCGAGAGAAGGTCGCGCAGTGGCAGCAGATGACGCTGCAGATCGGCCAGCGCGCGGCGACGAACCCGGAAGAGATCGGCGCCGCGTCCTACGACTACCTGATGTACTCGGGCTACGTCGCGCTCGCCTACTGCTGGGCGCGCAGTGCCGCCGCGGCGCAGGCGTCCACGCAAACGGAGGCGTTCCGCCAGGCCAAACTGGAAACCGCGCGCTTCTATTTCGCGCGCATCCTGCCGCGCACGCTGACGCACGCCGCGGCAATTTCGAGCGCGGCCGTCACGCTGACGGCGCTGGACGAGGCGGCCTTCGACGCGTGAGGCCGCCTGTTCACGTGACCCGCCGGGCGAGCGGATCGGCCGGCTCCCCGCGGGCAGGTACACAAAACGTAAACATAGGCGTATAAGCTGGTTTCCCGATGGAGACCGACAGAGCCAGACTGAGGCTTGTCCGCACCGGCACCCGCGCCGCCGACATGCTCGCGCGCGATCCGGCGCTCCATTCGACGCCTGAAATTGTTGCTGCCCGCACCCCGACGGACCGCCTCAATGCGGTCCGTTTGCTTTCCCTGGATGCCTACGGCCGCGTGCTCGACTGGATGAGCTGGCAGGACGCGGCGTGCCTGTATGCCCGTGGCGCAGTGGCGTGGACGCTCGGCGATCCCTGCCTGCAGGTGCATGGCGGCACCTGTCGCCGGACCGGTTCGCAGAGCCTCATCGAACTGCATCCCATCGTCGCCGCGCGCGGCCATGCGCGCGCACATGCGCTCGATCCGACGCCGGCGCTCACCAATGCCGCGCTGTTCGCGCGCGATGCCTACCTGTGCATGTACTGCGGCCATGACTTCTGCCGCCCGCAGCTGACCCGTGATCACGTGCTGCCGGTCTCCAAGGGCGGTCGCGATGTCTGGGAGAACGTCGTCGCGGCATGCTTCCAGTGCAATTCGCGCAAGGGCAACCGCACCCCGCAGCAGGCGGGCATGCCGCTGCTGGCGGTGCCGTACCGGCCGAGCTGGGTCGAGCACCTGATCCTGAGCAACCGCAACATCCTGGCCGACCAGATGGCCTTCCTTAAGGCGCAGTTGCCCAAGCGCGCACGACCGGAACTGGCGGTCCAGTAACCCCTGCCCGGCAGGCGTCCGGCACGCGGCACGCGCGTGATCCGGGTCTCATCTGAACGGCTCGCGTCACAAGCTGACGTTCACCGCGCGTTGACGGCCCATGGCCTGCGCGCAACACTCGCCGACTGTCATTCACCAGAACGGACCGGAACATGCTCCCGACTTTCGGCCTTACCGGCATGGATGCCGCTACCGAAACCGCTTTGAAATCCGCCTTCGCCGAAGCGAGCATGCGCCTGGGCGGCAAGTGGCCGCTGGTGTCCGAGCAGGATGCCAGCCACGTCGTCGTCGACATGGACAGCATGTACGGTCCGATGAGCTGGCTGCGCCTGCACGGTGCAGGCAAGGTCGTGATCGGCCTGACCTCGGCCCCGCGCGCACAGACCGACTTCCGCCTGGGCAAGCCCTTCAGCGCCGAATCCGTCGCCGAGCTGCTGCAGCAGATCGCACCGTCCGACGGCGCCCCGCACGGCGTGACGCCTGCCCCGGCGCCGGAACACCAGCTGCCCGAAGAGATCGCCAAGCCGGTCAACGAGGAAGCCGCCGCCCCCGACCAGCGCCCGTCGGCGGCCGTGTCCGCGACCCTGGAAACCCCGGCCGCGCCGCCCGCCCGTCCCGTCGAGGCACCCAGCGCAGCCCCGCCGGCACCGAGCGCGACCGCGCCGGTGGTCGAAGCGCCGGCGGCCCCGCCGCGCCCCACCCCCGAGGTTCCGCAGGAACGCACACTGATCGACTGGCTCGCGCCCGGACAACTGAGCGGGCGCGTGCGCCTGGAGCGCGCCGGCACCAGCGTGTTGCTCGACCTCGACCAGCACCAGTATTTCGGCCCCGCGACGCTGAAGCCGCTGGCGCCGCACGTGGAAGCCGTGCTCAAGGCCGGCGATTTCACCCCGGTCGATGCCGCCACCTGGAACAGCGAGTCGACCATGCACGGCCAGGCCCAGCCGCTGGCGCGCCTGCTGTGGTTCTGCGCACTGCAGGCCGGCAAGGGCAAGCTGATGCCGGGCTTCGATCCCGGCGCACAGTACCGCCTGCTCAAGTGGCCGCAGACCGAGCGCGAGTTCCCCAAGCACTTCCGCATCGCCACCGCGATGATGAAGGGCCCAGCGACGCTGGATGAAGTCAGCACCGCGTGCGGCGTGCCGGTGCCGGAAGTCGCCGATTTCGTCAACGCGAATCTCGCCACCGGGTACGCCGAGCCGTACCGCGAGCCCGAACCCGAACCGGAACCGCAGAAGAGCGGCGGCCTGTTCGGTCGCCTGCGCGGTCGCTGATCCACACACACCCGCGCCGCGCGCCGACCCGGCTTCGCGCCGTCGGTTGTCGCGCGGGGCCCCGGGCGGGACAATGACGGACTTGCCGTTGCCCCCGCCCGCCGAAACTCCGGCGATCCGGTAAGCAACGCCGCACGCGCGGCCCGCCAATGCACGGCAACGGGCCGGTTGCGAGCCCGTCCCCCTTCGCTTGCCCGCCATTCCCATGATCGATCCGCAGCGTTACCCGCTCCTTTCCCGCATCCAGGTCCCCGCGGACCTGCGCCAGGTCCCGGAAGACGACCTGCGCGCCGTCGCCGACGAGCTGCGGGCCTACCTGATCGAGCAGGTGGCCATGGTGGGCGGGCATTTCGGCGCCGGCCTGGGCGTGATCGAGCTGACCACCGTCCTGCACTGGCTGTACGACACGCCGGTCGACCGCATCGTCTGGGACGTCGGCCACCAGTGCTATCCGCACAAGATCCTCACCGGCCGCCGCGACGCCATCCACACGGTCAAGCAGAAGGACGGCATCGCGCCGTTCCCCAAGCGCGAGGAGTCCGAATACGACACCTTCGGCGTCGGCCATTCCTCCACCTCGATTTCCGCGGCGCTGGGCATGGCCGTGGCGCTGCAGCGCGCGGGCGACGAGCGCAAGGTCATCGCGGTGATCGGCGACGGCGCGATGACCGGGGGCATGGCCTTCGAGGCGCTGATGCACGCCGGCGGCATGGAGCCCGAACCGAACCTGCTGGTGATCCTCAACGACAACCAGATGTCGATTTCGGAGAACGTCGGCGGCCTGACCAAGATGCTCGGCCGCATGACCGGCAGCCGCACGCTCAACGCGATCCGCGAAGGCGGCAAGAAGCTGCTCGGCGACAAGCACGGCAAGCCCGCGCGCTTCGTCAAGCGCTGGGAAGAGCACTGGAAGGGCATGTTCGTGCCGTCCACGCTGTTCGAGGAAATGGGCTTCCACTACACCGGTCCGATCGACGGCCACGACATCGACGCGTTGCTCGCCGCGCTGAAGACGCTCAAGACCCTCAAGGGCCCGCAGCTGCTCCACATCATCACCACCAAGGGCAAGGGCTACGAACTGGCCGAAGGCGATCAGATCGGCTACCACGCGGTCGGTCCGTTCGATCCGAGCAAGGGCCTGGTCGCCAAGCCCGGCGCGAAGAAGCCCACCTACACCGACGTCTTCGGCGACTGGCTGTGCGACATGGCCGCCGCCGACCCGAAGCTGATGGGCATCACGCCGGCGATGCGCGAAGGCTCGGGCCTGGTGCGTTTCAGCAAGGAATATCCGCAGCGCTACTTCGACGTCGCCATCGCCGAGCAGCATGCGGTCACGCTCGCCGCCGGCATGGCCTGCGAAGGCGCCAAGCCCGTGGTCGCGATCTACTCGACCTTCCTGCAGCGCGGCTACGACCAGCTCGTGCACGACGTGGCGATCCAGGACCTCGACGTGCTGTTCGCGATCGATCGCGGCGGCGTGGTCGGCCCTGACGGCGCAACGCACGCCGGCAACCTCGACCTGTCCTACCTGCGCTGCGTGCCGAACATGGTGGTGATGGCGCCGGCCGACGAGAACGAATGCCGGCAGATGCTCTCCACCGGCCATCGCTACGAAGGCCCGGCCGCGGTGCGCTATCCGCGCGGCACCGGTCCCGGCGTCGCGGTGCAGCCGACGCTCGATACGTTGCCGATCGGCAAAGCGGAAATCCGTCGCCATGGGTCACGCATCGCGCTGCTCGCCTTCGGTGCGATCGTGCCCGCGGCGATGACCGTAGGCGAGGAACTGGGCCTCAGCGTGGTCAACATGCGTTTCGTGAAGCCGCTGGATCGCGATCTGGTCCTCGAACTGGCGAAGAACCACGACGGCTTCGTCACGCTCGAGGACAACGTGATCGCGGGCGGCGCCGGCTCGGGCGTGGCCGAACTGCTGGCCGCCGAAGGCATCGTCCTGCCCGTGCTGCACCTGGGCCTGCCCGATGCCTTCCAGCACCATGCCAGCCGTGAACAACTGCTCGCCGAAGCCGGTCTCGATGCCGCCGGCATCCGCGCATCGGTACTGCGGCGCTGGCCGCAGCTCACCGCGGCGTCGCCGCGCAGCGCGGCGCTCTGAATCAAGGTCCCTGCACTTTGATGGGGTGAGCGGGCACTCCCGTCTCACCCGCCTTGCAACTGCCAGCGACGCACCTTTGGCGACCCGCCGCAAGCGCGCCGATGTTCCCGGCGCGCTGCGGCGTGTTGATGCTTACGGGCGAGCGAGTGCCGAAGCGGCGCGATACCAGTCCACCTTGCGCGTCACCACCATGATTACCGCGAGGATGACGAACAGCAGGCCCGATCCCAGCACCAGCGCGTTGTCTTCCGACACCAGCAGGCCGTAGAGCGCCGCATACAGCGTCGCCAGCATCGCCGCGAACCCCAGGCCGCGTGCGGCGCTGCGCAGCACCGCGCTGAGGTAGAAACCGAGCAGGCCGATGCAGGCCACGCTGGCGACCAGGTAGGCCCGGTGGAACGCGATGTGCTCGCTCAGGCTGACCAGCAGCAGGAAGAAGATCGCCAGCGCGAGTCCGACCAGGCCGTACTGCACCGGGTGGATCGGCAGCTGCTTGATCAGCTCGAACATGAAGAAGCCGACGAAGGTGAGCACCACGAACAGCAACCCGTACTTGCTCGCGCGATCGGCCTGCGAATAGACGTTCACCGGATCGACCAGAGCGACGCCCACGGCGTCGATGCCGCTGGTGTCGAACGCGGGACCGTTGTCGTTGCCGTCGCGGCCGGAACCACGCATGGACTCCAGCGACGGCAGGGTCTTGCCGGCCAGAAACTGCGCCTGCGCGTTCGACGCCAGCGACGACACCTCCCACTGCGCGGTGAAGCCCTTGTCGCTCACTCCCGGCTGCCGCGGCAGGAAGTCGCCGCCGAAGCGCGGATGCGGCCAGGACGATTCGAGCCGGAAGGTGTTGCTGCGCGCCAGCGGCACCATCGCCAGCGACTCGGTGCCGGCGAGCTTGATGTCCAGGCGGGTGTCGAGCTTCAACGCCGCACCCGCCACCGGTGCGGGCAGACGCACGTGCACGCCGCCGCCTTCGCGGCTACCGAAGCCTTCTTCCAGCGTCAGCTCGCGTCTGTCGACGCGCAGCTGCGGGGTGCCCGCCAGGCCGCGTACGTCGGCGATGCCGTAGCTGAGCCACGGTCGGCCGATCCTGCGCGGCAATTCCGGGTTCTCGTCGGCGGGAATGCGCACGTCGAAGCCGGCCTGCGCGAGCGCCTGCAGTTCGTACACGCGCACCTCGTGCAGGCCGAGGCGCCGCGTGTCCGGCAGCAGCTTGCCGCGCACGTCGAGGCGGTCGGGGAAGAAGGTCCACTGGCCGGAGGCGCCGTCGCGCTTCACCTTGCGGATCACCTCCCCCTTGTCGTTCTTCTCCTCGACTTCGACGGTTTCGACGTAAGGCACGACGAGCACGGGGCCGGAAAAGGCCTGGGCCCCGGCCGAACTGCGCGCGATGTTGGCGACGGCCTGGTTGCGATAGAACTGCCGCTCGCTGATCGTGCCGCGGATCATCAGCAGCGGGATCATGATCGCGATGGTCATCGCACCGACAAACAGCAATTTGAGCAACAGACGCATGGTTTCCTCCGGCAGGGCGAGGCCTGCAGGGTGGGACCAATGCGTGCGCGCACGATGGCGCATCGGTGAAGCGACGGTGAAGTCGGGTCAGGACGACGCCACCATCAGCGTGGCCCGGGCGCCGTGTTCCGCACGATTGGCGAGCGTGGCTGTGCCGCCGTGCAGCGCCGCCACTTCGGCCACGAAACACAGGCCCAGGCCGCTGCTGCGGCTGCCGCCTTCCGGCCGCGGCAACGAATAGAACCGCTCGAACACGCGCCCCAGCGCATAGTCGGGGACGCCCGGGCCTTCGTCGAGCACGTCGAAGCGGACACCCGTCGCATCGCGCTGCGCACGCAGCCGGATCGACGCGCCGTCGGGCGAGAAGTCCGCCGCGTTCTCCACCAGGTTCACCAGCGCCTGCCGCAGCAGGAAGGCATCGCCGTGCAGCGGCGATACGCCGTCGGCGATCTCCAGGTCCAGGCGCAGGCCATTGCGGGCCAGTCGCGGCTCGCACTGTTCGCGCACCGACTGCAGCAATTCGCCGGCGTCGATGGCCTCGCGGTTCTCGAGGCGCTGGCGATGCTCCACCGCGGCCAGCGCCAGCAGCTTGTCGATCATCTGCGCCAGACGATCGCTCTGCATGCGGATGCTGGCGGCGAAACGGGCGCGATCCGCCGTGTCCATGGCCTGTCCGCCGGACTCCTCGAGCAGTTCCGCGCTGCCGCGGATCGCGGCGAGCGGACTCTTCATCTCGTGGGTCAGCGTGTGCACGTACTGCTCGACGTACTGCTTGCCTTCCAGCCGGTTGCGCATGGTCTCCAGCGCGCGGCCGAGCTCGTCGAACTCCCCCACGGCCTTCGGCGGCGTCGCCCGCTCGCCCGCGGTGACCGCGTGCGCGTAGCGACGCAGCCCGCCCAGCTGCCGCGACAGCCACCACGCGACGAGGAGACCGATCAGCAGCGCGATGCCCAGCAGCAACACGCCCCAACGCAGCACCACCGCCTGGCTGCGCGCGATCACCGGCGCGATGGCGCGGTTCGGCTTGGCCACGGTCAGCACGCCGACGATGCGGCCGCGCGCGTCGTGCAGCGGCGCGGCCACGTACATCACCGACGAGCGTTCGTCACCGGGATCGTTCGGCGTCGAGCGCGCGCCATAGCGTCCGCGCAGGGTGAGGTACACGTCGTTCCAGCGCGAGTAGTCCTGCCCCACCGCGATGCCGTCGCTGTCGAACACGACGATGCCGCGCGCGTCGGTGACATAGACGCGGTAACTCGTGCCGTGCTTGCGCAGGCCCCAGATGTCGGCATCGACCTGGCGTCCACGCAGTGCGCGCACGCGCCGGGCGAACTCGCCGTCGCCGATATGCCCGGACAGGAAATCCGCCGTCGCCAGTTCGGCCAGCACGTTGGCCGTGTCGACCAGGGTGTCCTCCATCGCCTGGCGCACGCCGGGCTTCACCTCCGCGACGAACACGCGCATCAGCAGGAACGCCGCCAGCGCGACGATCAGGAAATAGCCGAGGAAGATGCGCAGGCCGACTTTCATGCGGTGCTCAGGAGGATTCGAGCGAATAGCCCAGGCCGCGGTGCGTGCGGATCGGATCCACCTCCGCGTCGATGGCGCGAAGCTTCGCGCGCAGCGTCTTGATGTGGGTGTCGATGGTGCGATCGCCGCTGTCCAGCGCATCGCCCCACACGCGATCCATCAGCTGCGTGCGGCTCAGCACCGCGCCAGGCCGCTGCAGCAGCGCGGCGAGCAGGCCGTATTCGTAGCGGGTCAGGTCGAGCGTGCGGCCGCGATAGCGGATGCGGTGGCCTTCGGCATCGTGTTCGAAGCCGGCCACTGCCGGCACCGCATTCGCATGCCCGCGACGCAGCACCACGCGCACGCGCGCCACCAGTTCGCGCGGGGAGAAGGGCTTGGTGACGTAATCGTCGGCGCCGATCTCCAGGCCGAGGATCCGCTCGGCCTCGGCGTCGTGCGCGGTGAGGAAGATCACCGGCAGGTCGCGGCCGCGGCGTAGTTCGCGGCACAGCGCGAAACCGCCGATGTCGGGCAGGCCCACGTCGAGTATCGCCAGGTCGAACGCGCCCTCGCGCGCAACGTGCAGGGCCTCGCCGCCGGTCAGGCAGTGCGCCGCCTCGAAACCCTCGCTGCGCAGCGCATAGAGCACGGTTTCGGCGATGGCGGGTTCGTCTTCGACGAGCAGGATGCGCATGAGAGGCGGGATTGGGGATTGGAGATACGGGATTCGATAAAGCTACCGCATGGCGGGCATTACGGGTGCCGTACGCCTATGCTTGCCAATCCCGAATCCCCAAACCCGAATCCCGGCCTTCAATGAACTACCGCCACGCCTTCCACGCCGGCAACCATGCCGATGTGCTCAAGCACGTCGCCGTGCTGGCGATCTGCGACGCGCTGATCGCCAAGCCGACGCCGGTGTTCGCGCTCGACACGCACGCCGGTCGCGGGCTGTACGCGCTGGACTGCAACTCGGCGCAGCGCACCGGCGAGGCCGAGGGCGGCATCGGCCGCCTGCTCGCCGAAGCGCCCGGCAATCCGCTGGTGCAGCGCTACCTGCAGGCGGTGCGCGCCTGTCGCAACGAACATGGCCGCACCGCCTACCCCGGTTCGCCCTGGCTGCTGGCGCATGCCCTGCGCGCGGACGACCGCATCGCCGCCTGCGAACTGCACCCCGAGGAAGCCGCGCAACTGAAGGCGAACTTCGCCGGCGATACGCGCGTGGCCGTGCACGAGCGCGACGGCTATGCGGCGATGAAGGCGCTGCTGCCGCCGCGCCTGGGCGAAACCCGCTTCGGCCGCGGCCTGGTGCTGATCGATCCGCCGTACGAGGCACAGCTGGAAGAGTTCGACGCGGCGATCCACGCCCTGCGCGAGGCGCTCGGCCGCTGGCCGCAGGGCTGTTACGCGTTGTGGTATCCGATCAAGCTGCGCCGCCACCTGCAGCCCTTCTATCGCCGTGCGGCCGCGTTGCCGGCGAAATCCGCGCTGGTGGCGGAACTGCTGGTGCGCCCGGACGATTCGCCGCTGCACATGAACGGCAGCGGCCTGCTGATCCTCAATGCGCCGTTCCAACTCGACGAAAAACTCGCGCCGGCGCTGCACGCGCTCGCCGCGGCCCTGGGCGAACGCAAGCCGCAATCGCACCTGGAATGGCTGCGCGCGCCGCCCTGAGGGCCGGCATTTTTCCGTCGGGCCGCCCATGACGGGCGACCGGCCTCACAAATGCGGCTTCAGATCCGGCTCGAAGAAGCTCCAGCGCACCTCGGGGAACTGCGCCTTGAACGCGCGTTCGACGCGGTTGATCTCTTCGGCCAGGTGATGCGTGGTCTGCCGCTCGCTCATCTCAGCCTGCACCGCCACCATCACCTCGCTGCCCAGCTGCAGCGTGATCAGGCTGATGACGCGGCCGACTTCCTCGCGTGCTTCGATGAAGGCGCGCATTTCCTTCTCGCGCTCGGGATCGACGCTCTGGCCGATCAGCATCGCCTTCACCTCGATGGCGACGAACACCGCGACGATGACCAGCAACGCGCCGATGGCGATCGTGCCGATCGCATCCCACAGCGGATTGCCGGTGACCACCGACAGGCCCACCGCGGCCAGCGCGAACACCAGGCCCAGCAGCGCGGCGAGATCCTCGCCGAAGATCACTACCAGTTCGGCCTGGCGGCTCTGCCGGAACCATTGCCACAGCGAGCGCGCGCCACGCGCCTTGTTCACTTCCTGCAGGCAGGCGCGCATCGAGGTGCCTTCGGCGACGATGCCGAACACGAGCACGCCCACCGCCCACCACCACTGCTGCAGCGGCTCGGGATGCTGGAGTTTGTGGATGCCTTCGTACAACGAGAACATGCCGCCGACGCTGAAGAGCATCAGCGCGACCAGGAACGACCAGAAGTAGATCGCCTTGCCGTAGCCCAGCGGATAGTCGGGCGACGGCGGGCGCCTGGCCTGGCGCATGCCAAGCAGGAGCAGCAGCTGGTTGCCGCAGTCGGCCAGCGAATGCACGGTTTCGGCGAGCATGGCGCTGGACCCGGTGAAGAACGCCGCGACGCCCTTCGACACCGCGATCGCGAAATTGGCGCCCAGGGCGAAGAAGATCGCGCGGGTCGAGTCACCACCACCGGCCATGCATCGTTCCTTTGTCGTGTTCGCTTCCGCATGGTTGGCGCGGAAAAAGCGGCGGGATTCTAGCATCGGGCCGAAGGCGTCCCGGCTCCTGGCTTCACGCCACCACGGGCAGCAGCGCCTGCGCGATCGCGCCGACGAGTCCCGCCAGGGGAACGGTCGCGACCACCGGCCAGCGCCAGCGTGCGAGTCCCACGTACACCAGCGCCGCCATCGCCAGCGCCAGCAGCGCCGATCGCCAGTCCTGCGCCGACAGCAGGCGCCAGCCGAACCACAGGGCGAGGTGCGCGATCACGCCGACCACTGTCGCACTCACGGCCATCAGCATCGCGTTCGCACGCGGCCAGCGGCCGATGCGCTCGATCCACGGCGCGGCGGTGAGCACGAACAGGAAACTCGGCAGGAACGTCGCCCATACGGCGACCGCGGCGCCCAACACGCCCGATGCCATCGGACCGGCGAGGTCGGGATGCTGCCACGCACCGGTGAAACCCACGAATTCCAGCACCAGGATCAACGGACCGGGCGTGGTCTCGGCCAGGCCCAGGCCCGTCATCATCTGTGCCGGCGTCAGCCAGCCCTGCACGTCCACCGCGTGCGTCGCGACGTAAGGCAGCACGGCATAGGCGCCGCCCAGGGTGAGCAGCGAGGCCTTGCTGAAGAACACGCCCATCGCGAACGCGGTGCTGTCGCGTCCCAGCCACGCACCCAGGACAAGGATCGGCAGCCACCACAGCAGCAGGCAGGCCATCCCGATGCGCACGGCGCGCCAGCGGATCGCGGCTGGCAGCGGCGCGTGTCGTGCTTCGCGCGTGTCGACGCCCGGCAGCCAGTGCGGTCGCCGGCGCCATGCCCACCATCCGACCGCTGCCGCTCCGGCGAGCAGCCACGGGAACGGCACGTGCAGCAGGCCCATCGACAGCAGCGCGACCGCAGCGAGCGCAATGCCCAGCGGTGTCTTCAGCACGCGGCCGCCGATCCGCTGCACGGCATGCACGACGATGCCCAGCACGGCCGCCTGCAGGCCGAACACCACGCCGCTCATCACCGGCAACGTTGCCCAATGCAGGTACGCCCAGCTCAGGAGCACCATCAGCACCGCCGCCGGCAACACGAACGCGACGCCCGCGACGATGCCGCCGCGCAGGCCGTGCAGCCGCCAGCCCAGCCACGCGGCCAGCTGCGTGGCTTCCGGCCCCGGCAACAACATGCAGAAGTTCAGTGCGCGCAGGAACGTGGCCTCGTCGATCCAGCGGCGCTGGTCGACCAGGGCGTTGTGCATGATCGCGATCTGACCTGCGGGCCCGCCGAAACTGATGCAGCCCAGCAGCAGCCAGAAACGCGTCGCCTCGGCGAAGCCGGGCGACGCGGCGTCCGTGGCCTCGCCCACGTCAGTCGGCGAGTTCACGCTGCGTCTTCTTCGGCAGCTTCGCCCGCACCAGTTCGTAGCTGCGCCGGATCAGCGCGCGCAGTTCCGCCGCGGGCAACGGCCTGGCCGAGGCGATCTGGACCCAGTGCGCGCGCGCCAGATACGGCGCGGGGATGAAGCCCGGACGCCCCGTGAATTCGAGGAAGCGCTCGTCCTCGACCTTGAAGCTGATCGAGCCCTTGTGCGCGCCGCGGATGCAGGTCACGCAGAACATCTTGCCGGCGACCGTGAAGACCAGGTCGTCCTCCCACTTGATCCCCGCCTCGACGCCCGGCCAGGCGTCGGTGAGCTTGCGCAGCGCGGTTTCGTTCATCGGTTCGTTCATCCACGGGGCACCCGAACGGGTGTGATGAAGTTCTAAACGGGCAGTGTGCCAATATCGGCACCATGACAGGAGCATCCCCCACGCGCGAGCGCCTCCCGCCCTGGCATGAACGCCTGACGCTGTCCAACGGAAGGCAGGTGCTGATTCGCCCCGTTCGCCCCGAAGACGGCGAGCCGCTACGCGTCGGCTTCGGCCTGCTCGAGCCCGACGAAATCCGCCAGCGTTTCCTGCACGCGGTGCGCGAGCTCTCCCCGGAAACCGCCGAACGCCTCACCCACGTCAATCCGCGCACCGAGTTCGCGCTGGTGGTCGCCGAACCGCTGCCGCCGGGCGAAGCGCTGATCGGTGCGGTGGCGCGCGTCGCCATCGACGACAACGGCCGCGATGCCGAATTCGCCATCCTGGTCAGCCGCTACATCAAGCAGATGGGCCTTGGCCGTTATCTGATGACGCGGCTGGTGAAGTGGGCGAAGGGCAAGAAGCTGCACCGCCTCTATGGCGACGTGCTCGAGAACAACGGGCCGATGCTGTCGCTGGCGCAGTCGCTGGGCTTCCAGCGCGAATTCGTCCAGGACTCGCCCGGCCTGGTGCGCGTATCGCTGGAGCTGAAGCCGCGCAACCAGAGCCGGCCGCCCTCCGACCAGCGGTCGTCCGTCCAGCCGCACCACGGACGTTAGTCACCTCGAGGGAGTTGCGCGGCTGCGGCCGCGTGCGTGTGCCGCGTTGCGCGGCGTCGCATCCAGCCAGAGGTGATTCCATGCCCCGGTACGTCATCGAACGCGACATCCCCGGCGCCGGCTCGCTGTCCGCCAGCGAACTGCGCGCGATCTCGCAGAAGTCGTGCAGCGTGCTCGACGCGCTCGGTCCGCAGGTGCAGTGGGTGCACAGCTATGTCACCGGCGACAAGGTGTACTGCGTGTACATCGCGCCCAATGAGGACCTGATCCGCGAGCATGCGCGGCAGGGCGGCTTCCCGGCCGACCGCATCTCCGAGGTGAAATCCGTCATCGACCCGGTGACCGCGGAATAGCAGCGGAACGCTGCACGCCACATCGCGTAACGGTCCGGTCCGCCACCCCGGGGTAAACTGCGCGCCCTTGCCGCGCTGGGCGCCCTGAACCGCGTCCGGCGCTGCCGTTGTTTTGCGCCGCGCCGAACGCTGTTCATGACCGATCCGACTTCCGTCTTCCCCGCCCCCCCGCTCCCGAAAGCCGGCCAGCAACGCGCCTGGTGGCGCGCGCCCGCCTCGTCGTCCGCGCTCGCCTTCCACATCGCCTCGGCGGCGATGGCGCATGCGGGCCCGATCCTCGCAGTCGCGCGCGACAACCACGGCGCGAACCAGCTCGAATCCGACCTGCGCACGCTGCTGGGTCACGACGACGCCTTGCCGGTGCTGCCGTTCCCGGATTGGGAAACCCTGCCCTACGACCAGTTCAGTCCGCACCCGGACATCGTCTCGCAACGCCTGGCCGCGCTGCACCGGCTGCCGACGCTCAGGCGCGGCATCGTGGTGGTGCCGGTGCAGACCCTGCTGCAGCGCCTTGCGCCGCTCCGGCATGTGGTGGGCGGCAGCTTCGACGTGCGCGTGGGCCAGCGACTGGATCTCGACGCGGAGAAGCGGCGTCTGGAAAGCGCCGGCTACCGGCACGTGCCGCAGGTGCTCGATCCGGGCGATTTCGCGGTGCGCGGCGGGCTGCTCGACGTGTATCCGATGGGCGCCGATTCGCCCTTCCGCGTCGAACTGCTCGACGACGAGATCGAGACCATCCGCGTGTTCGATCCGGAATCGCAGCGCTCGCTCGATCGCATCGACGCCGTGCACCTGCTGCCGGGCCGCGAGTTGCCGCTGGACGAGGCCTCGCTCAAGCGCGCGCTCGACACCCTGCGCGACCGCTTCGACGTCGACACGCGCCGCAGCGCGTTGTACCAGGATTTGAAGGCGGGCCTGGCGCCGGCGGGCGTCGAGTACTACCTGCCGCTGTTCTTCGATCGCACCGCGACGCTGTTCGATTACCTCGCCGACGATGCGCTGCCGGTCATCGCCGACGGCGCATTCGAAGCCTCCGAACAGTTCTGGAAGCAGACCGCCGATCGCTACGAACAGCGTCGCCACGACATCGAGCGGCCGCTGCTGCCGCCGGCGGAGTTGTATCTCGCTCCTGATGCCTTGCGCGAACGGCTCAACGCCGGAGCCCGCATCGAGGTCTGCGGCGACGCGCATCCGCAGCGCGAACGCGCGATCGCGCTCGGCGACCAGCCGGCGCCTGCGTTGCCGGTGGCGGCGAAGGATGCACAACCGGCTGAAGCACTGAAGTCGTTCCTGCGCAGTTACCCGGGACGCGTGCTGATCGCCGCGGATTCGCCAGGCCGGCGCGAAGCGCTGCTGGAACTGCTGCAGGCCGCGGATCTGCGGCCGGACGTGCTGCCGGACTGGTCGGCGTTTGCCTTTCCTTCTCCCGCCGGGAGAACGTGGCGCGAAGCGCCGGATGAGGGTACGGCGGAGCCGGCGCAGGTTGAACCGCCATCGCTTCGCCGCACCCTCACCCCAACCCCTGTCCCGGCGGAAGAAGGGCTAAGCCGCTTCGCGATCGCGGTGGCCCCGCTCGAAGACGGCTTCGCCCTCACCGAACCCGCGCTCGTCGTCCTCACCGAGCGCCAGCTCTTCCCCGAGCGCGCCGCCCAACCGCGCCGGCGCAAGCGTGCCGGACGCGAGCCCGAAGCGATCATCCGCGACCTCGGCGAACTCACCGAAGGCGCGCCGATCGTGCACGAGGATCACGGCGTGGGTCGCTACCGTGGGCTGATCACGCTGGAAGCCGGCGGCATGCCCGGCGAATACCTCGAGATCGAATACGCCAAGGGCGACCGCCTGTACGTGCCGGTCGCGCAGCTGCACCTGATCAGCCGCTATTCCGGCGCATCGGCGGAAACCGCGCCGCTGCATTCGCTCGGCGGCGAAGCCTGGACCAAGGCCAAGCGCAAGGCCGCCGAGAAGGTACGCGATGTCGCCGCCGAACTGCTGGAGATCCAGGCCAAGCGCCAGGCGCGCGCCGGCCTCGCCCTCGACGTCGATCGCGCGATGTACGAACCGTTCGCGGCGGCGTTCCCGTTCGAGGAAACGCCCGACCAGCACGCCGCGATCGAAGCGGTGATCCGCGATCTCGCCAGCTCGCAGCCGATGGACCGCGTGGTCTGCGGCGACGTCGGTTTCGGCAAGACCGAAGTCGCGGTGCGCGCGGCGTTCGTTGCGGCCACTGCCGGCAAGCAGGTCGCGGTGCTGGTGCCGACCACGCTGCTGGCCGAGCAGCATTACCGCAATTTCCGCGACCGTTTCGCCGACTGGCCGATCAGGGTCGAGGTGCTGTCGCGCTTCAAGACCAAGAAGGAAATCGAAGCCGAGCTGCAGAAGGTGTCCGAGGGCAAGATCGACGTCATCGTCGGCACCCATCGCCTGCTGCAGGGCGACGTGCGCTTCAAGGATCTCGGCCTGGTCATCGTCGACGAGGAGCAGCGCTTCGGCGTGCGCCAGAAGGAGGCGCTCAAGGCGCTGCGCGCCAACGTCCACCTGGTGACGCTCACCGCCACGCCGATTCCGCGCACGCTCAACATGGCGATGGCGGGGCTGCGCGACCTGTCGATCATCGCCACGCCGCCGGCGCACCGCCTCGCCGTGCAGACCTTCGTCGTGCCGTGGGACGACGCGCAGCTGCGCGAGGCCTTCCAGCGCGAACTGGCGCGCGGCGGCCAGGTGTACTTCCTCAACAACGACGTCGAGCAGATGGGAAAGATGCAGAAGCAGCTGGGGGAACTCGTTCCCGAGGCGCGCATCGGCATCGCCCACGGCCAGATGCCCGAGCGCGAACTGGAACGGGTGATGCTCGACTTCCACAAGCAGCGCTTCAACGTGTTGCTGGCCTCGACCATCATCGAGTCGGGCATCGACATCCCCAACGCCAACACCATCATCATCCATCGCGCCGACCGCTTCGGCCTGGCGCAGCTGCACCAGCTGCGCGGACGCGTCGGTCGTTCGCATCATCGTGCCTACGCCTACCTCGTCGTGCCTGACCGCAAGGCGATCACCGAGGACGCGCGCAAGCGCCTGGATGCGATCGCGGCGATGGACGAACTCGGCGCCGGCTTCACCCTCGCCACGCACGACCTGGAGATCCGCGGCGCCGGCGAACTGCTCGGCGAGGACCAGAGCGGGCAGATGGCGGAAGTCGGCTTCAGCCTCTACACCGAATTGCTGGAACGGGCGGTGCGGTCGATCCGCCAGGGCAAGCTGCCCGACGTCGACGCGCACGAGGCGCGCGGTGCGGAAGTGGAACTGCACGTGCCTGCGCTCATCCCCGACGACTACCTGCCCGACGTGCACACGCGCCTGACCCTGTACAAGCGCATCAGCGGCGCGCGCGACATCGAGGAACTGCGCGAACTGCAGGTGGAGATGATCGACCGCTTCGGCCTGCTGCCGGATCCGGCGAAGCATCTGTTCACCATCGCCGAACTCAAGCTGCAATCCACCGCGCTGGGCATCCGCAAGCTCGACCTGGGCGACAAGGGCGGGCGCCTGCAATTCGTCGAGCGCCCCTCGGTGGACCCGATGGCGGTGATCAAGCTCATCCAGGGTCAGCCCAAGCTCTACCAGATGGATGGACCGGACAAGCTGCGGGTGAAGCTGGAGTTGCCCGATGCCGCCGCGCGCGTCGCCGCGGCACGCGGCCTGCTCACGATGCTGGATCGCGCGGCATGATGCGCGGCCCTACCGTCGCAGGATCCCTCACCACCATGCCTGCCGCCGCTTTCGAAAACACGAACAGGACTACCGGACCCCGCATGCCCCGCCTCATCGGACAACTGCTGTTGACCACACTGCTGGCGATGCTGGCCGGCGGTTGCGCCACACGTACCGCTGCCACCGATCGCCTGGAGTTCGTGGTGGTGCGTCACGCCGAAAAGGCGGACGACGGCAGCCGCGATCCACCGCTGTCCGCTGCGGGCGAGGTGCGTGCGCGCGCCCTGGCCGCGGCGCTCGACCACGCGCCGCTGCGGGCCGCGTACGCCACCGCCTACCGACGCACGCAGGCGACCGCCGCACCGGCCGCACGCGCGCATGGCGTGGCGGTCGCCACATACGACGCGAACCGTGCTGCCGCCGATTTCGTCGCGCAACTGCGCCGCGAACACCGCGACGGCACCGTGCTCGTGGTCGGCCACAGCAACACCGTGCCAGCCATCGCCGCCGCGCTGTGCGACTGCCAGGTGGCGGCGATGGGCGACGACGAGTTCGACCGGCTGCTCACCATCACGATCGATGCCGACGGCCACGCCACGCTGCACGAGGGACGCTACTGATGGCCGCCGATCCGCTGCCGCCTGGCTGGAGCAAATGGAATGGCGATGCCGAGGCGCTGCGCGCATTTCAGGAGGAACTGGCGGCGCGGGTGATCGTCAAGGACGCGTATCCCAGGCCGCTGCGCACGGTCGCCGGCTTCGACGTCGCCTTCGACGAAAACGACGCGACCGCGCACGCCGCCGCCGTGCTGCTCGATGCCACCACGCTGGACGTGCTGGAAACGCACGTCGTGCACGCGCCCGTGCGCATGCCCTACGTGTCCGGACTGCTGGGCTTCCGCGAATTGCCGGCGCTGCTCGAAGTCCTGGCGGCGCTGTCCGTGCGGCCCGACCTCGCCTTCGTCGATGGCCACGGCATCGCGCATCCGCGCCGGCTCGGCCTGGCGGCGCACTTCGGCGTCGCCACCGACCTGCCCACGATCGGGGTCGCCTCCCGGATCCTGATCGGCGAAAGCACGACCGCCCTGCACGACATGCGCGGCGCCTTCACCACGCTGCGCGACGAAGGCCGGCACATCGGCTGGCTGCTGCGCAGCAAGCCGGGCGAGTCGCCGCTGGTCGTTTCGCCCGGCCACCGCGTGGCGATGGCGACCGCGCCGGAGATGACGATGCGCTTCGTCACCACGCATCGCCTGCCCGAACCGACGCGCCTGGCCGGGAACATCGCCGCGGCCCGCAACGGATAGACCGGACCGTTGCGCAGCGGCGGCCATCCCGCGCAGGGCGCGGTGCTAGCCTTGCCGCACCCCAGCGACAGGAGTGGCCATGGTCCGCAGGTTCCGCGTTGCCGCACTCGTCGCCGTCGGCGCGCTGTGCGCGTGTGCCACGGGCGGCGCCGTGCCGGGACAGGAGTTCGCGATGACGCCGGGGCAGCGCATCGCGTTGCCGGATACATCGTCGCTGCATTACCTCGGCATCGCCAACGATTCGCGCTGCCCGCCGAAGGTGCAATGCATCCGCGCCGGCGATGCCGACGTGCAGTTCGATCGCGCCGTCGCCGGCCAGGCCGGCGTGTCGCGACTGAGCTTGAACACCGAACGCATGCGCTCGGTCACCCTCGATGTGTGGCGCCTGCAGCTGGTCGACCTCGATCCGGGCACGAAGCCGCGGGTCGTCCTGCGCCTCGATGCCGTCACCGGAGCATCCACGCCATGAGCCTGATCATTGCGCCGCGCGTCCATGACCTGGGCGGTTTCCAGGTGCGTCGCGCCGTTCCCTCTCTGCAGGCGCGCTCGGTGGGGCCGTTCGTGTTCGTCGATCACATGGGACCGGCGACGTTCGATGCCGGGCGTGGCGTCGACGTGCGTCCGCATCCGCACATCGGGCTGGCGACGGTGACCTTCCTCTGGTCGGGCCGCATCACCCACCGCGACACGCTGGGCAGCGTGCAGGACATCGAACCCGGCGACGTCAACTGGATGACCGCCGGACGCGGCATCGCGCATTCCGAACGCACGCCGCCGGCGATGCGCGAGCAGCCGCATCCGCTGCACGGCCTGCAGACGTGGGTGGCGCTGCCGCGCGGCGTCGAGGAAACCGAACCCGCCTTCTTCCACCACGCCGCGGCGACGCTGCCGCAGCAACGCCGCGACGGCGCGTGGTTGCGCGTGGTTGCCGGACGCGCCTACGGCGAGGAGTCGCCGGTGCGTGTGTATGCCGACACGCTGTACGTTGCCATCGATCTCGACGCCGGGGCGGAGCTCGCGCTCGACGACAGCCACGCACAGCGCGCGCTGTATGTCCTGGAAGGCGACGCGCAACTCGATGGCGTCGACATTCCCGCGCAACACCTGGTGCTGCTCGATCCCGGCACCCGGCCGCGCCTGCGTGCGAAAACGCCGCTCCGGGCGATGCTGCTTGGCGGCGAGCCCCTGGATGGCCCACGCCACATGTGGTGGAACTTCGTGTCCAGCTCGAAGGAACGCATAGAACAGGCCAAGCTGGACTGGATCGAGGGCCGGTTTGGCGCAATCGCGGGCGAGACCGAGTTCATCCCGCTGCCGGATCGTTAGGCGCCGCCTTCATCCCCACGCGCAAGTCATTGACCCCAAAAGGAACGGTTGCTACCGAAACAGTTGCCGGCGAGACCGCCGCCGGATTCAGCGAAGTGAAACGCCGGAATTTGTCAAGCCCCCAAAACAGCGCTATGGTCGGTCCAGGGGTGGGAGTTCACCGCCCCTTAACAGATCGCAATACCGCACAGCAATACCGCACAGGGGGACACGCGATGAACAAGCCTCTTTGGCTACTGCCGCTGCTGCTGCCGCTCGCCGGCGCCGCTTCGGCCCAGGACGCGGGCGGCTGCCCGTACCTCGCTGCCGACACCGGACTGACCTGGGAACACCGCAGCACCGCGGACTCCGACTTCTGCCGCGCGCTGCGCGCCGACGGCAGCGAAGCGTTCGGCCTGACCATCGCGAAGGATTCGCCGTTCAAGCCCAAGGGGGGCAACCGCGCCGAGCACGTCAACATCGATGGCCGCGATGTCACCTGGTACCGCACCGAAATCGCCGGGACCGATATCCAGGCGCGCGAGACCGTGGTGGAGCTGCCGGACGGCCGGGTCGCCTACATGTGGGTGCAGGCGCAGACGCCGGAGCAACTGAGCCAGGTCCTGCAGCAGACGCAGTCGATGAAGTTCGGCGCCACGCGCCTCAGCAGCAACTGACGATCGGGTACGCAGGCGGCGCCGGCGGGAAGACCGCCGGCGCCGCCTTTCTTTTTGCGGCGTAGCATCGGCCGCGGACCGGTCCATCCCGGACCGGGGGAGCAGGCTCATGCTGAAACGACTGGGCGCCGAATTCGTCGGCACGTTCTGGCTGGTGTTGGGTGGCTGCGGCAGCGCGGTACTCGCGGCGAAGTTCGGCGGCGACGGCAATCCGCTCGGCATCGGCCTGCTGGGCGTATCGCTCGCCTTCGGCCTGACGGTGCTCACCGGTGTGTATGCGCTGGGCCATATCTCCGGCGGCCATTTCAATCCCGCGGTGAGCCTGGGCCTCTGGGCGGGCGCACGCTTCCCCGCGCGCGAGTTGCTGCCGTACATCCTGGCGCAGCTGGCCGGCGCGATCGTGGCCGGCTTCATTCTCATGCAGATCGCCAGCGGTGGCGGCACGTTCGCGATCGATCCGAACGCCGCCGGCGTGTTCGCCAGCAACGGCTACGGCGCGATGTCGCCCGGCGGTTACAGCGTCGCGGCGGCCTTCCTGTGCGAAGTGGTGATGACCACGATGTTCCTGGTGGTGATCCTGGGCGCGACCAGCGCCCGCGCACCGGCGGGCTTCGCGCCGATCGCGATCGGCCTGGCGCTCACCCTGATCCACCTCATCAGCATTCCGGTGACGAACACGTCGGTGAATCCGGCCCGTTCCACCGGCGTCGCCCTGTTCGCCGGCCCGGTCGCGCTTTCGCAGTTGTGGCTGTTCTGGCTGGCGCCGATCCTCGGCGGGCTGATGGGCGGCTACCTGCACCGGATGCTCGAGCGCGATTGAGCATCGCGGATGCGACCAAGGCCGCGTGATCAACGCGGCCTTCGTCGTTTCGCATCGCTGTTGTCGAAGCGTGCCGCACAGGCACCTGCCTCAGAAGCGCCCTTCCTGGTAATCCACGAAGGCCTGCATGAGCTCCTGCTTCGTGTTCATGACGAAGGGGCCGTAACGCGCCACCGGTTCGCGCAACGGCCGGCCCGCCACCAGGATCAGGCGCGCGCCGGCGCCGTGCGCGGTCGCCTTGAACACGTCGCCGCCACCGAGCACCGCCATCTCGTGCGTCGCCAGGCGCCGCGCGTCTTCGCCATCGCCGATGCTCGCCTCGCCTTCGAAGACGTACGCGAAAGCGCTGTGCCCCGGCGGCAGCGCGTATTCCCACACGCCGTGCGGATCGAGCGCGACGTCCAGGTACAGCGGATCCGTCGCCGGTTGCGAGATCGGTCCGCGCGCGCCGTCGACTTCCCCGGCGATCACCTTCACGCTGACGCCATCGCGCGGTCGCACCACCGGCATCCGCTCGGCCGGGAATTCCTGGTAACGCGGCGGCGTCATCTTCTCCTTCGCCGGCAGGTTGACCCACAACTGGAAGCCGCGCATGCGGCCTGCCTGCTGCTCGGGCATTTCCGAATGCACCAGGCCGCGGCCCGCGGTCATCCACTGCACCGCGCCCGGCGTCAGCAGGCCTTCGTTGCCGTGGTTGTCGCGATGGCGCATGCGGCCGTCGAGCATGTAGGTCACCGTCTCGAAGCCGCGATGCGGATGCTCGGGGAAGCCGGCGAGGTAGTCTTCCGGCTTGTCGGTGCCGAACTCGTCGAGCAGCAGGAACGGATCGAGTTCGGACAGCTGCGGCCCGCCGATGACGCGGGTGAGGCGCACGCCGGCGCCGTCGGACGTCGCCTGTCCGCGCAGGGTGCGCACGGCGCGGGCGTAGGAGGAAGAAGCCGGGGTGTTCATGCGGAAGCATTCCTGTGGGCTGCGGCCAAGATGGCGCCGGCCCGGCGACAGCGAAGTGACGCCGCGGCGAAGCAACGTTCCGGCAGCGGCTTCAATGCGCCGCGGATGCGCGCGCGTGACGCGAGTACACGTACACCGTGGCGGGCGGGACGTTGCGCAGGACGAAGTCGCCGCGATGCACCTTCAGGTCCAGCTCCCGCGCCACCGCGTCCGCCACCGGTGCGGCCGGCCCGTAGGTGAACTGGATGAAGACGCCGTCCGCGCGCAGGCAGCCGAAAGCGGCGGCGAGGATTTCCTGCTGCAGCGAGGGCGGCATCGTGAGCAGACCGAGTCCCGACACGACCGCATCGGCGGGTCCCTCCTCGAGGAAGCCGCAGGCACCCGCCAGTTCCGGCAGCGAGCGTGCGTCGCCGAGCACGACGTGCACGCCGGGAAAACGCGCATGCAGATGCGCATGCAGTTCCTCGTTGAGCTCCAGCACGAGCAGCTGCGAAGCGTGGATGCCGGCCGCAAGCAATTCGCGGGTGATCGCACCGGTGCCGCCTCCCAGCTCGATGACGCGGCGCGTGTCTTCTGGCAGCTCGGCGATCATCGCGTAGGCCAGTTCGGAGCTGGACGGCACCACCGCAGCGGTGCGCAACGGGTTCTTCAACCATTGCCAGAAGAACTTCCAGACGCCCGGACGCGCTCGCTTCATCGACTCGCGTTCCGTGTCAGCCGCCAGCAACGGTGGATGCGCGCATCGCGCCCGAAGTCGGGCGGCAGGGTTTCGCGCGTGATTTCCACGCAGTGCGCGAATTGTGCCACCGCGGCCTCGTCGAGGCGGAAGCGGCGGAAGTTGTTGGAGAAATACAGCGCGCCCTCGCGCGACAGCCGCGCCACCGCGGCACGCAGCAAGGCGACATGCGCCGCCTGCACGTCGAAGTCGTCGGCACGCTTGGAATTGGAGAAGGTCGGTGGGTCGCAGAAGATCAGGTCGTACTCCCCCTCGTCGTGCGACAGCCATTCCATCGCATCGGCCTGCACCAGCCGGTGCTTCGCGCCGCCGACGCCGTTCTCGCGCAGGTTGTCGGCGCACCACTGCAGGTAGGTGGCGGAAAGATCGACCGTGGTGGTGGCGCGCGCGCCGCCCAGCGCCGCGTGCACGGTGGCTGCGCCGGTGTAGGCGAAGAGGTTGAGGAACCGCGCGTCGCGGGCCTCGTCGGCGATGCGCAGGCGCATCGGGCGATGGTCGAGGAACAGGCCGGTGTCGAGGTAATCGAACAGGTTGACGCGCAGGCGCGCGCGGCCTTCACGAACGACCACGAATTCGCCGCGCGTGTCGAACTGGCCGTACTTGCTGCCGCCCTTGCCGCGGGCCCGCGTCTTCAGTGCGATGCGTTCGCGCGGCACGCCGAACACCTCGCGCGCGGCGGCCAATGCCTCGTTGAGCCGACGCCGCTGCACGTCCTGCGGAATTTCGGCCGGCGCGGCGTATTCCTGCACGTGCAGGAAGGTGCGCGAGGGCGATTCGTCGGTCTCGTAGACGTCGATGGCCGCGGCGTATTCGGGGATGTCGGCGTCGTAGGCGCGGAAGCAATGCACGCCTTCGCGCTCGCGCCAGCTCTTGAGCTTGCGCAGGTTCTTGCGCAGGCGGTTGGCGACCATCTGCGCGCCTTCGGACAGTTCGCGCGGCGCCGCATCCTCCGCGCGTTCGCGCTGCGGTGGCGCGATGGGATCGACCACGATCAGCGTGCATTCGATCGCGCCGTTGAAGACCTGGTACTTCTTCGCCGCGCGCAGGCCGGTGGCGTAGGCGAGATCGGCATCGCCGCACAGCAGGCTCGCGCGCCACTGCGGCACCGCGCGCTTCAGCGCGTCGCCGAGCGCGCGGTAGAGCGCGGGATCGGCGGCGAGGCGGGCGTCGTAGGGCGGGTTGCAGGCGACGAGGCCGCGTTCCGGCTGGCCCTCGGCGGCGGCGAGTGCGCGCACGTCCTCGACCTTCCACTCGATCGCTTCGGCGACGCCGGCGGCTTCCGCGTTCTCCCGCGCCGCCCGTACCGCATGCGGATCGATGTCGCGACCCTGGAACACCGGCCGCAGCGCCGTGCGGCCCTTCGCCTCGCGTTCGATCGCCTCCACGCGCAGCTGCTTCCAGGCATCCGTGTCGAATCCGAGCCACCCGGTCGGCATGAAACCGCCATGCCGCTGCAACCCCGGCGCGACATCGGCCGCCATCAGCGCGGCCTCGATCACCAGCGTGCCGCTGCCGCACATCGGATCCAGCAATGCGCCGCCCTCCGCATACATGCGCGACCAGTTGCCCCGCATCAGCACGGCGGCGGCAAGGTTTTCCTTCAGCGGCGCATCGCCCTGGATGCGGCGCCAGCCGCGGCGGTGCAGCGGGCCGCCGCCGAGATCGACCGACAGCACCGCCCGGCCCTTGCGCACGACGAGGTTGAGACGCAGGTCCGGCGATTCGACATCCACGTCCGGCCGCGCGCCGGTGCGCGCGCGCATCACGTCGACCACCGCGTCCTTCACCCGCTGCGCCGCGTAGCGCGCGTGGGTGAGCGCCTCGCCCGACACGTGCGCATCGACCGCGAGCGTATGACCGGGAGCGAGGTGCCGCGGCCAGTCGATGCGGCTCGCGCCTTCGTACAACGCGTGTTCGTCGGGGCAATCGAATTCCGCCAGCGGCCACAACACCCGACTGGCCAGGCGCGACCACAGCACGGCGCGCTGCGCATCGGCCAGCGAGCCTTCGGCATTCGCGCCGGCGACGGTGGCGGTGGCGCGCGCGCAGCCCAGCGCGACAAGTTCGTCGGCGAGCAGGTATTCCAGACCCTTGCCGCAGCTGGCGAAGAAGCGGCTCACGCGATCGTTCCGGCAGGGGCGCCCGGGGGCGCGGTGTGTTTGGTCATTGGTGATGGTCGCGCCCGTGGGGCGCTCCTACAGGGAGTGGAGGAATTGGGCGAAGGCGGTGGCGGCCAACGCCGTGACCCTGGTCGCGTCCGGGCCGCTTTCGAAACCGTGGCAGAGGAAGCAGTGTCCGGGCATGAAGAGGTTTGCGAGGAAAAGAAAGTGCGCGATGCCGCGCGACGCGATCGCGTCAGCTCAGCACGACCACCGCATCGCCGAGCCGGAACATCCCGCCTTCGACGATCCGCGCGCACAGCCCGCCATGGCTGCGCATCGCATTGAAGCCGCCCGGTCCCAGCGCGCGCTCCATGTTCGAACACGGATCGCATTCGCCGGTGCCTTCGAGCACCACCTCGCCGATGCGGAAGCGCCGTTCCTTGAGCGCGAGCAACGGCAGTCCCGACACCACGACGTTCCGCCGCAACAACGACGGCGCCACGTCCGCATGGCCCGACAGCGCCGCGATCACCGGCAGGTGCTCGGCCTGGATCAGGGTGACGCCGCGCTTGCCGCTGCCGTTGGCCAGCGCATAGCGGTCGCCGACGAGGCCCTTGCCCGCAACTGCCTGCGCTTCGCCGACCGCGCGCATCGCCTCGCCGCGCGCGGGACGCAATCCGATCCACTCCACGCGACCGGGCCGTGGCAGCGTCGCCATCAGCTTGCCGAGTTCGGAATCCGCCGGCGGCAGGGTCATGGGGCGCCCGTCGAAACGAGTGGAACAGGGGCGAATGCTAGCATCCGGCGCATGTTGACCACCCCGCCGCCGCTGCCGATCACCGTCGATCTCCTGCCCTACGAGGCCCGCCTGGACGCGCGTGCGCTGGCGCAGATCGACCTGGTGGTGATCCATTGCACCGAACTGCCGGACCTGGCGACGGCGCGCGCCTTCGGCGAACGCGAACTCTATGCCTCGGGCACCGGCAACTGCGGCCACTACTACATCGACCGCGACGGCAGCGTCGTGCAGTACGTGTCGCTGCAGCGCATCGCCCACCACGTGCGCGGCTACAACGTGCGCGCGATCGGCATCGAACTGGTGAATACCGGCCGCTATCCGCACTGGCACGATTCGCGCCATCAGGCGATGGACGAGCCCTACACCGAGGCGCAGATCGCCGCACTGATCGCGCTGCTGCGCCGGTTGCAGGCCGAAGTACCGTCGCTGCGCCTGATCGCGGGCCACGAAGACCTGGACACCACGACCGAAGCCGCATCGGACGATCCCGCCGTGCAGGTGCCACGCAAGCGCGATCCCGGACCGCTGTTCCCCTGGCCGCGCGTGCTGGAAGCGGTGACCCTGCAACGGCTGCTTCCGTAAACCTCGCAACACCGCGACACGACAAGCCGGATCATTGCGCGCGCGCCCGCGTTCCGCGAACGTGCACGCCGCACGCCGTTGCCGCCCTTCGTCCACGGACTCACGCTATGCAGATCGCACCGCTCGCTGCCGACGACCGCGCCCAGTGGGAAGCGCTCGCGCGCGGCTACAAGGACTTCTACGCCACCGCGACCAGCGACGCCGAATACGCGCTGGCCTGGCAGCGCCTGCTCGCGCAGGACGGCGTGTACGGCCTGGGCGCGAAGATCGATGGCGAACTGGTCGGCATCGCCCATTACCTGTTCCACACCTCGACCTGGTTCCGCACGACGTGTTACCTGCAGGACCTGTTCACGGCGCCGGCCGCGCGCGGTCGCGGCGTCGCCCGCGCGCTGATCGAAGCCGTCGCCGAGGCTGCCCGCGCGCAGGGCGCCACGCGCTACTACTGGCTGACCCAGGACAGCAACGCCACGGCACGCGCGCTGTACGACAAGGTTGCGCTGAACAAGGGCTTCATCCGCTACGACTTTCCGCTGCATCCCGGCGGCTGAGCGCGCCGCGGCGGGGGCGCCCGGGCACGCCCCGTATACTTGCGGCCTTCCGCCGGAGTCCGCCGCCCATGACCTCCCCCGTTTCCGAGCTCATCGAGCTGCTGTCGCTCGAACGCCTGGAGGACAACCTGTTCCGCGGCCAGAGCCGCGACATCGGCACCAAGTACGTGTTCGGCGGGCAGGTGCTGGGGCAGGCGCTGTCGGCGGCGCAGGCGACGATGGACTCGGCGAGCGCGCCACGCAACGCGCATTCGCTGCACGCCTACTTCCTGCGCGCGGGCAACATCGAGGCGCCGATCGTCTACGTCGTCGACCGCACGCGCGATGGCGGCAGCTTCTCGGTGCGCCGCGTAACCGCGATCCAGCACGGCCAGCCGATCCTGTTCCTCGCCGCCTCGTTCCAGAAGGACGAGGACAGCGCCGAGCACCAGCTGTCGATGCCGGAAGTGCCCAAGCCCGAGGACATCGAACCCGCGCCCGCGCTCGCGCCGGAAGTGCTCGCCACGCTGCCGACCAAGGTGCAGCGCTGGGTGTCGCGGCAGGGCCCGTTCGAATTCCGCCACGTGTATCCGCGCGACGAACTCAATCCGCCCAAGCGCCCGCCCTACCAGCATGTCTGGTTCCGGCTGTCGGAGAAGGTCGGCGACGCGCCCGAACTGCACCGCGCGCTGCTCGCGTACTGCTCCGACTTCCACCTGCTGGGCACGGCCACGTTCCCGCACGGCATCAGCTATTACCACCCCAACGTGCAGATGGCCTCGCTCGATCACGCGATGTGGTTCCACCGTCCGTTCCGCGCGGACGACTGGCTGCTGTACTCGATCGACAGCCCCAGCGCGCAATCCTCGCGCGGGCTGGCGCGCGGCATGATCTACGACCGCGACGGCCGCCTGGTCGCGAGCACCGCGCAGGAAGGCCTGATCCGCGTCCTGCATCCCGAAGACCGGCCGGCCCGCGCCGTGCCGCAAGAACCGAAGACGAAGTAAGCCGATGCGCCAGGTATTCAGCAGTCTCCGCCTCGAGAACGTCGAATCGGTCGCGCAGCTCCTGCGCGATGCCGGGATCGAGGTGCGCATCAGCAACGGCCGCAGCTACAAGGGCAAGATGCGCAGCCGCGCCAGCTACAGCGACGATTCCGCGCCGAAACCGGCGGTGTGGGTCGTGCACTCCGAGGACCACACCCGCGCGCGCGAGATCCTGCGCGACAACGGCCTGCTCGAATCCACGCGCCCGAGCGACAGCTTCCTGCCGATGAGTTTCCACACCGAGGAAGCGCGCGACGCGAAGACGCCAGCGCAGAAGCGCGTGTTCCGCTTCAAGCTGGTCCTGCTCGGCGGCATGGCATTGATCATCGTGCTGGCGATGCTGCGCGGCTGCTACACGCCGCGGCAGGCGCCGGTGTCGAAGCCGGCCGCACCCGCCGTGTCCGATCGCGCCGCCCGCCAGGGCGGCACGCCCGAATCGCTGGCGCTGGTGGTGTTCGCGCGCGAAGTCCCGGCCGAGAAGATGGTGCTGTGCCTGTCCATCGACGATGCCGACGCTTCCGGCGCGATCGTCGCGGCGATGACCCAGCCCGGCCACGTGGTCGTGCCGATGTCGCAGTGCGTGCGCGAATACGACCCCGACCGCGGCAGCTACCAGGCCGCCACCGGCAAGCCCGCGCTGCTGGCGACGGTGCGTTCGTTCAAGCCGACCGGCCCGGACGCGGGGACGGTCGAGTTCGAGTCCTTCCATCACGGCCAGTACGCGCACTACAAGACGCTGGAAGTGAAGCGCGTCGACGGCGCCTGGCAGGTGGTGAAGGTCCTGCGCCACGTCGCCTCCTTCGGCATGACGGAATGAAGCCGCGCCGGCCCGGGCCGGCCGCGCCCGGGTAACGACGGGTTCACCCGGCGCACGCAGCCGGTTTCGCGCCACGGCGCTATGCTGCCGCCATGGGCACCGACCCCGGCCAGCATGCAGACGATTTCCGTCTGTTCCAGACCACCGAGCACCCCTGCGGTTACTGGCCCGATCGCGTCGCGCGCGACCTGGTGTTCGACCCGCGCGATCCGCGCATGGGGCAGTGGTATCCGCTGGCGCTGGGCTGGGGCTTCCGTCGTTCCGGCGACATCGTCTACCGCCCGCACTGCGCGCAATGCCGCGCCTGCGTGGCGGTGCGCGTGCCGGTCGCGCGCTTCCGCCCCGACCGCAGCCAGCGCCGCTGCCTGGCGCGCAACGCCAACGTGGACATGCGCGTGCGGCCGGCCGAGCGCACCGCCGAACAGCTCGCGCTGTACCGCCGTTACCTGAAGGCGCGGCACGCCGGCGGCGGCATGGACGACCACGGCGCAACCGAGTTCGACCAGTTCCTGGTCGGCAGCTGGAGCGAGGGCCGCTTCATCGAACTGCGCGAGCATGCCGAGCACGGCAGCGGTCGCCTGCTCGCTGTCGCGGTGACCGACGTGATCGATTCGGCGGTCTCGGCGGTCTACACCTTCTACGAACCCGAACTCGCCGACCGCGGCCTGGGCACGCTGGCCATCCTCCGGCAGATCGAGTGGGCGCGCAGCACCGGCCGCACGCACGTGTACCTGGGCTACTGGATCGCCGGCCACCGCAAGATGGACTACAAGCGCCGCTTCCGCCCGCTGGAAGGCTTCGACGGACGCGAATGGCGCGAACTCGCGTTCGACGACGCGGGCGACGCCGCTTCCGGTGCGTGACGCCTGAAGCGATTCAGTCGTAGTTGGACACTTCGATCAGGTTGCCGTCCGGATCGCGGAAATACAGCGAGCGGATCGGCCCCGTCGCACCGGTGCGCGCCACCGGCCCTTCGATCACGTCGACGCCGCAGGCGCGCAGATGGCGCCGCACTACATCCAGCGGCGTCGCCGCGATCAGGCACAGGTCGGCCGTACCGGGCAGCGCGTGCGCCGCCTTCGGTTCGAACTCGTGGCCGTGCGCGTGCAGGTTGATCTTCTGCATGCCGAACGCGAGCGCCCTGCGGCCGGCGCCGAACGTCACCACCTGCATGCCGAGGACGCGGGCGTAGAACGCGCACGTCGCCTCGATGTCGCGCACCGTCAGGACCAGGTGGTCGAGGCGGTCGACGACGATCATCGCGAATGCGCAACCGCGCCAGGCGCCTTCACGGCTTGGGCGGGGTCTGCGTGGGCGCGTCGCCCGTGTCGGCGGGCACGGATTGCGGCGCGGATTGCGCCGGTGCGCCGGCCGGTCCCACCGGCGGCAGGGCCTGCGCCGGCGCGGCGGGATAACGCGGCTGGAAACCGAACTGCTCGTCGCCATGCGCGGACACGATCATCCGCACCATCGAGCCGGGCACCATCAGTTCGATCTGCACCGTCTTGCCGTCCGGCGTCTGTCCGGCCAGCGTCATCTCGATCAACGCACCGCCCGTGTCGACCTCGCGGCAGAGGATGTGCTGGTTCTCGCCCTCGCCAAGCAGGTAGGGCTTGATGGGATTGCCCAGCGCCTCGAGCGCCTGCGGGTGGAAGAAGACGAAATAGCCGTGTGCATCGTTCATGGGCGCGCTCCGGTTCGTGGGTCCTGTCTGTCGCGCGCTCAGCGCAACCCGATCTGCAATGCCGCTGCGGCGGTGCGCGCACGCTCGCGCGCGGTGTCGATGTCGCCGGCGAGCGCCAGGGTCACCGCGACGCGGCGATGGCCCTCCACGCGCGGCTTGCCGAACAGCCGCAGTTGCGTGTCGGCCTGCGCCAGCGCCGCATCGACGCCGTCGAACACCGGCACGCCGTGGCCCTGCGCCAGCACCGCGCAGGAAGCCGCGGGCCCGTTCTGGCGGATCGCCGGAATGGGCAGGCCGAGGATCGCGCGCGCATGCAGGGCGAATTCGCTCAGATCCTGCGAGGCCAGCGTAACCAGGCCGGTGTCGTGCGGGCGTGGCGAGACTTCGCTGAACCAGACCTCGTCGCCCTGCACGAACAACTCGACGCCGAACACGCCCCAGCCGCCGAGTTCGTCGGTGATCGCCTTCGCGATCTGCTGCGAGCGTTCCAGCGCCTTCGCCGACATCGGCTGCGGCTGCCAGCTCTCGCGGTAGTCGCCGTCGCGCTGCAGGTGTCCGATCGGATCGCAGAAGCTGGTGCCGTCGCGGTGGCGCACGGTCAGCAGGGTGATCTCGTAATCGAAATGGATGAAGCCTTCGACGATCACGCGTCCGGCGCCGGCACGGCCGCCGGTCTGCGCGTAATCCCACGCGGCATCGATGTCCGCTTCGGTGCGCACCAGCGACTGACCCTTGCCCGACGAGGACATCACCGGCTTGACCACGCACGGCAGGCCGATGGCCTGTACCGCTGCACGATAGTCGTCGAGCGTGTCGACGAAGCGGTAGGCCGACGTCGGCAGCCCCAGCGTCTCCGCAGCGAGGCGGCGGATGCCTTCGCGGTCCATGGTCAGGCGCGCCGCGCGCGCGGTCGGGATCACGCGTGTATGGGTGCCTTGCGTGGCGAATTCCTGCTCCAGTTCCACGAGCGTCTGCGTGTGGATCGCCTCGATCTCCGGCACGATCAGGTGCGGGCGTTCCTGCGCGACCAGCGCGCGGATCGCGGCGCCATCGAGCATGTCGAGCACATGGCTGCGATGCGCGACCTGCATCGCCGGCGCATTCGCGTAGCGGTCGGCGGCGATGACTTCCACGCCGAAGCGCTGCAGTTCGATCGCGACTTCCTTGCCCAGTTCGCCCGATCCGAGCAGGAGCACGCGGAAGGCGTGCGGAGACAGCGGCGTACCGAGCTGGGTCATGGCGATGCGGGGGCGCGTGGCGAAGGGGCCGCCATTTTAGCGGCCGGATCCCGTCGTGGCCGGATCGCGGAGCGCATGCGATGCTTCGGCCATGCCGCGCACCGTCATGTCCCTGCTGCTTGCCCTTGCCGTGCTCGGCACGGCGGCGTGTTCGCGCGACGAGACGCCCGCGCAGGCGGGCAGCGGTTCGCTGTCGGGCGTGCTGCTTGACTCGCAACTGGCCGAGGTCAGCGGGCTGGCGGCGTCGCGACGCCATCGCGGCGTGCTGTGGCTGCACGACGACGGCGGCAATCCGGCGCGACTGTTCGCGATCGGCACCGACGGCGATCGCCTGGCCACGCTGCGCATCGAGGGCGTGACCAAGACCGACTGGGAAGACATGGCGGCCTTCCGTCTCGACGGCCACGACTACCTGCTCATCGCGGACACCGGCGACAACGGCGGCCTGCGCCGCACGCTGCAGCTGCACGTGATCGAGGAACCCGCGCGACTGCAGAACGCGCGGCTGCGTCCGGCCTGGTCGATCGTGTTCCGCTGGCCCGACGGCGCGCGCGATTGCGAAGCGGTGGCGGTGGACGAACGCGCGGGCCAGGTGCTGCTGATCTCGAAGAAGCGGCGGCCGCCGGAAGTGTTTGTGCTGCCGCTGCGTCCGTCGCGCGGCATCCAGACCGCGCGCCCCATCGGCAGGCTCGCCGGCGTCCCGCAACCGACCGCGGCCGAACTGCGCGCGGATCCGAAACAGGCGCGCATCCTCAACCAGGTCACCGCGGCCGATATCTCGCCGGACGACCGCACGCTCGCGGTGATGACCTACCGCCACCTGCTGCTGTATCGACGCGGGCAAGGCCAGACCTGGACACAGGCGACCGCGGCGACGCCGAAGGTCAGCGCCCTGCCCTGGCTGCCGCAGGCCGAAGCGCTGGGCTGGTCGGCCGACGGCAAGGCGCTGTACGCGACCGGCGAATTCATCCCGGCGCCGCTGTACCGGATCGAGCCGTAGCCACCCCTTCTCCCCGCGGCAGCGGGGAGAAGGTGGCGCGAAGCGACGGATGAGGGGCGCTTTTCAGGCGCGGATGGTTAGGTCGACGCGGCGCCACGTCCCCTGACCCTGCGTTGCTTCGCGACACTGTCCCTCGCTCTGCCCCCGGCCCCTCGTCGCCGTTGATTCCCTTCTCCCCGCGGCAGCGGGGAGAAGGTGGCGCGAAGCGACGGATGAGGGGCGCTTTTCAGGCGCGGATGCCTCTCACCCTGCGTTGCCCGCAACGCTGTCCCTCGCTCTGCCCCCGGCCCTTGCGCGTAGCGCAAGGGCGTTCAGTCGGGCGTGCGCCAGTGGCGCACAAGCGCCCGCCTTCACCCGCAAGCAGGGCGAGGGGAAGCGGTCTGCGTACCGCGTTCCTTGCCCACCCGTTCCCGCTTCCCGGCCCCGGCACCCCGCCGTCCGTCGGCGGCCTCTTGTTTTGATATCAATTTGATATCAACCTATCTGCACCACAGGAGAGCCTCCATGAAAGAGAACCCGACCCAGTCCCTCCCCGGCATCCCCACCCTGCTGGCGATCATCGTCGCCTGGCTGCTGGCCGCCTGGCTGTTCATGACCGGCATCGCCTCGCAGGCCCCGGGCATGCTCGCCGCCGGCGCGGTGGTCGCGGTGCTCGCCTTCTTCTGCCTGTTCGGCCTGTACATGGTCGAGCCCAACCAGGCCGCGGTGCTGAGCCTGTTCGGCAAGTACGTGGGCACGGTCAAGGACAACGGCCTGCGCTGGAACAACCCCTTCTACGCCAAGCGCAAGGTCAGCCAGCGCGTGCGCAACTTCGAGAGCGGCAAGCTCAAGGTCAATGAGCTGGACGGCTCGCCGATCGAGATCGCGGCGGTGATCGTGTGGCAGGTCGTGGATTCGGCCGAAGCCGTCTACAACGTCGACGACTACGAGAGCTTCGTGCACATCCAGTCCGAATCGGCTCTGCGTGCGATGGCGACGAGCTATCCGTACGACCAGCACGAGGAAGGCCAGCTCGCGCTGCGCAGCCACGCCACCGAGATCAGCGCGCACCTGCAGCAGGAACTGTCCGATCGCCTCGCCGATGCAGGCGTGCAGGTGCTCGACGCACGCATCAGCCACCTCGCCTACGCGCCGGAAATCGCCCAGGCGATGCTGCAGCGGCAGCAGGCCAACGCGATCATCGCCGCGCGCACGCGCATCGTCGCCGGCGCCGTGGGCATGGTCGAGATGGCGCTGGCCGAGTTGCAGAAGAACGGCGTCGTGCACCTCGACGAGGAACGCAAGGCGCAGATGGTGAGCAACCTGCTGGTCGTGCTGTGCGGCGAGCGCGCCACCCAGCCGATCGTCAACGCCGGCACGCTGTACTGAACCATACCCCGGGCCGCGCGTCGCAAGGACGCGCCGGCCCGACACCAGGAGAGAACGTCATGAACAGCTTCCACGGCGCCGCCGTCCTGATCGCACTGCTGCCGGTCCTGCCGCTGGCCATGGTTCTGCGCCGCCGTTCCCGCGACCCGCGCGCGTTCCGCGGCGCGGCGGCGGTGTCGCTGGTCCTGCTCGTCTGCGGCATCGCCGCGGCCGTCGCCGGCGCCTGACGACAGCGCACAGGAGCCGCACGCGACGATGAGTGAGAAGAAGGCCTATCCGCTGCGCATCAGCGCCGACGTGCTCGCCGCGGCGCAACGCTGGGCCGACGACGAGTTGCGCAGCCTCAACGCGCAGATCGAGTACGTGCTGCGCGATGCGCTGCGCAAGGCCGGACGCCTCAAGGCGCCGGAGGCCGAGCCGCCCACGGAAGACGACGCGAAGTAACCCACCCCGCCTGTCCGGACTGTCCCGCTCCATCAGAAGGATTTGAAATGAAACGCATACTGCAACGCCTGTTTCCCGTGCTGTGCCTGCTCGTGGCCACCGGCGTGTCCGCCGCGAGTGCGCTCGCCATGGCGCAGGCGAAGGATCCCGTCGCCATCGCCACGCACCTGCTCGACGAGCTCGACGCTGGCCGCTTCGACGCGGCGGAAAGCGGATTCACCGAAACGATGCGCACGGCCGTGCCGGCCGCAAAGCTGAAAGCGGGATGGGAAGCGCTGCCGGCGCAGGCCGGTCCCGCGCAGGGCCGTGGCGTTGCGGTGGCACAGCCGCAGGGCCTGATGACGCTCGTCGTCGTACCGCTGCACTACGCGCGCATGGAAGTGGTGGCGAAGATCGCGATCGACGCGTCGGGGCAGATCGCGGGCTTCCTCATCCAGCCCGCGCCGCCGCCGTCGGCCCCGGTGCCCGCCGATGCCGCCTTCACCGAACGCGAAGTCGCGATCGGCGACGCCACCGCGACGCTGCCGGGCACGCTGGCCCTGCCCAGGGGCGCGGGCCCCTTCCCGGCCGTCGTGCTGGTGCACGGTTCCGGACCGCACGATCGCGACGAGACCATCGGCCCCAACCGGCCGTTCCTCGACCTGGCGCGCGGGCTGGCCGCTCAGGGCATCGCCGTGCTGCGCTACGAGAAGCGCACGCGCGCGCGTCCAGGCGACTACACCGCCACGCCGCTGACCATCGACAGCGAGACCACGCAGGATGCGGTGGCCGCGGTCGCACTGCTGCGCACGATCCGTGAGATCGACGGTAAGCGCATCTACGTGCTCGGCCACAGCCAGGGCGCGATGATGGCGCCGCGCATCGCCGCGCGCGCGCAGGCCGCGGGCCTCATCCTGCTGGCCGCGCCGTCGCGACCGCTGCTCGACATCCTGGTCGAACAGAACCGCCGCCTCGCGGCGATGGACGGCAGCGTCTCGCCCGAAGAATCCGCGTTCATCGACACGCTCGTGCAGCAGGCCGCGCGCATCCGCGCCGGCGAGGACGTGCCGCCACAGGACACGCCGATGGGACTGCCGGCCGCGTACTGGCGCGATCTCGACAGCGTGGATGCGGTCGCCGAAGCGAAGCCGCTGCATCAGCCGATGCTGTTCCTGCAGGGCGGACGCGACATCCAGGTGGTCGATGCCGACTGGCAGCGCTGGCAGGACGCGTTCGGCAGGGATGAGCGCGCCACGTTCCGCCGCTATCCCGCGTTGAACCACTTGGCGATCGCCGGCGAAGGCCCCGGTTCCCTCGCCGAATACCAGACGCCCGGGCACGTCGACACCGGACTGATCGGCGACGTGGCGCGCTGGGTCCTGTCGCGCTGAGTGCCGGCCATGCGCACGACTTCCTCCACTGACCACGGCCCCGCCGAATTCGCGGTGGCTCCCGTCGACGCGCGCCTGGTGTGGCTGTTGCCCGGCCTCGCCGCGGTGGGCGTGCTCATCGGCGCGCTCGTGCTCCTGCCGCGCGAGCCCCGCGTCTGGCCGATGCTGCCGGTGGCGTTCGCCGTGCTCGCCCTGGTTGCCGTGCTGGTGCGTCGGCGTCGCGTCAGCATCGTCGACGACACGCTGGTGGTGGTGGCCGGCTTGAACCGACATCGCATCGCGATCGCCGATCTGGACCTGGCGAGTGCGCGGGTGGTCGATCTGCGCGAACGTCGCGAATGGAGGCCGTGGATCAAGGTGTTCGGCACGCGCATGCCGGGCCTGAGCATGGGCCACTTCCGCCTGCGCGACCGCAGCCGCGCCTTCGTGCTGATGACGACGACGGCGCGCGTGCTGGTGCTCGACGAAAAAACTTCCGGGCGACGCCTGCTGCTGGGCCTGGCCAGACCGCAGGCCCTGCTCGATGCACTGCAGGCCCGGAGCCGCAACAGAACCTGAGGCGCGCCCCGTCGGCGCGCAAGGAGCGTGCGATGAAACCGTTCACTGCTACCGCGTGCGTATTGCTCGGCGTGATCGCCGTGCTGCAGCTCGTCCGTTTCGCGGCGGGCTGGGAGATCACGGTCGACGGCCACGTCGTTCCGGTGTGGGCCAGCGGCGTCGCCGCGCTCGTCGCGGGCACGCTGGCGGCAATGACCTGGCGCGAATCGCGGCGCTAGTGGCGCATCGCGGCGCCAGCGCGGTTCGACGCATCGCCGATCGCTGAATGCGGCACCCGGCATGGCGCCGCTGCACGCCGATCGCTACCCTGCGCGCATGCGCCCTGCCTCGCACCTGCTGGTCAACACCCCCGACATCGAGATCTGGCCCGGCGGTTTGCTGCGTGCGCGCAGCAACCACGATGCGCGCGCACTATCGCGTGCCCGGCACGTACTGCGACGCAAGCGCGACGGCCAGTACCTCGCCGCCGACCTGCCCGAAGGCCTGCTCGCGCTGGTGCCGCGGCTGCGGCGCGAGGACGGCATCGAAACCGCACTGTTCGTGCTGGAACGCCTCCGCGAACCGCAGCGTGCCGGCATCGACGCGATCGGCGAGCTGCCGCTCGACCGCCTGCAGGAACGCCTGCACGCGCTCGGCCTGGACGAAACCTACGCGCAGCGCACCGGCCTGCCGCTGGTGGCCGAGCCGACGATGCTCACCCTCGCCGGCTTCGACCGCTATCGCCGGCCGCTGTGGCTGGTGCCCGGCGCCGCGCGCGCCTGGCGTTCGATGCACGCGGCGGCGCTGCTCGACGACGTGGTACTGGAAGCGATCTCCGGTTACCGCAGCCACGACTACCAGCTGGGGATCTTCGAACGGAAGCGCGCGCGCGGACTCACGGTGGAAGAGATCCTCACCGTCAACGCCGCACCGGGCTACAGCGAGCACCATTCCGGCCGCGCGCTGGACATCGGCGCACCCGGCGAACCGCCGGCGGAAGAATCGTTCGAGAACACCGCGGCCTTCGCGTGGCTGCGCGACAACGCCCCGGCGTACGACTTCGCGATGAGCTATCCGCGCGACAACCCGCACGGCATCGTCTACGAACCGTGGCATTGGGCTTGGCGCGGCGCTTAGCCGATGCCCTATCGGCATCGGCTGCCGCGCCAAGCGCGTGGCCATGGATGGCCAGGCCGGACGATCCGAAGCCGATATCGTCGCGCCAGGGATGGCAACCGCTTCTTCTAACGAAGCAGAGCCCCATCGGCATCTGCTGCCGTGCCCTGCGCCCGGCCATGGATGGCCGGGCCGGACGATCCGAAGCCGATATCGTCGCGCCAGGGATGGCAACCACTTCGTCGAACGAAACCGAGCCGATGTCCTATCGGCATCGGCTGCCGCGTCAAGCGCGTGGCCATGGATGGCCAGGCCGGACGATCCGAAGCCGATATCGTCGCGCCAGGGATGGCAACCGCTTCTTCTAACGAAGCAGAGCCCTATCGGCATCTGCTGCCGTGCCCTGCGCCCGGCCATGGATGGCCGGGCCGGACGATCCGAAGCCGATGTCGTACCGCCAAGGATGGCAACCACTTCGTCGAAAGAAGCAGAGCCGATGCCCTATCGGCATCGGCTACCGCGCCAAGCGCGTGGCCATGGATGGCCAGGCCGGACGATCCGAAGCCGATATCGTCGCGCCAGGGATGGCAACCGCTTCTTCTAACGAAGCAGAGCCCTATCGGCATCGGCTACGGTGCCCTGCGCCCGGCCATGGATGGCCAGGCGGGACGATCCGAAGCCGATGTCGTACCGCCAAGGATGGCAACCACTTTGTCGAAAGAAGCAGAGCCGATGCCCTATCGGCATCGGCTGCCGCGCGGTTCGCTAAGTCGTACGCGGATGCCCCGGGTGGGCTGCGCTTACCCGGGCTACTTGCTGCGCTGGCCATGGATGCCAGGACGATCCGGAGCCAGTGTCTTAGCGCCAGAGTGGCAACCACTGCGTCGAACGAAGCAAGACAAAGTAGCCCCGGGTAAGCGCAGCGCACCCGGGGAAGCCCCCAAGCGAGCCGCCACCCCCTACTCCTGCGACCGCTTCGTCGGCTCCTTCGCCTTCACGCCCGTATCCGCGATCCGCCACAGATACAGGCTCGCGTAGGTCCGGTACGGCCCCCAGCGCTCGCCGCGTTCCAGCAGCTCCTTCGGCTTGAGCATCTCGTCGAGCTTGTCGACCAGCTGCGCACCCTTGCGCACACCCAGGTCGTCGACCGGCAACACGTCGGGACGGCCGAGGCGGAACATCAGCATCATCTCCACCGTCCAGCGACCGATGCCGCGGATGTGGGTTAGCGACGCGATGATCGCGTCGTTGTCCATCGTGCTCATGCGGCGCAGGTCGGGGATCTCGCCGCGGGCCTCGCGCGCGGCGAGATCGCGCAGGGCGAGCGTCTTGTTGCCGGAGACGCCGCAGGCGCGCAGGCCAGCATCGTCGATCTTCGCCAGCGTGTCGCAGTGGAAGCGGTTGCTGCCGATCGCGGTCTCCACGCGCCCGACGATCGTGGCCGCGGCCTTGCCACTGAGCTGCTGGTAGAGGATCGCGCGCGCGAGCGCATCGACCGGATCGAACGGCTTGCGCCAGCGCGGATCGCGCTCGATCGGGCCCAGCTTCTTCATCCAGGCGCCGAGTTTGCGGTCGCGCCGCGAGAGGTGATCGAAGGCGGCCTGCGTATCGAAGCCGCGGCTGTGTCGCGGCATCGTCAGCGCCTCAGGGATGCGACGGCGTAGAGCAGCCAGGACACGATCAGCAGGCCGCCGCCGAACGGCGCCAGCCCGAGGGACCGATCGAGCAGGTAGCGCACCACGATGCCGCCGGAAAACAGCAGCGTGCCCAGCAGCAGGCCGGACAGGGTGAAGAACTGGATGCGCAGCCGCGCGGGCGGTGCGAGCGCCGCGAGGGCGACCCCGTGGCCGAAGGCGAAGATCGCCGCGGTGTACAGCGACGTCTGCGCAGGGCCGGCGACGGCATGCGCCGCGTACGCCGCCAGCGCGACGGATATCGCCGCGAGCGCGGCGCCGGAGGCGGCCAGCACGCGTAGGCGTCGGGCCAGTTGGTCGGGGGTATACATGGGGCGCACGATAGAACGCCGCGGGCGGGCTTTGTAGTCCCGCCGCCACGACAGGCGCCAGCCCTCCCCCGAAAAGCAAAACGCCGCGCAATGCGCGGCGTTTGCAGGTGTCGCTGCGTTCGGCAGCCGGCGTCGCTTACTTGACCGCCCACACCACGTCGTACTCGCCTTCCTGGCCCGGCGCGAAACCGGCATCGATGCCGTTCTTCCAGATTTCGTACGGACGCTCGGTCGTTTCGTAGCCGCGGGTCATGGCCCAGGCGCGCAGGGCGTCGCGCACGTTCTGCAGGTTGGACATGTGGCCCTTGAACGCGACCTGCGCGGTCCTGCTCGGCGGGTTGTAGAGCAGTTCGACGCTGTTGGCGAGCTTCAGGCCTTCCAGCTTGACGGTCGGGTCGGCGTCGGCCTTGCGGACCTGCTGGGCGACGTCGAACGAGTAGATCTGGCTGCCGTATTCGTTGGTGATGATGCGCACCGGGCCGACGGGCTCGAGGCCGTTGGCGGCGATGTTCTTCTTGATCCACTCGATGTTGGTCTTCATCTGGTTCTGGATCGTCACCTGGTTCAGCGGAACCGCAGCGCTGAGCACCAGCAGGTTCTCGCCCGGACGGTCGACCAGCTTCGGCGCCATGGCCGGATCGTCCTTGCCCAGCACGGTGTAGTCGAGGTTCGGGATCGTCGCCAGCATGTTGCTGAGGCTGGCCAGGCCGAGCTTCATCTTCTCGCCGACGTTGCTGGTGACGTACAGGCCCGAGTAGCGACCCAGCAAGTTCATGCCGTAGTCGACGTCGTAGGTCTGCGTGATCTGGAGGTTGCGACCGCCCTTGCCGGTCGGGGTGAAGGTGAATTCCGAACGCTTGTTGTGGCCGCGGTCGATGTCTTCGATGTCATACGCGACCAGCTTGCCCGGCTCGCTCTTGCTGATCGTCCAGCTGCCCTGACCGAGTGCCTTTTCTTCGGAATCCCAGCTGACCCTGGCGCCGACGCCCGACTCCGGACCGGAGAGGGTGATCTTGATCTTCGGATCGCCGGCGACGGCCGGGTTCCAGTCCTTGAAGCGACGCACGCTGTTCAAGGTATCGAACACGATCGGCATCTTGCGGTTGGTCTCAACCGAGTTTTCCAGATGACGACTCGACGGCAGGATGAAGCCGACGACGGTGAACAGCACGGCGACGATCGCCAGGGAAATCAGGATCTCGAGCAGACGGGTCATTCAGGGTTCTCCAGGGCCCGGTCTCGGCAATCGGCCGGGGCGCAAGTCGGCAATCGTACCCCAGCCAGCGGCCGCAAGGCAGCTTGGCGCGGGCAGAAGGGCCGTTGCGGCACGTCCGGAGCCGTACGGCGCCACGAAAACGCAAAGTCGATCAAGGCCCGGCGTGGCGGTCACCCACGGGATCGGCAAAGGTGCCCCGGTCCGCGGGGTTTGTCTGGCCGAGGGGAGTGCGAACGGAGGCAGCGAACACCCCTCCAGACACCGGCCCCAAGACCCGTTCCCCGTGGGCGCGACGCGCGACGCCACCTCGCCGCGCGGGTGCCGCAGCCGTCAGACCAGCTGCAACTCGAAGGCCTTGAGCACCGCGCGCGTGCGGTCGCGCACGCCCAGCTTGCTCAGGATGTTCGAAACGTGGTTCTTGATCGTGCCCTCGGCGACGCCCAGGGAGTTGGCGATTTCCTTGTTGGAGAAGCCGCCTGCCATCAGCCGCAGGATCTCGGTCTCGCGCTCGGTCAGTGGATCGGGACGATCCAGGCTGACGAAGTCGTTGCGCATGTGCTCCAGGCCCGACAGCAGGCGCTGGGTCATCGCCGGCTGGACCAGCGAACCACCCTCGGCCACGGTCTGGATCGCGCCGACCAGCTGTTCCAGCGAGACGTCCTTGAGCAGGTAGCCCTTCGCGCCCGCCTTCAGGCCGGCCAGTACCAGCTGGTCGTCGTCGAAGGTGGTCAGGATGATGGTGGGCGGCAGCGAATTCGTGCGTGCCAGCGCCTGCAGCGCTTCCAGGCCCGACATCACCGGCATGCGCATGTCCATCAGCACTACATCGGGCCGGACCTGCGGAATCATCTCCACCGCCTGCTTGCCGTCGCTGGCTTCGGCGACCACGTCGATGCCTTCGGCCAGGGCCAGCAGTGAACGCACGCCCTGGCGCACCAGGGTCTGGTCGTCCACCAGCAGCACACGGATGCTCTTTTCACTCATGCAATCGCTCCTTCGCTTGCGGCCAACGTGGCCGAGGCCGGCAGCGTCAGCCGCAGGCGGAATCCCGCCTCGGGGTGAGGCCGGGATTGGGTTTCGATACGCAGGTCGCCGCCGTGCTGGAGCAGGCGCTCGCGCATGCCGCGCAGGCCATTGCCCGCCACCAGTGCATCGGCGCCGCGACCGTCGTCGCGCGCATCCACGACGATGTTGCCACCCTCGCGCCGCGCATGAATCCACAGGTTGTGCGCGTTGGCGTGCCGCACCGTATTGGTGATGATTTCCTGCGTGCAGCGCAGCAGCACGTGGGCGCGTTCGGGATCGTCCAGGGTCAGCGGTGTCTCGATGTCCATGTGGATGTCGAGCGAAGGCACGTTTTCCGACAGCGGTTGCAGCGCGGCGGCGAGGTCGATCGCGCCGCCCTCGCGCAGCTGGCTGACGGCTTCGCGCACGTCGGTGAGCAGCAGCTTGGCGAGGGTGTGCGCCTGCTGCACGTGCTCGCGGGCGCGGCCTTCGGGCGCGAGGTGGCCGGCGACTTCGAGGTTGAGGCTCAGCGCGGTCAGGTGGTGACCAAGCAGGTCGTGCAGTTCGCGCGAGATGCGGGTGCGTTCGTTGACGCGCACGCTCTCGCCCAGCAACGCGCGGGTGGCGCGCAGTTCGGCGTTGAGGCGACGCTGCTCCTCGCGCGCCTCGGCCTGCTGCCGCGCGACGAGCGCGGTGACGAAGACGAAACTCGAGAACCCCAGATACAGCAGCGACTGCAGCACCCCGATCATGGGCGGGAAGTCGAGCGCATTGACGAACACCGGGACCGTCGCGAGATTGCTGGCGATCAGCCAGGCCACGCCCACCGGCAACCGCAGCAGCCAGGGCAGCAGACCGGCCAGCACCATCAGCAGGATGCTGCCCAGCCCCGTGCCGGAGAAATAACTCACGCCGATCGCACACGCGGTCAGGACCAGCAGCAGCGCGTGATCGGCAAATCCGGGGCGGCGCTGGCCGAGCGAACGCGTGATCCACCAGAACACCACGCCGAACACCAGGTACACCGCCAGCCAGCGCAGGATGCGCAGGCTCAGCACCTCGCCCGGCTCGGGTGGAACGAAGGCCGGGTCGAGCCACACGTTCAACAGCCACAGTCCCACCGCGCCCCAGGTGAACAGACCGGCGTAACGGAGCAGCCGCGAGTGGTTGAGTCGGGAAAGCATGAACCCATGCTAACCATTCGCCCCTGTAGGGGAGCCGTCCGAAAGTCATGCAAGGGGGCCGGATCGGCCGCCAACTTCAGGGAACTGCGTTGGCACAGGCAGAAGCATGCGGCTTCGCTGCCCCTGTCGGCCGTGCGATAATCGCCGGGCCATCGGCACCAGGGCCGCCGATGGCCAGAACCATGGAGTCACGACGAAATGTCGATCGTTGTCCGCGACGTGCGTGAGCACGAGCTGGATTCCGTCCTCGCTCTCAACAACGCCGCCGGACCCGCCATCCTGCCGCTGGACGCGACCCGACTGCGCTACTTCTTCGATCACGCCGAGTACTTCCGCGTCGCCGAGCGCGACGGGACGCTGGCGGGTTTCCTGATCGGCATGGGTTCGGGCTCGCGGCACGACAGCAGCAACTTCCGCTGGTTCCGCGAGCGCTACCCGGATTTCTTCTACATCGACCGCATCGTGGTGGCGAGCCGCCGACGCGGCGGTGGCGTGGGCCGCGCGTTCTATGCCGACGCGCAGAGCTATGCCGAACTGCGCTATCCGCACATGGCCTGCGAGGTCTTCCTCGACGGCACCAACGACCCGGTGCTGCTGTTCCATGGCAGCTTCGGCTTCCGCGAGGTCGGCCAGCACGTGATGCAGGAAACCGGCGTGCGCGCCGCGATGCTCATGAAGCCGTTGTGCAGCTACGCCTGGGTGCACGAGACCTACGGCGACGCATTGCCCAACGTGCCGTGGCTGAGCCGCCCGCGCACTTCCGCGGCGCAGGTGGCGCCGCGCGCGACGGGAACCTGCCCGTGAGCGTGGCGGTCGACTACGAGCTGGCCGGCGATCTCAAGATCGGCCAGGTGGGCATCGCCAATCTGCGCATCCGCGCCCTGGACGTTCCGCGTCTGGTCGAGGAAATGCGCGGCCGCGTGCAGCGCGCGCCCAAGCTGTTCGCGCGCGCGGCGGTGGTGATCGACTTCGGCGGCCTGACCCGGACGCCCGACGTCGACACCGCACGCCAGCTCATCGACGGCCTGCGCGAGGCCGGCGTGCTGCCGGTGGCGCTCGCCTACGGCACCAGCGAAATCGAGCGCCTGTCCGAGCAGCTGGGCCTGCCGTTGCTGGCGAAATTCCGCGCCTCGTACGAACGCGACGGCGAAACCGAACCGACGCCCGCCCCGCCCCCGCCGGCACGCGCCCGGGCGGAAGCGGCCAAACCCGACCCCGCGCCCGCGCAGCAGGCGCCGACGGCCCCCGGGCTGATCCATTCCACGCCAGTGCGCTCGGGCCAGCAGGTTTACGCCGCCAACCGCGATCTGAGCGTGCTGGCGAACATCGGCGCCGGTGCCGAAGTGATGGCCGACGGCTCGATCCACATCTACGGCCCCCTGCGCGGTCGCGCCCTCGCCGGCGCGCAGGGCTGGAGCCAGGCACGCATCTTCTGCCGCGAATTCCACGCCGAACTCGTCGCCATCGCCGGCCACTACAAGGTGCTGGAAGACATCCCCAGGGAACTGCGCGGCAAGGCCGTGCAGATCTGGCTGGAAGGCGAGGAATTGAAGATCGCCGCGCTCGACTGATCGACGATCCGCCGGACGCCGGGCTTGCCCGGCGTTTTTGCTGTAAATAGTGCTACGACAAGACGCGGGCCATGCCCGCCATTACAAGAAGAACGGCGGATCCAGCGACGAGCCCGCCGTCGAGAACAGGACTGGGAGAGACAACTTGGCAGAAATCATCGTAGTCACCTCGGGCAAGGGCGGCGTGGGCAAGACCACCACCAGCGCCAGCGTCGCCTGCGGACTCGCCCGCCGCGGCCACAAGGTCGCCGTCATCGACTTCGACGTCGGCCTGCGCAATCTCGACCTGATCATGGGTTGCGAACGTCGCGTGGTGTACGACTTCGTCAACGTCATCAGCGGCGAAGCCTCGCTCAAGCAGGCACTGATCAAGGACAAGCGCTTCGACAACCTCTTCGTGCTCGCCGCCTCGCAGACCCGCGACAAGGACGCGCTGACCAAGGAAGGCGTGGAGAAGGTGCTCAAGGACCTGTCCGACGACGGCTTCGACTACATCGTGTGCGACTCGCCCGCCGGCATCGAGAAGGGCGCGTTCCTGGCCATGTACTTCGCCGACCAGGCGGTGGTCGTGGTCAATCCGGAAGTCTCCTCGGTGCGCGACTCCGACCGCATCCTGGGCCTGCTGTCGTCCAAGACGCGCCGCGCCGAGAACGGCGAGCGCGTCAAGGAGCATCTGCTGCTGACCCGCTACAGCCCCAAGCGCGTGGAAACCGGCGAGATGCTGAGCGTCGGCGACGTGGAGGAGATCCTCGGCCTCAAGACCATCGGCGTCATTCCCGAATCCGGCGACGTGCTCAATGCCTCGAACAAGGGCGAGCCCGTCATCCTCGAAGCCGAATCCGACGCCGCGCAGGCCTACGACGACGCGGTTTCCCGACTGCTCGGCGAGGATCGCCCGATGCGTTTCACCCAGGTGGAAAAGAAGGGATTCTTCAGCAAGATCTTCGGAGGTTGAGATGGGTTTGTTCGATTTCCTGATCGCGAAGAAGCCCACCGCCTCGATTGCGAAAGACCGGCTCCGCATCATCGTCGCCCACGAACGCAGCGGCCGCGGCAGCAGCCCGGATTACCTGCCGATGCTGCAGCGCGAACTGCTGGAAGTGATCCGCAAGTACGTCAAGGTCGACGACGAAGCGGTGAAGGTCGACCTGATCGGCGAAGGCGACAACAAGGTGCTGGATATTTCCGTGGCACTGCCGGAGCAGCCGGCGCAGGCGTGATTCGCCTGCGTCGTCCTGACGAAGCGTTTTATGCCGTACTTGCGGCGCACGCCGATTGCCGTCGTCATCCCGGTGCAAACCGATTCCTGTTGTCGGCCTGCCGCAATCCGATTCCCGCCGTCATCCCGGCGCGAGCCGTATCCCGTTCGTCATCCCGGCGCAAGCCGGGATCCATTTTGACCTTTGCTCTTGCCGTTGTTGTCGAACCACAAAGCAACGACAACAGCAAAATGGATCCCGGCTTTCGCCGGGATGACGAGCAAAAGCCGGGACGACGGACAAGCCGGCACGACGCGCCGCCACCATGCTCACCCTCGCCGACATCTCCATCCCCGACGTCGTTTCCCTGCTCGCCCGCTACGGCCTGCAGTTCCAGCCTGTAGCCGATGGCGAAGCCATCCCCGGCAGCTACTGGGGCGAATGCGAAGCCGGCCTGATCGGATCCACGGTTTACGCGCGGCAGGACACGCCCGTGCATTCGCTACTGCACGAGGCCGCACACCTGATCGTGCTGCCGCCCGACCGTCGCGCGCAGGTGCACACCGACGCCACCGATTCGGTCGAGGAAGAAGACGCCGTGTGCGTGCTGCAGGCGTTGCTGGGCGACGAACTGCCCGGCGTGGGTCGCGATCGCGTGCTCGCCGACATGGACGAGTGGGGCTACACCTTTCGCCTGGGTTCGGCCCGCGCCTACTTCGAACACGATGCCGAGGCCGCCTGGCAGTGGCTGTCCGCACACGGGTTGATCGACGCGCCGCACGGCCGCCTGGTCCGCATCGCCGCCTGACCCGCCTCGCGGGCGTGAGACCTTGCCGATCGCGGGGTCGCGACCGGCATCACTTGCAGCCCCCTGCCCGCCCCTACTAGCCTCGCGGTTCTCCGCGCCCACCCGGGCGCCCGCAGAGGATTCGCCGTGAACCACCGTCATGCCCTGCTCGCGCTCGCCGTAGCCGCGGGCCTTACCTTGTCGGCCTGCAAGAAGGAACAGGCCCCCGCGGATGCGGCGAAGGCGCCGGAGGGCGAGACCGCCGACCAGTTCGTCGCGCGCGTCAACGAGGAAATGCGCAAGATCTATCCGGAGCTCAACGCCGCTCAGTGGACGTCGTCGACGTACATCAACGGCGACACCGAGATGCTCACGGCGAAGGCGAACGAGCGCTTCCTGTCGCAGCTCAACAAGTGGATCGACGAGTCGCGCAAGTTCGAGGGCCAGAAGATGTCGCCCGAGACCGCGCGCGCGATCAAGCTGCTGAAGCTGTCGGTGGCGATGCCGCCGCCGAAGGATGCGAAGAAGCTGGAAGAACTCACCGGCATCGCCACCCGCATGGAAGGCATGTACGGTTCGGGCGAGTACTGCAAGGGCGAAGGCAGCGCACGCAAGTGCCGCCAGCTCGGCGAACTCGAGGACGCGCTGCGCGATCCCGCCGCCACCTACGACGAGCAGCTCGACGCCTGGCAGGGCTGGCACACGATCTCGCAGCCGATGCGCAAGGACTACACGCGCTTCGTCGAACTGGTGAACACCGGCGCGAAGGACATGGGCTTCGCCGATACCGGCGAGCTGTGGCGTTCGGGCTACGACATGACGCCGGCGGAAATCGCCGCCGAAACCGATCGCCTGTGGCTGCAGGTCAAGCCGCTGTACGAACAGCTGCACTGCTACACCCGCACGCAGCTGGAGAAGAAGTACGGCGACAAGGGCCATGTCGAGGGCGGCATGCTGCCCGCGCACCTGCTGGGCAACATGTGGCAGCAGGACTGGGGCAACCTGTGGCCCATCCTGCGGCCGTACAGCGATGCGCAGGCCGGCAGCCTCGACATCAGCGGCACGCTCAAGCAGGCCCGCGACGCCAAGGAAGCCGCGCTGCTGCGCGCGCTCGACCACGAGCCCACCTACGACGAGCGTGCCGACATCGCCCGCGACGCCGACCTGGCCGAAGCCAGGGAGATGACCGAACGCGCGCAGGACTTCTACACGTCGCTGGGCATGCCCAAGCTGCCGGAGAGCTACTGGACCAAGACCCAGTTCATCAAGCCGCGCGACCGCGACGTCGTCTGCCACGCCAGCGCGTGGGACATCGACATGCAGGGCGACGTGCGCACGAAGATGTGCATCAAGCCGAACGAGGAAGATTTCACGACGATCTACCACGAGCTCGGCCACGTCTATTACTACATGGCCTACAACGACCTGCCGCCGATCTTCCAGCAGGGCGCGCACGACGGCTTCCACGAAGCCATCGGCGACACCATCGTGCTGTCGATGACGCCGGCCTACCTGCAGTCGATCGGCCTGGTCGGCGCGCAGACGCCGAGCAACGAGGGCCTGATCAACGCGCAGATGCGCATGGCACTGGCGAAGGTGTCGTTCCTGCCGTTCGGCCTGATGATCGACCGCTGGCGCTGGGGCGTGTTCGACGGCTCGATCAAGCCGGACCACTACAACCAGGCCTGGTGGGACCTGAAGGCCAAGTACCAGGGCGTGGCCCCGGTGACGGCGCGCGGCGAGGACTTCTTCGATCCGGGCGCGAAGTACCACGTGCCGGGCAACACGCCGTACACGCGCTACTTCCTCTCGCACGTGCTGCAGTTCCAGTTCTACAAGGCGCTGTGCGACGCCTCCGGCTACAAGGGCCCGCTGCACGAATGCAGCTTCTACGGCAACAAGGCCGCCGGCGCGAAGTACCAGGCGATGCTGAGCAAGGGCGCCAGCCAGACCTGGCAGCAGACGCTGAAGGAACTGACCGGGAGCGAGAAGATGGATGCGTCCGCGATCCTGGAATACTTCTCGCCGCTGCAGGCCTGGCTGAAGGAACAGAACGAAGGCAAGACCTGCGGCTGGAATGCGGCTGCGGCGAAGGCGGCACCGGGTGAGGAGAAGAAGGCGGCGGGTTGATTCGTTGCCTTGTTCCGTTACAAGAAAGCCGGCAATGCCGGCTTTCTTGTTTTTTGGCTCGCCGCTGGGGCGGCAATACCCATGCTCTCTCCGCCGCAATGCGGAGAGCATTTTCCAACTCCGTGATGCCAGAGCATTTCCCCTCTCCCCGCTTGCGGGGAGAGGGTCGAAGCGGCGTCAGCCGCTGCGGGAAGGGCGGGTGAGGGGGAACGAGCGCAGCGAGCTGCTTTGGCTGTTGCTCTTGCTTGAAGAAAAATCAAAAGCAGCTCGCTGCGCTCGCCCCCTCATCCGGCGCTGCGCGCCACCTTCTCCCCGCAAGCGGGGAGAAGAGGAGTGAAAGCGACGTAGGATGCCCAGAGCATTTCCCCTCTCGCCGCTTGCGGGGAGAGGGTCGAAGCGGCGGCAGTGGCTGAGGGAAGGGCGGGTGAGGCGGAGCGAGCGCAGCGAGCTGCTTTGGCTGTTGCTCTTGCCTGAAGAAAAATCAAAAGCAGCTCGCTGCGCTCGCCCCCTCATCCGGCGCTGCGCGCCATCTTCTCCCCGCAAGCAGGGAGAAGAGGAGTGAAAGCTACGTAGTTCGCAGCGAGCGGCTTTTGGCTGCTGCTTGAAGAAAAATCAAAAACAGCTCGCTGCGCTCGCCTCCCCTCATCTGCCCTGCGGGCATCTTCTCCCCGCAGCGGGGAGAAGAGGTGCTGAGGCGGCGTGTCGGATGGAGGCGCTACCGTCGAAAGTAACGGACACGAACCATCGAAGCCGCACGACGCCTTACCGCACCGCCGCCGCCGTCTGTCCGAACAGGATGCGGCGCTCTTCCTCGGAAATATTGCTCCGCCCCTGATACGGCGGCGCCACGCCTTCATACGCCCGCACCGTCGCCGGCCGCGCCTTGATCGCTTCGAACCAGCGCCTGAGATTCGGGAAATCGTCCAGGTCCTGCCCGTGCGGCACGTAAGGCACGATCCAGGGATAGATCGCCATGTCCGCGATCGAATATTCGTCGCCCGCAACGAATTCGCGATCGGCCAGGCGCTTGTCGAGCACGCCGTACAGGCGATTGGTTTCCTTCACGTAGCGCTCGATCGCATACGGCACCTTCTCCGGCGCATACACCGCGAAGTGTCCGTTCTGCCCGGCCATGGGTCCCAGGCCGCCCACCTGCCAGAACAGCCACTGCAGGACCTCGGCGCGACCATGCAGGTCCGACGGAATGAACCGCCCGGTCTTCTCGGCGAGATACAGCAGCATCGCGCCGGATTCGAACAGCGAAACCGGCGCGCCTCCGCCCGCGGGATCATGGTCGACCAGCGCCGGGATCTTGTTGTTCGGCGAAATGCGCAGGTACGCGGGCGCGAACTGCTCGCCCTTGCCGATATCGACCGGAACGATCCGGTGCGGCAGACCGCTTTCCTCCATGAACAGCTTGAGCTTGAGGCCGTTGGGCGTGCCCCAGTAGTACAGGTCGATCATCGTTCGCTCCGATGGGATTTCCGTGTGGTCTGAGGGTGGACGGCGGCCGGGCCAAGGCGTTGCTCCGGTCCACTGTGTTGCGGGGATGGCCCGATGCGCTATCCGCCCTTTGCGGTGAACACACAGTGCGCTGTGCGCACGTGGCGTCGGGAACCAGATCCGGGCGCTTTCCGGGAACCAGTTGCGGCCGCTGGCGGCAGGCGCGGAAGGAACGCGATACTCGCCGCATGAACAGACCCGACACCGCCCACGACCTCGCCCCGCAACCGCTCGCCCACGCCACCGCGCTGCCGGCGCGCTTCTATGCCGATCCGGCGATGGTGGCCGTCGACCGGCAGCTGATCTTCGATCGCGGCTGGCAGCTGCTGGCGCACGTGTGCCAGCTGCAGAACGCGGGCGACCACGTGGTCGGCGATTTCGGCGGCCTGCCGGTACTCGCGGTGCGCGGCGCCGACGGCGAGATCCGTGCCTTCCACAACGTGTGCCGTCACCGCGCCGGTCCGATCGCGCAATGCGACGGCCTGGCCGCGCGCTCGCTGCGCTGCCGCTACCACGGCTGGACCTACACGCTGGAAGGCACGCTGCGTTCGGCGCCGGAGATGGGGACTGCGCCCGACTTCGACGTGGCGCAGATCAAGTTGCCGCAACTCGCCGTGCGCGTATGGCAGGGCCTGGTGTTCGCCGCCGTCGACGAAGCGAAGGCGCCCGCATTCGATGATTTCGTCGCCGGCATCGACGCGCGCATCGGCCCGGATGCGCACCTGGAACGCTACGGCTACCACAAGCGCGTCGGTTACGACGTCGCCTGCAACTGGAAGGTCTACATCGACAACTACCTCGAGGGCTACCACGTCCCGCACGTGCACCCGGGCCTCAACAAGCTGCTCGACTATCGCAACTACGTCACCGAGACCGCGCGCTGGTACTCGCTGCAGTTCAGTCCGCTGGTCAGCACCGGCACGCCCAGCCCGTACGGCACCGGCGGCGACGACAGCGAGGCGCTCTACTACTGGCTGTGGCCGAACACGATGCTCAACATCCTGCCCGGCCGTCTGCAGACCAATCGCGTGATTCCCAAGGGCGTCGGCCACTGCCGCGTCGAGTTCGACTTCTACTTCACCCTGGACGAGTCGGAAGAAGCCGCCGCGCGACGCCTGTCCGATCTGTCTTTCAGCGACGAGGTCCAGTTCGAGGACCTGGGCATCTGCGAAGACGTGCAGCGCGGCATGGCCTCGGGTTCGTACGTGCCGGGGCGCCTCAACCCGCTGCGCGAGAACGCCGTGCACCACTTCCACGAACTGCTGCGCGAGACCTATCGCAACGCGTAGGGTGGGCCCTGGCCCACCGATGTATTCACGCGACCGTCATTCCGCACGGTGGGCCTGGGCCCACCCTACAGCGTCTCGCCCGGCACCGTTTCGGTCTCGCACGTCGGCGGCTGCAGCGGACGCGAGACGCGCCGCTCCCAGGTCCAGAATCCGAACGCGAGCAGCAGGAACAACGAGGACACGCCGACCATCCACGGCACGTGCGCGCTGATCAGCGGCGACAGCACGCCGGCGATCAATGCATTGAGGACGAGGCTGGTGAAGGCCTGCAACGACGATGCCGAGCCGCGCTGGCGCGGATACATGTCGAGGATGGCAAGCGTCACGATCGGAAATACCAGCGCGATGCCGAAGGCATTGAGCGAAATCGGGATCACCGCCCACGGCACCGTCGGGTGTTCGATCAGCAGCGTATAGGCGAAGTTGAGCAGCATCGCCACGGCACTGGCGATGAAGCCGATGCGCACCAGCTTCTCGCCGCTGATCCTGCCGGCGAAGCGGCCCGACACGAAGGAGCCGCTCACCATGCCCGTGATCATGGGCACGAAGAACCAGCCGAAGTCGCTTTCGCCCAGGCCGAGGTGATCGACCACGAACGCCGGCGCCGACGATATGAACAGCCACAGCGCCGCGAAATTGAACGCGCTGGCCGCCGCCAGCCGCTGGAAACGCGGGTTGGCGAAGATCGCCACGTAGTCGCGCGTCAGCGAGCCCAGACGCAGCGGCAGGCGTGCCTCCGGCGCGTGCGTTTCCGGCAACCCGAACCAGGTCACCGCCAGCAGCACCACCGAAAACAGCGCGAGGAACCAGAAGATCACCGACCATGCGCTCCAGCCCAGGATCCACCCGCCGATGATCGGCGCGATCGCCGGCGCGATACCGAAGATCATCGACACCTGGCTCATCAGGCGTTGCGCGGCTTCGCCATGCAGCACGTCGCGGATGACCGCACGGCCCACGATCAGGCCCACGCCAGAGGACAGACCCTGCAGCGCGCGGAATGCCAGCAGCGTGGTCAGATCCTGCGACAGCGCACAGCCGATCGAGGCAAACGTGAACACCACCAGCCCACCGATGATCACCCGCTTGCGTCCGATCGCATCCGACAGCGGGCCGTGCACCAGGCTCATCACGGCATAGGCCACGAGGTAGGCGCTGATCGTCTGCTGGATCTCGATCTTGTCGGCGTCGAGCTGCGCGCCGATGGCGGGAAACGCCGGGAAGATCGTGTCGATCGAGAACGGCCCGAACATGGCCAGGCCACCGAGCAGCAGGGCGAGACGGCGGAAGGAGAGCGTGGAGCCTGCGGGGGTGGTCATGGGGTTCGGTAGCTTTGTACTGCTTGTGATTGAGGCTGGAGCCGCGGTTTTCGCGACTGCGTGTCCAGCGCGTCTGGCGCAGGCTCTCGGGGACAGATGTCCGGTTGTCGCAACTGTGTGTCCACCGCCGCCGACGCGGCCTCATTTGTGTCGTGGTTTCAGTTAGTCGCGGGTCGGCGGGCCCTTCAGTTCGACCAGATTGCCTTCCGGATCGAACAGATACTGCGAAGGTCCCTCGCCCTCCGCGCCGTAGCGCGATCCGAAGTCGCCGATACGCACGCCATGCGCCTGCAGGTGCTGCGCGATCGCCTCGCGGTCGAACGGATCCACACGCAGGCACAGGTGGTCCATGTTGCGGCCTTCCACACCGGGCGCCGCGCCTCCCATCGCACCCAGCTTGCCGTCCACCCGCACCAGATCGATCAGCGATCGGCCGGCCCGCAACTGCACCAGTCCGATCGTCTCCTGCCGCCGCTCCACCGTGCAGCCGAGCACGTCGCAATAGAACGCGATCATCGCCGCCTCGTCGACCACGCGCAGCACGACGTGGTCGATATGGCGCAATTCGAACGGAGCAGCCATGGCGTGTCTTCCATGCGGGGCGCGCCAGCATAGCAAGCGCGATTGCCCAGGACCGCGTCGACAAACACGACTGCTCAGCGCTGCCCGACCCGGGAAATGAAATCGTCGATCAGCATCGCGATGCGCGGCGCTTCCTCTTCCAGCGCGAAATGGCCGCTGTCGAGGACATGCACCTCGGCGTCGGGCAGGTCGCGCCGGTAGGCGTGCGCACCCGGCTCGGGAAAGAACGCGTCGTTGCGCCCCCACAGCACCAGAGCGGGCGGGCGATGCTCGCGCAACCACGCCTGCCAGACCGGGTAGCGCGCGACGTTGCTGCGGTAGTCGAGCGCGAGATCGCGCTGCATCTGCTTGCGCCCTGGCTGATCGAGGAAATGCTGGTCCAGCGTCCATCCGTCCGGGGCGATATGCGCCGGGTCCCCCGCACCGCCGAGGTACTGGTTGCGCGTCATCTCCAGCGTCAGCAGCTGGCCCAGTTCGCGCTCCGCCGCCTCCCCCGGCTGCAGGGCGACCAGGGCGCGGGCCATCGGACTGAGGCCTTCCTCGTAAGCATTGGCGTTCTGCACGACGATCCCGGCGATGCGCTGCGGAAAACGCTCGGCCAGGCGCATGCCCACCGGCCCGCCGAAATCGAACATGTAGAGGAAGAAGCGCTGCAGTTGCAGCGCGTCGCAGAATTTCGCGATCACCTCCGCCAGCTCGTCGAAGCGGTAGTCGAACGTGCCGCCCTCCGACGCGGGCCGCGGCGCGTCGCTGTGACCGAAACCGGGATAGTCCGGCGCGACCAGCCGATAGCGCGTGCCCAGCGCATCCATCAGGCGCCGGAACTGGTGCGACGAAGCCGGAAAGCCGTGCAGCAGCAGCAGGGTCGGCGCGTCCTGCGGGCCGGCTTCGCGGTAGAAAACGCGCACGCCATCGATATCGACATGGCGGTGGCGTACGACGGGCAAGGCATTGATGGCGGACATGGTGATGCTCCTGGGGTTTCCGGGCGATCAATAGGCGACGTTGAACAGCTGGCGTTCGTGCTGCGGCTGTTCCAGCTCGTCGATCATGGCCTTGGCGTAATCGGCGACGCTGATCCGGCTCTGGCCTTGCGCGTCGACGAGGAACTGTCCGGTACCGATGCGGTAACGAGCGGTGCGCTCGCCGGGCTCGAGATGCGCCGCGGGCGCGAGGAAAGTCCAGCGCAACGACGGCGTCTGGCCAAGCAGGCGCAGGCTTTCGCGCGTGGCCAGTGCGGTCGCTTTCCACTGTTCGGGAAATTCGGGCGTATCCACCAGCTGCACGCCCGGCGCCACTTCCAGCGTGCCGGCGCCACCGACCACGAGCAGGCGACCGGCGGTGGAGCGCGCGACGCCGGCGATGATCGCGCCGATGCCCGCGACGTGGTGCGCATACAGCCCGGGGTCGGCCAGGCCGGGGCTGAAGGCGCTGATCACCGCTTCGTGACCGTTCGCTGCCGCGGCGATCGAAGCGGCGTCGTACACGTCCGCGTCGATGGCATCGAGGGCCGGATGCTGCGGCAGGCGCGAGGGATCGCGGACGACGGCCGATACCTGGTGGCCACGGTCGAGCAGTTCCTTGAGCAGGGCGCTGCCGACATAGCCGCTGGCGCCGATAAGCAGGGTCTTCATGGGAGAGGTTCCTCGGTTGGGGTGGCGCGGCAGTATCGGACCGGGGACTGTCGCGATAAACAGCCATAAACTGGAATATCTGTCCAATAACCATGGACAATCCGGATCATGCCGAAACCATCGCAACGCCCGCGCCGCGCTCCTTCCCTGGACCGACTGAGCGCCTTCCTCGCGGTCGCCGAAGCCGGCGGCTTCACCGCCGCGGCGCAACGGCTCGACATCAACAAGACCGTGCTCAGCCAGCAGATCGCCCGGCTCGAAAGCGAACTGGGCGGCGCCCTCTTCACCCGCACCACGCGCCGGGTCGAGCTCACCGAAGCGGGCCGGTTGCTCTTCGATGAATCCGCGCCGCTGCTGCAGCAACTGGAATCCGCGGTCGCGCAGTTCGGGCAGGCCAGCACCGATCCCAGCGGCACCCTGCGCATCACCGCCCCGGCCGACTACGCGGTCAACGTGCTGGGTCCCGCACTCGCGGCCTTCCAGCGCGAACATCCGCAACTACAGGTCGACCTGATCGCCACGCACGACGTGCTCGATCTCGTCGCCGAACGCATCGACCTCGCGGTGCGCTTCGGCTGGCTGCGCGATTCCTCGTTGCGTGCGACGAAACTCGGCGAGTTCCGGCAGCTCGTGCTCGCCTCGCCCGACTACCTCGCACGCGCGGGCGCACCGCGGCGGCCGGAGCAATTGGCCTCGCACGCCTGGATCGCGCTGTCGTTGTTGCGCAGCCCGTTGACCTGGCGATTCGAAAAGCACGGTGGCCGGCAGGTCACGGTGCGCATGCGGCCGGGCCTGCGCGCGAGTTCCCCCGAGGGCGTGCTCGGGCTGCTGCGCGGTGGCGCGGGCATTTCGGTGCTCACCGATTTCGCGGCGACACCGGATCTTCACGCGGGCGCATTGCAACAGGTACTGCGCGACTGGTCGCTGCCCAGCGGCGGCATCCATCTGGTGTATCCGGCCACGCGCCAACCGCCGGGCAAGGTGCGCCGCTTCATGGACTTCTTTCGTGACTGGCTGGCAAACGGCGCGGGCCAATAGTCGCAATCCCGCACACCGTCGCGTGCCGAGTGCAATCCACGTCACGAAACGCGCCAACCGCTTAATGGAAGCTCTACGCCCCCACGGCTAACGTGCCGCTCTGTCCGCACGTCCCTCGTGCGGACACTCGTCCGGATGCGGCCTGCGTCCGGAAACCGAGGAGCGAGCGGCCTTGATCGATCCCAAAGCGCGCAACCACCCGAGCGGCAAGCCACCCGTGCGCGATGCGCGCGGACGCGGCGCGTTGTCCGCCGACGCCGCCGACCTGGGGCGCCTGGAAGCCGAGCTGCTGCAGAAGAACGCACTGCTCGAATCGCTGCTGGAAAATGTCGACGCATGCATCTACACCAAGGACCGCGCGCGCCGCTACACCTACGCCAACGCCAAGATGGCCGCGATCGTCGGACGCGAGCCGCAGGAGCTGCTGGGCCGAACCGACGACGAACTCGTCGCCCCCGAAGTCGCCGCCAACTGGCGCGTGCTCGACGATCGGGTATTCACCACGGGCTCGACGCAGTCGGGCGAGCAGATCTCCACCGCACCCGACGGCGAGATCCGTCACTTCTGGGTCGTGCAGATCCCGCAGCGCGACCGCGGCGGCGAAATCGTGTCGCTGCTCGGCATCGCCACCGACTTCACCCAGTTCTACAAGCTCAAGGAAGAACTCGCGCGCCAGGCCACCACCGACGAGCTCACCGGCGTGCGCAACCGCCGCAGCCTGCTGGAAACCGCGCGCCAGGAATTCACCCGCGCCCTCCGCTACCAGCATCCCCTGTCGGTGCTCATGCTCGACATCGACCACTTCAAGGACATCAACGACAGCCACGGCCACGACGTCGGCGACCAGGTGCTGCGCGCCGTCGCCGATGCGTGCCGCCGCGAACTGCGCGACAGCGATGTGCTCGGCCGCCTCGGTGGCGAGGAGTTCGGCGTCGTCCTGCCCAACACCCGCCACGAAGGCGCGCTGGCCGTCGCCGAACGCCTGCGCGCACGCATCGAAGCCCTGCGCGTGGGCGATGGCATCGCGCCGAAGGTAAGCATCGGCGTGGCCTGCATGGAGGGCGCCAATGGCATCGAGGACGTCCTCAAGCGCGCCGACCAGGCGCTCTACGCAGCCAAGGCCGCCGGGCGCAACCGCGTGAGCCTGGCCGCCAAACCCGCCTGACCCCGATTTTCGAGGGTTAACCGGTAGGAGCAGGGCGCACCCGCGACCGCTCCTGGGAAACCGTCGCGAGCATGGCCCACTCCTCCGGATTGCGGTCGGGCAGGCGGGCCGAACCGGTATAATTCCCGCTCCACGCACACGGTGGGAGAAGCGGCTGGCCAGACAGGGGCAGCCGCTGCCGAAGGCGCAACCGCCCGGAATCGCTCAGGCCCACGTACTTCCGTGTCGCGATGGATGTGTCCGCTTCCCCGTGGCCTGCTGCGGGAAGGCAGGCATATCCAACACTCTGGAGAGATCGGCTCGCAGGCGACACGCGGGAACCGGCGCCGAAGGGGCAAGAAGCAACGGAGCGGGACTCCTCCCCCTCCCGCTCCGCTTCCCAAACTCTCAGGCAAAAGGACAGAGGGGCACTGCCGAACCGGCATGCTTTTGCTCGTCGTTCCCGCGCAGGCGGGAGCCCAGCGCCTTCCGCCTTTCGCCGATCAGTCGTACGAGCGCAAGGGCACTGGATTCCTTCGCGGGAACGACGAACGGAAGCGCCGACATCGGCGCCCTCCACTTCCGGTGCCCTTTGTCATGACCAAGTCCTCGCTGCGCGACCTCGAACACCACGACGCTTTCCTCGAGCGCCACATCGGCCCCAACGACGCCGAAATCGCGCACATGCTGCGCGTCGTCGGCCACGACTCCCTCGATGCGCTGACCGACGCGATCGTCCCCGCCTCGATCAAGTCCGCCAACCCGCTGGTTCTGCCCGAGCCGGTCACCGAAGTCGAAGCCCTCGCCAAGATCCGCGCGATCGCGTCGAAGAACCAGGTGTTCAAGTCGTTCATCGGCCAGGGCTACTACGGCACGCACACGCCGAACGTCATCCTGCGCAACATCCTCGAGAACCCGGCGTGGTACACGGCCTATACGCCGTACCAGGCGGAAATCTCGCAGGGCCGCATGGAAGCGCTGATCAACTTCCAGCAGATGTGCGCCGACCTCACCGGCATGGAGATCGCCAACGCCTCGCTGCTCGACGAGGCGACCGCCTGCGCCGAGGCGATGACGCTGGCCAAGCGCTCGTGCAAGTCGAAGTCGAACGTGTTCTTCGTCTCCAGCGGCGTGCACCCGCAGTCGCTCGAAGTCATCCGCACCCGCGCCGAGCCGCTGGGCATCGAGATCGTGGTCGGCAACGATGCCGAGGCGAAGGACGTCGATGCGTTCGGCGTGATGCTGCAGTACCCCGACACGTTCGGCCAGATCGGCGACTACAAGGCCGTGGCCGACGCCGTGCACGCGCGCGGCGGCCTGGTCGCCGTCGCCACCGACTTGCTGGCGCTGACGCTGATCGCGGCGCCGGGCGAATGGGGCGCCGACATCGTCGTCGGCAACTCGCAGCGCTTCGGCGTGCCGTTCGGGTTCGGCGGCCCGCACGCCGCGTTCATGGCCTGCCGCGACGCGTACAAGCGTTCGATGCCGGGCCGCCTGATCGGCGTGTCGATCGACGCCGAAGGCAAGCCGGCCTACCGCCTGACCCTGCAGACGCGCGAACAGCACATCCGCCGCGAGAAGGCGACCTCCAACATCTGCACCGCGCAGGTGCTGCTGGCGGTGATGGCGTCGATGTACGCCGTCTACCACGGCCCCGAAGGCCTGGCCCGCATCGCGCAACGCACGCACCGCCTCGCCGCGATCCTCGCCGCCGCGCTGGGCAAGGCTGGCGTGAACGTGGGCCCGGACTTCTTCGACACGCTGCACGTCACCGGCGTCGACGCCGCCGCGATCCACGCGAAGGCGAAGGCCGCGCGCATCAACCTGCGCGCGATCGACGCGAACAGCGTCGGCATCAGCCTCGACGAGACCACCACGCGCGATGACGTCGCCGCGCTGGCCGCGCTGTTCGGCGCCACGGCGGACATCGACGCGCTCGATGCGGCCACCGCCGACGCGATCCCGGCTGGCCTCAAGCGCACGTCGGCATTCCTCACCCACCCGGTCTTCAACACGCACCACAGCGAGCACGAACTGCTGCGCTACATGCGCGCGCTCGCCGACAAGGACCTGGCGATGGACCGCACGATGATCCCGCTGGGCTCGTGCACGATGAAGCTCAACGCCACCGCAGAAATGATCCCGGTGACGTGGCCGGAATTCGCCAACCTCCATCCACTGGCGCCGGCCGAACAGGCGCAGGGCTACCAGGAGCTGATCGCCAGCCTCGAAGCCATGCTGGTCGAATGCACCGGCTACGACGCGGTGAGCCTGCAGCCGAACTCCGGCGCGCAGGGCGAATACGCCGGCCTGCTGGCGATCCGCGCCTACCACCGCGCGCGCGGCGAAGGCCATCGCGACATCTGCCTCATCCCCGACTCCGCGCACGGCACGAATCCGGCCTCCGCGCAGATGTGCGGCATGACCGTCGTCGTGACCAAGACCGATGGCAACGGCAACGTCGACGTCGAGGACATCCGCCGCAACGCGGAGAAGTACAGCGACCGCCTCGCCGCGATCATGATGACCTACCCGTCCACGCACGGCGTGTTCGAGGAGGAAGTCGTCGAGATCTGCGAGATCGTGCACAGGCACGGGGGCCAGGTGTACACCGACGGCGCCAACATGAACGCCCTCGTCGGCGTGGCCAAGCCGGGCAAGTGGGGTTCGGACGTCTCGCACCTCAACCTGCACAAGACCTTCTGCATCCCCCACGGCGGCGGCGGTCCCGGCGTCGGTCCGTGCGCGGTGAAGTCGCACCTCGCGCCGTACCTGCCGGGCGCGCTCGGCAAGGACGGCGTGCGCACGCCGGGCGTGGGCAACAACGCGATGGTGTCGGCGGCGACGTTCGGCTCCGCCTCGATCCTGCCGATCTCGTGGATGTACATCACGATGATGGGCGCGGCCGGCCTGCGCCGTGCGACCCAGGTCGCCCTGCTCAACGCCAACTACATCGCCAGGCGCCTGGAAGCGCACTACGAGACCCTCTACACCGGCCGCAACGGCCTGGTCGCGCACGAGTGCATCCTCGACCTGCGCCCGCTCAAGGACGCGACCGGCGTGTCCGCCGAGGACGTGGCCAAGCGCCTCATCGACTTCGGCTTCCACGCGCCGACGCTGAGCTTCCCGGTCGCCGGCACGCTGATGGTGGAACCGACCGAGTCCGAGTCGCAGCATGAACTCGACCGCTTCATCGACGCGATGATCCAGATCCGCGAGGAAATCCGTGCGATCGAGGAAGGCAAGCTCGATCGCGAGGACAACCCGCTCAAGCACGCACCGCACACCGCGACCGCCGTCAGCGCCAGCGAGTGGACGCACGCCTACCCGCGCGAGCTGGCAGCCTTCCCGCTGGCCACGCTGAAGCAGCAGAAGTACTGGCCGCCGGTCGCGCGCGTGGACAACGTCTACGGCGACAAGAACGTCATGTGCGCGTGCATCCCGGTGGATGCGTACAAGGAAGAAGCCGAGGCGTAAGCCGGCAGGTTCCGCTCCACAAAAGCCCCGCGAAAGCGGGGCTTTTTGTTTTGGCGCATCCATCGGAAGAAACGGAGCGCGTTGCCAGCGGCAATGGCGCCGCGATTGCCCCCCCTGAGATGGGGGGCTCCGGAATCTTTCCGTTCGGCTACTTATCCGGCTCTGCCGGATCCAACGGCGGTCTTCTCGCGGTTTTCCAACCCGCACGATGCCTGTGCGGCCCTTCCTGCACGTCATCGTGCGACATCCCGAGTGAGGTCTTATGTTCAACATCAAGTCGTCGTCTCTGTGGTTGGTATCCGCCGCTCTCCTGCTGATCCTTGCCGCGCCCGCAGCCAGGGCCGCCGGAATGGCACCCGCCGGAAACTTCGTGTCCGTGCGCATCAACGGCGCGCATGTGGCTTACGGCGCGATCCTCAGCCCGACCAAAATCCTGGTCCCGGCGCATATCGGCGGCGGCGCGCTGTCCACCATGAGCATCCTGGCCGGCGCGCCCGATCGCACCGTGACCACTTGCGGCACCTGCCAGTTGCGGGCGGTGCAGTCGTTCGTACGCCATCCGAACTACAACAGCGGCGGCGCACCGTTCGGCAACGACGTGGCGGTCATCCATGTGTCCGCGCTCAGCTACAACGCGAACGTCTTCGGTTCGACGATCGCCGCACCGTTCTCGAATGCGGTGGGCACGCAGTTCACGCAGATCGGATACGAGTCGGGCGGCACCAACCACAACCGCCTGCAGACGACGGCCACGTCACCGTGGACGCTGGCGACGATGCCGGGTTACGTCTACACGCCCGGCGCCTTCGTCACCGCGACCGTCGATACCACGCTGAACGGCATGATCAGCTACGCCATGGGCACGACGCAGACGTACACGAAGCTCTCCGACTACGCCGCGTGGATCAATGCCAACTGACGCCGGCCGTACGAAGCAGTCAGTCAGCCCCTGAGCGTCTGACTAAGGCAAGACGTAGCCCGGGTAAGCGAAGCGCACCCGGGATCGCACCACCGCAACGTGTGCACGAATACCCCGTGCGGCTCCGGCCTGGAGCCGCACGGCTTGAAGCCCGCCGGTCGCACGACCGTGCCTAGGCGCCGGCTCGGTCAATCGAAAACGCCAGTACGAACCGACGGCGGATCATGGGCTTGACATGATTCCATATTTCCGGAATATTGGAAGTATGGAAACCCCAGCTGCCCTCTCCGCGCTCTCTGCCCTCAGCCACGACTCCCGCCTCGCCGCGTTCCGCCGCCTGGTCCAGGCCGGCCCCGCCGGCCTGTCGGTCGGCGAGTTGCGTGAGCACCTCGACCTTCCTCCCGCCACGTTGAGCGCGCACCTCAACGTGCTGCGCGCCGCCGCGCTGGTGGAGGACCAGCGCGAAGGCCGGGTGATCCGCGTGCGCGCCAACTACGGGCAGATGAATGCCCTGCTCGCCTACCTCACCGAAAACTGCTGCGCCGGCGCCGATGACTGCGGCCCGGCGTCGTCCTGCACACCCAAAAAAACCGGAGCCAGGAAATGAACCGATTCCACGTACACCTCAACGTCGCCGACCTCGCCGGCAGCATCCGCTTCTACACCCAGCTGTTCGCCGCGGAGCCGAGTGTGGTCAAGCACGACTACGCCAAGTGGATGCTCGAAGACCCGCGCGTCAATTTCGCCATCTCCAGCACCGGTCGCGCACCGGGCATCGATCATCTCGGACTGCAGGTCGATTCGGCGGACGAACTGGCCGCGCTCGGCCCGCGCCTGGATGCGGCGGGCGGCACGGTGGTACCGGAAGACGCGACGATCTGCTGCTACGCCCGCTCGGACAAGCTGTGGACCGAAGATCCGCAGGGCACGCGCTGGGAGAGCTTCCACACCGTCGGCGAAGCCACGACCTACTACGCGGCCGATGCCGCCTGCGCGACCGATGGCGCCGCTTGCACGCCGGATGTGCGTGAGATGAAGCCGAAGATCGACAAGGGCGCAGCGTGCTGCGCACCGCAATCGGCCTGCTGCTGAGCGGCGGCGATGGAACTGCGCCCGCTTCAGGAAACCGAGCACGCGGACATCCGCGTGCTCCTCTCCGACAACAAATTGCCGACCGAAGACCTGGATCCCGCCGCGATCGAGTTCATCGTCGCGGTGGATGACGCGCGCGTCGTCGGCGTGGTGGGACTGGAAACGCATGCGAACGCCGGACTGTTGCGCTCGCTGGCCGTGGATGTGGCGCACCGCAGCACCGGCCTGGGCGCAGCACTGGTGCAGGCCGTGGAAGCGCGCGCACGCGACAGCGGCCTGTCGCAACTGGTGCTGCTGACGCAGACCGCCGAAGCATTCTTCGCCCGGCGCGGCTACGCCGTCATCGACCGCAGCAGTGCGCCGCCGCCCGTGCAGTCCAGCGCCGAATTCCGCTCGATCTGTCCGGCCTCGGCCACCTGCATGTCCAAACTTCTTTCCTGAGCCCTATCGATGAAGCATCCCCCGAAGAAACGCGTCCTGTTCGTCTGCGTCGAGAACTCCAATCGCAGCCAGATGGCGGAAGCCTTCGCGCACATCCATGGCGGGGACCAGGTGGACGCCTTGAGCGCCGGTTCCGCGCCTTCGGGCGTGATCAATCCCAAGGCCATCCGCTTCATGGCGGAGGTCGGCTACGACCTGAGCGCCCATGCATCGAAGTCGCTCGACGAAATCGGTGGCGCGTTCGATGCGGTCATCACCATGGGCTGCGGCGACAACTGCCCGTGGGTGCCGGCGAAGCGGCGCGAGGACTGGGGCCTGCCTGATCCCAGGGACATGGACGACGAAGGCTATCGGGCGGTACGCGACGAGATCTCGGCACGCGTGAAGCAACTGCTGGCGGAGCTGTAACCATGCTCCTGCGCAGACTGGCGGCCGAGTTCCTCGGCACGGGGGTGCTGCTCGCCACGGTGGTGGGTTCCGGGATCATGGGCGTGGCGTTGTCCGGTGGCAACGACGGCATCGCCCTGCTGGCGAATGCGGGTGCAACCGCGGGCATCCTGTACGTGCTGATCACCGTGCTGGGTCCGATCTCCGGCGCGCATTTCAATCCGGCCGTGACGATCGCGTTGCGCTGGCGTGGCGAACTTCGCACCGCGGAAGCTATTGCCTACATGCTGGCGCAGGTGATCGCCGCGATCGGCGGCGTGCTGCTGGCGCACGCGATGTTCGACCAGCCGCTGTTGCAGCCCGGCACCCATGCACGTACCGGCGCGGCGCAGCGGCTGAGCGAAGGCGTGGCCACCGCGGGACTGCTGCTCACCATCCTGCTGGGCCTGCGGGCGCGGCCGGCGGCGATTCCGGCGCTCGTGGCGAGTTACATATTCGCCGCGTACTGGTTCACCGCCAGCACCGCTTTCGCCAATCCCGCGGTCACGGTGGCACGTGCATTGACGCAGACGTTCGCGGGAATCCGTCCCGACGACGTGCCGGGGTTCGTGATGGCCCAGCTCCTGGGGACCGCAGTCGCCCTGGTCGTGGCGTCCGTGTTGGGGGAACGGACGATCGATCCGGGTGAGGCATCGTCTTAGGCCGCGTCGAAATGGCCGCGGCGTTGCCAACGCGCCAATGCTTGCATGTCGGCAGCAAGTAGACCGGCCAAGTGAAGCGCACCCGGGTAGCCACCGCGGCGATGTACACGAATGCCGCGTGCGGCTCCGGCGTGGGCCGCACGGCTTGACCCCGCCGGTCGCGCGACCGAGCCTTGACGCCATCGCCGCCAGCGCTGCCGAGGTGGATGCATGTACGCCAAGCACATCACCCCCATCCTCAACGTCTCCGACATGGAGCGCAGCTTCGCGTGGTTCAAAGCGTTGGGCTGGGACAAATGCTGGGACTGGGGCACGCCGCCGACCTTCGGTTCGGTCGGTTCGGGCGAATGCGAGATCTTCATGTGCCTCGATGGCCAGGGGCACCGGCAGGATCCCGCCGCCGGCTACGTCGAGACCGGCGGCGTGTGGATGTCGATCTGGGTGGACGACGTCGATGCCATCCACCGGACGTGCCTGCAGAACGGCATCGAGGTGACGTGGCCACCGACCGACGAGCCCTGGGGTGTCCGGGAAATGCACGTGCGCCATCCCGACGGCCACGTCTTCCGCATCAGCCAGTCGCGGTGACCGGCAACGATTTGGTCTCCGATCCGGCGACCCGGGCCGGATAGGCCCGATCAACCCGGCGGCATTCGACCCGCGCCGTTGCGGTCGCGATCACGCTCCGTCGGCCGGATGCCCCTCGCTTGCCAGCACCGCCTGCAGCAGCCCGGGAAACGCGGCATCGAGGGCGTCGCGCCGCAGCACGTTCAACGCCAGGCCGCCTTCGCGATGCGTGGCGATCACCCCCGCCTCGCGCAGGATCCGGAAGTGGTGGCTGAGCGTGTTCTTCGCCACCCCGGTGTCGAAGCGGCCGCAGGCGATCGGCGCCGTCGACTGGCCCAACTGGCGCACCAGGTCCAGGCGCACGGGATCCGCCAGGGCGCGCAGGACGCTGGTCAGGTCGAGCCGGGCGGGAATTTCGGGGTACGAGGTCATCGCAGGCTCTGAGGCGGGACACGGCCGGGTGTTCCATTATCATGGAACTAGTTCTATTCTTGTTCGATGAATATCGAACAGACACGCCGGGGCCTCGTCGCCCTCGCCCTGATTGCGTCGTTCATGGGTGTTCGTCGTCACCCCTCCCGCACTGCTGTCGCATGACGGCAGCACCGCGTCCGCCAATCCGGACCGGATTTCTCCCCCCGAAAGCAACTGGAGTTCCCATGCCCTTTACCCGCATCGCCATCCCTGCCGGCACCTCGCCCACGCACAAGGCCGCCATCGCGCGCGCCGTGCACGACGCGATGGTGACGGCGATCCGGATTCCCGAAGACGACTTCTTCCAGCTGTTGTCGGAGTACCAGCCCGGCGACTTCCACTTCGACCGCGATTTCCTGGGGCACCAACGCTCCGATCGCATGATCGTCGTACAGATCACCTTGCGTCGCGGTCGCAGCGACGCGATGAAGCGCGAGCTCTACGCCCGCATCGCCGCCAACCTCGAACAGGCCGCGCAAATTCGCGCTGAGGACGTATTCGTCTATCTGGTGGAGAACGACTTCTCCGACTGGTCGGTCGGCAGCGGGCGGATGAGCATGGAGATTCAGGTACAAGCGGCATCGGCTGCGTAGATCCGTTGACCAGCGGAAGAATGGGGTGGCATCGGCCTTTGCAGATGCCGCCCGTCACGCGGCGCGGGCACTGGCGATGCCACGCCCGCGTTCCCACGAAGAGGCATTCCGATGACGGACCTGCGCGTTTACCAAATCGATGCGTTTACCACGAAGCGATATCAGGGCAATCCGGCGGGTGTGGTCGCCAACGCGGACGGTTTGAGCGATACGCGCATGCAGGAGATCGCGCGAGAACTCAACAACTCCGAAACAGCGTTCGTCCTGAGTCCCCTCCGTGACGATCACGATGTTCGCGTACGGTTCTTTACGCCGACCACCGAGGTCCCGGTCTGCGGCCATGCAACCCTCTCTGCGCATTACGTCATGGCGCTGGAGGGACGACCACCGGGACGTTACAGGCAACTGACGGGAGCGGGCATCCAGTACGTCCGGGTCGCAGAGGTGGACGATGACTACCTCGTTGCGATCGGGCAGGGCCGTCCCAGCTTTTCTCCTCCGCTGCCCGACCAGATCGCCGCCGATGTCGTGGCCGCACTCGGCGTGGATCACAGCGCACTCGACCCCAGATGTCCCCTGCAATTCGTCAGCACCGGCCATGGCAAGCTCATGATTGGCCTGCGCAAACGTGCCACGCTGCAACGTCTTGCTCCCGACGTCGCGCGCCTTGCTGCCCTGTCGGAAGCCGCCGGGACCAGGGGCTACTTCGCCTTCACGCTGGATACGCCGGACGGTGACGAGGCGTACACATGGGGCCGGATGTTCGCTCCCTCCATCGGAATCACGGAAGACCCCGTGACGGGCAACGCGAACGGGCCACTCGGCGCCTATCTGGTAAAGCACGGATTGATCGCGGTCGAGGATGGTTGCGCCCGCTATCGAGCGCGTCAGATCGCTGCCAATGGCCGGGGCGGCTGGATGGATGTCACCGTCGCTGTGGAATCGGGTTCACCCGTTTCCGTGCAGATCGAAGGCCGCGCGGTCATGTGCTTCCGCACCAGGCTCCCTGCTGATTGACCTTTGGCGGCCGGCGCCGGAATGGACATGTCCCGCACGCCGAGATCGCGAACTCAGCCATCGCGCGAAGGCGTCACGGAAATGCGGAAAATTCGGCCCCGGTGCATTGCGAATTGCACTCGATGCGGAATGCGGGCCAGTTCGACCCCTCGCTATCGGAGGCAGCGCGCGAACCGGCGCGACGACGGTCCGGCCGATCTACGGCTTCGTCGCCGGTGCAGATGCAGTCGCAGCGCACGTGGCCCGACCCGTCGCCTCCGCGTGCGCACGCGCCACGTAGTCGCTCACGAGTTGCTTGAGCTTCGGATAGTCGGCGCGATCGGTCACCGCACCGGAAATCGTTCGGCCCGACACCGGCTCGCGCGCGACCAGCGTACCCCAGAAGCCGGAATGGCCTGCGGCCGCGGTGCCGTCGAGGTCGTACGCGAAGATGCCGAGCCGGTACTGGCTGTCGGTCGGCAGTCCGTCGGCCGATTGCATCAGCGCCAGCGTTTCTGGCTTGCTGAAGACACGTCCTTCGAGCAACGCATCGAAGAACACGGCGACGTCGATCGGCGGTGCGACCAGGCCACCGCCGCCGTACAGGTCCATCGACGGATCCCAGTCGTAAGTGTCTAGGCCTTCGTAGCGCTGGTGCGCACGCGGTCCACCGACCGGCTTCTCGTAGCGCTCCCAGTACGTACCCGGTACGCCAAGCGTGTCGAGATGCAACTGCGCGCGCGCCGCCTGCGGCAGCGTCTGCCCGGTGATGTGCTCGATGATCGCGCCGAGCAGCACGTAACCCGTGTCCGAATACGCGAACTTCTCGCCCGGCCTGCCGACCGGATCGGTCCATTCGACCAGGTCGTGCAGGTCGCCCTCGCGCGTCCACTGTGTATGCGGATGCGCCTTGAGGGTGGCGATGAACTGCGGCGCCTGTGCCGCGTCGGCCATGCCGCTGGTGTGGCTCAACAACTGCCGCACGGTCATGGCGTGCGGCTGGTAGCCGTCGCTGGCGAGCAGCTTCATCCAGTTGTCCGGCAGGTAGCGGTCGATCGGCGCCTGCAGCTCCAGGCGTCCCTGCTCTGCCAGGCGCAGCGCGGTGGCGGCGACATAAGTCTTGGTGATGCTCGCCAGGCGGAATCCCTCGCTGCCCTGCAGGCCCTCGCCGGTCGCGGGGGTGCCGAGAACGCGCATGTCGCGACTGCCGTCGGGCGCCAATGCGGCGATCGCGATCTGCCCGGCGCCGCCTGTGAAGGCATGCGCGTCCACTGCCTGATCGAGGCAGCCATCCGCGGCGTGGACGGTGGACGTGGTCAGGGCGAGCAAAGAGGTCACCAGCAGTCGCTTCATGTCGGAGCCCGTTTCCAATGAGGGATTGATTCTCCGTACCCACCGCGCGGAACGACTCTGGCAATGGTCACGAGGGCTTTGCAGCATCCGGCGGCAAACGGGAACGCCGTACGGGGCTGTATGGCTTAATGCCGCGGGCCGCGGGATCCGCGGTTGGCCGGATTTGCCTTCACGCAACGCTTCTATAGAGGCCGGCAGCATCCGCCGGCCGGGTCGTCTCGCGGTAATGGGCCACCGCAACCCGACGGGCCGTGCACCTCGACCTTCATCCATAGGGGGTAATCCCAGATGCGCAAGTTCGACTCATGGGCCAGGCGTGGCCTGTTCATCCTCTCGCCGCTGTCGCTCGCCGTCGCCATGGCTGCTTCCGCCGCCGGACCGTCCGACGGTCTCTCGCCGACGCTGCGTGCCGCAATGCAGCGCGACCTCGGTATGTCATCGGCCCAGCTGGCCCAGTACCTGAAGATCGAACGCCTCGCCGCGCAGCAGGAGAAGCTGCAGGCCAAGGCGCAAGGCCGCAACTTTGCCGGCAGCTGGATCGAGCGTTCGGCCGATGGCAGCTTCCACATGGTGGTGGCCACCACCACGGTTCGTCCGCAGAAGGGCGCGGCCGGCATCGAGATCCGCAACGCGCGCCACAGCCTGGCCGAACTCGACGGGTCGAAGGCGCGGCTCGACGCGATGCTCGCGCGCGGCGCAAAGGTGCCCAGGGGCGTGTACGGCTGGTACGTCGACCTGCCCGGCAACAGCGTCGTGGTCACCGTCGGCAAGGGCCGGCAGCAGGACGGCATCGACTTCGTCGCCGCCAGCGGCATCGATGCGCAGACCGTGCGCCTGGTCACCGAAGACGAGCAGCCGACCCTGCGCGCCGACCTCAAGGGCGGCCTGGGCTACCTGCGCAACCCGGGCGACGGCTACCTCTACGCGTGCTCGATCGGCTTCAGCGTGACCAAGGGCACCACGCCCGGTTACGTCAGCGCAGGCCACTGCGGCGATGCCGGCGAGAAGGTCTATCTGGAACTGTCGCCGCAATGGACGCTGGGCCCGCAGATCGGCACGTTCGCGGCATCCAGCTTCCCCAATCCCGGTCAGACCGGCAACGACTGGTCGTGGATCCAGGTTTCCGCCGGCCACAACACGCTGCCGACCGTCTACGGCTGGGGTAAGGGCGACGTGACCGTCAAGGGCGGCACCGAGGCCGCGGTGGGTGCGGCCATCTGCCGCTCCGGCCGCACCTCGGGCTGGCGCTGCGGCACGATCGAAGCCAAGAACCAGACCGTGAACTACAGCAGCGGCGAGACCATCCTCAACCTGACGCGCACCACCGCGTGCTCGGAAGGGGGCGACTCGGGCGGCTCGTTCATCACCGGCGCGGGCCAGGCGCAGGGCGTGCTGTCCGGCGGCAGCGGCAGTTGCAAGGGCAAGCAGCCGAACAAGCGCACGCGCAGCTTCTACCAGCCCCTGCTGCCGATCCTGTCGACCTACGGCCTGACGCTGAAGACCGGCTGATCGATCGCGGTTGTGCAAACGAAACGCCCCGGCATGCCCGGGGCGTTTTTGTTCGCAAGACGCGAATGCTCAGTGCTGCGCTGCGCCGTCCAGACGCACGCCGCGTCCGTAGCGAGCGCGCACGTCGCCCTTCATCCAGTCCGCGAGCAGCTTCAGGTAACCGTCGGTGATGCGCGTGGACTTGCGGCTGCCATCGGGCTGCACGGCGTACTCGAACATGCCGTGGTCGGTATCGGGGAACAGGTACACGTCGATCGGCTTGCCCGCCGCGACCTGTGCGGACAGCACGCGCCGCGAGGTGTCGATGGGCGCTTCGCGGTCGTCTTCGGCAAGCACCCACAGCAGCGGAACCTGGAGACGATTCAGCACCGCGACCGCGTCGTAGTTCCAGATCAGCTCGACGTTGTCGAAGATGGCGCGGCCGACGCGACGCAGTTCCGCATCGCTGGTGCGCAGCATCTCGCCGCTGTACTCGCCGCGGATGGTCCGTGCCCAGGGCTTGTTCGCGAACTCGCCCCGCAGCCGCTCCAGTGCTTCGAAGCCTTCCGTGAAGTTGGACGTCACCAGTTCCGCAGTGGCCTGCGAAAGCCGTTCGATATCGGCGCGTGCCTCGTCGGACAGTCCGGCGGCGTTCGCTTCGCTGAGCATCTGCTCGCGGTCTTCATCGATGGGCGACACGACCAGGCCGAAGCCAACCGCAACGAAGTCTGCATGCGAATGCGTCGCCGCCAGCGGCGCGACCCAGCCGCCCTGGCTGCCGCCGTAATAGCCGGCGCGGCCGAAGCGTCCCGCCGCCATCGTGCGGGCATGCTCGAGCGCGGCCGCCGCGTCGTCCGCGAGCAGTTCGAAATTCTGCGTGTACTCGCCCTCGGATACGCCGGTGCCGCGCTTGTCGTACGCGAACACGCGCAGACCCTGCGCGGCGAGCGCGTAGGCATAGGGCGAATGGGTGGACGACCAGCGCTCCGAACCGTGCACCATGACCACCAGCGGCGCGTCCGCAGCGGCCGATGCGGGTTCGATCAGGTTGCCTGCGAGCTGCTTGCCGTGGCTCGCGAATGTAGTCGCGGTTTCGCGCATCGCGATGCGGGGCCAGGACGCGGCCCGGCCGTCCTTGCCCGCCACTTTTACGCTCTCGCCTTCACAACGCGCGAGGGCATCCTGGTCCGTCGTGGAGCCGCGGCGTCCATCGCGGAACATGTAGCGCTGTGCCGGCGGGGCCAGCGTGTCCGGCGAGGTCAGCACGACGAAGTCGCCATCGCCCGGACCATACGCGCCGGTCGGACACGCAGCGGAAACCGCCGATGTCCATGACAGCCCGACGAACAGCAGCGAGGCACAGAAGTTTCTTGCGGGAACGGACATGGTCATGGGATGCGGTTCGCCTCCTGTGGGTTTAAGGGAAGGAGTGTCGCGATGGCGACGAAGCGTCAGCTCTCGCGATGGATCATTCACGCCACGCATTCCCGCACCGAAGTGCCGATGGTCACGAAGCGCGCGACGCGCATCGTGTTCATGATGGGATTTGCGTGGGAACGCGGCGAATACTCGCACCGCTTCGCAGGTGTTTTGCAGACATGAATCGCGCGCTGCGTTGCGCACGCGCTATTGCAGGTAGCCCACCACCATGCGCGTGGCCTGCTCGACAAGCGCGTCCGTTGCTTCGTCCGACAGTGCTTCGTTGCCATGCAGGACCGCCGTATGCGCGACGGCCTCGATCGACGTCGCGCACAGGAACGCCGCGAGCTCCACGTCGGCGACGCGCAGTTCGTCGCGGTGCGCCTCCAGATAACTACGGAACAACGCGTGCGCCTCGCGATTGAAGGCTTCGATGTTCTTGAGGCGACCCGTACGCGGGATCTGCTCGGCCAGCACGCGATGCAACCGGGGATCGATACGGTGCGCTTCGATCGCCACGGCAACCAGCCGGCGCACGGCCTGCGCAACCGGCCGGTCGGCGACTTCTGCCAGCGCGCTGCGGACCACCCGCATGATCTCGGCGTTGTGGCGATCGATGACGGCCGCGACCAGCGCCTCCTTGCACGGGAAGTACTGGTACAGCGAGCCGATGCTCACGCCGGCCTTCTCCGCGATGCGGTTGGTGCTGGCCTTCTCGAAGCCTTCCCTGACCAGAATGCGAGCGGTCGCCTCGACGAGCGCGTCGACCGTGGCGCGCGAGCGCTGCTGGACCGCGTTTTTCCGGGGTTGCGTCAGCGGTTTGCGCGCCATGGCCGGGCCTTCCGGATGCGAGTAGCGAATATGAGTCTTCGCTCGCATTCTATCCGCACACCACGACACGGACCATCGGGAGCGAAAACGCATGAACGAACTGCTGCATCGCCTGTTCCGCTACAAGGCCTGGGCGAACGAAGAGCTGCTGGCGACGCTGGAGCGCCTGGGACAGGCACCCGTGACGACCCTGGCCATCAAGGCACTGAGCCATACGTACGTCGTGGACCGGATCTTTGCCGCGCACCTGCGGCGGTGCGAACACGGCTACGCCTCCACCAATCCCGATCCCCTGCCCCCGCTGAAGGACCTCGCCGCGAACATCCGCGCCAGCGATCGCGACTACGTCGACTACGTCGCCACGCTCGACCGCGATCGGCTGGCGGAGCGGATCGACTTCACCTTCACCGACGGCAGCGCCGGCCGCATGTCGCGCGAGGAGATGCTCATGCACGTGATCACGCACGGGGCAGGCCATCGCGGGCAGATCAGCGCGGTGCTGCTGCTGAATTCAGCCACGCCCGCGGTCGACGGCCTCACCACCTACCTGCATCGCGCCGAGGGGGCGACGCGGAGGCGGAGTGGCAGTGCACAGATGGCCGGAGCATAGGGCGGGAATTTCGCCACATGACCGCGGGTGAGGTGGCGACCCGAGTCAGGTTGCGCGAACCGCTTCCCTCGTTGGCTGCACGCGGCTTCGTCGCCGGATGGCACGCTTCATCACGTCCACCGCCCGGTTCGTCGCATTCGTGCTTGTTCGCGGCCGGCGCGTGTCCCGACAATCGCGTGCCTGCCGGTCGCCCGACCGCGAACGCCAACGAGGACCCCGCCATGAAGACCTTCATCGCCATCGTCGCCTGGTGCCTGCTGTTCGTGCTGTGCTGGCCGCTGGCGCTGCTCGTGCTGGTGCTGTGGCCGCTGGCGTGGCTGATCGCGCTGCCGTTCCGACTGGTGGGCATCACCTTCGACGCCGTGTTCGCGCTGCTGCGGGCTCTCCTGTTCCTGCCCGCGCGTCTGTTCGGCTGGCGGCCTGCTGCCGCGTCGCGACAGGCAGCGGCCTGACCGACGGCGTACAGGCGCCGCGCGCGATGGGTTTCAGTCGAAGCAGTAACCGTCGGCGACGTGCAGCGCTTCGTCGATGATCGCCAGCCCGTCGCGCAGCGCCTGCTCGTCGATGACCAGCGGCGGCACCACATGCAGGCGATTGGCCGCGACGAAGGGCCACAGCCCGCGCTGTTTGCACGCCGCAGCGAACGCGCCCATCGGTTCGGCATCGGCGCCGGTGGCATTGAAGGGCACCAGCGGCTCACGCGAGGCGCGATTGCGCACGAGCTCAATCGCCCAGAACAGGCCCAGTCCGCGCACGTCGCCCACCGCAGGATGGCGCGCCTGCATCGCGCGCAATGCCGGGCCGATGATCTCCTCGCCCAGACGCCGCGCGCGCGGAATGAGTGTCTCGTCGCGATAGATGCCGATGCATGCCACGGCGGCCGCGCAGGCCAGCGGATGGCCGGAATAGGTCAGGCCGCCCGGATAGGCCTGCGTGCGGAAGCGTTCGCCTATCGCCTCGCGCATGATCACGCCGCCCAGCGGCACGTAACCGGAGTTGACGCCCTTGGCGAAGGTGATCAGGTCGGGCATGACGCTCCAGCGGTCGATGGCGAACCACTCGCCGCAGCGGCCGAAGCCGGCCATCACCTCGTCGGCGATCAGGACGATGCCGTGCGCGTCGCACAGCGCGCGCACGCCCTGCAGGTAGCCATCGGGCGGCACCAGAATACCGTTGGCGCCGACCACCGTTTCCAGCAGGATCGCCGCGATCGATGATGCGCCTTCGACCCGGATCGTGTCGGCGAGGTGCGCCAGCGCGCGTTCGCATTCCTGCGCTTCGTCGACGGCGTGGAAGGCGGAGCGGTACGGATACGGGCCCCAGAACTTCACGAAACCCGGCGCGCCGGGCTCCGATCCCCATCGCCGCGGATCACCGGTGGCGGTGATCGCGCCGGTCGTGGCGCCGTGGTAGCTGCGATAGCTGGAAAGGATCTTGTGGCGCCCGGTGTACAGCCGCGCGATGCGGATCGCGTTCTCGATCGCTTCGGCACCGCCGTTGGTGAAGAACACGCGGTTGAGGTCGCCCGGCGCGACTTCCGCGATCAGGCGCGCCGCCTCGCTGGTGGCGGCATTGGCGTGGTACGGCGCGATCGTGCAGAGCGTGTCGGCCTGCGCCTTGATCGCGGCGATCAACTTCGGGTGCTGGTGGCCGACGTTGGCGTTGACCAGCTGGCTGGAGAAGTCGAGCCAGCGCCGGCCGCTCTCGTCGCGGAACCAGGCGCCTTCGCCAGCGCCGACCACGAGGGGCGCGGGACCGTCGAGCGCGGACCATGAGCGCAGCAGGTGCCGGCGATCATTCTCCAGCGTGGCCGATGGCGCGTTCGGCCGTGCCTGCGTTGCGTCGTTGCCGACGCGCTCGGAACCGGAATCGCGCATCGTGGCCGCCGCGTCGCTGCCGCTCACGGAATGAAGGTCTGTTCGGGATCGTCGAAGGACTTGAACTCCAGCGCATTGCCCGACGGATCGAACAGGAACATGGTCACGTGCTGGCCCGGCTTCCCCTTCAGACGCAGATGCGGCTCCTCATGGAACGCGATGCCGGCGGTCTTCAGGCGACGCGCCAATGCTTCCCACGATGCCCGATCGAGATTCATGCCGAAGTGCGGTACCGGCACCGCTTCGCCGTCGAAGCGTCCACCCTGCAGCGGCTGGCCCTCGGCGGAGACGTGCGCGACCAGATGGTGACCGAAGAAGTCGAAATCCTGGTACGTCACATCGCTGCGTCCCTGCGGGCAACCGAGCACGTCGCCGTAGAAATGGCGCGCCTCGTCGAGGTCGCGCACGGGGAAGGCGAGGTGGAACTGCGCGACCGGAGCGAGCGATGCGTTCATCGCACCTCGCTCGCGCGCGACACGCTGGCTTCGAAAATGTTCTGCCAGAAGTGGTTCCAGGCGGTGATGCTGCGTTCGTAGCCCTGGGCCAGTTCCGGCAATGCGTCGGGATCCTCGCGGATGTAGTCGTCGATGGCCTGGCGCGTGAGCTCGCCGTGGATGATGTCCTGCTCGCCGGTGTGGATGGTCCAGAACTCCCAGTCGATGGACGCGTCGTTCGCGCGGATCCAGGGATGCTTGCGCAGGTGCTCGAACAGGACCGACAGATAGGTCTGGCACAGGCATTCGCCGCCCATGCCGCGCAGGCCCACGCCGAACGCCGGGCCGCGGCGCGACATCTCGCTGGTCAGGCCGCTCAGGATCGCGCGGTTGGCCGGCAGGCAACGTTCGCGCGCTTCCGGCGTCACGCCGATGCTGGCCAGGAAGCGGTCGTAAATCGCCGGATGCGCCTTGTCCGCCGCGCCCTCGCCCAGTTCCTCGTGCAGGATGCGGCCCAGCAGGCTGCGCAGGCCGCCGAACGGCAGCTTCGCCACGAGCAGCGACAGATCGCTGATGTAGTCGATCGTGAAGAAGCGGTACTGCGTGCAGACCTGCCGCAACGCATCCACCGGCAACTCCGCGATCACCGCCATCCGGCGGTCGGCCAGCGCTTCGGTGGCTTCCTTGGCCTCGTCGGCGAATTGCCAGAAGCCCAGGCGGTCCAACTCGCCCGATGGCAGTGGCATCACGGGCAACGAAAGCGCGGGGTTCAGATTCTTCTGAAGGTTCATGCATCCATCCGGTAACAGGTCGCCACGTAGTGTTCACGAGTGCATGTGGAGGAATGAACAAAATTGCGCGGCATCGCGAAGTGCGCTGGCGCCGGTTCACTTGCGCTTAACCATTGCGATCTAACGTCGCGTCGCGCCCCCGCGTTTTGGCGTGTTGCGCGGCCGCATCGCGATGCACTTGGTGCAGCCCCGCATTCATGTTCGCGACCAACGTGACGTTCCCACTTCTATCGAGTTTCGCGATCGATGCCCGCAACGCCAGCCAGCGCCAGCGATACGCACGTCGACCTGCTGTGGACCGGCGGCTGGGACTCGACCTTCCGCCTGTTGCAGTTGCTGTTGCTGCAGCGCGTGCCGGTCGTGCCGCATTACCTGCAGGACCCGACCCGTCCCTCGACGCCGGTCGAACTGCAGGCCATGGCGCGTATCGCCGCGCACCTTTGCGCGCGCTTTCCGCACGTGCGCGAGCTGCTGCGGCCGCTGCGTATCGCTCACGTGGACACGCTCGCCATCGACCCCGACATCGCCGATGCGCTGCGCGACATCCGCCGGCGCAGCTACATCGGCGACCAGTACGCGTGGCTGCCGATGTACTGCCGGCGCAACGGCATCCACGGCATCGAGCTGGGCGTGCACATCGACGACAAGGTGCAGGCGCTGGTGCGCCCCGTCGCCGCGGAATACGCGCATCCCGCGGGCTACCGCAGCGTCCGCGTCGATCCGCGCTGGGCCGGTTCGTCCGAGCATCGCCTGTTCGGCGACTTCGGCTTCCCGCTGTTCGGCATCGACAAGGTCGGGATCGATCGCGCCGCGGATGCCGCGGGCTGGAGCGAGATCATGGAGATGACCTGGTTCTGCCACACGCCGGTGCGCGGCAAGCCGTGCGGTATCTGCGCGCCCTGCCTGTACACCATCGAGGAAGGTCTCGCGCGCCGCGTGCCCGCGTCGCGGCGCGTAGTGTCGTTCTTCTATCGCCGCCTGGTCCTGCCGTTCAAGGCGCCGCTGCGGCGGATGCGCATGTCGTTGCGCGAACGCCGCGCGGATCGGCGCGCCGCGTAGCTGGTGAAGGCTGCCGTACGCGTCACAGCGCGGCGGCGATCAGCGTGCGCGCCTGCACCAGCGAATCGACGATGCGATGCCCCAGTGCACGCGCCGCGGCGTCGGGAATCACCAGATCGGGCACCTGGATCGGCGTCATGCCGGCCGCGAGCGCAGCGCGCACGCCGGGCACGGAATCCTCCAGCACCACGCAGGCAGGCGGTGCCACGCCCAGCGTTTGCGCCGCGAGCAGGTACAGGTCGGGTGCGGGTTTGGGACGCGCCACGTCGCTGCCGGTGACGACCGCGTGGAAGCGCGGCAGCAGGCTGCAGCGCGTGAGCTTCTGCAGCGCGCGCTCGCGCTGCGTGGAGGTCACCACCGCGCGCGGCAGGTCGTGGCGTTCGAGCAGCGCCAGCAGTTCGGACACGCCGGGCTTGAGCGGCAGCCCCGCGTCCACGTGCGCGTCGTAGCGCAGTTGCGCTTCCGACAGCAGCGCCTGCACCTGCGCGGCTTCCAGCCGCTGGTGCAGCAGTTCGTTGCAGGCGTGTTCGGAAAGACCGACGAACGACAGCCACAGCGCATCGTCCACCTGCGTCAGCTGCAGGGCGCGAGCGGCTTCCTGCCAGCATTGCAGCAGCGCCCGCTCGCTCTCGATCAGCAGGCCGTCCATGTCGAACAACACGGCGGCGGGGGCAAAGGGTACGGGCGTCATCGCCTCTGATCCTGTTCGGGGACGAAAGCCACTGTAACGGTGGGTACAGGCCCGGGTCGCGTCCGTCGGGTGGCCTGCGTGGTTGGCCGCTGCCGTACGGAAGCGCCGTTTTCCTGCGGGACGGGGTCGACAAGCGAACCAGGTCCCCGCCGGGCGGTCCGTCGCCGGCCACCGGACCTGCTAGCGTCAACCCGCAGTCGTTGCACAGGGCCTGGACAGGGACGCCCTGACATCGTTGCCGGACGGGTCCCGCCGCTGCGGGACCCCTGCCGGCACCTTCACATCGGAGGTGATGCTTGCCCGCAGCCGCAGCCGACCTGCTGATCGTCGAGGACTCGCGCGCCGACGCGCACATGGCGATGAAGGTGCTGTTCAAGCGCCACATCGCCGAGCGCATCGAATGGGCGCACGACGGACGCGCGGCGCTCGACTACCTCTTCCATGAAGGCGAGTACGCGGATCGCGAACCGGGCAATCCCCGCCTCATCGTGCTCGACATCAACATGCCCGGCCTCAACGGCCTGCAGGTGCTCGAGCGCGTCCGCCTGCATCCGCTGACGAAGCACGTGCCCGTCGTGCTGTTCAGCACCTCGGATTCGTCCGCCGACATCCGCATGGGCTACGAGCGCGGCGCCAACAGTTACCTCAACAAGCCGATCGATCCCACCGACTACGTCGAATTGCTGGCGACCGTCGGCGCGTACTGGCTGCGGCAGAACCGCACGCCGGACTGACGCGTCCCGGGCGCTGCACCGCCCTGCAGCAGGAGGAATTTCGCGCAAATCGCGGGTTCATGCAGTTCCGAATCAAGCAACCGGTGCGCACCAGCGGCACTTTTTGCTGACCCGTTCCGTCAGTTCCGGCCCTGCGCGGTCGATTCGCTCGCTGCGCACGGTGACCCCGGTCCCGCTTTGTGCAGTGGTTCGCAAAACACCCTTTCGAGTGTGACCTTCGTTCCAAATCCGCATACGCCGTCTTGACCACGCTGCGCCCAACGTTGGTGGAACTCAAGGAGGAAGCAATGTGCTACCGGATCGAATTCCTGACCGAAGGCAGCGACGCCGGCATTGCCAGCGCCCTGGACGACACCCGGTTCCCCATCCTGCTGCACGCCGTCGCGGCGGCGCGGGCAGAGGTGACGAACTGGGCCCGGGAGCGCGCGGCGCAGGTAGTCGTGCACATCTTCGACCAGCGCGATCGCCTGGCGAGCCGACTGCAGCTGGTCGTGCCTGCCAACGATCCCGCGCGAGCCTGACCCGGATGGTGCTGCTATGTCACCACTACCGGGAATCCTCGCCGGATTGATCCTGGCCGCGGCCTGCGGCCCGTGCCAGGCCCAGGGCGCCAACATCGGGCTGTCGCTGCGCGTGCTGCCGGCCTCCGGCGAAGCGCTCGCTGCCATGGACCTGCCGATGCCGCCGCAGGCAAGGGCCCTGCCGGCCGGGCGTCACCATCAGCGCCTGCTCTACCCGGGCCCGGCCGACGCCGCCCGCCGCTTCTACGAAACCACCCTGCCCGCGCTCGGGTTCGAACGCATGCGCCTGTATGCCACGGGCGCGACCTGGGTCCGCGGCGGTATCCGCGCCGAGCTGCAATTCCTGCCGGTGGTGGGTGAGCAGGACGCCACCGGCATCCTGGTCCGGATCGACGACGAGAAGTCCTGACATCGGCGCCGCCGCCACGGAAGGCGGCGGCGGGGCGGCCGGAAGCGCGACAGGCATGCTAGTTTCCGCGCCGACGTCCCAGCCGTGAGCGCCATGAGCGACCCGAAACAGGATCCCGAGTACGTATTGCGCGGCGTGGTGGGCCGCGTGTTCGGGCGCAGCTACCACCTGCTCGCACCGACGACGCTGGGCCGCGCGCCCGAATGCGACATCTGCCTGGCCGACCACGGCATCTCGCGCATGCATGCGCGACTGCGCCCGCTCGACTACGGCGTGGAAGTGGAGGACCTGCGCTCCACCAACGGCAGCTTCCTCAATGGCCAGCGCGTCACCGTAGGCGTGGCGCGCGTCGGCGACGAAATCGCGTTCGACCAGCTCCGCTTCCGCGTCGAGCGCGCGGTGCATTCGCGTGCCGGGAGCGAGGGCATACGCACGGCGAAGTCCACGCGCGCACGTTGGCCGTGGCTGCTGCTTGCCGCGCTGGTCGCGGCCGCAGGGGTGGCCGCGCTGCTGCTGCGCTGAAGCAGACACGACGCTCCATCGAAAGGAAAAGAAAAGGCCCGCAGTGCGGGCCCTTTCGTCACGGCGCGAACGCGTCCGTCAGCGCGCCGGCAGCGAGGAACGATGCTGCTGCAGCCATGCGTCGATCGCCGGCAGGCGTTCGTCGCGGACCTTCATCCGGTACTGGATGTTGGCGATCGCAGTGTCGGTCGCACGCCGCGAGCTGGCGGCGATGTACTTGTCGGCGAACGCGCGCAGCTTTTCGATCGTCGCCACCTCCATCGAGTTGCCCGCCAGGCCGGGGTAGTAACGGCTGAGCGAGGTGGTGTCGACCTTGGTGTTCACCGCTTCGCGATGACCGGTGGCGAAATCGAATGCGAGTTCCGGATGCCGGTAGGCCACGGCCGAGATCATGCGCGCGCTATTGGTCTCTCCCGGCTCGGCGGTGAGCGACAGTTCCAGCGCGCGCCGGGCGAGCGCGGGATCCTCCGCCGAGGACAGCAGCACGTAGTACTGGTCCTTCACCAGCGGCGTGGTCTCCGATCGCGCGGCCGCGTGCAGCGCGTCCCACGTCGTCGCGTCGGCGTGGGTGGCGACGACGCGGAGGATGGTCTTGCGCAGCGCGGCAGGCATGGCGTTGGGATCGGTGGCGCTCGCGGCGAAACGGCGGCGCGCCTCGGCGATGACATCCCCATCGCCCAGCGTCCCCAGCGCATCGATCAGCTGCGTGCGCAGGATCTTGACCGGATCGGCTTCGCCCGCCCTGACGTCCCAGCCCACGCGCGCGAACACCGGCGCCAGCGTGCGGAGCGCGTACGCGCGGAACTTCGCCTGTCGCGCGGCATCGCCGCGGTAGTAGTCGTCGATGCCGGTGAAGGTGTCGGCGATATCGCCCCAGATCTGCGGATCGGCATCGACCGGCGTCGCGGTGGCGAGTTCCAGGTAATCCGTCGCCGGCCGCAGTCCCGCCATGCCCAGTGCCCAGGCGTCGCCCATCAGGCCGAGCTGGTCGATCGGGTCGAGCTTGGCGAAGCCGTCGCGGAGCGCCGCGAACTGCGGCTGCGCATACAGCGTGCGGTAGTAGCCGCTCTGTCCGGCATTGACGATCACCGGTCCGCAACCGGGCAGGTCCAGCGTTGCCGCACCGCCTTCGACCACGCTGCGCACGGCTTCGCCGCCGGCCTGCGCGATCACCGGCACGCGCCAGCGCAGCGACTGCTTGTCGGGGCGATCCTTGGTGAACTCGCCCTGGGTCAGCTTCAGCGTGGTGCGCTGGCCGTCGCAGGTCGCCGATTCGACGCGGATCAGCGGCACTCCCGGCTGCAGGGTGAAATCGTGCGCGATATCGAGGATCGGCTTGCCCGCCGCCGCCTGCACTTCGCGCCAGAGGTCGTCGGAGACCGTGTTGCCGTACGCGTGCGCCTTGATGTAGTTGCGCACGCCGGTGCGCCACGCGTCCTCGCCGACGAAGCCTTCGAGCATGCGGATCACCGCACTGCCCTTCTGGTAGGTGATCGAATCGAAGGCCTGGCTGGCCTGCTCGACCGTTTCCACGTGCTGCACCACCGGGTGCGTGGAGGCCACCGCATCGCGCGACATTGCGCTCTCGCGGCCATGCACGGTGCCCAGGCGGGTGTTCCATTCCGGATGCAGCTTCGCGGTCGTGCGCCCGGCCATCCAGGTGGCGAAGCCTTCGTTGAGCCACAGGTCGTCCCACCAGCTCATCGTCACCAGATCGCCGAACCACTGGTGCGCGATCTCGTGCGCCGCGACCGAATACACGCGCTGCTTGTCGGCCTGCGTCGAGATGGTGGGATCGAGCAGCAGCGTGTGTTCGAAGGTGAAGATCGCGCCCCAGTTCTCCATCGCGCCGAAGAACTGGCTGCTGCCCGGCGAGGCGACGTTGTCGAGCTTGGGCAGCGGGAACTTCACGCCGAAGTAGTCGTTGTATTCGCGCAGGACGCCCACCGACGAATCGAGCGCGAACTTCGCCTGGTCGACGAGCCCGGACTGGGTGACGACACCGACTTCGGTATCGCCCAGCCGCGCAGTCGCGCGATCGAAGTCGCCGAGACTGAAGAACAACAGGTACGTCGACATCTTCGGCGACTGCGCGAACGTCACCTGCTTCGTGCCGTTGCCAAGATCCTTCGTTTCCACCGCCGGCATGTTGCTCACCGCGAGCTGGTCCGCCGGCACCGTGGCGGTCAGCGTGAAGGTGGCCTTGTGGTTCGGCTCGTCCCACGAGGGCACGAACTTGCGTGCATCGGAATTCTCGAACTGCGTGTACAGGGCGCGCTTCCTGCCGGCCCTGGTGTCGTAGTCGATCGCGAACAGGCCGTTGGCCTGGGTGCCGATCCGGCCCGTGTAGTCGGTGGCCAGCGTGTAGCGACCCGGCGCGAGCGGCGCGTCGAAGGCGAACGTGGCCGTCTGCGCATCGGCATCGACGGAAACCTTCGGCGCCCTGGTCTTGCCCTGCGGGCCGGCGAGCGACGCGTTGCTGAAGGTCATGTCGACCGCGTTGAGCACGATCGACGTGGTCGGCTCGAGCACGTCGAGCGTGATCGCGACATGACCCCTGAAGGTCAGCGACTGCGCGTCCGGCGTGACCGCGATGTCGTAATGCGCCGGACGCACGCTGCGCGGCAACTGGGTGGTCGCGTCCTTCACTTCGGGGGCCGCGATCGGCGCGGTGATACCCGCCTCCGCGGCCAGGACGGGGGCGGTGCCGGCGAGAGCCAGCGCGATGGCGGTGACCAGACTGCGACGCATGCGAGTGCCTTTGGCAGGGGCCCGGCGCGACCATAGGACGGGGCGCGCAAGGCCGATGTGAGCGGAAACGCCGATGCTGAGGGCTCAGGACGAGACGACCGACCGCCAGAAGTCATGGGCCGTGAGGCCGTCATCGGCAAAGCGTCCGCGAGACACGGAGGCGGGTTCATCCCTGCCGGTTCGCGAAGTGAAGCAGCACGCCGCCTGTCCCATGCCGGCCAACGCCGCTTCGACGCGTTCCCGCCCTTGGACAGGGGAGGAACGATCGCCCGCAATCGCCCCATCGCCCGCCGATCCGTCGCGCTTCCGCGCCGCTTCATCGCGCGGATCCGCGTTCCGTCGCGCACCGCCTTCCCATGCTTCCGGCGGCCGCTATCCTTCGCCGCAACACCGAATACGACCGGGTGATCACGTGATCCGCAACCTCTTCTTCGTCGCCCGCATCGCAATCGCCTGGTTCGTGGCGCTGCTGATCGTTGCCGCGTTCTGGTCGGAAATCCCCCTGCTCGGTCGCCTCGACCTGCCGATCGTGTTGTTCACCTTCATCACCCTCGGCCTGGTCGTCACCGCGGCGTTCTCGCACCTGCGGCGCGTGCGGATGATCGCCGGTTCGGAAACCGAATCGCTCGGCAACCGCCAGCGCCGCCAGGTCGAGATCCCCTTCGAGGCGGGCGAGGCCTTCGACCTGCTCGAAGCCGCGATCCGCGAACTGCCGCGCACCGAAGACATCGAAAGCGCACGCGACAGCCTGCAGGTCCGCGCCAGGGTGCAGCGCCCCGTCAACTTCACCGACCAGCCGATGGGCAAGTGGCACCCGATGTACTGGTTCGGCAACACGCGCAACCAGATCACCGCCACGGTGACGCCGACCAACGGCACCGGCAGCGTCACCCTGATCTGCGAGCCGGAAGCCGGCGCGTGGAGCGACTGGTTCCGCGTCGACGACGGCAGCAACCTCGACAACGCCAACGCGATCACCCGCGCCATCGCGCGCCGTGTCGCCGAGCGCCGTCGCAACGAGCAGGCCGCCGCCGCGCAGACCGCGACCGAGAAGGAACTCACCGTAGCCCGCCTCAATCTGCTGCACGCGCAGGTCGAACCGCACTTCCTCTACAACACGCTGGCCAGCGCGCAGTACCTCACCCGAACCGACCCGGCGCGCGCCGACGAGATGCTCGGGCACCTGATCCAGTACCTGCGCCATTCGCTGCCGCGCACCCGCGATGAGCTGGCGACGCTGGACGACGAACTCGAGCGCGCCCTCGCCTACCTGGAAATCCTCAGGATCCGCATGGGCCAGCGCCTGAATGTGCAGGTCGACGTGCCGACCGACCTGCGCGGCGTCCGCCTGCCACCGATGATGCTGCAGACCCTGGTCGAGAACGCGATCAAGCACGGGCTGGAACCGCGTACCGCCGGCGGCACGGTCTGGATCCGCGCGCGCTGCGCCGATGGCGTGGTGTCGATCACCGTGGCCGACGACGGCGAAGGCTTCAATGCGCAGACCAGCGGCACCGGCATCGGCCTGAAGAACATCCGCGAACGCCTGCAGCTCGTGTACCGCGGCCAGGCTTCGCTGGCGGTGGTGGCCAATTTCCCGTCGGGCGTCGCCGCGACCATCAACATCCCGGCACCTGCCGTGCCGCCGGCAACGCCGCCCGTCGCCGCCGGCACGATGGAGGAACGCAGCGATGTCTGAGTCGCCCACCGTCGTCGTCGCCGAAGACGAAGCCCTGCTGCGCAGCGCCCTGCTGGAACAGCTCCATCGCGCCTGGCCGGGCATCCAGGTCGTCGCCGAATGCGAGGATGGCGCCAGCGCGCTGGAAGCGATCGACGAACACCAGCCCGACGTCGCCTTCCTCGACATCCGCATGCCGGGCCTGACCGGCCTGGAAGTCGCGGCCGCCGCGGCGCAGGCGAGCCCGGGCACGCAGATCGTGTTCGTGACCGCGTACGACCAGTACGCGATCGATGCGTTCGACCGCGGCGCGATCGACTACCTGCTCAAGCCGATCGCGCACGAACGCCTCGCCGCGACGGTGCAGCGCCTGAAGCTGCGGATGGCGTCCGGCGCGACCGACGCCGCCGCGCTGGCCGAAGTGCTGCAGCGGCTTGGTGCCGCCCTGCCGAAGAATCCGGCGCGTCCGCCGCTGACCTGGCTGACGGCGAGCGCGGGCCGCGAAACGAAGCTGATCCTGGTCGACGACGTCGCCTACTTCCGTGCCGACAACAAGTACACGACGGTGATGACGGCCGAAGGCGAATCGCTGTTGCGCACGCCGATCCGCGAACTGCTCGCCGTGCTCGACAACGACACGTTCAAGCAGATCCATCGCTCGACCATCGTCAATCTCAAGGCCATCGCTTCGATCGTCCGCGACGACAGCGGCAAGGGCACGGTGCGACTGAAGAACCGGCCGGAAACGCTGACGGTGAGCCAGCCGTTCATGAGTCTGTTCAAGCACATGTAAGCCCGGCGCCCCGGCGTCGACACCACTTCGTCCACGCGGCGCTGCCGCGAAAGCTGCGAGAAGCCATCATGCGCAACCTGATCGCCGCGATCTATTTCCTGCTCGCCATGTTCGGCTGCAACGGCGGCGGCACCACGATCGTCACCCGGTCCGTGATCGACGGCGTCGAAGCGGTCCACAGCCGCATCCGCGTCACCGCGGACGTCGCCCGCTTCGAGTGCATCGCCAGCGCCAGCGGCGAATGCCACTACACGCTGTTCCGCGATGAGTGCGCCACCCCGCGCGATTGCGCCACGCAGCCGATGGAACGCTTCGCCATGGCTACCGGTGCCTCGCGCGAGATCGTGGGCCTGCCGGAATTCGGCGCCTGCGTGACCCCGGACGACGTCGCCCTGACGAAGGACTGCAAGCCGCGGCCGCAGGCGCGCTGAATTCAAGCGGCGCGCTGCGTTGAGCGCGAGCGCTGCCGCAGCATACTCACGAGCTCGCGATCAGGCGTGCAATGCGGCCGCGTGGTGGGCGACGTGTTCGCCGATCAGGCTTGCGATGAAGTAGTAGCTGTGGTCGTAGCCGGCGTGGCGACGCAGGACCAGGGGATGGCCGGATGCACGGCACGCCTGTTCCAGAAGCTCCGGGCGCAACTGCGTGGCGAGGAACTCGTCGGCTTCGCCCTGGTCGACCAGCAGCGGCAGCCGCTGCGCGTCCGGCGCGAGCGAAGCCAGCAGTGCGCACGCGTCCCAGTCCCGCCCTGCGTCGCGGTCTTCGCCCAGATACGCAGCAAAGGCCTTCTTGCCCCACGGCACCTGCGTGGGTGCGACGATCGGCGCAAACGCCGACACGCTGCGATAGCGCCCCGGATTGCGCAGGTACAGCACGAGCGCGCCATGGCCGCCCATCGAATGCCCGCTGATGCCACGCGCGGTGCTGGCGTTGAAGCGCGCCTCCACCAGCGCCGGCAACTCGTCGACGACGTAGTCGTGCATGCGGTAGTGCGTCGACCACGGCGCCTGCGTGGCGTTGAGGTAGAAGCCCGCGCCCTGCCCGAGGTCGTAACCCTCCGCATCGGGAACCTCCGCACCGCGCGGGCTGGTGTCGGGGGCGACCACGATCACGCCATGCTCGGCGGCGTAGCGCTGCACGCCTGCCTTGGTGATGAAGTTCTGCTCGGTGCAGGTGAGACCACTGAGCCAGTACAGCACCGGACAACGCGCCGTCGCGGCCTGCGGCGGCAGGTAGACGCCGAAGCGCATGTCGCAGGCCAGTGTGTGCGAGGCGTGCGTCCAGACTTCCTGACTGCCGCCGAAGCAGGCGTGCGATTCGATCTTTTCCATGGCCGTGCCCGACGGATCAGTAATGGATCACGCTGCGGATCGACTTGCCTTCGTGCATCAGGTCGAAGGCGTCGTTGATGCGTTCCAGCGGCAGCGTGTGCGTGACGAAGGGCGCGAGCTCGATTTCGCCGCGCATCGCCTGTTCCACCATGCCGGGCAGCTGGCTGCGCCCTTTCACGCCACCGAACGCGGTGCCTTTCCAGGTGCGGCCCGTCACCAGCTGGAACGGCCGCGTGGAAATCTCCTGGCCCGCGCCCGCCACGCCGATGATGATCGACTGGCCCCAGCCGCGATGCGCGCATTCGAGCGCCGCGCGCATGACGTTGACGTTGCCGATGCATTCGAAGCTGTGGTCCACGCCCCAGCCGGTCATCTCGACGATGACCTGCTGCACCGGCTTGTCGTGATCGCGCGGATTGACGAAGTCGGTGGCGCCCATTTCCTTCGCCTTGGCGAACTTGTCCGGATTGGTGTCGACGGCGATGATCCGCCCCGCCTTCGCCTGGCGTGCGCCCTGGATCACCGCCAGGCCGATGCCGCCGAGTCCGAACACGGCGACCGTATCGCCTGGCTGCACCTTCGCCGTGTTGTGCACGGCGCCGATGCCGGTGGTGACGCCGCAACCGAGCAGGCAGACCTGTTCGTGGTTCGCCTGCGGATGGATTTTCGCCAGCGACACCTCGGCGACGACGGTGTATTCGCTGAAGGTCGAGCAGCCCATGTAGTGGTGCACGGGCTGGCCGTTGTACGAGAAGCGCGACGTGCCGTCGGGCATCACGCCCTTGCCCTGCGTGGCGCGCACGGACACGCACAGGTTGGTCTTGCCCGACTTGCAGAACAGGCACTCCCCGCATTCGGCGGTGTACAGCGGGATCACGTGGTCGCCGGGCTGCACGCTGGTCACGCCCTCGCCCACTTCGATCACGACGCCCGCGCCTTCATGGCCGAGCACGACCGGAAACAGCCCTTCCGGATCGTCGCCGCTGAGCGTGAACGCATCGGTGTGGCACACCCCCGTGTGGGTGATCCGCACGAGCACTTCGCCGGCGCGCGGCGGGGCGACGTCGATTTCCACGATCTGCAACGGTTGGCCGGGAGCGAAGGCGACGGCGGCGCGGGATTTCATGGACATTCCTCTCCTTGGTGGCAGATGGGAGTACGTGGCGCAGCAAAACGAGCCTGCGGCTCTCGGCGCAAGGCCCGGATTATGGGCCGCAAATTCCCCACCCGGGCGAGCCGGCGCAAGCGGCCCGAACAAGCGGCCCAAATCGGCACGGCGGTGCCGGCTCCCGCGCGGCATGATGGCCATTTCCCGCAACAGGACACCGAGATGGTCGCAGCACGCCCCGAATTCGCCGTCGGCCAGACCTGGCGCTGCGCCGGGCGCACCGCGGCGGAGGCACCGCTGGTGCTCATCAACCGGATCGACGCGCATCCGCTCGGCACCGGCGACATCTACCACGTCTCCATCAGCGGCGTGCGCATCGCCAACCCGGCGGCGCCGGACACGCCGATCGAGGCGCTGCCCCACATTCCCGTAATCCGCCAGACCTTCGAGCGCAGTGATGCCGTCTACGTCGGCACGCAGGTACCCGACCCGGGCTACCTCACCGGCTACGCGCAGTGGAAACGCGAGTTCGACGCCGGCAATGCGGGTTCCTTCGGCGTCAGCATCGCCGAGGTGCTGGAGTTCATCGAGCGCTCGATTGCGGCGCGGCGCTGAGGCGCGCGCACGCGATCCGATCGAAGTGCTGCCATGAAGCGGCATCCGACGAAAAAAAGCCCCGCAATGCGGGGCTTTTCTCTTTCTCGGAGTCGATCGGCGATTACGCCCACGGATCCCGCAGCACGATGTTCGCGTCGCGATCCGGACCGGTCGACACGATCGCCAGCGGGCAGCCGGAGAGTTCTTCCAGCGCGCGCAGGTAGGCGCGTGCGGCCGGCGGCAGCTTGTCCCAGTCGGTGATGCCGGCGGTGGATTCTTCCCAGCCCGGGAATTCGAGGTACACCGGCGTGCACTCTTCCCAGCCCGCCGCGTCGAGCGGCGCGTATTCGCTGCGCTTGCCGTGGTACTCGTACGCGATGCAGACCTTGAGGGTCTTCATGCCGTCGAGGATGTCGAGCTTGGTGATGCACAGGCCGGTGATGCCGTTGATGGCTACGGCGCGCTTGAGCGCGACGATGTCCATCCAGCCGCAGCGACGCGGACGGCCGGTGGTGGCGCCGTATTCCTGGCCGCGGTCGCGGATGCCCTGGCCAATGTCGTCGTTGAGTTCGGTCGGGAACGGGCCGCCGCCGACGCGCGTGGCGTAGGCCTTGGCGATGCCGAGCACGTAGTCGATCGCGTCGGCACCGACGCCGGTGCCGGCGTAGGCGCCGCCGACCGTCGTGTTGGACGAAGTGACGTACGGATACGTGCCGTGGTCGATGTCGAGCAGCGAGCCCTGCGCGCCTTCGAACAGCACGCGCTTGCCCTGCTTGCGCAGGTCGTGGAGGATGCCGGCGACATCGGACTTCATCGGTTCGACGTATTCGCCGAACGCGAGCGCGTCGTCGAGCGTCTTCTGGAAGTCGACGGCTTCCACGCCCAGGTACTTGGTCAGCACGAAGTTGTGGTAGTCCATCGTCGCGCGCAGCTTTTCTGCCAGTTCGGCCGGATAGCGCAGGTCGGCGACGCGGATGCCGCGGCGGGCGACCTTGTCTTCGTACGCCGGACCGATGCCGCGACCGGTGGTGCCGATGGCGCCCTTGCCGGCGGCCTTTTCGCGAGCCTGATCCAGCGCGATGTGGTACGGCATGATCAGCGGCGTGGCCGGGCTGATCTTCAGGCGCGAACGCACGTCGACGCCGTTGGCTTCGAGCTCGCCGATTTCCTTCTGCAGCGCGCCCGGGTGCAGCACCACGCCGTTGCCGATCAGGCACAGCGCGTCGTCGCGCAGGATGCCGGAGGGAATCAGGTGCAGCACGGTCTTCTTGCCGCCGATGACGAGGGTGTGGCCGGCGTTGTGGCCGCCCTGGAAGCGCACGACCGCGCCGATGTCCTGCGTCAGCAGGTCGACGATCTTGCCCTTGCCTTCGTCGCCCCACTGGGCGCCCAACACCACGACTGACTGACCCATTGGTCTGAACTCCCGAAAAGATTTCCCGCAAGCGGGTTCATCGGCGCGCTGCGGCGCGTTGGATTGGATTGCACGCCGGCTACCTCGCGGCGCCGCGGCGCGACACGGAAAAAGCCGGAGGGGCAGGCCCCGTCCGGCTTTTGCGCATTATCCGGGTTTTGGGGGGGCGGGGCTACCCTTTCCGCCCCTTCGCTCAGAACCGCCTGACCAGGAACAGCGAAATCAGGCCGATGGCGATGAAGAGGCCGCCCAGCAGGCGCAGCCCGCGGTCGGACAGCTGGTGCAGCTGCTCGACCGCCTGCCGCCAGCCGCGTGGCGTGACGAAGAGGAACAGCCCCTCCAGCACGGCCACCAGGCACAGCGCGGACAGCAGCTCGACCGTCATGGCGGCGATCAGCGGTCCGACTTCATGTACTGCAGGAAGGGATCGTTGCGGTCGAGCACGATCACGCTCTGCCCGTCCTGGAAGGACGCGCGATACGCCTCCAGGCTGCGCTGGAAGGCGTAGAAGCCCGGGTCCTTGTTGGCCGCCTGCGCGTACAGGCGCGTGGCTTCGGCATCGCCCTCGCCGCGCAGCTTCTGCGCGTCGCGCTCGGCCTCGGCCAGGATCACCGCGCGGTCGCGCTCGGCCTGCGCACGGATCACCTGCGCCTGCTCGACGCCCTCCGCGCGCAGCTGGCTGGCGACCTGCTTGCGCTGCGAGCGCATCTGGTCGTAGACCGAATTCACCACGTTGCTGTCCTGAGGCAGGTCGATGCGCTTGATGCGGATGTCGACGATCTTCACGCCAAGCGTTTGTGCGCCTTCGTTGATCGCCTTGAGCTGCCGGCCGATGACCTGCGTGCGGTCGCCGGACACCACTTCCTGCAGCGTGCGCGCGTTGATCTCGTTGCGCAGCGAGTCGCGGATGATCGGCGCCAGGCGCAGCACCGCGACTTCCTCGTTGCCGCCGGTGGCGCGGAAGAACGCGCGCAGGTTGTCGATCCGCCCCAGCGCGAAGAAGTCGACGCTGACGTCCTGCTTGTCCTCGGTCAGGTAACGCTCCGACTCGGCGGGCAGCACCAGCAGGCGGCGATCGAAGATGCGCGCGTTCTCGATCAGCGGCACCTTGAAGTGCAGGCCCGGCGTGACGTCGGTGCGGACGATGGTGCCCAGGCGGAAGACGATCGCGCTGTGGCCTTCGCGCACCACGAACACCGAGCCGAGCAGCGCCAGCAGCGCCGTCACGGCCAGTGCGGTCCAGACGGAAATCCTCATCGACGCTCCTCCTCGCGGGTCGTGCGCGAACCACGCGCCGGACGGACCGGCGATTCGTTCGTATCGGACGTGACGGCCGGCGACAGCGCCTGCGGCGTCAGCAGCGGCGCACCGGCGGTCGCCTGGGCGGCGCGCTTGTCGTCCATCGGCACGTAGATGAGCTGGCGCGAATCGCCGCCGACGATCTTGCGGTTCTCGCTGAGCACATCCTGCACGGTCTCCAGCCACAGGCGCTTGCGGGTCACGTCCGGCGCGGCCTTGTACTGATCGACCAGCAGCGAGAAGCGGGTCGCATCGCCCTGCGCGCGGGCGACGGTCGCGGTCTTGTAGCCCGCGGCGGCGGTGCGGGCGCTCGCCGCTTCGCCGCGTGCCTCCGGCACGATCCGCTTGGCGTAGGCCTGGGCCTCGTTGATCGCGGTGTTCTTCTCGGCGCGGGCGCGCTGGACTTCGTCGAACGCATCCTTCACGTCATCGGGCGGACGCGCATTGGGCAGGTTCAACTCGGTCAGCACCAGGCCAGTGCGATAGGCCTGCAGGGCGCGCTGCAGGTGGTCGCGCACCGCGACGGTCAGTTCGCCGCGCGCATTGAGCACGGTATCGAGGTCGGAGCGACCGACCTGTTCGCGCACGGCGCTCTGCGCGGCTTCCTCCAGCGTGTCGTCCGCATTCCGCGTGCCGAACTTGTACAGATAGGGATCGCCGATGCGGTACTGGACGTTGATTTCGACGTTCACCAGATTGCCGTCGCGGGTGAAGACCGGCACGTTTTCGCTGTACGCGTTGCTCTGGGTCGCGTTGACCTTCTCGACGGTCTCGATCGGCCACGGCGCCTTGAAGTGCGGGCCGGGATCCAGGATGCGGGCGAAGCGACCGAAGCGCAGGACCACGCCCCGCTCCTGTTCGGTGACCAGGACGAAGGTGCTGAACACCAGCCAGAGGCCAAGCACGATGGCGACCCAGCGCCAGGCCGTGCTGCCGCCTCCGCCAAAGAGCCCGCGACCGGTATCGATCAGGGTGTCGAGCACGCCGCCGGTCTTGCGCGGGCGATGGGGGCGGCGGCCGTCCGGGCCGGAAGGGTTGTTGCCGCTACCAGGGGTGTTCCAGGCCATGCCTGCTCCAAGGGGGGACAGTCGCGCTGGTGAGACGCGCGCCGATTCTAGGTGAGGGCCTGATAGGCCTCAAACAAGGCGGAGTCCGGAACTACCAGTCCCGCGGCTCCTCCAGGGCTCCGGCGGCCTCGAGAAGGGGCCGCAACGCGTCGCCATGCGCCTGTGCGTACAGGCGCAGCGCATCGGCGATGGCGAGGTCGACCTGCAGACGCCAGCCCTGCTCGTCGTGCGTTTCCTCGCGGATCGCGCCGATCGCATGCAATCGCGCATGCAGGCGTGCGGCCCGCGACGGCAGGCGCAGTTCACCGACGACATGGCGCAGTTCGAGCACTTCGGCAAGCGCCCTGCGCAGCAGGTCCAGGCCCAAGCCGAGCTGGGCCGATACCCATACGCGCTGGCGGCCTTCGCCGGGATGGTCGTGGCGCGGTTCCGGCGCCGCGCCGTCCTCGCGTTCGAGCCGGTCGATCTTGTTGAAGACGAGCAGTTGCGGCAGGTCGCCGGCGCCGATTTCGGCCAGCACTTCGTCGACCTGGGCGATGCGCTCGTCGCGCAACGGATCGGATGCGTCGACGACGTGCAGCAGCAGGTCCGCGTCGCGCGCTTCCGACAAGGTCGAACGGAACGCGGCGACGAGCTCATGCGGCAGGTCGCGTACGAATCCGACGGTATCGGCCAGCACCGCGCCGCCGCCCGGCAGGGCGATGCGCCGCACGGTGGGATCCAGCGTGGCGAACAACTGGTCCGCCGCATAGGCCGCGGCACCGGTCAGCGCATTGAACAGGGTCGACTTGCCGGCGTTGGTGTAACCCACCAGCGCGATGCGCGGCAGTTCGCTGCGCATGCGCGCGCGGCGCATCTGCGTGCGCTGCACTTCGACCTTGTCGAGGCGCTTCTGCAATTGCTCGACGCGCTTCTGCAGCAGGCGGCGGTCGGTTTCCAGCTGGGTTTCGCCGGGTCCGCGCAGGCCGATGGAACCGCCGCGCTGGCGCTCCAGGTGGGTCCAGCCGCGCACCAGGCGCGTGGCCATGTGCTTGAGCTGCGCGAGCTCGACCTGCAGCTTGCCTTCGGCGCTCTGCGCACGCTGCGAGAAGATGTCGAGGATCAGGCCGGTGCGGTCGACGACGCGCCGCTGCATGGCCTTTTCGAGGTTGCGCTCCTGTCCCGGCGACAACGCGTAGTTGACGAGGATCAGGTCCGCGCCGCTGGCATCGGCCGCGGCCTTCATCTCCTCGAGCTTGCCGCTGCCCACGAGGGTGGCGGGATTCGGGCGATCGATGCGCGCGGTCAGCAACGCGGCGACGGTGGCGCCGGCCGAGCGCGCCAGGTCCGCGAATTCCTCCATCAGCCCTTCGTCCGGCGGACCGCCGGCATGAGGCTGGATCAGCAGCGCGTGCTCGCCCTTGCGGGAACGTTCAAACATTCGACCGGTGTGCTCCTTCCCCACGGACGGGGAAGGAGGAATGGGGATGCGCCGGCCCCGCTTCAAGCCGGAACGCCGGCCCGGGCCGCGATCGGCTTATTCGCCGTCGTCGCTTTCCTCGCCGCCTTCCCCGGACTGCACATGACCGCCGCCCGGTCCCACGCGCACGTTGCGCGCCGGCACCACGGTCGAGATCGCGTGCTTGTAGACCATCTGGCTGACCGTGTTGCGCAGCAGGACGACGAACTGGTCGAACGATTCGATCGTGCCCTGCAGCTTGATGCCATTGACCAGGTAGACCGAAACCGGCACGCGCTCGCGCCGCAAAGCATTCAGGAACGGGTCCTGCAAGGATTGCCCCTTCGACATCGTTTTCCCCACGTTCTTTCTAGTTATGGATGGCGACGGTGCGTGACGGGCACGGACCGCATCGCATCGTGGGCGCTAGTCCCCGCGCCGACGACCGCCCGATGGTAACCCACCCGGGCAGGAAGCGAGCGCGACACGGGCCGCGTTTGCGTGAACAGGCCCGCGCCTTTGCCGGTACGGCAATCAGCGCGGCAGGAACCAGCGCAGCGCCTCTTCCAGCGCGGCCCTCTCCTGCTGTGGGTCGAACCAGCGCGCGTCCAGCTCGCCGCGTAGCCAGGTGAGCTGGCGCTTGGCGAGTTGCCGGGTGGCGAAGATGCCGCGGTCGCGGAACCCGGCCGCATCGGTTTCGCCCCCGAGATGCTCCCAGGCCTGCCGGTAGCCCACCGCGCGCAGGGCAGGCAGGTCCAGGGGGCGCGGATGCGTCCGGAGTTCGGGCAGCGCGCGCAGACGACGCACTTCATCGAGGAAACCGGCGGCGAGCATCGCGTCGAAGCGTTGCTCGATGCGCTGGTGCAGCACCGCGCGGTCGCGAGGCGCGAGTATCAGCTTGAGGACGCGTAACGGCAGGCGTGGCGTGCCGGCCGCCGCGCGACGCCAGTCGCTGATCGTGCGGCCCGACACGCGGAAGACTTCGAGCGCGCGCTGGATGCGCTGCGCATCGGTGGCGTGGATGCGCGCCGCTGCCTCGGGATCGATCCGCTGCAGGTCCGCGTGCAAGGCGGCCCAGCCCTGCGTCGCGGCTTCGGCTTCGATCTGCGCGCGGACGTCGGGATCGGCCTCGGGCATGTCCGACAATCCGTGCAGCAGCGCGTGGAAGTACAGCCCGGTGCCGCCGGCCAGGATGGGAATCCGGCCGCGCGCGGTGATCCCGGCGAGCACCTGACGCGCATCGTGGGCGAACTCCGCGGCCGAGTAGGCCTGCCACGGATCGCGCAGGTCGAGCATGTGGTGGACCACCGCGGCCTGCTCGGCACGCGTGGGTTTGGCGGCGCCGATGTCGAGCCCGCGATACACCAGCGCCGAATCGACACTGACGATCTCGCCGCCCAGGCGTTGCGCCCATTCCAGCGCGAGCGCCGTCTTGCCCGAGGCGGTCGGGCCCATCAGGGCGATGGCGGAGGGGCGCGGGGCCTGCTTCATGCGTTCGTTTCGAATTGGCCCCGGCCGCGAGAGGAAGGCGTGGCAAAGCGGCGACGCGACGACGCCGGCACCGCGGGAGCGCGCAAGCTTACCGCGCCCACCCGCAGTCGCGCGGGCCCGGCGGGGCGATTAGCCTTGGCGCATCTCCGCTGCAGAGCGCGCCGATGCCGAACCTGACTGCCATCGCCGGAACCATCGCCATCGCCGTGGTTGTCTGGCAGGTCCTGCGCGCAAGGCGCGGCACACGCGACCGGCGGGCCACGCGCGGCACGGACGCAGCAAACGGGACTGCCTTCATCGACGGCAGCTGGCCGGCGGATGGTAGTGCCGTGAACGACTGCAGCGGCGATTCCGCTGGCGATGGCGGCGGATGCGATGGCGGCGCGGACGGCGGCGACTGAGCGCGCAACGATGAAGGCATTTCGTCACGAAGGCGGCTGCCATTGCGGCGCGACGCGCTGGACACTGGAAACCTCACAGGCGCTCGACGCCTTCGCACCGCGCGCCTGCGACTGCGACTTCTGCACGCGCCATCGAGCCGCGTGGGTCTCCGATCCGCTCGGCCGCCTGCGCATCGCCGCCAACGGGTCCGTGCGTCGCTATCGGCAGGGATCGGTGCAGGCCGATTTCCTGTTCTGCGGAACCTGCGGCGTGCTGGTGGCGGTAACCTGCACCGGCGAGGACGGCGCGCCGCGCGGCGCGGTCAATGGCAACAGCTTCGACCTGCGCGACCGGCTCGGCGCGGAGGTCGTCGCTTCGCCGCAGAAGCTGGAACCCGGCGCCAAGCTGGCGCGCTGGACGCAGCTGTGGACTCCCATGACGAGCGACGCGGATTGGACCTGAGCCGCGGAGCGATCGAGTTGTTCACAGCGCTTGTGGACAGCTTTCCCGGACATCCTGTGGACAACCGTCTGCGCGCCTTGCAGGACAAGGCTGTCAATAGGATTGGCGAAAAAATGACCAGACGTCGCAGCAAAAATAATTGGCGAAAATTTCGCCATCGCGCTTGACACGCCCGTGGTTGCTGGGCGGCAGCGAGTTGTCCACAGGATGTCCGTCCGGCTTGCCCACAGCAGTTGTGCACAACTCCCGGTTCAGTCGTCGTCGGGCCAACGTATGGCCGGGGCGGCAGGCTTCGCGCGTGGGGACGGCTGCGCAGCCACGGCGCTCCACACCTTCAGCGCATCCACGGTCGCGGCGACGTCGTGCACGCGGACAAGCTTCGCGCCGCGCTGCGCGGCGATCACATGCGCGGCGACGGAACCGAAGACGCGCTCGTGCGGCGCGTCGCGGCCGGTGAGTTCGCCGATGGTCTTCTTGCGCGACAGCCCGGCAAGGACCGGCACGCCGAGTTCGGCAAGGCGTTCCAGTTGCGCGAGCAGCACCAGGTTGTGCTCGCGGTTCTTGCCGAAACCGAAGCCGGGATCGACCAGCAGCTGCTTCTTCGCGATGCCGGCCATTTCCGCGGCGAAGATGCGCTCGGCCAGGAACCGGTGCACTTCGGCGACGACGTCGTCGTAATGCGGCGCGGACTGCATCGAGCGCGGCTCGCCCTGCATGTGCATCAGCACGACCGGCACGCGCGCCGCAGCGGCCGCTTCGAGCGCGCCCATGCGACGCAACGCGTAGACATCGTTGATCATGCCCGCGCCCGCGGCGACGGCGGCCCGCATCACTTCGGGCTTGGACGTATCGACGCTGATCGGCAGCGTGGTTTCCTTCGCCAGTCGCTCGATCACCGGGATCACGCGGCGCAGCTCCTCCTCGACGCCGACCTCGCCGGCGCCCGGACGGGTCGATTCGCCGCCGATATCGAGAACGTCGGCACCCTCTTCCGCCAGCCGCAGTCCGTGGGCGACCGCAGCATCGACGCTCGCATGTTCGCCGCCGTCGGAGAAGGAATCCGGCGTCACGTTGACGATGCCCATCACCCGCACGCGATCGAGGAGCAGCGCGCGGCCGTTGCAATCCAGGCTTGGGGTCAGGTCGAACATGCTCAGTCCTTCCTGCGCCTTTCGCGCACTGTCAATGCGATGGCGACCAGCAATCCGATGCCGATACCTATCGAGAGCCTGTGCATCGCCATACCCAGGGCGACGCCGATGGCGAGACCGATTGGCAGCCAGCGGGCGGAATTCGGTGGGGACGCCATGGTCCGGGCTCCAGGCAAAAGAAAAGGCCAGAGCGGACTCTGGCCTTTCCGGTTCGAAGCGGCAAGCGATCAGGTCTGCGCCGCGGGCCCGCCGATCGGCGGCAAGGGCGGCGCTTCGGCCTGCTTGCCGTTGCCGTTCCTGCCCCAGCCTTCCGGCGGCGGCGGCTCGCGGCCTTCCATGATGGCGTCGATCTGCTTGGCATCGATGGTTTCGTACAGCAGCAGCGCCTCGGCCATCGAATGCAGCTTGTCGAGGTTGTCCTTGAGGATCTGCGTGCTGCGCGCGTAGGCCCGGTCGAGGATGTCGCGCACCACTTCGTCGATCCTGCGCGCGGTCTCGTTCGAGACGTTCTTGTGCTGCGTCACCGAACGACCCAGGAAGACCTCGTCCTCCTCCTCGCCGTAGGCGATCGGGCCGAGCTCGTCCGACAGGCCCCACTTGGTGACCATGTTGCGCGCCATCTTGGTCGCACGCTCGATGTCGTTGGAGGCACCGGTGGTGACCTTGTCGGCGCCGAAGATCAGCTCTTCGGCGACGCGGCCGCCGTACAGCGAGCACAGCTGCGATTCGATCGCGACCTTGTTGTAGCTGTACTTGTCGCCCTCGGGCAGGTACATGGTCACGCCCAGCGCGCGGCCGCGCGGAATGATCGTGACCTTGTAGACCGGATCATGCTCGGGCACGACGCGACCGACGATGGCATGGCCGGCCTCGTGGTAGGCGGTGAGCTTCTTTTCCTGCTCGCTCATCGCCATCGAACGGCGCTCGGTGCCCATCAGGATCTTGTCGCGGGCACGGTCGAAGTGCTCCATGCGCACTTCCTTCGCGTTCTCGCGCGCGGCGAACAGCGCAGCTTCATTGCACAGGTTGGCCAGATCGGCGCCGGAGAAACCCGGCGTACCGCGCGCGATCGTCATCGGATCCACGTCGTCGGCCAGCGGCAGCTTGCGCATGTGCACGCGCAGGATCTGCTCGCGGCCCTTCACGTCGGGCAGCCCGACCACGACCTGGCGGTCGAAACGGCCCGGACGCAGCAGCGCCGGATCGAGCACATCGGGGCGGTTGGTCGCGGCGATCACGATCACGCCTTCGCCGCCCTCGAAACCGTCCATCTCGACCAGCAGCTGGTTGAGCGTCTGCTCGCGCTCGTCATGGCCGCCGCCCAGGCCCGCACCGCGATGGCGGCCAACCGCGTCGATTTCGTCGATGAAGATGATGCACGGCGCATGCTTCTTCGCCTGCTCGAACATGTCGCGCACGCGCGAGGCGCCGACGCCGACGAACATCTCGACGAAGTCGGAACCGGAGATCGAGAAGAACGGCACCTTCGCTTCACCGGCGATCGCGCGCGCCAGCAGCGTCTTGCCGGTGCCCGGCGGGCCCACCATCAGCACACCGCGCGGAATCTTGCCGCCGAGCTTCTGGAACTTGCCCGGATCGCGCAGGAATTCGACCAGCTCCTGCACTTCTTCCTTGGCCTCGTCGCAACCGGCGACGTCGGCGAAGGTGACCTTCACCTGGTCCTCGCCCTGCATCTTCGCGCGCGACTTGCCGAAGCTCATCGCGCCCTTGCTCCCGCCCTGCTGCATCTGCCGCATGACGAAGATCCAGAAGCCCACGATCAGCAGGATCGGCAACAGGTTGAACACGATCGACCAGAACGACGGACCGGAGCTGGGCGCCTTGCGGGTGATCTCGACGTTGTGGTTGACCAGGTCGTTGACCAGGTCCTCGTCCGAGGGACCGTAGACGTTGCCCTTGCTGCCGTCCTTGCGCTCGAACTGCAGCGCGTTCACGGCGAGGTTGGTGTCCTCGGTGAACTCGACCGCCTTGATGCGGTCGGCCTGGACGTCGCGGATGAACTGGGAGTAGTTGACCTCGCTCGCGGGCGTCCCGAGGCCGGTGCGCGGGCCGAAGGCCTGGAACACCACCATCAGCACGACGGCGACGATGACCCAGAGCAGGAGGTTTTTAGCGAGGTCGTTCATTGATTTGCCCGTTCAGCGATCCGTGCCAGCCTGAATAGACACCGGTGGGTGCACCGATGGAAACCCGGAAAAAAACCGGCCTGCTAGGGTCGCAGAAAAATGCGGCGAGGTCCCGGTTTCATCCGACACTTCGCGCATCTGCCGCCCTGGCGGACAGGTTCACTTCATCTGCGCCAGCTTTCCCTGCGCCAGCGCATAGACCTCCGGCGATCGCTTGCGCGAGGCCGCAGGCTTGCGGATCACGACCTTGGCGTAGCGACGGCGCAGTTCACGCACGTAGTCGTCGAAGCCGACGCCCTGGAACAGCTTGATCAGGAACGTGCCCCCGACGCGCAGATGGTGGTCGGCGAAATCCATCGCCAGTTCCGCCAGATGCATCGCCCGCGGCAGGTCCACCGCGTCCACGCCACTCATATTGGGGGCCATGTCGGACAGGACAAGGTCCACAAGTTGGCCATCCAGAGTGGCTTCCAGCCGGGTGAGTACGCTGTCTTCACGGAAATCGCCGTGAATGAACTCGACCCCGGCCAGGCCCGGCATGTCGAGGATGTCCAGAGCAATCACGCGCCCCTTGTCGCCCAGCGCCTGCCGCACCCACTGCGACCAGCCACCGGGCGCGGCGCCGAGGTCGACGACCACCATCCCGGGCTTGAGCAGGCGGTCGCGTTCGACCAGTTCCTCGAGCTTGTAGGCGGCGCGCGAACGCAGGCCCTCGGCCTGGGCCTTCTTCACGAACGGGTCGGAAAAGTGTTCCTGGAGCCAGCGATGGCTGCTTTTGCTGCGGGTGGCCACGAGGCGCTCGGCCGGGGAACGGGGGCGCCATGATACCCTGCGTGCCCGTTTTCTCCCCCGCATTTGCCATCCATGGCGCACCCCAAGCCCACTTCCGGAACGTCCCGCCAGGACGTTGCCGATGCCGACAGGGCGTCGGCCCCGTCCGCCGCGATGCCGCTGACCGCCGCCCAGACCCGTTTCCTGCGCGGCCAGGCGCACGACCTGCGGGCGATGCTGCAGGTGGGCGGCAAGGGCGTCACCGATGCCCTGATCGCCGAGATCGACCTGGCACTCGAGCATCACGAACTGATCAAGGTGAAGGTGGCCGCCGAGGACCGCGAAGCGCGCGACGCGATGATCGGCGCCATCGCCGAACGCGTGGGCGCCGCGCTGGTGCAGCGCATCGGCCACACCGCCGTGCTCTACCGGCCGAGCCGCGACAAGCGACAGATCGTCCTGCCGCGGGCCTGAATCGCACCGCGGCATGCAGCTCAACCTCGAACATCCCGACCACGAATTCCTGCTGCGCGGCGCCGATGGCAGCCGGGCCCTGGTCAACGATCGCCGGCTGGACCGGAGTTTCGTGGTTGCACCCGATCGCCTGATCGAAGACTGGGCGGTCGCCGATGCCCGGGCCCTCGCGCCCGCCGATCTGGAGCCCTTGCTGGCGCTGGATCCGGAAGTCGTCCTGCTCGGCACCGGCGCCAGCCAGGTCTTTCCGCCCGCCGCGGTGATGGCGGCCTGCATGAGCCGCGGCATCGGCATCGAGGTCATGAACAACGCCGCCGCCGCGCGCACGTTCAACGTGCTGGCCAGCGAAGAGCGACGCGTGGTGGCGGGTTTCGTACTTTCGCCCTGACGGAGCGAAGTGCATGCGTCCTCTGGCCGCTGCGCTGCTGGTGCTGCTGGCTGTTCCCGATCCGCCACGGATCGTTACGAGTACTGGCTCTCCGCTGGCCCGCGCGATGAGGTGCGGGCCTATGAAACCTATCTGCGCAGCCAGGGTGTCGACGGCATTCTTGCCACGCGGGAACTGCTGCGCACCGGACGTCGCTGGCGGCACTGTCGTGTCGACGAATTCAGCGTGCCACCGCGCGAACTCTGGCCGCGCATGGTGGCAACGCTGGTGCTGGTGCGCGATCTGCAACGCCGGGGACTGCTCCGCGCTCCGCACGTGGCATCGGGCTGGCGCAGCGAGTCGTTCAATCGTTGCGAGGGCGGCAGCTTGCGAAGCCGCCACCTGGACAATGCCGCCATCGACTTCGATATCGAACCTGCGGACGACGACGGGGAGCGATTGTGTCGCTTCTGGCGCGAGTCTGGCCCGCACGTGAAATTTGGCCTCGGCTTCTACTCGTCGAATCGGATCCACGTCGACACGGCGGGGTTTCGCACCTGGGGCTACGACCACCATCGTTCGACTTCGCTGTGCCTGCGCGACGCCGGGCGAACGGATTCCTAGCGGGTCGCGGCGAAGCGCAGCCGCGCCCATGTCCCGAAATGATCCGAAGGCCAGGTGCCGTCGGCGTCGGGCTGGTCGAGGATGCGGCGCGACTCCAGCGGGAGCAGTCGGTCGCGCTGGGCAAAGATCAGGTCGATGCGCTGCGGGCGCTCGTGGTACTTCGGATTGAGCGTGACGCGCTCCGGGCGGGCATCGTCGGCCGGGCCGTGCAGGTAGGCATACGCGTCGTCGTAGCGTTCGCGCAGCGGCGCCAGTTCGGGACTGTCGCCGCGTGTGTTGAAGTCGCCGGCCAGCATCACCGGCGCATCGCCGCGCGTTGCTTCGATGAAGGACTGCAGGTCGGCAATCTGTTGCGTGCGTATCGCGCCGCTGGCATCGGTGAAATTCAGGTGGACGACGTAGATGTTCACCGGCCGGCCATGCACCGCAGTGCGCACCCAACCCGCGATGCGGTAGTCGTCCATGGGTCGCAACGCCTTTTCGCCGCGCGCAACGGGCGATTCGCGGGTGAGGATCGCATTGCCGTAGCGCCGCGCCCGGTCGGGCGGATCGACGGACACGAAATGCCACGCATATCCCAGGCGTCGTGCCAGCGTCTCCGCCTGGTTCGGCAGCCCCTTGTCCTGCAGAACTTCCTGCAGGAGGACCACGTCCGGGGCCAGCCGTTCGAGTTCGCTTGCGATCAGCGCTTCACGCCGCGGCCAGTCCTCGCGGTCGTGCCAGAGGTTGAGCGTCACCACGTCCATCGTCGCCTCCACATCGACGCGATCGGCACTGCCGGCACTGCGGCATGCGGACAGTCCGACGACCAGGAGCGCCACCAGCAGCGCGCCCCACTGCATCCGGCGGAAACCGTCGCAGGCGCGCCCGCCGCTCATCGCTTCGGCAGGTACAGCAACGGATCGACCGGTTTGCCGTTGTAGCGGATCTCGAAATGCAGCATGTCGCGCGGCGCGCCGGTGCGGCCCATCACGGCGATCTGCTGGCCGGCCTTGACGATCGCGCCTTCGTTGACCATGCGCGCGCGGTTGTGCCCGTACGCGGAAAGCCAGGCGTCGCTGTGCTTGATGATCACGAGCTCGCCGTAGCCGACCAGGCCCGAACCGGAATACACCACGACGCCATCGGCCGCGGCGTTGACCGGAGTACCGCCGTCGCCGGTGATGTCGATGCCCTGCTTCGTCGGTTCTCCTGCCACGAAGCGGTTCAGCAGCGTGCCTTCCGCGGGCCAGCGCCAGCGGATATCGCTGGCAGGCGCAGGCGCCGGTGGCGGTGGTGTAGTGACCGGCGGCGTCGTGGGCCTGGTTGCGACCGGGCGGTCCGGAGCCGTCTGGCTGGTCGCCGGTTGCGTCGGCGGCGTGGTGGCCGGACGCGGTGGGGTCGTCGCGGGTCGCGTCGCCGCCGTCGTGCCGCGGCGCGGATACAGCCGCAGGATCTGCCCGGGATAGATGGTGTACGGGGCGCCGATGCCGTTCCATGCCGCCAGGTCGCGGACGTCGATGCCGTTGCGGAACGCGATGCCGTACAGCGTTTCCCCGCGTTCCACGCGCACGGTGACACCGAACTTCGGCGTGGACACACGCGGTGCCGCCGCGGTCGTCCTCGTGGCGCCGCTCGTGCGCACCACGGTGCTGGTGCAGGCGGCCAGTGCGACGGCCGCGGTAACGAAGAATGCGATGCGTTTGATGGTCATACGCCCTGTCGTGCCTTCCATACCAGCCAGGCGACCAGCGCGAGCAGCAGCACGGTCGCGATCCAGCCCACGGGTTCGATGTAACGGCGCAACGCGGCTTCCGCCCGCGGGCCGCCGATGCGGATCACCGCCGCGAGCAGGAAGACGCGCTTGCCCCGGCCGATCAGCATGCTGAGCATGTATTGCAGCATGGGAACGCCGACGATCCCCGACGCCCACGTGAACACCTTCATCGGAATCGGCATGAAGCCGCCGAGGACGAGGAAGGTGAACACCGCCCACGGCGATTCGGCCATCTTCGCCTGCACGATGCGGATCCCCGATTCGATGGCGTCCAGCATCCCCAGCGCGGCGAACAACGGCTTGATCGCCTCGAACGCGTAGTGTCCCAGCGCGTAGCCGACCACGGCCCCGGCCATGGAGCCGGCCAGGCTCAGCGTCGCGAACCAGAATCCCCGCTTCGGCTGGCCCACGCACATCGGCGCGAGCATCACCTCCGGCATCACCGGAAAGATGATCGCCTCGAAGAAGCTGAGGAGGGTCAGGTAAGCCGGCGCATGGCGATGGCGCGCCCAGCCCAGGGTGCGGTCGTAGAGCGGACCGAAGAGCTTCAATCGATCATTCCCGAAAGCAGCGGCACGAACACCACCGGCGCCAGCGACTCCTGCACGATCCCGCCCTCGGCGTTCTTGTGCAGCTTCATCAGCGATTGCGAGGACGCGCCGCCGACCGGTGCGATGAGGTTGCCGCCGGGCGCCAGCTGCGCGGTGAGGGCGTCGACCAGCGCGGGCGCGGCGGCCGTCACCATGATCGCGTCGAAGGGGCCGTTCTCCGGCCAGCCGATGCGGCCGTCGTCGTGCTTGCTGCGGATGTTGAGGCCCAGCGTGCGGAAGCGCTTGCGCGCCGTGCGCAGCAGTTCGCCGATGCGCTCGACCGTGTGCACTTCCAGTCCAAGTGCCGCGAGCACAGCGGCCTGATAACCGGAACCGGTGCCGATTTCCAGCACCTTCGTCGGCGCGCCTTCGAGCAGCGCCTCGGTCATCTTCGCGACGACCCACGGCTGCGAGATCGTCTGGCCGTGACCGATCGGCAACGCGGTGTCTTCGTAGGCGCGGGTCGCGAGCGCTTCGTCGACGAAGAGGTGGCGCGGCACGGTGCGGATCGCGTTCAGCACGCGCTCGTCGCGGATGCCGGCCTCACGCAGGCGATCGACCAGCCGGTCGCGCACGCGCTGCGAGGTCATGCCGGTGCCGATGGCCTGGGGCTGAAGCTTCATGCGCATCATCATGCGGCCTTCCCGGTGGACGCGGCGAGACCGGTGACCCAGCTGGCCACGTGTTCCAGCGCGGTGTAGCGCGTCAGGTCGACCTGGATCGGCGTGATCGAAATGTGGCCATTGCGCACCGCGTGGAAATCGGTACCCACGCCGGAATCCGCTTCCGGACCCGCGGAACCGATCCACCACCACTGCCGGCCGCGCGGATCGCGCTGTGGAATGCATGGCTCGGCGCGATGCCGGTTGCCCAGGCGCGTGGCCTCGAAGCCGGCCAGTTCGTCCCACGGCAGGTCCGGCACGTTGACGTTGAGGATGGTGTCGGCCGGCAGCGGGTCGGCGACCAGGCGCGCGATGATCTCGACGACGGCCTGCGCCGCGGTCTCGTAATGGCGTCCCTGGTGATCGCTCGTCACCAGCGACACTGCCACCGCCGGCAATCCGAGGAAGCGGCCTTCCATCGCAGCGGCCACGGTGCCCGAGTAGATGACGTCATCGCCGAGGTTGGCGGTGTTGTTGATGCCGGAGACCACGATGTCGGGTTCGGCCTCGAGCATGCCGGTGATGGCCACGTGGACGCAGTCGGTCGGCGTGCCGAACACGCGCCAGGTCGCGGCGTCCTGCTGGACCACCCGCACGGGCATGTCCAGGGTGAGCGAGTTGCTGGCACCGGAGCGATCGCGATCGGGCGCGACCACCACGACTTCATGGCCGGCGGCGCGAAGCCTGGCGGCCAGAACCTTGATACCGGGGGCGTCGACACCGTCGTCGTTGCTGACCAGAACGCGCATCTATCGGGAAATCGCGGATTTGGAGCGGAGCGGCCATGATAGCCGATGGCCGTTGCCGGCCGGCGCCGCGCATGACTCGCGCGGCACACGCGCCGCGCGGCGCGTTACGCTCGCCCCATGATGTCCGACGAAGACGACGACTCCGAACTCTTCCGCTCCGCCGTCGGGCCGGTGCGGCGCCTGCGCGACGCAACGCCGCCACCGACTGCACCGAAGCCGAAACCACGGGCGCGCATGGCCGAGCGCGACGAGGCAGCGGCGCGCGAGGAATTCCGCCATGCGCTCGATGCCAGCCTGCTCGAGGCCGGCGACGTGGTTTCCTATCGTCGCGAAACGCTGCCGCCGCGGACGCTGCAGCGCCTGCGCCGCGGCGAGATCGCGGTGCAGGAGGAGTTGGATCTGCATGGCGCCGATGCGCGCGAGGCCGAGGCCTTGCTGCGCGCGTTCATCACGCACGCCCGCGAACACGACGTGGGATGCGTGCGGATCGTCCACGGCAAGGGGCTGCACGGCGGCGGATCGGTCCCCTTCACCGGCCGCGACGCACCCGTTCTCAAGAATCTGGTCGATCGCCTGCTGCGTCAGCGCGCAGACGTCCTGGCGTTCCACTCCGCGCCGCCGGCCCAGGGCGGCACTGGAGCCGTGCTGGTACTGCTGGCGCCGCGCCGGCTTCGCCCTGCCTGATCACGCCGGAACGGCGCGCCCAGGACAGGGAGAACCTGCGGCGCAGCGATTCACTCCTGCTTCGCGACGATCTTCCGCGGCGGATTCACCCAGGTCAGATCGATGCCGCGACGACGCGCAGCAGCTTCGACGCGGGCCATGTAGGCATCGTCGGTGTCGAGTCGTGTCTGGGCATAGGTCTTCGCTTCGGGAGCGTAGCTGGCGGTCCCGCCGCTGCTTGCGCACGCGGCCAGGAAGACCACTGAAGCGGACAACACAGCCATGCGAAGTTTCATGACGGCATCTCCAGTCGATGCGCCCCTGCGCCTGCCGCAAGAGCGGCCCCGGCCATGCGCCGGTTGCACTTCCGGCTTATACGCCGCCGACCTGCGGCAGCCAGTGTAGGCAATGCCTTTCCGACGAGCGGTCGTCAGGTCGCCACGGCCGAGCTGACTTCGCCAAGTTCTGCCAATACCGAGGTGGCGTAACTCCCCGGCGGCAGGGCGAAGGACAGCTCCAGCGCGGCGTCGTCCGCAAGCCATCGCCAGGCCAGTTCGGTCGGGCGCAGGCGCAGCGCGCGCCGCTCCTGTTCCATGCCGGCGGCTTCCAGCCCACGTTGCAGGGCGACCGCCGTTTCCCCTGCCATGGCCGCACGTTCCAGTGCCGCTGCGGCATCGCGACTGCGCAGCTCGCCGCGTCCCCACAACGGGCCGCTCGGATGGATGTCGAACGCCGCGAGTCGCTGCGCCAGCGCGTCGCTGAACGGCTCGGGCCCGAACACGCTGCGACTGCCGTCCAGCGACCAGATTTCTCCCTCCAGGGGCTGGTCCCAGGTGCCGCCGCGCACACGCGCCGCGAGCACGCGGTTGAACAGTTCCGAGCGCGCCGCGGACAACAGCAGGGTGCGCTCTTCGCGGCGAACGCGCCGGCCCGCGAACATCGCCAGCGCCTGCGCGACGTTGTCGCCGTCGCGCCCGAATCGCTGTACGCCGAAATAGTTGGGCACGCCGCGCGCGCCGATCGCGTGCAGGCGCGCTTCGGCAGCGGCGCGGTCGCCTTCGACATTACGCAGCACCAGCACGAAGCGGTTCCCCGCCAGCGCGCCGCGGGGCAGCTTGCGTGCGTGCCAGGTGTGCTCGACTACGCGCATGTCACTGCCATCGAGCGCGGCGAGATCGGGAGCAATCTTCTTCGGCAGATGCACGCTGAAGCGCTGGCGAGTGATCGCGTGGCGGTCCTTCAGGCCGGCATAGCTCACGGCGGCCTCGGTTACGCGCGCCCACTGCGCGATGCGGCGCGCCGCGTATACGGTGTTCATCCCGCGCTTTTCGATGGTCAGCAGCAGGTGTTCGCCGCTGCCGCTGGGAGCGAATGCGGGCAGTTCCTCGACGAAGAAATCTTCCGGCACGGCGCGCATGCGCGCGGAAAGCACCGCCGGGCCGTGCGCACGCGGCAAGGCTTGGGGAGAAGTTGCATCCATCTCGCTCAGCCCGCTCATCGCGCGACCAGCAGGACCACTGCCTGCGCGGCGATGCCTTCGCCGCGGCCGGTAAAGCCGAGCTTTTCGCTGGTGGTCGCCTTGATGCTCACCGCATCCGGCGCGAGCTCCAGGTCGGCGGTGATCCGTTCGCGCATCGCCGCTGCGTGCGGTCCGACTCTGGGTCGCTCGCAGATCACGGTCATGTCGGCGTTGCCGACCTTCCAGCCGCGCTCGGCGAGCATTTCGTTGCAGCGGCGCAGGAACGCGCGGCTGTCGGCGCCTCTCCATTGCGGATCGCCGGGCGGAAAGTGCTGGCCGATGTCGCCCAGCGCCAGCGCGCCGAGCATGGCGTCGCACAATGCGTGGATCACCACGTCGCCGTCGGAATGGGCGACGACGCCACGATCGTGCGCGATGCGTACACCACCGAGGACGACATGGTCGCCTTCGCCGAAGGCGTGCACGTCGAAACCCTGGCCGATGCGGATGTTCATGTTCGATGCCCCACGGCGCAGCCGGCGCCGGATCGGTTACGCGTCAAAGCGAAAGCAGGTAGGTGGCCAGCGCCAGGTCGGCGGGCGTGGTGACCTTGAGATTGTCCTCGCGGCCTTCGACGAGCATGGGCTTCGCGCCCATGCGTTCCATCGCCATCGCTTCGTCCGTGACGACCACGCCATCGACGCGCGCGCGCTCCAGTGCGGACGTCAGCGCGGCGCGGCGAAAGGCCTGCGGCGTCAGCGCGCGCCACAGGCCATCGCGCGGTGCCGTCGCCAGCACGCACGCATGCGCATCGGCGCGCTTGAGCGTATCGCGGACCGGTGCCGCCAGCAGGGCGCCATCGGGGTGTTGCGAAGCGGCCGCGATCAGGCGCGCGATGTCGTCCTGGCGCAGGTTCGGTCGCGCCGCGTCGTGCACGAGCACCAGGTCATCGCCGGCAACGGCGGCCGGCAACGCGCGCAGGGCGGCCAGCACCGAATCCGCGCGTTCGGCGCCGCCCGTGCAGCGCAGCAGCAGCTTGCCGCATCGCGAGGTCCAGCCCGGCCAGCGTTCGTCGTTCGCGGCGATCGCCACCACGGCCCCTTCCACCGCCGGGTGCGCGAGCAGCGCGTCGAGCGCGTGTGCGATCAGCGGGCGCCCGGCGATTTCCAGGTACTGCTTGGGAACTTCGCCGCCGAAGCGTTTGCCGCTACCGGCGGCGGGAATGACCGCCCAGATGCCGTGTGCACCAGCCATGCTCAGGGCTTCGCCTCGTCGGGTTCCGTCGCATCGGCCCCGGGTTCCGCAGGCGACTGCGGCTCGACCACTCGGTAGAAGGTTTCGCCGGGCTTGATCATGCCCAGCTCGCTGCGCGCACGCTCTTCCACCGCGGCTTCACCGGACTTGAGGTCCTCGACTTCGGCCGCCAGCGCGGCATTGCGCTGGGCCAGGCCCTCGTTCTCGTGACGCTGCTGTTCCACCTGCGCCTGCAGCGCCGCCACGGAACGGCGACCACCCTCGCCCCACCACAACCGGTACTGCAGGAATGCCAGCAGCGCGAGCAGCGCTACCAGCATCAGCGGACCGATACGCAGCGGTTGCCACCGCATCGTCGGAGTCCGGTCTCAGCGCTTCAGCGACACGAACGCATCGCGGCCCGCGTACCGCGCGACATTGCCGAGTTGCTCCTCGATGCGCAGCAGCTGGTTGTACTTGGCCACGCGGTCGCTGCGGCACAGCGAGCCGGTCTTGATCTGCGTCGCGGTGGTGGCCACGGCGATGTCGGCGATGGTCGTGTCCTCGGTTTCGCCGGAACGATGCGACACGATCGCCGCGTACTTCGCCGCATCGGCCATGGCGATGGCTTCGAGCGTTTCGGTCAGCGTGCCGATCTGGTTCACCTTGATCAGGATGGCGTTGGCCACGCCCTGCTCGATGCCTTCCTTGAAGATCTTCGGATTGGTGACGAACAGATCGTCGCCGACCAGCTGCACAGTGTTGCCGATGCGGTCGGTGAGCTGCTTCCAGCCGGCCCAGTCGTGCTCGGACATGCCGTCCTCGATAGTCACGATCGGGTACTGCGCGCACCAGTTGGCGAGGAAGTCGACGAACTGCTCGCTGGTCAGGCGCTTGCCTTCGCCGGTGAGGTTGTACTTGCCGTTCTCGAAGAACTCGCTCGAGGCCACGTCGAGGCCGAGCAGGATGTCCTCGCCCGCCTTGTAACCGGCCTTGCCGATCGCTTCGAGGATGGTTTCCAGCGCTTCCTCGTTCGAACGCAGGTCCGGCGCGAAGCCGCCTTCGTCGCCGACCGCCGTGCTCAGGCCACGGCCCTTCAGCACCGACTTGAGTGCATGGAACACCTCGGTGCCCGCGCGCAGCGCCTCGGAGAAGCTGGCCACGCCCACCGGCAGGATCATGAATTCCTGCAGGTCCACGTTGTTGTCGGCGTGCGCGCCACCGTTGATGATGTTCATCATCGGCACCGGGAGCACGGCCTGGCGGCCGTGTGCGAGGTACTGCCACAGCGGCAGCTTCTTCGACGCGGCCACGGCATGCGCATTCGCCATCGAGACGCCGAGCAGCGCGTTGGCGCCCAGGCGGCCCTTGTTCTCGGTGCCGTCGAGGTCGATCAGGCGCTTGTCGATCGCGGTCTGGTCGGACGCATCCAGGCCGGCGAGCGCCGTGGCGATCGTGGTGTTGACGTTGTCCACGGCCTTGCGCACGCCCTTGCCCAGGTAGCGGGTCTTGTCGCCGTCGCGCAGTTCGACGGCTTCCTTGGTGCCCGTCGACGCGCCCGAGGGCACGGCCGCGCGGCCGAAGCTGCCGTCGCTCAGGGTGACTTCGGCTTCCAGGGTGGGATTGCCGCGGCTGTCGAGAATCTCGCGGGCGTGGACTTTGGCGATCGTGGTCATCGGTCTGATGGGTTTGTCAGGAAATCTGTATGGCGGGTTTCGACCCACCGCTTCATGAGCCGGCGAACGGCGGGTTGAAACCCGCCTACACGGAAGCTTCGAGGAAACCGTTCTTCTTGGTGATGCGGTCGATCTCGAGCAGCGTTTCCAGCAGGGCGCGCATCTTCGGCAGCGGCCACGCATTCGGGCCGTCGCTGAGCGCTTCTTCCGGCCTGGGATGGGTCTCCATGAAGATGCCGCTGATGCCCACCGCCATCGCCGCGCGCGACAGTACCGGCACGAATTCGCGCTGGCCGCCGCTCTTGCCGCCGGCACCGCCGGGCAGCTGCACGGAATGCGTGGCGTCGAACACCACCGGACAACCGGTATCGCGCATCACGCTGAGCGAGCGCATGTCGCTCACCAGGTTGTTGTAACCGAAGCTGGCGCCGCGCTCGCAGACCATGATGTCGGTGTTGCCGGTGGCCAGCGCCTTCTCGGCGACGTGCTTCATTTCCCACGGCGACAGGAACTGGCCCTTCTTGATGTTCACCGGCTTGCCGGCGCGGGCCACGTTCTGGATGAAATCGGTCTGGCGGCACAGGAAGGCCGGCGTCTGCAACACATCGACCACGCTCGCGACTTCGTCCATCGGCGTGTATTCGTGCACGTCGGTGAGTACCGGCAGGCCGAGCTGGCGCTTCACCTCGGACAACACCTTCAGGCCCTCTTCCATGCCCGGACCGCGGAAGCCGGAGACGGAAGTGCGGTTGGCCTTGTCGAAACTCGACTTGAAGATGAAGTTGATGCCGAGCTCTGAGGTGATTTCCTTCAGCGTGCCGGCAGTGTCGAGCTGCAACTGCATCGACTCGATGACGCAGGGGCCGGCGATCAGGAAAAAGGGCTTGTCGAGGCCGATCTCGAATCCGCAAAGCTTCATGCCGTGGCTTCCTTCAGCAGGCGACCGCCCGCCTTGTGCTCGCGCGCGGCGCGGATGAAGCCGATGAACAGCGGATGGCCGTCGCGCGGCGTGGACAGGAACTCCGGGTGCGCCTGGCAGGCCAGGAACCAGGGATGCTTCGAACGCGGCAGTTCGACCATCTCCACCAGCGTTTCGTCCATCGACTTGGCGCTGATCACCAGGCCGGCGTTTTCCAGCTGGTTGAGATAGCGGTTGTTGAATTCGTAGCGATGGCGGTGGCGTTCACCGACCACGTCCTTACCGTACAGCTCGCGGGCGAGCGTGCCCGGCTTGATGCGCTGGTCCTGCAGGCCCAGGCGCATGGTGCCGCCCAGGTCCGAATCCTCGCTGCGGCGCTCGACGTCGCCACTGGCGGTGCGCCATTCGGTGATCAGTCCGATGACCGGATGCTGCGACTGCTTGTTGTTCTCGGTGCTGTTGGCGTCGCTGAGGCCGAGCACGTGGCGTGCATAATCGACCACCGCGGCCTGCATGCCGTAGCAGATGCCGAAGTAGGGGATGCCGTGCTCGCGTGCGTACTGCGCGGTGAGCACCTTGCCCTCGAAACCGCGATCGCCGAAGCCACCCGGCACCAGGATGCCGTCGACGCCTTCCAGCACCTTGCCGCCGTGCTGCTCGATGTCGGTGGATTCGAGCCACTTCAGCTTCACCTTCGTGCGCTGGCGCAAACCGCCGTGCTTGAGCGCTTCGGCCAGCGACTTGTACGCATCCTGGTGATCGATGTACTTGCCGACGACCGCGATGGTCACGACGTCGACCGGATGCTCGGCGGCATCGACGACGGCGTTCCACTCCGACAGGTCGGCTTCCGGCTTCGCCTTGCCTTCCAGGCGCAGGCGCTCGACCACGATCTGGTCCAGGCCCTGCTGGTGCAGCCACATCGGAATCTTGTAGATGTTGTCCAGGTCGACCGCCGAAATGACGGCCTTTTCGGACACGTTGGTGAACAGCGCGATCTTGCGGCGTTCGCCGTCGGGCAGTTCCTGCTCGCTGCGGCACAGCAGGATGTCGGGCTGGATACCGATCGAACGCAGCTCTTTCACCGAGTGCTGGGTCGGCTTGGTCTTGAGCTCGCCGGCGGCGGCGATGAACGGCACCAGGGTGAGGTGCATGAACAGCGCCTTGTCCGGGCCGCGCTCGGTGCGGATCTGGCGGATCGCTTCGAGGAACGGCAACGACTCGATGTCGCCGACGGTGCCGCCGATCTCGACCAGGGCCACGTCGAAGCCGGCCGTGGCCTCGTCGATGCGGCGCTTGATCTCGTCGGTGATGTGCGGGATGACCTGCACGGTGCCGCCCAGGTAGTCGCCGCGGCGCTCCTTGCGGATGACCGATTCGTAGATCTTGCCGGTGGTGATCGAGTTCTTGCCGGACAGGCGCACGCGCAGGTAGCGCTCGTAGTGGCCCAGGTCCAGGTCGGTTTCGGCGCCGTCGTCGGTGACGTAGACCTCACCGTGCTGGAACGGGCTCATCGTGCCGGGATCGACGTTGATGTAGGGGTCGAGCTTCATCATCGTCACGCGCAGACCGCGTGCTTCGAGGATGGCGGCCAGCGATGCGGCCGCAATGCCCTTGCCAAGCGAAGACACCACACCGCCAGTGACGAAGACGAGCGGCGTTATGGAATTTTGGGGGGTCATGGGGAAGCGGGCTCCCGGAAAGCCATAGTTTACCGACTGGTGACCGCCCGGGCGAGCTTGACGCGGCGATCCCGGCGCCTCCACTCGCCCCGAGCGACCGGCGCAAAAAGGAAGCGCCCCGACATGCGGGGCGCTTCCGGACACCATGCTGGCAGCGTCAGTGGCCGCGTTCTTCGGGCTCGTCGGGCTGTTCGCCGGCGTTCTTCTTGCCGGACCTGGCCTTCTCGTCCTTCCTGCCCTTGCGCTCGGCCTTGGCCGCATCCGCCTTTGCGCTGTCCTCGGCCTTGCGGGTCGCGGGCGCCGTGGCCTTGGCGTCGTCGGCCTTGTCGGCCGTCTGCGCCTTCTGGGCGAATGCGACGGGCGCGGCCAGTGCGGCGGCGATCAGGGTCGGAAGCAGCAGCTTGCGGATGGTCATGTCGGATCTCCCGGTGCGCTGCAGGACCGCTGCAGCGGGCGCCACCATACGGCATGAGGCCATGCCCGGGACTGAATGGCGCCCCTCGCAAGAAGACTCCGCCTCAGCGCCGCTGCTCGTCACGGCGCGTCCTTTCCCGCCCTGCCTTTTCGCGTTCCGGCTTGTCTTCGGCCGAACCGGCCGCGTCGTGTTGCTCGCGCGCATCGATCCCGGCCGCTCCCTCGGCCTCGCCCTGCAGGCCGACTGCGTCGCTCCGGCCCGACGCGGCGACTTCGCCCGACGCCGTCGCAGCGCCGGCCGCTTCGAGTGCCGGATTCGCAGTCGCCTGCGCGCTGCCATCGACTGACTCGGCGGCCTGTGCGCTGGCGCTGGTCGCTGCCTGCGCGCCGGCGCGCGCGGTCTCGCGCACGTCGCCGCTGGTCTGCGCGACGCCATCGCCTGTCCCCGCGACGGCGTCGCGGGCACCGGCACGCTTCCGCGCATCACTGCGGGCGCGGCGAGCATCGATGCCCGCATCGCCGCGAGCACCGACGCCTATGGAATTCATGTTCACGCCGACATTGCCGCCACCACCGATGCCAACGGCCACCTGGGCCCAGCTCGTCGGGGCGAACAGGGCACCTGCCACGATCGCGATCGAAAGAATCTTGCGCATGCTGCTCTCCTGCATTCGGGGGAACCGCGGTCGCCCGCGGCGTCGCGGATGGCGACGCCCGGACCGTAGGCAGGCGGCGCCGACTCGCTCCTGAATTCGGCCATGGGGATTAACACCCACGAGCACGCCCCGCCCACGAAAGCACGCCCCGCCCACGAAGCACGCCTCGTTCACGCTTGACCGCTCCGGACCGGGTCGCCATGCTCGCGGCCTCTTTGGGGGAAACGAACCATGTCCAGACGCCTTTTCGCGCTCACGCTGAGCATCGTCCTCGCCTGGTGTCCGGCCGCGTTTGCTGCATCCGCCGCTGCACCACTGGCGCCCGACAGGATCAAGGTCGGCGAGCTGCTTCGCGACGTGATGCGGGTCGATGCTTCCGGCGACTCGATCGAGATGGTGCTCTGGCTGCCCGTTCAGTACGTGGAAGCCTCGCTGGCACAGAACAAGGCCGACGAGAAAGGCAGCCGCGAGATCGTCTCGGTGTTCGGGCAGTACACCGTCGTGGCGGCATTGCAGGGCACGGTAGGAACGCTGGGCAACACCTACACCAGCGAGCAGGATCTGCGCGGCAAACTGCGCATCGTCGACGCCACCGGCCACAGCTATGCGCCGATCCCGGCCGACAAGCTCGACAAGAAGATGTCGAGGCTGATCGCGATCCTGCAACCCTTCATCAAGCAGACCGCGGGCGAAGTGGGCGACAACCTGGCGCTGTTCGTATTTCCCGGCAAGGGCAGCGACGGCAAGCGCATCGCCGACGCAATGGATAATGGCTTGTTTACCGTGCAGATCGACGAAACCGCGCATCGTTTCCGCTTGCCACTGGGCAGTCTGCTGGCCTCGCGAATCGACGCGGACACCGGCGAAAGCTTCCCCGGCAGCTACAATTTCAATCCATACACCGGCGCCCCGTTGACGGCGGCTCCTTGAACGTCCTCGCCATCCGCACCGCCTTCCGATGAGTTCCCGCTACAACGCCGCCGATATCGAAGTCCTCTCCGGCCTTGACCCCGTCAAGCGCCGCCCCGGCATGTACACCGACACCGCGCGGCCGAACCACCTCGCGCAGGAAGTCATCGACAACGCGGTGGACGAGGCGCTCGCGGGCCATGCACGCTCGATCGAGGTCACGCTCTACAACGACGGCAGCTGCGAAGTCGCCGACGATGGCCGCGGCATGCCGGTGGACATTCATCCTGAAGAGAAGATCCCGGGCGTCGAGCTGATCCTCACGCGCCTGCACGCAGGTGGCAAGTTCAGCAACAAGAACTACACCTTCTCCGGTGGCCTGCACGGTGTGGGCGTGAGCGTGGTCAATGCACTGTCGAAGCACGTCGACGTCTTCATCAAGCGCGAAGGCAACGAGTACAAGATGAGTTTCAGGGACGGCGACCGTGCCTCGAAACTCGAGGTCGTCGGCACCGTCGGCAAGAAGAACACCGGCACGCGTCTGCGCTTCTGGCCCGATGCGAAGTACTTCGATACGCCGAAGTTCAACCTGCGCGCGCTCAAGCACCTGCTGCGCGCGAAAGCGGTGCTCTGCCCCGGCCTCACGGTGAAGCTGTACGACGAAGGCACCGGCGAGAAGCACGAGTGGATGTACGAGGACGGCCTGCGCGACTACCTCAAGGGCGAGCTCGCCGGCATCGAGGTGCTGCCGCCCGAGCTGTTCGTCGGCTCGCTGAAGAAGGACACCGAAGTCGCCGACTGGGCCGTCGCCTGGCTGCCAGAAGGCGAACTGGTGCAGGAAAGCTACGTCAACCTGATCCCGACCGCGCAGCACGGCACCCACGTCAACGGCCTGCGCACCGGCTTTACCGACGCGCTGCGCGAGTTCTGCGACTTCCGCAACCTGCTGCCGCGCGGCGTGAAACTGGCGCCGGAAGACGTGTGGGACCGCGTGTCGTTCGTGCTGTCGGTGAAGATGACCGACCCGCAGTTCAGCGGCCAGACCAAGGAGCGGCTGTCGTCGCGCCAGGCCGCGGGCTTCGTCGAGAGCGCCGCGCACGACGCGTTCTCGCTGTGGCTCAACCAGCACACCGACCTGGGCGAGAAGATCGCGCAGCTCGCCATCGAACGCGCCGCCGCGCGCCTGAAGACCGAAAAGCAGATCGTCCGCAAGAAGGTCACGCAGGGCCCCGCCCTGCCCGGCAAGCTCGCCGACTGCACGTCGCAGGATTTGTCGCGCACCGAATTGTTCCTCGTCGAAGGCGATTCGGCTGGCGGCAGCGCCAAGCAGGCGCGCGACAAGGACTTCCAGGCCATCCTTCCGCTGCGCGGCAAGATCCTCAACACCTGGGAAGTCGCATCGGGCAGCGTGCTCGCCTCGCAGGAAGTGCACGACCTCGCCGTGGCGATCGGCTGCGACCCGGGCAAGGACGACATCTCCGGCCTGCGCTACGGCAAAGTGATCATCCTCGCCGACGCGGACTCGGACGGCCTGCACATCGCCACGCTGCTGTCCGCGCTGTTCGTGAAGCACTTCCCGGCGCTGGTGAATGCCGGGCACGTGTTCGTGGCGATGCCGCCGCTGTTCCGCGTCGACGTGGGCAAGCAGGTGTTCTACGCGCTCGACGAGGAAGAGAAGCGCATCCTGCTGGAGAAGATCGAGCGCGAGAAAGTCCGCGGCCAGGTCAACGTCACCCGCTTCAAGGGCCTGGGCGAAATGAACCCGGCGCAGCTGCGCGAATCGACCATCCACCCGGACACGCGCCGGCTGGTGCAGCTCACCGTCGACGACAACGTCGAAACGCATGCGCTGATGGACATGCTGCTGGCGAAAAAGCGCGCCAGCGACCGCAAGACCTGGCTCGAAACGAAGGGCGACCTCGCAACCCTGGAAGTCTGACCGGCGTTACCCGCCCCTTCGTTGGAGCGGGCCATGCCCGCGACCCGGTGATATCGCGCGCCGACTCCGCACTTGCGGCCTGCAATGTCGCCGCGCCGAAAATGGCGCGACACAGGCTAGGACGTGAGCGCCTGGAACCTCGCCAGCAACCAGTACCAGACCTGGTGCAGTTCGTAAGGGAACAACGCGGTCAACGCCCAGCACGCCGCGACGGCCGCCAGGAGCAGCGTCGCCACGGCGAACAGGTAACCACCGCGCCTTGGGGCCGGTTTTCGTGCGGTGAGGTGCGTCATGCCAGTGCTGCCTCCAGCAGGGATCGGATCGCGGCCTGTGCGCCGGCGGCCTTGTCCGGTTCGTAGTCGAACGTTTCCTCGTCCATGTAGATGCGCTGGCTGATCTCGAGCTGGATCGCGTCGATTCCGCGCGCGGGATCCGCATAGTGGCGCGTGATGTAACCACCCTTGAAGCGCCCATTGACGACGAAGTCGTAGCGCGACTGCGCGGCAAGCGCGGCCTCCACGCGGGCCTGGCGCTGCGGCGAACAGCTGGCGCCGCCGGAAGTGCCGACGTTGAAGTCCGGCAGGCGCCCCGGGAACAGGAATTCCAGATCGCTGCCCTTGATCGAATGGCCTTCCCACAGCAGCACCTGGCCGTGCGCCGCATGCAGGCGCGCGAGTTCCGCCTGCAGCGCTTCGTGGTATGGACGCCAGTAGGTTTCCACGCGCGCCGCGATCTCGTCCGCCGACGGCGCCTGGCCTTCCAGATACACCGGCGCGCCGGTGAACTGCACGGCGGGGCACAGACCCGTGGTGTTCTGCCCGGGATACAGCGACGTGTCGTCCGGCGGACGGTTGAGATCGACGACATAACGCGAATAGCGCGGCACCAGCATCGACGCACCCAGTTCGCGCGCGAAGGCGTACAGGCGCGCGACATGCCAGTCGGTGTCGGGCGCCAGGCGCGCTCGCTCCACCATGCGCTGCTGCAATGCCACGGGAATCTCGCTGCCGTTGTGCGGCAGGCTCACCAGCAGCGGCGCGGTGCCGCGCTGCAGTTCGAAGATGTCGGTCATGGGGTTCAGAGGAAGCGTTCGGGTCGATACGGTGCGGGATCCACGGCGGGGTCGCGGCCGGTGAGCAAGTCGGCAACGAGCTGGCCGGTGGCGGCGCTCATGCTGACGCCCATCATGCCGTGGCCGGTCGCGAGCCACAGTCCGTCGCGCGCGGGGACGCGACCGATCAGCGGCACGTCGTCGATACACATGGGGCGCCATCCGTACCACTTCTCGCGCACTTCGGGCCCGACCGGCCGGCGCAGGTATTCGGCGGCGCCGCGCTCCAGCGCCGCCAGGCGCTTTTCGTTGAGCGTGTCGTCGTAACCGGAGAACTCCATGGTGCTGCCCAGGCGGAAGCCGCTGCCCCAGGCAGTGACGCACACGGAGCGCTCGCGCAGCACGATCGGGCGGCGCGGCACCAGCGACGGCGCCGAGTAGGTGATCGAGTAGCCCTTGCCGGGCTGCATCGCGCGGCGCAGCGCCGGAAAACCGATCGCAGCGGCCTGTTTCGGCGACCACGCCCCGAGAGCGAACAACACGTCGCGGGCCTGCATGGTGCCCTGCGACGTCTGCAGTGTTGCGCCGTCGGAAGCGGATTCGACGGACTCGAACGCGCAGTGTTCGACGATCTCCCCGCCCCGCTCGCGCACCAGTCGCGCGAGTTCGTCCACGTAGCGATCCGGCCGCAGCACCGCATCGCCATCGAAGCGCATCGCACCGGCAATGCCGGACTTCAGCGCGGGTTCCAGCGATTCGTAGCGGCTGCCGTCGATGGCCTCGACCGCGACGCCCAGCTCGCGCATCAACGGGATTTCATGCTGTTCGGCGGCGAACGCACGCGCGTCGCGGAAGACGTAATCCACGCCGGCTTCGGCGAATTCGCACTCCAGCGCGTAGTCGCGTACCCATTGCCCCAGCCGCGCGCGCGAATCGTTGAGCAGCGCGCCCTTGGCTATCGCGCTGCGGCGCCAGTCGGCCGGATTGCAGCGCGCGGCGAATCCCAGCAGCCAGCGCCACAGCGAGGGATCCACGCGCGGCTTGATGTAGAGCGGCGCATCCGGCGTGAGCATCCAGCGCAGGGCCACGCCGACCATGCCCGGCGCCGCCAGCGGTGGCGCGTGACTGGGCGTGATGGTGCCGCAGTTGCCATGCGAGGCGCCGCCGCCGATCCGGCCGGCATCGATGACGCACACCGAACGCCCGGCTTCCAGCAGGGCGAGCGCACTGGCCAGGCCCACCACGCCCGCCCCCACGATCACGACATCATTGTTTTTGCGCATTGGCGTCTGATTTCACCTGGAAAGCCGAGGAATTCGTAGCACCCGGTCGCATTGCAACCGTTTTCCACAGCGCTTGCTGCGCCGCGTCATGACAGGTTCGGCAAAGTCGCACCTAATGCCCGCGCTTCACCACCCGCCGTGCTGCATGGGCCGCAGTCCGGACTGGTCGCCTACCTCACTTCTCGAACCGCCGTACCGGGTGCGGGAAGTGTATGTGCGCAGTCCCGGATTCGTCCGGTCCATCTCTCGACAGGGGTAATTTTTCAATGCAAGTCCGTCTCCTCAGCACGGCCGTGCTGGCCGCGCTCGCCGCTGTTTCCGCCTCCGCTCCCGCCTTCGCCGCCAAGTCCGACTCGCCCGCCGCCCTGCGCGCGCGCGGGCTGATCGACGGCAACGCCGCTGCCAGCGTGCAGCGCGCCGATGCCGATGCCTTCGCCGTCAAAAACGTCGTGGTCGACCGCGACGGTTCCGAGCATGTCCGCTTCGACCGCTCCTACCGCGGCTTGCCGGTGATCGGCGGCGACGTGGTGGTGCATTCCAAGAACGGCCGGTTCACTTCGGCGACGCTGACCCTCAAGACCCGCGGCCGTCCGGACCTCGTCCCGCAGATCAGCGCCGACCAGGCGATCGTCGAAGCCGGCGCCGAGTTCGGCCCGGGCTTCCGCGGCGTGCCGACCGCGAGTCTGGTGATCTACGCCCGCGGCGCGCAGCCGGTGCTGGCTTACGAAGTGCGCATGAACGGCACCAAGGCCGACCAGACCCCGACCGAGATGCGGTACTTCGTCGATGCGCGCAACGGCCAGATCCTCGACGGTTGGGACAACGTGCATACGGCCGCGGCCGTGGGCACCGGCAACACGCTGACCCTGGGCACGGTGACCCTCGACACCAACTCGGTGACCGGCGGTTACGAGCTGAAGGACACCACGCGCGGCAACGGCTACACGCTGGACAACCACAACGGCGCGACCACGTCGACCACCGGCACGCAGTACATCGATGCCGACAACGTCTGGGGCAACGGCAGCAACTCCGACCGCGCCACCGCCGCGGCCGACGCGCACTACGGCGTGGCGGCGACCTGGGACTACTACAAGAACACCTTCGGCCGCAGCGGCATCAAGAACGACGGCGTGGGCGCCAAGAGCCTCGTGCACGTGGGCACCAACTGGGTCAACGCCTCGTGGAGCGACGGCTGCTTCTGCATGCGCTACGGCGATGGCGATGGCGTGACCTACCGTCCGCTGGTCGCGCTCGACGTCGCCGGTCACGAGATGACCCACGGCGTGACCGCCGCGGTCAACGGCCTGGCCTATTCGATGGATGCCGGCGGCCTGAACGAAGCCTCGTCCGACATCATGGGCACGATGGTCGAGTTCTCGGTCAACAACGCCAACGATCCGGGCGACTGGCTGATCGGCGAGGAGATCTACATCTCCAACCCGAACGGCACCAAGGCCCTGCGCCAGATGTTCAAGCAGAACCTCGATGGCGGCTCGTACGTCTGCTATCCGAAGAAGGGCTTCAGGCGCAACGATGATCCCCACTACACCTCGGGCGTCGCCAACCGCTTCGCCTACCTGCTGTCGGAAGGCGCCGTGGTGCCGGCCGGCTTCGGCGCGGGCACGAGCTACAACCTGACGGCCTCGTCGCTGGTGTGCAACGGCGACACCGCAATCGCCGGCATCGGCCGCGCCAAGACCGCGGCGATCTGGTATCGCGCGATGGACGTGTACTTCACCTCCAGCACGACCTATCCGCAGGCGCGCACGGCCACGCTGAACGCCGCCAAGGACCTGTACGGCCTGAATTCGGCCGAATACAGCGCCGTTGCCCGCGCCTGGAGCGCAGCGGGCGTCAACTGATCCGGAAGCAACAGGAACGGCCCGCGCACGCGGGCCGTTCCCCTTCCGATCGCCGTCATCCCCCGTCCACCCAGAGGAAATGGAATGAAGCTGATCAACGTCGTGTCCTGCTCTGCCGTTCTCGCCGGCGCCGTCGCCGCTGCCGCGTCCGCCCAGCCGTCCACCCGTGCCAACCCGCTGCGCGTCAGTCTGGTCGCTGCGCAGGCCTCCAGCGGCGGCTTCCTCGGCTCGGTCGATGTCACCATCACCAACACCAGCAACCACACGGTCCGCGTGCCGAAGTGGGAACTGCCGTCGGACTTCCTCGAAGCCAAGCTGTTCCAGGTCAGCCGCGACGGCCAGCCGGTGCAGTACCAGGGTCCGATGATCAAGCGCGGCCTGCCCAATGCGGCCGACTTCGCCATCCTGCGCGCCGGTGAAACGCTGCGCACCACCGTCGACCTGTCGGGCAGCTACGACATGTCGAAGAGCGGCGAGTACGTCGTCACGCTTGCCTCGCCCCTGCAGCACGCCTCGCTGTCGAATGGCGAAATGCTGAAGAACGCCAACGGCGTCCCGATGGCCATCCGCTCGGTGCCGCTGCGCCTGTGGGTCGATGGCAGCGATATGCTGGAAGCCAAGGCGCCGACGGCCGGCAAGGGCAAGCCGGGCGGCGGCGGCAGCGGCGGCACGGTCGTCAACGGCGTCTCGTATGTCGGCTGCTCGAACACGCAGATCAACGGTGCCGGCCAGGCCGTCGTCGAGGCCCGCAAGTACGCCGAGAACGGCAAGGGTTATCTCGCCGGCAGCGCGGGCCCGCGCTACACGACGTGGTTCGGCGCCTACACCAGCTCGCGCTGGAGTACCGCCGGCCAGCACTTCGCCGCCATCGATTCGGCGATCGACCAGAACGCCGGCCAGGTGAAGATCAACTGCGGCTGCAACCAGAGCTACTACGCCTACGTGTATCCGACCCGGCCGTACGAGATCTTCGTCTGCCGCGCGTTCTGGAATGCGCCGCTGACCGGCACCGACTCCAAGGCCGGCACGCTGATCCACGAAATGAGCCACTTCAACGTGGTGGCCGGCACCGACGACCATGTCTACGGCCAGTCGGGCGCCAAGAGCCTGGCCATCTCCGATCCGGCCTCGGCCCTGGACAACGCCGACAACCACGAGTACTTCGCCGAGAACAACCCGTTCCAGAACTGAGGCAAGTCCTCGCACCAACGAAAACGGCCCGCTTCGGCGGGCCGTTTTCTTTCGGGTCTGCGGCGCGGGTAGCGAACCCGACACCGCCGCGACTCATCAGTGGTGATGACCGCCTTCGCCGTGCACGTGCCCGTGCTCGATTTCTTCCGCGGAGGCCTCGCGCACGTCGGCGATCTCGATCGCGAAGTGCAGGTCCTTGCCCGCCATCGGGTGGTTGAGGTCGACGTCGACCACGCTCATGCCGACCTTCTGGATGGTCACCGCGCGCGGGCCGAAGTTGGTCTGCAGGATCACCTGCATGCCGGGCTCGAGGCGCTGGTTGCCGAAATGCTTCTTCGGGATGCGCTGGCTCAGGCCGTCGCGCTTTTCGCCGTAGGCATCGGCGGCGGCGACGTCGACTTCGAACTTGTCGCCGGCGGCCTTGCCTTCCATCGCCTGCTCCAGGCCCGGGATGATGTTGCCGTGGCCGACCAGGATCACCAGCGGATCACGGCCGAAGGAGCTTTCCAGCGGCTCCTGGCCCTGTTCGCTGACGGTGTAGTGGAAGCTGACGACGCGGTCTTTCTCGATCTTCATTGCGTGACTCGGTAGTGGGCCGCGGCGGCGGCCGGAGTGCCGGCGCCTTGCCGGCAGCGGCGGGAACGGCCAAGCTTCGGTGCGTGAAGACGCCAGTTCCGAGCCCCGCCGAGGGAGCCGCGCATTATCCGGGCAAGCCCGGCGCCATGCCAGCGCGGGGATGGCTGTTGCTGATGCTTGCCGCGGCGCTGCCCGGCTGCGGCGGCGACAAGCTGGTACGCCAGCGCCTGCCCGCCCACCGCGACTGGCCCGTGGTGGCCCCCGCCGACCCGGTCAGGGCCAATGCGGTGCTCATGCGCGCGATCAGCCTGGTCGGCACGCCTTACCGCTACGGCGGCAACACGCCCGACAGCGGCTTCGACTGCAGCGGGCTGGTCAACTATGTCTACCGCGACATGCTCGACCTGCGCCTGCCCCGCACCTCGCGCGAACTCGCCGCCTGGCAGGGACCGCGCATCCAGCCCGACCGCCTCGCCGCCGCGGACCTGGTGTTCTTCGGCTCCGGCAAGGCCGTGACCCATGTGGGCATCTACGTGGGCGAAGGCCGCTTCGTTCACGCCCCCAGCAGCGGCGGCACGGTCCGCCTGGACTACCTCGACGGGCCGTACTGGCGCGATCACTACTCCGGGGCCCGCCGGATCCTGAAGTGACGGCGGCCGCGGTTTGGCCACCCCGGGCCGGCCGTTAACGTTGATTTAACTTAATCTGAACATTCTCCCCCGTCCGGGTAGGCATCATCCGGGCGGTTTTCCGATTCGTGATGACTGCGTGACGACCTGCCGATCCGGCCGCCCTGCTGCCACCACCCCCGCCCGCACCCGCCGGGCCCTGTTGCATTTCTCCCTCGCGCTGGCGCTGTGCCTGCCCGCCTTCGGCGCCCTGGCGGCGCCCGCCGACGACGACGCGCCCTTCCCGACCAAGGCCCAGCCGGCCGCGGCGCCCGCCACCGACGCGACGCCCAAGCTTTCCCTGACCGACCGCGCCCTCGGCCTCGTCGCCGGCGCGAACCGCCTGTTGAATCCCGCCGCCGCCCTGGACCTGCCGGCCGAAGCCATCGGCACGCCGGTCGGCGAGGACGACGGCAAGGTCAAGTCGATCCTGCAGAAGGCGCTGGCCCTGCTCGGCACGCCCTACCGCTGGGGCGGCACGGATCCGTCGAAGGGCCTGGATTGCAGCGGCCTGGTCGGCTACGTCTTCCGCAGCGCCCTGGGCATCGAACTGCCGCGCGTCTCGCGCGACATGGCCAAGAACGGCGAACTCGTCACCGACCGCGCCAAGCTCATGGCCGGCGACCTGGTCTTCTTCGGCCTCAAGGGCCGGGTCAACCACGTGGGCATCTACCTGGGCGACGGGCGCTTCGTGCATGCCCCGCGCAAGGGCCGCGATGTCACCGTGTCCAGCCTCGACCAGGGGTACTGGAGCGGGCGCTTCCTGCAGGCGCGCCGGGTCAGCGTCAGCGGAGGCTGAGGCCTGCTCCGGATGGATTGCAAAGGCCGCCGACGAGGCGGCCTTTCGCGTTTCAGTCGCCCGCCACGCGGTAACGCTCGATGGTCTGTTCGATGCCCTTGCTCAGTTCCATCACCCGGGTGGCGTACTCGGCCAGGCGGCGATCCTCCTCGCTGACCAGTTGCAGCGGCGGCACGGCCACCGGCTTGCCTTCCACGCCGTCGAGCGCGACGAACACGATCACGCAGTGCGTGCACAGCCGCGGTGGTTCGCCACCGATCGGATCGGCCGCCATCACGTCGACCGCGAAATGCATGCTGCTGGTTCCGGTGTGGACCAGCTTGGTGGACACGGTGACGAGATCGCTGATGCGGATCGGCGCGACGAAGCGGATGCCGCCGACCGCGACGGTCACGCTGTAGCGCCCGCTCCAGCCGACCGCCGCGGCATAGCCCGCCTGGTCGATCCACTTCATCACCATGCCGCCGTGGACCTTGCCGCCGTAGTTGACGTCGGTGGGTTGCGCGAGGAAGCGCAGGGTGAGTTCGCGTTGCTGTCCGCTCATGCTGGTGGGGTCGTCGGTCGTACGGAGGACGGCAGTGTGCACGCTTGCGGCCGCCATCGGGAGCAGGCGATGCTCGCCTCCACTTCACGGGGAGCAAGCACGCATGGTCCGTACGATCCTGGGCATCCTGGCAGGCGCGGTGGTCGCCTGGCTCGCCATTTCGGTGTGCGAGTTCGCGAGCCTGTTCCTGCATCGGCCCGCACCGGGCCTGGACATGCGCGACCCGCAGGCGCTTGCCGCCCACATCGCCGCAGCACCGTTGTCGGCCATGCTGCTGGTGGTGCTGGGATGGTCGCTCGCCGCCCTTCTCGGCGCGTGGGTCGCCGCGCGCATTGCCAGGCACAAGACCGTCGCCGCTCTGTTCATCGGCGCATTGGTGCTGCTGGGCGTGGTCGCCAACAACATGATGATTCCGCATCCGCTGTGGATGACGATTGCCGGCGTCGTCCTGCCCATTCCGCTCGCCTGGCTCGCAACGCGCCGGATGCGATCCGGCGCGATCCGCTGACTGCTTTCCGGCGACGCACGCGCACTGGTTCGCCGCTGCGCGATCGCGGACACTGTGGCGCCCTGTCATCGCCCATCACGATGCGTCGCCTTGCTCTCTGTCTGTTAGCCGCCGCGTCGCTCGCGCACGCCGCCGAACCCGTCCTGCCGCAACTGCGCGCCTACGAAGTCGCCGACGCCTGGCGGCGGCCGGTCCAACCGTTCCGGCTCGCGGACCACACCTGGTACATCGGCACCGAGGGGCTCACGGCCTTGCTGGTGCAGACGCCGGAAGGCGCGGTGTTGATCGACGGCGGCATGCCGCAGGCGGCGGACATGCTGCTCGCCCACATGCGCCGGATCGGCGTCGAACCCGACTCGCTGAAACTCATCCTGCACAGCCATGCGCACGCCGACCATGCCGGTCCGCTCGCCGCGATCCGGCGTGCGACCGGTGCGCGCCTCGTCAGCAACGCCGAATCCGCGGCGCTGCTCGCGCGCGGCGGCAGCAACGACATCCACTTCGGTGACGGCCTGCTCTATCCGCCGGTGCAGGCCGACCGCCAGGTGATGGATGGCGAAGCGGTCGAACTGGGCGGCTTGCGCTTCATCGCGCACTACACGCCCGCGCACACACCCGGCAGCCTGAGCTGGACCTGGAACGACACGCGCGACGGCAAGCCGCTCGTCATCGCCTACGCCGACAGCCTGTCCGCGCCGGGCTACCGGTTGCTCGACAATCCGCGTTATCCGCGCATCGTCGACGACTACCGCCGCGGCATCGCGGCCGTGCGTGCGCTGCCCTGCGACCTGCTGATCACGCCGCATCCCGATGCGAGCGGCTGGACGCCCGCGGACAGCGCCAACCCGCATCCGATGCCCACCACCTGCCGCGCCTACGCGGATGGCGCCGAAGCGCGCCTCGATGCACTGCTGGAAAAGCAGCGCAAGGAGGCGCCGTAATGCCGTACACCCCGATCGTCGCCACGCTGGGCTACGTGCTCTCGCCCGACGGCAACGAAGTGCTGATGGTCCACCGCAACGCGCGGCCCGACGACCATCAGCTGGGCAAGTACAACGGCCTGGGCGGCAAGCTCGAACCGGACGAGGACGTGCTGGCCGGCATGCGCCGCGAGATCCACGAGGAAGCCGGCATCGACTGCATCGAGCTGTCGCTGCGCGGCACGATCAGCTGGCCGGGCTTCGGCAAGCACGGCGAAGACTGGCTGGGGTTCGTATTCCTCATCACGCGCTTCAGCGGCACGCCATTCGAGCGCAATGCCGAAGGCTCGCTGGAGTGGGTGGCGCGCGAGCGCCTGCACGAGTTGCCGATGTGGGAAGGCGACCGCCAGTTCCTGCCGCTGGTGTTCGACGCCGATCCGCGCCCGTTCCACGGCGTGATGCCCTATCGCGACGGGCGCATGCTGTCGTGGAAATATTCCCGCGCGTGATGACCGCGATCGCGCCGGTCAGTCCGGCAATCGCGGCGCGACGATGTATTCCATGTTGACCGAGGCGGGCGCCGTCTCGACGAAGCCGTACTTCGCATAGAGATGGCGTGCCTCGCCATCGGCGACGAGGGTCACGTACGCCGACGGTTCCGCGTTCTGGCGCAACCAGGCATCGAGCGCGTTCATGATGCGCTTGCCGAGCCCGCGCCCCTGGTAGGCCGGCGCGACCGCGATATCCACGACGGTGTAGAAGCACCCGCCGTCGCCGATGATGCGGCCCATGCCGATCACCTCGTTGTCACGCGTCAGGCTCACGCCGTACAGGGTGTTGGGCAGCCCCTTGCGCGCTGCCTCCAGCGTCTTCGGCGACATGCCGGCCTGCGCGCGCAATCGGCAGTAGGCGTCCGCATCGGGAAAATGCTCGACGAGCTGGATGTGTTCTTCGGCCATCACTGCTCCCAAGGTCACGGCATCGTCCGAACCGACCCGCGGCCATCTTGCTGCTCGAAGACGAAACGGTACGTGAGGCTCACGGCCAGCGGCGTCTCCTGCGCGCCGACGCAGGTGGGGTAGTCGGGCCTGGGTCCGTGCGCGAACACGCAGCGCACCGCCGGGTCGTAGCGCCACGCCGCCACCGCTGCCTGGGCCGCGGCGAGGAAGGACGGCGTCATCGCATCGGGGGCCGCACAGTCCGGCGGTTGCACCAGCGGCGCCGAGGTTTCCACGAGGCCCTGCGCATCGATGCTGACGCGCAGGCAGACCACCTGCGGTGCCAGGCGTTGCGCGAGCAGTTCCGGCGGGTAGGAAGGCAAGGCATTGCCCGGCTCGGGCAGCGGCGGCAGGAAGTTCTCGTTGTCTGCGAGCGCGATGCGCGCGGCCGGCGCGATCGTTGCGGTCAGATCCTGCACGCCGACTTCACCGTTGCGCGGCGGCGGCGTGGTGACCCGTCCGGCGGAGCAGCCGGCCAACACCAGCACCAGCGTGGATACGATCGATTGCGCGAGCATCCCTGCCCTCTGCCTCATGCGCTTTCCCGGGTGATGTTCGCCTTCACCTCGGCCGCCTCGCCCTCGGCGATGCCGACGTTGCTCGAAGCGGCCTCGTAGACCTCGCGATCGAGCAGGCCGGTTTCCTTCGCCACCAGCACCGGCACCAGCATCTGCCCGGTGACGTTGGTCATCGTGCGCATCATGTCGAGGACGCGGTCGATGGCGTAGAGGTAGCCGATGGCTTCCAGCGGCAGCCCTGCGGCGCTCAGCACCACCGTCGCCATGATCACCGCGGTTCCCGGCACGCCCGCGGTGCCGAAGCTGCCCAGCACCGAAGCCAGCGCGATGATCAGGTACTTGTCGAAGGTGAGGTCGATGCCCGCGTACTGCGCGATGAACGTCGCCGCCAGTGCGGGATAGATCGCGCCGCAGCCGTCCATCTTGATCGTCGCGCCCAGCGGCACCGCGAAGGCGGCGTAGTCGCGATCCACGCCATGGTTGTGGACCGCGCTGCGCAGCGACACCGGCATGGCGGCGAAGCTCGACGAGGCGACGAAGCCCACTTCCATCGCCGGCGCGGCGCCACGGAAGAACTTCAGCGGATTGAGCCCGTGCAACAGCAGCAGCGCCGGGTACACCACCACGATGTGGAAGGCGCAGGCCGCGTACAGCGCGATCACGAAACTGCCCAGCGGCTTGAGCTGCTCGAAGCCGTAGCCGCCGACCAGCGCCGCGATCAGGCCGAACGTGCCCAGCGGCGTGAACTCCAGCACGAAGCGGGTGACCTGGATCATGGTCTCGCTGGCTTCGCCGACTAGCTTGCGCAGGTTCGCGGTCTTCTCGCCGAGCTTCACCAGCGCAAAACCGATCAGCCCGGCGAAGAAGATCACCTGCAGCACCGTGCCGTTGCGCGGCACCAGCACCTTCATGCCGTCGGCCGTCTTCGCGACGTCGGCGCCCGCCATCGCACCGATCGGATTGGACGGCACGATGTTGAACAGCACGTCGATCAGGCGCGGCGGGGTCTTGGGCACGTAATCCGAGGCGACCTGCAGCGTGCCGACATCGACGCCCGCGCCGGGCTTCACCACCCACCCGGTGAGGAGGCCGACGCCCACCGCCAGCAGGGCGGTGATCGCGAACCACAGGAACGTGCGGCCGCCGAGTGCGGCGATCGACTTCTGCCCGTGCAGGGCGCTGACCGCGTTGATCACCGCGAAGAACACCAGCGGCACCGCGATCATCTTGATCAGGTTGACGTAGACGTCGCCCAGCGGGCCGAACCAGGTTTCCGCGTCCTTGCCGAACAGCCAGCCCGCCAGCGCACCCAGCGCGAAGCCGAGCACGACACGCTGCCAGAACGGGATCCGCAACCAGCCGGAAACCAGCTTCATCATCCGCAAATTCTCCATCGCGCGGGACCGGACCGGTCCGTTACGGAAGCCCGCACCATAGCCGAGCCGATGCGCACGTGGGAGTCCAGGGGCGCAATCCGTTGTTCCAAACGGCAATGTATGCGGCGCAAGTCGGCAAAGTCCGGACGCGGCGGTTCACGGCTCCGGCGCGCGTTTCCGCCATCCGCGCTTGGCATAATCCGGCCCTTTCGAGCCCTCCGGCAGGTCACCATGCACTCATTGCGCATCATCGGCATCGCGCTGGCTTCCACCCTGATTGGCGGCTGCGCGAGCACGGCCGCGCGTCCGTCCGGCGCAACGGCGCCCGCATTCACGGTCGACGTACCGGCGATCGCGCGTCCCGATGGCGAAACGCCCGCATGGTGGTTCCGCGACGGTGCCGCGCAAGCCGCCGCACGCGGTGCGATGGCCGGCCATGCGAAGAACGTGATCCTGTTCGTCGGCGACGGCATGAGCCTGCCCACCGTGGCCGCGGCGCGCATCCTCGAGGGCCAGCGCAAGGGCGGCCCGGGCGAGGAGAACCGCCTGGGCTGGGAGAACTTTCCCGCCACCGCGCTGAGCCGGACCTACAACACCGATTCGCAGACGCCGGATTCGGCCGGCACGATGTCGGCGATGGCCACGGGCGTGAAGACGCGCTTCGGCGTGCTGAGCATCGGCCAGGAGGCGCGACTGGGCGACTGCTCCGCTGGCCTGAAGACGCCGATGCTCACGCTGTGGGAGCTGGCCGCGAGCAGCGGTCTCGCCACCGGCGTGGTCACGACCACGCGCGTGACGCACGCGACGCCGGGCGCCACGTTCTCCCATTCCGCCCACCGTGGCTGGGAAAACGACACCGATCTCGAAGCGAAGGACACGCAGGCCGGTTGCATCGACATCGCGCGGCAGATCGTCGAATCGCCGTTCGGACACGGGCCCGACGTGCTGATGGGCGGCGGCCGCGGAAACTTCATGACCGCCGCGCAACGCGATCCGGAACAGACCGACAGGGCCGGCCAGCGCCGGGATGGCCGCGATCTGATCGCGGAATGGAAGCAGCGTCATCCGGGCGGTGCCTATGTCTGGAACGCCACGCAGCTCGCGCAGGCGCCGGCGGACCAGCCGCTGCTGGGCCTGTTCGACTACGGCCACATGAACTTCGAGCACGAGCGCGCGCAGGACATCGGCGGCGAGCCGTCGCTGGCGGAGATGACGCGCGCCGCCATCGCCCGCCTGCAGCACAACGACAAGGGCTACGTGCTGCTGGTCGAAGGCGGCCGCATCGATCACGCGCACCACGACGGCAACGCCTATCGCGCACTGGACGAAGCGATCGCATTGAGCGATGCAGTGCGCGCGGCCGACGAGATGACCTCGGACCGCGACACGCTGATCCTCGTCACCGCCGACCATTCGCACACGCTCAGCTTCGTCGGCTATCCCGCGCGCGGCAATCCGATCCTGGGCAAGGTGCGCGGCCGCAGCGGCGAGGGATCGGGCGACGGCAGCTACGCGCACGACGCGCTCGGCCTGCCCTACACCACGCTCAACTACAGCAACGGTCCGGGCTATGTCGGCGCGTCATCGACGCAGCCCGAGGGCCCCAAGACGTTCCCGCACCAGGCGAGCGGCATCCAGCAGGCCCGGCACGGCCGACCGGACCTGACGAAGGTGGATACCGAGGCGCCCGACTACATGCAGGAAGTGCTGGTGCCCACGAGCGACGAAACCCACGGCGGCGACGATGTCGGCATCTGGGCGCGCGGCCCCGGGAGCAGCGCGGTGCGCGGCAGTGTCGAGCAGAACGCGATCTTCCATTTCATGCTGCAGGCGATGCCGGCGCTGCGCGCGGCGTTGTGCGCGAAGGGCAACTGCGATGGCAACGGCGTGCCGGTGGAATTGCCGAAGCCGGCGGACTTCAAAACAGCGCGATAAGGCTGCGCTCGTCATCCGGACTGCGTTCGACGTGCCGACCAGAAGTCGTCATCCCGGCGCAAGCCGGGATCCATTTTGACTTTGCTGTTGCGCGTGACCGACGGAAACAAAAGCACGGCAAACTGGATCCCTGCCTTCGCAGGGATGACGATCAAGAGCAGGGAAGTCCGCGGCCTTTAGAACGGCTTCGCCAGCACCAGATACACGATCGCAATCAGCAGGAACACCGGCAGCTCGTTGAACCAGCGCAGCGTGCGCGACGACGGCAACGCGCGACCGGCTTCGACACTTTTCAGCCAGCGTCCGCCGACGATGTAGTGGGCCAGCATCACGGCCACGAGTCCCAGTTTGGCGTGCAGCCAGCCGGGCCGGCCTCCAACCACATCCGGCAGCGCCGTCGAAGCGTGATGACCGAGCCACAACGTCAATCCAAGCAGGAACGCCAACCCGAACATGATGTGGCCGAAGCGATACAGACGCTTCCCCATCAGCACCAGGCGTGCGCGCACGGCGGCATCGTCGCCGGCTTCGGCGAGGTTGACCAGGATCCGCGGGAGGTAGAACACGCCACCCATCCAGGCCATGACGAACACGAGGTGGGCGGTCTTGGTCACGAAGTAGGCTTGCATTGCGGGCTCCGCGAGGGACTCGCGATAGCATGACATGAACGCGTCGGGCTTCGTCCCTTTCCCAACAAGCCGTGCGGGCGACCACGCCGCGGCGCCGACGTCCCCTTCTTTCGTCACGATCCGGTTTTCGTCACCGATTCCTGCCATCGTCATCCCGGCGCAGGCCGGGATCCATTTTGACTTTGTTGTTGCGCTTGGCCGAAGGGAACAAAGCAAAGGCAAAATGGATCCCTGCTTCCGCAGGGATGACGATTTGAATGATCCCTGCTTCCGCAGGGATGACGATTGAATGGCGAAGCCGGGCGAAAGCGACAACACCCAGGTTCCACACCGAAGATCAAAACGAAGTTCCGGCAACCAGGTTCCCAATGACCAAGCATTACGATCAGCACTACTTCGACACCTGGTATCGCCAGCGCGGCATCGGCGACACCGCGCGCCTCGCGCGCAAGGTCGCGATGGCCGTCGCGACAGCGGAGTACCACCTCGAGCGCCCGCTGCGCACCGTGCTCGACATCGGCTGCGGCGAAGGCGTGTGGCGCGCGCCGCTGCTGAAGCTGCGACCCAAGGCGAAGTACCTCGGTTTCGACAGCAGCGAATACGCGATCCGCCGCTTCGGCGCGCGTCGCAATCTGCATCACGCCAGCTTCGGCGACTTCGCGCTGCTGCGCCCCTGCCCGCCCGTGGACCTGCTGGTGTGCAGCGACGTGATGCATTACCTCGATGCGCGCGAACTCGACCGCGGCCTGCCCGGCCTGGCCGAACTGTGCGGCGGCGTGGCCTTCCTCGAGACCTTCGCCCGCGAGGACGGTGCCGAGGGCGACGAGCACGAGTTCCGCAATCGCCCGGCCAGCTTCTACCGTCAGCGCTTCGAGAAGCTCGGCTTCCGGCGCATCGGTTCGCACCTGTGGCTGTCGCCCGCGCTGCGCGACCACGCCACGGCACTCGAAGTCGGACGCTGAAGCCGGGCGCACAAGCGCGGTCCGGGCACCGCAGGGCGCGTTCCGCGACCCGTTTCACAAACCCGCCGGCCCCATCGGCTATGCTGCGGCGCGTCATCTGCGCCTAGCCAGGCGCGCAATGGGGAACAGGGGCCCCGATTGCCCATGCTGCTTTACCACCTGCACGAACTCGGCCGCGCCTGGATGCAGCCGTGGAACTACTGGGCCGAGGCCAACGCGCGCATGTTCGGCGCGCAGGGCAGCTGGCTGTCGTCGCTCCCCGGCGCATCGCGCCTCGCCGCCGGTTACGAGCTCATGTACCGCATCGGCAAGGATTACGAGAAGCCCGAGTTCGGCATCCATGCGATCGAGAAGGACGGCCGGAGTTTTCCCGTCGTCGAGCGCGAAGTGCTGAACAAGCCCTTCTGCCGCCTGCTGCGCTTCAAGCGCTTCGCCGACGATGCCGGCAGCATCACCGAACTCAAGGACGATCCGTCCGTGCTGGTCGTCGCGCCGCTGTCCGGCCACCACGCCACGCTGCTGCGCGACACGGTCAGGACCCTGCTGCAGGACCACAAGGTCTACATCACCGACTGGGTCGATGCGCGCATGGTCCCGCTCGAGGAAGGCGCGTTCCATCTCGACGACTATGTCGCGTACATCGAGGAATTCATCCGCACGATCGGCGCCGACAACCTGCACGTGATCAGCGTGTGCCAGCCCACCGTGCCCACGCTGGCCGCGGTGTCGCTGATGGCGGCGCGCGGCGAGAAGACACCGCGCTCGATGGTGATGTTCGGCGGCCCGATCGACACGCGCGAGAATCCGACCAGGGTCAACGACCTCGCCACGGAGAAGCCGCTGTGGTGGTTCGAGGCCAACCTCGTGCACGCGGTGCCGCCGAACTATCCGGGTCACAACCGCCGCGTGTATCCGGGCTTCCTGCAGCACGGCGGCTTCGTGGCGATGAATCCGGAACGCCACTTCCAGTCGCACTGGGACTTCTACCAGGACCTGGTGAAGGGCGACCTCGACGACGCCGACGCGCACCGCCGCTTCTATGACGAATACAACGCCGTGCTGGACATGCCGGCGGAGTACTACCTGGAAACCGTGGACGTGGTCTTCCAGCGCCACCTGCTGCCCAGGGGCGAGTGGGTGGTGCGCGGTGAACAGGTGAACCCCGCGGCGATCACGGACACGGCGATCATGACGATCGAGGGCGAACTCGACGACATTTCCGGCCAGGGCCAGACGCGTGCGGCGCACAAGCTGTGCACCGGCATCGCCGAAGCGAACCATCGCCACCTTACCGTCGACGGCGCCGGACACTACGGCATCTTCAGCGGCCGCCGCTGGCGCACGCAGGTGTATCCGCAGGTGCGGGAGTTCATTGCGAAGTATTCGGTGGCGTAGGCAGAAGCAAAAGCGCCCCTCATCAGCCCCCGATTAAAGCATTCGGGGGCAGGCTCTTCGGGCCGCTTCTCCCCGCGAGCGGGGAGAAGCGAACAGCCTTTCCTTCATCTGCCCGCTCGCGGAAAGCGGCGACTTCCGCCTTTTCTTCTCCCGCGTTCGCGGAGAAGCCAACAGCCTCTTTGATCTGCCCGCTCGCGGAAAGCGGCGACGTCGCCCTTTCCTTCTCCTCGCATCGCGGGGAGAAGGTGCCGCAGGCGGATGAGGGCGCGAGTGCAGCGAGCACTGCCTGGTTCGCCGAAACCAAAAAGAGCCGGCATTCGCCGGCTCTTCCATCTTCTGCACCGAGTGGCCTCAGTCGTACTGCGACGTCTTCACCAGCATGTGTTTGGCCAGCTGGCCGTGCAGGTAACCGACGCCGCGCGCGATGTGCAGGGTCACGAACAGCAGCGCCACGCCCACGGCGAAGCACAGCGGCAGCGCCCACCAGCCATCGAGACCGATGACGTTGACGTCGTCGATCCAGATCCCGCCCACGTCGCCGCCGAACAGGGCCACGAAAGGCGCGGCGATCAGGCCCAGCGAGGTCGCCAGCCCCGTGACCGCAACCGTGAAGTAGGCGATGCCCAGCGGCAGCATCAACAGGAAATACAGCTGCGTGGCCCAGGTGCGCGGATCGGTGAACAACTCCTTGATCCGCTCCATCAGCGGCTTGCCGCGCGTGGAGTACAGCGGCCGGCGCGGCATGCGCTCGCCGAGCATGGTCTCCACGATGCGGCCTTCGACCAGCGACAGGATCCGCACCGAACCGAAATACAGGATCACGAACGGCACGCCGATGATCAGCACCGCCAGACCGCCCGACAGCGACACGCCGGTGACGACCCAGGTGAAGTAGAAGATGCCCGTCGCCAGCGCCAGCAGCATGTAGAACAGCGACGCGTACGTGCGCGGCTCGGCGATGACGCCGAAAAAGCGCGACGCCCACGAGCGCTGGATCGCCTGCGGACGCGTGGTCGGCGTGCGCAGCGCGCTCTGCACCTTCACCTCGGTGTCGCGGTAGATGTCGGCCACCTCGTCCGGCGCGCCGTAGCTGCCGGCTACCGAGGCGATGACCTCGGCCTCGGATTTGCCCGGGTTCTCGGCCAGTTCCGAGCGCAGGTATTCCTCCGCGTCGTACAGGGCGTCCTGGACCAGTGCCGGGTCGGCGCCGGCCAGCGAACGTCGCAATTGTTCGAGGTACGCGGGAATGGTGGTGGGCAGGACGGTGGCGTTCATTTGGCTTCCCCAGGCAGATGCGGGGCATAGGCGCCCTGCAGGACGGCGTCGACGGAATCGCGGGTGGCGCGCCAGGCGGCGGACCATTCGCGCAGCGCGTCGCGCCCGGTATCGGTGATGCGGTAGTAACGGCGCGGCGGGCCGGCGACGGACGGCTCGACGAAGCTGTCGAGCAGGCCGCCGCCTTCCAGGTTGCGCAGGACGGGGTAAAGGGCGCTCTGCTTGCCGCTGAGCACGCCCTCGCCTTCCTGCTCCAGGCGCTTGGCGATCTGGTAGCCGTACATCGGTTCGGCGGCCGCACCCAGGACGGCGAGCAGGGCCAGCGAAACCGTGCCGGCACTGAGCTCCTTCTGGAACTTGCGCAGGTGGCTGTCGAGGTCGGTCATGGGGGGCGTCCGGTAGCTTGAAGCAAACACTACTGCGAACTTCGCTATACCGGCTCTGCCATTAGTCACGGGAGGCCGTTGGTCATGGCCGACCGCCCAACGGCCGCTGTCGCTCCGCGTCCACCGGGCCGCTGTTAAAGCGACCGTACGCCGCCCCGGTCGGCGGCGGGAGAACATCCATGCCCCGTGGAGACAAGTCCGCCTATTCCAGCAAGCAGAAGCGGCAGGCCGAACACATCGAGGAGAGCGTGCGCGAGCGCGGCGGCTCGGAGGAGGACGCCGAACGCATCGGCTGGGCGACGGTGAACAAGCGCACGGGTGGCGCGCGCGGACGCAAGAAGTCGACGAAGAAGAGCGCACGCAAGTCGTCGTCGCGCAAGTCGCCTGCAAAGAAGACCGCTCGCAAATCGACACGCAAATCCCCGGCGAAGAAGACCGCCCGAAAATCGACACGCAAATCCCCGGCGAAGAAGACTGCCCGAAAATCGACGCGGAAATCGCCGGCGAAGAAGACGGCCCGCAAATCCACGCGCAAATCGCCGGCGAAGAAGAGTGCTCGCAAGTCCACGCGCAAATCGCCGGCGAAGAAGGCGGCCCGCAAGTCCACGCGCAAGTCGCCCGCGAAGAAGACGGCTCGCAAGTCGACACGCAAGTCTTCGTCGAAAAAGACCGCACGCAAATCCGGCGTGCGGAAGTCGTCGCGATAACGCCACCCTCTTCGCTCTTCGCAGCGTGGAGAACGCGTCTGGAGAACCTGCCGCTGCATGCAGTTGGCGGAGAGGCAGATGGCTTGCCGCTCGCTGCGATCACCTCCCCTCACCCTGCATCGCTTCGCAACGCGGTCTCTCGCTCTGCCCCCAGCCCTCGCGCGTGGCGCGAGGGCGTTCAGTGGGACATGCGCCAGTGGCGCATAAACGTCCGCCTTCACCCCGCAAGCGGGGGGTGCAACTCGCCGCGCCTTTGACGTCCTCTTCTCCCCGCATCGCGGGGAGAAGATGCCCGAAGGGCAGATGAGGGGCGGCGAGCGCAGCGAGCTGCCTTTTCCCGCATACGCAGCAGAACACAGCAGCTCGCAGCGCACGCGCGCTTCACCCCTTTGGCAGCTGACGCCGCCTGGTCGCCCCGATACGAGCAGCCCCTTCGCCCATTCGCGCCGCAGCAACCACCAGCCGCTTTCGCTATCCTCGGCCTCCCGTCAGACGGAAGCCTTCCATGGACATGCCACGTCCCGGCGCCGCGCATGAGCGCCTGTTCTCGCGCCTGCAGGGCCGCTGGTTCGGCGACGAACAACTCGCGCCCTCGCCGTGGGGCGAAGGCGGCACCGCCATTGGCCGCACGCACTGCCGCGTCTCGCTCGACGGCATGGCGCTGATCCAGGAATACGAGGAGGAGAAGGACGATCGCATCTGTTTCCGCGGCCACGGCGTCTTCCTGGTCGAAGCGGACAGCGGCGACGTGCTGTGGTGGTGGTTCGACAGCATGGGTTTTCCGCCGGATCCCGCGCGCGGTCGCTGGGAGGGCGAGACGCTGCTGTTCGAGAAGAAGACGCCGCGCGGCGAAGCGCGCTACCGCTACGAATTTACCGGCGACGATCGCTACCGCTTCGTCATCGAGAACCGCTTTCCCGGCCAGGCCGACTTCACCGAATTCATGCGCGGCGATTACCGGCGCGAATGAAACCCGCGCGTGCCCTTCAACGGCACCGCCTGCATCCCAGAGGAGACTCCATGCACGTCCATCGCGTATTCCTGCTCTCCGCCCTGCTGGGGCTGGCCTGCTCGGCGCAGGCAGCCAAGCCGCATGCGAAGAAGCCTGCCGCGAAACCCACGGCGAAGACCGCCGCGCACAAGGCGGCGGCCAGCCCGGCCCGGAGCGAAGCGGCGAAACCCCGCTCCATGCAGGAAATCCTCGACGCGACGACCCCCGCCGACTGGCGCAAGCTCGATCCGGCCAACACGCTCTATCTCGATCTCGCTTCCGGCCGCGTGGTGATCGAACTCGCACCTGGCTTCGCGCCCGCGCATGTCGGCAACATCCGCACGCTCGCGAAGGAGGGCTACTGGAACGGGCTAAGCATCAACCGCTCGCAGGACAACTTCGTCGTGCAATGGGGCGATGCCGCCGAGGACGAGAAGCAGCGCAAGCCGTTGGGCAGTGCGCAGGCGAAGCTGCCGGCCGAGTTCGAACGCGCCAGCAAGGGCGTGCAGTTCAGCCGCCTGCCCGACCGCGACGGCTGGGCGCCGCAGGTCGGCTTCGCCGACGGTTTTCCGGCCGCGCGCGATCCGCAGGCGGACAAGGCATGGCTCGCGCACTGCTACGGCGCGGTGGGCGCCGGCCGCGATGTCGCGGCCGATTCCAGCAACGGCACCGAGCTCTACGTGGTGACCGGCCAGTCGCCGCGCCAGCTCGATCGCAACATCACCGTCGTCGGCCGCGTCGTGCAGGGCATGGAATATCTATCCGTGTTGCCGCGCGGCACCGGCCCGCTGGGCTTCTATGAGAAGCCCGAGCAGCGCACGCCGATCAAGGCGATCCGCCTAGCCTCCGAAGTGCCGGAAAACGACCGCGTGCCGCTGGAGCTGCTGCGCACGGATTCGACCGCCTTCACCGAACTGGTCGAAGCGCGCCGCAATCGCCGCGACGAGTGGTACAAGCGTCCCGCCGGCCATATCGACCTGTGCAACGTGCCACTGCCGGTGCGCACGCCGAAGTAGCCACGCGTCGCCGTACACGACATCGCAGGCATGCAGCGAGGCCGCCTCCGGGCGGCCTTCGCTTTCTCCCGGCCGCATCGCCGTCACATGCTCTTGCGGCGCCTCCGCCTAGCCTGAACCGGCCCAAGGCGGAGGCCGTTCCATGCCCCAACTGCGTATGCGGATCACTGGTAGCGACGACGATGCACGCGCGATCAGCAACCTGCTGGCGAGCATCGAAGGCATCGAGCATGTCGAGGAAGTGGCCGACCTGATGGACCACCTCGACGATGACGATTCCAGCTCCGCGGGCCTGCCCGACGACCAGGGACCGGGCATGCACGAGATCGAGATCGACGCGCCCAACGACGCCACCGCGCGCAAGGTGCGCACGGCGGTGGAAGCGCTGGCATTCGAACTGGACGTGATCGTCGAGTTCGAGTCCGACGAGGAATGGGGCGAATAGGATCGCGGCGATGCGATGGCGGGTCGCGGCGGCACGCTTCCTCCTCTGCGCCCTTCCGGCCACGACGATGGCCGCGCCGCGCGCGACGCAATGCCAGGACATTCCGGTCGTCGGCATGGAAGGCGACACTTCGTTCGCCAACGTGCAGACGCGCGCGCCGATTCCGCTGCGCGACGCGCAACCGGTGGCGCGCTACGAGATCGGCGCGCGCCTGGATCCGGCGACGCGCACCGTCCGCGGCAAGTTGCGTCTGCACTGGCGCAACCGCAGCGCGGCCACGGTATGCGCGCTGTACCTGCACCAGGATTTCAATGCCTTCGAAAACCGCGGCACGGCCTACATGGCGCGGCTGCGCGAGCGCGGCGTGGAGCCGCGGGTGGCGCGCGGCGAATGGGGTTACGCGCAGATCAGCGGCGTGCGCCAGGACGGACTGGCGGCATCGTGGACGTATGCGGCGACCGGCGACAGTGGGTTGACCGATCGCAGCGTCGTCCGCATCGACCTGCCGGAACCCGTCGCCGCCGGCGGGACTGCCACGCTCGACATGGATTTCCTCGCGCGCCTGCCGGGGACCTGGGCCGCATCGGGACAGGCGGGCGGCTTCCACTTCGCCGGACGCTGGTTCCCGCAGGTCGCATTGCTGCAGTTGCCGGGCGAACGCGGCGCACCGGCGCTGCGCTGGAACGCGCCGGCATTCGCGGGCGATCCGGTCGAGCGCGAACGCGCCGATTTCGACGTGCACCTGGAAGTGCCCTACGGCTACGTGGCGGTTTCCAGCGGCGAAACGCGCGACGTCGCCCGCACGCGCAATGGCCGGCGCAATTTCCATTTCGTGCAGGACGATGCCACCACGCTGGCGTGGGCCGCCGATCCGCACTTCTTCGCGCAGCCGCTCGAATACGTGTACGTGCCGGGAGAAGGCGAGCCGGTGAAGCTGCGCGTGTACTACGGACCGGGCGACACGGCCGTCGCGGTGCGGGTGCTCGGCGCGATGAGCGAAGCGCTCGCCGGCTACGGTACGGCACTGGGCGCGGCGCGCGTGCCGGCGCTGACCGCAGTGGTCGGCGAGCGCAGCGCGGGCCGCTTCGCGGTGGAACCTGTGGCGGGCCTGTTTGCGGTCGGCGCGGATCCTGCCGCGGACACCGCGACACCCGAACAGCAGGTGCTCGCCGCGATCGGCGCGGCCTATTTGCCCGAGGGCACCAGCGGCCCGTTCCGTGCCGGCGTGCAGCGCTACTGGAGCGAACGCTTCCTGCCTGCCCGCAACGACGCGCCGGAGACACGCGGCTGGCTGCGGCGGCTGCTCGCGCCGTGGCGCCTGGCCTTTGCCGCCGTGCGCGAACGCTGGCGCACGCGCGCGGATGCGGACGCCACGCGCGCTGCGCACGTCGCGCGCGTGCTGCGCGATCTCGAAGCCCGCATCGGCGCGCCCGCCGTCGATCGCGCCTTCCGCGCCTGGCGCCGCAGCGCGCGCGCCGGCTATCCCGATACCGGTCAGGTGCGCTGGCTGATGGCGGATGCGAGCGGCGATGCCGAAGTGTTCCAGCGCGCGTTCGCCATCATCGACGCAGGCCTGCCCGTCGACGACCGCATCGTCCGCTTCACCAGCGAGGAACTGCTGCCGCAGCCGGGCTACGTGCTGCGCGGCGAGGCCCGCGTCGAAATGAGCGCGGCCGACGTGCGCCGCGCGGTGCGCGAGCGACGACGCCAGTGGATGCAGTCCACCCACGGCAGCGGCAGCCCCTTCGGCTATCGCACCGAAGTGATCGTGCAACGCGACGGCGCGCTGCTGCCGCAGACGCTGACCGTGACGTTCGCCGATGGCAGCACCCGGCAACTGGCGTGGGACGACACGCGCAATCCCGTGCGCTTCGCTTGGACGACGAAGGCGCCGGCGACGACCGCGCAACTCGACCCGGCGCAACGCGGGCAACTGGAGCGCAACCGCCTCGACGACGGCCGCACCGTGCACGCGGACCTGCAGCCGGTCGCGGACTGGAGCGGGGAAGTCGCGACGTTCGTGCAGTTCGCCACTGCATGGCTGGTGCAGCTGTGAACGTGCAGACCGCGCCACGCACGCCGGCCGGCCTGTCGCCGCGGGTGCATCCCGCCGTCACGCCGCCGCGCCCGACCGAAGCGGTGGCTGCGCGCAGCGGCTGGCTCGCACTGTTCGTCGGCTTGCGCCGCGGCTTGCATCCGCCGCTGCTGCTGGCGTGGATGGTGCTGCTGTGGCTGCCCGCGGCCGTGGCGGCATTGCCTGCCGCGCTATGGCTCTACCTCGAGATCGGTCATGCACCGCCGGCCACGGGCACGGCCGCGACGACATCGGTCGCCTTCCTGGCGCAGGCGGTGGACGCGATGCGCACCGACGGCGTCCTGCTCGCGGCCTGCGCCGGTTTCGCGATGCTGCTTTCCGCGCTGCTCTCGCCGTGGCTGGCTGGAATGGTCGTGGCGCAGATCCGCACCGGGCAGCGACCGGGATTCGGCGCGACCTTGCGCGCGGGACTGCGCGAATACCCGCGCCTGCTGCGCATGCTGGGCTGGTCGCTGCTGCTGGTAGCAGTCGCTGCCAGTGCCGGCGTTGCGGCAAAGCTGTCGTTCGAAAGCTTCGCGCTGCGCTACGTGACCGACGAAGCAGCATCGCTGGCCGCGCCGCTCGGTTGGTTCGTGCCGTTGCTGTGCGTGCTGTTCGTCCACGTCACCGTCGAAGCCGGGCGCGCCTGGCTGGGCGCGGACCCGGCGCTGAAATCGGTGCTCGTCGCGTGGCGGCGCGGCCTGCAACTGCTGCGGCAACGGCCCGGTCCAACACTCCTGGTCTATGCCGGCGCCAGCCTCGCCGGTGGCGGGCTGGCTCTGGCGTGCCTGCGCCTGCGCACGCTGGCGGAACTGGATGGCTGGCCGGCCTGGGGACTGGACCTGGCGTGCGCACAACTGGCAGTGCTGTCGCTGGCTTGGGCACGCAGCGCGCGACTTCACGCCCTGGCCGATCTCGCAGCGCATGCGCAGGGTCCTGCGCGCGTGGCCCGGGTCCCGCATCGACCGCATCGCGAAGCCGCGCAGGACACCGCCTGACTTTGCCGCTCGTGTCCTGCTTCGCGCGGCGTGCAGAGGGCGATCCATCCGGGACCAACGGCCCGCGCATCGCGGCGGGCATGGCGATATCCTCGGGAAATCGCGGCTCTGCCGCCCCTCCGAGATGCACACTTCCCATGCGCCTGCGTCCGATTCCTTCCGCCCTCGCCCTCGCCCTCCTCATCGCCACGTCCGCCTGCCAGAAGCAGGAAACCGCATCGCCCGCAGGCACGCCGGCCGCCACGCAGGCCGCCAGCGCCGAAGCGGACGCAAAATTCGCCGACCTGTCCAAGCGCTGGCTCGACGGCTGGCTGGAACTGCAACCGGTCAGCGCCACGCAGACCGGCCGGCACGACTTCGACGACCGCGTCGACGACCTGAGCGCCGCGGGCCGCCAGGCCTTCGTCGACTTCAGCAAGAAGATGCTGGCCGAAGTCGATGCATTCGATGCGGGCAAGCTCTCGCGCGAGAACCAGGTCGACCTCGCCATCCTGCGCAACCAGATTCGCTACGACATCTGGCAGATGGAAACGCTGCAGAGCTGGGCGTGGGATCCGCAGGTCTACAACAGCCTGGCCGGCGGCGCGCTGTACACGCTGATGGCGCGCGAGTTCGCGCCGATGCCGCAGCGCCTGAAGGCCGCGACCGCGCGCATGGAGAAGATCCCGACGCTGCTCGCGCAGATGCGCGAAAACCTCGACCCCGCGCGCGTGCCGAAGATCCACGCCGAGACCGTGGCCAAGCAGAACGCCGGCATCACCAGTATCGTCGACGGCATGATCCTGCCGCATGCGGGCGAACTGAGCGGCGATGACCGCAAGCGCCTGGAAGCCGCCGCCGACGCGCTGAAGAAGGCCGTCGCCGAAAACCAGACCTGGCTCGACAAGACCCTGGTGCCGAACGCCAGGGGCGACTTCCGCCTCGGCCAGAAGCTGTACGACGAAAAGCTCGCGTTTGCGCTGAATTCGCCCCTCACGCGCCAGGAAATCCGTACCCGCGCCGAAGCCGCGATCAAGCAGACCCGCGCCGAGATGTACGACATCGCGCGCAAGGTGCTGGCCGACAAAGCGGATGCGCCGAAGGAAATGCCCGACGCGCCCAGCGACGAACAGCAGCAGAAGACCATCGAGGCCGCGCTCGAACTCGCCTATGCCGATCGTCCCGCGCGCGACAAGGTCGTCGAACTCGCCAAGGCTTCCACCGCGCAGGCGACCGCGTTCGTGAAGGAGAAGCAACTGGTGTCCGTGCCGGATGCGCCGGTGCAGATCATCCTGATGCCGGAATTCCAGCGCGGCGTCGCCGTCGCCTACTGCGACTCGCCGGGTCCTCTCGACAAGGGCCTGGACACCTTCTACGCCGTGTCGCCGATCCCGGACGACTGGAGCAAGGAACAGGTCGACTCGTTCCTGCGCGAATACAACACGCGCTCGATCCACGAGCTGAGCATCCACGAGGCGATGCCGGGCCACTACCTGCAGCTGTGGCATTCCAACAAGTACCCGTCGACGCTGCGCGCGGTGCTTGGCTCCGGCTCGTTCATCGAAGGCTGGGCGATGTACGGCGAGAAGGTCATGGCCGACGCCGGCTACATGGACAACGATCCGCTGATGCAACTGATCCAGCGCAAGTGGGCGCTGCGCGCGATGGCCAATGCGATCCTCGACCAGGCCATCCACGTCGACGGCATGAGCCGCGACGACGCGATGAAGCTGATGACCGTCACCACCTTCCAGCAGGAGCGCGAAGCCGCCGGCAAGTGGGTGCGCGCGCAGCTCACCTCGGCGCAGCTGCCGAGCTACTTCGTCGGCTACAGCGAGCATCTGGACCTGCGCAACGAAGTGCAGAAGCGCGAAGGCGACAAGTTCAACCTCAAGGCCTACCACGACAAGCTGCTGTCGTTCGGTTCGCCCCCGGGCCGCTTCGCCCGCGAACTGATGCTGGACGAACCGATCCAGTGACGCACCGGTCCGGGCGCGACATCGCGCCCGGACCTCGCTGCGGCGCTGTGTGCGCACAGCGACTGGCTCGCTACATGCGGTTGATGATTGTTGCTCCGGGGCGCCCAGGTCGCGCCCTTGTCGTTCACGGACAGCGTGTCCGCGGCCCGCTTCGACCACGCTTGCCCGGCGCGGACCGGCTTGTGCGTTCTCACGGATGACGGCCTCGGCCGGTTACGATCGGCAACCCCCTCCCGACGCCCCCGCATGAGCCGCAAAGCCGCCCTCCCCGACACCTGGTCCGGTTCCTCGGTGCCTGCCATCGACGGCATCCGCGTGGGCATCGGCGGCTGGACCTTCGCGCCGTGGCGCGACAACTTCTACCCGGCCGGCCTGGTGCAGCGGCGCGAGCTGGAATACGCCTCGCGCCACCTGAGCGCGATCGAGATCAACGGCACCTACTACGGCGCGCAGAAGCCGGCGACGTATGCGAAGTGGGCGGCGGAAACGCCGGAGGGTTTCGTGTTCTCGCTCAAGGCGCCGATGCGGATCATGCAATCGCGCGTGCTGGCGAAGACCGGCACGCAGATCGAGGATTTCCTCGGCGGCATCGTCGCGATGGGCGACCGGCTCGGCCCGGTGGTGTGGCAGTTCGACATCGGCCGCAAGCTGGAGCGCGAGGATTTCACCGCCTTCCTCGATCTGTTGCCGGACGAAGTCGAGGGCCGCCGGATGCGCCACGTGCTCGACGTGCGCGATTCCGCCTTCGTCGACGGACGCTTCATCGCGCTGATGCGCGAACGCAACCTCGGCACGGTGTTCACCGACTCGCGCGAATACCCGTCGTTCGCCGACATCACCACCGATTTCGTCTACGCGCGGCTGATGCGCTCGCGCAGCGAGATCGACAGCGGCTACTCGACGGAAGAGTTGCAGCACTGGGCGCAGCGTGCGCACCAGTGGGCGCGCGGCCAGCATCCCGGCGACCTGCCGTACATCACCCCCAACGGCACGCCGCCGGCGGAGCGCCGCGACGTCTATGTGTTCTTCATCAGCGCGGCGAAGGAGCGCAATCCCGCCGCGGCGATGGCGATGATCCGGCAGCTGGGCGGGCAGTAGCCGGGCATCACGCGAGACTGCAGCGCCGTGTGTGGGCGCGCTGGACCTTATGGCCACGAAGCGCTTTCGCACGGCTTCGCATCAAACGCGGCGTGAAGCCGCATCCGGTGCCCGCCGAACGTGTCCCGCTGCTCGATGCGGCTCAGCGCCGCAGCGACGCCAATCGTTGCGCCAGCTTCTTCGGCGACACGCCGCCGCGCGCGCCCAGTTCCTGGGCGAACAGCGACACGCGCAGTTCTTCCAGGTCCCAGCGCAACGCCTGCCATTCGGGCTGACCGGCGACGCCTTCCGCCTCCGCTTCGGCCAGTGCATCCGCGAACGGCCCCAGTTCGAGCATGCGCGACTGGTCGCGCGTGGGATCGCGCAAGGCGCGTTCCCCGCGCAGCGAGAGCGCCTTGAGGTAGCGCGGGTACTCGCGCAGCGCATCGGCCGGCACATCGCGCAGGAAGCCCGGCGGCGTCAGCGCGGCCAGATGTGCGCGCATGTCGTCGAGGTTGCCGCTGGCCCAGCCCATCAGCGGCGATTCGAGCTTCGCCCGCACCTCGGCCACCGCGGCGAGGATGACCTCGGCCTGGCGCAGGCGCTCCATCGCTTCGGGGAACAGCTGCTTTGCCACCGCATCGCGGCGCGCGGCGAAGGCGGCGGCCTCGCGGATCTCTTCCACGCCATCGCGGGTGAGCGCGTCGAAGGCGCCGTCCACGAGATCGGCACGCAGGCGGTCGCCGTCCTTCAAACCGTCCGCGCGCGGCGCTGCCGATTCGATCGCGGCATACAACAGCCCGGTCTTCGGCGCGACCGGCAGCTGCTTGCGCGCCTGCTTGAGCTTGTCGGCGAGCGCGATGGCGAGCAGGCGGCGCACGCCGCGCGGGTGTTCGCGCCGGGCGACGTCGCGTTCGGCATGCACGCGCAGCGATGCGCTGTCGCCATCGTCGTGCAGGGCCGGATAGGCGGGCACGCCGCCCGCACCGGCGACCGAAGCGGGAATCGGCGTCTCCGGGAAAGCAGTAAGGCCGGTCTGTGCGAGGCCATCGGCGGCCTTCGCCGCGAACGCCGCCGCCGCGCGCTCGCCGAAACGGCGGCGCAGTTCGTCCAGATCGCGGGATTCGGCCAGCACGGTGCGCGCATCACCATTCTTCGCCGCGGCATCGAGCAGGCGCAGGTTCATGCGCAGATGCGGCTCGAGCGTCGATTCGTCGAAGTCGGTGGCCGCCACGTCCACGCCACCGAGCTTGCGCAGGAAACGCGCGAGCTCGCCGGTGATGGAATCGGCCGACGGCTGCGGATGCGCCTCGTGGAAGGCGCGGGCGAAATCCGGCGCGGGCACGAAATTGCGTCGCAACGTCTTCGGCAAGGACCTGATCAGCGCCGCCGCCTTGTCGGCGACGAAGCCGGGCGCCAGCCACGACAGGCGTGCCGCATCGAGCGCATTGAGCAGGTGCAGCGGCACCACGACGGTCATGCCGTCGTCGGGTGCACCCGGTTCGAAGCGGTACTTCACCGCCAGCTTCGCGTTGCCGAGCGTGAGATAAGGCGGGAAACGCGCGGCCTCGGTCTCGCCGCCGACCATCAGGTCGTCGAAGGACCATTCCAGTTTCACCTTCTCCGCCGGCGGCAGCTTGCCGTACCAGGCATCCAGCGCCTGCGCGTTGTGCACGTGCGGCGGCAGGCGGTCGAGGTACCACTGCGCCATCCATTCCTCGTCGACGACGAGGCCGGCACGACGCTGCTTGGCTTCCTCTTCCTTCGCCTTCGCCAGCGTGGCGAGGTTGCGCGGCAGGAACGCGCAGCGCGTGTTGATCTCGCCGGTCACCAGCGCATCGCGCGCGAAGATGACGCGGCTCTCCTCAGGAAAGAGCGCGCCGTAATGCACGGGACGTTTCGGCGCGAGCACCAGGCCGAACAGGCTGATCTGCTCGCTGCCGACGACGCGTCCCTGCGAACGCGCCCAATGCGGATCGTGGTGGCGACGCGAGAGCAGGTGCGGCAGTTCGCTGATCGCCCAGTCCGGTTCGATCGCCGCGTTGGTGAGCGACCACACGCGCTCGGTGTCGAGCAGGGTCGCGGCGAGCACCCACGGCGGCGGCTTCCTGGCCAGCGGCGAACCCGGGAACAGCTGGAACTTGCGCCCGCGCGGACCGTCGTAGAAGCCCTTGTCGCCGCGCTGGCCGAGCTGGGTGGGCAGGCCGGCGAGCAGGGCGCGGTGCAGCGTCGCGTACGACTTCGCATCGACGCTTTCGTGGGACTGCGCCTGGCCCACCGGCGGCGATCCGGCGCGTGCGGATGGCGGGTCGACATCCACCCGGCGCATCACCGCTTCGTTCTGCTTCCAGCCCAGCTCGTCGCACAACACCTTCAACTGCCGGTGCAGTTCGCGCCATTCGCGCATGCGCAGGAAGCCGAGGAAGTGTCTGTCGCACCACGCGTGCAACTTCGATTGGGTCAGCTCTTCATGCGCGGCCTGGTGGGCATCCCACAGCCGCAGGATGCCCACGAATTCCGAACGCGGATCGGCGAACAGCGCGTGCGCATTGTCGGCCGCGGCCCGCTGGTCCGCCGGACGCTCGCGCGGGTCCTGGATGCCCAGGAACGCGGCGATCGCCAGCATCTCGCGCAGGCAACCGTGCGTGTTGGCGGCGACGAGCATGCGCGCCAGCTTCACGTCGACCGGCAGGCGCGCCATCAGCTTGCCGGTCGGCGTCATGCGGCGCTGCTCGTCGATCGCGCCCAGTTCGGTCAGCTGCTGCCAGCCATCGGCGATCGCGCGCGGATCGGGCGGCTCGAGGAACGGAAAATCCTCGATGCGTCCCAGTCCCAGCGACAGCATGCGCAGGATCACGCCGGCGAGCGCGGCGCGGCGGATTTCCGGATCGGTGTAGCGCGGGCGCGCTTCGAAGTCGGCTTCCGAATACAGGCGATAGCACGTGCCTTCCGCGATGCGGCCGCAGCGGCCCTTGCGCTGGTCGGCGCTGGCCTGCGAGATGTCCTCGATGTGCAGGCGATCGAGCTTGCCGCGCGGGCTGTAGCGTTTCACCCGTGCCAGGCCGGGATCCACCACGTAGCGGATCCGCGGCACCGTCAGCGAGGTCTCGGCGACGTTGGTCGCCAGCACGATGCGGCGCTTCGGCCCGGGATTGAACACGCGGTCCTGGTCACGCACCGACAGGCGCGCGTACAGCGGCAGCACTTCGGTCTCGCGGTACTTGCGGCGCTCCAGCGCCTGGTGCGCGTCGCGGATCTCGCGTTCGCCCGGCAGGAAGATCAGCACGTCGCCGCGCGGATCCTCGCGGGTGATCTCGTCGCAGGCGCCGACGATGCCGTCGTTGATGGTGCGGTCGCCGTCGTCTTCGCCCTCACCTTCCAGCGGCCGGTAGCGCACATGCACCGGATAGCTGCGGCCTTCCACGTTCACCACCGGCGCGTCGCCGAAGTGCGCGGCGAAGCGTTCGGTGTCGATCGTCGCCGAGGTGACGATGACCTTGAGATCACGGCGCTTCTGCAGCAGCTGTCTCAGATAGCCGAGCAGGAAGTCGATGTTGAGGCTGCGCTCGTGCGCCTCGTCGATCAGGATCGTGTCGTACTGCGACAGCCAGCGGTCGGACTGGATCTCGGCCAGCAGGATGCCGTCGGTCATGAACTTCACCGCGGTCTGCTCGCCGACGTTCTCGGTGAAGCGCACCTGGTAGCCGACCGCGCCGCCCAGCGTCGTGTTCAGTTCCTCCGCCACGCGTCGCGCCACCGCGCGCGCGGCGATGCGGCGCGGCTGGGTGCAGCCGATTATGCCGGCAGCGCCGCGTCCGGCGGCCAGGCACAGCTTGGGCAGCTGCGTGGTCTTGCCCGATCCGGTTTCGCCCGCGATCACCACCACCGGATGCCGGCGGATCAGTTCGACGATGCGCTCGGCCTCGCCCGCGATCGGCAGCGCGGGATCGACCGGTGCCTGCGGCAAAGCGGCGACACGCGCCTCACGCTGCGTCAACGAGGCGGACAATGCCTGCACGAACGCCGCGCGCGCCTGCTCGTCCGCGGGCCTGGCGCTCCAGCGCGACCACAGCCCATGCAGGCGACCGCGATCGCGGCTCAGGGCCCCGTCGATGGCCTGGCGTGCCTGGCGCAGGGCGGCCTGGTGCGCGGGGTCGACCGCGGAATCGTCCGCGGCGCGGACAGCGTCCCGGCGGCGGCGCCGTGACGCGGCCTTAGCGTTTGCATCGATAGGGTTCATCTATCCAACTGAAAGAAACAATTCACTTCAAACCGGCTTCGTGCAGGCCTATTGTCGCCTGCAACTGCCCCAGGGAGACGAGCATGGCCAAGAACAAGCCCACGAAGTCCGGTCCGTCCCGGTCCGCCCCGAAGCCGGTGGAAACGCCGACAGGCAACGCGCCCGCGATCGATATCGGGATCAGCGGCGGCGATCGCAAGAAGATCGCCGAGGGACTCGCGCGGTTTCTCTCGGACAGCTTCACCCTCTACCTGAAGACCCACAACTTCCACTGGAACGTCACCGGGCCGATGTTCAACACCCTGCACGTGATGTTCGAGACGCAGTACAACGAGCAGTGGATGGCCCTGGACGAAACCGCCGAGCGCATCCGCGCGCTGGGCTACAACGCGCCGGGCTCGTATGCCGAATTCATCCGCCTCAGCTCGATTCCCGAGGAGCCGGGCCTGAGCGATACCGCGGCGTGGCGGGAGATGGTCCGCCAGCTGGTCGTGGGCAACGAAGCGGTCGCGCGCACCGCGCGCAAGGTGCTCAAGATCGCCGACGACGCCGGCGACGACCCGACCGTGGACCTGATGACGCAGCGGCTGCAGGTGCACGAGAAGAACGCGTGGATGCTGCGTTCGCTGCTCGAATGACGCGCCCGCATACCGCATGACCTCACGAAAGCCCCGCTTCTGCGGGGCTTTCGCATGGTGCGGCCGCAGAATGGGAAAAATCGCCGCGAACGTGGCGGCGATTTCCGACCGGCCTGCCGGTTGCGCCCAGTAGAATGACGGCATGTCCGACACCGCTCTCGACCTGCTCCATCGCATCTTCGGCCACCGCGAATTCCGCGGCGAACAGGCGCAGATCGTCGCGCAGGTCGCCGACGGCGGCGACGCGCTGGTGTTGATGCCCACCGGCGGCGGCAAGTCGCTGTGCTACCAGCTGCCGGCGCTGCTGCGCGAGGGCTGCGGCATCGTGGTCTCGCCGCTGATCGCGCTGATGCAGGACCAGGTCGAGGCGCTGCGGCAACTGGGCGTGCGCGCGGCGTTCCTGAACTCCGCGCTCGACGCGACCGAAGCCGCCGACGTCGAACGCCGCCTGCTCGCGGGCGAGCTGGACCTGCTCTACGTCGCCCCCGAACGCCTGCTCACGCCACGCTTCCTCTCGCTGCTCGATCGCGCGCGCATCGCGTTGTTCGCCATCGACGAGGCGCACTGCGTCTCGCAATGGGGCCACGACTTCCGTCCGGAATACCGCCAGCTCACCGTGCTGCACGAGCGCTGGCCGCAGATACCGCGCATCGCCCTGACCGCCACCGCGGACGAGCCGACGCGGCAGGAAATCGCCGAGCGCCTCGCTCTGGAGGATGCGCGCCGCTTCGTCAGTTCCTTCGACCGCCCCAACATCCGCTACCGCGTGGTGCAGAAGGACAACACGCTGCGGCAGTTGCGCGACTTCCTGCATGCGCACCGCGGCCACAGCGGCATCGTCTACGCCTTCTCGCGCAAGCGCGTCGACAGCATCGCCATGCAGCTGTGCGAACTGGGCATCGATGCCCTGCCCTACCACGCCGGCATGGACGCGGCCACGCGCGCCGCGCACCAGCGCCGCTTCCTGCAGGAAGACGGCATCGTGATGGTGGCGACGATCGCGTTCGGCATGGGCATCGACAAGCCGGACGTCCGCTTCGTCGCGCACGTCGATCTGCCCAAGTCGGTGGAGGGCTACTACCAGGAAACCGGCCGCGCCGGCCGCGACGGCGAACCGGCGGAAGCCTGGCTCTGCTACGGCCTGGGCGACACCATCAACCTGCGCCAGCTGATCCTGCAGTCCGAAGCCGGCGAGGAACGCAAGCGCCTGGAGCTGCGCAAGCTCGACGCGCTGCTGGGTTACTGCGAATCGACCACGTGCCGGCGGCAGTCGCTGCTGGGCTGGTTCGGTGAGGCGCACGCGGGCCAGTGCGGCAATTGCGACAGCTGCCTGGAGCCGCCGCAGAGCTGGGACGGCACCGTGGCCGCGCGCAAGGCGCTGTCGTGCGTGTACCGCAGCGGCCAGCGCTTCGGCGCAGCGCACGTCATCGACATCCTGCGCGGAGTGAGCACCGAGCGGGTGCTGCAGTTCGGCCACGACCAGCTGAGCACCTGGGCGATCGGCAGCGACCTGGACGAACGCCAGTGGCGCAGCGTGTTCCGCCAGCTGGTGGCACAGGGCCTGCTCGAAGCCGACGCGCACGGCGCGCTGCATCTCACCGACGCCGCCGGCCCGGTATTACGCGGCGAACGCAGCCTGCATTTCCGTGCCGAACAACCCAAGCCGCCGCGACGCCGTCGCGATCGCGGCGACACGGCGAGCGACCAGGATTTCGACCTCTCGCCCGATGCGCTGGTGCGCTTCAACGCCCTGCGCGTGTGGCGGGCGAACACGGCGCGCGAGCAGAACGTGCCGGCCTACGTGATCTTTCACGACAGCACCCTGCGCGCGATCGCGACGAATGCGCCCGAAGACATGGACGAACTCGCGCGCATCCCGGGCATCGGCGCGAGCAAGCTCGATCGCTACGGCGAGGACGTGCTGCAGCAGTTGTTCGACGCGGCCTGATCGCTGCGAGCGCGCTACATCCGCGCCGACCGGTAACGCGAGCGACGCCTCGGCTATCCGGCGATCACTTCGCGCGGCTGCGCGTGTGGGCCGGTTGCGGTGGCCGCACCGCGCGCTGGTTCCTGATCGCGCGCACTGCAGGCGCCGCGGTGGCGCCCGTCGCGACGCCGCCGGGCTCGCGCAGATCGCACACCATCGGTTTCCCCCGGTTCGGATTGACCGTGAAGACCGTCGTGCGGGTCACGCCGGCATAGGTCGCGGACAGGGTGCCGGCGGCGGACACCGTGGGGTAGCCGGCGGTGATGGTGAACTCCGCGCGGCTCGCACCCGCGGGCACCTGCACGCTCGCCGGCACCGAGAAGGCACCGCCTGCGCCGGACAACGTCACCGTCGCGCCACCGGCCGGAGCGGGCGCGGTCAACGTGACCGTGCCGGTGGCGGTCTGGCCGCCCGGGACGGTGGACGGATTCGCGCTCACGGCGGACAGGGCCACCGCGGTGGGCTTCCAGCCCAGCTTGACCACTTCGAAGTCGTTCGCGGTGAGCGTGCCGAATGCGGGGTTGAGCACGTCGTTGTTCCAGCGCACGTCGAAGGTGCCGGAGATGTACATGTCCGAACCGTTGTCGGCGACGATCAGGCCGTACTTCTGCATCGCGCGGAAGATCTTGCGTGCCGCCGGATCGCTGGTGCGCAACGCCGGGTCGGCGCCATTGACGCTGCTCTTCAGCCGCAGCCGTGCGCCCATCGGCAAGGCGCCGGACGTGCTGCCCGCAGTATGCGAGGCGGGATAGACATGCCCGTTGCTGGCGCGGACGGTAACGCGGAAGGCATGGCGGATCTCGCTCACCGCGGGATCGGCGGCCTCGTCGTAACGCACCAGTCCTGGAAAGATCGCCAGTCCCGCCGCGTCGGCGGACGTCCAGCCTTCCGGACGGCGATCGTTGCGGGTCAGGTCGAAATACGCGCCCGAACCGCCGTACCAGCGCGCCTCCGCCTGCGAATACCAGACGTTGTACAGCTCGTAGAGACGGCGGTTCTCGCAATCGATGATCAGCAGGTGCCGGTCCGAATCCGAACGATCGTCGACCGTGCCGCGCGCGCCGCCCTCGATCCAGTGCGCCTGCGTGATCGCCTGCGTCGGAATCGGATAGAACGGCACGCCCAGTGTCGTGTTGTAGTCGACGCCGTCGCTCTCGTCCCAGTAATCGAAGGTCACCGCCTGCTTCGCCTGCGTGCCATCGACGACGGCGTAGGGAAAGCCGTAGATCGCCGTGCTGCCCGGCGACTCCTCGCCGCCGAAGTCCGGATGCAGTTTGCGCGTGCCGCCGTTGTTGATGAAGGCGATGTAGTTCGCCGACGCGGGATCGACGGGCGCAGCACTGATGTCCGTGTTCCACCAGTTGTCTGCCGGGAACAACGGCAGCGGCCCGGGCGGCGCCGCGCCCTGCACCGGCAACGCGGCGGGACACTGCGCGAAGGCCGTGGACGCCAGCAGCAGGAAACCGGCGACGCCCGTCAGCCAGCGTGCGGCGACTCGGAACATGCGTTGCTCCCCGGAACTGGCAAAGGCGCCCCGATGGTCAGGACGCTCTGCATGCGCGTCAATCGCGCTACGCGCGCAGTGAAACGGCAGTCACAGTTGCAGGCGACGGACGGCGCGTGGGCCGCAGTCATGCTTCGGGAAGCGCCCACGGAATCGCCCACCTCGGGAGGATTCATCCGGAAAGCAAGGCTTCCCGAAACCGGCGGCGACGATCAAAAACCGGAGCCGCGATCGCGGCGGCCCGCTCGCCCGCTCGCCCGCTCGCCCACTCGCCCGCTCGCTCGCTCGCACGCACGCACGCACGCACGCACGCGGGAGTGTGGCGAAGTTATCGCCAACGCGGCGCGAGGTCTGACGGAACGGTTGGTGGGTCGTGTCGGAATCGAACCGACGACCAGCGGATTAAAAGTCCGATGCTCTACCGACTGAGCTAACGACCCACGTGAAGGCGCAACGCGGCATTCGTTGCGATCCCGGCCTTGCGCCGGGGTGCGCATTCTAGCGCAGGCCTGCGAATTCCTGCAGGCCAGGAACGACCCGACCCGTTCAGACGTAACGGGTGGGATCGGCAACGCCGGCCGCGGCGAAGCCTTCCGCGCGCAGGCGGCAGGCGTCGCAATGGCCGCAGGCACGCCCTTCGGCGTCGGCCTGGTAGCACGAAACGGTCTGGCTGAAATCCACGCCCAGGCGCAGGCCTTCGCGCACGATGTCGGCCTTGCTGAGGAACTGCAGCGGCGCATGCACGCGCAGGCCCGCGCCTTCCACGCCGGCCTTGGTCGCGAGATTGGCGAGATTCTGGAAGGCGGCGATGAACTCCGGCCGGCAATCCGGATACCCCGAGTAGTCGACCGCATTGACACCGCAGAAGATGTCGCGGGCCCCCAGCACTTCGGCCCAGCCCAGCGCCACCGACAGCATGATCGTGTTGCGCGCCGGCACGTAGGTCACCGGGATCGCATCCTTCGGCGCCGCCGCGCCGACGGCATGCCCGTCCGCATCGGTCGGGACCGCGATGTCGTCGGTCAGCGCGGAGCCACCGATGCTGCGCAGGTCGACGTTCACGGTCTTATGCGCCACGGCGCCGAGCGAGCGCGAAATGCGATCGGCGGCATCGAGCTCGGAGGTGTGGCGCTGGCCGTAACGCACGCTCAGCGCATGCACGTCGAATCCCTGCTCGCGCGCGATGGCGATGACGACGGCGGAGTCCATGCCACCCGAGACGAGTACGACGGCCTTCTTCATGATTTCGGCGCTTGTTGCTGTTTCGATGGAGGGAGCGACCGGATGCGGCATCAACGCCCGCGTTCGTCGTTCCACAGGATCTTGTGGAGCTGCATCTGGAATCGCACCGGCAAGCGGTCCGCGACGATCCAGTCGGCGAGTTCGCGCGAGGACACCTGCGTGTAACTGGGCGAGAACAGCACTTCGCAAACATCGGCCAGGCCGTGCTCGGCCACGACCGACTTCGCCCAGTCGTAGTCCTCGCGCGAGCAGATCACGAACTTCACCTGGTCGCGCGGCGTGAGCAGCGGGAGGTTCGACCACAGGTTGCGATGCACTTCGGCCGAGCCGGGCGTCTTGATGTCGAGCACGCGCGAGACGCGCGGATCGACTTCGCCGATATCGATCGCGCCCGAAGTTTCCAGCGAAACCTCGTAGCCGGCGTCGCACAGGCGCTGCAGCAGGCCGATGCAGCGCTTCTGCGACAGCGGTTCGCCGCCGGTGACGCAGACGTGGCGGACGCCATGACGCGCCACTTCCGCGAGAATGTCGTCGACATGCCACCAGTCGCCGCCGTGGAAGGCGTAGGCGGTGTCGCAGTACTGGCAGCGCAGCGGGCAACCGGTGAGTCGGACGAACACGGTAGGCCAGCCCACCTGGCGGGCTTCGCCCTGCAGGGAGAGGAAGATTTCGGTGATCTTGAGGCGATCCGCGGAGGCGGCCGCCTCGTGCGAAGTCGCTTCCGGAGCGGCATTCATGCCGCCATTGTAGCGTGCGGCTCCCGACGGTCCGGCGGCTGTTCCGGCGTCCGGCTACTTGTTATTGAGCCGGCCCAGCTGGATGGCGTTGAGGCGATCGGCGGCGGTGCGCGCGGCATCCGTGCCCGGGTAGCGGCTGGTCACCTGGCTGAGCGTGCGCTGCGCCTCGTCGTACCGATGCGCGCCGTATTGCGAGAGGCCGACCTTGAGCAGCGCGCCCGGTGCCTTGTCGTGGGTGGGATAGCGGTCCAGCAGGGCCTGGAACTGCTCCTGCGCCAGCGCGTAGTTCTGGGTGACGTAGTAGCTCTCGCCCAGCCAGTACAGCGCGTTGGGCGCGTAGGTTCCGTTCGGATACTGCTGCAGGAAATCCTGGAATCGCTCGGCCGACTGCGCGTACTGGCCGGCCTTGAGCGCATCGAATGCGGAGTCGTAGGCCGCGCGCTCCCCGGCGCCCTGGGCGATCGCGCCCTTGTCGCCGTAGACCGCGGGAGCCGGGTCCTGCACCGCCGGCGCGACGGCCGATGCGTTCGGACTGGGCGGCGTCGGCGAGGAGGTCGCAGGCGGCGGCACGATCGGGCCGGTGCCCTCCAGCCGGTTCAGGCGACCGTCGAGATCGAGATACTGGGCCTTCGACGTCGACTGCAACTGCTGGTTCTGCCGCTGCAGTTCCTCGACCTGAGCCTGCAGCGCCTGCACCTGGGAACGCAGCTGGGTCAGCTGGTTCAGCAGATCGACGTTGGCCTCGGGGTTGTTCGCCCGTGCCTCGAGCGCGGCCACGCGGTCGGCCAGGCTGACGCGCGCGGCCAGGGCGGGAGCCGACATCACGGAAGCAGCAAGCAGCAGCGGGATCAGGAGTCTGGATCGCATGTCGGTTGGACCGGCTGAAACGAAAAAGTTCGCGCCCTTCCCCGGCAGGCGGGGAAGGGCGCGCAGACAGGCTTACTTCGCGGTGTAGACGATTTCGACGCGGCGGTTCTTGGCCCAGCAATCCTCGGTCGATTCGGTGCAGGTCGGACGCTCTTCGCCGTAGCTGACCACCGTGATCTGGCTGCCCGAGCCGCCGTTGGCCTGGATCGCCGACGAAACCGCATTGCCGCGGCGCTCGCCGAGGCCCTGGTTGTATTCACGGCTGCCGCGCTCGTCGGCGTTGCCTTCCAGGGTCATGCGCGAGGACGGACGGTCGCGCAGGTACTTGGCATGGCAGGCGACGATGTTCTGGAACTCCGGACGCAGCGCATCCTGGTCGAAGTCGAAGTACACCACGCGCTGGCGCAGGCAGGCATCGGTGTCCAGGTCTTCCGGACCGTAGGCGCCCGGGGTGGTCGGCGGGGTTTCGGTGACCGGCGCGGTGGTCGGGCCGGTGTCGGCCGGCGGGACTTCCTTCACCTTCTTCGAGCAGGCAACGGCCGTAGCGCACAGGAGCGCTGCGACAAGAATGCGGCTGGTGTTGTTCATGGTTATTCCTCGTCTGTGAGCTTGGGGCGGGGCGGAGATGTCACGTACAGCTGAACGGGCATCCGGATCGGTACTACCTAGACTAGCAGTCAACATGAACAGGGGAGCGTGACGGGATTTGCATGGCGGTCCGAGCCGCCTGCCGCCCACCGCCTCACCTGTGGGTGCGATAGGGCCCCCACGCCGGCTCGCGCACGTCGCCGTCGGCCAGCACCAGGCGCTGGCGGACGCGCGCATCCGAGGACACGGCATAGAGCACGTCGCGGCGTCCCTCGCGCGCGGCGTAGAGCAGCATCATTCCGTTCGGCGCGAAGCTCGGCGATTCGTCCAGCGAGCCCGGCGACAGATTGCTCCAGGAACCACCAATGCTGCGGTCCATCATCGCGATGCGGTAACCACCGCCGTTCTGCTGGGTCGTCGCCAGCTTCTTGCCGTCGCTCGAGATGGTCGGATCGGCGTTGTAGCTACCCTGGAAGGTGACGCGCGTGGCGCCGCCGCCGGACGACGGCACCTGATAGATCTGCGGCTTGCCGCCGCGGTCCGAGGTGAAGTACAGGGTGCTGCCGTCCGCGCTCCACACCGCCGAGGTGTCGATCGCGAAGTGGTTGGTGATCTGGGTCAGCGCGCGGCTGCCCAGATCCATCACGTAGATCTCGGGATTGCCGGTCTTGGACAGCGTCAGCGCGAGCTTGCGCCCGTCCGGCGAGAACGACGGCGCGCCGTTGATGCCGCGGAACTTGGCGATGAGCTCGCGTGCGCCCGAGGTGATGGTCTGGATGTAGATCGTGGAATTGTGGCCTTCGCCTTCGTAGCTCACGTACGCGAGCCGGTTACCGTCCGGGCTCCAGGCCGGCGACAGCAGCGGCTCGGACGAACGCACCACCGTCTGCGGGTTGTAGCCGTCGCTGTCGGCGACCATCAGCGCGTAACGCATCGCCTTGCCGCTGCCGGTCGCGGTGACGTAGGCGATGCGGGTGAAGAAGGCGCCGCGGATGCCGGTGACCTTCTCGTACACCGCATCGGCGATCTGATGGGCAATATCGCGCATCGCACTGCTGGGCCCGGTCAACGCAAAGCCGAGCAGGCGCTCCTTGCGCGCCACGTCGAACAGTTCGTATTCGACGCGATAGGTGCCCTCGCCCGCCTCGAGCACGCGGCCGACCAGGATGTAGTCCTGGTTGAGCGCGGACCAGGTCGGGAAGTTGATTTCGTTGCCGCGCGTCGGCCGCTCGACGATGTCCTTGTCCGGCAGGCTGCGGAAGGAGCCCGAGCGGTTCAGGTCGCTCGCCACCACCTTCGCCACGTCGGTCTGCAACGTAGTCGGCCCCTGCATCGGGATCACGGCGATGGGCACCGCCGAGGCGTTGCCGCCGACGATGTCGATCTCCAGTCCCTGTTGCTGGGCCGTGGCGGCCAAGGGAAGCAGCAGCGCGAACAACGCGCCCAGCCAGCGCAGCGGGAAACGGGGCAGGCCATGCGGCGAGGATGGATTCATCAGCGCTCCGGAGCAGACAGGGGGAAGTGGCGCAGCGGGGAGGCCGGATCCGGCCTCGTTCAGTTTCATCATTCTTAACAACAGTTTGGTTAACACCGGCTCAAGCCCCGGTCGGGAGGCCTGAAGGGGCAAATCGGCGGTCAGCGCTCTTCTGCGCGGAAATTGAGGGTCAGATTGCGCGAGAAGACTGCCTCGAAGCCGGCATACGGCAACGGCTGTGCCTTCAGGACCGCCGCCTCGATGGAGCGGCGGCCCTGTTCGTCGTACGAGCACGGCGAGGCCACTTCGACGCCCATCACCTGCCCACCCGGCAGTTGCCGGATGCTCAGGCGGCACGTGGCGCCCAGGGGCACGGTGTCGGGGCGCGTCCACTTCGCGAGGATCGCGGCCTGCAACGCGGCGGCGTAGCGCGCCTTGAGGCCGTCGTCCACGCCATTCGCCCCGGTCGCCACCGCATCGGTCTGCGCGGCGGCTTCGGCGGCGTTGCGCGAACGGGCACTGGCGAGCTGGGCCAGCCGCTGTTCGGCTAGCGCGGCTTCGTGCGCGGCGGCGGCGCGGCGGCGGCGGATGTCTTCCAGTTGCTTCTGCCGCTGGATGTCCTGCTCGACCAGGCGCTGGTTGCGCTGCACGGCCTGTTGCCGTTCCTGCTCGGTCAGGTCGACCTGCTCCTGCTTCTGTCTGGCTTCCTGCGGCTTTTTTTCTTCCGCAGGCGTGGGCGTCGGTTGCTCGACGACGGCTTCCTGATTGACCTCGTCCGGAACCGGAATGAAGTCCTGCGGCTTGGGCTGGGGCTCGACCGGCTCGGGCAGCGGTTCCGGCAAGGGTTCCGGTTCGGGTTCGACGTCCTCCACCGGCAACGATTCCTGCCGAAGCGCACGGCGCATCGCGGACGACAGTTGGCTGGCGTCCACGAGCTCGGCAGAAATCGCGCCGGCTGCCGGGGGCGTCGCGCTGCGCGTCCACCACAGGCCCAAGAAAAGCACGGCGAACAACGCCAGGTGAAACACCAGGGCCAGTACGAGGGCCTGCGCGGTATCGGCAGGGGTTTCCCTCATCTGCGGGTGCCCGTGCCGCTGGTGGATTTGGGATCGCTCATCAGGCCGATCTTCTTCACGTTGGCGCGCTGGAGCAGCGCCATGGCATCCATCACGTCCTGGTACTTGCCCTCGCCCCTGGCGGCAACAAGGAACGAGGCGTCCTTGTTCTGGCTGACGATCGCACGCACCCGCGCTTCCAGCATTTTCGGCGTCATTGATCGGGGCGTGGGGTCATCCTTCGTGACCAGCGCATAAGATCCATTCGGATCGACCCTGACAACGATAGTGTCTTCCTTCGGATTGATCGACTTCGCATTGGTCTGCGGCAGGTCGACATCCACGCCGAGCGTCAGCAGCGGCGCGGTAACCATGAAGATCACCAGCAGCACCAGCATCACGTCGATGTAAGGCACGACATTGATTTCGGCCTTGAGCTTGCGCTTGCGATGGCGGCGCATGGAAAGGGCAGTCATGGCGACTCTCGTATTCGTTCGACCTTCCGGCGCCGCGTTCAACGCGCCGCGCCGGACAATGGGGCTTCACTCGTCCGCGTGCGCCTGGCGCTGCAGGATCGAGGAGAACTCTTCGGAGAAGGCGTCGTAGCGCACGGCCAGCCGCTCCACGCCATTGGCGAAGCGGTTGTAGGCCCACACCGCGGGAATGGCGACGAACAGGCCCATCGCCGTGGCCAGCAGCGCCTCGGAGATGCCCGGCGCCACGTCCTTGATGCCGACCTGCGCACCGCTGGCGAGCAGTCCGTGCATGGTCACCATGATGCCGAACACGGTGCCCACCAGACCGATGTAGGGCGCGGTGGAGCCGATGTTGGCGAGCAGTTCGAGGTTGTGCTCCAGTCCGTCGATCTCGCGCGAGCCGGTCGCGCGCATGGCGCGCTGCGCGCCCTCGAGCTGCACGCGCGCATCGACGCCCTTGCGCTGGCGCAGGCGACCGAATTCGCGGAAACCGGCTTCGAAGATCGCTTCCATGCCGCCGGACGGGCCCCGGCCCTGCGTGGCGCCGGCATACAGCTTGGTCAGTTCCGCGCCGGACCAGAAGCGCTCCTCGAAGCGTTCGGCTTCCTTGTGCGCGCGTGAGATCACGCTGCGTTTGCGGAAGATGATCACCCACGACACGATCGAAGCCACGATCAGCAGCGCCATGATCAGCTGCACCGGCAGGCTGGCATCGAGCACCAGCCGCACCAGGTCGAGGTTGGCGTTGGCCGCCGCGACGGCACCGGAGTTGGCGGCCGTCTCCGCCAGGGCCGAAGCCTGGGCCGGCGCGTTTTCCGGGAGGGCTTCGACGGTGGCCTGCATCGCCACGAGGGTTGCGGGGGTCATGCGTCTTTCTCCACCAGTGCGTTCAATTCGTCGTACAGCGGTTGGGGGATGGGCGTCGGCCGGAAGTCCGTGCCCAGCGCGGCGACACGCACCGTCGCGGTGAGCAGCACGTCGTCGCCGCGGCGGATCTGCTGCCGGAAGACCACGCTGGCGCGGCGGCATTCGTGCAATGCCGCGGTGACATCGAGCGCATCGTCCAGCCGTGCCGGCTTGAGGAAATCGAGCTGCATCGCGCGCACCGCGAACAGCAGACCGTGATCGCGTCGCAACAGTTCCTGCCCGTATCCCTGCGCACGCATCCATTCGCTGCGTGCACGTTCGAGGAAGGCCAGGTATTGCGCGTGATACACGACGCCGCCTGCGTCGGTATCTTCCCAGTAAATGCGGACGGGGTGGCTGAACATGCGTTAAGAATTCGCGGGAATGGGGAACAGGGTATGGGGAACAGGAACGGGCGATGGCCGCCGCGCGGATTGTGCCGCGCGAGCAAGCTGTTCGACGGGTCGCGGACCATGCCGGATGAAGCGGGGCCGGCAAAGTGCGGGGGAACTCACATTCCCTGTTCCCCGTTCCCCGTTCCCGCGCTTTCGGCAAACAGGTCCGACGGCCCCGTCTTCGGCTTGAAACCCATGTGCCGGTACGCCTTGTGCGTGGCCATGCGACCGCGTGCAGTGCGCACCAGATAGCCCTGCTGGATGAGGTACGGCTCGATCACGTCCTCGAGGGTGCCGCGCTCCTCGCTGAGTGCGGCCGCCAGCGATTCCACACCCACCGGGCCGCCATCGAAGGCATCGATGATCGTCGTGAGCAGGCGACGGTCGAGGTCGTCGAATCCCTCCGGGTCGACCTTGAGCATCTTCATCGCCGCATCGGCGACTTCACGGCTGATCGCGCCGGCGGCCTTCACCTGCGCGTAGTCGCGCACGCGGCGCAGCAGGCGGTTGGCGATGCGCGGGGTGCCGCGCGAGCGCCGGGCGATTTCGGCGGCGCCATCGGCATCGCAGTGGATGCCCAGGATCTGCGCGGAGCGACGCACGATGCGGGTCAGCTCTTCGGCGCTGTAGAACTCCAGCCGTTGCACGATCCCGAAGCGATCGCGCAGCGGCGCCGTGAGCAGGCCGGCGCGCGTGGTGGCGCCGATCAGCGTGAACGGCGGCAGGTCGAGCTTGATCGAACGCGCCGCGGGGCCCTCGCCGATCATGATGTCGATCTGGTAGTCCTCCATCGCCGGATACAGCACCTCCTCGACCACGGGCGAGAGGCGATGGATCTCGTCGACGAACAGCACGTCGTGCGGTTGCAGGTTGGTGAGCAACGCCGCCAGATCGCCGGCCTTCTCGATCACCGGTCCCGAAGTCTGTCGCAGGTTGACGCCGAGTTCATTGGCGATGACATGACTGAGCGTGGTCTTGCCCAGGCCGGGCGGGCCGAAGATGAGCACGTGGTCGAGCGCTTCGCCGCGCTGCTTCGCCGCCTCGATGTAGATCTGCATCTGTTCGCGCACCGGCGCCTGGCCGAGGTATTCGTCCAGGCGCTTGGGACGGATGGACGCCTCGATGGCGTCCTCTTCGCGCGTGGCGGCGGGGGAAACGATGCGATCGGTCATGGGGCCGGAATTCGGGAGGGGGGATTCGGGATTAGTGAAAAGACTAACAGGCGCAGGCCACCGATTCGCTCCTGCGAATCCCTAATCCCGAATCCCCAATCCCGGCACCATCAGATCTCCACCTGCGCGCCCAGCTCCACCAGCCGGTTGCCCGGGATGCGGAAGAAGCCCGTCGCCGGTGCCGCGTTGCGGTGCATGACCGCGAACAGCTTGTCGCGCCACACCGGCATGCCGCGGTGGCGGCTGGCGACGACGGTTTCGCGGCTGGCGAAGTACGTCGTTTCCATCGGATCGAAATGGATGCCGCCCAGGTCGCAGCTGCGCATCAGCGCCAGCGGCACGTCGGGGGTTTCCATGAAGCCGAACTTGATGACCACACGATAGAAGTCCTCGCCGCCGATCGAATCGATCTTCAGGCGCTTCTCCTTCGGCGCGTAGGGCACGTTGAGCGTTTCCACCGTGAGGAAGACGTTGCGTTCGTGCAGCACCTTGTTGTGCTTGAGGTTGTGCAGCAACGCGTGCGGCACCACGCCGGTCTGCGCGGTCATGAACACCGCCGTGCCCGGCACGCGCACCGGCGGCGCAAGCATCAGGCCGGGCAGGAAGGTGTCGATCTGGATGCCTTCCTTGCGGATCTCGGCGTGCAGCAGTTCGCGTCCGCGACGCCAGGTGCGCAGCACGGTGAACACCAGCAGGCCCAGCACCACCGGGAACCAGGCGCCGTCGAGGAACTTGGAGCCGTTGGCGATCAGGAACGCCACTTCGACGATCGCGAACAACAGGCACATCGGCAGCACCCAGGCCCGAGCCCGCGGCCAGGTGCTGCGCGCGACCAGCGCAAGCAGCAGCGTGTCGATCAGCATCGTGCCGGACACCGACACGCCGTAGGCCGAGGCCAGCGCGGTGGAGGTGCGGAACGTCAGCACCAGCGCGATCACCGCGATCATCAGCGTCCAGTTGATGCCCGGCACGTAGATCTGGCCGATGGTTTCCTTCGAGGTGTGCTTGATCAGCATGCGCGGGATGTAGCCCAGCTGCATCGCCTGCCGCGCCACCGAATAGGCGCCGGTGATGACCGCCTGCGAGGCGATCACCGCCGCCGCGGTGGCCAGCGCGATCATCGGGAAGCGCGCCCATTCCGGCACGGCGATGTAGAAGGGATTGCGCGCGGCGGCCGGATCTTCCAGCACCAACGAGCCCTGGCCGAAGTAGTTCAGCATCAACGCCGGCAGCACGAACCAGTACCACGCATGCCGGATCGGCCGCGCGCCGAAGTGGCCCATGTCGGCATACAGCGCCTCGCCGCCGGTCACCGCGAGCACCACGGCGCCGAGGATGAAGATGCCGTGCCACCCGTGCTCCATGAAGAAGCGCATCGCCCAGACCGGGTTGAGCGCATGGAAGACTTCGGGGTTGTGGCCGATGTTCCAGATGCCGATCGCGGCCAGCGACAGGAACCACACCACCATCACCGGCCCGAACACCTTGCCCACGCGCTCGGTGCCGAAACGCTGCGAGCAGAACAGCAGCACCAGCACGGCCAGCGTCATCGGCACGATCCACATGTGCAGTTGCGGCGCCGCGACTTCCAGGCCCTCGATGGCCGACAGCGTGGTGATCGCCGGGGTGATCACGCCATCGCCGAAGAACAGCGACGCGCCGAAGATGCCGAGGATGCCGACTGCATAGGCCGAGCGCGAGCCCTTGGCGAGGGTGCGCTGCGCCAGCGCCATCAGCGCCATGATCCCGCCCTCGCCTTCGTTGTCGGCGCGCATGATGATGGTGACGTACTTGGACGTCACCACGATCATCAGCGCCCAGAAGATCAGCGACAGGATGCCGAGCACCGTCGCGTGATCCGGTGTCAGGCCGTAGTGCGGAATGAAGGCTTCCTTGATCGTGTACAGCGGGCTGGTGCCGATGTCGCCGAAGACGACGCCGATGGCACCGACGATCAGGCCGAACAGGCCCACGTTGCCATGGCCGTTGTGGCCGTGCGCGTGGGAATTGGTGTTGCTCGTGACGGCCATGGGCCTTCCCTGTTCTGAAGACGCGGTGCGGCGGCGTCAGCGGAGCGCGGACTTTAGCGCTTTGCGGATGATGGTGGCAGCGTCGTCGCCGGCCGCCGTGGCGGCCGCGGCCATGCGCGCGGCCTCGGCCGGCTTGTAGCCGAGCTGCTGCAGGGCGACCACCGCCTCGGACTGAGGATCGGCCGGGGCACCGGACAGGTTCAGGGTCGCGCCGGCGCCCGCGAGGTCGGCGGCGCGGTCGCGCAGTTCCACGACCATGCGCTCGGCGGTCTTCTTGCCGATGCCGGGAATGCGCGTCAGCGCGGTGACATCGCCGGCCTGCACCAAACGCGCGAATTCGTCCACGCTGACGCCGGAGAGCACGGCGAGCGCGATCTTCGCGCCGATGCCGCTGACCTTCTGCACGTCGCGGAACAGCCGGCGTTCGCCTTCGCGCAGGAAGCCGTACAGCGAAACGCTGTCCTCCTTCTGCGCGTAATGGGTGAACAGCGATACCTCGCGACCGAGTTCGGGCAGGTCGTAGAACGTGCTCATCGGCGCTTCGAGCTCGTAGCCGACGCCGTTGACGTCGACCACCAGCCACGGCGGCTGCTTGTGCACCAACGTACCCTTCAAGCGTCCGATCATCGCGGCGACTCCATGGATCGCAGGTCACGAAGCCGTCCATGGCGCAACGTCATGGACTGCCCTGCCATCCATGTCCGGGCGCTCACCGACGTGCGAGCCAGTGGCTCGCAAGCATGTCGCTTCGCCCACGGCAGCTGCCTGTACACGAGGATGCCTTTCAGGCGACCGATCATTTGCGTCCCCAAGCCTGTTTCGTGGTCACACCCAGCCGCTGCGCGGTCGAGCGCACGTGCGCGTGCGTGATGGCGACCGCGAGCGCGTCGGCCGCGTCGGCCTGCAGCTTGCCCTGCAGGTTCAGCATCACGCCGACCATGTGCTGGATCTGCACCTTGTCCGCACCGCCCTGCCCGACCACGGCCAGCTTGATTTCCTTGGCGGCATATTCGTGCACGGGCAGATCGCGCATCACCGCGGCGCACAGGGCCGCGCCGCGCGCGTGCCCGAGCTTCAGCGCGGCATCGGCACTCTTGCCCATGAAGACCTTTTCGATCGCGACCTCGTCCGGCCGGTAGGTTTCGATGATGTCGGCCAGTCCGTCGAGCAGCCGCTTGAGGCGCTGCGGGAATTCGCCCTCGCCCAGCAGCACGAGCGGAGCATGGAAAACGTAACGCGGACGCCCCGTCGCATCGGCGTCGACGATGCCGACGCCGGTGCGTTGCGAGCCGGGGTCAATACCCAGAATGCGGGTCACGAGCGACCTGCTCCGCCGACAGCGAACGCCGACCGCCGTGAGCGCAGTGCGCGAAGCGCGCGGAGACGAAGGGTTCCCAGGATTCGGGTCACGTCGACAGCTTACGCCGGTCAGGCGTAGGCATCCTCGCCCAGGTCGGCATTCGAATAGACGTTCTGCACGTCGTCCATGTCTTCCAGCCAGCGCAGCATCTTCACGACCTGCTGCGCGGCCTCGCCGCTGACGGCGACGTCGTTGTCGGCGCGCATCGTGACTTCGGCGAGGTCGGGCGCCAGGCCGGCCGCTTCCATCGCCGCCTTCACTTCGTTGAAGGATTCGGGCGAGGTGATGACGTCGATCGCACCGTCTTCGGGATAGACGACGATATCGTCCGCGCCGGCTTCGATCGCCGCTTCGGTGATCTTTTCCTCGTTCGCGCCCGGCGCATACGAGAGCACGCCGAGCTTCTTGAACATGAAGGACACCGAGCCGTCGGTGCCGAGGTTGCCGCCGAACTTGCCGAAGGCATGGCGCACGTCGGCGACGGTGCGGACCTTGTTGTCGGTGAGGCAGTCGACGATCACCGCGACGCCGCCCGGCGCGTAGCCTTCGTAGCGGATTTCCTCGTAGGTCACGCCTTCCAGTTCGCCGGTGGCCTTCTTGATCGCGCGCTCGATCACGTCCTTGGACATGTTGACCGACAGCGCCTTGTCCACGGCCGAACGCAGGCGCGGATTGCCGGACGGATCGCCGCCGCCGGCGCGTGCCGCGACGCTGATCTCGCGAATGATCTTGGTGAAGATCTTGCCGCGCTGCGCGTCGACCGCGTTCTTGCGGGCCTCGATGGAAGGGCCTCTACCCATGGATGTTCCGTGCGTAACCTGTGACGAAGGCGGAATTTTACCCCGCCCCGGCGCCGGCGGGCGGACAGCCCCGGGCCCTGCCGGAACGGATCAGAGGAAGCGGCCTTCGCGGAAGAACGCGATGGCAAGCCGGGCCGCTTCGGGCGAAAACAGCATGCCGCTGTGGCTGGCGCGGATGACGGCGTGGTCGGCCATGCCCGGCAGGCGGGTTTCGGCGACGGCGACGGAACCGTCGTGCTCGTCGCGGAAACCGCCGAAGACATGCCCCAGACCATGCGGCAGCGTGCCGGCGATCGAGCCGAGCTCGCCCGGCCCCGGCCACCGCTCGAAGCCGCGCTCGAGCAGGTCCGCGGCCTGCCCCAGCATCGCCGCGGCCCAGGGCCGCTGGCGCATGCCGTGCGCCGCGCCGCTGCCGCGCAGGGGTGAACCCAGGCACACCACGCGTTCGACCGGAATCTGCGGTTGCCCGCGCAACGCCTCCAGTGTCACCAGCCCGCCCAGGCTGTGCGCCAGCACGTGCGCCGGGCCGGCAGACAGCATCTCGCGCAGACGTCCGACGGCTTCCTCTGGTCCGCGCGTCACGCCGTGGTAGCTGAAGGTTTCGCAGGCGAATCCCGCTTCGCGCAGGCGGGCCGCCATCCAGGCCATGACGGTGGCGGGCATCCAGATGCCGTGGATGAGGACGACGCGTGGTGACATGCGAAAAAGGCGCTTTGGGGTGCGGCCTTTTTACCCGCGCGGAATGCGCCGGTACATGAATTCGCGGTCGCGCTGCTGACCGACGATGAATTCGTATTCCCCCGCCTTCTCGAAGCCGTAGCGCGCATAGAAGCGCTGCGCGCCGTAGTTCTCCGACCACACGCTGATCCACAGCGTGCGCGGCCCGTCGCGTTCCAGCCACGCCAGCGCTTCCTCGAACAGTCGCGCGCCGACGCCGCCGCCCTGCGCGCGCCCGGTCACGTACAGGCGCTTGAGTTCGCCGTCTCCGGGCCGCGCGTCTTCATGCGGCAGGCCGCAAGGTCCGGCCAGGGCATAGCCGATCGGCTCGCCGTCCGCCTCGGCCAGCCACAGCGCGTAGAGCGGGCTGGCCAGCAGCTTCTCGTACGCGGACACCGCGTGCGACTCGTCGATGAAGGCCTGCAGGTCCTGCGACGAATACAGGTGCCCGAACGCGTCGGTGAACGTGCGCGCGCCCAGCTCCGCCAGCACGGCTGCGTCGAAGGGCGTGGCGCGGCGCACGAGCATCGCTCAGTTGTCCTCTTCTTCGTCTTCGTCCTCTTCGTCGGACTCCTCGTCCTCCTCGTCGGACTCTTCCTCGTCCTCTTCGTACTCGTAGTCGTCCTCGCCGAAATCCTCGCCGTCCCAGCGGCCTTCGCCGTCCGGAACGAAGGCCAGCGTCATCGCCGCCGGCGCGGTGCCGACGCGCACCAGCCACCCGCCGAACACGCGGGCGCGTTCGGTCACCAGGTTGGCGTCGCTGCCTTCATTGGCGAGTTTTTCCCACTGCAGGGCGAATGCGGGTTCGGTCATTGTCTTGAATTCCCGTTGCTGTTTCTGGATGTTCATGGGCGGGGAACCCGGAACGAGGCGGTACCACCGTTCCGTGTTCCCGCAGGATCATTCCCGGCTTTCCGCCTTCGGCCGCACCTGCACGTGCACTTCCGCCAGCTGCGCATCCGGCACCGGCGAGGGTGCGCCGGTCATCAGGCACTGCGCGGTGGTGGTCTTGGGGAAGGCGATCACGTCGCGGATCGAGTCGGTGCCGGCCATCAGCGCGGCGATGCGGTCGATGCCGAAGGCAATGCCGCCGTGCGGGGGCGCGCCGTACTTCAACGCGTCGAGCAGGAAGCCGAACTTGCCTTCCGCCTCTTCCGCGCCGATGCCGAGCAGCTCGAACACCGCCGACTGCATCTGCGAATTGTGGATGCGGATCGAACCGCCGCCGATCTCGTTGCCGTTGAGCACCATGTCGTAGCCGCGCGACACCGCGGTCTTCGCATTCGCGCGCAGATCCTCGATCGAATCCACGGCAGGCGCGGTGAAGGGATGATGCAGGGCGACGTAGCGCTTTTCCTCGTCGTCCCACTCGAACATCGGGAAATCGGTGACCCACAGCGGACGCCAGCCGTCGGCGACGAGATTGAAGTCCTTGCCGGCCTTCAGGCGCACGGCGCCCATGAAGTCGCTGACCTTGTTGTAGGCGCCCGCACCGAAGAACACGATGTCGCCATTGCCGGCGCCGACGTGCCTGAGCAGCGCGGCGAAGGCGTCTTCGGCGAAGAACTTGGCGACCGGCGAATTCACCGCGCCGTTCTCGTCGATCTTCGCGTAGGCGAGGCCCTTGGCGCCGAACTTCGCGGCGTGCGCGGCGTACTCGTCGATCTGCTTGCGCGACAGCGCGGCACCGCCGGGGATGCGCAGCGCAGCCACGCGGCCATCGGGATCGTTGGCCGCCGCGGTGAACACGGCGAACTCGCACCCCTTCACCAGCTCGGCGACGTCGGTGAGTTCCAGCGCGATGCGCAGGTCCGGCTTGTCCGAACCGTAGCGGCGCATGGCTTCGGCCCAGGTCATGCGCGGGAACGTCGCGTCGAGTTCGACATCCATCACTTCGCGGAACACCGCGCGGATCATGTCCTCGACGGTGTCCTGCACGTCGCGCTCGGTGACCCACGCGAATTCCATGTCGAGCTGGGTGAATTCGAGCTGGCGGTCGGCGCGCAACGCCTCGTCGCGGAAGCAGCGCGCGATCTGGTAGTAGCGGTCGAAGCCCGCCATCATCAGGATCTGCTTGAACAGCTGCGGCGACTGCGGCAGCGCGTAGAACTCGCCCGGGTGCATGCGCGCCGGCACGAGGAAGTCGCGCGCGCCTTCCGGCGTCGCCTTGGTCAGGATCGGGGTCTCGATGTCCTGGAAGCCGCGCTCGTCGAGGTAGCGGCGCAGCGCCTGCACGAGCCTGATGCGGGTACGCATCTTGCGCTGCATGTCCGGGGTGCGCAGGTCGAGGTAGCGGTATTTGAGGCGGATGTCCTCGCCCGGGTTCTCGTGCGCGTGGAACGGCAGCGGCTCGGCCTTGTTGAGCAGCTCGATCTGCGTGGCGACGACTTCGACCTGGCCGGTGCGGATCTTCGCGTTGACCGACTCGCGCCGGCGCACGACGCCTGTGATGCGCAGGCAGTCCTCGTAGCCCACGTGAGCGGCGGCTGACAGCACTTCGGCATTGCCCGCAACATTGGCGGCGGGTTCAGCGACGACCTGCACGATGCCCTCATGGTCGCGAAGGTCGATGAAGCAAAGGCCGCCGAGGTTGCGGGCAACATCGGCCCAGCCGCACAGGGTCACGGTCTGGCCGATCAGGGCCTCGTCGACGAGGCCGCAGAAGTGGGTACGCATGGAAACTCCGGGAAATACGCGCGATCCGGCCACGGCATGGAGCAGGCGCCGCAGGAGCGGCGGTCCCGTGGGCGGGGAAGACGGCATTTTAACGGCAGTGGCGCATTACTGGCTGCCGGCCTGGCATCGTGCGGACGCTGCGGCGGGCGTTCCGCCGCGTGTTGCAGACAGCCGGTTCAACCATCCGGCGCAACCAACGACAAGGGGAAAGTCATGAAGGCTTTGCTGAAGTCGCTGCTGGCGGCGTTCTGCCTGCTGGCCCTCTCCACGCCGACCCTCGCCCAGGTTTCGTCCCGGGCCTATGCCCCCGAACAGCTGCGAGGCCTGTCGCGCGAGGACCAGGCCCGGGTCATCCGCCTCGAATACCGCGAGCAGTCGGGCGGCCGGGAGATCGCCGACGACCAGCTGCGGTTCTACCTGGACCAGGTGAACCGCTCCAACTGGGGCTTCAGCGACATCAAGCGCGACATCGCGCAGTCGCTGGCCGGCGTCGGTGGCCCCGGCCCCTGGCCCGGCAACGGCCAGGCCATCCGTTGCGAAAGCACCGACAACCGCACGCGCGCCTGCCGGACGCCGTGGAGCGGACCTTCCCGCCTGAGCCGCCAGCTTTCCGACACCCGCTGCGAGGAAGGCCGCAACTGGCAGTCGCGCGAGGGCGAGGTGACCGTGTGGAACGGCTGCCGCGCCGAATTCACGCAGGGCTGGGGCGACGCCGGCCAAGGCGGCACGATCCGCTGCGAAAGCGCCAATAACCGCGTCGCCAACTGCGACACGCCCTGGCGTGGGCGCTCGCAGCTGGTACGCCAGCTCTCCGATACCCGTTGCCGCGAAGGCCAGAACTGGAGCAGCGGCCAGGGCCGGGTGAACGTCTGGGCGGGCTGCCGGGGCGAGTTCGCCCGCGGTGGCAACTGGAGCGGCGGCGGCAGCGGCTACACCGTGACCTGCGCCAGCGAAAACGGCCGCTACACGACCTGCAACTGGCCGCCCGGCCATGGCCGGCCGCGCATGGTCCAGCAGCTGTCCTCGCAATCGTGCATCGAGGGCCGCACCTGGGGCATGGCGGGCAGCAACCGGATCTGGGTCAACGGCGGCTGTCGCGCCCGCTTCGGCGACTGATCCGGGCATCCCGGAAAACACGAACGGCGGCTCGCGCAGGCGGGCCGCCGTTGCTTTGCGACTCCCGCTCGGATCAGGCGGACTTCGCTTCGGGCTTGGCCGGCTCGGACTTCTTCTCCACAGGCTTGTCCGCCTTGGTTTCCGTCGATTTGGCTTCGCCGGCCGTTGCACCCGCGCCGTCGCCGGCGAGATTGCGCTTCCTGTCGCCGTCCTTCTTGAAGTCGGTTTCGTACCAGCCGCCGCCGGCGAGGCGGAACTGCGGCGCGGTGAGCTGGCGGCGGACGCTGCCCTCGTTGCACGCGGGGCAGCTGGCCGGATCCGGATCGGAGAGTTTCTGCAGGCGGTCGAAGCTGTGGCCGCAGGCGGCGCACTCGAAGGCGTAGATCGGCATGGCGGTACGGGTACGGCGGCAGGTCGGGTTCGGATTGTAGGCGGGGAATCCCGCGGGCCGAATGTGGGGCCGGACGCCGGCACCTCAAGTCCGCAGGGGCCTCGCCCGGCTCAGGCGACGTCGTACAGGGCCAGCAGCGCCTCTTCGGCAGTCGCCAGTTCCTGGCTGAGCGCGTCGCGGCGGCGCGAGAGCTCCGCCGCATTGGTGCCACCGTCGGCATAGACGTCCGGATCAGCGAGATCCATGTCGATCGCGTGCAGCTTCGACTCCAGCTCGGCCACGCGGGCTTCGGCCTGGGCGAGCTTGTGCGGATTGGCCGCCTTCTTCTTCGGCGCGGGTGCCGCCACGGCGGGAGCCGGCTCGGCCTTGGCCGGTGCCTTCGGCTTCGCGTCGCCGGCCTCGCGCGTGCGCAGCCACACCGCGTAGGCGTCGAGGTCGCCGTCGAACGGCTGCGCCACACCATCGGCCACGCGCCAGAAGGTGTCGCAGACCAGGCCGATCAGATGGCGATCGTGCGAGACCAGCACGATCGCGCCGTCGAAGTCGCTGAGCGCTTCGGCCAGCGCCTCGCGCATGTCGAGGTCGAGGTGGTTGGTGGGTTCGTCGAGCAGCAGCACGTTCGGCTGGCGCCACGCGATCAGCGCCAGCGCCAGGCGCGCGCGTTCGCCACCGGAGAAGCCGTCGACCGATTCGAAGGCGCGGTCGCCGGGGAAATTCCACTTGCCGAGGAAGTCGCGCAGCTGCTGCGTCGGCACGCCCGGGGCGATGTCGCCGAGGTGGTCGATCGGGCTGCGGCCTTCGTGCAGGGATTCCACCGTGTGCTGGGCGAAGTAGCCGATGCGCAGGTCCGGATGGCCGCCGCGTTCGCCGTCGAGCAGCGGGATCTCGCCGACCAGCGTCTTCACCAGCGTCGACTTGCCGGCGCCGTTGGGTCCGAGCAGCGCGACGCGGTCGCCGGCTTCGAGGATGAAGCTCACCTGCTCCAGCACCTTGTGTTCGCCGTAGCCGCAGTCGGCATGCACCAGGCGCAGCAGCGCGTGCGGCAGTTTCGCCGGCGCGGGGAAATCGATGCGCAGCGAACGCTCGATCCGCACCGCTTCGGTGCCGGCGAGCTTGGCCAGGCGCTTCATGCGACTCTGCGCCTGCTTCGCCTTGGAGGCCTTGGCCTTGAAGCGGTCGATGAAGCCCTGCAGGTGCGCGCGTTCGGCCTGTTCCTTCTCGAAGGCGATCTGCTGTTGACGAAGTTGTTCCGCGCGCTGGCGCTCGAACGCGGTGTAGTCGCCGGTGTAGAGCTTCGCCTTGCCGTCGTGCAGGTGCAGGGTGTGCGTGGACACGCCGTCCAGGAATTCGCGGTCGTGCGAGATCAGCAGCAGCGTGCCCGGGTATTTCAGCAGCCACTGTTCGAGCCAGAGCACCGCGTCGAGGTCGAGGTGGTTGGTCGGTTCGTCGAGCAGCAGCAGGTCCGAGGGCGTCATCAGCGCGCGGGCGAGGTTGAGGCGCACGCGCCAGCCGCCGGAGAACTCCTTCACCGCGCGTTCGTGCGTGTCGGGCGTGAAGCCCAGCCCGTGCAGCAGCTTGCCGGCGCGCGCAGTGGCGTCGTAGCCGCCCAGTTCTTCGAGCTTGTGGTGTGCCTCGGCGACGGCTTCCCAATCCTCGCGCGCCATCGCGGCGCGCTCGGCCTGCAACACCGCGTGCACCGCCGCATCGCCCGACAGCACGAAATCGAGGGCCGCATCGTCCAGTGCCGGCGTTTCCTGCGCGACGCTGGCGATGCGCACGCGCGCGGGCACGTCGATGTCGCCGCGATCTGCTTCCACCTCGCCCTGGATCGCCGCGAACAGCGAGGACTTGCCGGTGCCATTGCGCCCGATCACGCCCACGCGCCAGCCGGCGTGCAGGGCGAGGTCGACGTTGGACAAAAGGAGGCGTTCGCCCCGGCGCAGGGCGAAATCACGGAAGGCGATCATGGGCTGTATTGTACGGGGACGGGTGAGGCTGCCGGCACGTCAGGGCTTCACGGCACATGGCACGGCTGCGCCGCGCGTCCCTCATCCGCCTTCCGGGCACCTTCTCCCCGCCACGCGCGGAGAAGCCCGTGCCGCGGCACCCTCGCTCCCAGCGGACTTCAAGCGGACTGAATGCACCACACCTCACTCATCGCCATCCTCGTCGCCGGCTTCGGCCTGGCCTTCATCTTTGGCGCTATCGCCCAGCGCCTGCGCCTCTCGCCCCTGGTGGGCTACCTGGTGGCCGGCATCTTCGCCGGTCCGTTCACGCCCGGCTTCGTCGGCGACCAGACCCTCGCGCCGCAGCTGGCCGAGATCGGCGTGATCCTGCTGATGTTCGGCGTCGGCCTGCACTTCTCGCTGCGCGATCTGCTCGACGTGAAATCGATCGCCGTGCCCGGGGCGATCACGCAGATCGTGTTCGTCTCGCTGCTGGGCTGGGGCCTGGCGCGCTGGTTCGGCTGGAGCGACGGCGCCGGCCTGGTGTTCGGCCTGGCGCTGTCGGTCGCCAGTACGGTCGTGGTGCTGCGCGCGCTCGAGGAGCGCCGCCTGCTCGAGAGCGGCCGTGGCCGCATCGCGGTCGGCTGGCTGATCGTCGAGGACCTGGTGATGGTGCTCGTGCTGGTGCTGCTGCCGGCCATGGTCGGCATGCTCAAGGGCGACGGCGGCGGCCATGTCGACGTGCTCGGGACACTGTTCAAGACCCTGCTCAAGGTCGGCGCCTTCATCGCGGTGATGCTGCTGGTCGGACGGCGCGTGGTGCCGTGGATCCTCGAACGCGTCGCCGGCACCGGCTCGCGCGAGCTGTTCACGCTGAGCGTGCTCGCGATCGCGCTGGGGGTGGCCTTCGGCTCGGCGGAACTGTTCGGCGTGTCCTTCGCGCTGGGCGCGTTCTTCGCCGGCCTGCTGCTCAACGAATCCGAATTCAGCCACCAGGCCGCGAACGAAACCCTGCCGCTGCGCGATGCCTTCGCGGTGCTGTTCTTCGTCTCCGTCGGCATGCTGTTCAACCCCTCGATCCTGCTCGATCGCCCGCTGCAGGTGCTGGCGACCTTCGCGGTCATCGTGGTCGGCAACGGCATCGCCGCCTGGACGGTGGCGCGGTTGCTGGGCAAGAACGCTGCGACCTCGCTGCTGCTCGCGATCGCGCTTTCGCAGATCGGCGAGTTCTCCTTCATCCTCGCCGGCCTGGGCGTGCAGCTGGACGTGTTGCCGAAGGTGGGACAGGACCTGATCCTCGCCGGCGCGCTGATGTCGATCACCTTCAACCCGGTGATCATGGCCTGGGTGGACAGTCGCAACGCCGCGGAGGAGCGCCGCACGCGCGAGAAGCTCGACCGGGAAGTGCACGTGCCGTCCGGCATCCACGACCACGTGCTGCTGGTGGGCTACGGCCGCGTCGGCCGCGAACTCGCGCGCGTGCTGCACGAGCACCACGTGCCGCTGGTGGTGATCGACGGCGAGTCGCACCTGATCGAACGTGCCCGCGCCGATGGCCTGCCGGCGATCCGCGGCAACGCCGTCAATGCCAACGTGCTGCGCGAAGCCGCACCGGAACGCGCGCACATGGCGCTGCTGGCCATCCCCAACGCGCTGGAAGCCGGCGAGATCATCGCCTCGCTGCGCAAGGTGAATCCGACCTTGAGCATCGTCGCCCGCGGCCACAGCGACACCGAGGTCAAGCACCTGCTGGACCACGGCGCCGACGCCGCGGTGATGGCCGAACGCGAACTCGCCCACAGCTTCGCCGAGATGGTGATGGCCACGCCGCCGTACCGCGGCGGACGCCACCTGCCACCCGCGACGACCTGACACGCCGGAGTCGGACATGACTGAAGAAGCCGCGCACGCAGCCAGCTTGACCCCGGTCGACGCCCGCATCCTCGGTTCGCTGATCGAGAAGGAAGCGACGACGCCGGACGCGTATCCGCTCACGCTCAACGCGATAGTCGTCGCCTGCAACCAGAAGACCGCACGCGAACCGACCATGGAGCTGGAAGCGGACGAAGTCGCGCAGGCCCTGCGCCAGCTGGAGCCCAGGGGCTGGGTGAAATCGCAGCATTCGGCGCGCGCGCAGCGCTATTCGCACCGCGTCGAACGCGTTCTGGAACTGACGCAGCCGCAGTGCGCCGTGCTCGCGCTGCTGATGCTGCGCGGCCCGCAGACCGCGCACGAGTTGCTGGTCCGCAGCGAGCGTATGGCGAAATTCGATTCCGCCGACGACGTGGTGCATGCCCTCGAACGTCTCGCCGCGCGCGGCCTCGCCACCGTGCTGCCGCGCCAGAGCGGCCAGCGCGGCGACCGTTACGCGCATCTGCTGTGCGGCGCGCCGGATCCCGCCGCTCTTTCCGCGGCCCCGGCATCGGCGCCGGCCGGCGGACTGGCCGAACGCGTCGCCGACCTCGAAGCGCGCGTCGCCGCGCTCGAGGCGAGGCTGGCCCGACTGGATGGCGCCGATCCCGACGCCTGATTCCGGAAATCGCGCGCCGTTCGACGGGAACGGCGCGCGCGAGGTTCACTCCACCGGCCGGTAGCGCACGCTGAGCAACCAGGTGCGACCGGGCTGGTTGTAGAACGCGGCCGTTTCGTAGCGCTTGTCGAACACGTTGTCGGCGTTGACCTGCACCGTCCATGCCGGCGTCAGCGCGTAGCCGATGCGCAGGTCGGTGGTGGCATAGCCGCCCATGCGGCGCAGGTTGGCCGGATCGTCGTAGCGCGGGCCCTGCGCGGACACGCTGGCGCCGACATTGAACGCGCCGAAACGGCGATCGGCATCGAGGCGCGCGGAACGGCGCGCGCGACGCGGCAGGACGTTGTCGATGTCGGCGCCGGCATCATCGCGCGGGTCCAGCCACGTCGCCGTGCCGTGCAGGTTCCATCCGGCCAGCGTGGTTTCGCCGCCGAGTTCGACGCCGCGGATGCGTGCGCGGTCGATGTTGGCGGCGCCGCCGAACGGCAGGCCCGGTCGCGGCGTCGGGTCATAGCCGATCAGGTCGTCGACGCGCGTCTGGAACGCGTTGACCGACCAGCTGCCCCACGCGTGCTGGCCACGCAGGCCCAGCTCGGCGCTGCGCGAAGTTTCCGGATCGAGGTCGGGATTGCCGAAGAACGGGAAATACAACTCGTTGAAGCTCGGCGCCTTGTACGCGGTGCCGTAGCTCGCGGTGAAGCGCAGCGTGTCGGTGAGATCCCAGCCCCACAGCGCGGCGCCGGTGGTCTTCCCGCCGAACTGGTCGTCATCGTCGCGACGCACGTTCAGCTGCAGCGACTGCGCGCCGAACGTCTGCTGCCACTGGCCGAACGCGGCACGGTCGACCCGCTGCGTGACCGGATAACCCGCATCGCTGTCGACGCGATCGCGCATCCAGTCGAATCCCACGGTGAACAGGCCGGCACCGGTGGCGATGTCCGCCTGCAGCGCGCCCTGGCGGCGATGCGTGTCGAAGTAGCCCACCGCATTGGCGTCCTTGAAGTCGTCGCTGAGATCGGCGCTGGCACCGGCGTCGAAGGTCAGCGTGAGCGCCTTTACCGGCCGGTAGCGCACGCGCGCGTGGGCGACCTGCTCGACGACGCTGGAACGGTTCTGGAAGTCGCCGTCGTACTCGTTGCGGCCCTCGGCGCGCAGGATCCGCGCTTCGGCTTCCCACTGCTCGTTGAAGGTGTACCCGCCCTGCGCCGACAGCGAGGTGTTGCGATAGGCGTCCTTGTCTGGCTCGACGGTGAAGCAGCCGGCGAAGACGGGGAAGCCCGCGCCGCGGCACGAATCGATGCCCTCGGTGCGCTCGTGCGCAGCATTCACCGAATACCAGCCGTTCGCGCCACGTCCGCCCACGCCCGCGGCGAGGCGCGCGGTGTCATGGCTGCCGACAGCGATGCTGAAGTTCGGCGAGAACGCGCCGCGCGGACGTCGGGTGAAGATCTGGATCACGCCGCCCAGGGCTTCGGAGCCGTACAGGCTCGAATACGGTCCGCGCACGATCTCGATGCGCTCGATCTGGTCGACCGGAATGTCCTGCAGCGCCGCCTTGCCCGCGGTGGCCGAGCCGATCTTGATGCCGTCGACCAGCACGATGGTGTGGTCGGATTCGGTGCCGCGCAGGAACAGCGAGCTTTCCTTGCCCATGCCGCCGTTGTTGCTGATCGACAGCCCCGCCTGCCCGCGCAGCAGATCCGGCAGCGATGCCGGCTGCAGGCGATCGATCTCCTCGCGGGTGATGACGCTGACGGACGCCAGCGTGGCGTCCTGCGTCTGCGCGGTGCGCGAGGCGGTGACGATCACGTCGTCGACGTCGGTGGCCTGGACGGAGCCGTCCGCAGCGAGCGCCGGCATGGATGCACCGGCCACGAGCGCGCACAGAAGGCCGGCCGCCAGCGGCGAGCGGCGGAAGGAACGGAAATCGGGGGACTGCATGGAAAACTCCTTGGGACGCGCCTGCCCGCGCGTGTTGTCGGACGTGATGTCGGGAGACAGGCGGAAGGAGTGCGAGACGCCACGCGCAAACGTGGCCCCGCGACATCGCCCACCGCATGTCGGGTCAAGCCAGTGGCCGGTCTCCGGGCTCGTGCGCGGACGCTAGCTCGCGTCCGGGAGCGGCGCCTTCCCGTGCTTTGCGCACAGTGGCATTCGCCGATCCCGAGCCATCCTGGCCCAACACTTACCGTTGCGGGGGCAGCTCCGGAATTGCTCGCCGCATCGACCAGACGCGGGGCGCACCGGATTCCCGTTTCAACCCGCCGGCCACGGCCGTGGGTCACCTCAGGCGGCGCGCAGTCTAGCAGCCCCCACCGGCGGCGGCATGCCGATTCGGCATGAGGACTTATCATGGCTGCGCGTGGCGCGATGCCTCGCCCAATCAACAGATACCGGGGAAACCAAGGACATGAAGCTCATTTTCAAGAGCGCATTGGCTGCGCTCTGCCTGACCGTATGCCAGCTCGCCACCGCCCAGGACGCCGCCGCCCCCGTAGCCGCGCCCGTCACCGTGCCTGCCGGCATGGGCACGCTGGTCGTCGACGTCAACCAGTTCACCAGCGAAAAGGAATTGCCCAAGAAGGTGAACAAGCAGCTCGCCAATGGCGGCCTGGAATGGGGCATCAAGGACAACCAGATCGTGTTCACGATGGTCGGCAAGCAGTTCCTCGACTTCCCCATCAACCACATGACCCGCTACGGCCAGAACGAAAGCCTGCAACTGCCCGCGGGCGAATACCGCATCACCGGCATCGGCCTGGAAGCGGTCGTCGGCTTCAGCGTGCAGAAGATCCTCGACAAGGGCGCCTACGTGAACGAGAACGTCATGACGTTCACGATCGAGCCCGGCAAGACCACCACGCTCAACATCAAGCCGGTGATCTACAAGGACAACGCCATCGTCACCTGGTACATGCCGACCCTGGTCGGCACCACCCGCTCCGAGGCCGGCACGTCGACGGAAGTGCAGATCAACACGCGCACCGACGCTTCGATCGCCTGGCCGCAGTACAACGGGCCGCTGAAGTTCGTCGCCAAGTAAGCGCGTCGTCCACGCAGAACCGCAGCGGCCCGGAATTTCCGGGCCGTTGTCGTTTCCGCTTCCAACGCGGGTCAACGATACCGCTGGCGATCACGCGCGCGAGGTCCGTAGCCCGGGTAAGCGCAGCGCACCCGGGGCGCCCCCACGATGGCGACGTCCGGCGCATCGACGCCTCGGCCCCGGACGATTCGACCGCGCGCTCAGCCTTTCCGGAACACCAGCTGCCCGCCCGCGGCATCGACCTGCACGGTGTCGCCCGTGTTGAATTCGCCGGCCAGGATCCGCTGCGCCAGCGGATTCTCCAGCTGCTGCTGCACCGCGCGCTTGAGCGGACGCGCGCCGTAGACCGGATCGAAGCCGACATTGCCCAGCAGCGCGAGTGCGTCGTCGGACAGCGACAGCTTCAGACCGCGCTCCGCCAGCCGCTTCTCCAGCCCACGCAACTGGATGCGCGCGATCTCGCGGATCTGCGCCTTGTCGAGCGGGTGGAACACGACGATGTCGTCCAGGCGGTTGATGAACTCCGGTCGGAAGTGCGCCTGCACCACGCCCATCACCGCGGCCTTCATCTGCGTGTAGGCCGAGGCCGCGGATGACTTGTCATCCGCGTCCAGCACGCTGTCGCCCGCCATGTCCTGGATCATCTGCGAGCCGAGATTGCTCGTCATGATGATCACGGTGTTGCGGAAGTCGACCGTGCGGCCCTGGCCGTCGGTCAGCCGGCCGTCGTCGAGCACCTGCAGCAGGATGTTGAACACGTCCGGATGCGCCTTCTCCACCTCGTCGAGCAGGATCACGCTGTACGGACGGCGCCGCACCGCCTCGGTCAGGTAACCGCCCTCTTCGTAACCGACATAGCCCGGGGGCGCGCCGACCAGGCGGCTCACCGCGTGCTTCTCCATGAACTCGCTCATGTCGATGCGCACCATCGCATCGCTGCTGTCGAACAGGAATTCGGCCAGCGCCTTGCTCAGTTCGGTCTTGCCCACACCGGTGGGGCCGAGGAACAGGAACGAACCCGACGGACGATTGGGATCGCTCAGGCCCGCGCGCGAACGCCGCACCGCATCGGACACGACCTTGATCGCCTCGTCCTGGCCGACCACGCGCGCGTGCAGCGCATCCTCCATCTTCAACAGCTTCTCGCGCTCGCCTTCGAGCATCTTGCTGACCGGGATGCCGGTCCAGCGCGACACCACTTCGGCGATCTCTTCCGCGGTGACCTTGTCCTGCAGCAGCGAGAAGCCCTTGGTTTCCGCTTCCTGCGCAGCATGCAGCTGCTTTTCCAGCTCGGGAATGCGGCCGTACTGGATCTCGCTCATCTTCGCGAAATCCTGCTTGCGCTGCGCCGCCTCGAGTTCGAGCTTGGCCGCTTCGATCTGTTCCTTGATCTTCGTCGCGCCCTGCAGCGTGGCCTTCTCGGCCTTCCACACTTCCTCGAGATCGTTGAATTCGCGCTCGAGCCTGGCGATCTCGGTTTCGAGATCGGCCAGGCGCTGCCTGGAGGCCTCGTCCTTTTCCTTCTTCAGCGCTTCGCGCTGGATCTTGAGCTGGATCAGGCGGCGCTCCTTGCGATCGAGTTCCTCCGGCTTGGAATCGATCTCCATGCGGATGCGCGAGGCCGCTTCGTCCATCAGGTCGATGGCCTTGTCGGGCAGCTGCCGGTCGGCGATGTAGCGATGCGAGAGCGTGGCCGCGGCGACGATCGCCGGGTCGGTGATCTCCACGCCATGGTGCACGGCGTACTTCTCCTTGAGGCCGCGCAGGATGGCGATGGTGTCCTCGACGCTGGGCTCGCCGACGAAGACCTTCTGGAAGCGACGCTCCAGCGCGGCGTCCTTCTCCACGTACTTGCGGTATTCGTCGAGCGTGGTCGCGCCGATGCAGTGCAGTTCGCCGCGGGCGAGCGCGGGCTTGAGCATGTTGCCGGCATCCATCGCGCCCTCGGCCTTGCCGGCGCCGACCATGGTGTGCAGCTCGTCGATGAAGAGGATCACCTGGCCCTCGTTCTTGGCCAGGTCGTTGAGCACGGCCTTCAGCCGTTCCTCGAATTCGCCGCGGAACTTGGCGCCGGCGATCAGCGCGCCCATGTCGAGCGAGAGCACGCGCTTGCCGCGCAGGCCCTCGGGCACCTCGCCGTTGACGATGCGCTGGGCAAGACCCTCGACAATCGCGGTCTTGCCGACGCCGGGCTCGCCGATCAGCACGGGATTGTTCTTCGTGCGCCGCTGCAGCACCTGCACGGTGCGGCGGATCTCCTCGTCGCGACCGATCACCGGATCGAGCTTGCCGCTCTCGGCGCGCGCGGTGAGGTCGATGGTGTACTTGTCGAGTGCCTGGCGCTGGTCCTCGGCGTTCTCGGACTGAACGGTCTCGCCGCCGCGCACCTTCTCGATCGCGGCTTCGAGTTTCTGCTTCGTCGCGCCGGCGGCCTTCAGCGCACGGCCGACGTCGCCGCTGTCGTCGAGCGCGGCCAGCACGAACAGCTCGGTGGCGATGAAGGCATCGCCGCGCTGCTGCGCGAACTTGTCGGTGACGTTGAGCAGGCGCGCCAGGTCGTTGCCGACGCTGACGTTGCCGGCCTGGCCGGTGACCTTGGGCAGCTTCTCCAGCGCTTCGCCCAGGCGCTCGCGCAGCAGGGGCACGTTGACGCCGGCCTGGGACAGCAGGGGGCGCGTGCTGCCGCCCTGCTGCTCGAGCAGCGCGGTCATCAGGTGCACGGGTTCGATGACGCTGTGGTCGCGACCGACGGCAAGCGACTGCGCGTCGCTCAGGGCCTGCTGGAAGCGCGAAGTGAGCTTGTCCATCCGCATGGGAAACCTCGGGGAACTCAGGGGCGGCCCGGTGGCCGCAATGTCCCGGAAATGCGGTCGCCGCGCGTCCTTTCAAGCACCAATCCGCGGCCCATCCACCTGACGCTTACATATTGGCCATCACAATGGCGTGCATGAGCGCAGACCCCAATCGCCTGCCGCCCCCACCGTTGCCCCAGGCCGGGTGGGCTCTGTTCTTCGATGTCGACGGCACCTTGCTGGACTTCGCGCACACGCCCGAAGGCGTGCACGTGCCCGGCGATCTCGTCGACGACCTGCAACGCCTGCACGAGGCCCTCGACGGCGCGCTGGCACTGGTCAGCGGCCGTCGCATCGAGGATCTCGACGCGCTGTTCGCGCCGCTGCAGCTGCCCGCGATCGGCCTTCACGGCCTGCAACGGCGCGGTCCGCCCGGTGCAGGCCACGCGCCCCCGCACGAGCTGGCCACCGTCCTCGCCGCGGCGCGCGACCTCGTCGCCAAGTACCCCGGCGCGCTGGTGGAAGACAAGGGCATCACCATCGCGCTGCACTGGCGCAATGCGCCCGTGGCGGAGGAACCGCTGCACGAATTCGCCAATTCGGCGCTGATCGACCTGCCGGGTTACGGCCTGCAGCTGGGACGCGACGTGATCGAACTTCGCCCAGACGGCCACGACAAGGGCGATGCGATCGCCGCGCTGCTCGACACCGGCAGCTTCCACGGGCGCCTCCCGGTCTTCATCGGCGACGATTTCACCGACGAACACGGCTTCGACGAAGTCAACGCGCGCCACGGCATCAGCGTGCTGGTGGGCGCGCGCGCCGGCAGCGCGGCGACCCATGCGCTGCACGACCCCGCTGCGGTGCGCGCGTGGCTGCGCGAAGCCGCGTTCGCGTTGGCGGGCGAAGCGGCGGTGACCTGATCACGGCCGGAGCGGCCCACGGCGAAAGGATCCCTGCGCATGTCCACGCTCGACCTCGGCATCATCGGCAACGGCAGCGTCGCCGCACTCGTGGACGCCAGCGCGCGCATCGTCTGGGGCTGCGTGCCGGCGTTCGACGGCGATCCGGCGTTCTGCGCCCTGCTCTCGCCGACCGGCAGCGACGGCGGCGACTTCACCATCGACCTGCAGGACTGCGTCGCGAGCGAGCAGCACTACATTCCCAACACCGCAGTGCTGCGCACCGTGCTGCGCGACGGCAACGGCGGCGCGGTGGAAGTCACCGACTTCGCGCCGCGCTGGCGTCACCACGACCGCTTCTTCCGGCCGATCATGCTGATGCGCCGCGTGCGTCCGCTCTCCGGCAGCCCGCGCATCCGCGTGCTGCTGCGACCACTGGCCGACTACGGCGCGCGCATTCCCGAGATCACCTGGGGCAGCAACCACGTGCGCTTCCTGCTGTCCGGCTACACGTTGCGCCTCACCAGCGACGTGCCGGTACGCATGGTCCGCGACGCGCTGCCGTTCGTGCTCGATCGCGACATGCACCTGGTGCTCGGTCCCGACGAAACCCTCACCCAGCCGGTGGGTCCGTACGTGCGCCTGGCCGAGGAGCGCACGATCGACTACTGGCGCGAATGGACCCGCTACCTGTCGATCCCGCTGGAATGGCAGGAAGCGGTGATCCGCAGCGCGATCACGCTGAAGCTGTGCCAGTACGAGGACACCGGCGCGATAGTCGCGGCGATCACCACCTCCATCCCCGAAGCGCCGCACACCGTGCGCAACTGGGACTACCGCTACTGCTGGCTGCGCGATGCGGCCTTCGTCGTGCGCGCGCTCAACCGCCTGGGCGCGACGCGAACGATGGAGGATTACCTGCGCTATCTGTCGAACCTCGCCACGTTCGAGTCCGGCGCGCTGCAACCGCTGTACGGCATCGGCTTCGAAAGCGAACTCACCGAGGAGGAGGTGCCCTCCCTTGCCGGCTACCGCGGCATGGGGCCGGTGCGGCGCGGCAACCTGGCCTGGCTGCAGAAGCAGCACGACGTCTACGGCAGCGTCGTGCTGGCCTCCACGCAGTTGTTCTTCGACCAGCGCCTCAACCGGCCCGGCGACGCCACCCACTTCGCGCGTCTGGAACCGATCGGCGAGCGCGCGTTCGAGTTCTACGAACAGCCCGATGCCGGCCTGTGGGAGTTCCGCGGCCGCGCCGAAACGCACACCTATTCGTCGGTCATGTGCTGGGCCGCGTGCGACCGCCTCGCCAGGATCGCCCTGCACCTGCACCTGCCCGAGCGTGCCGCCTTCTGGCGCGCGCGCGCCGAACAGATGCACGCGCGCATCATGGCCGCCGCCGTCGATCCCGAACGCGGGCATTTCGTCGATGTGTTCGGCGGCCACCGTCTCGACGCCTCGCTGCTGCTGCTCGCCGACCTGGGCTTCGTCGCCGCGGACGATCCGCGCTTCATCGCCACCGTCGAGGCCATCGGTCGCGAGCTCAAGCGCGGCGATGCACTGTTCCGCTACACCGCGCCGGACGATTTCGGCGTGCCGGAAACCAGCTTCACCATCTGCACCTTCTGGTACATCGATGCGCTGGCGGCCATCGATCGCAAGGATGAGGCGCGCGAGATCTTCGAACGCCTGCTGGCACGCCGCAATCCACTCGGCCTGCTGTCCGAGGACCTGGGCTTCGATGGCGAGGCGTGGGGAAATTTTCCGCAAACCTATTCGCATGTCGGCCTGATCATCGCGGCGATGCGCCTGTCGCGACCCTGGCGCGACGCGGTGTGATGCCTGCCGTTCCACCTTCGCGAAGCCCGCCCGACGATGTCGACGCGCTGCGCACGTGCGCAGCGCGAAGCACCGCACATGCGCGCATCGCTTGCATGCGTGAACTTGTCTTCGCACCGCAATCGTGTTTTCCTGAAAACATGTGCAGCGGATCTTGCGTGCAGCGGATGCACGCGAAAATCGCGCGAAGCCAGGGGATCTCCGGCTTCGTAACCGCCCTGCAGGCCAGGCGAACGAATGCACGCATGCGGCGAAGCCCGCATGCGCGGGCGCTGTCGGGGAGTCCGTCATGAGCCGGCTGGTGATCGTGTCCAATCGCGTCGCGCTGCCGGGCGAAGCGCGCGCGGGCGGCCTCGCCATCGCGCTGAAGGCGGCGGTGGAGGAATGCGGCGGCCTGTGGTTCGGCTGGAGCGGTCGCGTCGCGGAGGAATCCGGACGCGTGCACGAGACCTTCTCCGGCAACATCCGCTACATCACGGTCGATCTGTCCGAGCAGGATCGCGACGACTATTACCACGGCTTCGCCAACCGCACGCTGTGGCCATTGCTGCATTTCCGCATGGACCTGGTCGACTACAGCCGCGAGATGTACGCGGGCTACCTGCGCGTCAATGCGCTATTCGCCGACAGGCTGGCGCCGTTGCTGCAGGACGACGACGTGGTGTGGGTGCACGACTACCACCTCATCCCGCTCGCCCAGCTGCTGCGCGAACGCGGCGTGCGTTGCCGGCTCGGCTTCTTCCTGCACGTGCCGATGCCATCCTCCGATCTGCTGGCCGCCCTGCCCGATCACCGGCGCCTGTTCGAAGGCCTGTCGGCCTACGATCTCGTCGGCTTCCAGACCGAGCGCGACCTGGAGCGCTTCCAGGATTACGTGCGACTGTTCGGCCGCGGCCGCGTGGTCGAGCACGGCGTGCTGGAAACGGCCGAAGGCCGGCGCCTGCGCGCGGGTGCGTTCCCGATCAGCATCGACACCGCGCACATCAGCGATCTCGCCGCGCGCGCGGTCGGCAAGGCCAGCGTCAAGCGCCTGACCGCGAGTCTGTCCGGACGCGCGCTCGCCATCGGCGTGGACCGGCTGGATTATTCGAAGGGACTACCCGAACGGTTCCGCGCGTTCGAGCGCTACCTGCAGCTCTATCCCGAGCAGCGCGGGCGCATGACCTACCTGCAGATCGCCCCGGTTTCCCGCGGTGAAGTGCCCGAGTACCGCACGCTGCGGCAACAACTGGAAGGACTCGCCGGCCACATCAACGGCAAGCACGCCGACGCCGACTGGACGCCGGTGCGCTACGTCAACCGCAACTACCCGCACGCCTCGCTCACCGGCTTCTTCCGGCTGGCGCGCGTCGCGCTGGTGACGCCCTTGCGCGACGGCATGAACCTGGTGGCGAAGGAATTCGTTGCCGCGCAGGACGGCGAGGATCCGGGCGTGCTGGTGCTGTCGAGTTTCGCAGGCGCCGCGCGCGAACTGCAGCAGGCGCTGCTGGTGAATCCCTACGACCTCGACGGCGTCGCCGACGCCATCGCCACCGCCGCCGCGATGCCGCTGGAGGAACGGCGCGAGCGCTGGCAGGCGATGATGCAACGGCTGCGCCACCACGACATCACCGCATGGCGGCAGCACTTCCTGGCGACGTTGCGCGCGGCGTGAGCGGGTAACTCCGGAGAATCCGTGAAACAGCGGATCGCCAGTCGGACTCGGAAGCAGATGATCAGACGAGGAACCGCTCCTCGTGGCCCGGCTGCACCAGCACGCAGGCCTCGTGCCGTCCGAACCAGCGATAGCGGTTGCGCGCCAGCCGGCGGTACGCGCGGTCGCGCCACGGCCGCGGGATGAGCGTTAGCAGGCGGACCAGGCGCCAGGGCCCTCCGAGCCCCGCCACGACGCGGAAAATCGCATCCGTATCGCTCCAGGCACGGCCTTCATCGACGAGCAGGAACGACACCGGATCGTCCGGATCCAGACCGTGGAGCAGGAGCAGGTCGCGACCACGCCCGGTCTGCATCGCCGCGAAGCGATAGCGTGCGTCGCGGTCACGGCGCAGCAGGAACCGCACCCAGCCGCTGCACAGCACGCACACACCGTCGAAGACCACGATCGCACGCGAATCGGCATCAATCGACATGCAGCCATCCCCGGTAACGGACCAGCAGCCCCGCCCATGGCAACGCGGCGGCGACGTCGAAACAGTAGCGATCCTCCTGCCCGAACTCGCGTGCGCTCACGCCCGCGAACCACGCTGCCGGCAGCGGCACGCCAAGCGCGCTGACCTGCACCACACGCCACACGATCGCGTCGTTCTCGACCTTCAGGCGGAAGCCGAACGTGACCAGCCCGAGGCGCTCGCGCAGCAGGCCACCGTCCGCCCACAACCGCGAGCGCATCGCATGGCCGGCGATGCGGCGAGTCCAGCGTTCACCCGCTGCATTCGCGACGATTTCCACCTCGATCGGACCGCGCCCGGCGGGCGGCAACCGCGTCGCCCGGGCGCACAGGCGCGACAGCCAACCCGGGCCGCGCACGACTTCGACCTCGCCATGCAGGTGCTGCGTGCCAACGCGCCGATGCAATGCCTGCACCTGCGCCGGCAAGGCATGGAATCGCTCGCCGAGCAGCGTCGGAAACAGGTGCGTGATCGCGGCGTCGTTCAACGCGCCGGATCCATCCACACCAGCGAGGCCATGCGGCCGGTGCGCTGGTCGCGACGGTGCGAAAAGAACGATTGCGGATCGCCGATCGTGCACAGCGCGCCACCGTGGATGTCGGCGCTGCGCAGGCCGGCCTTTTCAAGGCGGCGTCGCGCCAGTGCGTAGAGATCGACGTTCCAGTGCTGTGGGCGCGTGCTGGTGAAGGCGCGCGCGGCGCCCCAGTCCTGTGCGACGAAGGCGTCGTACACCTCGGGGCCGATTTCGTAGTGCTGCGGTCCCGCTGCGGGTCCGAGCCACGCCATGAGGTGATCGGGCGACGTGTGCAGCGCGCCGACGGTCTTTTCCAGGATGCCAGCGGACAGGCCGCGCCAGCCCGCATGCGCGGCGCCGACTTCGCTGCCGTCCTTCGCGGCGAACAGCACCGGCAGGCAATCGGCCGTGAGGATCGCCAGGACGATGCCGGGGGTCGACGTCACCGCGGCATCCGCTTCCGGTTCGTCCATGGCCAGGGCACCGTCGATGCGCACGACATCGGCGCCATGCACCTGACGCAGCCACCGCGGCGCGGACGGCAATCCGGCGAGTTCGGCGAGCTGGCGCCGGTTGCCGAGCACGACCGCCTCCTCGTCGCCCGAACGCAGGCCCAGGTTGAAACTGTCGAACGGCGCGCGCGAGGTGCCCGCGCCGTGGCGCAACGTGGTGAAGCCGTGCACCCGGCGACCATCGGCGCGCTTGGGTGCGGGCCAGGCGGCCGGCAGGAATGCGGCGTGCATGCGCTCAGCGACCGTCGCGCTTCGCCGCCAGCGCGTCGTCGTGCAAGGCCCGCACCAGCGCGCGCATGTCGTCGGGCACCGGGGCGCTGCAACGCACCGGGTCGCCGGTGACCGGATGCGCGAATTCCAGCACTTCGGCATGCAGCGCCTGACGCTTGAAGCCGCGCAGCGCCTCGACGAGTTCCGGCGTCGCGCCCTTGGGCAATTTCAGTGAACCGCCATACAGCGGGTCGCCCACGATCGGATGCTTGAGATGCGCCATGTGCACGCGGATCTGGTGCGTGCGGCCGGTTTCCAGGCGGCATTCCAGCAAGGTGTGGGCGCGGAAGCGTTCGCGCAGGCGGAAATGCGTCACCGCGTCCTTGCCGTCCTCGCGCACGGCCATGCGGATGCGGTCGCGCGGGTGGCGTTCGATCGGCGCGTTGGCGGTGCCGCCCGACACCAGCGCGCCGACGACGACGGCCAGGTACTGGCGATGCACCTCGCGCGAGGACAGCTGCTCGATCAGCGCCGTGTGCGCGGGCAGCGTTCGCGCCACGACCATCACGCCCGAGGTGTCCTTGTCGAGGCGGTGGACGATGCCCGCACGCGGCAGGGCATTGAGCGCCGGGTCGCGGTGCAGCAGCGCGTTGACCAGCGTGCCGGCGGGGTTGCCCGCACCGGGATGCACCACCAGGCCGGCGGGCTTGTTGATGACGAAGACGTGCTCGTCCTCGTGCAGTACGTCCAGCGCGATGTCCTCGGGCTCGGAGTGCGTCTGCACCTCCAGCACGACCGACAGCGTCACCGTCTCGCCGCCGCGCACCGGATCGCGCGGACGCACCTCCCGGCCGTCGAGACGGGCATCGCCCGACTTGATCCAGGCGGCCAGGCGCGAGCGCGAGTAGTCCGGGAAAAGTTCCGCGAGCACGGCGTCGAAGCGACGCCCGGCGCTGCTGTCGGGAACGATGGCGGAGTGTGTGGAAGCGGAGCCGCTCATGCAGGGCTTCTGGTTCAGGGGGCGGATCGCCGGGCTGCTATTATCCGGGTTTCGTGCCTCCGGCGTCCCGTCCAAGCCTTGCCCCATGAGCCCCATGCCGTCGTACAGCCGCCGTAACCGCATCGCCCCGAGTGCCCTGCTCGTCCTGCTGCTGATCGCCGTCCTGGCCGGCTCGGGCTGCGCCCGGGTCAAGGGCATGTTCAAGGACGAAAACGCCAACGAAGGACAGCCGGTCGAAGAGCTCTACGCCAAGGCGCACAAGCTGATGACGCACGGCAACTGGGCCGGCGCCGAAGTGGTGTTCCGTCGCCTGATCGCGCAGTACCCCTATGGGCCGTACACCGAGCAGGCGCTGGTCGAGACCGCGTACGCGCAGTACAAGGCCGGCAAGCAGGACGATGCGGTCAACAGCATCGACCGCTTCATCCGCACCTACCCGACCCATCGCAACACCTCGTACATGTATTACCTGCGCGGCCTGGCCGATTCCAGCCGCGATACCGTCTTCCTGCAGAAGGTGTGGCGCCTGGATCCGAGCCGCCGCGACCTGGCGACACCGCAGCAGGCCTACAACGATTTCCAGATCGTCACCGAGCGCTATCCGAACAGCCGCTACGCCGAGGACGCGCGCAAGCGCATGGCCGAGCTGCGCAACGTGTTCGCCCGCCACGACCTCGACGTCGCCCTGTACTACCTGCGCCGCACCGCCTACGTGGCCGCGGCCGATCGCGCCAAGCGCGTGCTCGAAACCTACCCGCAGAGCAAGTACCAGAACGATGCGGTGGCGACGCTGGCCGCGGCCTACACCGGCCTGGGCAACAAGACCCTCGCGGACGATGCGAAGCGCGTGCTGCAGCAGAACGACCCCAATCATCCCTACCTGCGCGGCGAGTGGCCGGATTACCCGAGCAACCTGCGCAAGCTCAATCCCTTCGCGGGCGAGAAGTCGGCGCTGGACAACGAGAAGCACTGAGCGCGCGCCTCGCGCCCGCGCAAACGCCGCCTCCGGGCGGCGTTTTGCTTTTGGGCGCCGGGAATCCGGGCCTGCGCGCGCAACACTGTGTGCATGCGGCGTTCGCCCGCGCACGGGCTGGCAGGCCACACTGGCACGCCCTTCCTTCGAACCCAGGGCCATGAGCGATCTCCACATCCTCCGCTATGCCGCGTTCACCGACAGGCCGGACGGCGGCAATCCCGCCGGGGTCGTGCTGGATGCGCGTGGACTCGACGCCGCGCGCATGCTGGCGATCGCGGCCGAGGTCGGCTACTCCGAAACGGCGTTCCTGTTCCCGCGCGCGGACGGCATCTATGACGTGCGCTATTACTCGCCGGAGCGGGAAATCAGTTTCTGCGGCCACGCCACCATCGCGGCGGCAGTCGCACTCGCCGAACGCGGCGCACCGGCGGCCCTGACGCTGCATGCGCCCGTGGGCGAAGTCGACGTACGCACGCATCGCGATGGCGCCCGCATCACCGCCACGCTGACCAGTGTCGAGCCGCATGTCGAGGTCGCGCCGGACGCGCTGCTGCAGGGCACGCTCGCGGCCCTGCGCTGGCAGGAGGACGAACTCGATCCGGCATTGCCGGTGCGGATCGGCTTCGCCGGCGCGCGTCATCTCATCCTTGCGGCGCAGACGCGTACGCGCCTGCGCGCGCTCGCGTACGACTACGATGCGCTGCGACAGCTGATGCTGGCGCATGACCTCACTACGGTCGCGCTGGTGTGGCGCGAGTCACCGGGCCTGTTCCACGCGCGCAATCCGTTTCCGCCCGGCGGCGTGGTCGAGGATCCCGCCACGGGCGCGGCCGCCGCGGCGTTCGGCGCCTATCTGCGCGCGTTGGGCGTCGTCACCGCACCGGCTACGGTGGTGATCCGCCAGGGCGACGACATGGGACGACCGAGCCTGCTGACGGTCGATATTCCCGAACAGGGTGGCATTCGTGTCATCGGGCAGGCGGTGGCAATTTCCGCGTGAGCCTGCCCTGAGCGGGCAACCGATGACGTTGCTTCGCTTCGCTCTTCATCCCCGGCTTCTTCGCCCGTCATCCCCGCGAACGCGCGGATCCAGCGACTTTGCCTCCCGAAGCGTGGCCGCGGGCTAGCGTCCGTTCGAATACCCGTTGGTGATCGGATACCGCCGCTCGCGCCCGAAGGCACGACGCGACACCTTCGGCCCCGGCGCCGCCTGGTGCCGCTTCCACTCGCTGATGCGCACGAGCCGCAGGACCCGCTGCACCGTCGCCGCATCGAAACCGGCGGCGGCGATCTCCGCGCCCGACTGCTCCAGGTCCACGTGGCGATACAGGATCGCGTCGAGCACGTCGTACGGCGGCAACGAATCCTGGTCCTTCTGGTTCTCGCGCAGCTCCGCCGACGGCGGACGGTCGATCACGCCCTGCGGGATCACGATGTCGCCCACCGTGTTGCGCCAGCGCGCGAGCGCGAACACTTCGGTCTTGTACAGGTCCTTCAGCGGCGCGTAGCCGCCGCACATGTCGCCGTAGATCGTGGCGTAGCCCACCGCGTACTCGCTCTTGTTGCCGGTGGTCAGCAGCAGGCCGCCGAACTTGTTGCTCAGCGCCATCATGATCGCGCCGCGGCTGCGCGACTGCAGGTTCTCCTCGGTGACGTCGACGGGCTTGCCTTCGAACTGTTCCGACAGCGCATCGAGGAACCCCTGGAACGGCTTCTCGATCGGCACGGTGATCATGCGCACGCCCTGCGTGCGGCACTGTTCCTCGGCCAGGTCGTTGGACAGTCCGGCGGTGTAGCGCGAAGGCATGCGCACGGCGGTGACGTGGTCCGCGCCGAGCGCGTCCACCGCGATCGCCAGCACCAGCGACGAGTCGATGCCGCCGGACAGGCCGATCCACGCATGGGTGAAGCCGTTCTTGCTGAAGTAGTCGCGCGTGCCGCGCACCACCGCGCGCCAGGCCAGTGCATCGCGGCTCTCGTCGCCGTCATCCATCCACTGCACCGGCGTGAAGCGGCGCGACTGCTCGTCGAGCTCGACCACCAGCCACTGGTCGGTGAACGCCGCAGCCGCCGGATGCACGGTGCCATCGCCGTCGGCGACCACCGAGGCGCCGTCGAACACCAGCGCGTCCTGGCCGCCGACGACGTTGAGATAGGCGATGGCCGCGCCCGTCTCGCGCGCACGCTGTTCCAGCAACTGGTCGCGCTGCACGTGCTTGTCGCGTTCGAACGGCGAGGCGTTCGGCACCAGCACCACCTGCGCGCCGGCGTCCACGGTCTGCGCGATCGGTTCGGGGAACCACAGGTCTTCGCAGATGATCAGCCCGACCTGCGTGCCGTTTACCTCGAACACGCAGTTGTCGCGGTCGGGATCGACGTCGAAATAGCGGCGTTCGTCGAATACCGCGTAGTTGGGCAGTTCGCGCTTGCGGTAGGTCTGGGCGATGGCGCCGTCACGCAGCACGCTGGCGGCGTTGTAGACGATCGCGCCGGCCGCCTGCGGCCAGCCGACCACGGCGACGATGCCGGTGGTGGCCTGCGCGATCCGGGCGATCGCCGCCTCGCAGTCGGCGAGGAAGGAAGGCCGCAGCAGCAGGTCTTCCGGCGGGTAGCCGCAGAGGACCAGTTCGGGGAAGAGCACGACATCCGCGCCGTGTTCCTCACGCGCGACTTCGATCATCTCGATGATGCGGTCGGCGTTCTTCGCCACCGCACCCACCGGGAAATCGAACTGCGCCATCGCGATCCGCAACGTCATGCCCTGCTCCAGCCTGCGTGTGCGCGCATTCTACTGCGGCGTGGCGGGTCCCCTGCCCTGGGCGTGGGCCGGGTAAGGCCGCAGGCCGCACCCGGATTTGCGTGACGTGCCGAAGCTCCCGGGTGCGCTGCGCTTACCCGGGCTACGGATGCGTTACGTCGTTACGTCGTTGCGGCCGGCGACGGCACCGCGGCCGGCCGCCCGTTGGCATCCAGCGCAATCATCACGAAGCGGCCGCGCGTGCACAGGTGGCGTGTGCCCGCGTGCGCGTCCTCGGTATGCAGTTCGACCTCGACCTGCATCGAGCTGCGTCCGACATCGACCACGCGCGCCACCAGTTCCACCAATTGTCCCTGGCGCACCGGCACGTGGAAATCGACCTGCTCCGAACGTGCCGTCACCACCGTATGCCGCGCGTAGCGGGTGGCGGCGATGAAGGCCGCCTTGTCCATCCACGCCAGCGCGCGGCCGCCGAACAGCGTGCCAAGGTGGTTGGCGTCGTCGGGAAACACGATTTCCCACAACCGCGCTTCCCGCGGCGGTGCGTCGTGCATGTTCAGAACGCCTCCTCGAACGCCACCGCGCCGCTGATCCCCACCTGGTAGGCGGACACGCGCCGCTCGAAGAAGTTGGTCAGCTCCTGCACGTCCTGCAGGTCCATGAACGGGAACGGATTCTTCGCGCCGAATTCCGGCGCGAGACCGAGCGCCGACAGGCGCAGATCGGCGACGTATTCGAGGTACTGGCGCATCTCGCGCGGCGACAGGCCATTGACACCGCCAGAGAGGACGTCGGCGGCGAAGCCGGCTTCCACCTCGATCGCTTCGCGCAGCATCGCGCGCACATCGCGCTCCATACCGGCGTCGAACAGGTCCGGATCCTCGCTGCGCACGGTATGGATGACTTCGAACGCGAACGCCATGTGGCCCGATTCGTCGCGGAATACCCAGTTCGTCCCCGCCGCCAATCCCGGCAGCAGCCCGCGCGAACGCAGGAACCACACGTAGGCGAACGCGGCGAAGAAGAACAGCCCTTCGATGCAGCAGGCGAAGCAGATGAGATTCAGCAGGAAGGCGCGGCGCTGTTCGCGCGTCTCCAGCCGGTGCAGCGACTGGATCGAATCCATCCACTTGAAGCAGAACTCGGCCTTGGCCTTGATCGAGGGAATGTTCTCGATCGCGTCGAAGGCTTCGGCGCGGCGCGCCGGATCGGGAATGTAGGCGTCGAGCAGCGTGAGGTAGAACTGCACATGCAACGCTTCCTCGTACAGCTGGCGCGACAGGTACATGCGCGCTTCGGGTGCATTGATGTGCTGGTAGAGATTCAGAACCAGATTGTTCGCGACGATGGAATCGCCGGTGGCGAAGAACGCGACCAGGCGTTCGATCAGGTGACGATCGGCCGGCGTCAGCTTGTGGCGCAGATCGTTGAGGTCGATGCCGAAGTCGATTTCCTCGACGGTCCAGGTGTTCTTGATCGCGTCCTTGTACATCTCGTAGAACGCGGGGTAACGCATCGGTCGCAGGGTGAGCGCGAAGCCGGGGTCGAGGAGGCGAGGAGTGAGTGACGAGGAGTGAGAAACGAGAGATGCTTCGGGCTGGGACATGGAGGCCTCGGGATGCATTATCGGAAGACTGTGCTTTGGCATAGGGCGATGGAAGTCGCCCAGGGGGTTTACGGATTGGTTCAACGCCTTCCGCGCGAGGAGGCGTTTGGCGTGAGGTCCCAGATCACGCGTGCTTCGGTTTCTGTTGCATGCAACGTCGCCGAAGGGTGGACGCGGGAGTCCCGGAAGGAGAAGGCGCAGTTCCTGGCCATAGCACAGGGATCCGCCGCCGAACTCGAAACCCTGATCACCCTGTGCGAGCGCCTGGGCTGGTTTCCGGAGTCCGCAACCCAGGAAGTCAGATCCAGGCTGGACGAGGTCAGCCGCATGCTGACCTCGCTGCGCAGAGCTACCAGAAAGGCGTGAATCCCTCTCTTTTCTCACTCCTCTCCCCTGACTCCTGCCCTATTGGCAGGCCTCGCAGGCCTCCGGGTTCTCCAGCGAACAGGCGAGCGCCTGCTGCGTCGTGTACGCCGGCGCGGCGACGGTCGCCTTGGCTATGCGCGTCGCCGGACGCGAGCGCAGGTAATAGGTCGTCTTCAGCTTCGACTTCCAGGCGTACATGTACATGGACGAGAGCCGGCCGATGCTCGGGCTCTCCATGAACAGATTCAGCGACTGCGACTGGTCGATGTACGCGCCGCGCGCGGCGGCCAGGTCGATCAGCGCCTTCTGCGGCAGTTCCCACGCGGTGCGGTACACGGCCTTGAGTGCGTCGGGGATGCCCGGCACGTTCTGGATCGAACCTTCGGCGAGCTTGATCGCATCGCGGGTCGCCTCCGTCCACAGGCCCAGCTTCTTCAGCTCGTCGACCAGGTAGCGGTTGATCTGCAGGAAGTCGCCCGACAGCGTCTCGCGCTTGAACAGGTTGGACACCTGCGGCTCGATGCACTCGTAGCAACCGGCGATCGAGGCGATCGTTGCGGTCGGCGCAATGGCAATCAGCAGCGAGTTGCGCAGCCCGTGCCGGGCGATGCGCTGCTTCAAGGCCTCCCACGCAGCAGTTTCGGTAGGCGTCACGCCCCACAGGTCGAACTGCAGAGCGCCCGACACGGCGCGCGTCTCCGCGAACGAGGGATGCGTGCCGTACTTCTCCGCCAGCTCGCAGGAGGCCTCCAGCGCATGCAGGTAGATGCGCTCGGCGATCCGCGTCGACAGCTGCAGCGCCTCCGCCGAATCGAACGGCAGCCGCAGCTTGAAGAACACGTCCTGCAGGCCCATCACCCCCAGCCCGACCGGACGCCAGCGCAGGTTGGAACGGCGCGCCGATTCGATCGGATAGAAGTTGAGGTCGATCACCCGGTCGAGCTGGCGCACGGCGACGCGCACGGTTTCGGCGAGTTTGTCGAAGTCGAACGCCGCCCTGCCCTCCTCGTTGTACGCCACGTGCTGCGCGAGGTTGACCGATCCCAGGTTGCACACCGCGGTCTCGTCGGCGGAGGTGACTTCGAGGATCTCCGTGCACAGGTTGGACAGGTGCACGGTGCGGCCGGGGCCGACCTGGTTGCAGGTGCGGTTGGACGCGTCCTTGAACGTCATCCAGCCGTTACCGGTTTCGCCCAGCACCTTCATCATCCGCGCGTACAGCTCGCGCGCCTTGATCGTTCGCACCGCCAGGCCCTGCTGCTCGGCCTGCACGTAGGCGCGCTCGAAGGCCTCGCCCCACAGGTCGACGAGTTCGGGCACCGCGTATGGATCGAACAGCGACCAGTCGCCGTCGGCTTCCACGCGCTGCATGAACAGGTCCGGGACCCAGTTGGCGAGGTTGAGGTTGTGGGTGCGGCGCGCCTCGTCGCCAGTGTTGTCGCGCAGCTCGAGGAATTCCTCGATGTCGGCATGCCAGGTCTCGAGGTAGATGCACGCGGCGCCCTTGCGCTTGCCGCCCTGGTTCACCGCCGCGACCGACGCGTCCAGCGTCTTCAGCCACGGCACGATGCCGTTGCTGCGGCCGTTGGTGGAACGGATCAGCGAGCCGCGCGAACGGATCCGCGAATACGCCTGGCCGATGCCGCCGCTGAACTTCGACAGCTGCGCGACGTCGCCGTAGCGCGCGTAGATGTCGGTGAGCGAATCCTGCGGCGAATCCAGCAGGAAGCAGGACGACAGCTGCTCGTGGCGCGTGCCGGAATTGAACAGCGTCGGCGAGCTGGGGATGTAATCGAGCGACGACATCAACCGGTACAGCTCCAGCGCGGAGCCGGGCGATTCGGTCAGCGCGACCGCGATGCGCATGAAGAACTGCTGCGGCGTCTCGATCACGCTGCGGCGCTGCGGATGCCGCAGCAGGTAGCGGTCGTACAGCGTGCGCAGGCCGAAGTACTCGAAGCGCTGGGTCTGCGCCGCGTCGATCGCGTCGTTGAACTTGCGCGCGTGGGCTTCGACGGTGTCGCGCACGCGGTCGTTGATCAGGCCCAGTTCGTGGCCGAGCACGATCGACTGCGAGAACGAATGCACGCCCAGCCCCGCGACTTCCTTGTCGATGTAGCCCGCGAGCAGGCGCGCGGCGAGGCGGGCGTACTGCGGCTCCTCGGCGGTGAACGCGGCGGCGGTGCGGATCGACAGTTCGTCCAGCTCGCGCGTGGTCGCGCCGTCGTAGATGCCGGCGATGGTCTTGAGCGCGACACGCATGGGATCTATTTCCGCCAATTCGTCGCAGCAGCGCATCACCGCGCGCACGATCTTGTTGACGTCGACCGGTTCGCGGCGGCCGTCGCGCTTGGTGATGCTCATCGTCGCCGGCGCGTGCGGCGGGGTCAGGGCGAAGCTGCCCTGCGATTGCGCGGTGGAAGACGGCGAAGCGGCTTCGCGCGCCGGTGCGGCGGGCTCGGCTTCGGCAAGGGTTTCGGTATGCATGGCTGTCCTCTCCGTTGAAGGTGGAGAAGAAGCGAAAGCGGTCGCACGCGTTGCGATCGGCAGAACCGGTCGCGACGACGCACGGACAGCCCCCGCCCCCTCGGGCGGGCCGGCTTCGACGCGGGATGGATCGCGGACGGTGCGACGGTGCGGGCGCGCACGCCCGGCATGGTCGACCGTCGCTCCCCGCGGAGACGCCTGGCCAGGCGGAAGGCGAGGAGTGAGTGGAGAGGAGTGAGTGGTTAGAGAAAGCCGGATCGCGGCCTCTCATTTCTCACTCCTGTCCAGTCACTCCTGGCTCTTCCGGTCGCGGCAGGTTTTCGGGCTTCCGGTCGTGCGGCGGATCGGGTCCGCCGTGTTCCTACTGCGCGTCGCTTCCCAGCCTCACCCTTGCGGGATCGCACCAGTGCCATTGACGCGGGTCGTTACCGGTTACCGCTGCGGGGCAGCTCCGGAATCGGTCGTTGCGACGACCTCACCGGATTCCCTTTAAGCCTTCCCCCGGCGGGGTCGGCACCATCGACGGACCACAAGATAGTGTGGCCGCCGGGATCGGTCAACACGAAATGTTGAGGCGCTGCGCAAACCAGCCTGGGCAGCTGCTGTCGGGCCTGCCGGCACACCGGCGCCGATCAACGCATCCGCGCAGGCATCTCCCGCATGCGACGTGCGTTTCATCGGGAACTGCCGGAATGCGCTTCGCTTGTCCGGGCCACGGTCCTACCACCCCGTTCGTCCTGAGCGTAGCGCCGCAGGCGCGGAGTCGAAGGACGCCCGGGATGATGCCGGCGCCGCGCGCCTGCGCCTCCTTCGTTACCGACGACCGCTGCCCCGTCGCTCGCGGCGCAGGAACCGCAGCAGGGTCTGCTCCCACTGCCGCGCGCCGCGCACGTCGCGGGTGAACGCGTGCAGGCGTCCGGCCTCCCACGCGTCCGGCACCACCGGATCGATGTACGACCTGCGGCAGACCGCGGGCGTGTTGCGCAGCTGCCTGGCGACTTCGGCGATCACCGCGTTGCGCGTGGCGGCGATCGCGCGCGGCGATGGCGGTTCGTCCGCATCGACCGGCGAAGGCTGGGCCGCGAACAGGCGCATTGCCGCCAGCGTGCCGCCCCAGGTGCGGAAGTCCTTGGCGGTGAAGTCGGCGCCCATCGCATCGCGCAGGTAGTCGTTGACGAGTCCGGAATCCACCGGGCACGCCACACCGTCGTCGTCTTCGTACTGGAACAACTGCTGCCCGGGCAATTGCTGGCAGCGCTGCACGAGTTTCGCCAGGCGTTTGTCGTCGAGCACCACGTCGTGCTCCAGCCCGCCCTTGCCGCGGAAGCGCAACCGCGCGCGGCCGCCGCGCAGGAATTCGACGTGGCGATTGCGCAGCGTCGTCAAACCGAAGGCCTTGTTGCCCCGCGCGTATTCCTCGTTGCCGATGCGCACCAGGGTGTCGGCCATGATCGCGACGACGACGGCGAGCACCTTGTCGCGCGGCAGGCCCGGTTGCGCAAGGTCGCGCCGCAGCCGGCGGCGCAGGTGCGGCAATGCGGCGCCGAAGGCGACGATGCGGTCGAATTTCTCCGCGTCGCGTACCTGCCGCCAGCGCGGGTGGTAGCGGTACTGCTTGCGTCCGCGTGCGTCGCGGCCGGTGGCCTGCAGGTGGCCGTTCGGCTTCGCGCAGATCCACACGTCGCGATACGCGGGCGGGATGGCGAGCGCGCGGATGCGGTCGAGGGTGGCGCGATCGCGTACGGCCCGGCCTCGCGCATCCAGGATGCGGAAGCCTTTTCCCGCGCGGCGGCGACGCAGGCCGGGCTCCGCATCGCGGACGTAGACGAGGCCGCCCTGTGCGGCGGATTCGGCCGCGGCTTCGATGGCGCCGTTGTTCGCGGCGGGCTTGCGGGAAGACATCGACGCAGCATCCGTGCCCGGGCGTCAACGCGACGAAATTAGCCGGGCGCGAAGACCGCGCCGGCTTCGCCGGCGCCCCTCATCCGCCCTTCGGGCACCTTCTCCCCGCTGTTGCGGGGAGAAGGATTCCTTTCTCCCCCGCCCCGCTGTTGCGGGGAGAAGGATTCCTTTCTCCCCCGCCCCGCTGTTGCGGGGAGAAGGATTCCTTTCTCCCTCGCCCCGCTGTTGCGGGAAAGGATTCCTTTCTCCCTCGCCCCGCTGTTGCGGGAAAGGATTCCTTTCTCCCTCGCCCCGCTTGCGGGGAGAGGGACCGCGTTGCGAAGCAACGCAGGGTGAGGGGACGTGCTGGCTTCCACAAACAGGAAAGCCGCCCGAAGGCGGCTTCCATTTGCACTCGCGAACCCCGCTTACCTGCCCAGGCGCTTGGCGATCGCCGCACCCAGGTCGCCCGGCGACTTCACCGTGGTGACGCCGGCGGCTTCCATCGCCGCGAACTTGCCTTCCGCCGTGCCCGAGCCGCCCGAAGCGATCGCACCGGCGTGGCCCATGCGCTTGCCCTTCGGCGCGGAGGCACCGGCGATGAAGCCGACCACCGGCTTGGTCACGTACTTGCTGATGAACTCGGCCGCTTCTTCCTCGGCCGAACCGCCGATCTCGCCGACCATGATGATGCCTTCGGTCTGCGGGTCGTCCTGGAACCACTTCAGCGCGTCGATGAAGTTGGTGCCGTTGATCGGATCGCCGCCGATGCCGATGCAGGTCGACTGGCCGAGGCCGACGTCGGTGGTCTGCTTCACGGCTTCGTAGGTCAGCGTGCCCGAGCGCGACACGATGCCGACCACGCCCGGCTTGTGGATGTGGCCCGGCATGATGCCGATCTTGCATTCGCCTGGGGTGATCACGCCGGGGCAGTTCGGACCGACCAGCACGACGTCGTCGTAGCCGTTGAGCGTGTTCTTCACGCGCAGCATGTCGAGGACCGGGATGCCCTCGGTGATGCACACGATGACCTTGATGCCGGCATCGGCGGCTTCCAGGATCGCGTCAGCCGCGAACGGCGGCGGGACGTAGATGACGGAGGCATCGGCGCCGGTTTCGGCGACGGCTTCGGCCACGGTGTTGAAGACCGGCAGGCCCAGATGCTGGGTGCCGCCCTTGCCCGGGGTCACGCCGCCGACGACCTTGGTGCCGTAGTCGAGCATCTGCTCGGCGTGGAAGGTGCCCTGCGAGCCGGTGAAGCCCTGCACGATCACCTTGGTGTTCTTGTTGATCAAAACGGACATGGTGTCGTTGTTCCTTACTTGCCGGCGACGGCCGCAACCGCCTTCTTCGCGCCGTCGTTGATGTCGTCGGCCGGGGTGATGGCCAGGCCGGAGTTCTTCAGCAGCTCCTTGCCGGCTTCCACGTTGGTGCCTTCGAGGCGGACGATCACGGGGACCTTGACGTCGACTTCCTTCACCGCGGCGATGATGCCCTCGGCGATCATGTCGCAGCGGACGATGCCGCCGAAGATGTTGACGAAGATCGCCTTCACCTTGTCGCTCGACAGGATCAGCTTGAAGGCTTCGGTCACGCGTTCCTTGGTGGCGCCGCCGCCGACGTCGAGGAAGTTCGCCGGCGAACCGCCGTTGAGCGAGATCACGTCCATCGTCGCCATCGCGAGGCCGGCGCCGTTGACCATGCAGCCGATGTTGCCGTCCATGGTGACGTAGTTGAGGTCGTGCTGGCTGGCCTTGACCTCGGTCTCGTCTTCCTGGCGGATGTCGCGCATCGCGGCCAGTTCCGGATGACGGAAGGTCGCGTTGTCGTCGGAGTTGATCTTGCCGTCGAGCACGGCGAGGTCGCCGCTGGTCATGATCGCGAGCGGGTTGAGCTCGACCAGGGCCAGGTCCTTCTCGTGGAACAGCTTGAACAGGCCCAGCATGATCTTGGTCAGCTGGTTGACCTGCTTCGCGTTGAGGCCCATGGCGAAGCCGAGGTCGCGGCACTGGTAGGGCTGCAGGCCCTGCACGTAGTTCACGTGCAGCGTGCGGATGGCTTCCGGCTTCTCGTGCGCGACCTGCTCGATGTCCATGCCGCCTTCGGCGGAGGCGATGAAGGTGACCGACTTGCTCGAACGGTCGACAAGCACCGACAGGTACAGCTCCTTGGCGATGTCCGTGGCCTGGGTGACCAGCACGCTGTCGACGGGCAGTTCCACGCCGGCGGTCTGGTAGGTGGCCATCTTCGTGCCGAGCATGCCCTTGGCGTACTCGCGGACCTCATCGAGGGTCTTGGCGAGCTTCACGCCGCCGGCCTTGCCGCGACCGCCCGCGTGGATCTGGGCCTTGACCACCCAGAAGTCGCCACCGATGGCCTTGGCTGCGTCCACAGCCTCTTCCGGCGTGCGCGCAACGCGCCCGGCCGGCACCGCAATGCCGTAATCGGCAAAGAGCTGCTTTGCCTGGTATTCGTGGAAATTCATGCGTCACCGAGGGGAATTGGAGAACCCGCGCCTGGAAAACCGCGGCCGTGGGCCGCCGCGCGAGGGGGCGCATTGTCGCCGATCGGGGCGGTCGGGGCAAAAAGCCAGGACCGCCGGTCCCGCCCGGGCGCGCAACCGCCAGCTTGCGCACTGCCTATACTCGGTCCGCGCACACTCCCGGGATTCCTGCTTGGCCACTCGCCCCGCCGTCGCCGCCGAAGCCGATAGCGCGCTCCGTCGCGAGTTGCATTTCTTCACCCTGTACCGGCTGCTGGAAGCGGCGCTGCTGACCTTCCTGTTGTTCAGCCCGATCCGCGAGTACATCTCCGAGCCGCGCGACGAAGGCGTGGCCAAGGCGACGGCGGTCAGTTCGCTGTTCGTCGCCCTGGTCCTGTTCGTGATCCGGCGGCGTGGCGAACTGCAGTTGCAGGCGCTGGTCGGGGTCGCCTTCGACCTGTTCTTCGGCATCCTCGCCGTGTATGCGATGCCCGGTACGCGCGCGGGCATCGTGCTGATGCTGATGTTCAACGTCGGCGCCGCGGCTCTGCTGCTGCCCACGCGGCTGGGGGTGGGCATCGCCGGGATCGCGGCGTGCGGCCTGCTGGTCGAATACTTCCTGAGCATCGACGGCAATCCCGACGTCCATGGCATCGGCGAACCGCTGATGTTCGCCACCGGCTATCTCGCGGTGGCCACGCTGACCAACATCCTGGGCCGGCAGATGCGCGAGAGCGTCGACCTGGCCGAGCAACGCGGGGCGGATGCGGCCTCGCTGGCCGAAGTCAACGAACTGATCATCCGCCGGCTGCGCACCGGCGTGCTGCTGGTCGACGGCCGCAACCACCTGCGCCTGGCCAACGAAGCGGCGATGCTGCTGCTGAGCGACACCGGCAGCCACCCCGGCGAGGGTCGCGACCTGCTGCTGGCGGCGCCCGCGCTGGCCAGACGCCTGGCCGCTTGGCGCGAAACCGGTCGCGCCGACGACAGCCCGCTGCAGCTGGCCATGGATCTGCCCGAAGTCGTGCCGCGCTTCACCCGGCTGCGTGCGGGCAGCGAGCAGGTGCTGATCTTCCTCGACGACACCAGCATCGTCTCGCGCCAGGCCGAATCCATGACCCTGGCGACGCTGGGCCGCTTCTCCGCGAGCCTGGCGCACGAGATTCGCAATCCGCTCGCGGCGATCAACTACGCCGTGCAACTGCTGGAGGAATCCAAGGATCTGCCGACGGCCGACCAGCGCCTGCTCGAGATCGTCCGGGAACAGGGCAAGCGCATGAACGGCATCGTCGACAACGTGCTGGGGCTGGCGCGCCGGGATTCGGCCAAGCCCGAGCACGTCGAGCTGATGTCGTTCACCCGGCGCTTCGTCGAGGAATACGCCGCCAGCCATCCGCTCGAACAGGACACGGTGCGGGTGGCGGGCACGCCGACGGCGGTCAACACGCTGATCGATCCGCGGCAGCTGCATCAGGTCCTGACCGCGCTGGTCTACAACGCGCTCACCTACGGGCGCATGCCCGGGCAGCCCGCCCAGGTCACCGTGCGGGTCTCGGTGGACGACAGCGGCGCGCCGATCATCGACGTGCGCGACCGCGGCCCCGGCGTCCCCGAGTCCGTGGTCAGCCAGTTGTTCCGCCCCTTCTTCACCACCTCCGGGCACGGCACCGGGCTGGGGCTCTACATCGCGCGCGAGCTGTGCCGCGCCAACCAGGCCAGCCTGGAGTACGTCGCGATGCCCGGCGGCGGCGCCTGTTTCCGCATCGGCCTGCCCACGCCGAGCCCGCTGATGGGCGGACACGCGTGAGCCGGGCCACAACCATTCAGCAAAACCGCGACGCGCGCCGCTTGGCCCCCGCGGCCTCGTTCCGCTATCGTGTCGGCGCGCGGAGGGGCGGATGACCGATACACGCAGTGCATTGATAGTCGACGACGAGCGCGATATCCGCGAACTGCTCGTCATGACGCTGGGCCGCATGGGCCTGCGATGCGACACCGCCGCCACCCTGGGCGATGCGCGCGCGCAGCTCGCGCGCAACGTCTACGACCTGTGCCTCACCGACATGCGCCTGCCCGACGGCTCGGGCATGGATCTGGTCGCCGAGATCAGCCAGAAGCACGCCAACACGCCGGTGGCCATGATCACCGCCTTCGGCAACGTCGAAGCCGCGGTGGAAGCGCTGAAGGCCGGCGCCTTCGATTTCGTCGCCAAGCCGGTGGACCTCCCCGTGCTGCGCGACCTGGTCCGCCATGCGCTGGACCTGCGCGAGAAGCGCCGCACCCCCGCCGCCAACGATCTGGTGGCCACCCGCTTCTACGGCGACTCGCCCGCCATCGCCACCCTGCGCCAGACCATCGCCAAGGTCGCGCGCAGCCAGGCGCCGGTTTACATCGCAGGCGAATCCGGCGTCGGCAAGGAACTCACCGCCCGCACCATCCACGAGCAGGGCCCGCGCGCCAGCGGTCCGTTCGTGCCGGTCAACTGCGGCGCGATCCCGGCCGAACTGATGGAAAGCGAGTTCTTCGGCCACAAGAAGGGCAGCTTCACCGGCGCGCACGCCGACAAGCCGGGCCTGTTCCAGGCGGCCGACGGCGGCACGCTGTTCCTCGACGAGGTCGCCGAGCTCCCGCTCGCCATGCAGGTCAAGCTGCTGCGCGCGATCCAGGAAAAGTCGATCCGCCCGGTCGGCGCCAACAGCGAAGTCAACGTGGACGTCCGGATCCTCTCGGCGACCCACAAGAACCTCGCCGCGCTGACCGAGGACGGCCGCTTCCGCCACGACCTCTACTACCGCATCAACGTCATCGAGCTGCGCGTGCCGCCGCTGCGCGAGCGCCTCGAGGACTTGCCCGGCCTGGCCGAGCGCGTGCTGACCCGCCTGGCCGGCGCCCAGGGCCGGCCCATCCCGACCCTGTCGCCCGCCGCCCTGGACGCCCTGCGCGGACATCCGTTCCCGGGCAACGTGCGCGAACTGGAAAACATCCTCGAACGCGCCCTCGCCCTCGCCGACGGCGACGTGATCGAGGCCGAAGACCTGCGCCTGCCCCAGCCGCAACCGGCCACCGCTGCCGCCATCGCGGCCGGACACTCGGCCGTGTTCGGCGCACCGCCCAGCGGTCTCGTCTCCCATGCCGCAGCGGCCGCGAACCACGGCACCGCCGGCACCCCGGCGATCGATCCCCGCGCCCTCAACCCCCGCGACACCGCCAGCAGCCGCCTGCCCGAATACATCGAGGCCATGGAGCGCCAGGCAATCGAGCAGGCGCTGCAGGAAAACCGCTTCAACAAGACCCGCACCGCCGCGGCCCTGGGTATCACCTTCCGGGCGCTGCGGTACAAGTTGAAGAAGCTCGGGATCGATTGATTCCCGGGCGCGGCGCCGCCTGAAAAAAAGGACGCGATTCCATCGCGTCCTTTTTTGTTTATTTTTTAGCACCCCCACTCCGGCCGCTGCTGCGGCAACTTTCCCAACCCAACTTTCTCAACCTGTTTACCGCCATGAACCGTTGGAAAGCCTCCGCCATCCACCTCACCCTGAGCGTTCTCGTCCTTACCGTCATCGCCACCGTGCTCGTCTGGTGCTGGTACCCGCCGGGTCTGTTCCAGATGGCAAATGCCGACAAGCTCCTGCTGATCATCGCCGGTGTCGACGTGACCATGGGGCCGCTGATGACCCTGATCATCTACAAACGAGGCAAGAAGGGCCTGAAATTCGACCTGACCGTCATCGCGCTCCTGCAGGTCGTTGCGATGGGTTACGGCCTGAGTACGGTCTGGCAGTCCCGGCCGGTCTACATGGTCGCCCTGGTCGACCGGTTCCGAATGGTGTTCGCCAATGAGCTCGAGCCGGCGGATCTGGCCAAAGGGCCGCGGCAATACCGCAGTCTGCCGTGGCTCAACGTGGAGACGATTGCGGCCGTGTTGCCCCGCGACCAAAAGAAGCGCGAGGACCTCCTGTTCCTGACCCTGGACACCGGCAAGGACCTGCACCTGATGCCCGAGTACTACGCTCCGTTCTCCGCCGGCGCGTCGGAATTGCTCTCCCACTCCGTACCGGCGGCCAGCTTCGCCCGCCACCTGCATGGCACGGATGCTGCGCAGTTCGCCTCGGCAATGCAGGACACCGCCCGCGTTCCCGGACGACTGCGCGTGGTACCCATCAGCTCCAATCGCGGCGAAGCGACGATGCTGGTCGACTCGAGAACGGCGGCGCCCCTCAAGCCCTTGGCAATCGACCCCTGGCCCGTCCTCCTGGAGCTACGGAAGAGCGACGGAAAGGCAAAAAGCCAGGAACAACCTCAATGATGTGACGATATTCGTCCGTTAATGACAAAAAACGGCACTGGCATTGCTGTCGCCGGGCGAAGCCGCCGCAAAGGACGTGACGGTCCACCCACTTTGATAAACGAACGTCGGGAAGGTGGTATTGGCACGCGCCGTGCGTATACATTTCCTGCACGTGCAGCACTGCACGGCTGCCCAACGGACCGATACGCCGGACCGTGCGGCACGTGAATCAACCACTCCTAGGGGAAACACCATGAAGAAGCAGCAGGGCTTTACGCTGATCGAACTGATGATCGTCGTCGCGATCATCGCCATCCTGGCCGCCATCGCGCTGCCGGCCTACCAGGACTACCTGGTCCGCTCGCGCGTTTCGGAAGTTCTGACCGCCGCCTCGGGCGCCCGTACCACGGTTGCCGAAGCCGCCGCCGCTGACCCGGCCGCTGGCATGCCGGCGACCGCCAACGTCGAAACGCAGGCTTCGAAGTACGTTGCTTCGGTGGCCTATGCGAACGGCGTGATCACCGCCACCGGCACCAACAACCTCGGCGGCACCGCCAACGGCGGCACGATCACCCTGACCGGCACCAAGGCTGCCAATGGCCAGGTTGACTGGGTCTGCGCCGGCACCATCCCGGCCAAGTACCGTCCGAGCACCTGCCAGGGCGCTGCTGCGGCTGCTGCTGCCGCTGCTGGTGGTTAATACGTAGATACGATCGGAGTCTGATTATCCGGTCTGCCTGAGGGAGGGAGCCTTTGTGCTCCCTCTTTCTTTTTGATATCCGATATGGGCGACACCAGCTTGAACGGCAAACCAGAAACCGCTGTGCCGGGGAGAGTGAGCCTGGCCGGCGCAACCGGCGCACTCGCTGCCTGGCTGATGATCCTGGTCTTCAGGCCATCGCCCATACTGGGCACCGTGTTATTCCTGATGGCTTGCGCTCTCCCCATGTGGTGGATGGAGTTGCGCCGGTTCCCGCGCCCCGCGCGAAGGGCGAATACCCTGCGGAGCGCGCTGACTCCAGGCACGCACAATTGGCGGTTTCGCCTGCGCTTGTTGGGGTTGATGGGATTTCTGTTCGCGCTATCGCTGACCTTCCACGCGTTCCGACAATTCTCCGCCGATTACATCTCCGGCCTCATGCAGCTGTTGCCGGTCGCCGCGCCTCTGGCTGCAGGCTGGGCCTTGTGGATATTGCTGCGGGCTCCTCGCGGGCTTGGTCGAGACTCACTTGAATCGCTGGGGCTGGCTCTCACGCACGCAACCCGTCGCAGGTTCTCGACCAATGACCGCCAAGCTGTCCTGGGCTGGATGGTCAAGGCCTTCTACCTGCCCATCATGATCAGCAGCGTGTATGCATTCCTGCATAACGCATTCGATCCGGACCCGGGAAAACACGGATGGTGGAAAGTCTACGCAATGGTCTATCAGTCGCTCTTCGCTGTGGACACGGCGTTTGCAACGATCGGCTACTGCTCCACTTCGCGCAGAATAGGCGCACACATCCGTTCCACTGAACCTACCGTGTTGGGCTGGGCAGCAGCCCTGGTCTGCTATCCACCTCTCAATGTGTTGATCCTGCATCGTTGGCTTTCCTACGATGACGGGTACGACTGGATCTCCTGGCTGCACGGGTATCCGGTACTGACAGCCTTGTGGGCCGTCGCGATCCTGTCGGCGACCGGACTCTATGCGTGGGCGACCGTTGCTTTCGGGCCTCGATTCTCGAATCTGACCAATCGAGGCATCATTACCTCCGGGCCCTATAGCTGGTTCAAGCACCCGTCCTACCTCGGGAAGAACCTGGCTTGGTGGCTAATTTCGATCCCCTTTATCTCGACGTCCGGCCCAGTTGCTGCGCTCGCCAATTGTGCGGCACTGCTCGCCCTTGGAATCATTTACGTGGTGCGCGCAAAGACCGAGGAGCGGCACCTGATGAGCGACCCGACGTACCAAAGCTATTGCAATTGGATTGAGCAACACGGATTTCTGCCGCGTATCAAAAGAAAGTTCTTGCCCGCCCCACTGCGTGAAGCATGATGCGCCTGTCTCCAAAGATCGAGCTTCTGATCCGCCTACTGCCGGCAATCGGTCTCGCGTATTTCGTCCACCGCGTCGCCTTGGCGTTCACCGCGCACCCGTCGCTGAACCTCGCGTTGCTGGCCGCAGCCGAAACGCTGACGGTCGCCATCTACCTGTTCGCGCGCCCCAGCAAGAGCACTTCGTTCGATGGCTTGTCCCTTCTCAGCACCTTCCTGGCCACCTATTACTTCGCCTTCATTTACCTAGATGAAGGCCCGCACCTTGTACCTGTCCACGTGGCAGCCGTGGTCCAAGCCTCAGGAATCCTTCTGCAGCTGTATTCCAAGATCCACCTCGGCCGGTCGTTCGGTTTACTTCCCGCAAACCACGGCATTGTGACCAGCGGACCCTACCGGTGGATTCGGCATCCCATCTACCTCGGATACTTCATCGGTCACATGGGCTTCTTGCTGGGCAACTGGTCCCTTCGCAATGCCCTGCTTTTCGCCACCCTCTATTTCTTCCAGGCGATAAGGATCGCGAGGGAGGAACGATTGCTTTCCGCGGACCCGGAGTACGCCGCCTATCTCCTGACGACCAGGTACCGGGTCATCCCCGGGATCCTCTAGACAGACGGAATCTTCTTCGGGTTGCCTGTGAGCGCCGGCGCTGGCGCCGTTTGTCAATTTAGTCACAAACTGCTAAATGCAAGGCTCCCGAGCGCCTCCCATTCGTCAAGAGGCGGCTAACGGCGGTTGTATCCGGCCCATTTTTGCGCCACTTTACGTTGAGTTGTGCGAGCGCGCCTTGGGGAAGGCAAAAATGAGCGTCGTTACCAGTTCGGCCAACTTGGTTGGAATTACGGGTATCGCCCGGCGACTGGTGCTGGACGGCGCTCTGGAGGAACAGCCCGCCCGCGAGGCCATGGCTGCAGCAACGGCCGAGCGCAAGCCGCTCGCGACCTATCTCAGCGAAAAGCGCCTGGTATCGATGGCCCAGCTGGCCGCGGCGAACTCGCACGAGTTCGGCGTGCCGCTGTTCGATGTGCTCGCGCTGGATCCCAACCAGTCGGCCATCAAGCTCGTCGACGAGGAACTGGTCCGCCGGCACAGCGTGCTGCCGCTGTTCAAGCGCGGCAACAAGCTGTACATCGGCATCTCCGACCCGACCAACACCCAGGCCCTGGACGAGATCAAGTTCCAGAGCAACATGGCGGTCGAGGCCATCCTCGTCGATGCCGACAAGATCCATCGGACCATCGAGCAATGGCTGGCCACCGCCGACGCCCTCAACGAGGCGATGGGCGAGTCCGAAGACTTCGAGAAGCTCGAGGTCAGCGGCGGCGAGGAGGACCTGGGCGAAAGCGGCGTCGACGCCAAGGGCGACGACACCCCGGTCGTCAAGTTCGTCAACAAGGTCCTGGTGGATGCGATCCGCCGCGGCGCGTCGGACATCCACTTCGAGCCCTACGAAACCGAATACCGCGTGCGCCTGCGCATCGACGGCCTGCTCAAGCAGGTGGCGAAGGTGCCGGTCAAGCTGTCGCAGCGCATCGCCGCGCGCCTGAAGGTCATGGCGCAGCTGGATATCGCCGAGAAGCGCGTGCCGCAGGACGGCCGCATCAAGCTCAACCTGAGCAAGACCAAGCAGATCGACTTCCGCGTCAGCACGCTGCCCACGCTGTTCGGCGAGAAGATCGTGCTGCGTATCCTCGATGCCGGCGCGGCCAAGCTGGGCATCGACAAGCTCGGTTACGAGGATGACCAGAAGCGCCTGTTTCTCGATGCCATCCAGAAGCCGTACGGGATGGTGCTGGTCACCGGCCCGACCGGCTCCGGCAAGACCGTCTCGCTGTATACCGCGCTGAACATCCTCAACGACGAGCAGCGCAACATCTCCACGGTCGAGGATCCGGTCGAAATTCGTGTACCGGGCATCAACCAGGTGCAGATGAACGTCAAGCGCGGCATGACCTTCGCCGCGGCGCTGCGCAGCTTCCTGCGCCAGGACCCGGACGTGATCATGGTCGGCGAAATCCGCGACCTCGAGACCGCCGAGATTGCCGTCAAGGCGGCGCAGACCGGCCACATGGTGCTGTCGACGCTGCACACCAACGACGCGCCGCAGACCATCGCCCGCCTCATGAACATGGGCGTGGCGCCCTTCAACATCACCTCGTCGGTGACGCTGGTGATCGCGCAGCGCCTCGCCCGGCGCCTGCACGACTGCAAGCGCGAAGTGCACGTTCCCGAGCATGCGCTGCTCGCAGAAGGCTTCACCCACGAGGAAATTGCCGCCGGCCTCAAGGTTTACGAGGCCGTTGGGTGCCCCGACTGTACCGAGGGCTTCAAGGGCCGCACCGGCATCTACCAGGTGATGCCGATGAGCGAGGAGATCCAGGCCATCGTCCTGGAAGGCGGCAACGCGATGAAAATCGGCGAAGCGGCCCAGAAGGCAGGCATCCGCGACCTGCGCCAGTCCGCCCTCCTCAAGGTCAAGAACGGCATCACCAGCCTCGCCGAAATCAACCGAGTCACCAAGGACTAAACCATGTCCGCATCCCGTACCGCTGCCAAGGCCACCGTCCGCCTCGACTCCCTTCAGACTTTCGTCTGGGAGGGCACCGACAAACGCGGCATCAAGATGAAGGGCGAGCAGTCCGCCAAGACGGCGAACATGGTTCGTGCCGAATTGCGTCGCCAAGGCATCACCCCTCAGGTGGTCAAGGTCAAGGGCAAACCGCTATTCGGGGGCGCCGGCAAGACGATTACTCCTGGCGACATTGCTGTTTTCAGTCGTCAGATCGCGACCATGATCAAGTCCGGCGTGCCCATCGTGCAGGCCCTGGAGATCATCGCTGGGGGTCAGAAGAACCCAAGGATGAAGAACCTCGTGAACGCCATCCGCGAGGACATCCAGGGCGGCTCTTCGCTCTACGAGGCACTGGGGAGGCATCCGGTGCAGTTCGACCAACTCTTCCGCAACCTCGTCAAGGCGGGCGAAGCAGCGGGCGTGCTGGAGACCGTGCTGGACACGGTCGCGACTTACAAGGAAAACATCGAAGCGCTGAAAGGCAAGATCAAGAAGGCGCTGTTCTATCCCGCCATGGTGGTTGCGGTCGCGATCATCGTCAGCGCGATCCTCCTGATCTTCGTGGTCCCGACCTTCGAGGACGTGTTCAAGAACTTCGGCGCCGACCTGCCGGCCCTGACTCAAGTGGTCGTCAGCATGAGCCGGTTCATGGTCAGCTGGTGGTGGCTGATGCTGATCGTCGCCGTGGGTACCGGCGTCGGCCTGATCATGCTCAAGAAGCGGTCGCAGGCATTCGCCGACTTCCTCGACCGGGCGGTGCTCAAGATCCCGGTCATCGGCCAGATCCTGCACAATTCCGCCATCGCCCGCTTCGCGCGCACGCTGGCGGTGACCTTCAAGGCCGGCGTGCCGCTGGTGGAAGCGCTCGACTCCGTCGCCGGCGCTACCGGCAGCAAGATCTACGAAAAGGCCATCTATCGGATTCGCGACGACGTGTCGGTCGGGTATCAGCTCAACATGGCGATGAAGCAGGTCAACCTCTTCCCGCACATGGTCATCCAGATGGCGGCCATCGGCGAAGAAGCAGGTGCGCTGGACACCATGCTGTTCAAGGTCGCCGAGTTCTACGAGCAGGAAGTCAACAACGCGGTCGACGCACTCTCGAGCCTCATCGAGCCCATGATCATGGTGTTCCTGGGCACGGTCGTGGGCGGCATGGTCATCGCCATGTACCTGCCGATCTTCAAGCTCGGCGCGGTCGTGGGCTGATAACGGGGACTCTCCTACAAAATGGCATTCCTCGACCAGAACCCCGCCATCGGCTATCCGCTGGTGGCGGGCTTCGGGCTGCTGGTGGGCAGCTTCCTGAACGTGGTGATCCTGCGCCTGCCCAAGCGGCTGGAGTGGGAGTGGAAGCGCGACGCGCGCGACGTGCTGGAACAGCCGGAGGTCTACGATCCGCCGCCGCCCGGGATCGTCGTCGAGCGCTCGCACTGCCCGCACTGCAAGCACCAGCTGAGCTGGTACGAAAACATTCCGGTGTTCAGCTGGTTGGCGCTGCGCGGCAAGTGCCGCAACTGCAAGGCCCCGATTTCCATCCAGTACCCGCTGGTGGAACTGCTCACGATGCTGCTGTTCGTGGCGGCCGTGTGGCGCTTCGGATTCGGCTGGCAGGGGTTCGGCGCGATCGTCTTCAGCGGATTCCTGATCTCGATGTCCGGCATCGACCTGCGCACGCAGTTGTTGCCGGACAGCCTGACGCTCCCGCTCATGTGGCTGGGCCTGATCGCGGCGTCCGACAATCTGTACATGCCGGTGAAGCCGGCCCTGCTAGGCGCCGTCGCGGGCTACGTGAGCCTCTGGTCGGTGTGGTGGGTGTTCAAGCAGCTCACCGGCAAGGAAGGCATGGGCCACGGCGACTTCAAGTTGCTGGCGGCGATCGGCGCCTGGACGGGGCTCAAGGGCGTGCTGCCGACCATCCTGCTGTCGTCCCTGGTGGGCGCCATCGTCGGGTCGATCTGGCTGGCGGCGAAGGGGCGCGATCGCTCGGTGCCGATTCCGTTCGGGCCTTATCTCGCTGTCGCCGGCTGGGTCGTGTTCTTCTGGGGCCAGGACCTGGTCGACGCGTACCTGCGCTTCTCGGGCATCCGGTAGGAGCGCCCCCACGGGCGCGACCCGCGTTGTCGCCTCGTTCGCAGCGTGTGCGGCTCCTGCACCGAAGGGGCGATGCGATGCACGTGCTGCGCTACTCCGATTTCCGAAGGAACGACGTGGGCGCGACCGCCTCGCCGCGACGCATTCGCGGCCAAGGGCCGCTCCTACGATAATCGCGGCATGAGCGACTACATCATCGGCGTGACTGGCGGCGTCGCTTCGGGCAAGAGCGAGGTGACGCGGCGCTTCGAGGCGCTGGGCATCGTCGTGGCCGATGCCGATCTGGCGGCCCGTGCGGCCGTGGCCCCGGGTTCCGAAGGACTCGCGGCCGTCGTGGAAGTCTTCGGGGCATCGGTGCTGGGCCCCGACGGCAGCCTGGACCGCGCGGCGATGCGGCAACGCGTGTTCGGCGACGAGGCCGCGCGACGGCAGCTGGAAGCGATCGTGCATCCGCTCGTGCGCGCGCAACTCCATCGCGAATGCGAGCAGGCGCGCGGTCCTTACGCGATCGCCGCCATCCCCTTGCTGGCCGAAGGTGGTGGTCGTGCGGCCTACCCCTGGCTGCAGCGCATCCTGGTGGTGGACGTCGCGGCCGATGTGCAGCGCGCCCGGCTCGTGCAGCGCGACGGCATCGACCCGGCGCTCGCCGGGCGGATGATTGCGGCACAGGCGACGCGGGCGCAACGGCTCGCGATCGCGGACGACGTGCTCGTCAACGACGGCACGCTGGAGTCATTGGACGCGCACGTGCGCGCCCTGGATCGACGCTATCGCGAGCTGGCGACGTCGCAGTCCGGGGCTTGACGCTTAAGCGGCCGGCCACAGGCCGCGGATGGCGGCGACGCCCTGCGCGCCATGGCGGCGCGCTTCGGCGATATCGTCCGGCGTCAGGCCGCCGATGGCGTAGATCGGCAACGCAACCGACTCGCGCATTGCCGCGAATGTCGCCCACCCCAGCGGCATCGCGTCCGGGTGGCTGGCCGTCGGTTTGATGGCACCGACGACTGCCCAGCCACAGCCCAGCGCCTGCGCGAGGCGAAGTTCTTCCAGCGTGTGACACGACGCGGCGACCGGCAGGTCGCGCGGGAGCGGACGCTCCGCCAGCGTGCGCAGCTGCGAAGCCCGCAGGTGCAGGCCGGTTCCGAGCGCCTGCGCCAGCTCCGCATCCGCATTGACCAGCACCTGGGCCCCCGCTTCCCGGCAGACCGCGACCGCCTGGCCCGCCAGCGTCCGCCAGCGTCCGCGCTCGCAGGCCGGTGCCCGCAAATGCACGCGGCGGATACCCGCGGCGAGCGCCCGCTCCAGCGAGGCCAGCCAGGTAGCGTCTTCTTCGCCCCCGGGTTCGGGCGTAACGAGATAGCAATCGGGCTGGGTCAATGCCGCCACGACCGGAACATCCGCGGGCGGCATCGGGTAGTCGGCCAGCTTGTGCGGCGGGACCCAGGCGAGCGCCTGGCCTTCCAGGCCGCGAACGGTCCCGGTCCAGGCGCGGATGTCGTAGACGTCCAGGCACAGGCGCTTGTGCGGGTAGGCCTGCGGGACGCGGATGACGCGGTCGCCGGGCTCCACGGCGATGCCGAGTTCCTCGCGCAGCTCCCGCTTCAACGCGGCTTCCGCGGTTTCGCCGGCCTCGTGCTTGCCGCCGGGGAATTCCCACAGGCCGGCCAGGTCGCGGCCTTCGGTGCGGCGGGCCAGGAGGATGCGGCCGCGTCGGTCGCGGATGACGCCGGCGACGACTTCGATCACGCGGGGCGCGCCGGCGGGAGCCGTCGCGGCCGGAATCGTCTCTTGCTTGGCGGTTGGCATGGACAGGGTGTGGGCGCCTCGCCCCTCATCCGCCCCTTCGGGGCACCTTCTCCCGCGTGCGGGGAGAAGGAGATCGGTTAATGGCCGGTTAGCTCGGGAATCGCCGGGCTCAGGCGAGCTGGCCGTGGCAATGCTTGTACTTCTTGCCGCTGCCGCAGGGGCACGGATCGTTGCGGCCGATGTTGGCGAATGCGGCGTTGGCGGTCTCGGACTGCACGCGCGCGGCTTCCTCGTCGGCACCGAGGCCGCCCATGTCCGGATGCTGGAACTGCATCTGGCGCGCCTGTGCCTCGGCGGCGGCGCGCTCCTGCGCTTCCATCGCCGCAATCTCTTCCTCGCTGCGGATGCGCACGCGCGCCAGCAGCGTGACGACTTCGCGCTTGACCTTTTCCAGCATGTCGCTGAACAGCTCGAAGGCTTCCTTCTTGTACTCCTGCTTCGGCTGCTTCTGTGCGTAGCCGCGCAGGTGGATGCCCTGGCGCAGGTAGTCCATGCGCGCGAGGTGCTCCTTCCAGTTCTGGTCGAGCACGTTGAGCATGATGTGCTTCTCGAGCAGGCGCATGGTCTCCGGACCCAGCTGCTGCTCGCGATCGCTGAAATGCTTCGCCACCACGTCCTGCACGCGGCGGGCAATGGTCTCGGCGTCGATTTCCTTCGCCGCGTTCACTTCATCCACCAGCGCGATGGAGACGCCGAACTCCTGCTCGATCGCCGCCTGCAGGCCGGGGATGTCCCACTGCTCGTCGATCGATTCGGCCGGGACGAAGCGCGTGACGATGTCGTTGACCACGTCCTCGCGGATGCCGTCGATGTTCTCCTGCACGCTCTCGGCTTCGAGCAGCTCGTCGCGCTGACCGTAGATCACCTTGCGCTGGTCGTTGTTGACGTCGTCGAAGTCGAGCAGGTTCTTGCGGATGTCGAAGTTGTGGGCCTCGACCTTGCGCTGCGCGCCGGCGATCTGCTTGGTGACCAGGCCCGACTCGATGACGTCGTCCTCCTTCAGGCCCATGCGCGCCATCGCCTTCTGCACCCAGTCGGCGGCGAAGATGCGCATCAGGTTGTCTTCGAGCGACAGATAGAAGCGCGAGGAACCCGGGTCGCCCTGGCGACCGGAGCGGCCGCGCAGCTGGTTGTCGATGCGGCGGCTTTCGTGGCGTTCGGTGCCGATGATGTGCAGGCCGCCGGCAGCCTTGACCGCGTCGTGGCGGGCCTGCCATTCGGACTTGAGACGCTGCTTCGTCACCTCATCGATCTCGCCGCCGTTGGCGGCTTCGTGCGTGGCGATCTCGGCTTCGAGCGAACCGCCCAGCACGATGTCGGTACCGCGGCCGGCCATGTTGGTGGCAATGGTGACCGCGCCCGGGCGACCGGCCTGGGCGACGATGTGCGCCTCGCGTTCGTGCTGCTTGGCGTTGAGCACTTCGTGCGGAATGCCGGCAGCGCGCAGCTGCTCGCTCAGCATTTCCGACACTTCGATCGAGGTCGTGCCGACCAGCACCGGCTGCTGGCGCTTGTTGGCCTCGCGGATCTCGTTGATCACCGCGCGGAACTTGCCGTTGCGGTTGAGGAACACGGCATCCGGATGGTCCTTGCGGATCATCGGGCGGTGGGTCGGGATCACGATCACTTCCAGGCCGTAGATGCTCTGGAATTCGTAGGCTTCCGTGTCCGCCGTACCGGTCATGCCGGACAGCTTCCTGTACATGCGGAACAGGTTCTGGAAGGTGATCGAGGCGAGCGTCTGGTTCTCGCGCTGGACCGGCACGCCTTCCTTCGCTTCGACAGCCTGGTGCAGGCCGTCGGACCAGCGACGGCCGGCGAGCGTGCGGCCGGTGAATTCGTCGACGATGATCACTTCGCCGTCGCGCACGATGTAGTCGACGTCGCGCTGGTAGATCGCATGCGCGCGCAGTGCGGCGTTGAGGTGGTGGACGACGCTGAGGTTCTGCGCGGCGTACAGGCTGTCTTCTTCGGCGAGGATGCCGGCCTTGCGCAGCAGTTCCTCGGCGTGTTCCTGGCCGGCTTCGGACAGGTGGACCTGCTTGCCCTTCTCGTCGACCCAGTAATCGCCCTCGCCTTCCTCGGTCGCCTGCCGGGTGAGCGAGGGGACGATGCGGTTGACCTTGATGTACAGCTCCGGCGATTCGTCGGCCGGGCCGGAAATGATCAGCGGCGTGCGCGCCTCGTCGATCAGGATCGAGTCGACTTCGTCGACGATCGCGTAGTGCAGGCCGCGCTGGAAGCGGTCTTCCTTCGACAGCGCCATGTTGTCGCGCAGGTAGTCGAAGCCGAATTCGTTGTTGGTGCCGTAGGTGATGTCGGCCGCGTAGGCGGCGTGCTTGTCCTGATGCGGCATGCCCGGGTAGACGACGCCGACGCTCAGGCCGAGCCAGTTGTACAGCTTGCCCATCCACGCCGAGTCGCGGCGGGCCAGGTAGTCGTTGACGGTGACGACGTGGACGCCCTTGCCTTCCAGCGCGTTGAGGTAGGTCGGCAGGGTCGCGACCAGGGTCTTGCCTTCGCCGGTGCGCATTTCGGCGATCTTGCCCAGGTGCAGGACCATGCCGCCGATCAGCTGGACGTCGTAATGGCGCATGCCGAGCACGCGCCTGGCGGCTTCGCGGCAGACGGCGAAGGCTTCGGGCAGGAGCTTGTCGGTGGTTTCGCCGTTGGCGATGCGCTGCTGGAACTCGGGCGTCTTGGCCTGCAGTTCGGCGTCGGACAGCTTCTGCATCTCCGCCTCGAGGGCGTTGATCCTGTTGACCGATCGTTGCAGCTGGCGGAGCAGGCGTTCGTTGCGGCTACCGAAGACGCGGGTAAGCAGGCTGTTGAGCATGATTGGGGCCGAAATGTTTTTCTTGGGTCGGGTTCGATGCGGCGTCGCGCCGTTCGTTCCCGCAAAAAGGAAAAAGGGCGCCGGGCGCCCTTTCTGGCACGTCGATTGTAGCTGGTGGCGCCCCCCCGCGGTTGCAAGGGTGCCGCCATCACCAATTTGAACGGGCGGCCTGAGCAAACAAAAACGGCGCGATCCGGGGATCGCGCCGTTTTCGAGTGTCCTGCGGCCCTCAGCCGTTGACCAGCGGCGAATGCTGGCTGAGGAACTTGCGCGGATTCACCGCCTGCCCGTTCTTCCACACTTCCAGGTGCACGTGGGCACCGGTGGAACGGCCAGTGGAGCCCGCCTTGGCGACTTCCTGCCCGGCGCGGACCAGTTCGCCGACGCGGCGTTCCAGACGCGAGTTGTGGGCATAGCGCGTGACATAGCCGTTGCCGTGGTCGATCTCGATCACGTTGCCGTAGCCCGAACGCACGCCGGAATAGCTGACCACCCCGTCGGCCACCGCGAGCACGGGATCGCCCACGTCGGCTTCGAAATCGATGCCCTTGTGGAACTGGCTGCCGCCGACGATCGGGTCGACGCGGCGGCCGAAGCCGGAGGTGATGTAGCTGTCGGCGATCGGCTCGCGCGACGGCACGGAGTTCATGTCGAGCTGGCGGTTGAAGAGCATGGATTCCAGGACCGACAGCTGCTCACCGCTGTAAGCGAACTGCCGGTTGAGTGTGTCCAGGCCTTCGCGCAGCTCCGGCTCGGAGATGTCGCGGATCGGGCCGGTACCGCCGACGCCGACCGGCTTGTCGAAGTTGAATTCGCCGTCCTGCAGCTGGCCGATGCGGGTCAGGCGCTCGCCCAGCGCATTGAGGCGGTTGGCTTCGGCCTGCAGTTCGCCCAGGCGCGCGGCCAGGGCATTGATTTCGCGCTGCGATTCGCGGTGGGCAGCGGCGAGTTGCGCCTGCTGGTTGCCCAGCTGCATGCGCAGGCTGGCGGTACCGGCGAACCCGGCGGCCCCGCCCGCCAGGAAGCCCACGCCCAGCAGCATGCCGATGACCAGTGCGGGCCGGCGAGCGCCGAGTCCGCTGATCGAATCGATGAAACGCGCCAGGGGCTTCTTGCGGAATTTGTTTACGATGAGTGGATGGGTCATTTCTACGATGTCGGTTCTTGACGTGTCCAAGCCTTCCGTACCGCGTCGTCCATCGGGTCCGCAGGCGGCGCTCGAAGCGCTGCTTGCCGATCCGTCCGGCGACCCGATCCGAAGAGCACTCTGGCTCGACGGGCTGGACCGTCAGTTGCGTCCCCTCCTGCCACCGGCGCTGGCCCCGCATGCGCGGCTGGCCAACTTCGAACGCGGCAGGCTCGTTTTCGTCGTCGATGCGCCGGTCTGGCGGGCCAAACTTCGGCTCGCCGCTCCCGGGCTACTCGACGCAGCCCAATCCATCGGACTTGAAGCAACCGAACTCGTGGTCAAATCGACCGTGAGTCCGCCGGCGGGAGCGGCTTCGCCACCCCTGGCGAATGTCCGTTCCCGACCGATGTCGAAGGCGGCGCACGAAGCCCTGCAGGCCGCGCTCGCATCGCTCCACAAACCCGACCCTTCGGATTCCGGCGACGCCTCTTGACCGCTTCCCGACCCGTTCTCCGTTTTACTGTCGAACCGGCCAAAACTTCGGACCGGCGCATGCTAACGGCCTAATCCCCTGATTTTGTTAAGAATTGGGAAGCCAGTTGGCAGAATTGCGTTAGCAATTCGTTAAAGGTCAACGAACTGTTCACGTCTGTGACCGGGGTCGCGCTGGGGGATTTCCCCTATGCCTCCCCTTCGCCGCCCCGCGCCCGTCGAAACCGGCCAAGCCCGCTGACGGGCGCGCACGATGCTGCATCGCGCCACGCGTGGGCGCGAAGCCAGTGTTGGATCGAGTGCCCCCGAACGGGGCAGCTCTCAGACCGTGAGCGGCGATCCGTAGGCGACGGGAGCCGGATGGGCTTCGTCCACGAACGTCACTTCCTCCCAGGCCGAGCGTTCGGCCAGGAGTGCGCGGACGAGCTTGTTGTTGAGCGCATGCCCGGACTTGTAGCCCTCGTAGGCGCCGATGATCGGGTGGCCGGCCAGGTACAGGTCGCCCACGGCATCGAGGATCTTGTGGCGCACGAATTCGTCGGCGTAACGCAGGCCGTCGTCGTTGAGGACGCGGAATTCGTCCAGCACGATCGCGTTGTCCATCGAGCCCCCCAGGCCCAGGTTGCGTTCGCGCATGTATTCGAGGTCGCGCATGAAGCCGAAGGTGCGGGCGCGGCTGACTTCCTTGACGTAGGACGCCGTCGAGAACTCCACCTCGGCCCGCGACTGCGACGCCGGGATCGCCGGATGGTCGAAGACCACGGTGAAGCCGATGCGGAAACCGTCATGCGGCTCGAAACGGGCGACCTTGTCGCCGTCGCGGACTTCGACCGGGTGCTTGATGCGGATGAAGCGCTTGGGCGCTTCCTGTTCCTTGATCCCCGCCGACTGCAGCAGGAACACGAACGGACCGGCGGACCCGTCCATGATCGGCACTTCCGGCGCGGACAGGTCGATATAGCAGTTGTCGATGCCCAGGCCCGCCAGCGCGGACAGCAGGTGTTCGACGGTCAGGACCTTGCCGGCACCGCAGCTCAGGCCGGTGCACAGCACGGTTTCGGTCACGAGCTCCGCGCGCGCGGGGACTTCGACCACGGGGTCGAGGTCGATCCGGCGGAACACGATGCCGGCATCGACGGGAGCCGGACGCAGCGTGAGAAAGACCTTCTCGCCGCTGTGCAGGCCCACGCCGGTGGCGCGGATCACGTTCTTGAGTGTTCGCTGGCGGAGCATGGATTCGGTGTCAGCCCTTGGATCGGAGGATCGGGACTTTTCTTGTCGGAAGCACGGGCGCAGGGGCGCTCGGGCGGGCCGCAAGGTTAACACGCAGGTCGCTGAACCTTAACGGAAATGACATTCCCACGGAATGAGTTTCCCGGCGACTGTCACGCTTTCCGGGTGACCCGATCGGGGGGCCGGACGGAAAAAGCCGGTCGACCAGGTCGACCGGCGCAAGATCCCCGGGCGCAGGCGCCCGGAGCCTAGGGTTCATCGGCCGGGGACGAGTCCGGCCGGTGAGGCGACGCGGGTCCGTAGGGCGGGTCTTGACCCGCCTTGCGGATGTCGGCGGGTCGAGGACCCGCCTACGACAGCATCAATCCGCCTGGCGGCGCAGGAACGCCGGGATGTCCAGGTAGCTGTCGCTGCCGCCGAAATCGGCAACCGCCGGGCTCGACTCGCTCACCCGGCTGCCGCCGCGCAGGCTGCCCGCGAAGGACGGCGGCCCCTGGTACCCGTCGGACACCGCGTCGACCGGCAGGCCGGTCGTGCCATCGCGCTTGACCTGGGTACGAACCAGCTCGACCTGGGGACGACGCGAGGGCAGCTCGTCGAAGCTCGCCCGGTCCATGCCGGTGCGGATCGGCTGGCGTGCGACCGCGCGGTTGAGGCCGGTGGCGACCACGGTGACCTTGACCTCGTCCTGCATGTCCGGATCGAGCACGGTGCCGATGACGACGGTGGCGTCTTCGGAAGCGAAGTTCTCGATGGTGCGGCCGACCTCGTCGAACTCGGCCATGGTGAAGTCCGGACCGGCGGTGATGTTGACCAGGATGCCGTTGGCGCCAGACAGGTTGACGTCGTCGAGCAGCGGGTTCTGGATCGCGGATTCCGCCGCGGCCTGCGCGCGGTCGTCGCCGCGGGCGGAACCGGTGCCCATCATCGCCAGGCCCATCTCGCTCATCACGGTGCGCACGTCGGCGAAGTCGACGTTGATCAGGCCCGGGCGCACGATCAGGTCGGCGATGCCCTGCACCGCGCCGAGCAGTACGTCGTTGGCGGCGCGGAACGCCTGGATCATGGTCGCGTTGCGGCCGAGCACGGTGATCAGCTTCTCGTTCGGGATCGTGATCAGCGAGTCGCAATGGTGCGACAGCTCCTCGATGCCCTTCAGCGCGACCTGCATGCGGCGGCGACCTTCGAACGGGAACGGCTTGGTGACGACGGCGACGGTCAGGATGCCCATCTCCTTCGCCAGCTGCGCCACGACAGGCGCCGCGCCGGTGCCGGTACCGCCGCCCATGCCCGCGGTGATGAACACCATGTCGGCGCCCTGCAGCGCATCCATGATGCGTTCGCGGTCTTCCAGCGCGGCCTGGCGGCCGACTTCCGGATTCGCGCCCGCGCCCAGGCCCTTGGTGACATTGCTGCCGAGCTGCAGCTGCAGCTTCGCGCCGCAGTTCTTGATCGCCTGCGCGTCGGTGTTGGCGGTGATGAATTCCACGCCATCGACGCTGCCGTTGACCATGTGCGCCACGGCGTTGCCGCCGCCACCGCCCACGCCGACGACCTTGATCACCGCGTTGGGGGCCATCTTTTCCATCAATTCGAAATGTGCCATGTCCTCGTCCTCTTCTTATGTGTTGCTGTGATTGATCGGGGATGCCAGTTGTTGCCCGTTCGCCCTTCCGCCTGCCACCATGCGCCGCGCCGTCGCGGCGTCACGCAAATCAGAATTCGCCGCGATACCAGCTCTTGAGCCGATTGAAGAAGCTGCCCGCGCGGCCCGTTGAAATCGTCGGCCGGCGCGGGTTCTCGATCTGGCTGCCCATGAGCAGCAGGCCGACGCCGGTGGCGTGCACCGGGTTGCCGACCACTTCGCCCAGGCCGGTGACGTGCTGTGGAATGCCCACGCGCACCGGCATCTGCAGCATCTCTTCGGCCAGTTCGACCACGCCTTCCATCTTCGCGGCGCCGCCGGTAAGCACCATGCCGGCGCGCACGTGCTGCTCGAAGCCGCTGCGGCGCAGCTCGGCCTGGATCATTTCGAAGATCTCCTCGTAGCGCGCCTGCACCGCCTGCGCGAGCGACGCGCGCGGCATGCGGCGCGGCGGGCGATCGCCGACGCTGGGGACCTGGATCGACTCCTCCGCCGTCGCCATCTGCGCCAGCGCGCAGGCGTAGCGCACCTTGATCTGCTCGGCTTCCGGCGTCGGCGTGCGCAGCATGTGCGCGATGTCCTCGGTGACCTTGTCGCCGGCGATCGGCAGGCTCGCGCTGTGCGCGATCGCGCCCTGCACGAACACCGCGATGTCGGTGGTGCCGGCGCCGATGTCGACCAGCACCACGCCGAGTTCGCGCTCGTCGCTGGTCAGCACCGCGGTGCTCGACGCGAGCACGCTCAGCACCAGGTCGTCCACCTGCAGACCGCAGCGCTGCACGCACTTGCTGATGTTCGCGGCCGCCGACTGCGCGCACACCACGAGGTGCGCGTGCACTTCCAGGCGCACGCCGGTCATGCCGACCGGATTGCGGATGCCTTCCTGCGAGTCATCGAGCACGTAGTCGCGCGGGATCGCGTGCAGGATCTTCTGGTCGGCGGGGATCGCGACGGCCTTGGCCGCCTCGAGCACGCGATCGAGGTCGGCGTAGGTCACCTCGCCGTCGCGGATCGGCGCGATGCCCTGCGAGTTGCGGCACTGGATATGGCTGCCGGAAATCGACGCGTATACCGAGCGGATCTCGCAGCCCGCCATCAGCTCGGCCTCCTCGATCGCGCGCTGGATCGACTGCACCGTCGACTCGATGTCGACGACCACGCCGCGCTTGAGGCCGCGCGATTCGTGCGAGCCGATGCCGATCACCTCGATGGGTGCGCCGGGCGAATACTCGCCCACCAGCGCCACCACCTTGGAGGTGCCGATGTCGAGGCCCACGATCAGCGATTTGTCGCCCTTGCGATTCATGTATTTCCCTGCACTTGCGGCGCATCGATGGAAGCAGCGGGCGGAGCCGGCTTCCACGTCAGCGCGAAACCATTGGTGTAACGAAGATCGGCGCGCGCCAGCTGCTGCGTGTTCTGGGTCAGCAACTGCGGCAGCAGGCGCACGAAACGGTCGAGTCGCGCCCGTGCCTCGGTGCGGCCGACCACGACCACGGCGTCGTTGGCGAGACCCAGCGACCAGCTGCCGCGCGGATCCAGCGTGACTTCGCGTACGCCGACGCCCACCTTGGCGAACAGCTCGCGCGACGTGTTGTAAAGCTCGACCACGTCGCGCGTGCGCGCATCGGGGCCGTCGAACTGCGGCAACCCCTTCGGTATCTCGATGCCCTTGGCCGGGAACAGGCGGCCGTGCTCGGACAGCACGCGATCCGCGCCCCAGCGCGCGAACGGCTTGTGTTCGACGACGCGCACTTCCAGCACGTCCGGCCAGCGCTTGCGCACTTCCGCGCTCTCGACCCACGGCAGTTTCGCGACGGCTTCCTGCGCGGCCTTCAGGTCGACCGCGAAGAACCCGCGCTGTGCATACGGCAGCAGGGTCTGGCGCAGCAACGCACCGTCGACGCGGTGGAATTCACCGGTCGCCTGCAGGCGGGTCAGCGGCCAGTGGTTCGCGCCGACCCAGCCGTTGAGCACGGCGGCGACCGGCAGCACGACCAGTGCGACCGCGAGGACCCAACCGACGATGCGCAGCAGCGCGTTCATTCCGGCGCCACCTCCACGGTCTGCTCGAGAATGCGCCAGCACAGTTCCTCGAAGCCGATACCGACCTGGCGCGCGGCCTTGGGCACCAGCGAATGGCTGGTCATGCCCGGCGCGGTGTTCACCTCGAGCAGGTAGAAGGCACCGGTGGCGCGGTCGCGCATGACATCGACGCGACCCCAGCCGGTGCAACCGGCGGCGAGGAACGCGGCCAGCGCGATCCGGCGGATTTCCGCCTCAGCGTCGCCTTCCAGGCCGGGACACAGGTACTGCGTGTCCTCGGCAATGTACTTTGCGTTGTAGTCGTACCACTCGCCCTTGGGCACGATGCGGACCGATGGCAGAGCCTGGTGCGTGACGCCGTCGCCGAGCACGGCCACGGTGAGTTCGTCGCCGACCACCATCTGTTCCATCAGCAGCTCGCCCGGGTAGCGCGCGGCGAGTTCCACGGCCGATTCCAGATCGGCATCGTTGAACACGCGCGACACGCCGACGCTGGAACCTTCCGACGACGGCTTCACGATCACCGGCAAGCCGATGGCGCGCGCCGCGGCGTGCACGTCCGCCCCCTTGGGCAGGCGCGCGTAGCGCGGAGTGGGCAGGCCGAGCGACAGCCACACCTGCTTGGTGCGGATCTTGTCCATCGCCAGCGCCGAGCCCAGCACGTTCGAGCCGGTGTACGGCACGCCCAGCGCTTCGAGTAGCCCCTGCAGCGTGCCGTCTTCGCCGCCGCCCTTGTTGCCGTGCAGGATGTTGAACACGCGATCGACCGCGCCGCGCCGGATCTCCTCGATCAGCGCCGGAATGCCGTCCACCGCGAACGCATCGACGCCGCGCGCGCGCAGCGCTTCGAGCACGTTGCGGCCGGAGTCGAGCGACACCTCGCGCTCCGCGCTGGTGCCGCCCATCAGCACGGCGACGCGACCGAACACGGCCGGGTCGCCGATCCGCGGTGCGGCGAAGTTCTGGGAAGCCGGCACGTTCACTTCGCTTCTCCGAAACCGTGGGCCGCGATCTGCTGCGCGGCGTGGCCAATATCGCCCGCGCCCATCATCAGCAGCAGGTCGCCGTCGTTGAGTACGTCGGGGAGCACCGCGGCGAGATCGGCCGCGGCGTTCACCACGATCGGATCGACGCGGCCGCGCGTGCGGATCGCGCGCGCGAGCGACTTGGCGTCGGCGCCGGCGATGGGCGCTTCGCCTGCCGGGTACACCTCGGTCAGCACGAGCGTGTCGACCGTCGACAGCACGGCGGCGAATTCGTCGAACAGATCGCGCGTGCGGCTGTAGCGGTGCGGCTGGAAGGCAACGACCAGCCGGCGGTCCGGCCAGCCGCCGCGCGCGGCGGCGAAGACCGCTTCGAGTTCCTTCGGATGGTGGCCGTAGTCGTCGACCAGCTGCACCGTCGCACCCTTCGCGGTGGTGGGCTGCGCGAGCAGGTTGAAGCGGCGGCCGATGCCGGCGAACTTCTGCAGCGCGCGGCCGATAGCATCGCTCTCCACGCCGAGCTGCCAGCCGACGGCCGCGGCGGCCAGCGAGTTCTGCACGTTGTGGCGACCCGGCAGCGCCAGTTCCACCGGCGTGCGCGAACCGTCCGGCAGGCACAGCGTGAAGCGCATGGCTCCGCCGTGCTGGGAGACGTCTTCGGCGCGCACGTCGGCGTTGTCGGCGAAGCCGTACGTCATGACGTGACGCGTGGTGTTGGCGGCGAGTGCGGCGACTTCGGGATCGTCGATGCACAGCACCGCCAGACCATAGAACGGCAGGTGGTGCAGGAATTCGTCGAACGCCTGCTTCACCTTGGCGAAGTCGCCGCCGTAGTTCTCCAGGTGATCGGCATCGATGTTGGTGACGATGGCGATCTGCGGATTCAGGCGCAGGAAGCTGCCGTCGCTTTCGTCGGCCTCGGCCACCAGCCAGTCGCCCTTGCCCAGGCGCGCGTTGGCGCCGGCCGCGAGCAGCTGGCCGCCGATCACGAAGGTGGGATCGTTGCCGCCTTCGGCCAGCACGCTGGCGGTGAGCGAGGTCGTCGTGGTCTTGCCGTGGGTGCCGGCGATGGCGATGCCGCGCTTGAAGCGCATCAGCTCGGCCAGCATTTCCGCGCGCGGCACGATCGGAATGCGCTGCGCCCGGGCCTCCATCAATTCGGGGTTGTCGCGCCGGATCGCGGACGACACGACGATGCAGTCGGCGCCGAGCACGTTCGGCGCCGCGTGACCGCGCATCACGTTGATGCCGAGCGAGGACAGGCGCCGCGTCACTGCGTTGTCGGCCATGTCCGAACCCGACACCTTGTAGCCCAGCGTGCACAGCACTTCGGCGATGCCGCTCATGCCGACGCCGCCGATGCCGACGAAATGCACGCGCGCGCCGGCGCCGCCACTGGCGATCAGGTCGCCGGCGTGCTGCTTGCGATGGCGTGGCTGCGGGCTCATGAATGTTCCTTGTTCGATTGTTCGGGCACTGCTTCGCTCAATACGACGGCGGCGACGCGCTCGGCGGCATCCGGTTTGGCCAGCGCGCGCGCCGCCTTCGCCATCGGCAGCAGTAGGTCGCGCTCGCCGAGGATTTCCAGCGTCGCGGACAGACGCTGCGCCAGCTCGTTGACATCGCTGCCCTGCGGCAGCAGTTGCGCTGCATTGCGATCGACCAGGAACTGCGCGTTCTTGGTCTGGTGGTCGTCCACTGCCTGCGGGAACGGCACCAGCACGCTGCCGACACCGACCGCGCACAGTTCGGCGAGCGTGAGCGCGCCGGCGCGGCAGATCACGATGTCCGCCCAGGCGTACGCGGCGCCCATGTCGGCGATGAAGGGCTCGATCGACGCCGCGACGCCGGCCTGGCCGTACGCCTGCTCGGCGTCGGCGCGCAGCTTCTCGCCACACTGGTGGCGGATCTCGAAACGGAGCGCGGCCGGCAGTGCAGCGATGGCCTTCGGCACCGCGGCGTTCAGCGCACGCGCGCCCTGGCTGCCGCCGAGCACGAGCAGGCGCAGCGGGCCTTCGCGACCGGCAAAACGCTGCTCCGGCGGCGGCAGCGCGGCGATTTCCGCGCGCACGGGATTACCGACGACTTCTTCCGTTGCAAAGGTCTGCGGGAAACCGGTCAGCACGCGGCGCGCGAATTTCGCCAGCACGCGATTGGTCATGCCCGGCGCGCGGTTCTGCTCGTGCACGATCAGCGGAATGCCGGCGAGCTTCGCCGCCAGCCCACCCGGACCCGCGGCGAAACCGCCGAAGCTGACGACCGCGCGCGGCTGACGCTGGCGCAGCGTCCGACGTGCGGCATTGACCGCAGCCAGCAGCTTGAACGGCGCAGCGAACAGCGTCGCGACGCCCTTGCCGCGCACGCCGCGCACCGCGATGGTGTCGATGGCGATGTCGTGCTGCGGCACCAGCCGCGTTTCCATGCCGCCTTCGCTCCCGAGCCACAGCACCGGCACGTCGTGCGCGCGCAATGCCTTGGCCACGGCCAGGCCGGGAAAGATGTGACCGCCGGTGCCGCCGGCGAGAATCATGACGGGGCGCGAACCGGCGGCTGGCATCGTCGTGCTCATGCCGTCCTCCCGAACGCCTTGTCGAACACCGGTTCGACCCGTTGGCGCAGGCGGCTGGTGCCGCGGGCCTCGGCAGTCACGACCGGCAACGGTTGCGTGGTGGCGGGCATGGCGGCCGCGGGCATCGCCGCTTCACCGCGCAGGCGCGCCACCTGGCGCTGCGCGCGGTCGAGTTCGAACGAGACGCGCAACAGCACGCCCAGCGCGGCGCAGGTCAGCAACACGCTGGAGCCGCCGGAGGAGATCAGCGGCAGCGTCAGGCCCTTGGTCGGCAGCAGGCCGAGGTTCACGCCGATCGAAACGAAGCTCTGCAGCGACATCCACAACGCGATGCCGAAGGCGACATAGCCGGCGAAGTGACGGCGCATCTCCACGCACTTCAGCCCGATCCAGAACGCGCGGCCGGCCAGCGCCGCGTACAGCGCGATGATCGCGAACACGCCGACGAAGCCGAGCTCTTCGGCGATCACCGCGAGGATGAAGTCGGTGTGCGCTTCGGGCAGGTACGACAGTTTCTGCACCGAAGCCCCGAGGCCAACGCCGAACCATTCCCCTCGCCCGACGGCCATCAACGCGTTGGTCAGCTGGTAACCGCTGCCGAACGGATCCGCCCACGGATCGCGGTACGACACCAGGCGCTGCACGCGGTACGGCTCCATCAGGATCATGCCGGCCAGCAGCGGCAGCACGCACAGCACCGGCAGCAGCATGCGCGGCAGGTTGACGCCGCCCAGTACCAGCATGCCGGCGGTGATCGCGAGGATCAGCGCCGACGAGCCGAAATCCTTGTGGATCACCAGCAGGATGCCGACCAGCGCACCGGCGACGCCCAGTGCCTTGATCATCGCGCGCCAGGTCGCGCTCACTTCGTCGCGGAAGCGCGCTAGGAAGCTGGACAGCCACACGATCAGCATCAGCTTCACCGCTTCGACCGGCTGGAAGGTCAGCAGGCCGAGGTTCAACCAGCGGCGCGCGCCTTTCGCCGTCACGCCGATGCCCGGCACCACCACGAGCACCAGCAGGAGCAGGCACACCAGCGGGAACCACTGCGCGTACTGTTCGATCGTCTTCATCTCGGTACGCATGGCCGCATAGGCCAGGGCGACGCCGAAACCGAGGAACACCAGGTGACGCACCAGATAGTGGAAGGGACCCGCATCGCGGCCTTCCGCGATGGCGATCGACGCCGAGCCGACCATCACCACGCCCAGGCAGGCAAGCACGCACGCGACGCCGATCAGCCACGCGTCGTAGCGGCCGCCGATCTCGTCGAGTCGCGTTGCCTGTCGCTGGCTGGTGGCGGTCGTGAAGTCGTTCATCAACGTACCTTCAGCGTGGCCAGGCCGATCAGGACCAGGATCACCGAGATGATCCAGAAGCGCACGATGACCCGCGGTTCGGGCCAGCCCTTCAGCTCGAAGTGGTGGTGGATCGGCGCCATGCGGAACACGCGCTTGCCGGTGAGCTTGAACGACGCGACCTGGATCATCACCGAGAGCGTCTCGATGACGAAGATGCCGCCCATGATCACCAGCACCAGTTCCTGGCGCACGATCACCGCGACCGTGCCCAGCACCGCGCCGAGCGCGAGCGCGCCGATGTCGCCCATGAACACCATCGCCGGATAGGTGTTGAACCACAGGAAGCCCAGGCCCGCGCCGGCGATCGCCGCGCAGATGATCACCAGCTCGCCCGCGCCTGGGACCTGCGGGATCTGCAGGTAGTTGGAGAACACCGCATTGCCCGAGGCGTAGGCGAACACGCCCAGCGCGCAGGCGACCAGCACGGTCGGCATGATCGCCAGGCCATCGAGACCGTCGGTCAGGTTCACCGCATTGGAGAAGCCCACGATCCACAGGTAGGCGATCGCGATGAAGAACACCACGCCGCCAATGCCGACCAGCGGCAGGGCGACGTTCTTGAAGAAGGGAATGTAGAGCGTGGTCGCCGACTGCACGTCCGCCGTGTAGTACAGGAACAGGCCGGCGCCGAGGCCGATGATGGACTGCAGGAAATACTTGGTGCGCGAGCGCATGCCGTTGGGATCGCGCTTGACGATCTTGATCCAGTCGTCCCACCAGCCGATCGCGCCGCACGCGGCCATCACCGCGAGCACCAGCCACACGTAGCGGTTGCGCAGGTCACCCCACAGCAGGACCGAGGCGAGGATGGTGATGAGGATCAGCGCACCGCCCATGGTCGGCGTGCCGGCCTTGGAAAAGTGCGACTGCGGGCCTTCCTTGCGGATCGGCTGGCCGCCCTTGAGCTGCGCCAGGCGACGGATCACCGCCGGGCCCCACCACAGCGACAGGAACAGCGCCGTCAGCGCGGCGAGGATGCCGCGGAAGGTGAGGTAGCCGAACAGGCCGAAGAGGCTTTGCAGCTGTTCGAGCCAACGGAAGAGTTCAAGCAGCATGCGTCAGTTCCCCTGCCCTGCCGCGTCGGCGACGAGCGCCTTCACGATCCTGTCCATCGCGCTGCCGCGCGATCCTTTCACCAGCACGCGCACGCCGTCGCGCAGTTCGCTGCGCAATGCGGCGATCAACGCGTCGTGGCCGTCGTATGCACTGGCGCCTTCGCCGAACGCCTTGCCGGCTTCCGCGCTCAGTTCGCCGAGCGTGTACAGGCGCCGGATGCCGGCGGCCCTGGCGCGACGGCCCATCTCCGCATGCATCTGCGCCGCGTCGGCGCCGAGTTCGCGCATGTCGCCGAGCACCAGCCAGCCTTCACCACCGCGACTCGACTCGGCGAGCGTGTCGATGGCGGCGGCGAGCGAACCCGGATTGGCGTTGTAGCTGTCGTCGATCACCACGGCGCCATTGGCCAGCCGGTTGGCGATGAGGCGGCCGGCGACGGGCTCGGCGGCGTTGAGGCCGGCGGTGATGACGTCGAGCGGCACGCCCAGGCCCAGTGCGATGGAGGCCGCGGCCAATGCATTGCGCACGTTGTGGCGGCCCGGCATCGCCAGGTCCACGGCGGCCTCGCCCTGCGGCGAGACGAGCACGAAGCGCGAGCCGCCGTCGGTCGGCACGATGTCGCGTGCGGTGACGTCCGCCGTCGCGTCCAGGCCGAAGCGGATCAGGCGATGGCCGTGCGAGCGCTCGGCGAAGAACGGCGCGAACGCCTCGTCGGCGTTGATCACGGCCACGCCGTCCTCGGGCAGCGCGTCGTAGATGGCGCCCTTGGTGTCGGCCACGCCGAGCAGGCTGCCCATGCGCTCCAGGTGCGCCGGGGCGATGTTGTTGACGAGCGCGACGTCCGGTCGCACCACGTCGGTGAGATAGGCGATGTCGCCCGGCTTGCCGGCGCCCATTTCGTAGATGGCGAACTGCGCGTCCTCGGGCGCATCGAGCACCGCCAGCGGCAGGCCGATCTCGTTGTTGCGGTTGCCGGGATTGGCGTAGGCGCGACCGGCGCGCGACAGGATCGCGAGGATCAGTGCCTTGACGCTGGTCTTGCCGTTGCTGCCGGTGATGCCGACGACCTTCACCGCGCCGCGTTCGCGTTGCACGGCGGCGGCGAGGTCGGCCAGCGCGCGTTCGGTGTCGGCGACGATCACCTGCGGCAACGGACCGCGCGCGGTCGATGCGTCGATCAGCCGCGACACCAGGGCGGCGCTGACGCCGGCTTCGGCGGCGGCGCCGACGTGATCGTGGCCATCGAAGCGTTCGCCCTTGAGCGCGACGAACAATGCGTTGCCGCCGACCAGCAGCGCGCGGGTGTCGGTGGCGATGGCGTCGATGACCGCGTCGTCGCCATGGAGGCGGCCACCGGTCATGCGGGCGACGTCGGAGAGACGCAACGGCTTCATGCGCGCGCCTCCAGTGCCGCCCGGGCAACCTCGGTGTCGTCGAAGGGATGCCGCACGCCGTCGATTTCCTGGTATGGCTCGTGGCCCTTGCCGGCGATGAGCACGATGTCGTTCGGGCCTGCTTCGCCCAGCGCACGGGCGATCGCGGCGGCGCGGTCGCGCTGCACGATCACTGCGTCGGCAGCGGCGAAGCCGGCGAGGATGTCGGCGACGATCTGGTCGCCGTCCTCGCCGCGGGGGTTGTCGTCGGTCACGATGACGACGTCGGCGTTGGCTTCCGCGATCGCCGCCATCTGCGGGCGCTTGCCGCGGTCGCGCTCGCCGCCGCAGCCGAACACGCAGATCAGGCGCGCCTGCGCATGTCCGCGCAGCGACTTCAGCGCCTGTTCCAGCGCGTCGGGCGTGTGCGCGTAATCGATGACCACCAGCGGCTTCACGCCGTCGCCGCCGAGGCGGTTCATGCGGCCGTGAATGGGCTGCAGCTGCGACAGCGTCGCGGCGATCTGCGCGGGCGTATCGCCCAGCGCGTACAACGCGCCGGCGACGGCCAGCAGGTTGTCGACATTGAAGCGGCCCAGCAGCGGGGAACGCACCGCGTGGGTTTCGCCGGGCGTGACGAGTTCGAAACCGATGCCCGCGCTGTCCAGGCGCAGCGCATCGGCACGCAGCGTCGCACCTTCCGTGCCGCGCGAACTGAATCCGATCGCCTGCAGCGATGGCGGCAATCCGGCCAGCAACCGGCATCCGAACGCATCGTCGAGATTGATCGCCGCTGCCTTCAGTCCGGGCCACGCGAACAGGCGCGCCTTGGCGGCGCCGTAGGTGTCCATGTCGCCGTGGTAATCGAGGTGGTCGCGGGTCAGATTGGTGAACACGGCGACGTCGAAATGCACGCCATCGACGCGCCCCTGGTCGAGCGCATGCGAGCTCACTTCCATAGCGATCGCCTGCGCGCCCGCGTCATGCAGCTGCGCGAGCAGGTCATGCAGCCTGAGCACGAGCGGCGTGGTGAAACCGGTCGGCCTGACCTGGCCATGCAGGCCCGCGCCGAGCGTGCCGATCGTGCCGCCACGGATGCCGCGCAGGCTCCAGGCCTGCGCGAGCAACTGCACGGTCGACGTCTTTCCGTTCGTGCCGGTGACGCCGACCATCGTCATCGCGTCCGTCACGCGATCATGGAAACGATCGGCCATTTCGCCCAGGCGTGCGCGCAGGCGCGGCACCGCGATCGCGTCGGAAGGAGCCGGAAGATCGACCGGTGCCGGCGGCTCGAACAGGATCGCGCTCGCACCGGCAGCGCGCGCCTGCTCGACGAATTTCAGACCATGCGCACCGAAGCCGGCGATGGCGACGAACACATTGCCCGGCTGCACCTCGCGGCTGTCCATCACCAGACCGGTGATGCGCAGATCGCCGGGGATGCCGGCGACGTCGGGGAGCAGTTCGCGCAGGAGCATGGTACGCCTCATCGCGCTCCTCCCAGTGTGGGCATTTCCACCGGATCGGGCAGCGTCGCGTCGGACAAGGCCGCTGCAGACGCATCCGGCAGTACCGGACCGTCCTCTCCTCGCAGTTCGTTCGTGTGCTGCGCCTTGTTCTGCGCCGCGATCCACGTGTCGATGTCGTCCGGCGGCACGTCCATCAGGCGCAGCGCGCCATCCATGACGCTGCGGAACACCGGCGCGGAGACGAAACCGCCGAAGTAGCCGCGTTCCGGATCCGGATCGTTGATCACCACCACCATCGAGAAGCGCGGGTTCTGCACGGGCACGATGCCGGCGAAATAGGACAGGTAGCGGCGCGTGTACCCACCGGTTTCGCTGAACTTGCGCGCAGTGCCGGTCTTGCCGGCGACGTGGTAGCCGAGGATGGCCGCCTGCGTCGCGGTGCCGCCCTCTTCCGTCACCGTCTGCATCATGCGCATGACTTCGCGCGCGACCTGGGGGTCGAGCGCCTGCACCGGCTCATGGCGCTCGCCCTTGACGAAGGTCGGGCGGACCAGCTTGCCGCCGTTGCCGAGCGCGGCGTAGACCATGGCGATCTGCAACGGCGTGGCGGACAGGCCGTAGCCATACGACATCGTGGCCTTGGTGGTGCCGTACCAGCGCGACGGCGGCGGCAGCACACCGGCCGATTCGCCGGGGAAACCGCTGCCCGGCTTCTCGCCGTAACCGAACCGGTGGACGAACTCGTAGAAGTACTGATCGTCCAGGCGCGCCGCGAGCTTGGCGGCGCCGATGTTCGAACTCTTGGTGATGATGCCGGTGACCGTCTGCACGCCGTAGTTGCGGTGGTCGCGGATCGTGTACTTGCGATCCAGCGCCATCCAGCCCGGATTGAGGTCGATGCGCGTGTTCGGCGTGACGATGCCCTTGGTGAGCGCCGCGGCCACGGTGATCGGCTTCATCGTCGAACCGGGCTCGAACACGTCGGTGACGGCGCGGTTGCGGTGCGCGTCCAGCGGGCCCATGGCCGCGGCGTTCGGGTTGAAGCTGGGCAGGTTCACCATCGCCAGCACTTCGCCGGTGGCGACGTCGAGGATCACCGCCGATCCGCTGGTCGCGCCGGTCTTCGCCAGCTGGTTGCGCAGCTCGCGGTAGGCGAGGAACTGGATGCGGCGATCGATGGTGAGCGTGAGATCGTGACCAGGCTCCGCGGCCCGGATCAGGTCCACGCTCTCGACGATGCGCCCCTGCCCGTCGCGGATCACGCGCTTGGAGCCGGGCTTGCCGCTGAGGATGTGGTCGAACGACAGCTCGAGCCCTTCCTGGCCGCGATCGTCGACGTTGGTGAACCCCAGCACATGCGCCATCGCTTCGCCCTGCGGGTAGAAGCGGCGGAATTCGCGCTGCGAGAACACGCCCGGAATGTTGTGGGCGAGGATGCGCCGCGCCTGCTCCGGCCCGATCCGGCGCTTGAGGTAGAGGAACTCCTTGTTCGAACGCTGCGTCAGCTTGCGCGTCAGCACGTCGACGGGTACGCCCAGCGCGGCGGCCAGTTCGGGAATGCGTTGTGGGTTTTCCAGCACCTGCTTCGGGTTGGCCCACACCGATTCGACCGGCGTCGACACGGCCAGCGGCTCGCCGTTGCGGTCGGTGATCATGCCGCGCGATGTCGGGATCGGGATCTCGCGCAGCGAGCGCGCCTGTCCCTGCTGCAGGTAGAAGTCGTTGTTCACGACCTGCACGTCGAACGCGCGGACCACCAGCGCCAGCGAGCCCAGGCCGAGCACGCCAACGACGATCAGCAGGCGCTTGCGCAGGTCGAGGCCGCCGCGCTGGCCGCGCGCGCGTGCCCCCGAACCCGCTGCCGGTTGTGCAGCGATGCGGGCACGCAGCGCGTCGGCGACCCTGCCGACCAGGTGCTGGCGACGTTCGTTGCGGGCGCTCATGGCCGGATCACCACGGTTTCTGCGCCTTCGGGAAATTTCATGCCAAGCCGGTCGCGCGCGACCTGGTCGATGCGGTTGCTCTCGGCCCAGGTCGCCTGCTCCAGCTGCAGCCGACCGAATTCGATATTGAGCTCGTCGCGGGCCTTTTCCAGCCGCGTGGCCTGCACGAACAGCTGGCGATGCTGGTGACGCGCCAGGACCACGGCGAGCGCGGAGGCGACGTTCGCGACGACCAGGACGGTGAGGAGGAGGCGCCAGGTCATGCCGCCTCCGGAAGCTTTTCGGCCACGCGCAACATGGCGCTGCGCGCGCGCGGGTTGGCCGCGGTTTCGGCCTCGTCGGCCTTCTGCGCATCGCCGATGGGCTTCAGGGTTGGCGTGAAGGAGATTTCCACCGGCATGCGCCGGTTGGCGGGCGGCGCCTTGGCGTGGCGCGCGATGAACTGCTTGACGATGCGGTCTTCCAGCGAGTGGAAGCTGATCACGGCGAGACGACCGCCGGGCTTCAGGCGCGCGAGCGCGGCGTCGAGGCCGGCTTCGAGATCGGCCAGCTCGCGGTTGATGAAGATGCGGATGGCCTGGAAGCTGCGCGTCGCAGGATGGATCTTCTGGTCGCCGCGCGGCACCACCGAGGCGATCAGGTCGGCCAGTTGCGCGGTGCGGGTCAACGGCTGGTCGGCGCGGCGCGCGACGATTGCACGCGCGATGCGGCGGCTCTGGCGCTCCTCGCCGTAGGTCCACAGCACGTCGGCAATGTCCTTCTCGTTCGCGGTCGCCAGCCATTGCGCGGCGCTCTCGCCGGACTCGGGGTCCATGCGCATGTCGAGCGGACCGTCCTTGCCGAAACTGAAGCCGCGTTCGGCGACGTCCAGCTGTGGCGAGGAGACACCGAGGTCTAGCAGCACGCCATCGAGCCCGTCCGACGTCTCGGCCCAGTCCGCCATCTGCGCGAAGCTGCCGCGGAAGATCGCCACGCGCGCATCCGCGCCGAACTCGCGTTCGGCGACGGCGATCGCTTCGGGATCCTTGTCCATGACCAGCAGCCGGCCTCCGGGGCCCAGTTGTTGCAGCACGCCGCGCGCGTGCCCGCCGCGCCCGAACGTGCCGTCCAGATACGTCCCTTCCGCCTTGATGCGCAGCGCTTCCAGGCACTGCCGGTACATCACGGGAAGGTGGCCGGACGTCGCTTCGCGTCCGCTGCCACCTGCCGTCATAGCTGCAGCTCGAGCAGCTCGTCGCTCAGATCGTCGTCGGACACCGTCTGACGGATCTGCGCGTGATGCGCCTGCTCGCTCCACAACTCGAACTTCTCGCCCATGCCCAGCAACACGGCCTTCTTCTCGATGCCGACCGCCGAGCGGTGGCTGGCGGGAATGCTGATGCGGCCGTTGCCGTCGAGCTCGACGAACTCGGCGGCACCGACCAGCTTGAGCTGCATCGAACGATTGACCTTCTTGGCCTTGGGCAGTGCGTTGACCTGGTCGCGCACGCGCTCCCAGACCGCCCGCGGGTACAGCCAGAGGGAACCGGATTCGAAGGGGTTGTAGGTGATGACCAGCTGGTTGCCGCATTCACGCGCGACGAGCTCGCGGTAGGCGGTGGGCACCGCCAGCCGGCCCTTGTCGTCGATCGTGATGGCGGTTTCGCCTTGGAACATGCACCTGCCTGCCGCGTTTTCCGCCTCTGCCGGGCGGCTTTGGGGTCACCTTCGCGTGGAAAAACCACAAAAAACCCGGTTTTCCCTCTGCTGCCCACCTTAGCACCGGCCGATGGCTTGTCAACGCTTTTTTGGAGGCAATTTCGCTTTGTGGATCAAAGGCTTGCGACGAACTTCAGAGTCTTGATCAACAGTTGTTCCCTAAGCCTTGTTTCGTCTCAAATTTTGAGACGGGAAGGCCGTTGCCGGCAGCTCCTTCGACCAGGCAGCTCGCCGCTCACGAATCCTGCTGCGGCGCAATAAAACCTGAATCTGCCGTGGCGCCGGTGAACGCGGACTGCGCCTGCTTGTTCCAGCCGCCGTCCGCCACGTGGCCCCCCTCTTCCCGTGCCCGCCGGTGAAGGGACACGGCTCAGAGGACGAAATTCGGAAGGCCGGCGCGAGGGTCAGGCCCGGGCCCCAGATGCGATGCGTCGATCACCGAACGGAGGTAGCCGCGGGCCAGTACGCGCGCCCGCAGACACAGGAACACGCACACCAGAGTGCTTCCCGAAGAAGAGCCCCCTTGGTAAGGGGCGCGGCGACAGCCGCGGGGATTGGGGGCGCAAAGCGGGACCCGCGGTTTTCCGTTTGTGGCTTCACCGCAAACGGAAAACCGTGGGCCGCCTTTTTCATCGCGGAGCGATGAAAAAGGCGGAGCCGGCCTATAAGCCGGGTTCTGTCGAGGACAGTCATTCCTCTAGGCGCCGCGTCACCGCGACGCTCAAGCAACCTACCCGGAGACACCGCGGGCCGCGGCATTGCCTCCCTATTTGGTCTTGCTCCCGGTGGGGTTTGCCGTGCCGGCCTGTTGCCAGGCTCGCGGTGCGCTCTTACCGCACCATTTCACCCTTGCCTGATCCCTGCCCCCGCCTTCCGGCGGTGTGCAGAGCCATCGGCGGTATCTTTCTGTTGCACTTTCCGTCGGCTCGCGCCGCCCAGGCGTTACCTGGCACCGTGCCCTGTGGAGCCCGGACTTTCCTCGGCACCCGCTCCCATCGAAATGGGGCGAATGACGCGACTGCCCGGCCGACTCCGCCGTCTGCATTCTACCGCTTCGCAGTCGGATCCCCCGGAAATTTGCCGCGCAAAGTTCCTGCGCGCGACCGGTTCCGCGCTGTCGCCGCAGTCCTTGCCGGGCCTGTGCGTCGATTGACGGGTTCAACAGCGCAAACACGCGCCCGCAGGAACGCGTGCGTCACTCGCCCCCGTACAAGGCCTTGCGCGGCGCGCCGCTCAGTTCCGCGGCGAGCTTTGCCGCCTGCGACGGCTTCAGGTATTCGCTCAGTTTCGCGTACAGGCGCTGGCCTTCGGCGATGCGCGCGTCGGCGTCCTCGCCCGCACCTTCGACGATGACGACGAACTCGCCCTTGCGCTGATCCGGATCCGCGGCGACCCGCGCCTGCAATTCCCCCAGCGGACCGTCGAGCACGGTCTCGAACAGCTTCGTCAGTTCGCGCGCGACCACGGCGCGACGATCGGCGCCGAATACCGTGGCCATGTCGGCCAGCGCTTCCTCGATGCGGTGCGCGGATTCGTAGAACAGCAGTGTCCGCGTCTCGGCCGCCAGGCGCGACAGACGTTCGCGCCGCGCCGAGGCCTTCGCCTGCAAAAATCCTTCGAACACGAACCGGTCGCTCGGCAGGCCGGCCACGCTCAGCGCCGCGATCGCCGCGCAGGCGCCCGGCACCGGCGACACGCGCACGCCGGCGGCGCGCGCGGCCCGGACCAGGCGGAAACCGGGATCGCTGACCAGGGGCGTGCCCGCGTCGGAGACCAGCGCCAGCGATTCGCCGGCCAGCAGGCGGGCGACGAGTTGCGCCGCCTGCGCGTCCTCGTTGTGCTGATGCAGCGCCAGCAGCGGGCGCTCCAGGCCGAAGTGCGAGAGCAACTGCCGCGTGTGCCGGGTGTCCTCCGCGCAGATGGCCGCGACGCCGCGCAGCGTGTCGAGGGCGCGTGGGGAAAGGTCGCCGAGATTGCCGATCGGGGTGGCGACGACGTGCAGGGTGCCGGATGCGTGCATCGTGGGGACGAAGATGGGACGGTTAGAATCCTACCCGGTCCCCCAGGAATACCGTGCCGATGAGCCCGACGTTCTCGCCCGCCCGCCCGCGCCCGCTGGCCTGGATGCTCGCCGCGCTGCTGCTTGCGCTGCTGGCCGGCTGCGCCACGGTAGAGACCAGCAGCGGGCCGGTCAGCCGGATGACGCTGAGTGCGACGATGGTGCAGGCCGAGACGCTCGCAAACCAGGCCGCAACCCAGAAGGGCGCGCAACGGCGGCAGACCGTGGACCAGATCGAGGCGCTGCTCTCCGGACTCGACAACGCCACCCTGCAACGCGACGCCGCCGCATTGCCGGCGGGCAATCCTCTCTACAACTACGCGGGCCGTGCGTTGCTGCGGCGCGGCCTGCCGCTGCCGCGTCCGTTCGATCGCAGCGCGTGGCAGTTCGACGCCGGCAATCGTCCACCCGCCGACAGCGACGGCTACCGACCGCCGGTCAAGCTCGCCGTGCTGCTGCCGCTGTCGGGCAACCTGGCCACGGCCGCGGCGCCGGTGCGCGACGGCTTCCTCACCGGCTACTACGGCGAAACGCGCCGTCGTCCGGAAGTCACTTTCTACGACACTTCCACCGGCGCCATCGCCGCGTACGACCGCGCGGTGGCCGAAGGCAACGATTTCGTCGTCGGCCCGCTCGGTCGCGACGAAGTCGGTGCGCTGTTCAACCGCGGCACGCTGCCGGTGCCGATGCTCGCGCTCAACCGCGCGCAGGTGCCGCCGCCGGCCGGCAACGCCAGCTTCTCGCTGTCCCCGGAAGACGAAGGCATCGCCGCGGCGGAATTCCTCCTGGATCGCGGCGCGCATAGCGTGCTGGTCATCGGCGCCGAAGACGACACCCAGCGCCGCGCGGTGGCGTCGTTGCGCGAGCGGCTCGCCGAGCGCGGCGGCGTGGTCACCGACGTCGTTGGCGAAGGCACCGCCGATTTCGCGCCATTCGCAGCGAAGCCGGGTGGCATCGATGCGATCTTCCTCGCCACTCGGGGCAGCGCCGCGCGCCAGCTGATCCCGCGCCTGGCCCTGGCCGGTCTCGCCGGCAAGCCGCGCGTCGCAACCTCGCAACTGCTGTCGGGCACCGGCAAGGCCGAGGAGGACCGCGTGCTCGACGGCATCGCGTTCCCGAGCGAGAGCTGGACCACGCACGGCATCCGCAATCTGCCTCCGGCGGTGAGCGCGGCGGCCATCCTGCCCAACGCCAAGGGTCCGGCCGCGCGCCTGTTCGGCTTCGGTTACGACGCGTGGCTGATCACGGCCTACCTCGAGCGCCTGGCCACGTCCGCCACGGGCATCGAAGGCGCCACGGGCGTGCTGCGCATCGACGGCTTCGGCAACGTGCAGCGCACGCCCGCGTGGTCGACCTTCAGCAACGGAATCGCGGTGCCACTGGCCAGCGCCACGCAGCGCTAGCCCCACCACGCACCGGACGCACGGCTTATGGATAAGCCCGTCACGCGCCGCGCGCTGGGTGCGCGGATCGAAACCGCGGCCTGCGCGCACCTGATGCGCGCCGGATTGCGCGCGGTCACCGCCAACGCGAACTACCGCTTCGGCGAACTCGACCTGGTGATGCTGGACGGCAGCGGCCCCGATGCCATGCTGGTGTTCATCGAGGTGCGCTACCGCCGCAATTCGCGATTCGGTGGCGGCGCGGCATCGATCGACGCCGGCAAGCGTCACCGCATCGTGCGCGCCGCGCAGGCATTCCTGATGGCGCATCCGCGGCTGGCGCATCTGGCCTGCCGCTTCGACGTGGTCGAGGCCGAAGGCGAGCCGGACGCTCCCGTGCTGACGTGGCTGCGCGACGCTTTCCGCGCCGACGACGCCTGATTCGCCGCGCACACGAGGTCGGCGTCGACGCGCACGTCCGCGCACGACGCCTCGCGCATAATCCGGCGCATGTCCCTGCCCTCCGATCTGCACCGCGAGCTCGCCGCCCTGCTCGGCGACGGTGCGGGCTGGCTGACCGATCCCGGCGAGCGCCTCGCCTACGCCTACGACAATTCGCGTCGCGAAGCCCTGCCCGATGCCGTCGCCCTGCCGGTCGCACGCGAGCAGGTGCAGGCGCTCGTGCGCGCCTGTTGTGCGCGGCGCGTGCCGGTGATCGCCCGCGGTCGCGGCACCAACACCACCGGTGCATCGGTGCCCGTGCAGGGCGGCGTAGTGGTGTCGTTCGAGCGCATGGCACGCATCCTGGAGGTGCGGCCCGGTGATCGCTGCGCGGTGGTCGAACCGGGCGTGCTCAACGGCGATCTGCAGGCCGTCCTGCGTCCGCACGGTCTGTTCTGGCCACCCGACCCCACCAGCGCCGCGTTCAGCACGATCGGCGGCAACCTCGCCTGCAACGCAGGCGGCCCGCGCGCGGTGAAGTACGGCGCCAGCCGCGACAACGTGCTGGCGCTCACCGCCGTCACCGGCACCGGCGACCTCATCCACTGCGGCAGCGCTACGACCAAGGGCGCGACCGGCTACGACCTGCAGCGCCTGCTGGTCGGCAGCGAAGGCACGCTGGCCCTCATCGTCGAAGCCACGCTGCGATTGACGCCGTTGCCGCCGCAGCGACGGGCGTTGCGGGCGCTCTATCGCGACGTGGCTGCGGCAGCGCAGGCGGTGGCGCGGCTGATGGCGCAGCCGGTGACGCCGTCGATGCTCGAATTTATGGACGGCGATTGCGTGCGGCTCGCGCGCGACGTCGGCGGCGCCGACCTGCCGCCCGACGCCGGCGCCCTGCTGATGATCGAAGCCGACGGTGATGCGGACACGCTGCCGCACGCGATCGAGGCGCTGATGCGCGCGGCCGGTGGCGAAGGCCTGGTATCGCTCGACGAAGCCGCCGACGAAGCGGCCGGCGAACGCCTGTGGGCCGCGCGCAAGGCGCTGTCGCCCGCGTTGCGCACGCTGGCGCCGGGCAAGATCAACGAAGACGTGGTGGTACCGGTATCGCGCATTCCGCACCTGGTCGACGGCGTGCGCGCGCTGGCCGCGGAATTCGCGCTGCCGATCGTCGCCTTCGGCCATGCCGGCAACGGCAACCTGCACGTCAATATCCTGTTCGATCCGGCACAGGCGGCGCAGCAGGCGCGCGCACAGGCGGCGCTCGCCCGCGTATTCGCGCTGACGCTGTCCCTGGGCGGCACGCTCTCGGGCGAACACGGCATCGGCCTGGCCAAGCGCGAGTTCATGCCGCAGGCCGTCGATCCGGCGACGCTCGCGCTGATGCGGCAGGTGAAGTCCGCCTTCGACCCGGCGGGGATTCTCAATCCGGGCAAGCTGCTGCCCGGCGACGGTCGGGCCTGAGCGCGCGTCGGGCTGCGGTTGCCGCCCGATCGCGAGTCACGCAGCGCGCCTCCGTCATCGCCGAAGTCGGTATACGCACACCGTATCGGCACCGCCTGCGCTATCGTGGAAACCTGCAGGCAGGGGAAGGAAATGCGCCAGGTCGTATGCATGAAGTGGGGCGACAAGTTCGCCGCCGACGACGTCAATCGTCTGTATCGCATGGTGCGCGGCCACGTCGACGGCGCCCTGCGGATGGCGTGCTTCACCGACGATGCGCGCGGGATCGTCCCGGAAGTGGAATGCCATCCGCTGCCGGCCGTGCCCGTGGTCGGCGAGCGCGTCGATCGCGGCTGGCGCAAGCTCGGCCTGTTCGGACAGGAAGTCGCGAACGTGTTCGAAGGCGAGGTGCTCTACCTCGACCTCGACATCGCGATCGTCCAGCGGCTGGACCCGTTCTTCGACTGGCCGGGCGAGTTCCTCATAATCAAGGACTTCAAGCCGCTGCGTTACCGGCACCGCTTCAGCGGCAATTCGTCGGTGGTCCGCTTCCGCGCCGGCGCGCACCGCGGCCTGATCGGCGAAGTCCTGCAGCGCGGCGCGAGCATCCGCACCGACTACCGCGACGAGCAGGAATTCGTCTCCGACTACATGCGCCGGCACGGCGTGCTGCGCTACTGGCCCGCGGGCTGGTGCGCCAGCTTCAAGCACGATTGCGTGCGGCCCCTGCCCTTCGGCCTGTGGCGCGCGCCGCGGTTGCCGGAGGCGGCGAAGGTGGTGGTCTTCCACGGCCGGCCCAAGCCGGACGAAGCCATCGCCGGCGTGGGCTCGAAGTGGTATCGGCCCCTGCTGCCGGCGCCCTGGCTGCGGCATTACCTGGACTGAAATCGGGCCGCTGCCGCTTCATCGCGGCGGCGGTGCGCGGCCTGCCGGCGCCTGACCGGACGCGACGCCGGTAGCGGAAATGCCGCCGCGCCGACGGTATCCTGCGCGCCTCGCGTTCCTCCCCGCTCCGCATGTCCCTTCGCGTCCGCTCGCTCCCGTTCCTCGCCGCATTCACGTTGACCGCCCTGCTTGCTGCCTGCGCCAGCGGCGGCGACAGCCGTCCCGCGCCCGAGGCCATTGCCCCCATGCCAGTACCGGCGCCGGTGAAGCCGATCCGCATCGGCATTGCGCTCGGCGGCGGCGCCGCCAAGGGCTTCGCCCACATCGGCGTGATCAAGATGCTGGAAGCCAACGGCATCGTGCCCGACGTCGTTGCCGGCACCAGCGCCGGCAGCGTGGTGGGTTCGCTCTATGCCAGCGGCATGGATGCGTTCCAGATGCAGAAGACCGCCTTCGGTCTCGACGAAGCGCAGATCCGCGACGTCAGCCTGTTTTCCGGCGGCGTGGTGAAGGGGCAAGCGCTGCAGGACTACGTCAACCAGCTCGTCGGCAACCGGCCGATCGAGCGGATGAAGAAGCCGTTCGCCGCCGTGTCGACGCAACTGGAAACCGGCGAGCGCACCGTGTTCGTGCGCGGCAACACCGGCCAGGCCGTGCGGGCGTCCAGCAGCATTCCCGGCGTGTTCGAGCCGGTGACGATCGGGCAGAAGCACTACGTCGACGGCGGCGTGGTCAGCCCGGTGCCGGTGGACGCCGCGCGCCAGCTCGGCGCGGACTTCGTCATCGCCGTGGACATCTCGACCAAGGTCGATGGCACCAATCCCGGCAGCCTGCTCGGCACGGTGAACCAGTCGATCACGATCATGGGCCAGAAGCTCGGCCAGCAGGAACTCGCGCGCGCCAACATCGTCATCCGCCCCAGGGTCAACGACATCGGTCCGGCGGATTTCGAGCAGCGCAACAACGCGATCATGGAAGGCGAGCGCGCCGCGCTCGCGGCGATGCCGCAGATCCGCGCGCAACTGGCGAAGCTGCGCGCCGATCGCATCGCGGCGGCCAAACCCCGTGAACCGGTGAAGGCACCCTGCAAGCCCGGCCGCTTCGGCGGGCTGTTCGGCAACAAGTGCGACGACGACAGCAAGAACGATTGAGCCGCGCGGCTCAGCCGCCGAAATGCACGTAGCCCGCGTTGGCGGGCAGCCATTCACTGCCGTCTGCGTGCAATGCGCGCACGCGTTCGCCGGCCACCACGCGGCCGATCCGGGTCACCGGTGTCGTGGTTGCGTGCGCCAGCTGTCCGATGGAGTCGCGCGCGGATTCCGGCGCGGTGAAGCACAGCTCGTAATCGTCGCCACCGGTGGCCTGCAGCGCGTGGCGTCGCGGTTCCTCGAAGGCTGCGACGAGATCGGGCGACGCCGGTAATGCATCCAGTTCGATCCGGGCACCCACGTCGCTCGCGGTGCACACGTGCTGCAGGTCGGCGAGCAGGCCGTCGGAGACGTCGATGCATGCATGCGCGAGGCCGGCGATGCGCGCCGCGATGGCGAGCCGCGGCGTCGGCCGGTCCAGGCGCCGGCGCAGCGTGGCATCCACCGCCGCCCCGCTGCGCCATTGCGCCAGTGCACCGGCGGCATCGCCGAGGGTGCCGGTGATCCAGATGTCGTCGCCGACGCGCGCGCCGCTGCGGCGCAGGCCGCGCCCGGGCTCGACGAAACCGTGCACGGTCACGCTGACCGACAACGGTCCGCGCGTGGTGTCGCCGCCGATCAGCGCGACGCGATGCTGCGCGCCCAGTTCGAGGAAGCCGTCGAGGAAGGCATCGACCCAGGGCATGTCTCCCGACGGCAGCGACAGCGACAGCGTGCACCACGCCGGTTCGGCGCCCATCGCGGCCAGGTCGGACAGGTTCACCGCCAGTGCCTTCCAGCCGATGTCGGCCGGCGCGGTGTTGTCGGGGAAATGCACGCCGCGGTTGAGCGTGTCCATGGCGACGACCAGCTGCCGGTCGGCGGGCACCTGCACGATCGCCGCGTCGTCGCCGATGCCGAGCGCCACGTCGTCGCGCACGGCGGCGCGCACGCGGATCAGCTCGATCAGGTCGAACTCCGCGCCGCGGGAAGGTTCGCTCACGGTGCCTCCGGCGCGCGTCGGAACGTCAGCGCGTGCGTCCGGACTGGAATTCCACCGCACGCCAGTCGGCGGCGGCATGGTCGAGCACACCGTTGACGTAGGTGTGGCCGTGCTCGGAACCGAAGCGCTTGGCGGTCTCGATCGCCTCGTTGATCACCACGCGGTACGGCACGTCGCGGCGTTCGCGCAGCTCGTAGGCGGCGATGCGCAGCACGGCGCGCTCGATCGGATCGACCTGCTCGATATCGCGATCGAGGAACGGCGCGAGCGCCGTGTCGAGCTCTTCGCAGTGCTTGTCGACGCCACGTACCAGGTCCTCGAAGTATTCGAGGTCGGCCACTTCGTGCGCCTGCTCATGGGCAAACTGCGCGATCACCTCGCGGGCGCTCGCGCCCGACAGCTGCCAGGCGTACACGGCCTGCAGCGCGCGACGGCGGGCCCGCGAGCGGGCGACGGGATCGATTCCATCGGAACGGCGACGGTTCATGCGAGTTGCTCCAGCAGTTGCGCCATTTCCAGGACCACGAGCGCGGCCTCTTCGCCCTTGTTGCCGTGCGCGCCGCCGGCGCGGGCCTGCGCGTCCTCGAAACGGTCGACGGCGAGCACACCGTTGGCGACGGGCACGCCATGGTCGAGTGCGACGCGCATCAGACCATCGGAACAACCGTCGGCGACCTGCTCGTAGTGGCGCGTGTCGCCGCGCACCACGCAGCCGAGCGCGACGATCGCAGCGTGCGCGCCCTTGCTCGCCAGCGTGCGCGCGACCACCGGCAACTCCCAAGCACCCGGCACGCGGATCACGTCGACCGCTTCCTCGGCGACGCCATGGTCGGCGAAGGTGCGGCGCGCGCCGGCAACCAGTGCATCGGTGATGCGCGGGTTCCAGCGGCTGGCGATGATCGCGAAGCGGGCGCCGGGAGTGGCGCGCATGTCGCCTTCGTAGTGAGGCATTGGCGTAGATCTCGAAGGGGGGCGCAGTTTACCGCGTCGCCGCGGCCGGGGCCGCGAGGACGCGCCGGTCAGTGCGGCAGTTCCACGTATTCGGCGACTTCCAGGCCGAAACCGGCCAGGCCGATCTGCTTGCGCGGCGTGCCCAGCACGCGCAGGCGACCCAGGCCGAGGTCGGCCAGGATCTGCGCGCCGGCGCCGTTGCGGCGCCACTCGGCGAGCGCGTGGCCGCGGCTGGGGCGGGCCTCGTGCGCGGGGTCGGCGTCGGGTTGCGCGCGCACGCGGGCCAGCAGCGCATCGGCATCGGCGTGATCGCCCAGCAGCACCAGGGCGCCACGATCCTCGCGGGCGATCGCCGCCAGCACGTCGCCGACCGCGGGGCCGAAATCGGCGCGGCGCCAGTGCAGCGCATCGGCCAGCGGATTCTGCACGTGCACGCGCACCAGGGTGGGCGTGGCGGCATCCACGTCGCCGCGCACCAGCGCGAAATGCAGCGCATGGCTGAGGCGGTCGCGATAACTCACCAGCCGGAAGGCGCCGTGCTCGGTGTCGATCTCACGCTCGTCGACGCGTTCGATGGTGTGTTCGGTTTCGAGGCGGTAGCGGATCAGGTCTTCGATCGAGCCCATCTTCAGGCCGTGCTCGCGCGCGAAGACTTCCAGTTCCGGACGCCGCGCCATCGAACCATCGGGGTTGAGGATTTCCACGAGCACGCCGGCCGGTTCCATGCCCGCCAGCAACGCCAGATCGCTCGCCGCTTCCGTATGGCCCGCGCGGTTGAGCACGCCGCCGGGCTGCGCCATCAGCGGGAAGATGTGGCCGGGCTGGCTGAGGTCCACCGCGCTCGCATCCGGACGCACTGCGGTGCGCACGGTATGCGCGCGGTCGTAGGCGGAGATGCCGGTGGTGACGCCTTCGGCCGCCTCGATCGAGACGGTGAAGTTGGTGTGGTGCGGCGAGGTGTTGTCGCGCACCATCGGCGGCAGGCCGAGCTGTTTGCAGCGCTCGCGCGTGAGCGACAGGCACACCAGGCCGCGCGCGTGCGTGACCATGAAGTTGATGTCCTGCGGGCGCACGAGCTCCGCGGCCATGATCAGGTCGCCTTCGTTCTCGCGGTCCTCGTCGTCGACGATGACGACCATGCGGCCGGCGCGGATTTCTTCGAGGAGTTCGGGGATGGGGGAAAAGGACATGGCGGCTTTCTGGAAGGGCGGGAAATGGAAGCGGGAATGGGGAACGAAGGAATGACTGCAATCTACGAGTAGCTCGATCTGCGGAAGCGATGGGGGTGTGTCGTTCCCTATTCCCCACTCCCGCCTTTCATTCCCGATCCACCCAGCAACCGCTCCACATACCGCGCCACCAGATCGATCTCGAGATTCACCGCATCCCCGACCTTCGTCTGCGCGAATGCCGTATGCGACACGGTATGCGGGATCAGCGCGACCTCGAAGCCTGCGTCGTCCACTTCATTGACGGTGAGGCTGACGCCATCGACGCAGATCGAGCCCTTCTTCGCGATATAGCGCAGCAACGCGGTGGGCGCGGCGAAGCGCCAGCGTTGCGCACGCGCGTCGTCGGCGATCGAAAGCACGCGACCGAGGCCATCGACGTGCCCGCTGACCAGATGACCGCCGAGGCGATCGGTGGGCCGCATCGCGCGCTCGAGGTTGACCGGGGCGCCGACGGCAAGCGTGCCGAGGGTGGTGAGCGACAGCGTCTCGTTGGAGGCGTCGGCGGCGAACGAGGTCGCGTCGAATTCGACCACGGTGAGGCAGACGCCGTTGACCGCGATGCTCTCGCCAAGCTGCACGGCGTCGAACGGGAGCGAACCCACCTCCACGCGCAGGCGGACGTCGCCCCCGCGCGGTTCGAGCGCGGCGATGCGGCCGACGCCCTCGATGATGCCGGTGAACATCAGCGCACCTCCTTCGCGGAGATGGCGTGCGCATGGGAATGGAAGCTGGACATGTGAACGTTTCCCGCAAAAATCCGGCGAAAAACGCCCCAAGGCATGAGGCACGCGCACGACCGCGAGGCCGGGCGCGGAGCCGTCTTCTTTCATCCGGACTGTGACCGTCGGCTCCGGCATCCGACCGGATCTGCTGACCCTCCGCTGCACCGGAGGCGCTCGCGGGCTCGCGCGAAGGCCCTCGGACCGATCGCGCCTACCGCCGGTGGGGAATTGCACCCCGCCCTGAAGACGTTACGAGTTGTGGCGCCGGCGAACCGGCGGCGCATTCTAGCACCGGGGTTCTGGAGGCCCGGCTCACCGCCATGGAACGGTGCGTCAGGTTGACGGCGGCACCCATCTGCGCGTGCCCACCAGCGTCGCCGGACCACCCTTCCGGGGTCCGGGCCCCGCCCTACGGTTTGCGGCACAGGTGGATGAACAACGGCCAGCGGACGGTGCGGACATCGTCGGGATCGCCCCACGCCGCCGCGAGCGCGGGCGCATGTCGCGCCACCGGGTCAAAGCCAAGATCGGCGCGACATCGCGCCGTCGCCGACATGCTCGCCAGGTACGCCAGGAAACGCGGCAGCGTCCATTCCATCTCCAGCCACGACCGCGACGCCGGGAGGGTGGGAAACGGCCAATCGAACCCGGCGTACTCCGCATCGATCAGCGCGCGCTCGGGCGGCCAGTACGGTTCGATCACTGCCCGGAAGTCCGCGACGGCATCGACCATGCCTTCTGGCGCATCGAAGTCGCCATAACCCCAGGCCGCCAGCACGCCGCCCGGCGCCAGCACGCGCTCGCACTCGCGGAAGAAGGCAGCGCGGTCGAACCAGTGCAAGGCCTGCGCCACCGCGATCAGTTGCACGCTGGCATCGGACAAGGCCGTGCGTTCGCCGGGTTCGACGGCCACGGAGACGTTGCGCGCGCCGGCTCCTGCCCAGTGCTGCGCGACCTGCTGCGCGCTGGGATCGGTCGCGTGCACATGGGCGAAGCGACCCGCCAGGCCGCGCGTGGCCTGGCCGCTACCGCAACCGGGTTCCCAGACGCGGGCGTCGGGCATGGCGTGCGCGGCGAGCAGGTCGAACAACGTTTCCGGATACTCGGGCCGCGCGGCGGCATAGGCGTCGGCAATGCCGGAGAAGTGATCCTTGAAGGTCATGGCGACACCTGCGGAATGCCCTGGGGACCAGGAGGGTACAAGCGCGCGCCGGCGTGTTTCCCGCGTGCGGTGGCCTGCTGGGTTCCGCCGGTAGCTACGTTGCGGCGGCGTCCTCGACCTTCGGCTGCAACAGCAACCGCACGTCGTTGCCGATGCGGCGCGATTCGACGATGGTCAGGTTCAGGCGCTGGGTCATCTCGTCGATGTGCAGGCCGTCGAACAGCGGTCGCGCGCGATCGCCCAGCAGCACGGGCGCCACATACAACAGGATTTCGTCGACCAGCCCGGCGGCGAGGAACGCGCCGGCCAGCGTCGCGCCCGCTTCGATCTGCACTTCATTGATGTCGCGCGCGGCGAGCAGCTTCAGTACGGCGGCCAGATCGAAGCGGCCATCGATCACCGGCGCGGAGGCAGTCTGGGCTTCGATGCCGCGCGGCGGCTTGGCATCGGGCGCGTGGATGTACAGCGTCGGCGCATTGCCTTCGCGCACACGTCCGCGCGCGATCGTCGCCAGGCCCGGATCGAGCACCACGCGCAGCGGCGGCACGAAGGCGGTGTCGTCGTCGAAGCGCACGGTCAGGCTGGGATCGTCCATCAGCACGGTGCCGGCACCGGTGAGGATCGCCCCGGCGCGCGCGCGCCAGCGATGCACGTCGACGCGCGAGGCCTCGCCGCTGATCCATTTCGATTCGCCGCTCGCCAGCGCGCTGCGGCCGTCGAGGCTGGTGGCGAGCTTCACCCGCAGCCACGGTCGCCCGCGTTCGATCCGCGACAGCCAGCCGCGGTTGAGCGCGCGCGCCTGCGCTTCCATCAGTCCGCTTTCCACGGCAATGCCCGCGGCCTTCAGCTTTTCGAAGCCGGCGCCATCGACTTGCGGAAACGGATCGCGCATCGCCGCGACCACGCGCGACACGCCCGCCGCAATCAGCGCGTCGGTGCAGGGACCAGTCTTGCCGACATGCGCGCAGGGTTCGAGCGTGACGTACGCGGTGGCGCCCTTCGCGCGCTCGCCCGCCGCGCGCAGCGCGAGCACTTCGGCGTGCGGCTCGCCGGCCTTGACGTGGAAACCCTCGCCGACGATGTCGTCGCCGCGGGTCAGCACGCAGCCCACCATCGGGTTGGGGCGTGTCGTGTAGGCGCCGCGCTCGGCCAGCCGCAGTGCGCGCGCCATCATCAGGTGATCGGTACTGCTGAACATGTCCTTCCTCGAATCGATCGTGCCGTCAGTCGCGCACATAGCGGCCGCGCTCCGCGCCTTCTTCCCACGGCCAGGCCGGGATGAGCTCATCGCCGTCGATGCGCAGCTGCATGCGCTCGAACCGGGTCTCGGGATACTGCGGTGGGAACCGGAAGTCGTCGGGCAGCAGCACGATGCGTTCGCCCTCCCGCTTCCAGGTGCCACGCGCGGCCAGGTCGAGCGCGCCGTAGGTGAAATACCACTGGAAGCGGCCATCGGCCGCGAGCAGCAGCTCGGAGCCGGTTTCCATGATGCCTTCCAGGTAGTAATGCCCGGTGAGCGCGACGGCCTCGCGCACGGGCGCTTCGGCGCCCGCCTTCGGTTCCGCGCCCCACGCCGCCGGCGTCGCCAGGATGCAGGCCAGCAGGCAGGCGCGGAAGAACGCGTTCACCGCTTGCGGCTCTTGGTCGGCGCCGGCTCGTCCTCGATCAGCGGCAGCTGGCCTTCGGTGGCGTTGTCGTGCTCGAGGCGATCGAGCACTTCGCGAAAATCGGCGACGTCCTCGAAGGAGCGGTAGACCGAGGCGAAGCGCACGTAGGCGACGTGATCGAGCTTGCGCAGTTCTGCCATCACGTATTCGCCGACACGGCGCGAATCCAGTTCGCGTTCGGCGGTCATGCGCAGGTGGTGGACGACCGCGCGCACCGCGGTTTCGATCTGCTCCTCCGACACCGGCCGCTTCTGCAGCGCGCGATCGAAGCCGGAGCGCAGCTTGCGCGCGTCGAACGCCTCGCGGCGACCGTCGCTCTTGATGATCAGCGGCAGCTTGAGCTCGATCGTCTCGAGCGTGCTGAAGCGTTCGCCGCAGGCCTCGCAGACGCGACGACGGCGGATGGTGGCGCCGTCGTCGGAAACGCGTGAGTCGATCACGCGGGTGTCGATGTGCTGGCAGAAGGGACAGTGCATTTCTAGAAGCGGGAATGGGGAATGGGGAATGGGGAACGGTCGCCCTGCTGCAGCTTTCCGCGCAAGGCCTTCCTGAGAGATTGCAGCAGAAGGCTGACCGAAGTTGCCTTTGCTAACACGGGATCTACCAACGCCGGGTCCACCAGCCCAAGGCGTGTAGCGAGCTGGACTTGGGTCTGTATTTCAGCCAACGATCCCTTGGCCATGGAAAGGAAGCGCAAGTAATCCCGCGTCGATTCGCGCGCATTACCCTCGGCGATGCAGGAAGGTACGGATACTGCGGCCCGCTTCAACTGCGTCGCCAAACCGTAGCGCTCCTCGGCAGGAAACTTCACGACCAATTCGTAAACCGCTTCAGCCAAAGCCATCGACGCCTCCCAGACCCGCAAATCGCGAAAATCCGTGACCACTCGACCCTCCCTGAGCCAAGGGAACTCTCGTTCCCTATTCCCTCTTCCCGCTCCTCATTCCCGTCTACTCAGCCGTAAACCGGAAACTCCCGGCACTGCTTCGTCACGTTCTCGCGCACCCCGGCGATGACGTTCTCGTCGGTCGGGTTGTCGAGCACGTCACAGATCCAGTTCGCCAGCGCCACGCAGTCGGGCTCCCGGTAGCCGCGCGTGGTGACCGCCGGCGTGCCGATGCGCAGGCCCGAAGTGATGAAGGGCTTGGCCGGGTCGTTGGGCACCGAGTTCTTGTTGACGGTGATGTGCGCGCGGCCCAGCGCCTCCTCGGCGGCCTTGCCGGTGATGCCCTTGCCGATCATGTCGACCAGCATCAGGTGGTTCTGCGTGCCGCCGGAGACGATCTTGTAGCCGCGGGCGATGATCGTCTTCGCCATCGCCTGCGCGTTCTTCACCACCTGCTGCTGGTAGGCGGTGAAGTCCGGATCCAGCGCTTCCTTGAACGCCACGGCCTTGGCCGCGATCACGTGCATCAGCGGACCGCCCTGGATGCCCGGGAACACGATCGACTGCAGCTTCTTCTCGATCTCCTCGGCCTTGTCGCCCATGCCCGCCTTGCCCGCGACGATGATGCCGCCGCGCGGGCCGCGCAGGGTCTTGTGCGTGGTCGAGGTGACGACGTGCGCGTGCGGCACCGGGTTCGGGTACACGCCGGCGGCGACCAGGCCGGCGACGTGGGCCATGTCGACGAACAGGTACGCGCCGACCTTGTCGGCGATGGCGCGGAAGCGCGCCCAGTCGATCACCTGCGAGTACGCGGAGAAGCCGGCGACGACCATCTTCGGCTTGTGCTCGACGGCGAGGCGCTCGACTTCGTCGTAGTCGATCAGGCCCTGGTCGTTGACGCCGTACTGCACGGCGTTGAGCAGCTTGCCGGAGATGTTGACCTTGGCGCCGTGCGTGAGGTGGCCGCCGTGGGCGAGCGACATGCCCAGGATGGTGTCGCCCGGATTGAGCAGCGCGAAGTACACGGCCTGGTTGGCCTGCGAGCCCGAATGCGGCTGCACGTTGGCGTAATCCGCACCGAACAGCTGCTTGCAGCGGTCGATCGCCAGCTGCTCGGCGATGTCGACGTACTCGCAGCCGCCGTAGTAGCGCTTGCCCGGGTAGCCTTCGGCGTACTTGTTGGTGAGCTGGCTGCCCTGCGCTTCCATCACCCGCGGGCTGGCGTAGTTCTCCGACGCGATGAGCTCGACGTGGTCTTCCTGGCGGCGGTTCTCGTTGGCGATGGCCTGGGCGAGTTCGGGGTCAAAACCTTCGATACGGGCGTCACGCGGGAACATCGGTACTCCGGCGGGGTGTGGGGTGGCGAAGCGCCAAGTTTAACGGGCATTTCGCCCGGGCCTCGGCTCCCGGGCCTCCCATCCTTCTCCCGCTGCGCGGGAGGGTGCCTTCCTTCTCCCCGCTGCGCGGGAGGTGCCTTCGTTCTCCCCGCTGCGCGGGAGGGTGCCTTCCTCTCCCCGCTGCGCCGGGAGAAGGTGGCGCGAAGCGCCGGATGAGGGGCGCGCGCGCAGCGCGCCGCAGATTCCGGACCGCCAGCCCCCTCATCCGCCCCTTGCGGGTCGCCTGTTCCCCGCCTTGCGGGGAGAAGGGATCAAGCCCCGCGACGGAGCGAGCCCGTATAATTCCCCGATCCCGATTTTTTCTTCCGGCCCCTGCCCCGCGCAGGCGGCCGTCGTCTGCCCACCGGCGCCCCGGCGCCGCGCCCGATCGAGAGCCCCGATGTCCTCGCAATACATCTACACCATGAACGGCGTCAGCAAGGTCGTGCCGCCGAAGCGCCAGATCATCAAGGACATCTCGCTGTCCTTCTTCCCCGGCGCCAAGATCGGCCTGCTCGGCCTCAATGGCGCCGGCAAGTCGACCGTGCTGAAGATCATGGCCGGCGTCGACAAGGACTTTAACGGCGAAGCCCGCCCGCAGCCCGGCATCAAGGTCGGCTACCTGGCGCAGGAACCCGAACTCGATCCGACCAAGACCGTGCGCGAAGCCGTCGAGGAAGGCGTCGGCGAAATCCTCAACGCGCAGGCCGAACTGGACCGCGTCTACGCCGCCTATGCCGAGGAAGGCGCCGACTTCGACAAGCTCGCCGCCGAGCAGCAGCGCCTGGAGGCGATCCTCGCCGCCGGCGATGCGCACATGCTCGAGCAGCAGCTGGAAGTCGCTGCCGACGCGCTGCGCCTGCCGCCGTGGGATGCGGTGATCGGCAAGCTGTCCGGTGGCGAGAAGCGCCGCGTCGCGCTGTGCCGCCTGCTGCTGCAGAAGCCGGACATGCTGCTGCTCGACGAACCGACCAACCACCTCGACGCCGAATCGGTCGAGTGGCTGGAGCAGTTCCTCGCCCGCTACACCGGCACCGTGGTCGCGGTGACCCACGACCGCTACTTCCTCGACAACGCCGCCGAGTGGATCCTCGAACTCGACCGCGGCCGCGGCATTCCGTGGAAGGGCAACTACACCGAATGGCTGATGCAGAAGGACGAGCGCCTCAAGCAGGAAGAGAACCAGGAAAAGGCGCGCCAGAAGGCGATCCAGAAGGAGCTCGAATGGGCGCGGCAGAACGCCAAAGGCGGCCGCTCCAAGGGCAAGGCCCGTCTGGCCCGCATCGAGGAACTGCAGTCGGTCGACTACCAGAAGCGCAACGAGACGAACGAAATCTTCATTCCGCCGGGCGAGCGCCTGGGCAACAAGGTCATCGAGTTCAAGAACGTTTCGAAGAAGTTCGGCGACCGCCTGCTGATCGACAACCTGTCGTTCTCGGTGCCGCCGGGTGCGATCGTCGGCATCATCGGCCCCAACGGCGCCGGCAAGTCGACGCTGTTCAAGATGATCACGGGCCAGGAGAAGCCGGATTCGGGCGAGATCGACATCGGCCAGACCGTGAAGCTGGCCTACGTCGACCAGAGCCGCGACGCGCTGACCGGCAACCACAACGTGTTCCAGGAAGTCTCCGGCGGCCTGGACATCCTCAACATCAACGGCATCGAGATCCAGTCGCGCGCCTACATCGGCCGCTTCAACTTCAAGGGCCAGGACCAGCAGAAGCTGGTCGGCACGTTGTCCGGCGGTGAACGCGGCCGCCTGCACATGGCGAAGACGCTGCTGCAAGGCGGCAACGTGCTGCTGCTCGACGAACCGTCCAATGACCTGGACATCGAAACGCTGCGCGCGCTGGAAGATGCGCTGCTGGAGTTCCCGGGCAACGCCTTCGTGATCTCGCACGACCGCTGGTTCCTCGACCGCATCGCGACGCACATCCTCGCCTTCGAGGGCGATTCGCACGTCGAGTTCTTCCAGGGCAACTACCGCGAGTACGAGGAAGACAAGAAGCGCCGCCTGGGCGCGGAAGGTGCGCAGCCGCATCGGTTGCGGTTCAAGGCGTTGAAGTGACGCAGTGGCGCCTTCGCGCGGTGCGCGAAAGCCTTGCCGCCGCGCCGCGCCGCGCCGCGATTGACGTTTTTGTTGTTGTTGCTCTTGCTCGTCATTCCCGCGAACGCGGGAATCCAGTGACTTGGCCCTTGCAGTTGCCGTTGCTTTTGTTGCAGTTGCTGCCTGCTCGTCATCCCGCAGTACCCAACGGACAAGTGTCCGGCTAAGCGGAATCCAGCGACCTTGTTGACTTGCCTCGCGGCAATCAAATGCAAAAGCCAGGACACTGGATTCCCGCTCGACCAGCCGTTTGGCTGTGAAAAGGCCGCGGGAATGCCGTGAAAAGGCCCAAAGACACTGGATTCCCGCTTTCGCGGGAAAGACGAGCAAAGCGGGGAAGGCTGAGACGGCGTAGGCCGGTGCCGGTATGCCACGGCGGCCGGGGCCTTCATCAGGAAGGCGAGCATGGTCAGCTCGATGCCGACTTTCTCGCTTTCCTTCGGGAAGCCGGCAACATGCCGGCCGTACTGATGATCTCCCAATCCGAACGAGGATCGACGATGAGCTTCATGCAGGCATTGCGCACCCGCTGGCACCAGGCCGACTCGCTGGTCTGCGTCGGACTCGATCCGGAACCGGCGAAATTCCCCGCGCAGTTCGCTCATGACCCCGACGCGGTGTTCAACTTCTGCCGCGCGATCGTCGACGCCACCGCGCCCTACGTGTGCAGCTTCAAGCCGCAGATCGCGCATTTCGCCGCGCTCGGCGCTGAAGACGCGCTGCAGCGGCTCATTGCCCACGCCCACGCCGCGCACCCGGGCATCCCGGTGATCCTCGACAGCAAGCGCGGCGACATCGGCAGCACCGCGCAGCACTACGCCAGCGAAGCCTTCGACCGTTACGCCGCCGACGCGGTGACGGTGAATCCCTATCTCGGCCGCGATTCGGTGCAGCCCTTCCTCGACCGCGCCGATCGCGGCGTGGTGATCCTGTGCCGCACGTCGAATCCGGGCGCGGGCGACCTGCAGGATCTCGCCATCGACGGACGCCCGCTGTACCAGCACGTCGCCGACAAGGTCGCGCACGAGTGGAACACCCACGGCAACTGCGCCCTGGTCGTGGGCGCGACGTGGCCGCAACAGCTGCGCGAAGTGCGCATGATCGTCGGCGACGTGCCCTTCCTCGTCCCCGGCGTGGGCGCGCAGGGTGGCGACGTCGAAGCCGTGGTCACCAACGCGAAAACGGCCGACGGCACCGGACTGATCGTCAGTTCCTCGCGCGCGATCCTGTATGCCTCGAACGGACCGGATTTCGCCCAAGCGGCCGCAGCGGCGGCGAAGTCGCTGCGCGACGGGATCAATCGCCACCGCTGACGCAGCGGCTAGCGCCGCCGCATCGCCCGCGCCACCGCCAGCGGGAATCGCAGCCAGATCGCCGTGAAGACCGCAGCGCGCATCGACGCGCTGCGACGCGCCGCCTCGAACTTGCGGAAGTAGCGCCACAGGCCGCGGTGCTTGTGCCACTCCACGAACACCGGTCGCGAGCGCGACGAGACGCCGCGGATGTGCACCACGCGCACGTCGTTGGCCACCGTCACCAGGGCCCCGGCCTCGCGCGCACGCCGGCACAGGTCGAGATCCTCGGCATGCAGCCGGTAGCCGGTGTCGAAGCCGCGAATGCGTTCGAACAGCGCGCGCGGCAGCAGCATCAGCGCCCCCGAAACCGCATCGACCGGTTGCAGGACGCGCGCTTCGTCGACGCCGATCCCGAGCTGGGTTCCCGCGCCGCGCGTCAGCGACGCCAGCATCGCGGCGAAGTCGGGGTCGCGACGCCGGGCCGCCGTATCGCGCACGCCCGCCTCGTCCACCAGATCGGCACCCAACAGCGCCTCGCGCCCCGACTCCCGCGCATGGTCGCGCAGACGCGAGAGTGTCGCGGTTTCGACCAGGCAGTCCGGGTTGACGAAGGCCAGCCACTGCACCTCGTCGGCATCGGCGAGATCGGCTGCGCCCTGGTTGCAGGCCACCGCGAAACCGGGATTGTCCGGATTGGCGATGAAGTGCACGCGCGGGTCACGCGCGGCGTGGCGCTGCACGACTTCCATCGTGCCATCGTCGGAACCGTTGTCGACGACGCGGATCGCCACGACGTCGTGCGCGTCGCGCAGGCGCTGCAGGCATTCGTCGATGGTCTCGGCGCTGCGGTAGGTGACGACGATGGCGGCGATGGCGGTCATGCGGAATGCTGTTGCTTCATGCGAACAGATCGCCCTGCGCGTCGGGCGGCCCAAGGGTGGCGACCAGGTGTTCGAGCCGCTCGCGGGTGGCGCGCAACGGATCCTCCATCAGGAAGTGCGCGACGCGCGCGTGCCACGCCGGCCAGCGCGCGGCGATGACGTCGAGATCGCCATCCGCCGGCAGGCCCTCTCGCAAGCGCGCGACCACGGCGGTCTCGCACAGCACGTTGCGCCAGCCTAGGCCGGAGAAGCGCAGCGACAGGTCGATCAGTGCCGCGTACCAGGAGCCATAGCTGTCGACGTCCAGACCGCCGGCGCGTCGGCGCGCGCTGCCGCGCAGCAGCACCGCATGGGTCAGCGCGGTCGGCAGTTCCGGCGTCGCGCCGGGCAGTGCGGCCGCGGCGCGCGCGAGGCGCTCGGGATCGGCGGGCGGTTCGTTGATTTCGCCGATGCGCGGGAACGATGCGGTTTCGCCGGCATTGCTCCACGGCGTCGCCGAGGCGATCGCGCCATCGGCGCGCAGGCAGGCAGCCAGGCGCGCGAGCCAGCCGGGCAGCGGCGCCGCATCGCTGGCCAGCACCGCGACATCCGCGTCGCCGCACGCGGCCAGCACTTCGTCCAGATGCGCGGTTTCACCCACGCTGCGTTGCCGGCGCGTGTAGTGCGCCTGCAGCGCGGTGCGCGCAAGCCAGCGCTCGACGATGGCCTGGCCGCGCGGACCGCTCTGCGCATCGTCGGCGAGCCACACGCGCGTGCCCGGCGGTGTGTGCGCTTCCAGCGCGGCGAGGCAGGCGTCGAGCGATGCGTCGTCGACGCCCACCGGCACGACGACGACCGGCAGCGTGCTGGTCAGCGAAGGCACCTCGGCGGCGGTTGCCATGCCCCGGAATTACTTCCTCGGATCGCGCGGCTTGCGCTGCAGCGGTTCGAGCGCGCGGAAGCGGGCGCCGTATTCGTCGGTCAGGTCGCGGGCTTCCTGCGGGTTCCTGATCACGCTGGGCGTGATCAGGATGATGGTTTCGTTGCGGCTGGTCGCCGAACCCTGGCGACCGAACAGTCCGCCGATGATCGGAATGCGGCTCAGGCCGGGGAAGCCGGACGCGCCGCGGGTCACGCCGTCGTCGATCAGGCCGGCCAGCATCACCGTGTCGCCCGATTGCACCGCCGCTTCCGTCTTCAGCTTGCGCGTATCGATGCGCACGTTGCCGTTGGCGTCGGGCGTGCCGGTCGGCGCGCTGATTTCCTGCACGATGTCGAGGAACACCATGCCGTCCTTGCTGATGCGCGGGCGCACCTTGAGGATCGTGCCGGTGTCCAGGTATTGCACCTGGCTGATGGTGTTGGTGGTGCCGGCGTTCGGGTTCACCGTCACCGACGAGATCGGGATGCGGCTGCCGACGTTGAAGGTCGCCTCGGCGTTGTTGCGCACGACCACCGATGGCGTCTGCAGCAGCTGCACGTCGGTGACCTGGTCGAGCGCGCTGATCACCGCCGCGGCATTGCGACCGAGGAAGGTCCAGGCCATGCCCGGCGAAATGCCGGCCGGGTTGCCGGTGGCGCCCGCAACGCTGCCGGCCAGCTGGCTCCAGGTGGTGCGGCCCACGGCGCTGGGCAGGCCGGCGTCGGTCACCGCGCGCTCGAAGTACCAGTTGACGCCGTAGCTCAGGTCGCCCTTGAGCTGCACCGTCGCCACCTGCGCTTCGATGTGGACCTGCATCGGCATCACGTCGAGCCGCGCGATCACGTCCTTGATCGACTTCCACGCCGACGGCGTGCTGCGCACCAGCAGCGAATTGGTTTCCTCCACCGCCGACACGCCGACGCGGTCGCCGTTGACGTCGAGCGTGACCGCGGCATTGCCGCTCTGGCGTGCGCCCAGCGACATCTCGCCGCCCGAGCCGGTGGTACCCGTGCTGCCCGTTCCGGTGTCGCCACTGCCCTTGATGTCGGCGGTGCTGCCGTTCGCGCCGTCCTGCAGTTCGACCGATTCCAGGCCCGGCATCAGGCTCGGGGCGCCGGTCGAGCCACCGTTGCCGCCGCGGCCGCTGCCAAAGACTTCGGACAGGCGATCGGCGAGGTCCTTCGCCTTGATGTACTTGAGTTCGTACGAGTACAGCTGGATGTCGCCGCCCGCGCTGTCGATGCGGTCGAGCCATTCCTGGATGTCGTCCAGGTAGCTGGCCTGCGGCGTGATCACCAGCACCGCGTTGGCGCCGTCGAGCGGCATGAAGCGGAACATGCCCGCGACGGGCGACTTGCTCTGTTCGCCGAACACCTTCTCCAGGTCGGCGACGACCTTGTTGGCCTTGCCCGAGGTCAGCGGGAACACGCCCACCGACATGCCCGACAGCCAGTCGACGTCGAAGATCTCGATCGTGCGCAGGTAGTTCTCGAGTTCCGTGCGCGTGCCGGCAATGCTGATGATGTTGCGGGCGTTGTCGACGTTGACCACCGCGTTCGGGCGCGCGTAGGGCTTGAGCACCTTCTCCATCTCGCTCGCGGAGATGTAGCGCAGCGGCACCGTACGCACTTCATAACCGCGTGCCAGCGACGGAGCGCCGGTGCGCGGCGCGACCGCGCCGCTGGCGAGGGCCTGGTCGGCCGGCACGATGTTGTAGCGGCCGCCGCTGTAGATCAGGCGCGCGTTGTTCCAGCCCAGCACCATCTCCAGCAGGTTGAGCGCTTCGGCGGGACTGACCGGCTTGGGCGTGCCCAGGGTGACGGTGCCCTGCACGCCCGGCGCGATCACGTAGTTCTGGCCGAGCATGTCGCCGAGGATCGCCTTGACCACGGCGTGCAGCGATTCGCCTTCGAAATTGAACGTCGCGCCGCCACCAGTGGCCGGCAGGACCGGCGGCGGCGCCGATGCGGCTTCGCGATTGATCACCTGGCCGCTGCCGCGACGGATGCGCGGACGCGGGCCCTGCTCGTCCTCGGGCAGCGGCTGCGCGCCGGTCGTCGTCGTGCCGGGCGTGGTCGCGAGCGTTGCCGGCGTCGTGGTCGTGGCCACGGACGACGTTCCCGCCTGCGCGTGCAGCATGCGCGGATCGGCGTCGCGGTGGACGCTCGCCACCGGCGGCGTGGCGCACGCGACCAGCGCCAGCGCGACCGCCGAAGCGATGGCGGTATTGAGGGCGGATGTCTGGCCGGACCGGCGCGGGAAATGCGAAGGACGATTCATTGGGCGACTCTATTTGACCGGCGGTTTCTGTTGCTGCTGTTGTTGCAGGGCTTCCTGCCGCAGTTGCGCGCGGCGCGCTTCGATGCGCTTGCGGATCGCTTCCATCTGCGCCTGTTCCGTCATCGGCTGGCTGGGTTCGGCGCGGTTCGGAGTGGCAGGGGCCACGACTTCCGGCGGCGGCGGGGCAGGAGCCGCTGCCTGCGCATTCGCCGGCGGTGTGGTCGCATCCATCACCACGGCCGGCTGCCCGGCGGGCGTGGGCTGACCCTGCGTGGCGTCCGTTCTGGTCACGGCGGTCGGCGCTTCGCCGCCGACGCCGTTGTAGACGCGCAGTTCGAGACGACGCTCGCCTTCCGGACCGACGAAGACGGCGCTGCGCGCATCGAGCGACTGCAGATGCCAGGCGGGCAGCGACGCATCGGCTTCGCCCAGCTTGATCCGCAGCGGCGGACCGTTGCCGTCGGGTGGCTGGATGATCGCCATCCGGAACGTCGGCGTGATCATCACGCTGGTGAGCACGTAGTCGAACGACTTCGCCTCCTCCTCGCCCTGCGGCTGCAGCGAGAACGGATGCGGACGGCGATCGTCGGCGAACAGGGGCCGCCCGGCGATCTCGCTGTACTGCGCAAGCGGCCCGAGGCGTTCGCGCACGGTCCTGGGCAGTGCGGGCAGCGGACGCAGCAGCGAAGCGTCTTCCGGCAGCGGCGCGATGCGTCCGCCCATGCCGAACAGCGCGAGCAGCAGCGCGAGCACCGCCCAGACCGCGAGCGTCGCCAGCAACCACGTGCGCGGACTGGCGCTCTCAAAGCGCATCGTCGTCCTCCCCGGGCACATGCGGACGCGTGCGTGATGCGACCGCGGGCGGCGCGCTCGGCGGCAGGTAGCCGTACAGGTCGAAGCTCACGTCCAGTCCGCCCTGCGCACCGCTCTGCCCCGGATTGAAGAACACGCGCTGCCCCAGCACGTTGAGGTTGCCGACGAACAGGCGCGGCGTGCCGCCTTCGAGCGAGTGCAACACATTGGCCAGCTCCGGCGTGCCGCAGCGCAGGCGCACCTGCACGGTGACGCGCGGGTACTTCTCGCGCGAGGGCTCCTGCAACGGCGAGCGGTTGGTGATCTCGCAGGCGCGGCGGCCGGGGCTGGCCTGCGCGACGACGGTTTCCAGACGCTGCACCAGCGCCGCCGTTGCCAGTTCCGGGCTGCGTTCGGGCAGGAAGCCCGGCGTGTGTGCCAGCGCGGCGCGCGCCTGCTGCAGGCGTTGCTGCACCAGCGGTGCCTGGCTGATTTCCATGCGCAGGCGCAGTTCGCGTTCGCGCGCCGCGTCGATGCGGTCGCCGACTTCGCGCATGGGCACGGTGAACCACGGATGCACCAGCACCGCGTAGGCGAGCGCCAGCACGGCCGCGAGCAGACCGAGCGCGAGCCAGCGGTCGCGGTTACTCACCGGAACCTGCACCGGTCGTCTCCTTGGCGGTGGTGGTGGCGGGGCCGAGTTCCGCGGTCAGGGTGAAACGGTCCTTGCGCGTCGTCGGATCGGTCTGCAGCGCGCCCGCCAGCGCCGGCGAACGCCACAGCCGCGAATCCTGCAGGCGCCCGATCAGCGCCGGTGCCTCGTTGCTGAGGCCGATCAGGGTGAGGCGGTTGTCCTCGATCGCGAGCTTTTCCAGGTAAGTGCCGTCTGGGATCCGCCGGCTCAGTTCGTCGATGACTTCCACGGCCGTCGGATAGGCCGCACGCGTGCGCTGCAGGAAGGCCTGGCCTTCGATGAGATTGACGAGTTCCTGCCGCTGCGCGGCGGCGCGCCGCGCGGGACCGGCCTCGCGCGCGATGCGCGCATCGAATTCCTCGGCAGCGACGCGGCGGTTCTGCAGCATCTGCCACAGGGTGAGGCCGATGGCGATCGCGGCGACGGCGGTGAACGCAAGGTTCCAGGTGCGCCACGGGTCGCGCGCACGCTGACGCTGCGACGGCGCCAGCAGGTTGATCTGCAGCGGCACGCCGTCCTGGCCCGCGACATCGATGCCGGCGAGCAGCGGCGCCACCGGACCGAGCGCGGCCAGCTGCGGATCGAGCGCCACGCGCGGCACGGCGATGAGTTCCGCGTCGATCGGGCCATCGCCTTCGCGGCGGGCGATCACGCGCGCGTCATAGGCGACGGCATCGGCGGCGAATGGCGTCTGGCGTTCGATCTCGAAACCGACCACGTCGCGCAGGCGCTCGGCCGCCGCCGCCGGCAGCGGCATGCGACGACGCAACGAACTTCCCGCCGGCAACAGCAGCCAGCGCGGCAGGTCGGACAGGCGCGTGCCCAGGACGGCGGCGAGGGGGTCGGTGCCTGGCTCCATGGCGTCGAGCAGCGGCAGGCTGCCCAAGTCCACGACTTCCGCGCCGCGCTGCAGACGCAGTCGCAACACCTCGCCTTCCACCAGCAACAACAGGCGGCCACGGTCCATGCCCAGCAGCTGCCGCACGCGCGGCGGCACCCAGGAGGCCAGCGCATGCCCCCACCACGACAGGAAGCCGCCCGTGCCGGTCCTGAGCGACGAACCGCTCAACCGGGCACTGAAACGACCTAGACGGTCCTGCAACCGTCCTGCTGCAGGGGTGCTCATCGTGGCGACGCTCCTTCCTCCACTGGCTGATGAAAGCGGCAGGCCATCAATCCCCGACCTGCCAACGCAACGGTGTGTAGGCCATGCCGGGCATCGATCCGCCCGCACGCACCACGGCCCGCAACACCGCTTCGCGACGATCCGCCAGCCGCGCGCGGCTCTCGATACTATACGTGCCGCTGCTGCCGCCCACGAGCGCGCTGCCGTCGGGCAGGGTCGGCGGCGGCAGTCCGGAGGCCGGATTCCAGCGCTGCCGGACCGCGACCACCTCGGCGCCGTCCATGCCCATCGCATCGAGCACTTCGGCCGAAGCGAACGCGGGATCCGGGCGCGTCCGGCCGCTGAACACGGTCAGGTGCGGCGCCATCCGCGCGTAAAGCTCGGGGGTGAAGCCGAGCACCTGCTCGAGTTCGGCGACGCTCTCGAACTCCGCATCCTTGGCGCCGTACGGCAGGCCCGCACTGGCGTAATCGCTGTCCTCGCCCCCGCCGGCCGGCTGCGTGAGGCTGTCCGGATCGCGCCAGTCGACGATCGCGGCCGCGAGTTGCGCGGCGCGCTGCTGTTCGACGTCGAAGCGGCGGATGAATTCCGTCAGCAGCGTCATGTCGGCCTGGTTGAGGTCGATCTTGCCGTTCTCGTCGACGACCTTCACTTCGACGTCCGCATTGACGTAACGCCAGCGGTGCGGGCGTCCGTCGGGCAGCCATTGCAGGCGCGGATCGGTGGCGCCCACGCGCGTCATCGCGTACTCCAGCCCGGCGCGCGCCGCGTTCTCCGCGACCAGCCCGCGCACCAGCACGCGTCCCTGCAGGTGCTCGGTGCGCGCGAGCAGCGCGAAGGCGCCCACCAGTGCCGCGAGCAGCATGATCAGCCACATCACGAGCAGCAGGGCCACGCCGCGCTGGCGGTATGCACGCATCATGGCCCCAGCGCCGCGCTGGTCGTGGTCATCGCCGCCAGCGGCAGCGCCACCACGACGGGAGGCCAGATCTCGCCATTGCCGTCGGTGAGGGTGATTTCCACCATCAGCGGCAGCTGCTCGCCGTTTTCCCACTGGTCCTGCCATTCGCCCAGGCCGCCTTCGGCGGCGTAGGTGCGGTAGCGGAAGCGCGCGGATTTCAGGCCTTCGACGAGTATTTCCGGCGGCCGCAATTCGTCCTCTTCGATGGTCTGCCCTGCCTGCACCATGCCGAGCGCGAGCGTGATGCGCCTGTCGCCATCGTCGATGCTGAAGTCGTGCAGATACGGACCGCCACGCCCGAGGTAGTCGGGCAGGTCGGCGACGAAGCGCATGCGGTCGGACTCGCCGAGGAAGCGCTGGGTCTGGCCGGTGGAGGCATCGAAGGCGAACGGCACCGCACGCGCGCCCTCCAGCCGCCGGCGCAGGAAGCCCTCGACTGCGCGCAGGCGCTCGCTGCGCGCGGCGATGGCTTCGCCGCGCTGCGTGGTTTTGGTCGCTGCACCGAGCGTGGCGAAGGCGAGCGTCAGCCCCGCCGCGAGCAGCACGGTGGCGATCAGCACTTCAATCAGCGTGAAGCCGCGCATGGCGCGCATCTGCAGACCCCGCATGTCAGGGCTCCAGTCCGGCCGGCATCACGCGCAGCGTGCGCAGCAGCAGGCGCTGGCCCGGGCCGCCTTCGCCCCACTCGATGCCGAGGCGGACTTCGAGCAGTTGCGGCGCCGACGGGTCCAGCGGCACGTCCGCCGGCCGCGCCGGATCGTTCCAGCGCTGGATGTCCAGCGCCCAGCGATAGCGTCCGTCCTCGAGTTCGCCGTTCTCCGATCCCGGCTTGATCGGCACGCCCACGCCCACCTGCGCCATCAGCGACTGCGCATGCAGGGCCGCGCGTCCCGCATCGGCGGAACCGCGCACCTGCCGCGCAGCACCCGACATCGCACCGAGCAGCAGCGTCAACGCGCCGGCGAGCAGCGCGAAGGCGACGATCACCTCGATCAGGGTGTAGCCGCGCTCACGCGACCGCACGACGCGCGCGTTCATCGCTCCACCTCGCCACGACGCAGCCGCACCTCGCCGGTGAGCCAGGTCACGTCGATGTTCATCGCCGCCTGCTTCGCGCTCAGCTGCACGCGGCCGCCAGTGGACGCGCCATCGGGAAAAAACACGATCGCGCCCTCGCCGCGACGCGGCTGCACTTCACGCGCGCCGATGAAGCGGACGCCGAGCTTCTCCGGGATCTCACCGCGCCGGTTGCCCGGCGCGGTCCAGACCCGCTGCTGCGGATCGATGGTGAAGCGCTGTGGCTTGCCGGTCGCGATCGCCTGCGTGCGCGTGTAGCGCAGCTGCGCGGTGATCTGCTTGGCTTCGCTGCGCAGCTGCATGCCGGCGAAACCGCCGGTCAGCGCCGCCGCGGCCATCACGCTGATCGCGGCGAGCAGCGCGATCACGAGCAGCATCTCCAGCAGTGACACGCCACGGGCCTGGTATCGCATCCGCTGCCTCATCGCGCCTGTCGCGCATCGCGCCTGCGCTTATTCGAACTTGAAGTCGGCGTCGGTGCTGGTGCCGCCCGGCTTGCCATCCTTGCCGAGGAAGATCAGATCGAAGTCACCGTTCTCGCCGGGCACGCGGTATTCGTAGGGATGGCCGAAGGGATCCTTCAGCTCGGTCGCCTTGGCGTAGGGACCGAGCCAGCCGTTCGCATCGCCCGGGGCGGTCACCAGTTCGTCCAGCGAATTGGGCAGGCGACCGGTGTCCATGCGGAAGGATTCGACCTTGCCCGCGAGCGTCTGCACGGCGGACTTGCCAAGGTTGTAGTCGCCACGGTCCTTGCCGCCGATGACGCGGCTGCCGACGAAGGTCAGCACCGCGCCGATCAGCACGATCACGATGATGATCTCGATCAGGCTCATGCCGCGCTGCCGGGCGGCGGTGGCGAAGCGGGGATTCGAACGCAGGTTACGCATGATGGTTTCCAGGATTGGGGTTTCTGGGAGCCGTGGCCCGCGGCTGGTGGATCCAATGGTAAGTGGAGCGTGCGGCGTTGTTTCAATGTCCGGGATGGTGGTTCATGTTTCGGGCCGATGGTGGACGTGCGCTGGCGGCCTTCCAGGTCTCCTCGCGCGCCGCGGCGCGCTCATTCCTGCCGCTCGCTGCCCTTCTCGCGGCGCGGCCGGGCGTTCGGCAGGCCGCGCGGCAGTGCCGCGCGAGCGGCCTGCCTCACCCAATCGCGTTGGTCAGGTCGTAGAGCGGCAACAGCACCGACATCACGACCACGCCGATCACGCCCGCGAGCACCACGGTCACCACCGGCACCAGCGCGGCGAGCATGCGGTCCAGACTCAGCGCCGTCTCCTGTTCGAAGGTCTCGGCGGTCTTGACCAGCATCGCGTCCAGCGCACCGGATTCCTCGCCCACCGAAATCATCTGCAGGGCCAGCCGCGGGAAGCGCTTGCCGCGCGCCAGCGCGGTGGACAGGGCCACGCCGTTCTTGACCTCTTCCGCAGCGGTTTCGACATCGGCGGCGAGCACCCGGTTCCCGAGCACGTTGCGACCGATGCCGAGCGCGGTCAGCAAGGGCACTCCGTTGCGCACCAGCGTGCCCAGCGTGCGGGCGAGGCGGGCGGTCTCGATCTTCGCCACCAGCGTGCCCGCGAACCGGCGCTGCAGCAGCCACGCATCGAATTTTTCCCTGAACGCGGCTTCGCGGCGCTTGCGATCGAACCACCACAATCCCGCCGCCGGTACGAGCAGCAGCAGGAACCACCAGTCGCGCACGAACATGCCGATGCCGATCACGATCTTCGTGAACACGGGCAGCTCGGCGTCCAGGCTTTCGTACATCGCGGCGAACTGCGGCACCACGTAGCCCATCAGGAACAGCAGGCTCAACCCGACCATCGTCAGCAGGATCGCCGGATAGATCAGCGCATTGACGACCCGGCCCTGCAGCGCGCGCGCACGCTCGAGGTAATCGGCCAGCCGCGACAGCGTCTCGTGCAGGCTGCCGCCGGCTTCGCCCGCGCGGACCATGTTGACGTACAGGCGCGAGAACGTGCCGTGCTGGCGGTCCAGCGCGGTGGACAGCGCACTGCCGCCGCGCACGGCGTCGCGGATGTCGGCGATGGTGCGCTTGGCGACTTCGTCCTCCGGCAGTTCGAGCAGGATGCCCAGCGCGCGGTCGAGCGGCTGCCCCGCGCCGAGCAGCGTCGCCAGCTGCTGGGTGAACTGCACCAGTCGCGCACCGGCGAACGGCTTGGGCTTGAACAGGCCCTTCCACAACGCCGCGCCGCGCGCCTCACTGGCGAGCTTGGTCTCGACCGGCAGATGCCCCTGTTCCTGCAGGCGCGCGACCACTTCAGCGGTCGTGGCAGCCTCCATCTGGCCATCGAGCAGTTCGCCACGGGAGTTGAGGGCCTGGTAGTGGTAGAGGGGCATCTCGGGGAATCGGGAATCGGGAATCGGGAATCGGGAATCGGGAATCGGGAATCCGGGAATCCGGGAATCCGGGAATCCGGGAATCCGGGAATCCGGGAATCCGGGAATCCGGGAATCCGGGAATCCGGGAATCCGGGAATCCGGGAATCCGGGAATCCGGGAATCCGGGGAACGGGGAACGGGGAACGGGGAACGGGGAACGGGGAACGGGGAACGGGGAACGGGGAACGGGGAACGGGGAACGGGGAACGGGAGCGTTGCAGTTGCAGTTGCAGTTGCAGTTGCAGTTGTTGTTGCAGTTGTTGTTGCAGTTGTTGTTGCAGTTGCTGTTGCTGTTGCTGTTGCTATTGCTCGTCATTCCCGCGAAGGCGGGAATCCATGGACGTTGGCCTTCGGTGCGATGCCTGCAATATCTGGCCAAAGGTCACGCCACGACGGATTCACCATATCGATCAGCCGCAGTTTCCAGTCTCGATTCCACTTCTTGATCCGCTTCTCCCGCTGAATCGCAGACTCCATGGTTGGATGCTCCTCGAACCACACCAGCCTTGTCGCTCCATACCGCTGAGTGAACCCGGTCACAACATGCTCCCGGTGCTGCCATGTCCGGGACACCAAGTCGCTGGTGACGCCCACATACAAGGTTCCGTTCCGGCCGCTTGCCAGGATGTATACATGCGGAAACTTCTCCATTCTCTTTCGTCCTTGAAAGAAGCAATGTCCATGGATTCCCGCCTTCGCGGGAATGACGGCTCTCAGGCGTCCTCCGTCACCCGCAGCACTTCCTCGATCGTCGTCTCGCCCGCCAGCGCCTTGGCGATGCCGTCCTCGTACATCGTGCGCATGCCGTGCTGGCGCGCGATCTGCTCGATCTCGCCCATGCCGGCATGACGCATCACGGCGCGGCGCAGTTCGTCGTTCATGACCAGGAACTCCATGATCGTGGTGCGGCCGAGGTAGCCGGTCGGCGCGATCGCGGAGCCACGCGGGTGGTAGAGGTAGATCTCGCCCTCCGGCTGGTAGCGACGCAGACCGAACTTCTCGATTTCCTCGGGCGAAGCCGGATAGCGCTCCGCATGCGTCGGCTCCAGCCGGCGCACCAGGCGCTGCGCGAGGATGCCGTTGATCGTGGAGGTCAGCAGGTAGTCCTCCACGCCCATGTCGAGCAGACGGGTGATGCCGCCGGCAGCGTTGTTGGTGTGCAGCGTCGACAGCACCAGGTGGCCGGTCAGCGCGGACTGGATCGCGATGCGGCACGTCTCCAGGTCGCGCATCTCGCCGATCATGATGATGTCCGGATCCTGGCGGACGATCGAACGCAATGCATGGGCGAAGTCGAGGCCGATCTGCGGCTTGGCCTGGATCTGGTTGATGCCTTCGATCTGGTATTCGACCGGATCCTCGACGGTGATGATCTTGACGTCCGGCGTGTTGAGCTTGCTCAGCGCGGTGTACAGCGTGGTCGTCTTGCCCGAGCCGGTCGGGCCGGTGACGAGCAGGATGCCGTGCGGCTGGTCGAGCACGTGCTGGAACTGCGGCAGGAAGTGGTCGGTGAAGCCGAGGCGCTTGAAGTCGAACACCACCGTCTCGCGATCGAGCAATCGCATCACCACCGACTCGCCGTGCGAGGTCGGCACCGTGCTCACGCGCAGGTCGAGCTCCTTGCCCTGCACGCGCAGCATGATGCGGCCGTCCTGCGGCAGGCGCCGCTCGGCGATGTTGAGCTTGGCCATGATCTTGACGCGCGAGATCACCGCCGCGGTGAGGTTGGCCGGCGGCGATTCGCCTTCCTCGAGCACGCCGTCGATGCGGTAGCGCACCTTCAGGCGGTTCTCGAACGGCTCGATGTGGATGTCCGACGCGCGCAGTTCGACGGCGCGCTGGATGATGAGGTTGACCAGGCGGATGACCGGCGCTTCCGACGCGAGGTCGCGCAGGTGTTCGACGTCGTCGACGTCGCCCGCGCCCTCGCCTTCGGCGGTTTCCACGATCGCGCCCATCGCGCTGCGGCCCTGGCCGTGCCAGCGCTCGATCAGGTCGTCGATCTCCGAACGCAGCGCCACCAGCGGGCGCACTTCGCGCTGGGTCGCCAGGCGCAGGGCATCGAGCAGATAGGCATCCTGCGGGTCGGCCATCAGCACATCCACGCTGCGTTCGCTTTCGGCGACCGGGCACACGTGGAACTGCTTCATGAACTTGCCGGTGAGCACGACGCCTTCCGGCGGCAGCTCGGGCGCGTCCTTCGCGCTCACCAGCGGCAGGTCGAGCACGGCGGCGACGGTTTCGGCGTGGTCGCGCTCGGACACCAGACCCAGCCGTGCCAGCAGCGACAGCAGGCTGCCGCCGGCTTCTTCCTGCAGGCGGCGCGCACGGGCGAGATCGGTGTCCTTCAGGCGCCCCTTCTCCAGCAGCGCGGCGACGATGCGCTCGTCGATGCCGGGGTCGATGGTCATGTCGTTGACGACTGCGTTCACGCTATCCAGGCCCAAAGGCCCCCTCCGCGACAAGACCCCGACTTTAACAGGTCGGGCGAGTCCGACCGGTCGTGCCGGGCGAACGGGGCGCGTAATTCCCGCCGGTCAGGAAGGCGAATCGAACGCACAGCCCCCGCCCGGGGGAGGTGCGTTGCGACGGGTTACGGCAGGCGTCCGGCGGGCGGCACGGCGCCGCCCGCGGCTTCGTCGATCAGCCCACCCACACCCGCGCATTGCGGAACATGCGCTGCCACGGCGACTCGTCCGCCGGCGACCGCAACCATTCGCGCGGCGCCCAGCTGAAGTTGGCGTTGCGCAGCGTGCGCTCCGGATGCGGCATCAGGATGGTCACGCGGCCGTCGTCGCTGCACAGGCCGGCGATGGAATTGGCCGAACCATTCGGATTGGCCGGATAGTTCGTCGCCGCGCTGCCGTCGCCGTTGATGTAGTTCAGCGCGACCGCGACGCGCGTGGCGTCGCCGGTCGCCTCGAACGAGGCGCGGCCTTCGCCGTGCGCGACCGCGACCGGGATGCGCGAACCCTGCATGCCGGCGAGGAACAGCGACGGCGAGTCGGCGACTTCCAGCAGCGCCACGCGGCCTTCGTACTGCTCGCTGGCGTTGCGCAGGAACTGCGGGAAGTGTTCGGCGCCCGGGATCAGATCCTTCAGCTGCGACAGCATCTGGCAGCCGTTGCACACGCCGAGCGCGAAGGTGTCCTTGCGCTGGAAGAACGCGGCGAATGCCTCGCGCAGCGCGGAGCGCTCCAGCACCGACGTCGCCCAGCCGCGGCCCGCGCCCAGCACGTCGCCGTAGCTGAAGCCGCCGCAGGCGACGAATCCGCTGAAATCGTCGAGCTTGAAGCGACCGTGGATCAGGTCGCTCATGTGCACGTCGAAAGCCTCGAAGCCGGCGCGATCGAATGCGAACGCGGTTTCCACCTGGCTGTTCACGCCCTGCTCGCGCAGGATCGCCACCTTCGGCCGCACGTTCGTGTTGATGAAGGGCGCGGCGACGTCGTCGGCCGGATCGAACGTCAGCTTGGGCTTCAGCCCGGGCGCGGCGAAGTCGCGCGCGGCGGCGCGCTCCTGGTCGGCGGCCTCGGGGTTGTCGCGCAGCTTCTGCATCGCGTGGGTGACCGACCACCAGGCGTCGAACAACTCGTCCCAGCGCCATTCGGCCAGCGTGTTGCCGTCCTGGCGCACGCGGATCGCCGGCGCCGTGCTCGGACGCGCGATGCGCTGCGCGCAGTCGATCAGGCCGTGGCGCGCGACGAGGTCGGCGAATTCGGCCCGGTCTTCGGTCGCGATCTGCACGACCGCACCGAGCTCCTCGTTGAACAGCGTGCGCAACGCATCGCTGCCGCGATCATCGCCCCAGCCGTCGAGGTCGATGTCCAGGCCCAGGTGCGATGCGAACGCCATTTCGCACAGCGCGGCGAAGGCGCCGCCGTCGCTGCGGTCGTGGTAGGCGCGCAGCAGGCCCTGCATGCGTGCGTCGCGGATGAGTTCGAAGAACGCGCGCAGGCGCTGCGGATCGTCGAGATCGGGCACGGCCGGATCGTCGCGGTCGGACGAACGCCCGGCGAACGCCGGCAACTCGCCCGCGCCGGCCTCGGGGAAACACTGCGCCAGGATCGAACCGCCCATGCGCTGCTTGCCCGCGCCCAGGCCGATCAGCCACAGCTCGGAGTCTTCCTCGCGCGAGAGGAGCGGCGTCAGCTGCTCACGCACGTCGCTGACCGGCGCGAACGCGCTGACGATCAGCGACACCGGCGACACCGATTTGTGCGCCTCGCCGTCGTGGTGCCACTGCGCCTGCATCGACAGCGAATCCTTGCCGACCGGGATGCTGAGGTCGAGCGCCGGGCACAGTTCCATGCCCACCGCCTTGACCGCGTCGAACAGCAATGCGTCCTCGCCGGGATGGCCGGCCGCGGCCATCCAGTTCGCGGAGAGTTTGATGCGGTCGAGCGATTCCACCGGCGCGGCGGCGAGGTTGGTGATCGCCTCGCCCACGGCCATGCGCGCGGCGGCCGCGGCATCGAGCAGCGCCAGCGGCGTGCGTTCGCCGATGGCCATGGCTTCGCCCGCGTGGGTGTCGAAACCGGAGAGCGTGATCGCACAGTCGGCCACCGGCATCTGCCAGGGACCGATCAGCTGGTCGCGCGCGGTCAGGCCGCCGACGGTGCGGTCGCCGATCGTGATCAGGAACTGCTTGGCGGCGACGGTCGGATGCGCGAGCACTCGCAACGCGGCCTCGCGCAGGTCGATGCCCTGCCAGTCCAGCGCGGGCCACGGCGCGGGCGACGGATGCTTGGTGTCGCGATGCATCTTCGGCGGCTTGCCGAAGAGGACGTCCATGGGGAAATCGATGGGGTGAGGATGGCCCGCTTGCGCGGCACCGCCGCGCGGGTCATCCGAACGCCCGGCGCGCTGCGCCGGGCCGGGAACTTCCCTTCCACCCGCGGCTTCGCTTCCGTAGACGCTTTCGACGGTCGCGCCGTAGCCGACGACCAGGTGTTCCTCCGCCGTCGCGTACCCGACGACCGCGAAGGGACAGCGCTCGCGCTCGCACAACGCGGCGAACTCGGCGACGCGATCGGCCGGCACGCCCAGCACGTAGCGCTCCTGCGATTCGTTGCACCACAGCTGCATCGGCGAGAGCGAGGGATCGTCCTTGGGTATCTTGTCCAGGTCGATCACGCCGCCGACGCTGGAGTCGTGCAGCAGTTCGGGGATCGCGTTGGACAGGCCACCGGCGCCCACGTCGTGCGCGGTGACGATCGGATTGTCCTCGCCCATGGCGACGCAGCGGTCGATGACTTCCTGGCAGCGCCGCTCCATTTCCGGGTTGTCGCGCTGCACGCTGGCGAAATCGAGTTCTTCCGCGCTTTCGCCGGACGCCACGGAACTCGCCGCGCCGCCGCCCAGGCCGATCAGCATCGCCGGACCGCCGAGCACCACCACGGCATCGCCGGGACGCAGCGAGTGCTTCTGCACCTGGGTGCGGTCGATCGCGCCCAGGCCGCCGGCCAGCATGATCGGCTTGTCGTAGGCGCGTGCGTGCGTCCCTTCGTCGAGCTCGAAGCTGCGGAAGTAGCCGGTGAGATTCGGGCGGCCGAATTCGTTGTTGAACGCGGCGCCGCCGAGCGGGCCGTCGAGCATGATTTCCAGCGCGGGGGCCATACGCGGATTGAGCGCGCGCGGTGCCTCCCACGGCTGCGGCAGCGTCGGGATGCGCAGGTGCGACACCGAGAAGCCGCACAGGCCGGCCTTGGGACGGCCGCCGCGACCGGTCGCGCCTTCGTCGCGGATTTCGCCGCCGTTGCCGGTGCTGGCGCCGGGGAACGGCGCGATCGCGGTCGGATGGTTGTGGGTCTCGACCTTGATGCAGAACGCCGATGGCAGTTCGGCTTCGCTCGCATAGGCCTGCGTGCCGGGCTGCGGACGGAAGCGGCGCGCCGGATAGCCTTCGACCACCGCGGCGTTGTCGCTGTACGCCGACAGCGTGTACTGCGGCGTCGCGGCGTGGGTGTTGCGGATCATCTTGAACAGCGAGAGCGGCTGTTCACGGCCGTCCAGCGTCCAGGAGGCGTTGAAGATCTTGTGCCGGCAATGCTCCGAATTCGCCTGCGCGAACATCATCAACTCGACGTCGGACGGATCGCGTCCGAGCGCGCCGTAACGCTCGCGCAGGTAGGCGATCTCGTCGTCGGCCAGCGCCAGGCCGAGGCGCGCGTTGGCTTCTTCCAGCGCGGCGAGCGGGATGCGCTCCAGTTCGCCGCGCGCGGGTACCGCGAAGAGCGCTTCGGCGTCGTCGCGCGCGTCCAGCAGCGACTGCGTCATCGGGTCGTGCAGCAGCCTGGCCAGCGCTCCCTGCGTCGGCGCGTCGGCCGGCCAGCCGGCCAGGTCGTAGCGCAGGCCGCGCTCGACGCGCTTCACCGGCTGTCCGGCGCCCTGCAGGAGTTCGGTGGCCTTGCTCGCCCACGGGGACAGCGTGCCCAGACGCGGGGTCACATAGCGGGACACCGCGCCCTCCGCGCGCGCGGCTTCCTCGAAGCCGCCTTGGAGGATGCGGGCGAGGATCGCGCGATCGGGGACGGCACCGGCTTCGGGCAGGACCCAGTAGGTCCACCAGGCGCCGGTCAGGCGGAGGTCGGGATGGACGGCTTGGAGGCGGGCTTGCAGGCGTTCGCGGCGGAACGAAGACAGGGCGGATGCGCCCTCGAGGACCATCATGTCCGGGGAACCGTGGGATACGGGCCGGCTATTGTAACGGAGCGCGGAACCCGGGCCGCCGGGTCGGCGAAAACCGCCCGGGAGCCCGAAAAAACAACGGAGGCCGAAGCCTCCGCTGTGGGTACCAGGTTACGAGCCCGGGTCAGCCGCCGGTCGAGGCCACCGGATCGGTCGCGCCCGCGGGGGCCGCGACGCCGCCGTGCGCCAGACGGTCCAGCGCTTCGCGCAGGCGCTGCGGCGGCAGGTAGCCGCCGACCGTGGTGCCGTCCTCGGCGATGATCATCGGCGTGCCGGTCAGGCCGGCGCGCTGGCCGATGTCGTACTGCATCGTCACGGTGTTCTTGCAGTCGCGGGCAGGCAGCGGCCGGTCGTTCTTGGCGTCGGTCAGCGCCTTCTTGCGGTCCGGCGCGCACCACACCGAAATCATCTTCTTGTGGTCCTCGCTGCCCAGGCCCATGCGCGGGAAGGCCAGGTACTGCACCGCGATGCCCTGGCGGTTGTATTCGGCGATCTCACTGTGGAACTTGCGGCAGTAGGCGCATTCGACGTCGGTGAAGATCGACACCGTGTACTTCGGATTCGGCGGCGCGAAGACGATGCGCTCGCTCACCGGAATGGCCTTGAGCAGATCCTTGCGGATGCGGGCCAGCGTCTGCTCGCTCAGGTCCTGCTTGGTCGTCGCGTCGAACAGCGCACCCTGCGGTCCGGGCAGGAACAGGTAGCGGCCGTCGTCGCTCACGTAGACGACCTGACCCTGCACGACGACCTCGCGGAAGCCGGGCAGCGGCGCGGCGTTGACCTTCTCGATCGTGACGCGCGGATTCAGCGCATGCACGGCGGCGATGGCGCGTGCCTCGGGCGTACCGGCGGCAGCGCGCGGAGCCAGCCCGGCCGGAGCGGCCTGACCCGCACTGGCGGCCTGAGCCCCCGGCGCCTTGGCGGCGGTGGCGCCTGACTGGGGCCCCTGCGCGCAGGCGGACAGGCTGATCGCGCCCAGCAGGGCAAACAACATGAGTTTCATGGGAATCCTTGCGTGAATGGCCGGCGCTTTGGAACGCCGTAAATGCGCGGAGTTTCCGGGATTGTCGCATGTGCGACAGACGGTGCACCCCGGCGGTCCGGCGGCGCCTGGGGTCTGGATCACGGATTGCGCAAACTGCGGTGGGCCGGGCGTTCGCGCCTGAGCCGTCGCCGATAGGGCGACGGGTGGTCGCACTTCGGGTGCTGTGTCGCTGCCATCCATGGCGCAGCCTTGTTGGCTTCGGATCGTCCGGCCCGGCCATCCATGGCCGGGCGTTCGCGCCTGAGCCGTCGCCGATAGGGCGACGGCTCGGGCGCTCACCCCCTCGGGTGGTGTTTGGCGTGGAGTTGCTTGAGCTGCTCGCGCGCCACCAGGGTGTAGATCTGCGTGGTCGACAGCGAGCTGTGGCCCAGCAGCATCTGCAGCGCGCGCAGGTCGGCGCCGTGGTTGAGCAGGTGCGTGGCGAAGCTGTGACGCAGGCCGTGCGGGCTGATCTTCGCCGGATCGATGCCGGCGGCGCCGGCGTAGCGCTTCACGAGTTGCCAGAACTGCTGTCGCGTGGGCGCTTCGCCGCTCGCATTGAGGAACAGCGGCGCCAGCGCGCGCTTGCCTGCGAGTTGCGGACGCGCCGTGGCCAGGTAGCGTTCCAGCCAGTGCTGCGCTTCCTCGCCCAGCGGCACCAGCCGTTCCTTGCTGCCCTTGCCGGTCACCCGCAATACGCCCTGACGCAGGTTGACCGCCGTGGCCGGCAGGTTCACCAGTTCGCTCACGCGCAAGCCGCACGCGTACATCAGCTCGAACATCGCGCGATCGCGCAGGCCCAGCGGCGTGCCGATATCGGGACTCGCCAGCAGCGCATCGATCTGGCTCTCGCCCAGGGCCTTGGGCAGCGAGCGCGGCAGCTTCGGCGGATCCAGCAGCGCGGTCGGATCGTCGCTGCGTGCGCCGCTGCGCACGCGGTACGCATAGAACGCACGCAAGGCCGACAGCAGGCGCGCATTGCTGCGCGGCGAGTAGCCGTTGCGGCTGCGCCAGGCGAGGTAGTCGAACAACCGGGCCCGATCGGCGCCGTCTACACCACCACTGCGGCCGTCGCACCAGCGCGCCAAGCCTTCGAGGTCGCGCCGGTAACTGTCCTGGGTCTGCCGCGACAGGCCGCTTTCCGCCCAGGCCGCGTCGAGGAAGTCCTTGATCGCAACGGCATCGTCGTCGCGCAGCGGCGGCAACGCCATGATTTGCGTGCGACGTTCGGCAGGCGTGTGCGGACTCATGGACGAAGCTTATATGCTGGTGCGATGACTGCATCCGACACACCCGCGACCGGAACTCCGCCGGCACGACCCACCGCCCTGATCGGCTGGCGCCTGCTGGCCATGCTGTATGACTTTTTCCCGGTGCTCGGCCTGTGGTTCCTCACCGGCGCGCTGGCGATGCTCGTCCACGGCGGCGAACCCATCTACGGCGACACGCTGGCCGGCTGGCTGGAACTGCTCGCGCTGTGGCTCGTCACCGGCACGTACGCGACATTGAGCTGGCGCCGTGGCGGCCAGACGCTGGGCATGCGCCCTTGGCGATTGCGCGTGACCGCCGCTGACGCGAAACCGGCGTGGCGGCAACTGTGGATCCGCTACGCGGTCGGCACGCTGTCGCTGCTGCTGGCGGGTGCGGGATTCTGGTGGGCGTGGTTCGATCGTGAACGGCGTACGTGGCACGACCGGGCGAGCGGGACGGGGATGGTGCAGGAGGAGAGGAAGCAGGCGTAGGGCCCATGGCGCTGCAGTAGCGCATTGGTGGTGCTCGCCTTGCGCGATACCGAAAGGCTGCCAGCCATGGCTCCCCGCGCGCTGCGGCGCGCTGGACTCTGTCGCGGCTTGAGCGCTATCGCGGCGCGGCGTTCGCGGCCGCAGCCGTCGCCGATAGGGCGACGGCTAGGCGCATTCGCTTCGATCAGTCGCTCGCTGCCGTCCATGGCGAAGCCCGCCCGGCTTCGGATCGTCCTGCCCGGCCATCCATGGCCGGGCGTTCGCGGCCGCAGCCGTCGCCGATAGGGCGACGGCTAGGCGCGGCCGCTCACCCCGACCTTCTTCGGAAGAGGAACCAGGACACGGCCAGCATCACCAGCGTCGGCATCACGTATGCGACGCGGTAATCGAAGTGATACACCTGCGCCAGGCGCACGCACTGCTGCTGCAGCAGCCAGAAGCCGAGCGAGAACACGATGCCGATGAACAGGCGCTTGCCCATGCCGCCGCTGCGCAGCGTGCCGAACGCGAATGGCACCGCCGCCAGGCACAGGGCCAGGATGTTCAGGGCGTAGAACCAGCGGCCCCAGTAGATCACTTCGAACTCGGACGCATCCAGGCTGTTGCGCTGGCGGTATTCGATCGCCTTGCGCAGCTCGCCGGCGGCGAGATAGCGCGGCTTGTCGGTGCCGGCGGTCAGCGCGACCGCATCCAGCTTCGACGCCCAGCGTTCCTCGCGGATCTTCTCCTGCGTGACCGACTTGGGCTCGAAGTTGGTGCGGGTGACGTCGCGCAGCAGCCAGCCGCCGGGGCGGTGCTCGGCGACCTTCACCAGCGCCAGCGATTTCAGGCGGCCGTCGGCGGCGAATTCGTACAGGCGCACGTCGCGCAGCTCGAGCCAGCGATCGGTGCCGTTGTCGCGCTCCTCGCCGCCGTTGGCGTTGAGGATGACGTCGCCTTCGCGCGCCCACAGGCCGGAATAGCGCGCCACGATCATGTCCTTCGATTTCGCGCTGGCCTTGAGCGCGTTGGCGCGGCGCTCGCCCCACGGGCCGGCGGTTTCGCCGCTGACCACCATCAGCAGGGTCAGCACGGCCAGCGCGCCCGCGACGGCGACGCTCAGGCGACGCCGCGACAGGCCGACGGCACGCAGCGCGGTGAGCTCCGACGACGCCGCGAGCTGGCCCAGCGCCATGAGCGCGCCGACCACCGCGGCGTAGGGAAACAGTTCGTACAGCCGCCGCGGCAGCGTGTAGGCCATGTAGGCGATCGCCGTGGCGATGCCGTAATTGCCCTTGCCGATGTCGCCGAATTCGCCGACGAAGCTCAGCATCAGGTCGAGGCCGAGCAGCACCGCCCACACCAGCAGCACCGTGCCGAAAACGACGCGGCCGACGTAGAAATCGTGGATCTTGGGAAAGGGTTTCATCGCCCGGTCGGCCTCATGCCTGCGCCAGCCTTGCCCGACGCATGCGACCGTCGAAGAAGTACAGCCACAACGCGATCGCCAGCAAGGGCAGCACCAGCCACCACAGCCCCAGTTCCGCGGGAATCCGGCCCTTTTCCAGCCACTTGGTGCCCATCAGCATCAGGTTCATGCCGATCATGTAACCCAGGAAACCGGTCATGACGCGCCCGTAGCGCGCCTGCCGCGGCATGCTGCGCGCCAGCGGAATCGCCATCAGGGCGAAGGCCAGCGTCAGCAGCGGCGGCGCGATGCGCGAGTGCAGCTGCGCGCTGGCTTCCCGGCGCTTGTCGCCGAACAGCTTCGTGGTCGGCAGGTATTCGGGATTGTTGGGATCGAAGTTCGACTCGCCGGCCGGCATCGCCACTTCGTTGCGCTGGTAGCTGAGCAGGCGGTAGTCCAGGCCGCCTTCGCGCGGGCCCTCGACTTCGAAACCGTTGTTGAGGGTCAGGTAGCGCTCGCCCTTCTCGTCCACGGTGACTTCGCCGTCGTTGGACGTGGTCACGTCGAGGCGGTCGCCCTTCTGCCGATAGACGAAGACGCGGCTGAAGCGGCTGCCGTCGGGGCTCATCTCGCCGACGAAGATCACCCCGTTGCCGCCCGGCATCTCGGTGAAGGCGCCCGGCTCCAGGCCGGCGACGATCAGGTTGCGGTTGGCGGAGGCGACCATCTGCCGCGACACCCGCTCCGCCCAGGGCCCGAGCCACAGCGAGCACATCGCCACGACGGCCACCATCGGCACCACCAGCAACAGCAACGGCTTGAGCAGCCGCCGCGGCCCGACGCCCACGGCGGCGATCACCGGCATCTCCGAATCCCGGTACAACCGGCCCATGCCCAGCATCAGACCCAGCATCAGCGCCAGCGGCAGGATCAGCGGCAGCCAGTTCAGCATCACCAGGCCCAGCTGCGGCAGGAGCATCCCGACCGGAATCCGCCCCGTGGCCATGTCGCGCAGGACGTCGGTGAAGACACCGCCGAAGGCAACGATCATCAGCACCACGCCGGCGGCGAAGGTGGACTGGACGAACTCGCCGAAGAGGTAGCGATCGAGCTTGGGCATCAGGGGGGCTGGTAGACTTTGGGTTTGGTCCGGGCAGGTCCGGGCGGTGCTTCCGTCCCGTCCACCCTGCCGGTCGCGACCGATCCGCGATTGTAGCGGCGCACCCCGTCGGATGTGCCCTTTGCGGTTCGGCGCGAAGCCGGATCGATTCTTTCCTGTCCCCCGGAATCTGTTGGATGACCCTCGAATTCGACCTGAACCTTGATGCCGCCGCGACCGTTGCCACCGATTGCGTGGTCGTCGGCGCCTTCGCCGACCAGAGCCTGAGCCCGTCGGGCCGCGCCCTCGACGACGCCAGCGGCGGCCGCCTGCGCGCCCTGCTCGAGCGCGGCGACATCAGCGGCAAGACCGGCAAGACCGCGCTGCTGCACGACGTGCCGGGCGTTACCGCACCGCGCGTGCTGGTGGTCGGCCTCGGCGATGCCGGCAAGTTCGGCGTGCCGCAGTACATCAAGGCCGTGGCCGATGCGGCGCGCGCGCTCAAGACCGGCCCGGTCGCCAGGGCCCTGCTCACCCTGAGCGAGCTGGAAGTGAAGGGTCGCGACCAGGCCTGGAACATCCGCCAGGCGGCGATCGTCTCCGACCACGCCTGCTACGCCTACACCGCCACGCTGGGCGCGAAGAACAAGCGCCGCGAGGAAACCGGCCTGAAGCACCTCTCGGTCCACGGCGAGGACAAGACCGCCCTCGCCCAGGGCAAGGCCATCGCCGCCGGCGTCGCCTTCACCCGCGAACTGGGCAACCTGCCGCCCAACATCTGCAACCCGGGCTACCTGGCGCAGCAGGCGCAGGAATTCTGCGGCCGCTTCGACAAGGCCGAATGCGAGGTGCTCGAGCGCGAGCAGATGCAGGAACTGGGCATGGGCTCGCTGCTCGCCGTCGCGCGCGGCTCGGCCAACCCACCCCGGCTGATCGTGATGAAGTGGAACAACGGCGGCGACGCCAAGCCCTTCGTCCTCGTCGGCAAGGGCATCACCTTCGATACCGGCGGCATCAACCTGAAGACGCAGGGCGGCATCGAGGAGATGAAGTACGACATGTGCGGCGCCGCCAGCGTGATGGGCGCGTTCGTGTCGGCGGTCGGCATGCAGTTGCCGATCAACCTCGTCGTGATCGTACCGGCGGTCGAGAACATGCCCGACGCGGATTCCTACCGCCCGTCCGACGTCATCACCTCGATGTCCGGCAAGACCATCGAAGTCGGCAACACCGACGCCGAAGGCCGCCTGATCCTGTGCGATGCGCTGACCTACGCGCAGCGTTTCGAACCGCAGGCCCTGCTCGACGTCGCCACCCTCACCGGCGCCTGCGTGATCGCGCTGGGCAAGTACGCGACCGGCCTGATGTCGAAGCACGACGACCTGGCGAACGAACTGATCGCCGCGGGCGAGAACGTGTTCGACCGCAGCTGGCGCCTGCCGCTATGGGACGAATACCAGTCGCTGCTCGATTCCACCTTCGCCGACGTCTACAACATCGGCGGCCGCTGGGCCGGCGCGATCACCGCGGGCTGCTTCCTCGCGCGCTTCGCCGAAGGCCAGCGCTGGGCGCACCTGGACATCGCCGGCGTGGCCAACGACGAAGGCAAGCGCGGCATGGCGACGGGGAGGCCGGTCGGTCTGCTGAGCCAGTGGCTGCTGGATCGGGCGGCCTGACTCGTCCGAAGGCGGGAATAGGGGAATGAAGAGCGGGAATAGGGAACGACGCTACTTCGCAGCCTTCGCGCTGCGGCACGTCGCGGCTCGCTCGCGTTCCCCCTTCCCTCTTCCCGCTTCTTACTCCCGCATCTGACGCATTCCATGCCCCGCGCCGACTTCTACCTGATCGCGAAGGAGCGCTTCCGCGCCGAACCGCTGCGCCTGGTGTGCGAACTCGCGCGCAAGGCGCACGACGCGGGCCTGTGGACGCTGGTGCTCGCGCGCGACGCGGCGCAGGCCGAACAGATCGACGATCTGCTGTGGGACATGGGCGATGACGTCTACATCCCGCATCAGATCGCCGGCGCCGACCTCGACGAGGACGAAGCCGCGGTGCTGATCGCGCCGCCGGAAGCCGATGCACCGCTGCGCCCGCTGGTGATCAACCTGCGCGACGCGGCCGTGGAAGGCAGCTTCGACCGTGTGCTCGAAGTCGTGCCGGCCGACGAATCCGCGCGCGGCCCGCTGCGCGAGCGCTGGAAGCAGTACCAGGCCCGCGGGCTGGAATTGAAGAAGTACGACATGTAAGAGAGGTCCGGCGCGCCCGCATGCGGGCACGCCGACTTCGTCATCCCGGCGCAAGCCGGGATCCATTTTGACTTTGCCTTGTTCGTGCGTGTACGCGACGCAAGGGCAACAAATGGACCCGATTTGCATTGGGATGACAGGAACAGCAACAGCAAAATGGATCCCGGCTTGCGCCGGGATGACGAGCAAAAGCAAAAGCACGTGCCATGACCCAGACGCTCTCCTCCAGCTACGACCCCACCCAGTTCGAGACCCGCCTGTACCAGCAGTGGGAGAGCAGCGGCGTATTCAAGCCGCGCGGCGAGGGCGAGCCCTACACCATCCTGCTGCCGCCGCCGAACGTCACCGGCACGCTGCACATGGGCCACGCGTTCCAGCACACGCTGCAGGACGCGCTGATCCGCTACCACCGCATGCGCGGCTACGACACGCTGTGGCAGATGGGTACGGACCACGCCGGCATCGCGACCGAGATGGTGGTCTCGCGCAACCTCGCCGCCGAAGGCAAGGGCGAGACCCGCGATTCGCTGGGCCGCGACGGCTTCATCGCCAAGGTGTGGGAGTGGAAGCAGCAGTCCGGCGACACCATCGAGCGGCAGATGCGCCGCCTGGGCACCTCGGGCGACTGGAGTCGCAGCACCTTCACCATGGACCCGATGGCGGCCGAAGCCGTAATCGAGGCCTTCGTGAAGCTGCACGAGCAGGGCCTGATCTACCGCGGCAAGCGCCTGGTCAACTGGGACCCGGTGCTGAAGACCGCGATCTCCGACCTCGAGGTCGAGAACAACGAAGTGCCCGGCCACATGTGGCACTTCAAGTATCCGCTCGCCGGCGGCGAAACCTACGAGTACATCGAGCGCGACGCCGACGGCAACGTCACCCTGCGCGAAACGCGCGACTACATCTCGATCGCCACGACGCGCCCGGAAACCATGCTCGGCGACGGCGCGGTCGCGGTGCATCCCTCCGACGCGCGCTACGCGCCCATCGTCGGCAAGCTGTGCGAGATCCCGGTCGGCCCGAAGGAACTGCGCCGCCTGATCCCGATCATTACCGACAATTACCCGGATCCGGATTTCGGCTCGGGCGCGGTGAAGATCACCGGCGCGCACGACTTCAACGACTACCAGGTCGCAGCGCGCAACAACATCCCGATGTACGCGCTGATGGACGACGCCGCGCGCATGCGCAGCGACGGCCTGCCGTACGAGGAAAGCGCGCGCATCGCCGGCGAGATCGCCCGCGGCGAACGCCCGGCGGGCGACGTCACCGAGCTCAACCTGGTGCCGACCGAACTGCGCGGCCTGGACCGCTACGAAGCGCGCAAGCGCGTGGTCGAGGCGATCACCGCCGAAGGCCTCGCGGTGACCGACGCCGAGGGCAACCCGCTGGTCGAATCCAAGCCGATCATGCAGCCCTTCGGCGACCGCTCCGGCACGGTGATCGAGCCGTACCTCACCGACCAGTGGTTCGTGAAGATGGACGGCTTCGCCACGCGCGGCCTCGACCTGGTCGAGGAAGGCCACATCGAATTCGTCCCGGCCAACTGGATCAACACCTACCGCCACTGGATGGAAAACATCCAGGACTGGTGCATCAGCCGCCAGCTGTGGTGGGGTCACCGGATTCCGGCGTGGTACGACGCGCAGGGCAACATCTACGTCGGCCGCAACGAAGCCGAAGTGCGCGCGAAGCACGCGCTCGGCGCCGACGTCGTCCTCAACCAGGACAGCGACGTGCTGGAGACCTGGTTCTCCTCGGCGCTGTGGCCGTTCAGCACGATGGGCTGGCCGAATGCGGAACTGATGGAGCAGCGCGGCTACGACCGCTACCTGCCCTCGTCCGTGCTCGTCACCGGCTTCGACATCATCTTCTTCTGGGTCGCGCGCATGATCTTCATGACCGACCACTTCACCGGGCAGGTGCCGTTCAAGGACGTCTACATCACCGGTCTGGTGCGCGACGCGCACGGACAGAAGATGTCGAAGTCGAAGGGCAACATCCTCGACCCGATCGACATCATCGACGGCATCTCGCTGGACGCGCTGCTCGCCAAGCGCACCAGCGGCCTGATGCAGCCGAAGATGGCGGAGAAGATCGACAAGGCCACGCGCAAGGAATTCCCGGACGGCATCCCCGCCTTCGGCGCCGACGCGCTGCGCTTCACGATCAGCGCGCTGGCCGGGCACGGCCGCGACATCAAGTTCGACCTCGGCCGCGCCGAGGGCTACAAGAACTTCTGCAACAAGCTGTGGAACGCCGCGCGCTTCGTGTTGATGAACACCGAAGGGGCGAGCTTCACCGGCGCGCCGCAGCCGCGCACCGACGCCGAGCGCTGGATCCTCGCGCAGCTGGCGAAGACCGCCGCCGAGGCCGAAGAGCATTTCGCGACCTACCGGTTCGACCTGCTGTCGCAGGCGCTGTACGAATTCGCCTGGAACGGCTTCTGCGACTGGTTCGTCGAGTTCGCCAAGCCGGCGCTCAACGGCGACGACGCCGCGGCGGCCGACAGCACACGCCACACGCTGTTGTACGTGCTGGAGCGGTTGCTGGCGCTGCTGCATCCGTTGATTCCGTTCGTGACCGAGGAGCTCTGGCAGGCGGTGGCGCCGAAGCTGGGCATCTCCGAAACCACCGTGATGCTGCGTCCGTACCCCTCGCCGGCCGATTTCGACACCGCCGACTACGCCGGCGCCGAAGCCGACATCGACTGGCTCAAGGCGATGGTGTCGGCGCTGCGCCGCGTGCGCAGCGAGTTGAACGTCCCTCCGGCAAAGCAGGTGCACCTGCTGCTGGCCGAAGGCACGCACGCCGACCACGAGCGCGCGCGCCGCTTCGACTCGCAGCTGCGCTTCCTCACCCGGGTCGAGCGCATCGACTTCATCGCCGATGCGAAGAGCGCGCCGGCGTGCGCCGCGGCGGTGGTCGGCGAGCTCAAGCTGCTGGTGCCGCTCGAAGGCCTGGTCGATCTGGGCGCCGAACGCGTGCGCCTGGACAAGGAAATCGCGCGCGTCGCCGGCGAGAAGGAAAAGAGCGAAGCCAAGCTGGCGAAGTTCACCGACAAGGTGCCGGCCGCGGTGGTCGAACAGGAGCGTCAGCGCCTGGCCGACTGGACCGTGCAGCTGGATGCGTTGCGGGCGCAGCGGGCGAAGCTGGGATAAGCCGTTCGCCTTCCATCGTCTTCCTTGCGAAGGCGGTCACCTCGTCGTCCCAGCGAGCGGTTCACCCCATCGTCGTCCCAGCGCAAGCCGGGACCCGTTTTGACCTTCGCTTTGCCTTGCGGGTTTCCTGACCCGCCTGCGTTGTTGCCCGGACACGCCACGACGGCGGGTCAAGACCCGCCCTACGGCGACAACAACTCCATCGCCATCACCAGCGCATCCTCGCGCCCGTCCTTCGCGGGGTAATAACGCGGGCGGCGGCCGATCTCGTTGAAGCCTTCGTCGTGGTAGAGCGCGATGGCGTTGGCATTGGACGGCCGTACTTCGAGGAAGACGCGCGCCACATTGCGGCTGCGCGCCAGTTTCAGCAGCGCATGCAGCAGGCGGCGGCCATGGCCCCGCCCCTGCAGTTCCGGCGCGACGCAGATGTTGAGCACGTGCGCTTCGCCGGCCGCGATCGACATCAGGTAGTAGCCGGCGATCCGCTCGCCCTCGTGCAGCACCCACGCCGGGTAGTCCGCGCGCAGGCAGTCGCGGAAGATGCCGACGGTCCACGGGAACTCGTAGGCCCGCGCCTCGATCATGTGCACCACGGGCAGGTCGTTCTCGCGCATCGGGCGCAACGACAGCGGCAACGGCGAATCGGAAACGCGTGCGTTCATTGCGGGGTCCGACGGCGCAGGCTGCGCAGGCGCGGCCACAGATCGCGGCGGGCGGCGGGATTGCCGCGCAGCGTCGCGAGGTCGGGCAGCGCCTGCAGGAATTCAGGGTCGCGCTCGTCGCGGTCCGCGGCCCGCGCCAGTGCGCGCAACAGCACGGCGGGTGCGGGCGCGGCTGCACCGACCGAGGCGCGCCGCGCGGCCGCGTTTGCGTCTCCGGCCTCGTTCCGCAGCTTCACCGACGCGTCCGTGCGCGCCGGTCGCGCGGGCTCCGCCGGCGCGATCTCTTCCATCGGTCCCGCCCTCAGCACCTCGTGCCCCAACGCACGCAACCATTCGCGCTGCTCGGGGCTCCACGGCAGTCCGGAGGTGGCCATCAGGCCGCGCTCTCCGGCGGCAACCGGCGCATGCGGCGCCACAGGGCGTGGGTCGGCCCGGACAAGGCGTACAGCACGCCGATCGCGAGCAGCACAGCCGGCGGATCGATCGCGATGGCCACGAGCACCACCAGCACGACGAGCACCACCAGGAACGGCATGCGGTCGCTGCGGGGCCCGCTGCCCTTGAAGCTGAAATAACGCAGGCGGCTCACCATCAGCAGCGCGGCGGCGACGGTGACGCCCAGCGCGAACCAGCGCAGTTCCTCGCCCGAATACCCGTTGTCGTGGCAGGTCCAAACGAAACTCGCCACCAGACCCGCCGAAGCCGGGCTGGCCAGGCCGATGAACCAGCGCTTGTCCACCTGCCCCACCTGCGAGTTGAAGCGCGCCAGGCGGATCGCCGCGCAGGCGGCGTAGAGGAAGGCGGCGATCCAGCCGATCTTGCCCGGCACCACGCCGTCCAGCCGCGTCGCCGCCAGGGCCCAGTGGTACATGACCAGGGCCGGCGCGAGACCGAAGCTGATCAGGTCGGCCAGCGAGTCGTACTGGACGCCGAACTCGCTCTGCGTGTTGGTCAGGCGCGCCACGCGCCCGTCCAGGCCATCGAGGATCGCGGCGATGAAGATCGCGATGCAGGCGTTCTCGAAGCGTCCCTGGGTCGCGGCGATGATCGCGTAGAACCCCGCGAACATGCCGCCGGTCGTGAACAGGTTGGGCAGCAGGTAGATGCCGCGGCCGCGGGGGCGCGGGGTGTGCGATTCGTCCATGTCCGCGAGTTTAACGCTTGCCTGCGCACCGGCAGGGTGCTGCAATCGGTTACCGCCGCTGATCCGAGCACTCGCATGCCCAGCCGCACGAGCCGCACCCTGTTGGCGATCGCCACCCTGGTGGTCGCCCTTCCCGTCCTGGCCGGCACCGTCTACCAGTGGAAGGACGCCAAGGGCGTCACGCACTACTCCGACGCGCCGCCGCCCTCGCACGAGGGCGTGCAGAACCGCCACCTCAAGGACGCACCGCCCGCACCGGCGACATCGTCAGAGGCGTCGGCCAGCGAAGACCCGAACTGCGTCACCGCCCGCACCAACCTGGTCCAGCTCAAGCGCGACCAGCCGGTCGGCCTGGATGCCAACGGCGACGGCAAGCCGGACAAGGTCATGGACGCGGAGGAACGCGCACAGCAGGTGCAGCAGAACGAACGCATGATCAAGGCCTTCTGCGACAAGTCCTGAGGCACCCCGCATGCGACTGGGTTGGGCCCTCGTCTGCGGCCTCGCACTGGGCGCCGCGGCCTGGTGGTGGACGACGCGCGATGAACGCGAGCACGCGCGCATCGAACACGAGCGCAAGGCCGCCGCGGCCGCCGAAGCCGCACGCCCCCGGCTGTATCGCTGGCGCGACGACAGTGGCGTCCTGCACATCACCGAGCAGCCGCCGAAAGGACGCAAATACCAGCGGATCGAGCGCGAGCCATACGACGGGATCGAAGTGCACGGCGATCGACGCGCCGACCTGCCCGACTCGCCCGGGCCATAGCACCGCCCTATCGTCGACGCCGGCACTTCCGCGCTCCCCGGGGTGCCATCCCCCAGCGCATGGCAAAATGCCCGCTTCCATTTGCCTGAAGCCGCACCGATGCGCCTGTCGCAGTTCCATCTCCACACCGTCAAGGAAACGCCTGCCGAAGCCGAAGTCGTCAGCCACAAGCTGATGCTCAAGGCCGGCATGATCCGCAAGCTCGCCGCCGGCCTGTACACCTGGAGCCCGCTGGGCCTGCGCGTGCTGCGCAAGGTCGAGACCGCCGTGCGCGAAGAGATGAACGCCGCCGGCGCGATGGAACTGCTGATGCCGACCGTCCAGCCGAAGGAGCTGTGGGAAGAGACCGGGCGCTGGCAGAAATTCGGCGGCCAGTTGCTCAAGATCAAGGATCGCAAGGAGGCCGAGTACTGCTACGGCCCCACCGCCGAGGAAGTCATCACCGACTACGCGCGCAACGAGCTGTCCAGCTACAAGCAGCTGCCGGTGAACTTCTACAACGTCCAGTGGAAGTTCCGCGACGAGATCCGGCCGCGCTTCGGCGTGATGCGCGCGCGCGAGTTCCTGATGAAGGACGCGTACTCCTTCCACGTCGACGACGAATCGCTCGCCGCCGAATACCGGAACATGTACGACACCTACGGCCGCATCTTCACCCGCCTGGGGCTGAAGTTCCGCGCCGTGTTCGCCGACACCGGCGCGATCGGCGGCACCGCCTCGCACGAATTCCACGTTCTGGCCGACTCGGGCGAGGATGCGCTGGCGTTCTCGAGCGAATCGGATTACGCGGCGAATGTCGAACTGGCCGAGGCGCTGCCCCCCGGTCCGCGCCCCGCCGCCGCCGAAGCGATGCGCAGGATCGACACGCCCACGCAGAAGACCTGCGAGGACGTCGCCGCGCTGATGGGCATCCCGCTGCAGCGCACCGTCAAGTCGGTGGCGCTGATGGGCGTGGATGCCGAGGGTCAGCCGCAGTTCGTGCTCGCGCTCGTGCGCGGCGATCACGTCGTCAACGAGATCAAGCTGGCCAAGCTGGCGGGCCTGGGCGAATACCGCCTGGCCACCGAAGGCGAGATCGATACGCACCTGGGCAGCGAACCCGGCTTCCTCGGCCCGGTGAACCCGAAGCAGAAGCTCCGCATCGTCGCCGACCGCAGCGTCGCCGCGATGGCCGACTTCGTCGTCGGCGCCAACGAGAAGGGCGTCCACCTCGCCGGCGTCAACTGGGGCCGCGACCTGCCCGAGCCCGACGACGTCGCCGACATCCGCAACGTCGTCGAAGGCGATCCCTCGCCTGACGGCAAGGGCACGCTGGGCTTCGCCCGCGGCATCGAGGTCGGCCACGTCTTCGCGCTGGGCCGCCGGTATTCCGAAGCGATGCAGTGCACCGTACTGGATTCCAGCGGCAAGCCGGTGATGCCGGCGATGGGCTGCTACGGCATCGGCGTGTCGCGCATTGTGGCGGCGGCGATCGAACAGAACCACGACGCCAACGGCATCATCTGGCCCGAGGCGATGGCGCCGTGGCGGGTCGCGGTGTGCGTGATCAATCCGAAGAACGACACGAACGTCGCCACCGCAGCCGAGGCGCTGTACCGCGAACTCAACGCCGCCGGCATCGATACCGTGCTCGACGATCGCGGCCTGCGCCCGGGCGCGATGTTCGCCGACATCGAGCTGATCGGTATTCCGCATCGGGTGGTGGTGTCCGAACGCGGGCTGGCGGCGGGTTCGTTCGAATACCGCCATCGCCGCGCCAGCGAGGCGGAAAGCCTGGATCGCGCGGCATTGCTGGCGCGGCTGGGCGCGGCATAATCGGCCGCTGGCTCGAAATCCACGGCAAACGGAGGATCCATGTCGATCGACATCACCGGCCTGTCCGCGAAGGAACTGGACGCGCTGATCAACCAGGCGAAGAAGCGCAAGTCGACGCTGAGCCGGCGCAAGCCGATCGCGGCGGTGCGACGCAGGCTCACCGACATGGCCAGGGCCGAGGGCTACACGATCGCCGAGCTGTTCGGCGGCGCAGCCGTCACCCGGTCCACGGCGAAACCCGCCGGCACGGCGAAGCCGCGCAAGACCACCAAGGGCTACAAGCTCGGCAAGGTCGCGCCGAAGTACCGCAATCCGGCCAACAGCGCAGAAACCTGGGCCGGCCGTGGCAAGCCGCCGCGCTGGCTGGCGACGTACCTGGACAACGGCAGGAAGATCGAGGAGTTCCTGATCCGCTGATCGGGTTTGAATGAGGTCAAAAGCGCCGGCGCAAGCCGGCGTTTGCTTTTCGCTCGTCATTCCCGCGAAAGCGGGAATCCAGTGTCTTGGCTTGGTTTTGCGTTCCCGCCTTTCAGGTCAGAACAGGCGAAAGGCAAAGGCACTGGATTCCCGCTTTCGCGGGAATGACGAGCAACTACAGAGACACCGGACAATCAGACGTTCGTCGGCCCGCTTGGGCAGAAACGATGAACAGCAGTAATCAGACGTTGCCCTACCCGCTTCCGCGGAAATGACCGGCAACTACAGATTCCGCCCCGGCGCCAGCAGCAGATTGCCGAACACCAGCCCCGCCACCAGCGCCAGCAGGATGTTGGCGACCGCCAGCAACGCATCCTGGCCGACCACCGTGTCCTGCTGCTGGATCATCGTCAGCAGCCCGCGCAGGCTGGTGCTGCCGGGCACCAGCATGATGATCCCTGGGACGCGGATGATCGCGCCCGGCCGCTTCCCCCAGCGCGCGTAGGCATTGCCGATCGCGGTCATGAGCAGCGCGGCGAGGAAGATGCCCGCCGGGCTGCCGAACGCCTCGCCGGCGTAGCGCGCAATCAGGTAGCCGCCCGCGGCGGCGAGCATCACCCGCAGGTAATCGCGCCGGTTCGCGCGGAACAGCACGGCGAACGCGAACGTCGCCAGCAGCAACGAGCAGCCTTCGACCCAGCCGGGCTGCGGACGCAATGCCTGCACCTGCGGCACCAGGCCGATGAAGTCGGCGACGTACAGTGCGATCACCGTACCGATGGTGAGCTTGAGCACCGTGGTCACCGCGCCGGCAAACCGCGCCGTGCCCGAAACGAGGTGCTGGCTGGTGAGTTCGTTGACCGCGTTGGTCAGCGACATGCCAGGCAGCAGCACGATCAGCGAGGCGATGATCACCGTGTTCTGGTTGAGCGGCGCGACCAGGCTCGCGACCAGCGCCGTGACAAAGGCCGCCAGCATCGCCGCGATCGCGTCGCTGGCCTCTTTCAGCCGCGGTCGCGCGGCGGAGTAGTCGACCAGCGCGCCGATCATCAGGCCGTTGAGACCGGCAACGACGATGTCCAGCCACGGCAGGCGCAGCAGTCCCGCGATCGCGGTCGCAGCCAGGCCGAAGCCGAACACCTGCATGATCCGACTGCGTCGGCTGGGCGGCCGGTCGAGCGCGCTCATCAACGCGTGCGCATCTCGCAGGCCAAGGCGCCCGGCCATCACTTCCTCGGCGATGCGATCGGTCTCGGCCAGGCGATAGAGATCGGTGTCGCCCAGCGGCAGGCGCAGCACGCGGGTGACCTCGCTTTCGCCTTCCGGCCGCTGCGGATCGCTGAAGGTCAGGATCATGCCGGTGGGGTTCGACCAAGGCTCGCAGGCGACGTGGAGCTGGCGCGACACGGCGGTGATCGCCCCTTCCAGGCGCTGCGCGGTCGTGCCGTACAGGTGCAGCCGCTCGGCCAGTTCGACGAGGAAGGCGACGCGGTCGGCGAAGCTGATGGACGCGAAGGACACCATCGATGCGGTCAAGGATGCGAACCGTTGCGGAGTGCGCGAAGCATCGCACGCCGCGGCGGCAAGAGGCACCCGCCATGCCGCATCCGCCCGTGTGCGTACATGGCCTGCACGCCGCGGCCACGCGCGTCGTGGACCATTCCGGCGCCCGCGCCTGTATCCTGCCTCACGCCATGATCGCCCCGACCATGCCCCGACCGCAGCTCGTCGCCGAAGGCAGTCCGTCGCACCTGCGGCTCAGCGGGCCATGGACGCTCGAGCACTCGGAAGGCATCAGCGCGGCGCTGTCGGGCGCACCGCGCGACATCGCCGCCGTCGACGCCACCGGGATCGATCGGCTGGACTCCCTGGGCGTACTGCAACTGCTGCGCTTCTCGCGCCGCCGCGGCTTCGACTTCGACCGCATCGCGTTCCGCGACCAGCACCGCAACCTCGTCGCGGCCATCGAGGACGTCGCCGACGACCGCCCGCGCAGGAAGCGCGAATACGGCATCGCGGCCGCGCTCGCGCGCCTGGGCTACGCGGTCAGCGACAATGCCGGCGAGGTGCGGGCGCTGATCGGCTTCTTCGGCGAGACGCTGGTGAAGCTGGTGCGCACCTTCAAGGAACCCTCGCGCTTCCGCCCCACCGCCACCGTGCACCACATGGAGCAGGTCGGCCTCGATGCGGTGCCGCTGGTGGCGCTGCTGTCCTACCTGGTGGGCGCGGTGATCGCGTTCCTGGGTTCCAACATCCTGCGCGACTTCGGCGCGACGATCTATGTCGTCGAACTGGTGAGCATCGCCTTCCTGCGCGAATTCGGCGTATTGCTCACCGCGATCATCCTCGCCGGACGCACCGCCAGCGCCTTCACCGCGCAGATCGGCGCGATGAAGAGTCGCGAGGAAGTCGACGCGATCCGCACGCTGGGCCTGGATCCCATCGACCTGCTGGTAATCCCGCGCGTGCTGGCGCTGCTGGTGATGCTGCCGCTGCTGACCTTCATCGCGATGATCTTCGGTTTGCTGGGCGGCCTGACTGTCGGTGCCTACGGACTCGACATTCCGCCCCCGCAATACCTGGCGCGCATGCACGACACCATGGAACTCCGGCATTTCGTCGTCGGCCTGGTGAAAGCGCCGTTCTTCGCGCTGGTGATTGCACTGATCGGTTGCCTGGAAGGGCTGCAGGTCGAAGGCTCGGCCGAATCGGTCGGCGAACGCACCACCTCGAGCGTGGTGCAGACGATCTCGCTGGTGATCGTGCTCGACGCGATGGCGGCGATCTGGTTCATGCAGATGGGCTACTAGTCGGGATTCGGGATTCATTCAAGGAAAAAGGCAAGGGCGTTCGCATTGTGATTCGGGATCCGAAAATCGACGGAGTCGGGGCCGCTGCCGGATCGGCGGGGACGGCGCCTGCCGGTTCGAATCACGAATCACGAATCCCGAATCCCGGCTCCCCCATCATCCGCGTGCGCGGCCTGGTCAACCGCTTCGGCGAGCAGGTCGTGCACGACGGACTCGATCTCGATGTGCAGCCGGGCGAAATCCTCGGCGTGGTGGGCGGTTCGGGGACGGGCAAATCGGTGCTGATGCGCTCGATCCTGGGGCTGCGCGAACCCGATGCCGGCGAGATCGAAGTGCTGGGCATGGACGCGCGCAGCAAGACCGCCGATGCGCACCGCGAGATCGAGCGCAACACCGGCGTGCTGTTCCAGGACGGCGCGCTGTTCTCCTCGCTCACGGTCGGCGAGAACGTGCAGGTGCCGCTGAAGGAATACCACCGCGAGTTGCCCGATTCGCTGCGCTACGAACTGGCGCTGCTGAAGGTGAAACTCGCCGGCCTTCCCGCCGATGCGGTCAACAAGCTGCCCTCGCAGCTCTCCGGCGGCATGCGCAAGCGCGCGGGCCTGGCGCGCGCGCTGGCGCTGGATCCGCCGCTGCTGTTCCTCGACGAGCCCACCGCCGGGCTGGATCCGATCGGTGCGGCGGCCTTCGACCATCTGATCCGCACGCTGCAGCAGGCGCTGGGCCTGACCGTATTCCTGATCACCCACGACCTCGACACGCTCTACGCCATCTGCGACCGCGTCGCCGTGCTCGCCGACCGCAAGGTCGTCGTGTGCGCGCCGATGGCGGAGGTGGAGCGTTACGATCACGCCTGGGTACAGGAATACTTCCACGGCCCGCGCGCGCGCGCGGCCCGGAAAGCCGGGAATCGGGAATCGGGAGTGGGGAATCGTTGAAAACCATCCGCTGCCCTGCAATCTCTTCACCGGTAACCTGCCACCGTCGGCGCGGGCGTTGCTGCGCCATGCATGTCGTGAAGATCGGCCATTCCCGACTCCCCGTTCCCGATTCCCGGCTCTGACCATGGAAACCAAGGCCAACTACGTCCTGATCGGCGCCTTCACCATCCTGGTGACGCTGTTCCTGCTGCTGTTCGCGCTGTGGGCCGCGAAGTATTCGTCCGAGAAGGACTGGATGCAGTACGCGGTGATCTTCGAGGAGCCGGTGACCGGCCTGAGCGAAGGCAGCCCCGTGCTCTACAACGGCATCTCGGTGGGCACGATCGAATCGCTGCGCCTGTCTCCCGACGACCCGCGCCGCGTGCTGGCCACCATCCGCATCCAGGCGCGCACGCCGGTGAAGACCGACACCCGCGCGAAGATCTCCACGCCCAGCCTTACCGCGCCACCGATCATCCAGCTCACCGGCGGCAGCCCCGAAGCGGCGCTGCTGGCCGATGTCGACCACCGCGAGATCCCGGTCATCAGGACCGAAGCCTCCGCGCTGCAGAACATCGCCGACACCGCCAACAAGCTGGTCGCGCGGATGGACGAGTTGTTGAGCGAGCAGAACATCAAGCGCATCTCCAACTCGCTGGCCAACATCGAGGCGATGACCGGCGCGATCGGCGACCAGCGCGAGGACATCCGCGCGATGATCGTCAGCGCGCGCCGTTCCAGCGAGCAGCTGGAGAAAACGCTCGCCACCACCAACACGGCCGTGAGCGACATCGACCGCGAACTCGTGCAGAAGCTGCCCGGCCTGATTGCCCGGCTGGACGGCACGCTCGCGAAGCTCGATTCGGCGGCATCCGGCGTCAACGGCATCGTCACCGACAATCGCGCGGCGATCAGCAGCTTCGCCAACGACGGCCTGGGCCAGCTGGGGCCGACCCTGGCCGAACTGCGCGGGCTGTTGCGCGAATTGCGCCGCATCAGCGACCGCCTCGACAACGGTCCCACGCAGTACCTGCTGGGCCGCGATGCACCGAAGGAGTTCGAGCCGAAATGAAGAGGGAACCGCGCCGCATGTCCACCGCATCGCTACGCATCGCCGCCTGGGGCCTGCTGGTCCCGATGCTGCTGTCGGGCTGCACTTCCCTGCTCGGCGGTTCCCGGCACCCAACTTCGATCTACGCACCGGAAGTCCATCGCATCGACGCGCAGGGCTGGCCGCAGGTGCACTGGCAGCTGGCGATGGGCCGCACCACCGGGGCGCGCACCGCCGACAGCCTGCGCATCTTGGTCCGTCCCGCCCCTAACGAAGTGCAGGTCTACAAGGATGCGCAGTGGGCGAAGTCGCCCGGCGACATGCTGGAGGACGGCGTGCTGCATGCGCTGGAGGATTCCGGCCGCATCGCCGTCGTCGCGCGCCAGGGCAGCGGATTCGCCGCGGACTATCGCCTGATGCTCGATGTGCGCCGCTTCGAATCCGACTACGCCGGTGGCGCCGTACCGTCGGCCACGATCGAGGTCACCGCCAAGCTGCTGCATGTGAAGGACCAGCAGCTCGCTGGTTCGCGCACGTTCCTGCAGACGCAACCGGCGGCGACGACCGCGGTGGCGGACGTGGTGGCGGCGTTCGACCAGGCGCTGACTGCCGTGACCGGCGAACTCGCGGGCTGGACGCTGGCCACTGGCGAACAGCACGAACGCTCGACGCATTGAACTTGCGTCGATCCTTGAATTGCGGTAACGGCCCGTAGCGCGCGGGGGTCGGGCGCCCGCGCGGCATCCACCCGATCGGCAACCGGTGGCTACGCCGGGTGGATCTGCCGGAAGGTCAGGTTGATGCGCGGACCCACCGGCCTGGTCGTACGCGGCAGCGCATGGCGGTAGTGGCGCTGCGTGGCGCCTGCCATCAGCAGCAGGCTGCCGTGCGGCAGTGCGATCGCCAGCTTCTGCTGCGTCTGCCGATGCTTGAGCACGAAACGCCGCGCCGCGCCGAGGCTGACGGATGCGATGACCGGCGACGCGCCCAATTCCGGTTCGTCGTCGCTGTGCCAGCCCATGCAGTCGTGGCCGTCGCGGTAGAGATTGGCAAGCACGCTGTTGAAGCCGACGCCCGTTTCGTTCTGCAGGCGATCGCGCAAAGGCCGCAACAGCGCGGGCCACGGCCGCGGTTCGAACAAGGTGCCGGAGTAGCGGTACGCCGTACCCGGATCGCCGATCCAGCAGCTCAGCCGCGGCGACGCATGTTCGCGACCGAACAGGCGGATGCGGTGGGCTTCCCAGGGGACGCGGTCGCGCAATTCGAGCAGCAGCCTGTCGGCCCCCGTCGCTTCCAGCCAGGCTGGATCGAGGGCGATTTCCGCATCGACAAGGGGCAGCGGCTGCAGCGGCATGGATCGACGCTAGCACGCGCTTTGGGGCCGCGATTTGCCCGGCCCGGCCGGAGCCGCGAAAATTGCCGGATTCACAGCCACGCCCCTCCGCGGAGCCACCAATGACCGACGCCCCCGAAATTGAACGCGATGTCATGGAATACGACGTCGTCACCGTCGGCGCCGGTCCGGCCGGGCTTGCCTTCGCCATCCGGCTCAAGCAGCTCAACCCGGAGATCTCGGTCTGCGTGATCGAGAAGGCCTCCACCATCGGCGCGCACATCCTGTCGGGCGCGGTGATCGAACCGGGCCCGCTGGATGCCCTGCTCCCGGGCTGGCGCGACAATCCGCCGCCGATCTGCGTGCCGGTCGCGAAGGACGAGTTCTGGATGCTGAACAAGACCGGCGGCCGCAAGCTGCCGGTGCCGCCGCAGATGCACAACCACGGCAACTTCATCGTCAGCCTCGGCGCGCTGTGCGCGTGGCTGGCGCCGCAGGCCGAGGCGCTCGGCGTCGAGATCTATCCCGGCTTCGCCGCCGCCGAGACCCTGCACGACGAAAGCGGACGGGTCGTCGGCGTGCGCATCGGCGACATGGGCGTGGCGAAGGACGGCTCGCACAAGCCCGGCTACACCGCCGGCATCGATATCCGCGCCAAGGTCACGGTGCTCGCCGAAGGCGCGCGCGGCCACCTGACCAAGCGCCTGATCGGCAAGTTCAAGCTCGACGCCGACTGCGATCCGCAGGGCTACTCGATCGGCATCAAGGAACTCTGGCAGGTACCCGAAGATCGCGTGTCGCCGGGCAAGGTCGTGCACACCCTGGGCTGGCCCGCCGACAACAAGACGTACGGCGGCAGCTTCCTCTACCACCTGGACAAGGGCCGCATCGCGCTGGGTTACATCAGCGGGCTCGACTACCGGGATCCGGAATACAAGCCGTGGGAAGCCTTCCAGCAATGGAAGAACCATCCGATGGTGAAGCCGCTGCTCGAGGGCGGCAGCATCGTCTCCGCCGGCGCGCGCGCGATCGTCACCGGCGGCTGGCAGTCGCTACCCAAGGTGGAGATGCCCGGCGCGCTGCTGATCGGCGACACCGCGGGCCTGCTCAACGTGCCCAAGATCAAGGGCACGCACCAGGCCATCCGCTCGGGCATGCTCGCCGCCGAACACCTGGCGGCGACGCAACTGGCTCCGGACGGATTCGACGCGAAGCTGCGTGCCTCGGACGCGATGGCCGAGCTGAAGAAGGTCCGCAACATCAAGCCGGGCTTCAAGCGCGGCCTGTGGTTCGGCCTGCTGAACGCGGCCTGGGAAACCGTCACCATGGGACTCTCGCCCTGGACGCTGAAGAACAAGGCGGACTGGTGCTCGCTCGACAAGCTCGGCGAGCATGAGCAGCCCAAGCGCGATTACGTCGAGCGCAGCCTCGCCCCGCGCGATCGACTGGCCGGCGTGTATTTCGCCGCCACCGAGCACGACGAAGACCAGCCGGTGCACCTGCATGTCGCCGACACCAGCATCTGCGTGACCCGCTGCGCGGAGGAATACGGCAATCCGTGCACGCGCTTCTGTCCGGCCGGCGTGTACGAGATCGTCGACGATGCCGCGGGCAAGCGCCTGCAGATCAACGCCGCCAACTGCGTGCACTGCAAGACCTGCGACATCAAGGATCCGTACGAAATCATCACCTGGGTCACGCCGGAAGGCGGCTCGGGGCCGAATTACCAGAACCTGTAAGCATGGTCATTTCCCACCGGCACAGGTTCCTGCACTTCGTGATTCCCAAAACGGCGTCAGCGACGCTGAGGCAATCGCTGGCGCCGTTCGCCGACATCGGCTGGCCGGTATCGAAGTACCAGCAGCACGTGACCATTGCGGCCTTCCTGCGCTCGGAGCACGCCCCGCTGTTTCCTGACTACTTCAAGTTCGCATTCGTCAGGAATCCGTACGACCGGATCTATTCCGGATATCTCCAGGACCGATACGCAGCCGAGACCTACCCGCGCTGGATACGCGCGAAAAAGCCTCTGTTCGACGAGATCGGCGATGATTTTTCAACGTATTTCAACGAGTACGCCCTGAAGGCCGACCTGGAGAACGACTGGCAGTGGATCTGCTTCTGCCCAATGAGCGCATTCACCGTCGACGCAGGCGGCAAGCTGGCCATGGACTTCGTCGGCCGGGCCGAGAACCTCGCCCAGGATATCGCGACACTGGCATCCCGCCTGAGGCTTCCGCTGGAAAAAGCCCCTGACGAGAACGTCCGCCAGGGATTGTGCAGTGCGGAGCCGAAATACCTGCCCCATTTCGACCGCAGGACGATCTTCGCGGTGAATGCGACCTATCGGCGCGATTTCGAGTTATTCGGCTACCCGATGCTCGATCCGGATTCGTTTCCCGAGCGCGCGCAAACTCTTCCGATCGGAACTGCGCCGCGCGGCTAGCAGCCGCGCGGCGCGGGGCAATCACGGCCGAATGAACCAGCCCGCTCCGGTTTCGAATGTCAGGTTGTAGCGCGTCGCGGAGTTGGAATTGTTCCAGACCACGTTGCCGCCATTGGCACGACGCCACAGGATGTCGTCGGCGCCGTCCGCCGAATAGTCGCCCACCGCGGCGACAATCCAGTCGCTTGCCATTGCCGTCAGCACGCGACTGGTGGCCCCGTTGCCGCGATACCAGATCTTGTTATCCCCCGCGAGGGAGCGCCACAGCAGATCGTCATTCCCGTCGCCGT